>JARAWT010000003.1:0-228956 GCA_033793495.1 Streptomyces sp. MN03-5084-2B | reverse complement strand
CGCCCGGCGGGCTCCGCCCCCGGACCCCCACCCGTGGTCACCCAGCGTCGACCGTGATGTGCGGTTCCAGCGCCCGCAGGAAGTCGGCCGCGTCGAACATCTCCCCCGCCGTCGCGACGCCCTTCACCTTCGTCCGCCCGGTCAGGATCCGGTCCACCGCCTCCACCGCCAGCGGCGCGCTCACGGCGTAGATGTCCTCGCCGCGGGCGACGATCCGGCGTTCGCCGTCCCCGGCCCGCACCACGACGTCCACCACGAACGTCTCGGCCGCGTCGCGCTCGCCTGCCGCCGCGAGGCCCTGCGCCGCGTCGACCGTCATGTAGCTGACGACGTCGCGGACCTTCAGGTGCCGCGGGATGGTGACGATGTCGGCCATCGAGAACTCGCCGAAGACGGGCCGGGGGCCGAGCGGTTCGGGGAACGCCCACTCGCTCGTCGGCAGGGCGTCGTCGCGGTGCTCCAGCCGGCCGCCGGCGTACCGGATGCGCTTGCTGCCACGGCGTTCCCGGGACACCCGGCCCGCGGCGAGCGTGCCCGCCGTCGGGCGCCAGCCGCTGAGCCCGTAGGCGACGTGCACCTCGTCGGCTGCCGTCCAGTCGCCCATCGCGGCCGTCGCCATCAGGTCGGCCAGGCCGCCGAAGAAGGCCATCGCGGGCACCACCGCGGTGTCGGCGGTCAGCGCGAGGGTGTCGAGGTTCGCCTCGATCTCGGCGGCGACGTCGACGTACGGGACGCCGGCGCGGATGGCCGCCTCGATGAGCGGGGGAGCCGTCTCGGCGAACGGGCCCGCGCAGTTGATCACCGCGTCGACGCCGTCGAAGGCGCGGTCGAGGGCCGCCGGGTCGTCGACCGGCGCCGGGCGCCCGCCCGGCAGCTTCGCCGCGTTCCGTCCGGAAAGGACGACGTCGTAGCCGCGTTTCCGCAGTTCAGCCACCACGAAGCGGCCGGTGTGCCCGTAAGCGCCGTAAACCAGTACCGAAGTCATGAGGCAATCCTGGCGTCGGCCGAGCGTCGTCACCAGTGTCTGGAACGACGCGATGCGTACACTTTCGGACATGCACGCTGTCGCCCTCGCCGCCACGGACGGGATGCTGTCGTTCGAGCTGACGATCGCCACCGAAGTGTTCGGCGACGACCCCCGGTACGGCTTCGCGGTCTGCGGCTCGGCCCCGGTGCGGGTGGGCCGGTTCCTCCTGGAGCCGGACCACGGCCTCGACCGGCTGGCGAGCGCGGACACGGTGCTCGTCCCGGGCTGGGCCGACGTCGACGCGCCCCCACCGGCCGACCTGGTCGACGCGGTGCGCGCGGCCCACGCCCGCGGCGCCCGGCTGGCCTCGCTCTGCACCGGCGCGTTCGTCCTGGCGGCCGCGGGCCTGCTGGACGGGCTGCGCGCGACCACGCACTGGGCCCACACGGACGTCCTCGCCGCCCGCTACCCGCGCGTGACGGTGGATCCCGACGTGCTCTACGTCGACAACGGCCAAGTACTCACGTCGGCAGGCAAGGCGGCGGCGATGGACCTGTGCCTCCACCTGGTCCGCACCGACCACGGCCCGGCGGCGGCCAACGCGATCGCCCGCCTCCTGGTGGTACCCCCGCACCGGGCGGGCGGCCAGGCCCAGTTCGTCACGACGCCGGTGCCCACGCGTGACGACCACCCGCTGGGTTCGCTGCTCCCGTGGATCACCTCCCGCCTCGACCGGCCGCTGACGGTCGAGGACCTGGCGCGCCAGGCCAACATGAGCTCCCGCCACCTGGGCCGCCACTTCCGGTCCGCAACGGGCACGACGCCGTTGCAGTGGCTGCTGAACCAGCGCATCCGTCGCGCGCAGGAGCTGCTGGAGAACACGGACGCGAGCATCGACGCGGTCGCTGAGGCGGTCGGCATGGGAACGGCGACGACCCTGCGGCGGCACTTCGCCCGGACGGTCGGCGTACCCCCGGACACCTACCGCCGCACGTTCCGCAGTTAGCGCTCCCGGCGTTCGGGCAACCGTCCGATGCCTCGATCGCACATGCGGTTGAACTCCGCCCGGTGGGGACCGGTGGCCCTGTCCCAGAACGCGATCCCGGTTGCCCGTTCGGCACCGTGCGGGCCGACGCCCACCACGACCTTGGCCCAGCCCCCTCTGGGCGGCACGTCGAAGTAGTACTGCACCACCTGCGAGTCCGGTACCGGGGCCTGGCCGAAATAGCCGAACTCGCGGTTGAGCTCGCGGAGCTGCTGTTCCAGATCGGCCCGGTCCGCCTCGGGGATGCGGTTCCACTGCGCCCGGGTCGAGATCGTGGCGTCGCGGAAGCCGAGCCGGGGGTTGTCGTAGGTGAGCTGCTCGGTCGTGGTCATCGGCCGGCAGCCCTCGCCGAGGCCCTGGGCGCCCTGCCGGGCCTGCGCCGGGGCGGGGGTGCGGGTCAGGTTGGCGATCAGGGTCCGTTCGAAGCCGGCACTGACCTGGCAGGAGTTCATCACGAGCCGGTTGGGGCCGAACTGGTCCCGCCACCGCACGAAGGCCGGGTCGCCGCCGAAGAGCGCGCCGATCGCCGCGGCGTCGTAGAAACGGGCGTTGTGCTGCCAATCCGGGGGTGCCTGCGCGCCGAGCCGATCCTGCGAGCCGTGGATGGACAGCACCAGCGTCCACTCTCCGGCGGCGCGGCGGCCCATCAGGATCGCTTTGGCGCGCTCCAAGTCGTCGGCGAAGGTGCCGCCACCGGCGTCGAGGCGCCGGTCCCGGACGACGATGTAGAACAGCGGGCCGGACGGTGCCGGAGCCGGGGTCCTCGGCGAGTGCCGCTGGCGTTGGACGACCAGCTCGGCGACGGCCCGGTTTCCCGCGTGCCGCTGGAGCCTGATGAGCGCGGGTGGCGCGCCGAACCGCCGCTGCGGCGCAACCCGGTCAGCCGGCGCAGCGGGCTGCTCGAATTCTCGGCCCACGCTCACGCCATGCAGTGTCACACGGCGGAGGCCGCCCGCAGAGGCAGAGAAACCTGCCCTTCCGGACGACCCGGAGCGTCCGCCGGGCGCCGTGAGGTCCGATCCGTTCAAGACCGCCGGCGACACCGGGTGCGACGCTGGCGGCATGTCCGTGAACCTTGCCGCGGCGGCGTCCTTCATGGCGACGCACGCCCGCCTCCTCGACCGCCGTCGCTTCGAACTGCTGGCCGGCGTCACGACCGCCGACGCGGTGCTGGCCGCCGTCGACGGCTACCGCAACCCCGACGGCGGCTACGGCTGGGGCCTCGAGCCGGACCTGCGGGCCCCGGAAAGCCAGCCCGGCGGGGCCCTCCACGCCTTCGAGGTGTTCGAGGAGATCGCTCCGGCCACGACCCCGCACGCCGCGCGGCTGTGCGACTGGCTGGCCACCGCGTCCCTTCCGGACGGTGGCCTGCCGTTCGCGCTGCCCGTGGCGGACCCGGCCGGGTGCGCGCCCTTCTGGGCCGAGGCCGACCCCGCGGAGGCCACGTTGCAGAGCACCGCGTTCACCGCCGGGGTGGCGCTGCGCGTCGCCCGGCACGACCGGGCCGTGCGCGAGCACCCGTGGCTGAGCGCGGCGACGCGGTACTGCTTCCGCGCCATCCGCGAGCTTTCCGCGCCGCCGCACGCGATCGCGTTGTCCTTCGCGGTGCAGTTCGCCGACGCGGCGCACGAGCTCCACGAGGAGGCGCCCGCGCTCCTGGACCACCTCGCCGCGTTCGTCCCGGCCGACGGGCTGGCTCCGGTGGCGGGTGGTTCGGACGGCGAAACCCTCCGCGCCCTGGACTTCGCCCCGCTGCCGGACCGCCCGGCGCGCGCGTTGTTCACCGACGACGTCGTCGACGTCGAGCTGCGGCGGCTCGCGGCCGCGCAACAGGACGACGGCGGCTGGCGGGTGGATTTCGCGAGCTTCTCGCCCGCCGCGGCGCTCGAGTGGCGGGGTTACGCCACCGTCCGTGCGGTGGCGGTGCTGCGCCGTCACGGACTCGCCTGAACTTCTACACGTGCGGCACCGAAGTTCACCCGGCCGTGGCGTGTCGGAAGTGGACGATCGCCCGCGCCTTCCGACGTGCGTGACCGAACGCGTACTGTGACCGTAAGAACCACGCCCCGGAGGTGAAGCGTGTCGTCGCGCAACCCGTTGCACTGGATCGCCCGCTGGGCGGACTGGTTCGAGGAACGCGGCGTGTACGTGCCGGGCGAGGAGAGCCGGGCGGTCGACCCGGTCCGCGATTTCGGCTGGCTGATGACGGCGTGGGTGGCCGGCGTCGCGATCTTCATCCTGTTGTTCGCGCTCGCGGTTTAAGTGGCATGTAGCCAGAGATTGTCACCAGCCGTGCCGTTCCGGTCACGGATTGGCCACGGGGTGGCACCAGGTGCGCGACAACCCCCGGTTGCGCCTCGTAACCGCGCGCGATCACGGCCAGAGTGGAGCGGGTTCGCCCGGCAATCCCCCGTTGCCGACGGCACCCGACCCGCCGACTGGAGTACCCGCAATGGCGCTCGCGCGCACCCGCAAGATCATGTTCATCGCAGGACTGCTCGGCCTGGCGGTGGCGTGCGGGGTCCCTTCGGCTCACGACGGCACCGCGGCGCTCGGCGCGGCGGGCTCCCCGGCCGGCGCCGGCGCTTCGGCCTCCCCGGCGGGCAACGACCTCAAGTTCGGCGCCGACCACCGGTTCGCCAGCGGCCTCACCATCTCGGTCGGCTCCCCCCAGTCGTTCCGCCCCAGCCCGTCGGCGTACCCGCAGAGCCCGCGCGGCGCGGCGTTCGACGTCCAGCTGACCAACGACGGTTCGACGACGTACAAGCTCTCGGGCCTCACCGTCACCGCCACCTCCGGCGGCACGGCGGTCAAGCAGGTCGTGGACACCACCCAGGGCTTCACCGGCATCACCGACGCGGGCAAGGACGTGCCGCCGGGCCGCTCGGTGCACCTCACGCTGGCGTTCGCGGTACCGCGCGAGCAGACGCAGCTGCGGCTGCAGATCCGGCCGAGCGCAACCGAAGCCGTGGCGGTCACCTACTGCGGTCCCGCCTGACGCCCCGCGGCTAGGCTCGGGGCATGACCGAGCGTCTTTCCCCGGGTGACGAAGCCCCGGACTTCACCCTGCCCGACAGCGAGGGCAAGGACGTGTCCCTGCGCGACTTCCGCGGCCGGTCCGTCGTCGTGTACTTCTACCCGGCGGCGAGCACCCCGGGCTGCACCAAGCAGGCCTGCGACTTCCGCGACAACCTCGCCGAGCTGAACGACGCCGGCTACCAGGTCATCGGCATCTCGCCGGACAAGCAGGCGAAGCTCGCCAAGTTCGCCGAGAACGAAAGCCTCACGTTCCCGCTGCTGGGTGACCCCGAAAAGACCGTCATCGAGGCGTGGGGCGCGTACGGCGAAAAGAAGAACTACGGGAAGACGTACCTGGGCGTGATCCGCTCGACGTTCGTCGTCGACGCCGACGGCAAGATCGCCCACGCCTTCTACAACGTCCGGGCGACCGGCCACGTGGCGAAGCTGATCCGGGACCTCGGCCTCGCTTCCTGACGCCCGGACGGGCCGGCGCTGCCGGGAGCTAACCCAGCTCCCGCAACGCCGGCACCAGCAACCGCAAAGCCAGCCCCCGGTGGGAAACCGCGTCCTTCTCCGCCGGTTCCATCTCCGCGGACGTCCGGGTCTCCCCGTCCGGCCGGAAGATCGGGTCGTACCCGAACCCGTTCACCCCGCGCCGCTCCCGCACGAGCGTCCCCCGCCACTCGCCCCGGACCACCGTCTCCTCCCCCGAGGGCAGCACCAGCGCCGCGGCGCACACGAACTGCGCCCCGCGGCGCTCGTCCGGCACATCGCGAAGCTGTCCCAGCACCAGATCCAGGTTGGCGTCGTCGTCCCCGTGCCGCCCGGACCACCGCGCCGACAGCACCCCGGGCATCCCGTTCAGCGCGTCGACCGCGATCCCCGAGTCGTCGGCGATCGACGGCAGGCCCGTCGCCGCCGCCGCGTCACGGGCCTTCGCCACCGCGTTGCCCTCGAAGTCCGGTGCCGTTTCAGGCGCCTCCGGGAACTCGGGCACGTCGGCAAGCCCGATCACCTCGATGCCCGAAAGACCTTCCGCGGCAACGATCCGCCGCAGCTCGCCCAGCTTCTTCGCGTTGCGCGTCGCCAGCAGCAGCTTCGTCACTTCGAGCCCTTCTTCTTGTCCGGGCGCGGCTCCGGCAGCTCACCCGGATACGGCAGCGCCAGGGCCTCGTTCTGCAAGCGGGTCAGTTCCGCGCAGCCCGCCAGTGCCATGTCCAGCATCGTGTCCAAAGTGGACCGGGCGAAGGTCGCGCCCTCGCCGGTGCCCTGGACCTCGATCAGGGTGCCCGCGTCCGTGGCCACCACGTTCATGTCGACCTCGGCGCGCGAGTCCTCTTCGTACGGCAGGTCGAGCCGGACGCGACCGTCGACCACGCCGACGCTCACCGCCGCCACCGACGACGACAGCGGCTGCGGGTCGTTGAGCCGGTTCGCCGCGCCCAGCCACGTGATCGCGTCCGCCAGGGCCACGTAACCGCCGGTCACCGCCGCCGTGCGGGTGCCGCCGTCGGCCTGGATGACGTCGCAGTCGATGACGATCGTGTTCTCGCCCAGTGCCGCCAGGTCGATGCAGGCGCGCAGGGACCGGCCGATCAGCCGGGAGATCTCGTGCGTGCGGCCGCCGATCCGGCCCTTCACCGACTCGCGGTCACCGCGCGTGTTGGTCGCGGACGGCAGCATCGCGTACTCGGCCGTCACCCAGCCGAGGCCGGAGCCGGCCCGCCAGCGGGGCACCCCTTCGGTGACACTCGCCGCGCAGAGCACCCGCGTGTTGCCGAATTCGATCAGCACCGACCCGGCAGGCCACTGCTGGAACCCCCGGGTGATCTTGATGTCGCGGAGCTGGTCGTCGGTCCTGCCATCGTTACGAGCCACAGGTGCACTCTATGACCGCCCGCTCAGACGTCGTAGACGGCACCCTGCTTGACGACTTCGGCCCCGGGGAACCCGGCCGAAGCCTCGGCCAGCACCGCCCCGGCGTCCGTCCACGGCGCGATGTGCGTCAGCAGCAGCCGTCCGACGCCGGCGTCGCGGGCCAGCTCGCCGGCCTGCTTGCCGGACAGGTGCACCCCCGCCGGCCGCTCCGCCGAGTCCGTCCAGGACGCTTCGGCGAGCAGCAGGTCGACGCCGTCGGCGAGCTCGTTCAGCGCCGCGCACGGCCCGGTGTCGCCGGTGAACGCGAGGATCCGGCCGCCGTAGGAGATGCGCAGGCCGTACGCCGGGGTGGGGTGGTCGACCTCGACCGCGACGACCTCGAACGGCCCGATCCGGCACGGCTCGGGCCGCAGCGGGCGGAAGTCGTAGACGTCGGAGAGGTCCGTGACGGCCCGCTCGGTCTCGTTCGGCGCGTACGCGTTGGCCAGCCGGACCGGGGCGTCCGGCGGGGCGTACAGCGGCAGCAGCCGCGGGCGCGCCGGGTACGGCGGCGCCGGGTGGTAACGCCGCATGACGGTGAGCGCGCTGACGTCGGCGCAGTGGTCGGGGTGCAGGTGCGTGAGCACGAGCGCGTCCAGGTCGAACGGGTCGGCCACGGCCTGCAGCTGCGCGAGCGTGCCGTTGCCCAGTTCGAGGCCGAGCAGGAAGCCCTCGGCCTCGAGCAGGTAACCGGACGCGGCGGCGTTCGGCCCGGGGATGCTGCCGGAGCACCCGAGGATGGTCAGTCGCACGACGACACCCTAAGCGTCCACCGCCGCGATCACGCGGTGGTGGGAGCGAGGACACCGGGGGCGAACCCCATGAACCGCTGGGCGAGCCGGGTGAACGGCTCGGCCGAGCCGGTGGCGAGGAACTCGTGCCGCGGCGGGGTCTCCCGCGTGGTCAGCAGGTCCCCCTCGGTGAGCACGCGGACGAGGTCCTTCGCCGTCTCGTCGGCACTCGAAACCAGCGTCACTTCCTGGCCCATCACGATCTGCAGCACGCCCTGCAGCAGCGGGTAGTGCGTGCAGCCGAGCACGAGCGTGTCGACCTGGGCGTCGAGCAGCGGCTGGAGGTAGCCCTGCGCCAGCCCGAGCACCTGGCGCCCGGTCGTGATGCCACGCTCGACGAAGTCGACGAACCGCGGGCAGGCGACGCTCGTGAGGGTGATGTCCGGCGCCGCGGCGAAGGCGTCTTCGTAGGCCCGCGACCGCACGGTGCCCTCGGTGCCGATCACGCCGACGCGGCCGGTGTGCGTCGCCACGACAGCGCGCCGCGCGGCGGGCAGGACGACCTCGATCACCGGGACGTCGTAGCGCTCGCGCGCGTCGCGCAGGCAGGCCGCGGACGCCGTGTTGCAGGCGATCACCAGTGCCTTCACGCCGCTCTCCACCAGCTCGTCGAGCGCCGCGAGGGCGTAGCTGCGGGCGGTGGCGATCGGGAGCGGGCCGTACGGGTTGTGGGCCGTGTCGCCGACGTAGCGGAGCTGCTCGGCGGGCAGCTGCTCGAGGATCGCCCTCGCGACCGTCAGCCCGCCGACGCCGGAATCGAACACGCCGATCGGGGCATCAGCAGGCGGAGACGTCACACTTCGAGGTTACCCGGCGCCGCCGGAACGGCCTTGCGGGACCGCCGGGTGGTCAGCCAGGCCGCGAGGACGCCGGCCAGCGCGCCGAAGACGTGGCCCTGCCAGGAGACGCCGGGGTTGCCCGGCAGCAGCCCGGCCAGCATGCCGCTCCACACGCCGAGCAGGACGACGGCGACCAGGATCTGCCCGGCCGCGCGGTTGAACAGGCCACGGACCAGCAGGTAGGCGAGCCAGCCGAAGGCCAGCCCGGACGCGCCGACGGTGACGCCGTCCGACGGCCCGATCAGCCACACGCCGAGCCCGGAGACCACCCAGATGATGGCCGTGACCAGCGCGAACCGGCCGATCCCCGCGGCCATCGCGAGGAACGAGAACACCAGCACCGGCACGGTGTTCGCGAACAGGTGCGACCAGCCGGCGTGCAGGACCGGGGCGAACAGCACGCCGTCCAGCCCGGACAGCGCCCGCGAGTGGATGCCGCCCTGGTCCAGGTCACCGGGGAGGATGACGTCGACCAGCTCGACCAGGTACAGCAGCAGGGTGAACGACAGCGCGACGATCGCGGCCGCCACCGGCTTCGGCGGCAGCACGCGCTTGGCGGCGTCGGTTTCCGGGGCGGGTTGCAGAGTGCTCACGTCTTCGAGGCTAGGCGGCCCCCGGGCGCGCCACCTCGGGTGAAATCCCTGATCCGGGAGTTTTGTCGGTGGTCGCCGCTAGCTTGTCGGACATGGGGAACTTCGACGTCACCGGATACCTGCAGCGGCTCGGCCTCGGCGCGGAACCGCCGAGCGAGGCCGCTCTGCGGCGGCTGCACGCGGCACACGTGGAACGGGTGCCGTACGAGGCACTGGAGATCCAGCTGGGGCGGACGACCCCGCTGGAGCCGTCGGCGTCACTGGGCCGGATCCTGCGGGGCCGCGGCGGCTACTGCTACCACCTCAACGGTGCTTTCTCGGCCCTGCTGGACGCACTCGGCTATCGGGTCACGCGCCACCTCGGCGGGGTGCAGGGCAGCCCGGCCGACGCGCCGAACGTCGACCGCAACCACCTGGCCCTCACCGTCACCGGCCTGCCCGAAGACCCGTCGGCGCACTGGCTCGTGGACACCGGGCTGGGTGACGGCATCCACGAGCCGCTCCCCCTCCGGGAAGGCACCTACGTGCAGGGCCCGCACACCTACCGGCTCCGGCCGTCCGAGGTGGCGCCGGGCGGCTGGCGGTTCGACCACGACCCTTCGGGCAGCTTCACGGGCTTCGACTTCGCGCCCGCCCCCGCGGAGATGGCCGACTTCGCCGGGAAGCACACGTGGCTGTCCACGGCGCCGGAGTCCGGGTTCGTGCGGGTCTGCGTGATCCAGCGGCGGGACGCCACCGGGGTCGACACGCTGCGGGCGCTGACCCTGAACCACCACGGCAGCAAGGAGCTGGTGGAGTCGCCTGCGGACTGGTGGACGGCGGCGGCCGACGTGTTCGGCATCCCGCCGGAGCAGTTCACCGGCGAGGAGCGCGAGCGGCTGTGGCGGCAGGTCGTCGCCCAGCACGAAGCGCACACGGGCGGCGAGGCGGTGGTCAGCGTGTGACGTCAGGCAGGCGGCGAGGGCAGCGAGGTGCGGCCCAGCGCGTAGTCCACCGCCGCCTCGGCGTGCAGGCGCGTCGTCGGGAAGGTCGGCACCGGGGAGTCGTCGGGGCCGACCAGCAGCTCGATCTCCGTGCAGCCGTAGATGACGCCCTCGGCGCCCGCCTCGGCCAGCCGCGCGATCACCCCGCGGTAGGCCTCTTTCGAGGTGTCCTCGACGACGCCGAGCACCAGCTCGTCGTAGATGATCCGGTGCACGAGGTCGCGGTCTTCGGCGCCGGGCACGAGCACGTCGAGGCCGTGCGCGGCGAGCCGGTCGCGGTAGAAGGGCTGCCCCATGGTGAAGCCGGTCCCGAGCAGCCCGACGCGGCGGACGCCGGCGGCCTTGATCGCCGCGGCGGTGGCGTCGCCGAGGTGCAGCAGCGGGATGCCGAGGCCGTCTTCGAGGTGGCCGGCGACCTTGTGCATGGTGTTGGTGCAGAGCACGACGAAATCGGCACCCGCGGCTTCGAGGGCCTTGGCGGCCCGGTTCAGCTCGGCACCGGCGTCGTCCCAGCGGCCGTCGGCCTGCATCCGCTCGATGGCGGCGAAGTCGACGGAGTAGAGCACGGTGTGCGCGGAGTGGAACCCGCCGAGGACGGCCTTCACCCGCTCGTTGACGAGCCGGTAGTACTCGATCGACGATTCCCAGCTCATCCCGCCGAGCAGCCCGATGACCTTCATGGAGACAGCATGCCCGAACTGCGCACCGCGTTCGCCGGGGTTTCGAACGTCCTGGTCACCGACGGCGAGTCGGCCGTGCTGGTCGACGGTTTCTTCTCCCGGCCGTCGCTGCTGAAGATGGCGACGCGCGTGGCGCCGGACCGCGGCCGGATCGACGAGGCCCTCCGGCGTCTCGGGGTCACGAAGCTGGACGCCGTCCTGGTGGCGCACTCCCACGTCGACCACGTACTCGACGCGCCGGTGGTCGCCGAGCTGACCGGCGCCACGCTGGCCGGCTCGCCGTCGACGCGGAAGGTGCAGGAGGGCTACGGCCTCGCCGCCGAACCCTTCGAAGAGCTGGTGCCGGGCCGACCGGCGGTGTTCGGCCGGTTCACCGTGACGCCGGTCGACGCCCGGCACAGCGACGGCGATCGCGTACCCGGCGAAATCACCGAGCCGGTCCGGCTGCCGGCCCGCACCAAGGCGTTCCGGACCGGCCGCTGCTACTCGTTCCACATCGCCCACCCGGCGGGCAGCGTCCTGGTGCACGCGTCGGCGAACTTCGTGCCCGGCGCGCTGGCCGGCTACCGAGCCGACGTCTGTTACCTCGGCGTCGGCCAAGCGGGGAAGCAGACCGAGCAGTGGCGCAAGCGGTACTGGGAGGAGACCGCCGGGGCGGTCGGCGCACGAACCGTCCGACCGGTCCACTGGGACAGGTTCTGGCGGCCCCCGAGCAGGCCGCTGAAGCTTCTCCCGAAGGCGTTCGACGACCTCGGCGCCACCATGGCCACCTTCGAGCGGCTGGCCGACGGCGTCGACCTCGCCCTGCCCGAGCTCTGGAAGCAGGAGTAGCTCAGGCCCAGAGCTGCCCGTCGAGCCGTTCGGCCGCCTCGTCGAGGGATCCCGCGTAAGCCCCGGTGGACAGGTACTTCCACCCGGCGTCCGCGACGACGAAAGCGACGTCGGCCCGCTCACCGCGGGCCGCGGCCTTCTCGGCCACCGCGAGCGCCGCGTGCAGCACCGCGCCCGTCGAGATGCCCGCGAAGATGCCTTCGTGCTCCAGCAGCTCCCGGGTGCGCCGCAACGCGTCGTACGCGCCGACGGAGAACCGGCCGTTGAGGACGCTGGGGTCGTACAGCTCCGGCACGAACCCCTCGTCGAGGTTGCGCAGGCCGTACACCAGCTCGCCGTAGCGCGGCTCGGCCGCGATGATCTGGACGTCCGGCTTCGCCTCGTGCAGGTAGCGGCCGACCCCCACGAGCGTCCCGGTCGTGCCGAGGCCGCCCACGAAGTGCGTCAGCGTCGGCAGGTCCTTGAGCAGCTCCGGGCCGGTGCCGCGGTAGTGCGCGTCGGCGTTGGCCGGGTTGCCGTACTGGTAGAGCATCACCCAGTCCGGGTTGGCCTCGGCCAGCTCCTTCGCCCGCCGGACGGCCTCGTTCGAGCCGCCCGCGGCCGGGGAGAAGACGATCCGGGCGCCGTAGGCCTGCAGCAGCTGCTTGCGCTCGGTGGAGGTGTTCTCCGGCATCACGCAGACCAGCCCGTAGCCCTTGAGCTTGGCGGCCATGGCCAGCGAGATCCCGGTGTTGCCCGACGTCGGCTCCAGGATGGTGGAGCCGCGCCGGAGCTTGCCTTCGCGCTCGGCGGCTTCGATCATGGCCAGCGCGGGCCGGTCCTTGATCGAGCCGGTCGGGTTGCGGTCCTCCAGCTTCGCCCACAGGCGCACGTCGTGCGTGGGCGAGAGCCGGGGCAGCCCGACCAGCGGGGTGCCGCCGAGCGCGTCGAGCAGCGACTCGAAGCGAGCCATCGATCAGCCACCGGCCACGGCGGGGAGGATGGTCAGGGTGTCGCCGTCCTTGACCTCGGCCTCGAGGCCGCCGGCGAAGCGCACGTCCTCGTCGTTGACGTAGACGTTGATGAAGCGGTGCAGCTTCTCCTCCTTCACCAGGCGGCCCTTGATGCCCGCGTGGCGGGACTCGACGTCGTCGATGACCTCGAGGACGGTCGTGCCCTTCGCCTCGACGGACTTCTCGCCGCCGGTGTGGGTGCGCAGGATCGTCGGGATGGAGACGGTCACGGCCATGGGTTCTTACCTCCGGTGGGTTCTTACACGCAGACGCCGGTGGCGCGGCGGTTTATTCCGACAGGGTCAGCCGACGATCTCGACCGGCTCCTCGGTGATCTCGGCGTCCACGATCCGGTACGACCGGAACTCGTGCACTTCGGGGTCGCGGGTGGAGACGAGCACGTAGTGCGCGTCCGGCTCGGCCGCGATGGACGCGTCGGTCCGCGACGGGTAGGCCTCGGTCGCGGTGTGCGAGTGGTAGATGACCACCGGCACCTCGTCGTTCGCGGCCAGCTCGCGGTAGAGCTTCAGCAGGTCGCCGGAGTCGAACTCGTAGAACGTCGGCGACCGGGCCGCGTTGAGCATGGGGATGAACCGTTCGGGGGAATCCGAGCCCTCGGGCCCGGCGATCACCCCGCACGCCTCGTCGGGGTGGTCACGACGGGCGTGGGCGACGATCTCGTCGACGAGTTCACGGCGGATCCGGAGCACACCGCCATCTTAGGTGGTGGACAAAGCCGGTCCAGATGATGAGACACAGCCCTCACCAGCGCTTTTCAGGCGAACGCCTCCGGCCAGACGTCCCGGTAGGCCGGCACCCCACCGGCGGCGGTCGCCGCCAGCAGGCCGCGCACCATCGCCCGGGCGAACACCCGCGCCGACGCCGAGCAGAGCGCGTCCAGTGCCGCCGGGCGCGCGGCCGCACCGAACGGGCCGCTCGCGTCCGGCAGCTCGTGCGCGCCCGTGGCCAGCGCGAACACCGTGTCGCCGTCGAACATCGAATGCGCCGGCCGCACCGCACGCGCCAGCCCGTCCTGCGCCGCCACCGCGATCCGCCGCGCCTCGGCCTTGGACAGCGCCGCGTCGACCGCGACCACGCCGATCGTCGTGTTGAGGTCCGTCCGGCGAGAAGGCAGGTCGGCGGCCCGCGAAGGCCACGTCACGCCGAAGTCGCCGTGGTCGGCCGCGTAGGCACGGCCCGTCGTCAGGTCCACGGCCTCGCCGGCCGCGTTGACCGCCGCCAGCGCCCCGACCGTGAACTCGCCGACGACCTCGCTGGCCGACCCGATCCCGCCCTTCAACGACCCCACGGCCGCCCCCGCGCCCGCGCCGACCGTCCCCTGGGCGAAGGAACCCGAAGCCGCGTCACAGGCCGCGTAGCCGAAGGACGCGTCCGGCCGGTTGCCCCAGTCGCTGCGCGGCAGGTCGAACAGCACGGCCGCGGGCACGATCGGCACCACTTCGTGCGGCTGCGTCCCGACGGGAAAGCCCAGGTTGCGCTCCGAAAGCCACCGCATCACGCCGTCGGCCGCGGCCAGCCCGTACGCCGACCCGCCGGAAAGGCAGACGGCGTTGACCCGCTGCACCAGGTTCTCCGGCTCCAGCAGGTTCGTCTCCCGCGTGCCGGGCGCGCCGCCGCGCTGGTCCACCGCGCCGACCGCGCCCTCGGGCACCAGGACCACCGTCGTCCCGGTGGCCCAGCCGTCGCCGACCCGCTCGTGGTGCCCGACCAGGACACCCGGCACGTCGGTGATCATCCCGTCAGCGCCTGGATCAGCGTCTCCTGCACCCACGTCAGCCAGTGGTAGACGCCCAGGTGCGGCGCCCGCGGGTCGTCCTCGGGCAGCTCGTCGGGCATGTCCTCGGTGACGTCGAGCGCGGTGCCGAGCGCCAGCCGGACGTCGTTGAGCGCGCCCAGCCAGGCGTCGGCCTGTTCCTCGGTCAACCGGACGTGACCGCCGTCGCGGGGCAGCGTGTCGAGCACGATCTTGGCCACGCCGACCTTGATGTCGAGCAGCTCCGGCTCGTGCAGCGACCGCATCGCCGCGACCGAGTCGATGTCTTCGCGCGACGGGTTGTCCGGGTCGAGCTTGTGGAAGTCCGGGAGCAGCCGCGAGAGCACCGGGTCGTCCGGGGACTCGGTGGGCCCGGTCCGGATGCCGGTGAGCTCGGCGAGCTCGTCCTGGGGCGCCTCCTCGGCGCGCGCGGTGAGCATGTCCTCGAGCTGGCTGACCAGCCCGCGCAGCACGGCCGCTTCCTGCTGCTCGAACCCGGCGTGGATCACCGCGCCCTTGCGCCGCCAACCGTTCACGAGGGCTGCTCCATGGTCGCCCAGAGGCCGGCCGCGTGGAGTTTCGCCACGTCCACCTCCACCTTCTCCTTGCTGCCGGACGACACGATCGCCTTGCCCTTGTGGTGCACGTCCAGCATCAGCTTGGTGGCGTGGTCGCGGCTGTAGCCGAACAGCTTCTGGAAGACGTAGGTCACGTACGACATGAGGTTGACCGGGTCGTTCCAGACCACGGTCCGCCAGGGGGTGTCCGACTCGGCGACTTCCGCACCGGCCGGTTCGACCTGCGTCTGTTCGGATGCGACAGGCGTGGACATGCACCCCATGGTGTCACGGAGGTCACGGGGTACGCCGCGCCAGGTCCGGCCATGTGGGTGAATAGGCTGACCCCATGGGTTCACCGGAGCCGGTCACGGCCAGCACTGCGCTGCTCACCGACCACTACGAGCTGACCATGCTGGGCAGCGCGCTCGCCGACGGCACGCACGCGCGGCCCTGCGTATTCGAAGTTTTCGCCAGGAGGCTGCCGGACGGGCGGCGCTACGGCGTCGTCGCGGGCACCGCGCGGGTGCTCGACGCGATCGCGGACTTCCGCTTCACCGACGCCGAACTGTCGCAGCTGGAGGCCACCGCGGTCGTCGACGAAGCGACGCTGGCCTGGCTGGCGGACTACGAGTTCTCCGGTGACATCGACGGCTACCCCGAGGGCGAGCTGTACTTCCCGGGCTCGCCGATCCTCACCGTCACCGGCTCGTTCGGCGAATGCGTGCTGCTGGAGACGCTGGTCCTGTCGATCCTCAACCACGACAGCGCCATCGCGTCGGCGGCGGCCCGGATGTCCGGCGCCGCGCACGGCCGCCCGATCATCGAGATGGGCGGCCGACGCACGCACGAGTACGCCGCGGTCGCGGCCGCGCGGGCCGCCTACCTGGCCGGCTTCGCGACGACGTCCAACCTGGAAGCCGGCCGCCGCTACGGCATCCCGACGCGCGGCACCGTCGCGCACGCCTTCATGCTGCTGCACGACAGCGAGGAAGCGGCCTTCCGCGCCCAGGTCGACAAGATGGGCGCGGACACCACGCTGCTGGTCGACACCTACGACATCACCGCGGGCATCGAGACGGCGGTCCGCGTCGCCGGGCCCGAGCTCGGCGCGATCCGGATCGACTCCGGCGACGTCGGCCCGCTCGCCCGCCGCGCCCGCGAGCAGCTGGACTCCCTCGGCGCGAAGGACACCCGGATCGTGGTGTCCGGCGACCTCGACGAGCACGCCATCGCGGCACTGCGCGCGGAGCCGGTGGACGCCTACGGCGTCGGCACCTCGGTGGTCACCGGGTCCGGCGCGCCGACCGCCGGCATGGTCTACAAGCTGGTCGAAGTGGACGGCAAGCCGGTCGCCAAGCGCAGCGCGCACAAGGAGTCCCGTGGCGGCCGCAAGTCCGCGCTGCGGCGGCACCGCGGCACCGGCACGGCGGTCGAGGAGGTCGTCTGGGCGTCCGGTTCGAGCGGGCCGGAGCCGGAAGCGAACGACCGGCCGCTGCAGATCCCCCTGATCCGCGGTGGTCGCCCGGAGCCGGACCTGCCTACGCTCGACGACGCCAGGCAACGGCTGCGCCGCGGCCTGGTGAGCCTGCCGTGGGAGGGCCTCAAGCTCTCGCACGGCGAACCCGCTATCCCCACGCTGTTCCTCTGAATGGAGTTCGACCGATGGGTACCGCGCTGATCGTGGTGGACGTGCAGAACGACTTCTGCGAAGGGGGTTCGCTCGGCCTGCCGGGCGGGGCCGCCGCGGCCGCCGCCATCTCGAAGCAGGCCGCCGAGGGCGGGTACAGCCACGTCGTGGCCACCCGGGACAACCACATCGACCCCGGCGACCACTTCAGCGAGACGCCGGACTTCAAGGACAGCTGGCCGGTGCACTGCGTCGCCGGCACGGCGGGCGCGTCGTTCCACGCCGCGCTCGACGTCGTCCCGATCGGCGAGGTGTTCTCCAAGGGCGAATACACCGCCGCGTACTCGGGCTTCGAGGGCGCCGCCCGCGACGGGAAGTCCCTGGAGGCGTGGCTGCGCGAGCACGACGTCACCGACGTCGACGTCGTCGGCATCGCGACGGACTTCTGCGTCCGCGCGACGGCCCTCGACGCGAAGAAGGCCGGCTTCGGCGTGCGAGTGCTGCTGGACCTGACCGTCGGCGGCTCGCAGCCGACGGTCGACGCGACGCTGAAGGACTTCGACGAGGCGGGCGTCGCGTACACCGGCACCGCTCCCGTGCCGCCGGCCGCGTGAAGGACCTGCGGGCGGCACTGGCGGAACACCGGCTCGTCGCGATCCTGCGCGCGTCGGACGCCTCCCGGTTCGCCGACGCCGCGATGGTGCTGCACGCGGCGGGCATCCGCCTGCTCGAAGCGACGCTGACGACGCCGGGCGCACCCGCGGCCATCACCGCGTTGCGCCTGGCGCTGGGCGAAGCCGCGCTGATCGGCGCGGGCAGCGTCCGCGAACCGTCCGATGTGGACATCGCGGTGGACGCCGGCGCCGCGTACCTGATCACGCCGACGGTCAACCCGGCGGTGCTCGAGCGCGCCGCGGCCCTGGACACCCCGGTGGTCTGCGGCGCGCTGACGCCGACGGAGATCGACCAGGCCTGGCGGCTGGGTGCGGCCGCGGTGAAGGTGTTCCCGGTGGCGGCCGTCGGCGGGATCGCGTACCTGCGCGCGGTGCGGGCGCCACTGCCGGACGTCCCCCTGGTGCCGACCGGCGGCGTCCACCTGGCCGACGTCGAGGGCTACCTGCGCGCGGGCGCGATCGCGGTCGCCGCGGCGACCCCGTTGCTGGGCGACGCGCTCTCCTCCGGCGGCAGCCTGCCGGACCTGGCCACCCGGGCCGGCGAGTTCGTCGCGGCAGCGGCGCGCTTCACGACCAGCTGATCACTTCTTGCCGAAGGGGTCGCAGGCGGCCGTGCCCAGGTAGATGTCGCCGCTCGCCGGGCCGCCCTGGGGGAACAGCTTGATGTGCACCGCGTGCGTCACCAGGCTGCCGTCCGGTGGCTGGGGCGTCACGGTCTCGTTCAGCACGACCGTCGCCAGCGCCGTGCCCGCGGCGCCGCCGGGGATGACGATCCGGTAGTTCGGCGGGATCTCCGCCGGCACGGTGACCCCCTCGACGGCGCCGATCGCCACCTCGCCGAGGCTGCCGGTGGCCGTCGTCGCGCACTTCACCGAGTAAGTGCGCACGGTGAGCTCCGGGCCGCCGAAGCGCTTCAGCACGGTCGCCTTGAAGCGGCGCCCGGCCGCCTGGGCGATCGCCACCTCGCCGGACCGCCCGCAGCCGGTGTCACCGGCGCCGAACGCGGCGATGTCCCCCGTCGCACCCCCCTGCGTCCAGGCCTTGTACGGCCCGTCGGCGGTGCATTTCGCGAGTTCACCGGTGACGATCTGCTCGTTGTCGATCGTCACGTCCACCGAGCCGGACGACGCCCATCCGGTGGACGTCACGGGGGCCGCCGCACCGAGGAGCGGCACGGCCAGCGTCGTCACCGCCAGCAACCGATATGTCCTCTTCCTGGCGTTCCGCATGCTCCGGCCTCCTCGGTCCCGTGACAGATCGCAGCTATGCCCTTCGTCATCGGCCGGTCCGGCGGCCGCCCTGATCGGGTCCACCCGGACGAGTGGCCGGTGAGGAACGCAACTCGGCGGGCCCACGGGGCGGTAACGAGCGTTAACCTCGGTCGTCGCCTGTACACCTCGGGAGGTTTCGTGTCTTCGCTGTCCTTCGCCGGCAAACGGCCCGTACTGGCCGACCTCGTGCCCGGCTCGCTCGTGCGGGACATCGCGCTGGTCGCCGGCGGTGCCGTGCTCACCGGCGCCGCCGCGCAGCTGACCATCCCGGTGCCGGGCAGCCCGGTGCCGATGACCGGCCAGACGTTCGCCGCGCTGCTCGTCGGGGCGTCGCTCGGCATGTCGCGCGGTGCCGCCTCGATGCTCGTGTACCTGCTGGTCGGCGCGGTGGGTGTGCCGTGGTTCCAGCACGGCACCGCGGGCCTGTCCGGCGCGAGCGCCGGCTACATCGTCGGGTTCGTCTTCGCCGGTGCCCTGGTCGGCGCGCTCGCCGGCCGCGGCGGCGACCGGACGCCGGTGCGCACCGCGGGCACCATGGCGCTCGGCAACCTGGTGATCTACGCGTTCGGCGTGCCGTGGCTGATGGCCTCGACCGGCTTCGACCTGTCCACGGCGTTCGCCAAGGGCGTCACGCCGTTCCTGGCCGGGGACGCGATCAAGATCGTCGTGGCCGCCGGCCTGCTGCCGCTGACCTGGAAGCTGGTCTCCGGCCGCCGTTCCGAAGACTGACGTGGGCTGAAGGGCACCTTCCTGGCATCAGACGCGAGGAAGGTGCCCTTCAGCGCGTCTGGTGAGAGGAAGGGCACCTTCAGCACGCGACGCGAGTGGCCCGTTCGCGACGGAGCACCGATCTCTGTCGGTGGTGGCGGCTAATGTGTGTCGCTGTGCCCGCCCGAACCGATTTCCCCGGCGTCCTCGAACTCCTCACCCACGCGGTGGAGTCCGTAGGCGGTGCCGAACGACCAGGGCAGGTGCAGATGGCCGACGCCGTCGGCCGCGCCATCCGCACCGGTGAGCACCTGGCCGTGCAGGCCGGCACCGGCACCGGCAAGTCGTTGGCCTACCTCGTGCCCGCGATCCGCCACGCCGTCGAGAAGGAAGCCACGGTCGTGGTTTCCACGGCGACGATCGCGCTGCAGCGCCAGCTCGTCGACCGCGACCTCCCCCGCCTCGCGAAAGCGCTGAAGAAGCCGCTCGGCCGCGAGCCGACCTTCGCGATCCTCAAGGGCCGCCGCAACTACATGTGCCTGCACCGGCTGGATTCCGGCGCGCCGGACGAGCCGGAGGACGCCCAGCTCTTCGACCCGTTCGCGGTGTCCCGGCTGGGCAAGGAGGTCACCCGGCTGCGGGAGTGGGCGTCGGACACCGAAACCGGCGACCGCGACGAGCTCGTCCCCGGTGTCACCGACCAGGCGTGGCGCCAGGTTTCGGTGACGGCGAAGGAATGTCTCGGCGCTTCGCGCTGTCCGATCGGCACGGACTGCTTCGCCGAGAAGGCCCGCGCCGAAGCCGGCCGCGCCGACGTCATCGTCACCAACCACGCGCTGCTGGCGATCGACGCGCTGCAGGGCTACCAGGTCCTCCCGGACCACGACGTGGTGATCATCGACGAGGCCCACGACCTGGTCGACCGGGTCACCTCGGTCGCCACCGGCGAGCTGACCAGCGCGATGTGCGCCGCCGCCGCCCGCCGCTGCGGCAAGCTGATCGACGCCGACGTCGCCGACGGCCTGCTGGAAGCGGGTGACGGGCTGGCCCTGATCGTCGACGACCTGCCCGCCGGCCGGATGGACGAGCTGCCACGGCCGCTGAAGGGCATCATCCCGGCGGTCCGCGACGCAGCGCACCGGTGCATCACGGCGCTGGGTTCCGACCGCAAGGAGGACGTCGAGGGCGCCACCGCGCGCAAGCTGGCGCGGTCGCTGCTCGACGAGGTGCACGACACCGCGGTCCGCCTGCTGGAGGCGTTCGACGACGACCAGGCGCACCAGCGCGACGTCGTCTGGCTCTCCGGCGACAAGTACGCGTCGAACCCGCGGCCGCCGGCGCTGAAGGTGGCGCCCCTCGGTGTCGCCGGCCTGCTGCGGGAGCGGGTGTTCAACCAGCACACGACGATCCTGACCTCGGCGACGCTGACCCTGGGCGGCACGTTCGACACGATGGCGCGCCAGTGGGGCCTCCCGCCGGGCGCGGCCCGGGTGGAGCAGGCCCCCGGAGCCGCGACGGAGAAGGAAGCGCCATCGGACGACTCGGGCCCCAAGTGGACCGGCCTCGACGTCGGCTCGCCGTTCGACCACCGGCGCAACGGCATCCTGTACCTGGCCAAGCACCTGCCGCCACCGGGCCGCGACGGCCTGACCTCGTCCACAATGGACGAACTGGCCGAGCTGATCGAGGCCGCGGGCGGACGCACGCTGGGCCTGTTCTCCTCGATGCGGGCGGCCAAGCAGGCCACCGAGGAGATGCGGGAACGGCTGGACTTCCCGATCCTGTGCCAGGGCGACGACGCCACGTCCCTGCTGGTCCAGAAGTTCTCCGAAGACGTCCGCACGTGCCTGTTCGGCACGCTGAGCCTGTGGCAGGGCGTGGACGTCCCCGGGCCGTCGCTGCAGCTCGTGGTGGTCGACCGGATCCCGTTCCCGCGGCCGGACGACCCGGTGTCCTCGGCACGGCAGCGCGCGGTGGAAGCCCGCGGCGGCAACGGGTTCCTCACCGTGGCGGCCACCCACGCGGCACTGCTGCTGGCGCAGGGCACCGGGCGGCTGCACCGCGCGGTCACCGACCGCGGGGTGGTGGCGGTGCTGGACTCCCGCCTGGCGAACGCCCGCTACGGCGGTTTCCTGCGTGCGTCGCTGCCGCCGTTCTGGCCGACGATGGACCCGAAGGTGGTGCGGGAGGCACTGCGCCGGCTGGACGCAGCCGCGCCCGCGTGACGCGGTCCGGCGCCGCGCCCGGTACGGTGAAGCCACCGAAGCAACAAGGGAGCACCGGTTGACCCAGGATTCGTCCAGCGCCCAGTCCCGGACCGTCAGCGTCGACGACACCGGCGTGCGGCGGCGGCTCGCGGACGGCAGCGAGGAAGCTGTCACGTGGGCCGGCCTGTCGTCGGTGATGGTGCGGGTCATCCCCGACGGCCCGTGGAACGAAGACGTCTTCTTCATGCTGGTCGGCACCGACGGCAAGGGCACCGCGGTCCCGAGCGGCGACCCGGCGGCCGACGCGCTCATCGAGCGCCTGCAGGCCCTGCCGGGCTTCGACAACGAGAAGTTCATCGAGGCCATGACGACCGACGCCGACCAGGCGTACGTCGTCTGGGAATCCGCGCAGAACTGAAGTGCGCTGCCCGATCGGCTCCATCTGCCGAAGTATCTCGACCAGGCCCTAAACCGGTCCTCCACCCCGTGCGTTTCCTCGACGCGGTTGCACTCGAAGCCGCGCACCTGACTGACCGAAGTCGGGTACCCACCGAGGGAGGACTCGAAATGATCGTTTCCTGGAAACGCCACCTTGCCGGCCTTGCCGCGGCAACAGCCGGTGTGACATCGATGCTGGCAGCCACCCCGGCCGGCGCGGCAACAGCAGCCGAGCCGCAGGGAATCCAGTTCGAGGCAGTTCACAGCGCCACGCCGGTCACGGTGGCGGACCTGGTCAACGCCCATCCGGAAAGCGTGGCCTCGACCGTGTACTGCGCTGTCCGGGACAACACGTTCGGATGTCAGCAGGGCACGCCGGGCGACGGACTGGTGGTCGCCCGCCTCTACGACGGAAGCTTCAGCGGCACGGAGATCGTGGTCTTCAACCCGGCGTACCACGTCGGCTGCACTTCGGGAACGGGCGACAACGAGGGCGGCGCGAACCTCGGCACTTACGCCAACATCGTCAGCTCGGTGCGCACCTACTACTCCTGTGACGTCAAGCTGTTCGACGGAGACAACGCCACGGGGACGTCCACCGGATGGCTGGACCAGTCCAGCAGCCTGGGGGCGATGAACAACCGCGCCAACTCCTTCAAGATCTCCTGATCGTCTTCACCCCGGTCGAAAAGTGACCGCGGTGGGCGGCGTCCGCAGAGACGCCGCCCACCGCGGCATCCGTCTGCTGTCTCCCTTAGCGGCCCGCCGGGAACTCCTCCGTCACCGGAATCCCCTTCTTGAGCGTCCGGCTCACCGTGCAGAGCCGCTCGATCGCGCGGTCCACGGCACCGGCGAGCGCGTCCCGCTGATCAGCGGTCAATGTCGACACATCGACATCGAAGGCGACGTGCACGGCGTCCAGCTCCGACGCGCCCTCCCGCCGATCGGCGTCGACGGTGACCCGGAACCTCGAGTCTTCGCCGATCCGGCGCGTGATCAGCTCTTCCGCCGTCACGGCACTGCAGCCCGCCGCCGCGATCTGCAGCAGTTCGGCAGGCGAGAACGCCCCTTCGGCGCCCTTGCGGCCCAGCCGTACCTCCGCGCCGCGCTCGTTGCGCCCGACGAACGCGTGCTCGCCCGTGCGTTCCACTTCCAGTGTCATGCCCGCTCCAACCGGCTCAGGAAGCCGCTTGTTCCGGCGCCCACTGGGCGAGAACCGTGATCGTCCCGGGGTCGACCTCGGTGAACCCGGCGTCCCGCACCGCGATGACGCGGTCGCGCCGCCACGCGCCTTCCGGGTCGTCGCCCGGGTGCAGTTCCTTCCACTGCACGGGGGTCGCGGTGCGCACGGCGACCCGGAAGCCCTGAGCGGCCCAGGCGGCCCGTTCGGCGTCGCCGAGCAGTGCGGCGAGGATCATCGTCGCGTGGCCGACCTGGGCGGCGCCCTTGCCGACGGTCATCGGCACGTGCGGGTTGAGCAGCAGCAGCGGGACGCCGTCCGGGAGCGGGCCCGGCTCGTCCGGCGGCAGTTCGCTGCCGGAGATCTGCAGCCGCGAGACTTCCTTGGGTGTCTCGGTGACCAGCCCCGGCAGCAGCGCCCGCGCCTCGGCGCCGTCGACTTCCACGGTGACGCCCGGCAGGTCCTGGACGGCCGCCCAGTGCGCGCCCCGCGCCCGCCGCGCGACCTTGCGGATCCGGTTGTCGAGCCACGCGTGCATCGGCTCGGCCCACTCGCCGCCGGGCTGCGCACGTTCGTCGAGGCAGACCGCCAGTGCCGCCGCGGCCGCCGCCTCCAGCAGCGGCGTGCGGCCCGGCGGCTCGGCCCGTTCGATGCGGAGGACGACCGGCATCGCGCGGACTTCCTCGGGGAGCTCGTCGGAGGTGTCCGAAGTGTCTTCGGCCGGAAGCCCCAGCCAAAAGGCGTAGCGGGCGCCCAGGGGGTCGAGAACGCTGCTCACGGACGCATCAGCTCGAGCCCGTCGGCGGCGTCGGCCGCTTCGACCTCGCCGCGGGTGAGGCCGAGCATGAACAGCACGGCGTCGAGGTACGGGTGCGACAGCGCGGTGTCGGCCACCTCGCGCAGCGCGGGCTTCGCGTTGAACGCGACACCCATGCCCGCGGCCGAGAGCATGTCGATGTCGTTGGCGCCGTCCCCGACGGCGACGCACTGCTCGAGCGGGATGTCGTATTCGGAGGCGAAGCGGCGAAGCACCTTCGCCTTGCCTGCGCGGTCGACGACGTCGCCCACGACCTTCCCGGTGAGCTTGCCGTCCTCGATCTCGAGCTCGTTCGCCACCGCGAAGTCGAGGCCGAGCTCTTCCGCCAGGCCCGCGATGACCTGCGTGAAGCCGCCCGAGACGACGCCGGTGCGGAAGCCCATCCGCTTGAGCGTCCGGATCGTGGTGCGGGCACCCGGGGTCAGCTCGAGCGACGCGGCGACCTGGTCGATCGCCGACGCCGGCACGCCGGCCAGCAGCGCGACCCGCCGTTCCAGCGACTCGGTGAAGTTCAGCTCGCCGCGCATGGCCGCTTCGGTGATCTCGCGGATCTCCGGCTCGACCCCGGCGTGCGCCCCCAGCATCTCGATGACCTCGCCCTGGACCAGGGTCGAGTCCACGTCGAACACGACGAGCCGCTTCGCGCGGCGCATGATGCCGGCTCGCTCCACGGCGATGTCGACCCCGGCCTCGACCGCGGCGTCGGCGAGCACCGAGCGCAGCGCGGCATCGGCTTCGAGGGTGTCCTCCTCGACCGAGACGTACAGCTCGAGCCCGGTCACGGGGTAGTCGGCGACGCTGCGGATCGCGTCGATGTTGGCGCCCAGCGCGGCCAGCCGGCGGGCGACCTCCGAGAAGCCCCGCGCGGTGACCGGGCGGCCGAGGATGACGAGCACGTGGGAAGAGTCGCGGCGGCCGAGCGCGAACGGGTCGTCACCGATCGCGCTGCCGATCTTCACGTCGACCTCCATGCCGACGGAGGCCATCGCCTGTTCGACCGTCTCCTGCAGACCCTCCGGGTCGCGGTAGACACCGGCGAGCACCCCGAGCACGAGCTGCCCGCGGATGACCACCTGCTCGACGTCGAGTACGTCGACGTCGTGCCGGGTCAGCACGGCGAACAGCACGGATGAGACACCCGGCTTGTCAGGGCCGGTCGTCGTGATCAGGACGGGGGTCTGGGTCACTGGTCATCCCTCGTTCGGCAACGCTGCACGGTCAGTCTGCCGGTCCGGGGTCGAACATAAGTAGAGCGCGTGCCCGGCTTCACAAAAGCCGGGCACGCGCCTCACTCGATCAGGGGGTTACTTGTCGCCTTGCTCGCTCGCGTTGTCCTGGGAGTGGTCTCCCGGGATCACCGCTTCGGTGAGCACCTGCGACGGCGCCGCGTGGCTGTTGACCTTCTGCTTCCCGAAGAAGCCGATCTCGCCTTCCTTGTGGATGCGCTCGATCATGTGCGGGTAGTGCAGCTCGAACGCGGGCCGCTCGGAGCGGATCCGGGGCAGCTCGGTGAAGTTGTGCCGCGGCGGCGGGCAGGAGGTCGCCCACTCGAGCGAGTTGCCGTAGCCCCACGGGTCGTCCACCGTGACGATCTCGCCGTACCGGTAGCTCTTGAAGACGTTCCAGATGAACGGCAGCGTCGAGGCACCGAGGATGTACGCGCCGATCGTCGAGATCGTGTTCAGCGTGGTGAAGCCGTCACTGGTCAGGTAGTCCGCGTACCGGCGCGGCATGCCCTCGGCACCCAGCCAGTGCTGGACGAGGAACGTACCGTGGAAGCCGATGAACGTGGTCCAGAAGTGCCACTTGCCGAGCTTCTCGTCCATCATCCGGCCGGTGATCTTCGGGAACCAGAAGTAGATGCCGGCGAAGGTGGCGAACACGATCGTGCCGTAGAGCACGTAGTGGAAGTGCGCGACGACGAAGTAGCTGTCCGACACGTGGAAGTCGATCGCCGGCGCGGCCAGCAGGATGCCGGTCAGGCCGCCGAAGAGGAACGTGACGATGAAGCCCATCGAGAAGATCATCGGCGTCTCGAAGGACAGCTGGCCCTTCCACATCGTGCCGATCCAGTTGAAGAACTTGATGCCGGTCGGGACGGCGATCAGGAACGTCATGAAGGAGAAGAACGGCAGCAGCACGGCGCCGGTGGCGTACATGTGGTGCGCCCACACCGCGACCGACAGCGCCGCGATCGCCAGCGTCGCCCAGACCAGGCTCTTGTAGCCGAACAGCGGCTTGCGGCTGAACACCGGGAAGATCTCCGACACGATGCCGAAGAACGGCAGCGCGACGATGTACACCTCGGGATGGCCGAAGAACCAGAACAGGTGCTGCCAGAGGATCACGCCGCCGTTTTCGGGGTCGAACACGTGCGCCCCGAGGTGCCGGTCCGCCAGCAGGCCCATCAGTGCCGCGGTCAGGATCGGGAAGGCGAGCAGGACCAGGATGCTGGTGACCAGGATGTTCCAGGTGAAGATCGGCATCCGGTACATCGTCATGCCCGGCGCGCGCAGGCAGACCACGGTGGTGATCATGTTGACCGCACCGAGGATGGTGCCGAGACCACCGATCACCAGGCCGGAGATCCAGAGGTCGGCGCCGACGCCCGGCGAGTGGATGGCGTCCGACAGCGGGGTGTAGGCGAACCAGCCGAAGTCGGCGGCGCCACCCGGGGTCAGGAAGCCGGACATCACGATCAGGCCGCCGAAGAGGTACAGCCAGTACGAGAACGCGTTCAGCCGCGGGAAGGCGACGTCCGGCGAGCCGATCTGCAGCGGCAGGACGAAGTTCGCGAAGCCGAAGAGGATCGGGGTCGCGTACAGCAGCAGCATCACCGTGCCGTGCATGGTGAACAGCTGGTTGTACTGCTCCTGCGAAAGGAACTGCTGCCCGGGCCGCGCCAGCTCGGTGCGGATCAGCATGGCCATCGCGCCGCCCGCCATGAAGAAGGCGAACGACGTGACCAGGTACATGATCCCGATCTGCTTGTGGTCCGTCGTGCGGAACAACCGCAGCAGGTACGAACCCTTGACCGACTCGCGCGCGGGGTACGGGCGCGTCGCGATCGGCTTGGGGGCTACGGCCGTCACTCCTGCCTCCAACACTGAAACCTTGTGGTGGTCATCGTCGCGCCACCGGGGCTCGGGAAAGCCCGATCCGGCGGCTTAGGGGGATCGTAGCCCTCGCTACCGACAGTCGCGCGCACCGGCTGGCAAGATCGGGGCGTGGCCGACGACTACACCCGCACGGCGGTGCGCGCGGCCCTCGCCGTGACCGCACGGCTGGGCCTGGCCGCCCACGATCCCGAGGTGCTCCACGAACGGTCGAACGTGCTGGTGAGACTGGGTCCACTGGTGGCCAGGGTGCCCGCGACGACCCGCCTGGCGCGGACCGGGCCGGCCTGGCAGGAGCGGGACGTGGCGGTGTCGGAGTTCCTCACCGAACGTGGTGTGCTCGTCGTCTCACCCACCACGGATCCCCCGGCCGGCCCGCATTTCGCCGAGGGGCTCCCGGTCACGCTCTGGCACCACACCCCGCACGACCCGGACCACCGGTACACCCCCGAAGTCGTGGCGCGTTCGCTCGCCGAGGTGCACGCGGCCCTGCGGGAGTACCCCGGCGAACTACCCCGGCGCGGCCCGCTGGACGACCTCGCCCGCGTCTTCGAACGCCACGACCCGGACCCCCGGTTGCGCGCGGAAGCGGCCCGCCTCGCGACGACGCTGCCGGAGGCCGCCGTGCAGCCGCTGCACGGCGACGCGCACCCGGGAAACCTGATCGCCACGCCAGCGGGTCCGTGCTGGCTGGACTTCGAGGACACCTGGCGCGGACCGCTCGCCTGGGACCTGGGCATCCTCGCCCGGCAGGGCGGCCCGGAGTTCCTGGCCGCCTACCCGGGCGAGGTGGACGAAGAGGCGCTTCGCGTCTGTACGCAGTTGCGAGAGCTGTACTCGGTCGCGTGGCAGTTCGTCATCGCGATCCGGTTCCCGCACCGGCTTCCCGGAGCCCGCTCGGCGCTCGCCGCCTACTTCTCGTGAGTCGCGGGGTACCAGGAGAGGATCGCCTCGACCACGCCCGCCGGGTCTTCGAGCGGGGTCAGGTGCCCGGCGTCCGGCAGCACGACGAGCGTCGCGCCGACCATCACCTCGACGATCTCGCTCGCCGCCGCGACCGGGGTGATCGGGTCCTCTTCGCCCACGATCACCAGCGCCGGAACGCCCGAGTCCCGCAGCAGGTCCAGTGAGCCGGGCCGGGTCCGCAGCGCCAGCGCCGTCCAGGAGATCCCGGCGGGCGGCTGCGACTCGATGATCTCCCGGACCGTCTCGACCAGCTCGGGACGCCGTTCTCGCGTCGAAGCGGCCAGCAGGTTCGGCAGGTTCGCCTCGGCGAGCCAGGTCTTGGTGCCTTCGCTCTCGACGCGGGCCGCGACGTCCAGCCGCGTCTGCGCGGCCTCGGGCGTGTCGGGCGTGGCCTTGGTGTCGATGAGCACGAGCCCGGCGACCCGCTCCGGCGCGAGCCGGAGGACGGCCATGGCGAGGTAGCCGCCCATCGAGCAGCCGCCGAGCACGACCCGGTCGAGGTCCAGCCGGTCGAGCAGGGCGACGACGTCCCGCGCGGCGTCTTCGAGGCTCGGTTCGCGATCGGTCTCCGGCAGCGGCGAGCGGCCGAGCCCGCGCTGGTCCGGCGTGATCACCCGAAGGTGTGAAGCGAGGGGTTCGCGCACCGCGTTCCACATGCGGGAATCCAGGGGAAAGGCGTGGAGGAGGACCAGTGGCAGTTCGGTCATGCGCGTCATTTTGTCGGACCCCCTCGCTAGCTTCGCCGATGTGTTCACCGACATCGAAACCGACCGGCTGCTGCTGCGTCCGCCCACCGAGGCGGACCGGCAGGCGATGGTCGACATCCACACCGACCCGCGGACCAACCGCTTCAACCCCGCGCCACCCGGGGTCACGGAGGCGTCCGAGATGTTCTCGGGGTGGCTGGCGCACTGGGCCGAGCACGGCTTCGGCTACCCCGCGGTGCTCGAACGCGGCGGTACCGAGGTGCTCGGCATGTGCGGCGTGCGGCTGCGCGAGTTCCACGGCGAGAAGGTGCTGAACCTCGGCTACCGGTTCCGGCCGTCGGCGTGGGGCAAGGGCTACGCGGTGGAGGCGGGGCAGGCGGTCCTGGAGTGGTGCGCCCGCGAGCTGCCGTCCGTGCCGGTGCTGGCGAGCGTGAGCATCGCGAACAAGCCATCGCTGCGCGTGGCCGAGCGGCTCGGCTTCACCGAGTACACGGAGGAGGTGTACGAGGGCGCGATGTCCCGCCACTACCGGCGCTGAGCCGGGTGTTGTTTGACAACTCCAGAGCGGAAGTCACCAGCGGCGGCCCGGCCGTCGCCGGGCCCGCGCGTCCCAGCAGGGCCGGTGCCAGTGCCGCCGGTCGGCGACGGAGCCGGTCTCGTCGGCGGGCCAGACGACGAGGTGCGGCGTGCCCGGCCGGATCTCGTGGTCACAGCCGGGACAGCGGTAGAACTTGGTGGCCTGGCTGCCGGGCACGGTCCGCACGAGCCAGTCCCCGTCCGCCCCGGACTCGGCCCGCGCCCACCCGGTGGCGGCACCCAGGTCCCGCTCGGGCGGCCCACCGTCCGCACGGCGGCCGGGACGGTTGCGTCGTGGCACGCCCAAACGGTAACCGCCACCCCGCCACCCGACCGTCCAGGTACGCCACCCGACCCTCCAGGCACGCCACCCGACCCTCCAGGCACGCAAGCCGACCCTCCAGTCACGCGAGATGCCCGGCCAGTCACGCGAGATGCCCGCCCGATCACACGTGATGCCCGCCCGGTCACGCGAGATGCCCGTCGGCGCTCAGGCGGCCTGGTCCGTCACGCGGCTGCCGGCGCCCAGACGGTGCAGGATCGCGTCGTGGGCGAGGCCGTCCCAGCCGAGGCGGCCGAGGGTGCGGCCGGTCCGGCGGAAGTCCTCGCCGCCGAGCACGGACATGATCGTGATGGCCGCGTCGACCATCGGCGTGGCGACGCCGGCGCACCGCGCGAGTGCCTGCAGCGGCACCAGCGTGGAGCGGATGTCCTCGGTCAGGAAACGGTGGTCGAGGCTCGTGGGCGCGGCGATCGTCCGGTACGGCTTCACCGTCCTCAGCGCGTCGAGCAGCGTCGTGGCCGGGCAGCCGTAGTAGCGGTCGAGGACCTCGGTCATGGGCAGCAACCGGGCGCCATAGGCGTCCGCGACGGCGGCGAACTCGGCCTCGGTGCGTTCGAGCAGGGCGATCGTCCTCGCGGAGACGCCTTCGACGTAGAAGAGCAGCTCCTCCGCGCGGTCGATGGTGCCGAGGTTGGCGAGCGCGATCGGCACGTGCGCGACCGCGCCGAAGTCGTGCAGGCCGCGTTCCACCGGGTTGCGCGCGATCTCCAGCATCGGGAACCACTCGCGCAGCAGCCCGGCGTGCCGGCCGACGGCGGCCGCGGTGCTCCCGGAGATCAGGTTCCAGCCCTTGACGCCGAGCACGGTGACGCCGTCGGTCCCGGACGGCCGCGCGGCGAACAACGCATCGGTCTCCACGACGTCGACGTCCGGTGCCCCGACGGCGGCGAGCGCGTGCGCGAACTCGACGCTCCCGCAGAGCTTGCCGGAGAACAGCACCACCACCTGCCCCGGACGCAGGTGCGGAGCGAGCCGGGCGGCGACCTCCGGGTACGCGGTGGTCACGGTGGCGACCAGGACGACGGCCCGCGCACCCAGCCTGGCCGGGTCCGCGGTCACCTCCCGGAGCCGGAACCGCCCGTCGAGCACCCCGCGCGAGACGATCTCCCGGCGGCGCACGATCTCCCCGACGGCCTCGAGATCCCGCGTGTACAGGTGCACGGGCAGCTCCCGCGCGGCGAGGTAGGCGGCCACGGCCCGTCCCTCACCGCCCGCCCCGACGACCCCGATCCCGTCCAGCACGCTCATTCCGCCCACTCCCGTCAGTCCGGTACGCAGTGGACAGGTCGGGACCCGGACGGGGAAAGTTCCCGCGCGGGCACGTTCCCGCAAACCGGGCACGCGAGCCGCCCATGCGTGTCGTCCGTCCAGGCACGCGAGTCCACCGTTCCGGTACGGCCTACCCCTGGGCCAGCGCCAGCGGCACCAGCTGTTCGGCGGTGGTGAGCGAGCCGTGCTGCCCGACCAACGACGACTCCACGGCCTCCGCGAGCCCTCGCACCATCCCGAACCCGTCCCGGGCCGCGGCGACGACGTCGCCGATGCGCGGCAGCACCCGGTCGCTCACCGTGTGCCCGAACCAGCCCTCCGCCACCGCCTCCTCGCGCGAGCGCACCCAGGCCCGCTCGCCGAGCACCTCCCGCCAGGCCGCGAGGACGTCCGCGGCCGCGCCCGGCTCGGTGTAGACGTGCCGCGCGCGGACCTCGCCCCCGAACGTCCGGACGCCGGCGAGCAGCTCCGGGGCGTCTTCGAGGTCGAGCTTGTCCTCGACGGTCACCATCCCGTGGTCGGCCACCACGGAGAGCAGCGCACCGGACGGCAGACCGTCCACAAGGGACTCGACGAGCCGGTCGATCTGCCGCAGCTGCATCCGCCACGCGGTCGAACCAGGGCCGTAGACGTGCCCGAGGAGGTCGAGTTCGCTGTGGTAGGCGTAGCAGAACGCCCGCCCCTCGAGCACCGACAACGTCCGCGCGGCGAGGTCGCCCAGCGCGTGCACCCCGGCGTAACGCGCTCCGCTCTGGGTGGCCATTGTCAGGGCCGTGTCGCGGAACTGGGCCGAAGACACCACTGCGGCGTCGATGCCCGCCGCGGCGGCCCGCTCGAACGTCGTCGGCAGGGGCTGCACCTCGCGCGGCGGGAGCGCACCGCGCAGGTCGCCGCCGTCGTCGTGGCTGCACCAGCGCAACGCGTTGAGCACGCCGGTGCCGGGCATCTCGAAGGTGTAGCCGACCATCCCGTGCTCGCCCGAAGCGAGCCCGGTGCCGATCGCGGCGACCCCGGCGGCCGTCGTCGACGGGAAGCCCACGCGCAGCGACTCGCGGGCGAGCTCGGTCAGTACCGGGGCGTCCGCCGCGTGCTCGGCGAGCAGCTCCCAGCCGAGCCCGTCGACGAGCAGCACGACGGCACTGCGCGCCTCCGGCAACGCCAGCACGTTTCGGCAGCCGGGCACCCCGAGCGCGGCGAGCAGGGACGGGACGACCTGGCCGAGGTGCGGGACGTCGGCGAGCGAAGGCGGCTGCACGCGCCCAGCTTCCCATCCCCGGGCGGCTCCGGCGATAATCGCGGCATGCCGACCTACGCCTACCGCTGCCGCGAGTGCACCGAGACGTTCGAGCTCCTGCGCCCGATGAGCGAATCCGGTGCGCCGGCGGCCTGCCCGGAGGGCCACGCCGACACCGTCAAGCTGCTCACCACGGTCGCCCTCACCGGGGCCGCGAGCGGGCCCGCGGCCCCGGCCGGCGGTGGCGGTGGCTGCTGTGGTGGCGGCTGCTGCGGCTAGTTCCCCCGGAGTTACAGCGCCTTCAGCGCCTGCTCCAGGTCCGCCCACAGGTCCTCGACGTCCTCGAGGCCGACGGACATCCGGATCAGCTGGTCGGACACGCCGGCACCGTGGCGGTCGCCCTCGTCGACGATCCGGTGGCTGATCGACCCCGGGTGCTGGATCAGCGTGTCGACGCTGCCCAGGCTGACGGCCGGCGTGACCAGCCGGACCGCCTTGATCAGGGCGTGCGGGTCGCCGTCGACCTCGAACGCCACCAGCGGCCCGCCGATCCGCGGGTAGTGGACGGCGGTCACGGCCGGGTGCTCGCCGAGCCGTGCCACCAGGGTCGCGGCGGTCGCGGACGCGGCGTTGACGCGCAGCGGCAGCGTGGAAAGCCCGCGCAGCAACAGGTATCCGGCGAGCGGGTGCAGCACGCCGCCGGTGGCGAAGCGGATCTGCCGCAGGCGGGCGGCCTCCGCCGCGTCGCACACGACGATCCCGCCCATCACGTCGCCGTGGCCGCCGAGGAACTTCGTCGCGCTGTGCAGCACGATCCGGGCGCCGTGGCGGCCCGGCCGCTGCAGGACCGGGGTGGCGAACGTGTTGTCCACCAAGAGAGGCACGTCCCCGCACGCGAGAGCCAGCGCGGCGATGTCCGCCTCGGCCAGGGTCGGGTTCGCCGGCGTCTCGACGAACACCAGGCCGGTGTCCGGCCGCAGCGCGGCGGCGACGGCGTCCGGCGCGGCCCAGGTGACCTCCGTGCCGAGCAGCCCGGACTCGAGCAGGTGGTCGCTGCAGCCGTAGAGCGGGCGCACGGCGACGACGTGCCGCTTGCCCTGCGCCACCGCGGAAAGGAGGCAGGCCGAGACGGCGGCCATGCCGCTGGCGAACGCGACGCCGTGGTCGAAGCCTTCGAGCTCGGCGAGCGCGCGCTCGAACCGTTCGACGGTCGGGTTGCCCACCCGGCCGTAGATCGGCGGCCCGTCGAGCTCGGCGCCGGCGGCGAAAGCGTCGATCCGGGCGGCTTCGGCGGCACTGTCGCGGGACGGGTAGGTCGTGGACAGGTCGAGCGGAGCGGCGTGCACGCCGAGGTCCGTGAGATCGTCACGGCCGGCGTGGACGGCCCGCGTGCGCAGCGAGGAGGTCATGGCAGCATGGTCGAGCTTTCCCCGGGCCAGGAGCAACACTCTCGGATATCATTCGGCGATGTCCGCTTCCGTCGAACTCAGTCCGGTTGATCTCGAAATCCTGCGCCTGCTGCAGAACGATGCCCGGATCACCAACAAGGACTTGGCGGCCGCGGTCGGTGTCGCGCCGTCGACGTGCCTGGACCGCGTCGCCCGGCTGCGCGACACCGGCGTGATCACCGGGCAGCACGCGTCGGTCGACGCGGCCAAGCTCGGGCGGCCGCTGGAGGCGTTCCTGTTCGTCCAGGTCCGCCCCCATCGGCGGCCGCTGGTGGACCCGTTCATCGAGCACCTGCTCTCGCTGCCCGAGGTGCGCGCGGTCTACCACCTGACCGGGCCGGACGACTTCCTCGCGCACGTCGCGACCAGCTCCGCCGGGGAGCTGCAGCGGCTGGTCCTGGACGAGCTGACCGCGCGGGACGAGGTCGCCCGCGTCCACACCAACCTGGTGTTCCAGCACTGGAGCGGCGGCCCGCTGCTGCCACCGGGGGCCTGACGTCAGAGCGTCTCGAGCCAGCGGCGGGTTTCCCGCGGAGACGTCAGCCGGACGACGGCCGGGCCGGGCGGCTCCGCGGCCCACGCCCGGATCCGGTCCCGCTTGCTCGCGAACGACGTGAAGTGCCAGCGGATGATCGAGTCGGCGGAGAACATCTGCCGGAACGTCTCGACGTTGCCGTTGCAGATCCGCTCGCGGGTCACCGAGCGCTTGGCCGTCCGGCGCAGCAGTCGGCCCAGCGAAAGCCAGCGCGGGTAGTCGAGACCCACGATGAGCTGTGCGCGGGGCAGCACGACGTCCTGCCACTTGCTGTAGGCGGCGTCGAGGACCCAGCGCTCTCCCGCGCACACTTCGGCGATCCGGCGGATCTGCTCGTCGTCCGGCACCCCGACCCACCCCGGCAGCCAGGTGAGGTCGTCGGCCGGGACGTAGGGCAGGCCGGTCCGCTCGGCGATCCGGGCCGCGAGCGTCGACTTGCCCGAGCCGGTGACGCCGTAGACGACGATGCGGTCAGGCCTCGAGGTCACGAGCGGGCTCCCGTGGTCCGCGGTAGGGCAGGGTCTGGCTGTAGACGAGGTTGGTGGTCGTGCTGCCGAACTGGCACAGCTCGTCCACCGTGCGCTCGAGGTGGGCCATGGAGGCCGCGGCGATCTTGAGCGTGTAGCAGTCGTCGCCGGTGGTGCGCAGGCATTCGAGGATCTCCGGACGCTCGGCGAGCAGCTTGTGCAACGGCTCGTGGCGGCTGCCGGGGTACTTGAGGCGGACCACGGCGAGCACCGGGTAGCCGACCTTGCCGAGGTCGATTTCCGCGCGGTAGCCGCTGATCACGCCGGTGGTCTCGAGCCGCCGGAGCCGTTCGGTCGCCGCGGACGCGCTGAGGTTCACGCGGCGGCCGAGCTCGGTGAGCGGCAGCCGGGCGTCGCGCTGGAGCTCGGCCAGGATGGCCCAGTCCGTCGGGTCGAGACTCTCGGTCATCCGCCGAACATACCGTGGGATCCACGGCGGAACGGCCCGAACGCCGTGATCATTCGCTTCCGGATTCGGGCAAAACGTCGATAGCCTTTCCCGGTGAAGATCGGCGTGAACGTCCCCAACTTCGGGCCCGGCACGGACCCCGGCGTCCTGCGCGCGTGGGCGCAGACGGTCGAGGGGCTCGGCTACGACCTGCTGATGGTGTCCGACCACGTCGCCATCACGCCGGACGTCGCCGAGCAGTACCCGGCTCCGTTCTACGAGCCGTTCACGACGTTGTCGTGGCTGGCCGGGATCACGCAGCGGGTTCGCCTGGGCACCACGGTGCTCGTGGTGCCGTACCGGCACCCGCTCCTGACCGCGCGGATGGCGGCGAACCTCGACGCGCTCAGCGGCGGCCGGTTCGTGCTCGGAGCCGGCATCGGCTGGGCGAAGCAGGAGTACGACGCCCTGGGCGTGCCGTTCGAGCGGCGCGGCAAGCTCACCACCGAGTACCTGCGCACGATCCGCGCCGCGTGGGCCGACCACGACGACTACCGCGCGGGCCCGATCCCGCTGTGGCTCGGCGGGCACAGCGACGCCGGGTTGCGCCGGGCGCTGGAGCTCGGCGACGCGTGGCACCCACTGCGGCTGACGATGGCCGGGTTCCGGGAAACACTGGGGCGTCTGGAAAAGCTGGCCGGCGACCGGCCGGTGCCTGCCTTCGCGCCGCGGATCCTGCTGCGGCTGACGACGGCGCCGGTGGACGGGCCGGAGCGGCCGGCCGGCCACGGCACCCTCGAGCAGGTCCTCGACGATCTGGCGCAGTTGCGGGCGCTGGGGGCGGACACCGTCGTGCTCGACCCGTTCGACTCGGACCCGGCCGAAACGCTGCACCCGGAGGTGGCGTGGCGTGATCTCGCGGCAGTGGCCGCATCCTGGAGGGAGAACCTGTGAAGGACACCGAAGAAGCCCTGCTGCGGCGGGCGATCGAGCTCGCCCGCGAAGCGCGCGAGGAACACGGCAACCCGCCGTTCGGCTCGCTGCTGGCCGACGCCGACGGGAAGGTCCTGGCCGAGGACCGCAACACCTCGTTGACCGACAACGACATCACGGCCCACCCGGAACTGAAGCTGGCCCGCTGGGCGGCGCAGAACCTGGACCCGGAAACCGCGGCGGCCACGACGATGTTCACCAGCACGCAGCCGTGCGGGATGTGCACCGGCGCGATCGAGCGGTCCGGGCTCGGCCGCGTCGTCTACGCGCTGTCGACCGAACAGTTCCTCACGCTGCGCCCGCCGGTCACCTGGGGCTACGAGACGCAGGGCCCGGCGCTGTTCGACGAGGCCCGCGTGCCGGTCGAGGGCTACTACCGGTGACGTCGTACGACGTGCGCCCGGTGGCCGTCGTGCGATCGGCACTGCTCGACCGCGCGACGGCCCCGAAGCAGGGCGACGAGGGCGCACCGCCGTCCCGGGTGGTGTTCGACCCGCAGTTCCACCCCGCGGCGGCCGACCTCCGCCCGGGCGACCGCCTGGTGCTCCTGACGTGGCTGCACGAGGCGGATCGCGACGTCCAGGCGGTCCACCCCCGTGGCGACCGGGAGCGTCCGAGCACCGGCGTGTTCTCGACGCGCTCGCCGGACCGCCCGAACCCGATCGGCCTCCACACGGTCACGGTGACGGCCGTCGACGGCGGCACGCTCACGGTCACCGGCCTGGAAGCCATCGACGGCACGCCCGTGCTCGACGTGAAGCCCGTCCTCGGCGAGGTGGCCGAGCGCTGACCCGGACGATCACGATCCGGGCAACGGGGTAACGGCCACCGCCGGCCGGGCGACCTCCTCCGTGCGATCGGACCAACGCCGAGCGCCGACCGGAGGAGCCGCGATGACCAGCGCGTTCGAACCCGCCCTGCCGGAACCGCGGACGCCACCGCAGCCCCTGCCATCGGTGCGCACCAAGACGAACCCCTGGCACTTGCTCTTCGCGGGCCTGGCGGGCGCGGCTGTGGTCGGCGCCCTGTGGGTCGGCCTGGACCTGGCCCGCACCGGTTCGCCGAGCGCTCCGGCCGTCACCGCCGCCGGGCAGGCATTCGACCTCAGGGGCACGTTCACGCTGTACAGCACCGGGTCCAGCTACAGCACCTGCGGTGGCTCCGGCGGCTACTCGGACATCACGACCGGCACGGCAGTCACGGTCTACAACGCGGCGGGAACCGTGCTGTCCCAGGGCGCGCTCGGAACCGGGCACTCGAACGGCGCCGGAACGTGCGTGTTCTCCCTGTCCGCACCGAACGTCCCCGCAGGTGAGAAGTTCTACCTGGTCGAGGTCTCGCACCGCGGCCGGATCATGGTGCAACCGGACGATGCGCGCGGAGGACGCGTCGCGCTCAGCCTGGGACACTGATCAGTAGTCCTTGAAGCCCTTCCCGGTCTTCCGGCCCAGCCGCCCGGCGGTCACGAGGTGCTCCAGCAAGGGTGCCGGCGCGAAGCCTTCCTCGCGGAACTCGTTGTACAGCGTCCGCTGGATGGCCAGGGAGACGTCCAACCCGACGACGTCCAGCAGTTCGAACGGGCCCATCGGCAGGCCGCAACCGACCTTCATGGCCGTGTCGATGTCGTCCGCGCCCGCGTAGTGGGCTTCCAGCATCTTCACCGCGTCGTTGAGGTACGGGAACAGCAACGCGTTGACGATGAAGCCCGCACGGTCGCCGCAGTGCACCGCGTGCTTGCCCACCGCGGCGCAGACCGCGCTCGCCGTCGCCACCACGTCCGGCGCCGTCGCGATCGTCGACACCACCTCGACCAGCTTCATCACCGGAGCCGGGTTGAAGAAGTGGAGGCCGACCACGTCGGACGGCCGGGACGTCGAGGCCGCGCACTCGATCACCGGCAGCGAGGACGTCGTCGTCGCCAGGACCGCGCCGGGGCGGACCACCTCGTCCAGTGCCGCGAACACCGCCTGCTTGACCGAAAGCTCCTCGGCCACCGCCTCGATGACCAGGTCGACGTCGGCCAGCGCCTCGAAGTCGGTGACCGGCGTGACGCGGGCCAAGGCGAGCGCAGCGTCCTCTTCGGACAGCTTGCCCTTGACCACGGCCTTGTCGAGCGACTTCTTGACGCGAGCCACCGACGCCTGCGCCTTCTCCAGGCTCCGGGCGCGCAGCACGACGTCGAGGCCGCGCTTGGCGAACACCTCCGCGATGCCGGTGGCCATCGTCCCGGTGCCGACCACGCCGACCTTCGCGACCGGGCGCGGCGGCACCGGGTCCACACTGGACACGGCAGCGGAGGAGACCACGGTGGGCGAGTCCGGGGCGTCGTAGGTGTAGAAGCCCCGGCCGGTCTTGCGGCCCAGCAGGCCCGCGGTGATCATCTGCTTGAGCAGCGGCGCGGGCGCGTGCAGGCGGTTGCGGGACTGGTGGTACATCGTGTCGAGGATTTCGTTCGCGGTGTCCAGCCCGATCAGGTCGAGCAGCGCCAGCGGGCCCATCGGGTAGCCGCAGCCGAAGCGCATCGCGGCGTCGAGGTCCTCGCGCGTGGCGTAACGCTGCTCGTACATCCGCACCGCGTGGTTGAGGTAGCCGAACAGCAGCGCGTTGGCGATGAACCCGGCCCGGTCGCCGATCACCACCGGCACCTTGCCGAGGCGCTCGGCGAACTCGACGACCTCGGCGACCACGTCCGGCTCGGTCACCACCGTCTTGACGATCTCGACGAGCTTCTGCACCGGCGCCGGGTTGAAGAAGTGCATGCCGACGACCTTGCCGGGCCGGGCGGTGTGCACGCCGATCTCGGTGATCGACAGCGACGAGGTGTTGGACGCGAAGACCACTTCCGGCCGGGTGATCTTGTCCAGCTCGGCGAAGACGTCGGCCTTCAGCGCGAGGCTCTCCGGGATCGCCTCGACCACCAGGTCCACTTCGGACAGATCCGAGAGCGACGTGCTGTAGCGGATCCGGCCCAGCAGCGCCTCGCGCCCGGCCGCGTCCAGCTTGCCGCCGGAGAGGGCCCGTTCGGTGGAGTGCTCGAGGTGGCCGCGGCCGCGGGCGATGCCGGCTTCGTCGAGTTCGACCGTGACGACGTCGAGCCCGCTGCGCGCGAGCACTTCGGCGATCCCGGCCCCCATCGTGCCCAAGCCGACCACACCGACCGTCGAGATTTCCCGCGCCATCGAGGCCTCCAGAGATGTTACTCGCCGGTAATTGACCTCGATACTGGCACAGGGCACCACCGGAAGCCCAGACGGAATCGAGTCAGTACCGCTCAAGTCACCCGGTCGGCGACGACGGCTTCACTCGCCGAAATTGCCGTCCACCAGCTCCTTCGCCTTCTCCAGGGCGGCGGACGCCTGCGGCCCGCGCGCCCGCACGACGATCCGGTTGCCCTGGCGCGCGCCGAGCGACATCAGGGCCAGGACACTGTGGCCGTCGGCCTCCTGGTCGCCGAGCCGCACGGTCACTTCGGCGTCGAACGCGCTGAGCGTGCGCACCAGCAGCGCGGCGGGCCGGGCGTGCAGCCCGACCTCGTTCCGCAGCTCCAGCTCGACCTCGGCGGCGTCGGCCGGGGCGTCGACGGCCGCCAGGTCCGCCGGGAGGCCGGCCGCCGCGGCGGCCGCGGCCACCGCGGTGCGGTCCTGCCCGGCCTGCGCGGCGACCGCCGCCGCGATCGCGCCCTCGACCAGCGGGCCGTCCGCGACGATCGCGGCCGAGGGGTCCGCCAGCGACTCGACGGCGAGCTCGGCCGTCATCTGCGCGCTGCCGAGGTCGTAGAGCAGCACGACGCCGTCGCCGGAGTCGGCGCGCTGGGCGGCGGCGACGACCTCGTCGTAGTCCGTGCCGATCGAGCCGTCGGCGAGGCCACCCGCAGCCGCGATGGTGACGTCCGGCGCCATCTGGGCGGCCAGCTCGGCCAGGCCTTCGGCCAGCTTCCCGCTGTGCGAGACGAGCACGATTCCCACGCTCACCGGGCGGCCTCCGCGAACGCCCGCAGCAGCAGCGCCGACGACCGGGCACCGGGGTCCAGGTGCCCGACCGCCCGCTCGCCGAGGTAGGACGCCCGGCCCTTCCGCGGCACCAGGTCCACTGTGGACTCCGCGCCGGTGTCGGCCGCGTCGGCCGCCGCGGTCAGCACCGCGGCGACGTCGCCACCGCCCTCGGCCGCCTTCTCCGCGGCCGCCACCGCGGGGATCAGGGCGTCGACCATGGTCGCGTCGCCGCCGACGGCCTTGCCGCGGGCCTGGACGCCTTCGAGACCGGCGCGCAACGCGTCCACCAGCCCCGGGACGTCGAGGTCGGCGGCCGGGCCGAGCTTGGCCGAGGCACGCAGGAAAGCCGTGCCGTACAACGGGCCCGCGGCCCCGCCGACCTTGGAGATCAACGTCGTCGCGACGAGCTTCAGCACCCCGCCGGGGGTGTCCGGAACCGCCGAATCGAGCGCTGCCACAACGGCCGCGAAGCCCCGGTTCATGTTCTCGCCGTGGTCGCCGTCGCCGATCGCGCGGTCCAGGTCGATCAGTTCCACGCGGTGCTCGGCGACCACCGCCGCGGCGGCGCGCACGGCCGCCGCGACCCCCTCGGCCGTGCAGGCCATCAGAGCCCCCACCGCAGCGCCGCGGTGTTGACCGGGGCGTCCCACAGCTCGGTCAGCTCGTCGTCCAGTTTGAGCACCGTCAGGCTCATCCCCTGCATCTCGAGGCTGGTGATGTACGGGCCGACCAGCCGGCGCTCGACCACGATCCCCCGGTCGGCCAGCAGGCGCTCGGCGATGCCGTGGGCCAGGTAGAGCTCGACGAGCGGGGTCCCGCCCATCGAGTTGGTGAACAGCAGCACGCGGTCACCCGAGGCGAACGGCAGGTCCGACACGACCGCCTCGACCATCCGCGCCACCAGCGCGTCGGCCGGCTCCGCCGGGATCCGCTCACGGCCGGGCTCGCCGTGGATGCCGATGCCGAACTCGACCTCGTTCTCGTCGAGGTCGAAGCTGGGGGTGCCGGCGTGCGGCACGGTCGGCGCGGTGAGCGCGACGCCGATCGACCGGACCTGGCCGATCACTTTCTGCGCCAGCGCGGTCACGGCGTCGAGCGAGTCGCCGCGCTCGGCGGCGGCGCCGGTGATCTTCTCCAGCAGCACCGTGCCGCCCACCCCGCGGCGGCCCGCGGTGTACGTCGAGTCCTTGACCGCCACGTCGTCGTCGATCACGACGCTGCGCACCTCGATGCCCTCGGCGGCGGCCAACTCGGCGGCCGTCTCGAAGTTCAGCACGTCGCCGGTGTAGTTCTTCACGATGAGCAGCGCGCCCGCGTCGCCGGTGGTCGCGGTGACCGCGGCCTGGACCGCGTCCGGCGTCGGCGAGGTGAACACCGCGCCGGGCACGGCGGCGGCGAGCATGCCGTGGCCGACGAAGCCGCCGTGCAGCGGTTCGTGCCCGGACCCGCCGCCGGAGATGACGGCGACCTTGCCCGCGACCGGCGCATCGGCTCTGACCACCACGTCCGGGTCGTACTGGACGCGGAGGATGTCGGCGTGCGCGGCGGCGAGCCCCCGCAGCGACTCGGCGACCACGTTCGCCGGATCGTTGATGATCTTCTTCACGGCAGCCTCCGGCGCATCGGCGGGTGGGGTGTCCCCTTCCTACCTCTCCGCGCGCCCCGCCGCCAGATCAGGGTTTGGGGACCTTGGTGACCACGTTCTTCGCGACGGTCACCGCCTTGGCGCACGGATCGCCGTCGTCGTCGCCCTGATAGTCCACCTGGGCCAGTTCGACGTCGTCGCCCTGCCACGGCCGGTGCTGCCACTCGACCTTGCACCGGGCCGAACCCCCGGTCCCCTGCTTCTGGAAGCCGGTCACGCCGTTGCCGAGGTCCACCTTGGAGTTTCCGTCGCCGACCAGCGGGGGCAGGCCCGGCCGGAACCCGACCGTCACCGACGGGTTCCGGTCCTTCCACTCGCACGAGTGCAGGCCCGATGGCGCGGGCTTGGCCGCCGTGACGACGGAGGTCACCACGGCAGCGTCCGCCATCGCGCACGGATCGGCGGTCAGCGCGGTGCCTGCCGGAGTCGAGTACTTCTCCGGCGAGCTGTGCAGCTTCCGGACGACGGCGTCGGCGAACGTCTGCCCGGGACGGCAGGGGTCGCCGGCGTAGTTGACCGACACCGCGAGCCCCATGTCCGGGTTCAGCGCCGTCATGACGGCGACGGCACAGTCCGTCTCGCCCGACTTGCTCACGCGCAGCGGCAGCCCGCCGGTCGCCCCGGTCGTCTTGTCGGCCCGCGGCACCACCGTGCTGCCGATCTCCAGTTCGAGCCGGATCACCTTGCCGCCCGGGTCCTTCACCTTGTTGCTGCAGGTGTCGAAGGCGATCGTCGACGGCGACGGGTCGTCCTCGACCGTGCCGAGGCCGAGTGCGCCGAGGGCGGCTTTGGTCAGGAACTGGCACGGCTGGATCGTGCGGAGCACACCGGCCGCGACGGCGGGGTCGGTGATCGGGCCGTCGGCGACCTGGCTCGAGCCGGCCGCCGCGGGCACCGTCGTCCGGGCGAAGTTGGACTTGCCGAGGTCCGGCCCGCACGCCGTCAGCGGCAGCGCGAGCGCGGTGACCAGCAGGAACAGCTTCGGGAGACGGCGGCGCCGAACGTCTGGGAACACGCGAAGCACGGTAGCGGCACCCGCGCGCCGTTGTCCGGACAACCCGGCTATTCGGCCGCCGCCGTCGGTGTGTCGCCCGTCTCCGTCTCGGTCTCGGCGGGCACGACCAGCGGCCGGACCAGCGCCCAGGTGACGAACAGCGCCGCGACCACCAGCATGCCGATCCCGGCCCACAGGTTGATGTTGACGTCGGCGGCCTTCTTGATCTCCTCGTCGGAGGTGAAGCCGATACCCATGACGGTGAGGATGACGCCGTAGACGCCGATCAGCAGGGCGATGATCAGCCGGATGTCGAAGGCGCCTGCCTTGTGCGCGCGCGGCTGCGACTCGGTAGCCATTCCGACCTCCTAGAAGATGATGTTCAGGGCGATGGTCAGGACGAGCACGATGCCCGCGAGCAGGCCCGGCTTGCGGTACCAGCCCGCGTTCTCGCCGGTCGAGTCGTGCTGACGGGTTTCCTTCGGCGTCAGCGAGTAGACCAGGCCGACCAGCTCCTCGTCCGGCTTCGGCTTGGTCGCCAGCGAGACGACGACGCTCACCACGATGTCGACCACGAAGGCGACGCCGGCGGCCACGAAGCTGGTGCCCTGGCCCTCCAGGCCGATGTACCCGGCCTGCGACATGCCCCAGATCGTGATCGCGGACGCCGTGCCGAACACCAGGCCGCTCCAGCCGGCGTGCGGGGTCATCCGCTTCCAGAACATGCCCAGGATGAACGTCGCGAACAATGGCGCGTTGAAGAAGGAGAACAGGTCCTGCAGGTAGTTCAGGATGTTGCCGGAGTTCGACGCGATGAAGGCGGTGCCGATGGCGAGGATCGTGCCGGCCGACGTCACGATGCGGCCCAGGTTGAGGTAGTAGTGGTCCGGCTTGTCCTTCTTCACGTACGTCTGCCAGATGTCGTACGTGAACACCGTGTTGAACGAGCTCAGGTTTGCCGCCATGCCGGCCATGAACGAGGCCAGCAGACCGGCGATGGCGATGCCGAGCATGCCGTTCGGCAGCAGGTCGCGCATCAGCAGCAGGAGCGCGTTGTTGAAGGTGACGCCGCTTTCGGCCTTGCCGCCGTCGAGCAGCACCTGCTTGTCCTTGACGTACTCGGACACGGTGACCGCGGCGATCATGCCGGGGATGATCACGATGAAGGGGACGAACATCTTCGGGAACGCGCCGATGATCGGCGTGCGCCGCGCGGCGGACATGCTCTTCGACGCCATCGCGCGCTGGACCTCGACGAAGTTCGTCGTCCAGTAGCCGAAGGAGAGCACGAACCCGAGGCCGAAGACGATGCCCAGCACCGAAAGCAGGCTGTTGCCGAAGCCGGTCAGGTTGTCACCGGGCCACGAGTGCAGCTGCGCGGTGCCGCCCGGGCTGGTGGTCACCTTGTCGACCAGGCCCTGCCAGCCGCCGACCTTGACCAGGCCGATGATCGTCAGCGGCACCAGCGCGATGACGATGACGAAGAACTGCAGGACCTCGTTGTAGATCGCGGCGGAGAGGCCGCCGAGCGCGGTGTAGGAGAGCACGATCGCGGCGGCGACGATGATCGACACCCACAGCGGCCAGCCCAGCAGCAGGTTCACCACGCTGGCCAGCAGGAAGAGGTTCGCGCCCGCGATCAGGATCTGGGCCGCGGCGAAGCTGATGCCGTTGACCAGGTGGGCCGGCTTGCCGAAGCGGCGCCGCATGAACTCGGGGACGCTGCGGACCTTCGAGCCGTAGTAGAAGGGCATCATCACGATGCCGAGGAACAGCATCGCCGGGATGGCGCCGATCCAGAAGTAGTGCACCGTCGGCAGGCCGTACTGGGCGCCGTTGGCCGACATGCCCATCACCTCGACCGCGCCGAGGTTCGCCGAAATGAACGCCAGTCCGGTGACCCAGGCGGGCAGCGACCGGCCGGAGAGGAAGAAGTCGAGGCTGCTCGACACCTGCCGGCGCGCCAGATACCCGATGCCGAGCACGAGCACGAAGTAGAACGCCAATTCGATGTAGTCGATCGCGCTCGCGTCGAGTCGCAGGTTCGCATCGGCTAGGACGAGCACCCGACCCACCTCCGGCAGTACTTCTTGAACAGGACAAGATCCGACAGGAATCACCAGCATCCCGTCGGATCCGGACAGTACTGCATGGATTCAGGGTCGGCATGCCGACGTGTCCAAAGTGGAACGAGGGCGCGTTCCCCCGGCCTTGACCTGGGAAAACGCGCCCTCGTTCCGCGCCGCGGGAGCGGCCGGGATCAGCGGTCGGTGGGTACGGCGATCTCGCCGTCCTCGCCGATCAGGTGGGCCAGCACTTCGTCGGGCAGGTAGGTGCGGTGCGGGAAGCCCGGGCCCCACGAGTTGAGGATCGGCACCGCGCCGAGCGCGTCGGCCCGCGGGTTGGCGAGCACGGCGTGCACGTCGTCGACCGTCTTCGCCCAGCGGAACGCCTTGATGCCCTGCTTGGCTTCGGGCGTGTACTTCTCCCGGGCGTGCCAGTCGTCGCCTTCGTAGGACTCGTCCCACAGGACGTGCCCGGTGTCCTTGAGCACCTCGGCCGCGGCCCGGACCGACGTGCCGTTCTCGTCACCTGGGTTCGTCTCGGGCCACTCGTCGCGCTTCTTGGCCTGGTCCCAGAGCCAGCGGGCCGCGTACTCGCTGCCGTTGAAGATCGACATGCACCGCGACCAGCCGAAGCCGACGCAGGCACCTTCGTGGCCCTGGTCGTAGAACGCGTACCAGGCGTCGGTGTCCGGGGTACCGCCCGGCTCGAGGCAGACGCAGTGGCCGCCGCGGATGTGGCCGAGTTTCTTGACGCCGGCCTTCGCGATGAAGAACTCGCCGGACTTCTCGTCCTGTGCCGGCTGGTCGAACGCCGAGTACCAGTTGACGCCGATCACGACCGGCGCCCGGGTGGGCCGGTCTTCTTCGGCCAGCGCGCCGAGTGGATACCTTTCCACGTGCCGCCAGTCGTCCGGAATGAACCGGCCCAGGCGCGGGTCGGCCGGATCGGAACCGAGTGGGCGATAACGCATGACTTCCTCCTCCGTGCAGACGAAAATGCGCGCAAGCCGGCCGGATGACCTGCGCACCCCGAGCTCGAAGGCGGACTGAAACGTTGGCACGACGAAGAAGACGGCCGAGCGCACCACCCTCCGGCCACACCGGACGCACCGGCGGAACCCCTCGAATCGAGTGTCGCACGACAACGGCGAACAAGAACCCGAACTCACCCGAACAGCGCAGGAATCGCAGTGAAAAAGTTTCTGCTCACTGCGCGCCGACCTATCGGGTTAACGATTTCCTGGCGGAGCGACAATCAATGAATCAGATACGCCGATTTCGGCATCGATTCGGTATCGGGCCCGATACCGCCCCTTCGGGCGGCCGCGGGGTCACTTTTTCAACGACGAGTCCGACGACGGCGTCAGTCCGCCGCCCGCCGGAAGCGGGGCACGCGGCCGTCCGCCGTCTCCACCGTCTCGGTGAACATCGGCTTCGGGCGCACCCACAGCCCCCGCTCGCCGTAGAGCGCCCGGTACACCACGAGCTCCTCTTCGGTCTCGCTGTGCCGGGCGACGCCCACCACCTCGTACTCCGCGCCCTTGTGGTGGACGTAGCGGCCGGGCTCCACGTCGGACACGTCAGAACAGCCGGAACTCGTCGGACTCGATGCCGCGCAGCTCGTCGTAGTCCAAGGTCAGGCAGCGGATGCCACGGTCCTCGGCCAGCGTGCGGGCCTGCGGCTTGATGATCTGGGCCGCGAACACGCCCTGCACCGGCGCCAGGAGCGGGTCGCGGTTGAGCAGCTCCAGGTAGCGGGTCAGCTGCTCGACGCCGTCGATTTCGCCGCGGCGCTTGATTTCGACCGCCACCGCCTTGCCGTCGGCGTCGCGGGCCATGATGTCGACCGGACCGATCGCCGTCGGGAATTCGCGGCGGACCAGCGTGTAGCCGTCGCCGAGGGTCTTGATGTGCTCGGCCAGCAGTTCCTGCAGGTGCGCTTCGACGCCGTCCTTCTGCAGGCCCGGTTCCGCGCCCAGGGCCTGGGAGTAGTCGTGGAAGATCTCTTCGATCGAGATCACCAGCTTCTCGCCCTGCTTGTTTTCGACGATCCAGAGCTTGCCGTCCTCGATCAGCCAGCAGGGTGGGCTCATCCAGTTCAACGGCTTGTACGCACGGTCGTCGGAGTGCACCGACACCGAGCCGTCGGACTTGACGAGCAGCAGGCGGGTGGCCATCGGCAGGTGGGCGGTGAGCCGGCCGGCGTAGTCGACCTGGCACCGCGCGATCACGAGACGCACCCGAGGAGGGTAGGACAGGGTCGGTGATACTGGGTGCGTGGACCCCATTCAGCGTGTCGCGTCCCGCGAGGTGTACCGGAACAACTGGATGACGGTGCGGGAGGACGAAATCCGCCGCTCCGACGGCTCGCCGGGCATCTACGGCGTGATCGACAAGCCGTCGTACGCGCTGGTCATCGCCCAGGACGGCGACCGGTTCCGGCTGGTCGAGCAGTTCCGCTACCCGCTCGGCGAGCGGCGCTGGGAGTTCCCGCAGGGCACCGCGCCGGACCTGGCCGAGCTGCCGCCGGGCGAGCTCGCGGTGCGGGAACTGCGCGAAGAGACCGGCTTGCGCGCCGGCTCGATGGTCACGCTCGGCAAGCTCGACGTCGCCGCCGGCATGAGCAGCCAGCGCGGCTGGGTGTTCCTCGCCACGGACATCACCGAGGGCGAGCCGGAACGCGAGCACGAGGAGCAGGACATGCGCAGCGCGTGGTTCGCGCGCGCCGACGTCGAGAAGATGATCCTCGCCGGCGAGATCACCGACGCGCAGTCGATCGCCGCGTGGGCCCAGCTGATGCTGTTCGAGCGCACCCGGGGGTGATCAGTCGGGCCAGGAGGGCTTGCGCTTCTCCAGGAACGCCGCCATGCCTTCGCGGGCGCCGGGCAGCTGGGACGCCGCCGCCATGACCTCCAGCGCGATCGCGTAGGCGTCGGCCTCGGGCCGGTCGAGCTGGGCGTAGAGCGTCACCTTGCCCATCGACTTGCTGGCGCGGCTGCCGCGCGTCGCCCGCGACAGCAGGTCCCCGACGGCGTCGTCGAGCTGGTCGTCGGGCACCACCCGGTTGACCAGACCCCAGTCGAGCGCGGTCGCCGCGTCGATGACGTCGCCGGTCAGCGCCAGTTCCATCAGCCGCTTGCGGCCGATCGAACGCGCCACCGGCACCGCCGGCGTGTGGCAGAACCAGCCACCCTTGCCGCCCGGCAGCGCGAAGCCGGCCGACTCGGCGGCCACGGCCAGGTCGCACGACGCCACCAGCTGACAACCCGCCGCGGTGGCCAGGCCGTGCACCCGCGCGATGACCACCTGCGGGATCGACTGCATCGTCTGCATCAGGTCCGTGCACACCGTGAGCAGCTCGCGCACGCCCATCAGGTCGCGCGCGGCGACGTCGCCGAAGTCGTGCCCGGCGGAGAACACCGGTCCCGCGCCGGCCAGCACGATGCCGGTGGCGTCGGACGTCCCCGCCGCGCGGAACGCGGCGAGCAGCTCGGCGAGGCGGTCCGCGGACAGCGAGTTGCGCCGCTCCGGCCGGTTCATGGTGATCGTGACGGTGTCGCCGTCCCGGCTCATCAGGAGGTGTTCGTACATTCCCCGACCGTAGTCCCTCCGGACCGGAATGTGCGCCGGTAACTGCCGGGGCCGACGCCGACCTCGGCGCGCATCCGGCGCCGCAGGTTGGCCGCCGTGCCCAGCCCGGACCGCTCGGCGACACGCTCCACCGGCAGTGAAGTCGTCTCCAGCAGCCGCTGCGCGTACCGGACGCGCTGCACCCGCAGCCAGCGTCCCGGGGTGACGCCGGTGGCCGCGGCGAACTCGCGGTGGAACGTCCGTTCGCTCATCCGCGCGTGCCCGACCAGGTCCTCGACGCCGATGCCCTCCCCGAGCCGCGCCAGCGCCCAGTCCATTGTGGACGCCATACCGGGCTGGGCGGCCGACGGCGGCAGCGGGTGGTCGACGTACTGGCGCTGCCCGCCCTCCCGCGCCGGGGGCATCACGAGACGGCGGCCCAGTGCCGCGGCGACCTCGGCGCCGTGGTCGCGCCGGACGAGGTACAGGCACAGGTCGAGGCCGCCGACGACGCCCGCGGACGTCAGGACCCCGCCGTCGTCGGTGTAGAGCACGTCACGCTGCAGGTCCGCCTGGGGTGCGACGCGGGCGAGGTCGTCGAGGTCGCGCCAGTGCGTGGTCGCCGGGCGGCCGTCGAGCAGGCCGGCGGCGGCCAGGGTGAACGCGCCGGAGCACAACCCGGCGACGGTCGCCCCGGCCCGGTGCGCCCGGCGCAGGGCCGCGGCGGCGGACGGCGGCACCGGCGCAAGGGGGTCGTCGCGGCCCGGCGCCAGCACGAGGTCGCAGCCGTCGAGCCCGGCCAGCCCGTGCGTGGCCGCGACGTCGCCGAACGGCGACACGGACGTCCGCACCCGGCCGGCGCTGCACAGCCGCACGGTGAACGGGCCGATCCCGCTGTCGGTCCGGTCCTGGCCCCAGACCTCGGCGATCACCGCGAGGTCGAACATCCGGGAGCCCGGCAGCAGGAGAACACCGATGGTGCGCATGGCAGGAAAGTACCGCATCGCGCATCTTTTGCCACTCCCTCACAGCCCACGGGAACGGCGAAACTCGACGGCATGACCGAAACGGCACTCATTCTGATCGACGTCCAGCGCGGGTTCGACGACCCGGAGTTCTGGGGCCCACGCAACAATCCCGGCGCCGAAGCCAACATCAAGGCCCTGCTCGACGCCTGGCAGGAACGGCGGCTGCCGGTGGTGCTCGTGCGCCACGACTCACCGAAGCCGGGTTCGCCGCTGCGGCCGGGCCAGCCGGGCAACGACTTCAAGCCCGAACTCGACGGCGCCCGGCCGGACCTGGTCTTCGGCAAGAAGGTCAACTCGGCGTTCATCGGCGACGTCGACCTCGACGCGTGGCTGCGCAAGCGCGGCATCACGAGCTTCGTCGTGGCCGGCATCCAGACCAACTTCTGCTGCGAGACCACCGCGCGGATGGGCGGGAACCTCGGCTACGACGTCACGTTCGCCCTCGACGCGACGTTCACGTTCGACCTCCCGGGGGTGACCGCGGACGAGCTCTACCGCGTCACGGAAGCGAACCTGGCCAACCAGTTCGCCACCGTGAAGTCCACAAAGGACGTCCTGGCGGAGCTCAGCTGAGGCCGTTGCGCTCGCGGATCAGGCTGACGATGCCGTCCATGATGCCGGTGAGCTCGTAGTCCTTGGGCGTGAACACCCGGGCGATGCCGCGTTCGGTCAGCAGCGCGGCGTCGTCCGGCGGGATGATGCCGCCGACGATCACCGGCACGTCCCCGGCGCCCGCGGCACGCAGGCCGTCGACGACGTGCGGCACGACCTCGAGGTGCGAGCCCGACAGCACGGACAGCCCGACGACGTGCACGCCTTCCTGCACCGCGGCCGCGACGATCTGCTCGGGCGTCAGCCGGATGCCCTGGTAGACGACCTCGAAGCCGACGTCACGCGCCCGGACGGCGACCTGCTCGGCGCCGTTGGAGTGTCCGTCGAGACCCGGCTTGCCGACCAGGATCCGCAGCCGCTCGCCCAGCTCCGCCTCGGTTTCGCGGACCCGCGTGCGCACCCGCTCCAGCTCGGGGTCGCCCGTGCCGGCGACCGCGGAGGCGGAAACGCCGGTGGGCGCGCGGTATTCGCCGAACACCTCCCGCAGCGCCCCGGCCCACTCGCCGGTGGTCACGCCGGCCCGCGCACAGTCCACAGTGGCCTCGAACAGGTTCTCCGTGGTCTGCGCGCGTTCCTTCAGCGTGGCCAGCGACCGCTCGACGGCGTCGTTGTCACGCTGGGAGCGCCATTCCTCGATGGCGGTGACGGCGGCCTTCTCGACGGCGGGGTCGATCGTCTCGATCGCCTTCGCGCCTTCGGCCTGCAGCGGCGACGGCTCGGTCGTCCCGAACTTGTTGACCCCGACCAGGACCCGCTCGCCGTTCTCCATCTCGCGGCGGTACTCGGCCAGCGAGGTGACCAGCTGCGACTTCATGTAGCCGCTCTCGACCGCGGCGACCGCGCCGCCGAGGTCCTGCACGCGGGCGATCTCCTCGCGGGCCCCGGCCATGATCTCGTCGACCTTGGCCTGGATGACGTGCGAGCCGTCGAAGATGTCCTCGTACTCCAGCAGGTCCGTCTCGAAGGCGAGCACCTGCTGCATCCGCAGCGCCCACTGCTGGTCCCACGGCCGCGGCAGGCCGAGGGCCTCGTTCCACGCGGGCAGCTGGATCGCGCGGGCGCGGGCGCCGCGGGAGAGCGACACAGCGAGCATCTCCAGCACGATCCGCTGGACGTTGTTCTCCGGCTGGGCTTCGGTCAGCCCGAGCGAGTTGACCTGGACGCCGTAGCGCAGCCGGCGGGCCTTGGGATCCGTGACGCCGTACCGGTCACGCGTGAGCTCGTCCCAGAGCGCGGTGAACGCGCGCATCTTGGACATCTCCTCGACGAACCGGACGCCGGCGTTGACGAAGAAGGAGATCCGCGCGACGACCTTCGCCATGTCGGCCGCGTCGACCTGCCCCGAGTCGCGGATCGCGTCGAGCACGGCGATGGCGGTGCACAGCGCGTAGGCGACCTCCTGGGTCGGCGTCGCCCCGGCTTCCTGCAGGTGGTAGCTGCAGATGTTGATCGGGTTCCACTTGGGGACGTGGTGCACGGTCCAGGCGATCACGTCGGTGATCAGCCGCAGGCTCGGCCCGGGCGGGAAGATGTAGGTCCCGCGGGACAGGTACTCCTTGATGATGTCGTTCTGCGTGGTGCCGGCGAGCTTCGCGAGCACCTCGTCGACGTCGCGGCCCTCCGCTTCGGCCTGCTCCCGCGCCACGGAGACGTACAGCGCGAGCAGCCACATGGCCGGCGCGTTGATGGTCATCGACGTGTTCGCTTCGGCGAGCGGGATGCCGTCGAAGAGGCGTCGCATGTCGCCGATGTGCGACACCGGGACGCCGACCTTGCCGACCTCGCCGCGGGACAGCTGGTGGTCCGGGTCGTAGCCGGTCTGGGTGGGCAGGTCGAAGGCCACCGAGAGGCCGGTCTGCCCCTTCGCGAGGTTGCGCCGGTAGAGCTCGTTCGACGCGGATGCCGAGGAGTGCCCGGCGTAGGTGCGCATCACCCACGGGCGGTCTCGCTCGCGGTCCGTTGGGTACGGCACTGGGCACCTCCGGCGGTGGACGTTTCATCGAGTGTACCGACCGGTAACATAGGTGGGCAGTGCCATCCGACACGTCCGGGTGACGTCAGTCCGCCGCCTGTGCCACTTCGATCAGCTCGCGGATCCGCTCGGGCTCCGCCACGGCGACGAACTTGATCGGGCTCCGCCTGCCCTGGAACCGCACGGGCACGGAGTAGCCGAGGACGTCGAGCACCAGGTCGGGATCGGTGAAGGTGAGCGTGCCCAGGCCGCCGCGGCCGAGCCAGGTGACCGACGGCGGGTACGTGCCGAGGTCCGCGGCGGTGAGGATGCGGCCCGACACGCGGTGGGCGATCAGGATCCGCTGATCGGTCACCGCGTACACCGCACGACCGGCCACCCACATCCGCGCGAGCACCATCCCCCAGACGCTCGCCAGGGTCAGGACCGCCACGATCTCGTTGACGAACGGGAACTCCTGGTCCGGAACGAAGTGCAGCCAGGCGAACAGCCCGGCCGCCACCGTGCTGGCGGCGGGGACGAACCACTCGATCCCGGTCGGGGCCACCCGCTGCGGCCGTCCCGACCACAGCAGTCCTTCTCCCGGCAGCAGAGCGATGAACGGCTCGTACACGGCGCCTCCTGTTCAGGAGGGTGACGTCCGGGAAGGCCGTTCCGGTTGCCCTGACTTTCAGGCGGCTTCGGGCGTCTGACGCGCCTTGGCCTCGTCGATGGCCTTGGTGAGCAGGTCGCGGACCCGCTTGGGCTCGCCGACGCCGATCAGCGTCACGGTGCCCGGGCCGAAGGTGATGGTCCCGGTGCGGGACGGCCCGGCCTTGAGCACCGGCGCCGACAGGCCGGCCAGTTCGCTGGAGCGTTCCTTCTGCCGGAACAGGCCCGAGCGCGCGATGATCCGGCTGTCGGTCACCGCGTAGGTCGTGCGCCCGAGCGCGAGGTAGCGGACGACCGACCGGCCGACCGCACCGTAGAGGCCGAGCACCAGCACCACGACGGCCGCGGCCATCGTGGGGCCGCTCGGCTGCTTCGTGAGCAGGAACCAGAGAGCGGCGGCGGTGAGGACGAGCCCGGCAGGGGCGACGACCCCGTCCGCGGCGACGTAGAGCGGGCGCTGGACCGGCTCGCCCGCCCAGAGCACGCGTTCACCGGGCAAAAGATCGATTTCCCCTGCTGACATGGCCGAACACTACTCTGTGGCGCCCGCTCCCGCCGAGTCCGCGCGCGCTCGTGCACCGTCTGTGCCCGTTCGATCCCACGCTGCTGCGGAACCACGGCGCACCGGGTGCCGGCGATGTGACCGAAATCCGCGAGACCCGGACTCCGCCGTCGATTAGCGTGGGGAGCCGTGACGTGGAGTTCGTACGGGAGTTACCTGGTCATCGTGGTCCTGATCGTCCTCGCGCCGGGGCCCGACACGATGGTGATGCTGAAGAACGCGCTGTCCGGCGGGTTCCGGGGCGGGCTGCTCGCGTCGCTCGGCATCTTCGCCGGCAACGCCGTGCAGGGCAGCGCCGCGGCGCTCGGACTCGGCGTCCTCATCGCCCGGTCGCAGCCGGTCTTCCTCGCGCTCAAGTGGGCCGGCGCGGCCTACCTCGTCTTCCTCGGCGTCCAGGCGCTGCGCGGCGCGTTCCGCGGCAGCTACCAGGCCGTCGAAGCGGCCCAGCGGCGCCGGGGCGGTGGCTTCCGGCGGTTCCGCGAGGGCTTCCTCTCCAACATCACCAACCCGAAGGTGCTGGTGCTGTACCTGTCCGTGCTGCCGCAGTTCCTCGACCCGGCGCGCACGACGACGTGGGACGCGCTCGCGCTGGCCTACACCGTCGCCGTGCTCGGTGTGCTGTGGCTGCTGGCGCTGCTGGTGTTCGTGCACCGCGTGCGGGCCTGGCTGGAGCGCCGCCGGGTGCGCCGTGCGCTCGACGGCGTCACCGGCACCGCGCTGCTCGGCTTCGGTGCGGCCCTGGCCCTGGAGTCCTGATGACCTGGAGCACCTACGCCGGTTTCGCCGGGATGATGGCCTTCCTGGCGATGATGCCGGGCCCGGACACGATGGTCGTGCTGAAGAACGCCCTGACCGGAGGTGCCCGCGGTGGCGGCTGGGCGTGCGCGGGGATCACCGCCGCGAACTTCCTCCAGGGCACGGCGGCGGCGTTCGGCCTGGGCGCGGTGATCACCCGCTACCGCCCGCTGTTCGAAACCGTGAAGTGGCTCGGCGCCGCCTACCTGGTCTTCCTCGGCATCCAGGCCCTCCGCGGCGCCTGGCGCGGGAACTACGAAGCTCTCGACGACGTCCGGAGGGCCCGCGCGTCCCACGGCCGGCGGTTCCGCGAAGGGTTCCTGTCCAACATCACCAACCCGAAGGTGATCGTGCTGTACCTGTCGGTGCTGCCGCAGTTCCTGACGCCCGGCGTGACGGACCAGGCCGACGCGCTGCTGCTGGCGTACACGGTCGCGGCCCTGGGCGTGGTGTGGCAGGTGCTGCTGCTGTTCTTCGTGCACCGGGTGCGCGGCTGGCTGCAGCAGCGGAAGGTGCGGCGGGCCATGGACGGCGCGACCGGCACCGCACTGATCGGGTTCGGCGCGGCCCTCGCCCTGGAAGGCTAGCGCTTCGACGGGCTACAGCGTCCGGTCCAGCCAGTCGTAGATCCGGCCCGCCGCGAGCCGCTGGGCACCGACGTGGCAGTGCGCATCCGCGCCCTCCTCCGCCGTGAACGTCAGCAGCGTCTTCGGGCCCGTCAGGTGCGCGTACAGCCGTCGCGGCTCGGTCTCGTGCTCGCCGCCGAAGAACAGGTCGTCCGCCGCTTCGCAGACCAGGACCGGGCAGGTGATCTTCTCCGCCACGCCGTCCTCGAGCGTGTACTCCAGGTACTTCGCGATGAACTCGCGGTCGGTCGCCGCGCCCAGGACGTACCGGCCGTGGTCGCACGCCCAGCGCAGCGTGGGGCTCGCGTCGCGGCCCGCCGCGAGCAGCGCGTCGAACTCCTCGTCGTGGTCCGCGCGGGCCCGGCGCACGATCTCCGCACGCGGCCAGGACAGCATCGACGTCACCGCGGCACCCGCGTCGTACACGCCGTCCACCGCGACCACCGCCGCCAGGCGGTGCTCGAACGCCGCCGCGCGCGGGGCCAGCATCCCGCCCAGGCTCACCCCCAGCAACGCGATCCGCGCCGGGTCGACTCCGTCGAGGGCCAGTGCGAAGTCCACGACCGGCGTCACCACGTGCTCCCAGTCCGGCCGGAACACGAGCTTCTCGTGCCGGACCGCGCTCGGCTGGCCCGGGCCGTCGAAGGTCAGGACGTGGTAGCCGTGCGCCGCGCCGACCGCCGCGCCCATGAAGTGGCATTCCTCGGCGCTGCCGTCGAAGCCGTTGTGCATGATCAGCAACGGCTTAGGTCCGGAACCCGGCGCCCGGTAGAAGTAGCCGCGCAGAATCGTGCCCTCGTAAGGGATTTCGACCGGCTCGGCCACCTCCGCACGCCGGAAGCATTCGACGCTGCGGTCGTACGCCGCCGCGATGCGCGGGTCCGCCGGGTCGCCGTGGAGGAAGAACTCCGACGAGAAGTAGTACGTCGACGCGCGCAGCAGCAGGTCCCGCGCGGTGACCGGCCCGGCGTCGGCCGCTTCGGTGTACAGCCGGTCGGCCAGCGCCCGGTAGGCGTCGTGCCAGCTGTCGTAGTCGCCCGGCGTCACCGTCGACGCCGCCGCGAGGACTTCACCGAAGTCCGAGCCGCCGTAGGCCGCGTGGCCGAACAGGCGCAGGGTCTCGAACCAGAACTGCGCGTCCTCTTCGAACATGAGCTGCTTCATCGGATCTCCTCCTGGACAAAGGTTTCGAACGAACGGGCCGGCCGCCCGGTGACCTGCTCGACGACCGGGGTGACGCGGTCTTCGGCGCCGTGCCGGATGTCCTCGTCGAGGGCGGCGAGCACCGCCGCGAACGGCTCGGGGATCCCGGCCGAGGTCAGCAGCGCCGCGAATTCGGCGGTGCCCACCGCGCGGTGCCGCACCGGACGCCCGAGGTGGGCGGCCACGATCGCGGCCGCTTCGGCGTAGCTCACCGCGGCCGGCCCGGTCAGGACGTGCTCGGTGTTGTGCGGGACGGGATCGGTCAGCGCGCGGACGGCGACCGCCGCGATGTCGCCGGCGTCGACGAACGCCACCCGGGCGTCGCCGGTGGCCGTGACGATCTCGCCGTCCCGCACACCCCGGGCGACCAGGTGCTCGCCGGTGAAGTTCTGCATGAACCAGGACGGCTTCAGCACCGCCCACTCCGGTGCTTTGCGCACCAGCCGCTGCAACTCGCCCAGGCCAGGGGTGTCCGTCGTGACCGCCGACGAGCTGAGCAGGACGACCCGCCGGACGCCGGCCGCGAACGCGTCGTCCAGGAAGGGCGCGACCAGCCCGGCGGGCGCAGCCTCGCCGATCGGGGCCAGCAGGTACACCGCGGAGGCTCCGCGCAGCGCGTCGGCGTGGGTCGACGAGTCGGCCCAGTCGAACCGGACCTGACCGGGCTCGGCCGGCTTGCGCGTGGCCGCCCGGGCCGTGACGCCGTTCGCGCGCAGGCCCGCGACGACCCGGCGGCCGGTCGTGCCGGTGCCGCCGAGGACCAGGACGTCAGCCACCGAACGCTCCCGCCGGCTCGCCGCCGAGGACCTCCGCCGCGGCCGACGGGCTCCAGTAGTCGCGGTAGGTGCGGATCAGCCCGTCCTGGATGGTGATGACCGCGATGTACGACAACTCGTACGGCTTCTGCGTCGCCACCACGACCCCGGCGACGGTGAACTCGACGACGACCACGGCCGGGTCGGCGGTCTCGTGCACGGTCTTGGCCGCGATTTCCCGGATGTCCAGCAGGTTCGGGTAGTCGCGCAGGTACTCGCGGATCGCGTCGCGCCCTTCGACGCGCTTCGGGTAGCCGGGACCGGCGAAGGGGAACTCGAGGACGCCGTCCTCGGCCCAGAGCCCGGCGAACCCGGTCATGTCGTGCTTCAGCAGCAAATCGAGTGCGTGCTCGACGAAGTCGCGCATCGCAGCCTCCTTCAACGTTTGGACGAGACGGTATCGTCCCGTCGCAACCATAGACGGGACGGGACCGTCTCGTCCACCCGTTACACTGCGATCCATGGCACGCACCCCGACCGGCGCCGCGGTCCTCCAGCCCGAGGTCACCCAGGCCATCACCGACGCCGTCCTGCAGGAACTCGCCGAACAGGGCTACGGGAGGCTGGCCATGGAGGCAGTAGCCAAACGGGCCGGCGTCGGCAAGAGCGCGCTCTACCGGCGCTGGCGGTCGAAGGACGAGATGATCGCCGCGGTCGTCACGGAGTTCAGCGTGACGCGGGCGGCGGAGGCGGACACCGGCTCACTGCGCGGTGACCTCCGCGAAGCGATGCAGGCGTTGATCGACTGGCTGACGCACCCGCTGTTCTCGCGGATCCTGCCGGATCTGGTCGCCGAAGGCGCGCGGCGCCCGGACAACGGCCTTCGCCTGCGGGACGACATCGGCGGGCCGCGACGCGAGGTCGGCGAGAAGATGCTGCGCCGGGCCATCGCCCGCGGCGAACTGCCGGAGGACCTCGACGTGGAGATGGCGCTGGACGTCCTGGCCGCACCGATCTACTGGCGCTTGGTGGTCCGCCAGGCCGAAGCCGAGCCGGACTACCTGGACCGGCTGGTGGAGTACGCCCTGCGCGCACTGGGCGCGCAGGGCTGAGACAACCGGGGCTTCGCCACCCGGCCCCCAAAGCCGGAGTGGCTCACTTCCGGTCCGGCTCCCCCGCGACGCGCTTGATGTTCGCGCCCAGGCGGTTCAGGTTCTCGACGAAGTGCGGGTAGCCGCGGTCGATGTGGAAGACGTCCCAGACCTCGGTGACGCCGTCCGCGCACAGGCCCGCGAGCACCAGCCCGGCACCCGCGCGGATGTCCGACGCCCAGACCGGCGCGCTCGACAGCTTCTCGACGCCGCGGACCACCGCGTGGTGGCCGTCCGTGCGGGCGTCGCCGGACAGCCGGATCATCTCCTCGATGAAGCGGAACCGTGCCTCGTAGACGTTCTCCGTGATCATCGACGTGCCTTCCGACACCGCCGACAGCGCCACCGCGAACGGCTGCAGGTCGGTCGCGAAGCCGGGGTACGGCAGCGTCACCCAGTCGACCGCCTTCGGGCGCTCCGGCTGGATCACGCGGAAACCCTTGTCACCGAACGTTTCGACGTCCGCGCCGGCCAGCTGCAGCTTGTTCAGCACCAGGTCGAGGTGGTGCGGGTTGACGCCGCGCACGGTGATGTCGCCGCGGGTCATCGAGGCGGCGAACGCCCAGGTCGCGCCCACGATCCGGTCACCGATCACGCTGTGCGTGGTCGGGTGCAGCTGCTCCACGCCGTGCACGGTCAGCGTCGACGTCCCGGCGCCTTCGATCTTCGCGCCCATCTCGGTCAGCATCGTGCAGATGTCGACGATCTCCGGCTCGCGCGCGCAGTTGTCGATGACCGTGGTGCCCTCGGCCAGCACGGCCGCCATCAGGATGTTCTCGGTCGCGCCGACGCTCGGGAAGTCCAGCCAGATCTGCGCGCCGACCAGCGTCTCGGCCTTCGCGACGACGCAGCCGTGCTCGATCGTGCTCGTCGCGCCCAGCTTGCGCAGGCCGTTCTGGTGCATGTCCAGCGGCCGCGAACCGATCGCGTCACCGCCCGGCAACGCCACGACGGCCTGCTTCAGCCGGCCGACCAGCGGCCCCAGCACGCAGACGGACGCGCGCAGCTTGCCCATCGCCGACGAGTCCGCGCGGTGCGACAGCTCGGCCGGCGTCGTGATGGTGGCCGTGTCGCCCTCGATGACGACCTCACAGCCGACGCTCCGCAGCACGTCGCCCATCAGCGGGACGTCGAGGATCTGCGGGCAGTTCGTGATGGTCGTGGTCCCCTCCGCGAGGAGGGCGGCGGCCATCAGCTTCAGCACGCTGTTCTTGGCGCCGACCACGTCGACCTCGCCGACCAGCCGGGCTCCGCCATGCACGTCGAAGTGCTCGCTCATGGCCGCCAATCATGCCCTCTCGCCCGGATTCGGCCTGGGCGGGGGCCGCTATGGTGGGTCCATGGTCGTTCGCATCAACCGCGTGTACACGAAGGTCGGCGACAACGGCACGACCGCCCTCGGCGACGGGTCCCGCGTGCCGAAGACGTCCCCGCGGCTGGGCGCGTATGCGGACACCGACGAGACGAACTCGGTGCTCGGCCTGGCCATCGCGGTCGGCGCCCTGCCTGCCGAAGTGACGGATGTGCTGCGCACGGTGCAGAACGATCTTTTCGACGTCGGCGCGGACCTGTGCCTGCCGATCTCCGACGACCCGCCCTACCCGCCGCTGCGGATCACCGAGAAGTACGTCGAGCGCCTGGAAGCCTGGTGCGACGAGTTCAACGAGCGCCTGCCGAAGCTGACGTCGTTCATCCTGCCGGGCGGCACGCCGGGCGCGGCGTTCCTGCACCAGGCCCGGACGGTCGCGCGCCGGGCGGAGCGGTCGGCCTGGGCCCTGCACGAGGCCGAGCCCGAGGCGACCAACCCGATCGCGGTGAAGTACCTGAACCGGCTGTCGGACCTGCTGTTCATCCTGGCCCGGCTGGCCAACCCGGACGGCGACGTCCTGTGGCAGCCGGGCGGGCAGCCCTAGCCGAGCCGGCCCTGCTCCTGAGCGGCCCAGTAGCGCTCCAGGTCGACGTCCGGTGTCCCGTCGAACGCCGGGTCCACGGCCTGCGTCGTGACCATGTCCTCCGGCTTCACGCGCTCCGGTAGTTTGGCGAAGCGGTTTTCTTCGGCCATCAGATCCCCCAGCTCTCCCGCAGGGTCCCCAGCGCCTGGTGGAAGCCGGGGAAGGTCTTCTTCACACAGTCCGGATCATCCAGTGTGATGCCGTCGGTCAGCAAGCCCGTGATGCTGAACGCCATCGCGATCCGGTGGTCGCGGCGGCACGCCACCAGGGTGCCCGTGGGCTCCCCCGGCTGGATCTCGATCCAGTCGCGGCCGGTCGCCACCTCGATGCCCATCGCGCGCAGCGTCTCCTCGCACGCGTCGAGCCGGTCGCACTCCTTGATGCGCGTGTTGTAGACGTCCTCGATGCGCACCGGACCGGACGCGAACGGCGCGATCGCCGCCAGGGTCGGGACCGTGTCGGAGATGTCACGCATGTTCACCGTGATGCCGCGCAGGCCGCCCGACGGGCCCGCGACCGTGACCGAGTCCGGCGTCAGCTCCACGTGCGCGCCCATCTCGCGCAGCACGTCGGCGAACTTCACGTCCCCCTGGAGGGCGTCGGAACCGAGCCCGGGGATCGTCACCGTGCGGCCGGTGACCGCCGCCGCGGCCAGGAAGTAGCTCGCCGTCGACGCGTCCGGCTCCACCGGGTACGCGCACGCCTGGTACGGCTGGGCCGGGACGACGAACGTCTGCCCCTCGCGGCGGACGTCGACGCCGAAGCGGCGCATCATCTCCAGGGTGATCTCGACGTACGGCACCGAGACGAGGTCGGTGACCGTGATCCGCAGGCCCTCCGCGGTCAGCGGCCCGACCAGCAGCAACGCGGTCAGGAACTGCGACGAGAGTCCCGCGTCCAGGGTCAGCTCGCCGCCCTTGATGCCGTTCGCGCGGACCGTCAGCGGGTGGTGGCCCGGCTCGCCGCCGAACTCGAGGTCGACACCCAGTTCCTGCAGGGCGTCGGTCAGCGGCCCGAGCGGACGGCGGCGCATCTGGCCGGACGCGTCGAAGCGGAACGTGCCGGTGCCGGCCGCGGCCAGCGCGGGCAGGAACCGGGCCGTCGTGGCGCCGTCGCGGCAGAAGACGTCGGCCTCGGCGACCCCGGGCCCCGACGGGCGGCCCTCGATGGTCCACTCGCCCGGCTGCCGGTCGACGCGGTAGCCGAGCTTGGCCAGGCCCTCGGCAAAGCCCTCCGTGTCGTCCGAGTGCAGGGGACGGCCGAGGGTCGTGGTGCCGTGCGCGGCGGCGGCCAGGAACAGGCCACGGGCGGTGACGGACTTGGAGCCGGGGATCTCGACGAGGGTCACACCGCGAGTTTAGTGCGGTGAAATTTCGGCCATCGGACCCAGTCGGAGGCGTCCTGGACGTAGGTGTTCTTGTCGTCGGCGCCGCGGGACCACTCGAAGAACTTGTTGCCCGCCTCGGCGCGGGTGCCGCGTGAAGTCGCACCAAGACCCTATGCGTAACTGCCTCAGTTTGAGACAGTTACGTATAGGGCTCAAGAGGCACGCGGAAGGCGCCGCCCGGGCGGGGCGGATTCGAGCCAGGAGAGGAACCCGGTCAGCGCGCCTGGCCCCATGGCGATCTCGATCGCTTCCTGGGTCTCCGACTCGCAGCGCAGCACCGTCGAGCCCTCGGGCACGGCGTAGGCCTCGGTGCCGGACGGGTCACGGCGATCGGCGATCTGCATGCTTTCGCGCTGGAAGACGCGGTCGGCGCCGGTCCGCAGGCTCCACACCCGGTACCAGACGAACTCGTCGCCCTCGTAGCGGCCCAGCCCCAGGTGCCAGCTGGACCGCGGGTTGTCCGGACGCCACCGCAGCGCGACGCTGACGCCGCCACCGCGGCGCATCCGGATCCACCGCTGGCCGTACCAGGCGGCCAGCACCACGAGCACGATCAGGAGCGCTGCTACGACCACGGTGATCTTCACGGCCCGGCTCCTGCCCGTCTCGCGCTCAGGCCGACTGACCCGCTGCGCGGAGCTGGGCCGAAGCCCTCGCCCGCTCGGTCTCGTCGTCCCCGGTCAAGGCCGCCTTGGCCGCCTCGACGTCGATCTCGTCCGAGAGCTCGGCGCTCTCGGCGAGGATGCTCACCCCGGTGCCGGTCACGGAGAGGAAGCCACCGTGCACGGCCGCGCAGACCGTCTCACCGTCGGTGGTCGTCACCTTGACCACGCCGCCTTCGACCAGCTGCCCGAGCACGGGTTCGTGACCGGCCATGATGCCGATCTCACCCTCGGTGGTCTGGGCCACCACGAAAGTGGCAGTACCCGACCAGAGACGGCGCTCGACGGCCACCAGCTCCACGGACATCTCAGCCACGTGCACTCCTTAACTCGGGGTGTTGCCACCGAGTGTAATAGGTCTGTCTTGTGCTATGAGAACGGCGGGGGCCTGAGTCCACATAGGACACCGCCCCCGCCGTCGTCAGGAAGTCACTTCTTGGTGATTTCCTTGTACTTCTTCTCGAGGTCCTCGAGGCCACCGATACCCAGGAACGCCTGCTCCGGGTAGTGGTCGAAGTCACCCTTGGTGATGCGGTCGAACGACTCGATGGTCTCCGACAGCGGCACCGTCGAGCCCGGGATCTGCGTGAACGCCTCGGCGACCAGCATGTTCTGCGACAGGAACCGCTCGATGCGGCGCGCGCGCTGAACGGTCAGCTTGTCCTCTTCCGAGAGCTCGTCCATACCGAGGATCGCGATGATGTCCTGCAGTTCCTTGTACTTCTGCAGGATCCGGATGACCTCGGAGGCGACGCGGTAGTGGTCCTCACCGACGATGGCCGGGTCGAGGATCGTCGACGTCGACGCCAGCGGGTCCACCGCCGGGAAGATGCCCTTCTGGAACACCGACCGGGAAAGCTCGGTGGTGGCGTCCAGGTGGGCGAACGTCGCGGCCGGGGCCGGGTCGGTGTAGTCGTCCGCGGGGACGTAGATCGCCTGCATCGAGGTGATCGAACGACCCCGGGTCGAGGTGATCCGCTCCTGCAGCTGCCCCATCTCGTCGGCCAGCGTCGGCTGGTAACCCACGGCGGACGGCATGCGGCCCAGCAGGGTCGACACCTCCGAGCCGGCCTGGGTGAACCGGAAGATGTTGTCGATGAACAGCAGCACGTCCTGGTTCTGGACGTCGCGGAAGTACTCCGCCATGGTCAGCGCGGACAGCGCGACCCGCATGCGGGTGCCCGGCGGCTCGTCCATCTGGCCGAAGATGAGGGCGGTGTCGTTGATGACGCCGTCCTCGGACATCTCCAGGAAGAGGTCGTTGCCTTCACGGGTGCGCTCGCCGACACCGGCGAACACCGAGGTACCACCGAAGTTCCGGGCGACGCGGGTGATCATCTCCTTGATGAGCACCGTCTTGCCGACGCCGGCACCGCCGAACAGGCCGATCTTGCCACCCTGGACGTACGGGGTGAGCAGGTCGACGACCTTGAGGCCGGTCTCCAGCATCTCGGTCTTGCCCTCGAGCTGGTCGAAGGACGGCGCGCTGCGGTGGATGCCCCAGCGCTCGAGGTCCTCGCCGTAGCCGGGCTCGTCGAGGCACTCGCCGAGGGCGTTGTAGACGTGGCCCTTGACCTTGTCGCCGACCGGGACCGTGATCGGGCCGCCGGTGTCGGTGACCTCGGCGCCGCGCACCAGGCCGTCCTGCGGCTGGAGCGAAATGGTGCGGACGAGGTTGTCACCCAGGTGGCTGGCGACCTCGAGGGTCACCGTCTTGCGCAGCTGCTCGAACTCGATCTCGACCTTGAGCGCGTTGAACTGGTCGGGCACGGAACCGCGCGGGAACTCGACGTCGACGACCGGACCGGTCACCGACACGATGCGCCCCTTGGCGCGCGGGGCTTCAGTACTGGTCATCAATCATCACTTCCTGCTGCGGTGAGCGCGTTCGCGCCACCGACGATTTCGGAGATCTCCTGGGTGATCTGCGCCTGGCGGGCCTGGTTCATCTCCCGCGTCAGGTTGCCGACCAGCTCGTTCGCGTTGTCCGACGCGGCCTTCATCGCCGTCCGGCGGGCGGCCAGCTCGGACGCCGCGGACTCGAGGAACGCCGCGTAGAGCCGCGTGTTGATGTACTTCGGCAGGATCGCGTCCAGCAGCTTGTCGGCACTCGGCTCGAACTCGTAGCTGGGGAGCAGCCCGGCGGGCTTCTCCTCTTCTCCCTCGGAGTACTCGACCTCGAGCGGCGCGACGCGCTTGGCCGTCGGCCGCTGCGTGAGCATCGACACGAACTCGGTGTAGACGATGTGGATCTCGTCGACACCCGTGATGCCGTCGGCGTTGCCGTGGTCGTCGTCGACGCCCCGCATGAACGACTCGACCAGGGCTTCGCCGGCCGCGACCGCGTTCGCGTAGCCCGGCTGGTCGGAGAAGCCCGTCCAGCCGTCCACGACCTTGCGGCCACGGAACCGGTAGTAGTTCAGCCCCTTGTTGCCGGTGACGTAGACCTCGGGCTCCTTGCCCTCCGAACGGAGGAGGGCGAGCAGCTCTTCGGTCGCGCGCAGCACGTTGGAGTTGTACCCACCGCACTGGCCCTTGTCACTGGTCACGACCAGGACGGCGGCCCGCTTCGGGTTCGGGCGCTCGACCAGCATGGGGTGGTCGAGCGTGGTGGCCGCGCCGGCCAGCGCCGAGAGCACCTTGGTGATCTCGTCCGCGTACGGCCGGGAAGCGGCGACCCGAGCCCGCGCCTTGGTGATGCGCGCGGTGGCGATGAGCTCCATCGCCTTGGTGATCTTGCCGATCGACTTGGTCGCCTTGATGCGCGACCGGAGTTCCCGGAGTTGTGCGGCCATGAGCTACCAGCTCACTTCTTCGGCGCGGGCTTGTTGACCTTGACGGTCTCCTGCCCGACCTTGTCGGCTTCCATGGCGTCCGCGTTCTCCTCGAGCGGCTTGCCCTCGGAGGTCGTGAACTCCTTCTTGAACTCGTTCACCGCGGCGACCAGCTTGTCGGCCGTCTCGTCCTCGAACTTCCCGGAGTCGCGGATCGCGCCCAGGATGTCGTCGTGCTTGCGGCGGGCCGAGTCGAGGAACTCGTGGTTGAAGCGGCGGACGTCCTCGGTCGGGACCGAGTCGTAGTGGCCGTTCGTGCCGAGCCACACCGTGCAGACCTGCTCCTCGACCGGGATCGGCGAGTACTGCGGCTGCTTGAGCACCTCGTACAGGCGGGCACCGCGCTCGAGCTGCGCCTTGGAGGCGTCGTCGAGGTCCGAGGCGAAGGCCGCGAAGGCCTCCAGCTCGCGGTACTGCGACAGGTCGATCCGGAGCGAGCCGGAAACCGACTTCATCGCCTTGACCTGGGCGGCACCACCCACGCGGGAGACCGAGATACCCACGTCGATGGCCGGGCGCTGGCCGGCGTTGAACAGGTCCGACTGGAAGAAGCACTGGCCGTCGGTGATCGAGATGACGTTCGTCGGGATGTAGGCCGACACGTCGTTCGCCTTGGTCTCGATGATCGGCAGACCGGTCAGCGAGCCGGCACCCAGCTCGTCCGACAGCTTCGCGCAGCGCTCCAGCAGGCGGGAGTGCAAGTAGAAGACGTCGCCGGGGAACGCCTCGCGGCCCGGCGGGCGGCGCAGCAGCAGCGAGATCGCGCGGTAGGCGTCGGCCTGCTTGGTCAGGTCGTCGAACACGATGAGGACGTGCTTGCCCTCGTACATCCAGTGCTGGCCGATGGCCGAGCCGGTGTACGGCGCGATCCACTTGAAGCCGGCGGAGTCCGAAGCCGGGGCGGCGACGATGGTGGTGTACTCCATCGCGCCCGAGTCCTCGAGGGACTTCTTGACCGCGGCGATCGTGGAGCCCTTCTGGCCGACCGCGACGTAGATGCAGCGGACCTGCTTCTTCGGGTCGCCGGTCTCCCAGTTGGCCTTCTGGTTGATGATCGTGTCCACGGCGACGGCGGTCTTGCCCGTCTTGCGGTCACCGATGATCAGCTGGCGCTGGCCGCGCCCGATCGGCGTCATCGCGTCGATGGCGGTGATGCCGGTCTGCAGCGGCTCCGACACCGGCTGGCGCTCGACCACCGAGGCGGCCTTCAGCTCCAGCGCGCGACGGTCGGTGGTCTCGATGTCGCCGAGGCCGTCGATCGCCTGGCCCAGCGGGTTGACGACGCGGCCGAGGTAGCCGTCGCCGACCGGCACCGACAGGACCTGGCCGGTGCGCTTGACCTGCTGACCCTCTTCGATGGTTTCGAAGTCACCGAGGATCGCGACACCGATGGAGCGCGCGTCCAGGTTCAGTGCGACGCCCAGGACGCCGCCGGGGAACTCGAGCAGCTCGTTGGCCATGGCCGAGGGCAGGCCCTCGACGTGGGCGATGCCGTCACCGGCGTCCACCACGGTGCCAACTTCTTCCCGGCTCACGTCCGGGGCGTAACTCGAGACGTAGTTCTCGATCGCGCTACGGATCTCATCCGAGGAGATCGTCAGCTCGGCCATGTCTTTCCCGCTCTCGCTTCGTTCTTGCCAGTATGCAAAGTCTTGTGTGACCTGGGGCTATGCCCGGGCCAGCCGCCTGCGCAACGCCGCGAGCTGCCCCGCCGCGCTCCCGTCGATGACCTCGTCGCCGACGCGGACGACGAGGCCGCCGCCGAGCCGAGGGTCGATCTCGACGTGCAGCGCGATCGGCCGCCCGTAGATGGCGTCGAGCTTCGCGCCCAGCTGGGCGACCTGCTCGTCGGACAGGGCGTTCGCGCTGGTCACGTAGGCGACCGAGCGCTGACGCCGCTCCGCGGCCAGCTTGACCAGCTTGTCGAGCCCGACGCCGACGCCGCGGCCCTTGGCCCGGCGGACGACCTGCTCGACGAGGGTCTCGGTGACCACGTCCACCTTGTCGGCGAACAGTCCGCGCACCAGCGTGCGCTTCGCGTCGGCGGAGCCGGTCAGGTCCGACAGCGCCTTCTCGAGCTCGGGGTGGTTGGCCACGACCCGCGCGACCTGGAAGAGCTGGGATTCGACGGCGTCGACGTTCCCGGTCTTCTCCGCCGCGGTGAGCAGGGCCGAGCGGCCGAGCGACTCGAGGCCGTCGGTCAGCTCACGGGGGCTGGACCAGCGGCTGCCCGCCACGGTGTCGAGCACCTTCAGGGCCGGTTCGGACAGCTTGCCGTCGAACAGCCGGCGCACCAGTGCGGTGCGCGCCTCGGAGGTCGCCGAAGCGTCGCTCACTGCCCGGCGCAGGCCGATTTCCCGGTCCAGCAGGTCGACGACCGAGAGCAGCTCGTCGCCGACCGTGGCGGCGTCGGCTCCCGCGTCGGCCAGAACCTCGCCGAGGCGTTCCTCGGCGAGGCCGAGCGCTTCACGGCTCGCAGCATGCAGCGTCATCTCTGGTTACTTCCCCGCTTCCGAATCAGGCACGGTAGGCACCGGCGGTTTCGAGCTCCGCCAGGAACCGGTCGACGGTGCCGCGGCGGCGCGCCTCGTCCTCGAGCGACTCGCCGACGATGCGGCTCGCCAGCTCGACGGCGTTGCGGCCCATGTCGGCCCGCAGCTCCGCGATGATCTGCGCCTTCTGGGCCTGCAGCTGGGCCTGGCCCTGGGCGACGATGCGCTGGGACTCGGCCTCCGCCTCGGCCCGCAGCTCCGCCTTGATCTGCTCGGCTTCGAGCCGGGCGTCGTCGCGGATCTTCGCGGCTTCGGTGCGGGCTTCCTGCAGCTGGGCCTTGTACTTGGCCAGCGCCTCTTCGGCCTCGGCCTGGGCCCGCTCGGCCTTCTCGATGCCTCCCTCGATCTTCTGCGCACGCTCTTCGTACGCGGCCTCGAAGCGAGGGACGACGTACTTCTTGAGGATGAACAGCAGGATCAGGAAGGCGACGATGCCGAGGATCAGCTCCGAGATGTCGGGGATGATCGGGTTGTGCGTTTTGCCCTCTGCGGCGAGAACCAAAGCACTGTTCAGCACGGCGTCTCCTTAAGCGAGATGAGCGTGACTCAGCCTGCGGAGGCGATGAAGTAGATGACGATGCCGATCAGGGCGAGGACCTCGGTCAGCACGAAGGTCGAGTAGCCGATGCCCTGCAGCTTGCCCTGCGCCTCCGGCTGGCGAGCGGTGCCGTTGATGACCGCCGCGAAGATCAGGCCCACACCGATGCCCGGGCCGATCGCGCCCAGGCCGTAGCCGATGGCGGCGAGGCCGGGGTTGATGTTGGTAGCGGCTTCCGCGGCCTGGGCCAGAACGATGTTGCTCACGTGCATTTCCCTTCACTTCGGTCCACGCGCTCGCGTGGATCGGGGGCTTGTGTTCTCAGTGCTCCGACGCCAGCGCGGCGCCGATGTACCCGGCCGACAGCAGGGCGAAGATGTAGGCCTGCAACACCTGGATGAAGGCCTCGAGGAACGTCATCCCGATGGCGAAGATCCACGCCACCAGGGAAACCGGCTTCAGCGCCCAGCCCGACGTCTCGGTCAGCAGGAAGGTGCCGCCGAGGGTGAACACCGCCAGGATCAGGTGACCCGCGAACATGGCGGCGAAAACACGGATGGCGAGCGTGAGCGGGTTGAGGAAGAACTTCTCCGCGAACTCGATCAGCGCGAAGAGCGGCAGCACCGGGCCGGGAACACCCGGCGGCGCGAGCTCCTTCTTGAAGTAACCCTTGAAGCCGTGCCGCTTGAACCCCACGAAGTGGTACACGGGGTAGACGACGAGGACCGACAGGGCGACGGGGAACCCGAACTTCGCCATGGTCGGGAACTGCAGGAGGGGGATGACCCCGTAGAGGTTGTTCACCAGAATGAAGGTGAACAGTGCGAAAACAAGCGGCACGAACGGCTTGAAATCCTTCGAACCGATCTGCTCGCGCGCAATGTTGTTGCGGCTGAAGTCGTAGATCGACTCTGCGACGAACTGCCCCTTGCCCGGGACGACCTTCAGCTTGCGGGTCGCCAGCAGGAAGTACGTCGCGATGATGACAACCGAAAGCACCACGAGCAGCATCGGCTTGGTGACCACACCGAAAATCGGCGGCAAGAGGAAGCTTTCGGCGCCGGGCGGCGCGAACGTCGCACCCTCGGCCAATACCAGCGCGCCCACTGGGCTCCTTCCGGTTCTCCCGGCCGGCGTTCACTCCGCCGGGGGAATCGTCACGATCTGGACTTAACGTACCCGATACGTATCGGGACGTCGGAGGCGGCTGCCCCACTGTGCGATGAACACGGCTTCACGTTCTGCACACGGGGTTGTCTCGCGTGAACACTGCCCTGCGGTCTACTTCGGACCAGCGGCGGACGGCGGAACTACACGGTCGCCACACTGCTGATCGCGGTTCGTCTCGGGAAGCGTGCGGCCGAGGCCGCCACCCTTGACGCGGACCATACCAGCAGGTCAATCCGTGCCGGACAGGCGTACTCCTAACCAACCGATCAGCCCAGGACTTAGGTCCCGGGTGGTCCCGGGACCCAGGTCCGGTGCGAGACGGGACCGGCTCGGGATCACCGCAGGCGAGGGGTCCCGGTCACCGTCCGCGACGCGCACGAAACCGCACTTCTGTGGCTTGGGTCACACTCAAGCGGCCGCAGGCAAGTGCACGAAGAGTAACGGAACGCCGCGGCAAAACGGACGATGTCAGGACGGGATGATCGTCGGGATCTTGGTCTTGCGGAAGGCGGCGAACTCGGCCGCGGCGGCGAGCATGATGGCCACGATCATCGTGATGCCGAGCGACATCGGGTGCAGCGCGGTGACGCCCTTCAGCAGGGTCAGCGCGCCGAAGAGGACGATGACCTTCACGACGTACCCGCCGAGCGCGATGACCATGACGAACATCGGGTCCTGGCCAGCGCTGAACTTCATCATGCCCAGCGTCGACAGCGACGCCAGCATCGCGAGCACCCCGCCGACGAGCGAGCCCAGGAAGCCGTGCAGGCCGTTCAGGATGCTGAACAACACGATGCAGACGATCACCGCGGGCGGGGTCACCAGCAGCGAAGCCTTCGTCATCGCGCGGGCGGCCTGCAGCACCACCTTGGCGTGCGGGTTCTCCTGCTCGGGCGTTTCGGTTTCGCTCACACTGGGCTCCCTGCTCGGTTCAGCACCCGAGTGTAGAGAACGCCGCGGGTCAGGTTCCCGGCTGGTTACGCGAGCGCAGCCGTGGGACGACCGAAACCACCACCGCGAACACCAGCCCGACGCCGATGATCCACAGCGCCGCGGCGTCGTTGAACAAGGTCACCGACACCGCGCCGAAGGCGAGGATGCCGGCCCACAAGTAGATCAGCAGGACCGCGCGGCGCTGGGAGTGGCCGATCTCCAGCAGGCGGTGGTGCAGGTGCATCTTGTCCGCGGCGAACGGGCTTTCGCCGCGGCGGGTGCGCCGGACGACCGCCATGATCAGGTCCAGCATCGGCACGAACAGCACCGCCGCCACGACCACCAGCGGCGAAAGCAGCGCGATCGCGTCCTTGCCGCTGAACTGCGGGTACGGCACGCGTCCGGACGCCGACGTCGTCGCGCCCGCGAGCATCAGGCCGATCATCATCGAGCCGGAGTCGCCCATGAATATCTTGGCGGGCTGGAAGTTGTACGGCAGGAAGCCCAGACAGGCACCGGCGAGCGTGGCCGCGATCAGCGCGGGCGGGTAGGTGCCGACGTCACCGCCGGAGCTGTCGAGCAGGCCGAGCGAGAACGCGCAGGTGGCGGCGGCCGCGATGAAGCCGAGGCCACCGGCCAGCCCGTCGAGGCCGTCGACGAAGTTCATCGCGTTGACCATGACCACGACCATCACGACGGTGAGCAGCGCGCCCTGGTTCTTGTCGAGCACCAGCACCGAGCCGAACGATTCACCCTGGCCGCCCCACGGCACCCAGAACGACACCCACTGCACGCCGAAGATGACCAGGATCCCGGCGCACATGACCTGGCCGGCCAGCTTCGTCCAGGCGTCCAGCTCGAACCGGTCGTCGAGCGCGCCGATCAGGGAGATGACACCGGCCGCCAACAGCACGCCGACCGAGTCGAACGAGGCGTCGAAGCCGTGGGACAGCGCGGGCAGCTGGTGGGCGAGGCCCATCGCGGCGGCGACGCCGAGGTAGATGCCGACCCCGCCCATCCGCGGGATCGGGGCCACGTGGACGTCACGGGCCCGCGGGTTGGCGATCGCGCCGACGCGGATCGCGACCCGGCGGACGACGCCGGTGAGCAGGTAGGTCACGGCCGTCGCGGTCAGCGCGACGAGGATGTATTCCCGGATCGGGAGGAGACCGGATGTGGGCGGCACGGGGACGTCACGCTCGCGGGGTCGGGGTCACCCGCGACACGCTATCGTGTCGCGGATTTCGCGGTGATCCGGCTTCAGGCCAGCGATTCCGCGGGCACACCGAGCACCTCCGCGATGGCTTCCTTGCCGACCGCGCCCTCGCGCAGCACGACCGGTTCGGTGCCGGTGAGGTCCACGATGCTCGACGCGACGGGCTCGCCGCTCGACCCGCCGTCGAGGTACACCGCGACCGAGTCGCCGAGCTGTTCCTGCGCCTCCTGCGCGGTGCTGGCGGGCGGGCGGCCGGAGACGTTCGCGCTCGACACGGCCATCGGCCCGACGTCGCGCAGCAACTCCAGTGCCACCGGGTGCAGCGGCATCCGGAGCATCACGGTGCCGCGGGCGTCGCCGAGGTTCCACTGCAGGCTCGGCGCGTGCGGCAGCACGATGGACAGGTCGCCGGGCCAGAAGGCTTCGATGAGCGCCCGCGCCTGCGGCGGCACCCCGAGCACCAGGCCGTCCACAGTGGACCAGGACCCGACGAGCACGCCGACCGGCATGTCCGGGCCGCGGTTCTTGGCGCGCAGCAGCGCCTGGACCGCACCGGCGTCGAACGCGTCGGCGCCGATCCCGTAGACCGTGTCGGTCGGCAGGACGACCAGCCTGCTCGACCGCACCGCACCGGCCGCGGCGGCCAGCCCGTCGGCCCGGGTCTCCCGCTTGCTGCAGTCGTAGACCACGCTCATGGGCGCCAAGCGTAGTCCCGCCGCTCACGGCGGCGTCCGCCGCGTCACACCGGCCCGGCCGCCGAGGCTGCGGGCTGCGGCCGGGGCCGGAGCCCGAACGTCATGAAAGAGTCGTTCACCTCACCGGACGCCGTGAAAGGGTCGTTCATGGCGTTCGGGCGGCGTGCGTGACCGGCCCGCGGAACGCTCCTCGCCCGGCTGACGACCGGCCAGACTTTCGTCGTGGGGCAAGCGGGTAAACCTCCCGTCGGGGCGGAACTCCGGCAGCGCGGCTCAATACGGTCGATCACCGGGAACCACCACCCCGTGGGTTCCCAGTGAAGGAGCCGCACATGCGCCCCAGAACCCCGAAAGCGCTCGCCCTGCTCGCCGCGGTCACCGTCCTGACCGGGCTCGGCACCGGCACCGCCGCGGCCGAGCCGCTCACCCGTGGCTGGCCCGCCCCGATCGACGCCGCGCACTGGGAGAACCAGGACCACATGACCTGGTCCGACTACCGCAAGGTCCCCGGCACGAACTGGGCCGACCCGAGCCTGAAGCCGACGCAGCGCACCTTCAAGGGCGCCGTCGTCCTCGCCGACTACCCGGACCAGGACTTCGTCGTCACGAAGCCGGCGAACTCGACCATCTTCGGCAATCCCGGCCCCGCCGCCGCGAACATCCCGCGGGCGCAGGTCGCGAAGTACTACCAGGACTTCCTCAACAAGCCCGAGGCCCTCAACAACGGCCACACGATCAACGAGTACTGGATGGAGGACTCCGGCGGCCGGTTCGGCGTGCAGCTGACCGCGTTCGGGCCGTACCGGATGCCGGGGAAGTCCTACGAGTACGGCATGGAGTTCCAGCCGAGCGCGTGCCCGCCGGGGGCGAACTGCTCCCGCGACATCCGCAAGGACGCCGGGGACGCCTGGCGCGCCGACGTCGGTGGCACCGCGAACCAGTTCGACTTCGTCTTCTACCTCTCCGCCGGCCAGGACGAGAGCTCGACCTGGCAGGAGTTCGGCGAGATGAAGTTCGGGACGAAGGAGAACGTGCCCGACAGCTTCGGGCCGCCGAACCACGACCTGCCCAACTACGCGGCCACCCGGTACGTGCCGTGGACGTCGTGGGCGTCGGCCGCCAGCATCTGGCCCAACGCCCAGAACGGCAGCTCGGTGCAGGCCGAGAGCTCCGGCCAGTCGACCTACGCCCACGAGTTCAGCCACATCCTGGGTATCGGCGACAACTACAACAACCCGTTCGGCACCCCGCCGTCGCGCTCCTACAGCGGGCCGTGGGACATGCTGTCGCGCGGCACGTTCAACGGGCCCGGTGGCCCGCACACGCGCTGGCAGATCCCGGCGACGCAGGGCAGCTCGATGGGTGCCCAGCACCAGCTGCGCAACAAGCTGAAGCTGGGCATCGTCGACCCGGCGGACGTGCTGCAGCTCGACCGCAACGAGCTGGCGAAGACCGGCCCGGTGTCGGCGCGGTTGACCGCGCGCGAGACCGATGCGCAGCCCGGCGCGTTCACCGGCCTGAACATCAAGCTCACCGGCGGCGACAAGGCACCGAAGTGCGACCGGGCGACAAACCCGTTCTGCGACGGCGGCGGCTACGACAACTACACGGTCGAGGTCGTCGACCGGATGGGTGCGGACTCCTTCGCGCCCGACTCCGGCGTGATGATCACGAAGACGAAGAACAAGGACGACGCCCCGTTCGACTGGGTGATCGACGCCAACCCGCAGGACATCGGCATCACCGACTACACGAAGGCCGACGGCACGCCGGTGAAGATCACCGTCGGCGACTACCGCCAGCTCAACGACGCCCTGTTCAAGGCGGGCACCGAAGCGGCGAGCCCGTACGAGTACACCGACGAGGCGAACCGCCTGCGGTTCCTGATCACGGACCTGGCCCGCGACCGCCACGGGATCCTGTCGTACACGGTGACGGTGGCCTCCCTGGACGGCTCGGGCAGCCAGGCCCGTGGGGCGGCGCTGACCCCGGCCCTCCCGGCGATCGCCCGCGGCGGCCTGGCCACGTGCGAGTTCGGCCTGCTGAACACGGGCGCGGCCCGCGGCGCCCAGGCACCGTACGACACGGACACGTACCGCCTGAGCGTGTCGACGGACGCCCGGGGCTGGGAGGTGAAGCTGCCGAACGAGCTGGCGACGGCGAAGTTCGGCGGCCACGTGAAGGTGCCGGCGTACGCGAAGCGTGGCCAGGGAGGCGACCTGGCGGCCCGGGTGAAGCTGACGGCGACGTCGGTGAGCGACCCGTCGAAGACCGCGACGGCGAGCTGCACGACGTTCGGCTTCTGAGCGCCCCTCGCCGGTGCCGCGAATGACTCATTCGGGACGTCTGAAGTCCCGAATGAGTCATTCGCGACCTTCCCGGCTCGCGGAGCGCCCGGAACTGTCGGTGCTCGCCGGTAACGTGGAAAACGGGGGGGCGCCCCCGCGGGCCCCAGCGGCCGCCGCGCCCCGGCACCCCCGGCGGCCCGGCTCCCGGCGGCTCAGCCCAGCCGGCGAGCCGTGACGAACCGGGCCCGGCCGGTCAGGTCCGCGTGGCCCTCCACCCCGGTCAGCACGCGGCGGGCGCGGACCAGCGCCGGCACCGCCGAACCGTGCGTGTCGTCGTGCTCGATCGCCAAGCCGCCGCCCGGGCGCAGGAGGCGGGCTCCGGCCGCGATCGCGTGGCGGATCACCGCCAGGCCGCTTTCCTCCGCGAACACCGCACGCGGCGGGTCGTGCTCCGCGACCTCCGGGGGCACCGGGGTGCCCTCCGGGACGTACGGCGGGTTGCACAGCACCAGGTCGACCAGGCCGTCGAGCTCGGCGAACATCGTCGGGTCGCCGATGTCGCCCGAGTACAGCCGGATCGGGGTGTTGCCCGCGTCGGCGTGCACGTCCGCGTTGTGGCGGGCCCAGGCCAGCGCCTGCGGGTCGATGTCCACCGCGTAGACGACCGCGTCCGGGCGGGCGTTGGCCACCGCCAGCGCCAGCGCGCCGGAGCCCGTGCACAGGTCCACCACCACCGGGAACTCCCGGCCCTGCAGGAACTTGACGCCCCACTCGAGCAGCAGCTCGGTCTCCGGCCGCGGCACGAACACGCCGGCGCCGACCGCGACCGTGATGTCCCCGAGCGCGGCCCAGCCGGTCAGGTACTGCAGGGGGATGCGCTTGGCGCGCTGCTGGACGAGCTGGCCGATGGCTTCGATGACCGGCGGGTCGACCAGCGGCACCATCGGCAGCCGGCCGCGTTCGACCCCGAGCACGTGCGCCGCGATCACCTCGGCGTCGAACCGCGGCGAGGCGACGCCCGCGCGCTCGAGGATCCGGGTGGCCTCGATGATGGCCAGGCGCAGCGGCTGCCGATTCACTCGTCGTCCTTCACCTCGTCGAGCCTGGCACACCAGGCGGAACTCCCCCGTGAGGACACGCGCCGGTCCTTCGCCGTCCAGCGTATCGAGGCACCGTCACCGTTCGGCCGACAAGTACCCCGCCAGCGTGGTCCGGCGCCGCTGCAGCGCCCCGATCCGGTCGTCCATCGCGGTCAGCTCGCGGTGCAGCACGCCGGCCAGTTCCGGGCACAGGTCCAGGTGGGCTTCCTCGCCCCGCGCGCACCGCAGTGCCGAGCCGATCACCTCGGTGGTCAGCCCGGCCGCGAGCAGCCGCCGGATCTGGCGGACGCGCAGGACGGCGTCCTCGTCGAACGACCGGTAGCCGTTCGCGTCGCGCGACGGCGTGAGCAGGCCCTGTTCGCCGTAGTAGCGCAGCAGCCGCGTGCTGACGCCGGTGCGTTCCGCGAGCTCGCCGATCCGCATGTGACCCCCAGCAGGTTGACCTTCACACCGATGTCAATGCCTAACGTCGCCGGCATGACCGGACATTTCCTGGAAGCCGTGCTGCCGAACGAGCAGCCGGACCTCGACCCCGCCCGCCTCGCCGAGCTGGCCCGGGTCGCCGAAGACCTCGGCTACCGCGCCGCCTGGCTGCCCGACCACCTGCTGCCGCCCGCCCCCTACGGCGAGGTGTTCGGCGGGGTCCACGAGCCGCTGGTCACCCTGGCGTACCTCGCGGCGCGGACCAGCCGGATCCGGCTCGGGACGTCGGTGCTGATCGTGCCGCTGCGGGAGCCGTTCGCGCTGGCCAAGCAGGTCGCGACGCTCGACCGGCTGTCCGGCCACCGGTTCGACCTCGGGGTCGGCACCGGCTGGAACGAGCCGGAGTTCGCCGAGGTCGGCGCGGACTTCCGCGCCCGGGGCAGGCTGACCGACACGACCCTCGACCTGCTCGCCGAGCTGTTCCGCACCGGGCGCGGGCCCGGCGGCGGGCACTTCGCCCCGCTGCCGGTGGGTCCGGTGCCGGTCACCGTCGGGGGCAACTCGACGGCCGCGTTGCGGCGGGCCGCCCGGATCGGCACCACCTGGCAGAGCGCCGGCCTGCCGCCCGCCGAGTTCGGCGAGCGGGTCGCGACCCTGCGGCGGCTGGCCGGCGACCGGCGGGTCCGGTCGGCGGCGCGGGCGCAGTGGCGGGACGACGCCCGGACGACGGCCGCCGACGCACGCGCCTACCGGGACGCCGGCGCCGACGCCGTGGTCGTCCACTTCGGCCGCCACGAGGGCAGCGAAACCCGGATGGCCGAACTGGCCGCGGCGGCGGGTTGACCGGGTCCCGGGATCGCCGCCGGTCCGATCTCCTAGGATGCAGGGCACCGGGACGGGGATTCGCCTGCTCGACGGCGTCGCCCGAGCCCTTCACACCGAAACTCCGGGGAGCCCAGCAGTGCCCACAGAGCCGATCACCCGCCGGGTGGCGTTCATCTTCCCGATCTACAACGAGGAAGAGAACATCGACCTGCTGCACCGGACGGTGGACGAGGTGACCGCCCCCCTCGCCGGGAAGTACGACTTCAGCTTCCTCTACGTCGACGACGGCAGCCGCGACGGCTCGCTGGCCAAGCTCACCGAGCTCAGCGCGCGCGACGACCGCGTCACCGTGGTCGAGCTGTCCCGCAACTTCGGCCACCAGATGGCGGTCACCGCCGGGCTGGACCTGGTCGACGCGGACGCCGTCGTCATCATGGACAGCGACATGCAGGACCCGCCGCGGGTGGCGCTCGAGCTGATCGAGAAGTGGGAAGAGGGCTTCGACGTCGTCTACGCGCAGCGGCGCTCGCGGCAGGACTCGGCGTTCAAGAAGCTCACCGCCGGCGGGTTCTACTGGTTCCTGCGGAAGATGGCCGCGGTCGACATCCCGAAGAACACCGGCGACTTCCGGCTGATCGACCGCAAGGTGGTCGACGAGCTGCGCAAGTACCGCGAGCGCGACCGCTTCCTGCGCGGGCTGGTCAGCTACATCGGCTTCAAGCAGACGGCCGTGCTGTTCGACCGCGACAAGCGGCACGCCGGCGTGACCGGTTACCCGCTGCGCAAGATGCTGCGCTTCGCCGCCGACGGCATCCTCGGCTTCTCGGTGACGCCGCTGCGGATGATCACGCGCATGGGCTCCCTGATCTCGGTCCTGAGCTTCCTCGGGGTCCTCTACGTCGGCGGCGTCAAGCTGTTCGCCCCGGAGACCGCGGTGCCCGGCTGGGCCTTCCTCGGGATCGCGATGTTCTTCCTCGGCGGCATCCAGATCATCATGCTCGGCGTGCTCGGCAGCTACATCGGCCGCACGTACTCGCAGGTGCAGAACCGGCCGCTCTACGGCGTCGCGTCGGTGCGCACGGGCCAGGCAGCGCCTGCCGAAGCCCGCGAAAGCGCCGAAGCGGGAAGAAGCGCCCGGTGAAGCTGATCTCGGCGACCCAGCTGCGCTTCGGGATCGTCGGCGTGGCGAACACCCTCGTCGACGCCCTCGGCTACGCGCTGCTGGTGACGCTGGGCGTCCCGCTGTTCGTGGCGAACTTCATCTCGACGACCACGGGCATGCTGCTCAGTTTCACCCTGAACCGGAACTTCACGTTCCGCGCCAAGGACGGCGACGTCCGCCGCCAGGCGCTGCTGTTCTTCGGCGTCACCGCGTTCGGGCTGTGGGTGGTGCAGGCGGCGATCATCTTCGCCGTCACCGCGGCGTTCCCCGGGGTGAACGTGCTGATCCCGAAGTTCGCCGGGATCGCGGTCGGCCTCGTCTGGAACTATGTGCTCTACAACAAGGTCGTCTTCCGGCAGCGGCCCGTGGCGGCCGAACCGCCGGTCGCGGAGGCCACGCATGACTAGCACCGCCGTGTCGTCCCGGGTCACCGATCAGGTGGAGCCGGAACGCACGGAGGAGGCCCGCGTCAGTCGCTGGGCCTGGGTCAACGGCGACCACGCCCGCGTCTTCGCCGTGGTGCTGGCCTGGAACGTGGTGCTGATCGCGCTGGCGTACCTGTTCGCGCCGTCCAGCCCGGTCGACGAGGGCATCCCGAAGACCGGCATCGGCTCGACGATGAGCCTCCTGGCGCACACCTACCGCTGGGACGCCGGCAACTACGGCGAGATCGCCATGCACGCCTACACCGGCAGCTACGCCCCGACGCGGGCGTTCTACCCGGTGTTCCCGCTCCTGGTCTGGCTGGTCCAGACGGTCAGCTTCGGCACGATCGGCCTGCTCGCCGCCGGGTTCCTGGTCAACCTGGTGGCCACCTGGCTGGCCGCGGTCGCGCTGCTGAAGATCGGGCGCCACTTCTTCGACGGCGAGCGGGCCCCCTGGCTGGTCGTCGCGGCCTTCCTCACCGCCCCCGCCGCGTTCTTCCTGCACTCGTTCTACAGCGAGGCGGTGTTCTGCGCGCTGGGCTTCTGGGCCTACCTGTTCGCCCTGCGCCGCCAATGGCTCTGGATGGGACTGACGCTCATCCCGCTGACGGCCTCCCGCATCACCGCGGCGCTGTTCGTCGGCCTGTGCTTCCTGGAGTTCTGGCGGTCGAAGGACTGGAAGGTGCGCGGCCTGCTGTCGTGGCACCTGCTGTGGTTCCCGGCGGCCTTCCTCGGCCTCGGCGGCGTGCTGGTCGCCATGAAGCTCCAGACCGGGGACTTCTTCGCCAGTTTCACCGCGCTCAAGGGCGTGCGGGAGTGGTCGTACCACCGGTTCAACCCGAACATCTTCGAGACGCTGTGGTTCGAAGCCAAGCTCAGCGGCCACGCCCTGCTCGGGGACACCAAGCTGGACGCGTGGACGCTGATGAGCCACGTGCTGCCGATGATCGGCCTGGCGCTGCTGTTCGCGTCCTCGGTGTACGTCCTGGTGGCGTTGCGCGCGAAAGGCGTCCCGCTGGCGCTGTTCGGGTTCGCGTCGATCGTGATGCTGACGATGAACAGCAACGTCGTGTCGGTGCACCGCTACCTGCTGCCGTGCGTGGTGATGTACGTGGCCCTGGTCCTGTTCGGCGAACGCCGGCCGAAGCTGCGCGGCGCGGTGCACGTCGTCCTGTACGCGAACGCGCTGGTCTGCGGAATGATCTACCTGCGCTTCATCACGGGTTTCTGGTCCGGCTGAGCGGGGCCACAGGGGGGAGTCGGACAGTGAGCATTTCCGGTTCGCTGAGCCAGGAAACCGAGAGCGAACCCTCGGCGGCCGAACGGACCGTCGAAATCGCCGCGGTCGTCGACCGGCCGGCCGGTGACGAACCGTCCGAGCGGACCCGCCGGTTCTGCGTGATCGCCCTGGCCGCGGTGCTGGTCCTGCTGGCCTTCGGCGTCCGGTTGGCCCTGTTCCGCTACGAGACCGCGGACTACACCGCCTTCTACCGGCGGTGGTACGACTTCGTCGTCGACCAGGGCGGAATCGGCGCGCTCAAGTACGAGTTCTCCGACCTGAACGCGCCCTACCGGTACTTCATGGTGCTGCTGCCCCACCTGCCGGTGCCCTCCCCGCTCGCCGGGATCAAGGCGTTCTCGGTCCTGTTCGAGATGGTGACGGCGTTCTTCGTGTACCGCATCGTGGCGCTGAAGCACCCGTCGGGCTGGATCGCGGCCACGGCCGCCTTCACCGTGTTCATGCTGCCGACCGTCGTGATCAACAGCGCGATGTGGGCCCAGGGCGACGCGATCTACACCGCGTTCTCCCTCGGCGCCGTCTACTTCCTGCTGCGCAAGCGGCCCTGGTGGGCCTGTGTCTTCTTCGGGCTCGCGCTCGCGTTCAAGCTGCAGGCGATCTTCCTCTTCCCGCTGCTGCTCGTGTTGGTGCTGCTCGGCCGCGTGCCGTGGCGGGCCCTGGTGGCGATCCCGGTCGTCTACCTCGTGCTGGACGTCCCCGCGCTGCTGGCCGGCGCGTCTCCGGCGAAACTGCTGACGATCTACCTCAGCCAGACGAGCATCTACCCGCAGCTGACGCTCAGCGCGCCCAACATCTGGCAGTTCTTTCGCGGCGAGCACGGCATGGAAGCGATGAAGACCCCGGCGGTCCTGCTGACCGCGTTGCTGGTCTTCGCGCTCTGCCTGCTGGTGGTGGTCAGCCGGGTCGAGCTGACCGACACACGGATCCTGCTGATCGGGGCGATTTCGGCGATCCTCGTGCCGTTCGTGCTGCCGTCGATGCACGAACGCTACTTCTACCTCGCCGACGTCCTGACGCTCGTCCTGGCGTTCCACCTGCCGCGGCAGCTGTGGTACATCCCGATCGTCGTCGAGTTCTGTTCGCTCATGTGCTACCTGCCGAACATCTTCTTCGCGAAGGAGGGCGGCGAGCCGGTCGACTTCCGCATCCTCGCGGCGCTGGAGCTGGGCGCGCTGGTCCTGCTGGTGCGGTACGCCGTCTGGGACTTCCGCCGCCCCCGCGAACCGATCATCCGGTAACAGGACCCGACGAAGGGACGGCCCCATGCGCATCATGCACCAGGTGGTCACGTTCGACGCGGCCGACCTCGCGGCCGAGAGCCGCTTCTGGGCGGGCGTCCTCGGCGGCGAAGTCGACGACGACGGCGACTGGCACATGGTCCTGGTCGACGGGGCGCCGCGGATCGGCGTACAGCTCGCGCCGGACCACGTGGCGCCGGAGTGGCCGGACGGGCCGACCCAGCAGCAGATCCACCTCGACCTGTGGGTCGAGGACTTCGCCGAAGCCCACGAGCAGGTCATGGCCCTCGGCGCGCGGGTGCTGAAACCGGCGGAGGGCCGCACGTCCGGGGACGACTTCCAGGTGTACGCCGACCCGGCCGGGCACCCGTTCTGCCTGTGCTGGCTGGTCCCCCGGCAGCCGGGCGCTCAGCCCGACTGAGCCGCCAGGCGCTCTTCGCGGTCCGCCGTCGCCAGGGCGTCCAGCACGCCGTCCAGGTCGCCGTCCAGGACCTGGTCCAGGTTGTACGCCTTGTAGTTCACCCGGTGGTCCGAGATGCGGTTCTCCGGGAAGTTGTACGTCCGGATCCGCTCCGAGCGGTCGACCGTGCGGACCTGCGACTTGCGGGCGTCCGACGCCTTCGCCGCCGCCTCTTCCTCCGCGATCGCCTGCAACCGCGCCTGGAGCACCTGCAGCGCCCGGGCGCGGTTCTGGATCTGGGACTTCTCGTTCTGGCAGGACACCACGATGCCGGTCGGCAGGTGGGTGATCCGGACCGCCGAGTCGGTCGTGTTGACGCTCTGGCCACCCGGGCCCGAGGACCGGAACACGTCGATGCGCAGGTCGTTCGGGTCGATCTCGACCTCGACCTCCTCCGGCTCCGGGTAGATCAGGACGCCGGACGCGGACGTGTGGATGCGGCCCTGCGACTCGGTCGCCGGCACGCGCTGGACGCGGTGCACGCCGCCCTCGAACTTGAGGCGGGACCAGACGCCGTCGACGTCGGCCGCCTTGGTCTTGATCGACAGCGTGACGTCCTTGAAGCCGCCCAGGTCGGAGTCCACCGAGTCGAGGACTTCGGCCTTCCAGCCGTGGCGCTCGGCGTAGCGCAGGTACATGCGCAGGAGGTCACCGGCGAACAGGGCCGACTCCTCGCCGCCCTCGCCGGACTTGATCTCCATCACGACGTCGGAGCCGTCGTACGGGTCGCGCGGCAGCAGCAGCTCGGTGAGCTTCGACTCCAGCTCGGGGATCCGCGCGCTCAGCTCCTCGGCCTCCGCGGCGAACTCCGCGTCCTCCGAGGCCATCTCCTTGGCGGCCGAGAGGTCGTCGCGGGCGGAGTCCAGCTCGCGGACGGCCCGCACCACCGGTGTCAGCTCGGCGTAGCGGCGGCCGAGCTTGCGGGCGCGCGCCTGGTCGGCGTGCACCGCCGGGTCGGCCAGCTGGGTCTCCAGCTCCGCGTGCTCGGCGAGCAGCCCCTTGAGCGAGCTCGAATCCACCTCTGCCACCTCTCAGCCCAGGACGGTACAAAGCAACGGCGCCCACCCGGGAGTACCGGGTGGGCGCCGTGGAAAAAGCTACTTGGCGTCGGCGTCCTTCTTCTGCCGCTTGCCGTAGCGAGCCTCGAAGCGCGCGACCCGGCCACCGGTGTCCATGATCTTCTGCTTGCCCGTGTAGAACGGGTGGCAGTTCGAGCAGATCTCGACGTGGATGCTGCCGCTGGTCTTGGTGCTGCGCGTGGTGAAGCTGTTACCGCAGTCGCAGTTCACGTTCGTGACCACGTACTCGGGGTGAATACCGCTCTTCATGGTGTCCTCTCTCGTTGGCTCCGGGTCCCCAGGCGTTCCACGGGGTGAACCGGCGCCGGACTTCAGCGGGTAATTCTGCCAGACGGGCAGACGTGTACTGGAACGCACCCCGCTGACCAGCTATTCCCGCGGGCTGAAGGGCACCTTCGTCGCATCTGACGCGGTGAAGGGGCCCTTCCTCGCGTCAGATGCGAGGAAGGGCCCCTTCAGCCGTGCTCAGTCGTCTTCGCCGCCGCCGAGGGCGGTCTTCGAGACCTGCATGAGGAACTCGACGTTGGTCTTGGTCTTGCGGAGCCGCGAGATCAGCAGGTCGATGGCCTGCTGCGAGTCGAGCGCGTGCAGCACCCGGCTCAGCTTCACGGTGACCGCGAGCTCGTCCGGCGAGAGCAGCAGCTCGTCCTTGCGGGTACCGGACGGGTTGACGTCGACCGCCGGGAACACCCGGCGCTCGGCGATCTTCCGGTCGAGCTTGAGCTCCGCGTTGCCGGTGCCCTTGAACTCCTCGAAGATGACCGTGTCCATCGTCGAGCCGGTCTCGACCATCGCCGTGGCGAAGATGGTCAGCGAGCCGCCGTTCTCGATGTTGCGGGCCGCACCCAGGAAGCGCTTCGGCGGGTACAGCGCGGTCGAGTCGACACCACCGGAGAGGATCCGGCCGGACGCCGGGGCCGCCAGGTTGTAGGCGCGGCCGAGGCGGGTGATCGAGTCGAGCAGCACGACGACGTCGTGGCCCATCTCGACCAGGCGCTTGGCCCGCTCGATCGACAGCTCCGCGACCGACGTGTGGTCGGACGGCGGCCGGTCGAAGGTCGAGGCGATGACCTCGCCCTTCACCGAGCGCTGCATGTCGGTGACCTCTTCCGGACGCTCGTCGACCAGGACGACCATCAGGTGGCACTCGGGGTTGTTCGTGGAGATCGCGTTCGCGATGTCCTGCATGATCGTGGTCTTACCGGCCTTCGGCGGCGACACGATCAGGGCGCGCTGCCCCTTGCCGACCGGCATGATCAGGTCGATCACGCGGGTGGTGAGCTTGTGCGACTCGGTCTCGAGGCGCAGCCGCTCGTTCGGGTACAGCGGGGTCAGCTTGGTGAAGTCGGGACGCCGCTTGGCCTCGTCCGGCTCCAGGCCGTTGATCGAGTCGACGCGCACCAGCGGGTTGAACTTCTGCCGCTGCTGCTCGCCGTCACGCGGCTGGCGGACGACACCGGTGATGGCGTCACCGCGGCGCAGGCCGTACTTGCGGACCAGCGACAGCGAGACGTACACGTCGTTCGGGCCGGCGAGGTAGCCGGAGGTCCGCACGAACGCGTAGTTGTCCAGCACGTCCAGGATGCCCGCGACGGGCAGCAGGACGTCGTCCTCGCGGATCTCGGTGTCCGGCGAACCACCTTCGGCCCGGCCGCCACCGCTGCCCCGGCGACGGCGGTCGCGGAAGCGACGGCCGCGGCGGCCGCCTTCCTCGTCGTCGTCCTGCTGCTGGGCACGGTTGTCGCGGTCCTGGCCGCGGCTGCCGTCCTGCTGGTTGCTGCGCTGGCGGTTGTCGCCGCGGTTGCCGTCCTGGCGGTTGTCACCCCGGTTGTCGCCGCGGTTGCCACCGCCCTGGCGCTGCTGGTCGCGGTTGCGGTCGCCCTGCTGGCGGTCGCCCTGGCCCTGCTGGCGGTCGCCCTGGCCCTGCTGACGGTCGCCCTGACCCTGCTGGCGGTCGCCACCCTGGCCCTGCTGGCGGTCGCCCTGACCCTGCTGACGGTCGCCCTGGCCCTGCTGGCCGTCGGGTGACCCGGCGGCGCGGTTGGACCCGCGGCGACGCCGGCTGCGGCCGCCCTCCTCCGCCTGGCCGTCCTGGCCCTGGGCACCGTCCTGCCGGTCCTGCTGCGGGCGCTCGGCCTGCGGCCGGTCGTCCGACGGCGCGGAGGCGGGTGCCTCGGCCTTCGGCTCCGGCTTGGTCTCCACCGCCGGAGCGGCGGGCGCTTCGGCCTTCGCCTTGGGGGCCTTCGGCGGCTCGCCGACGCCCTCCAGCGGCAGCGTCTCGGCCGCCGCACGCGGCTTGCGCGACTTGCCCTGGCGCTCGCGGATCGCGGCGATCAGGTCGCCCTTGCGCATGCCCGTCGTCTCGCCGACGCCGAGCTCCCCAGCCAGCGAACGCAGCTCGGCGACGGTCTTACCGGTCAGCCCGCCGACCGACCGCTTGGGAGCGGGGGTCGTGCCGTTCGATCCGGCCGTGTCGCTACCCACGTCGCTCAAAAGATCGGTGTTGCTCACACATGTCCTTCCTGACCGATCCACGCCTCCAGGCGGATCAGCGGACTGCCGCTCGCTTCTGATCGCGAACCGGCGTAGTTGCCCCCCGATACGCGAGATGAGCTCTTCGGCCGTGCGGAACACAGCTGGAGCGCCTCCACCACAGGGGTTTGCGTCCTCCATTCGGAGGACGCGGAATTCGGCACCGCCGAAACCGGAAACCCGCCCGAGTCGTTCCGCGTTACCCCGCTTGCCAGGCGGTGCGGATTCGGCGGATCGACGACGGATGCGGATCCGGGGATTCCCCGGGACCGGCATCGGGTGCGGAAACGCACGGTGATCGAACGCCCCCGAGGGTAGACCGCAGCGGTGCCGGGTGCAACAACCACCCCCCGCGTGGCGCGACCGGCGGCAGGCACGTGACCCACCCTTTACTGAGCCGCAACCTGCACGCCGGTGAGATCCACGGGCAGCTCGAGGACGTCGAAGCCGGTAACGCCCACGTCAGGCGGAAGTATTCCCGCGGTGGTCAGCGCGAGCACGGTCGGACCGGCGCCGGAGACGGCGGCGGCCACTCCCCGTGCACGGAGCGTCGCCACCAGCTCCGTGCTGGCCGGGTACGCGGGAGCGCGGTAGTGCTGGTGCAGCCGGTCCTCGGTGGCCGCGAGCAGGAGCTCCGGCTTCGCCGTCAGCGCGTGGACGGCGAGGGCGGCCCGGCCGGCGTTGTGCGCGGCGTCGGCGTGCGGCACGGTCGCGGGCAGCAGGCCGCGCGTGGTCGCGGTGGCCGAGCGCACCGACGGCACGGCCACGACCGGCCGGATGGCCGCGTGCGGGGTGAGCCGTTCGGCGTGAAACTTTCCGCCTTCGCACCAGGCCAGCACCAGCCCGCCGAGCAGGCTGGCGGCGGCGTTGTCGGCGTGACCCTCGAAGCCGGCGGCGAGCTGCAGCGCGTCGAAGGCGTCGATTTCCCGGCCGGCGAGGGCGTACCCGGCCGCCACCCCGGACACCACCGCGGCCGCGGAGGAGCCGAGGCCGCGTGCGTGCGGGATCGCGTTGAAGCAGCGCAGGTGCAGGCCGGGCGGCTCGACGCCGAGGTGCGCGCAGGTCCTGCGGATCGCGCGCACGACCAGGTGGGTTTCGTCGGTGGGGACGTCCGCGACGCCACCCGCACCGGCGTCTTCCACCTCGACCTTGAGACCGGTGTCGGTGACTCGCACTTCGACGACGTCGTAGAGGCTCAGCGCCATCCCGAAGGCGTCGAAGCCCGGCCCGAGGTTCGCCGTGGACGCCGGAACGGTGACCGTGAAGGCGCTCACCGCAGGTCCAGCGCCGCCGCGACGGCCGAGGGGTCCACGGCGAGGGGTTCGACCTCGACGTTGCCCGCCAGGGCCGTCTGCGGGTCCTTCAGGCCGTGCCCGGTGACCGTGCAGACGACTCGCGACCCGCGCGGCAGGCGGCCGTCGGCGGCCGTGGCCAGCAGGCCCGCCACGCTGGTGGCCGACGCCGGTTCGACGAAGACGCCTTCGCGGCCGGCCAGCAACCGGTAGGCCTCGAGGATCTTCTCGTCGGTGACGGCTTCGAACAGCCCGTCCGACTCGTCCTTCGCCTTGACCGCGGCGGTCCACGACGCCGGGCTGCCGATCCGGATCGCCGTCGCGATCGTGTCCGGGTCGCGCACCGGCTCGCCGTGCACCAGCGGGGCCGCGCCGGCCGCCTGGAAGCCGAACATCCGCGGCGTGTTCTTCACCACACCGTCGGCCGCGTACTCCGCGTACCCCGCCCAGTACGCGGTGATGTTGCCGGCGTTGCCGACCGGCAGGCAGTGGATGTCCGGCGCGGTGCCGAGCACGTCGCAGATCTCGAACGCCGCGGTCTTCTGGCCGGCGATGCGCACCGGGTTGACCGAGTTGACCAGGGTGACCGGGTAGTCGGCCGCGGTCTTGCGGGCCAGCTCGAGGCAGTCGTCGAAGTTGCCGTCGACCTGCAGGATCCGGGCGCCGTGCAGCACGGCCTGGGCGAGCTTGCCCAGCGCGATCTTGCCCTGGGGCACCAGCACCGCGCAGGTGAGCCCGGCGCGGGCGGCGTACGCGGCGGCCGAGGCGGAGGTGTTGCCGGTCGACGCGCAGATCACCGCCTTGAGCCCGCTGGCCAGCGCGTGCGTGATGGCCACGGTCATCCCGCGGTCCTTGAACGAGCCGGTCGGGTTCGCGCCCTCGACCTTGAGGTAGACCTCGCAGCCGGTCAGCTCGGACAGGTGGTGGGCGGGCAGCAGCGGCGTGTTGCCCTCCCCGAGCGTGACGACCCGCGCCCCGTCCGGCACCGGGACGCGGTCCCGGTAAGCCTCGATGAGTCCGGGCCACGGCTGCCTGATCACTGGTCTTCGCCTTCCACGCGCATCACGCTGACAACTTCGTGCACGACGTCCAGCCGCGCAATCTCGTCCACAGTGGACTGCAACGCGGCGTCCGGCGCCTGGTGCGTCACCACGACCAGGCTCGCGCGGTCGCCGACGTCGCTCTGCCGCACCGCCGCGATGCTGACCCCGTGGTCGGCGAACGCCTGCGCCACCTGGGCGAGCACCCCGGCACGGTCGGCCACGGAAAGGCTGACGTGGTACCGGGTCGGCGTCTGGCCCATCGGCCGCACCGGCAGGGCCGCGTGCGCGGATTCGCGCGGGCCGCGGCCGCCGGCGACCCGGTTGCGGGCCACCGCGACGAGGTCGCCGAGCACCGCGCTCGCCGTCGGCGCACCGCCCGCGCCCTGGCCGTAGAACATCAGCTCGCCCGCGGCGTCGGCCTCGACGTAGACGGCGTTGAACGCGCCGCCGACCCCGGCCAGCTGGTGGCTGCGCGGGATCATCACCGGGTGCACGCGGGCCGACACCGACTCGACGCCGTCGTCGTCGGCGACCCGCTCGCAGATGGCCAGCAGCTTCACCGTGCGGCCGAGTCCACGGGCCGCCGCCAGGTCGGACGCGGTGACGTCGGCGATGCCCTCGCGGTGCACGTCCGAGGCCGTCACCCGGGTGTGGAAGGCGAGCGAGGCGAGGATGGCGGCCTTCGACGCGGCGTCGTAGCCGTCGACGTCGGCGGTCGGGTCGGCCTCGGCGTACCCGAGCCGGCTGGCCTCGTCGAGCGTCTCGGCGTAGCCGGCGCCGGTGGAGTCCATCGCCGACAGGATGTAGTTCGTGGTGCCGTTGACGATGCCCATCACGCGGGTGATGCGGTCGCCGGCCATCGACTCCCGCAGCGGGCGCAGCAGCGGGATGGCCCCGGCCACCGCGGCCTCGAAGTACAGGTCGGCACCCGCGGCGTCGGCCGCCTCGAACAGGTCCGCGGAGTGCTCGGCCAGCAGCGCCTTGTTCGCCGTCACGACGGACTTGCCGGCCTTCAGCGCGGCGAGCAGCCAGCCGCGCACCGGCTCGATCCCGCCGACCAGCTCGACGACGACGTCGACGTCGTCGCTCGTCACGAGCTTCTCGGCGTCGGCGGTCAGCAGCTCCGGTGGCAGTTCGGGGTGCTTGTCCGGGCGGCGGACGGCGATGCCGGCCAGCTCGACCGGCGCGCCCGCCCGCGCGGCCAGCTCGCCGGCCTGCTCGGTGAGCAGCCGGGCGACCTCGCCGCCGACCGTCCCGCAGCCGAGCAGGGCGACGCGGATGGCCGGACGTTCCTCAGGGGCAGCCACTGTGTTCAGACCTCCAGGCGGAGCATGTCGTCGGTCGTCTCCCGCCGCAGCAGCAGCCGTGAGCTGCCGTTGCGCACGGCGACCACGGCCGGCCGGGGCATCCGGTTGTACGTGCTCGCCATCGAATAGCAGTACGCGCCGGTCGCCGCGACCGCCAGCAGGTCGCCGGGAGCCAGCGTGTCGGGCAGCCAGCAGTCTCGTACGACGATGTCGCCGGACTCACAGTGTTTTCCCACGACCCGGGACAACACGGCCGGTACCGGCTGATCGTTGTCGCCCGCGGAGCGGGATACCAGCCGGACGTCGTAGACCGCGTCGTAGAGCGCGGTGCGGATGTTGTCGCTCATCCCGCCGTCGACGCTGACGTACCGCCGCGCCGACTCGTCGCCCAGCGAGACGTCCTTGATGGTGCCGACCTCGTAGAGCGTGATCGTGCCGGGACCGGCGATCGCGCGGCCCGGCTCGCCCGCGATCCGCGGCACCGGCAGGCCCGCGTACGCGCACTCCTTGCGGACGATCTCGCGGATCTGCGTGATCATCTGCGCCGGTGGCGGCGGGTTGTCCTTCTCGGTGTAGGCGATGCCGAACCCGCCGCCGAGGTCGACCAGGCTCAGCTGGTCGAGCAGCTCCGGGCCGTGCTCCTTGGCCAGGTCGGCGAGCAGCCCGACGACGCGGCGGGCGGCGACCTCGAAGCCGTCGGCGTCGAAGATCTGCGAACCGATGTGGCTGTGCAGGCCGACGAGCTTGAGCGACCGCGCGTTGAGCACCCGGCGGACCGCCTCGGCGGCGTCGCCGCTCGCGAGGGAGAAGCCGAACTTCTGGTCCTCGTGGGCGGTCGCGATGAACTCGTGCGTGTGCGCCTCGACGCCGACGGTGACCCGGATCAGCACGGACTGCACGACGTCGTGGCGGGCGGCGATGTCGGCCAGCCGGGCGATCTCGAAGTAGGAGTCGAGCACGACCGTGCCGACACCCGCGACGACCGCGGCTTCCAGCTCGGCGGGCGACTTGTTGTTGCCGTGGAAGGTGATCCGCTCGGCCGGGAAGTCCGCGCGCTGCGCCACGGCGAGCTCGCCGCCGCTGCAGACGTCCAGGCTCAGCCCCTGCTCGGCCACCCAGCGGGCGACCTCGATGGAGAGGAAGGCCTTGGACGCGTAGTGCACCAGCGACGGGTCGTCGAAGGCCTCGGCGTAGTCCGCGCACCGGGACTTGAAGTCGGCTTCGTCGACGACGAACAGCGGCGTGCCGTGCTGCTCGGCGAGCTCGCGGACGTCGACGCCGGCGATCCGGACGACGCCGTCGGCGGCGCGGAAGGTGTTGCGCGGCCACACCTTGGCGGGCAGCTTGTCGAGCTCCTCCACCCCGGACGGCTGGAGCCCGGAGGTGTCGGCGTGGGTGTGGACGTCGGCGTGCCTGGGGCCCGCGGGGTGCGCCATTTCTTACATCCGTTCCGGAGCGGAGACACCGACCAGCGCGAGACCGTTGGCGAGCACCACGCGCGCCGCCTCGCAAAGAGCCACCCGGGCGTGGTTGGCGGGGGTGGCCGCCTCGTCGCCCTTGGGCAGCACGCGGGCCTCGCGGACCGCGTAGAACTTGTGGAGCGCGCCCGCCAGCTCCTCCAGGTAACGCGCGATCCGGTGCGGCTCGCGCATTTCGGCGGCGCGGCGCACGGTCTCCGGGAACTCGCCGATCGTGCGGATGAGGTCACCCTCGACCGGCAGCGTCAGCAGTCCGAATCGGACACTGTCAACGTCCTCCGTGGACTTGAGACCGAGGTCCGCCGCCCCCCGCAGCATCGTGCACAAGCGCGCGTGGGCGTACTGGACGTAGTAGACGGGGTTGTCGTTGGAGTGCTTGCGCAGCAGGTCCAGGTCGACGTCCAAAGTGGAGTCCACGGAGTAGCGGATCAGCTCGTAGCGGGCCGGGTCGACGCCGACGGCCTCGACGAGGTCCTCCATGGTGATCACGGTGCCCGCGCGCTTGGACATCCGCACCGGCTTGCCGTCGCTGACCAGGTTGACCATCTGGCCGATCAGCACCTCGACCGTGCCCGGGTCGTCGCCGAAGGCGGCCGCCGCGGCCTTGAGGCGCGCGATGTAGCCGTGGTGGTCCGCGCCGAGCATGTAGATGCACAGGTCGAAGCCGCGGTTGCGCTTGTCCTTGAAGTAGGCCAGGTCACCGGCGATGTAGGCCGGGTTGCCGTCCTGCTTGATGACGACGCGGTCCTTGTCGTCGCCGTATTCGGACGACTTCAGCCACCAGGCGCCCTCGTCGAAGTACAGGTTCCCGGAGTCCTTCAGCTGCTGGACGGCGGCGTCGACCGCGCCCGACTCGTGCAGCGAATTCTCGTGGAAGTAGACGTCGAAGTCGGTGCCGAACTCGTGCAGGCTCTGCTTGATCTCGGAGAACATCAGGTTGATGCCGATCCGGCGGAACGTCTCGTGCCGCTCGGCCTCGGGCAGCGACAGCGCGCTCGGCTCGGCCTTGATGACCTCGGCGGCGATGTCGTTGATGTAGCCGCCTGCGTAGCCGTCCTCCGGCGCGGGCTCGCCCTTCGCGGCGGCGATCAGCGACCGGACGAACCGGTCGATCTGGGCGCCGGCGTCGTTGAAGTAGTACTCGCGGGTGACGTCGCCGCCCTGCGCGGCCAGCACCCGGCCCAGCGCGTCGCCGACCGCGGCCCAGCGGGTGCCGCCGAGGTGGATCGGACCGGTCGGGTTCGCCGAGACGAACTCGAGGTTGATCCGGGTGCCGGCCAGCGCGTCGCCGCGCCCGTACGCGGCGCCGGCGTCGAGCACCTGGCGGACGATGTCGCCCTGCGCGGCCGCGGCGAGCCGGAAGTTGAGGAAGCCGGGGCCGGCGACCTCGGCCGAAGCGACGCCGTCGTCCGCCGAGACGGCCTCGGCCAGCGCCTCGGCGAAGTCGCGGGGCTTGAGGCCGGCCTTCTTGGCCACCTGGAGGGCGAGGTTCGTCGCGTAGTCGCCGTGGTCGGGGTTGCGCGGGCGTTCGATGGTCACCTGCTCCGGCAGCACGGCATCGTCGATGCCGCGTGCGGCGAGCACCTGCACGGCGGAGCTGCGGACCAGGTCGGCGAGAGCGGCGGGAGTCACCTGCCGAATTCTAGGTGTGCCCTGGTGGGGCGCTTGCATCGGTCTCGAACACGTCACGACGACCGTCCGTGTGAGGTGTTAACCGTGATCAGACGGCTGGTCTCTACACTGGCCGGGGCGGGAATCCGTCCGCAGTCACCAGAGGGAGAACGCGGGAGCCATGGCGAACGGGACAACTCGGAAAAAGGGTTCGGCGGTGAAGGCGGCCCGCGGTTCCGTGGTCAGCAAGAAGGGCACGCCCTGGGGCACGATCATCGCCGTCGTGGCCATCGTGGCGCTGGCCGCTTCGGTGATCATCTACTACATGGTCAAGTCCGCACCCAAGCGTGACGCGGCGGACCGGGAAGCCGCCGCCGCTTCGTTCGCGCCGAGCGCGTCGGACCCCGACCCGTCGAAGCGGATCCCCGGCGTCGTCACCGCGTCCTATTCCCAGGGCGCGCACGTGCTGCCGACCGAGCGGGTCGCCTACGACCACAGCCCGCCGTTCGGCGGCCCGCACGACGGCAACTGGGCGACCTGCAACGGCGTCGTCTACCCGAACGCGGTGCGCACCGAGAACATGGTCCACACGCTCGAGCACGGCGCGGTCTGGATCGCGTACAACCCGCAGCAGATCACCGGCGAGGCGCTCGACAAGCTCCGGTTCCGGGTCGAGGGCAAGCCGTACACGCTGATGTCGCCGTACCCGGGCCTCGACAAGCCGATCTCCGTCCAGTCGTGGGGCCACCAGCTGAAGGTGGACAGCGCCGACGACAACCGGATCGACGAGTTCATCGCCGCGCTGCGGAGCAACCCGAACGGCGTGTTCCCCGAGCTCGGTGCCACCTGCGACGCGATGGGGCCCGGCTCGTTCGACACCGACAACCCGCCGCCGTTCGACCCGACCAAGCCGGGCCCGGACGCGAAGCCGATGGACTACAAGGGCAGCCAGGGCGCCACAGCCGACTCGGCCGGCGGCGGCGTCGGCCAGATGCCTTCGGGCGCTCCGGCCTCGGCCCCTCCGGCCACTTCCGGCGCTCCCGCCTCGGCCCCTGCGACCAAATGAGTTCTGGCGCCGACGGGGGCGTCGACGCCCCCGAAGCAGGAGAGCAACCGACCTGGTCACGGTGGGTCATCATCGGCGGGACCCTGCTCGCGGTCCTGCTGATCGGCGCCACCGCCGGCATGTTCGTGACCCGGCTTTCCAGTGACGACCCGGCCGCCACTCCGGCGGCCGGGTCGGTCGAGGTCGGCTTCGCGCAGGACATGGCGGTGCACCACCTGCAGGCGGTCACCATGGCCGGGATGGCCCGCGACCGGTCGACCGACCCGGAGATCCGGACGCTCGCGTTCGACATCGAACGCACGCAACTGGAGCAGGTCGGCCGGATGAAAGGCTGGCTCATGCTGTGGGACCAGCCCGAGCAGGCGACCGGCGCGTACATGACCTGGATGACCGAGCCGAATTCCGGCATGGCGGGGATGTCCATGCCCGCCGCGACGAGTGCGGCCGCCGGTGGCCCTCCGATGCCGGGGATGGCCACCACAGCCGAGATGACGAAGCTGCGTTCGCTGCCCGCCGGCAAGGATTTCGACGTCTACTTCCTGCAGCTGATGCTCCGGCACCACCAGGGCGGTACGGCGATGACGCAGTACGCGCAGGCGCACTCGAGCCTGCCCGCGCTGCAGGCGTTGGCCAGGAGCATCTTGGTGTCACAAGGTGCGGAGATGGACCAGATCAAGCTGATGCTCTCCGCCCGCGGAGCCCGGCCGCTCCCCGCGTAGTGAGCATTTCGCCCGGAGTTCCGCCGCGCGGGTTCTCGGCGAACGGTCCAGCGCGCCCGCAATATCTTCACCTCATTGGCCGATGACATCGACACAAGATCACCGCTAGGTTCGATCTTGCCCACAAGTGCAACGGGCAAAGGGGCGTCCCGGCTTTTGCCGGGGCGGGGGAATCAGGTCGACTGTGACCGTCGACCTGACATCATGAGGGGGACTCATGCGAATTTCTTTGGCGTGCGCCAGAACCGACTTGGCCAGGTCAGTCACCCGGAGCCGTCGGCCCGACGCGCCGGGATTTGCGCACTGACACACGGTCGGCCAATCAGGCACAAGCATATTTCACGCCTATTCGCCATGAGGCAATACTGCGCGGAGTGACGCAGAACGTCACCCGCCGATCGTCACCGATAAATTCTCGACGTTCGGATTTCCGCAATGGAAATCATATCGTTGATATATCTTCGGAGGACTTCAATGAAAACCAGCACGAAACGAGTTGCGCGAATGGCCACGGGGGCCGCACTGGCGGTCGCGGCCACGATGACCACCTGCGTGTCGGGCGCCACAGCCGCGCCGGCTCGACCACTGACCGACTGCTTCGTGACCACTGTCGGCGTGCCCGCTTACGACTACCCCAACCGCAACATCGTGGTCTGGGTGGGCCAGGGCCAGGGGCTTTTCCTGACCCAGATCTCGGGCTACTGGCGCAAGGGCAACCTGTGGGGCGGCCAGAGCAACGTGTGGATCCACTCGAACTACCTGCGCTACGCCAGCGGCGCACCCTGCTGAACCCGGCGGCGGCTTGACCCGAGTCCCCCCATCCCGTAGTCAAGGGCCGTCCACGAAAGCGGCATCCGGCGTGACACGCGCGGGATGCCGCTTTTCGACGCGATCCGGCTACCAGGAGAGTTCCTGGCAGCGGCGCGCGCACTGCGGCGCCTCGACCTGCAGCGTCGCGTGCTCGATCGCGTACCTCGAAGACAGCAGGTTCTGCGCGTCCGTCAGCACGTCGGACTGCTTCGCGGGCGGCGCCAGCGTCAGGTGCGCCGAAGCCACCTCCATGCCCGAGGTCAGCGTCCACACGTGCAGGTCGTGCACGTCCGCCACGCCCGGCAGCGCCGAGAGCTCCGCGTTGATCGCCCCGACGTCGACCCCCTGCGGCGCGTGCTGGAACAGGATGCGCAGCGCCCGGCGGGCGAGCGTCCACGTGCGGGGCAGCACCCACAGCCCGATCGCGACACCGATGATCGGGTCGGCGTAGCGCCAGCCCGTCAGCAGCGTCACCGCGCCGCTGATCAGGACGCCGACCGAGCCGATCAGGTCGGCCAGGACCTCGAGGTACGCGCCGCGGACGTTCAGGCTCTCCTTCGCCCCCGCGCGCAGCACCGCGAACGACACCAGGTTGGCCACCAGGCCGGCCGCCGCGGCCAGCAACACCGGGAGGCCCGGGACCGCGGGCGGGTCGCCGATGCGGCCGATCGCCTCGATCAGGACGTACCCCGCGACGCCGAACAGCAGGATCGCGTTGGCGAGCGCGGCCAGCACCTCGGCGCGGTAGAGCCCGAAGGTGCGGCTGACCGTGGGTCCGCTGCGCCGCGCCAGGATGATCGCGACCAGGGCCATGCCGACGCCCAGTACGTCGGTGAACATGTGCGCCGCATCCGACATCAGGGCCAGCGAACCGGTCGTCACGCTGACGACGAACTCGAGCACCATGAACCCGGCGCCGATGCCGAGGGCGATGGCGAGACCCCGCACATGACGCCCCGACGCGCTCTCCGGCGCGATCGCGTGCCCGTGGCCGTGTCCCTGACCCATTCCGCCTCCGTTCCCGGTTCGCCGTCGGGTCAAACATATAGTCGGATGCGCATATATGCAATATAGGGCAGCCTAAGATCTCACCGGCAAGCTACCGTGCGCGGCGAAACCACCCAATCCACCAGGAGGGGTTTCCCGCCAGGCGGACTCGTCACGCTTCGACGTCACCCTCCCGAGCAGATCGAGGTTCCCGATGAGCAACGACCGCGTCGCCCTGATCACCGGCACGTCCTCCGGCATCGGCCTGGCCACGGCGGTGCTGGCGGCCCGGCGCGGCTTCCGCACGGTCGCCACGCTGCGCGACACCGGCCGCGCCGGCCGCCTGCGCCAGGCCGCCGCCGACGCCGGCGTCGAACTGGACGTCCGCCCGCTCGACGTCACCGACGCCGGATCCGTGCACACGGCGTTCGAAGGCGTCCTCGCCGACCACGGCCGGCTCGACGTCCTGGTCAACAACGCCGGCGCCGGTCACCTCGGCACGATCGAGCAGGAGCCGCTTTCGGCGGTCCGCGAGACCATGGAGGTCAACTTCTTCGGCGTGGCCGCGGCGACCAAGGCCGCGATGCCGGCCCTGCGCGCGAGCGGCGGCCGCCTGATCACGGTCAGCAGCGTCGGCGGCGTGGTCGGCCAGCCCTTCAACGAGGCCTACTGCGCGGCGAAGTTCGCCGTCGAAGGCATGATGGAGGCGCTGGCGCCGGTCGCCGCGGCCCAGGGTGTCACGGTGTGCGTCGTCGAGCCGGGCGCGGTCGCGACGGAGTTCGTCACCAACGTCGGCGTCGACGAACGCCTCTTCGCCGAAGCGGGCCCGTACGCCGGCTCGCTGCGGAAGTACATCGCCAACGTCACGCAGTCGTTCCAGGTCGCGCAAACCGCCGACGAGGTCGCCGAAGTGATCCTGGACGCGATGACGGCGGACGCGCCCGCGTTCCGCATCCAGACGTCCGAGTCGGCCGAGGAGTTCACGGCGATCAAGTTGGCCGACCGCGACGGCTCGGCCGTGCAGCGGCTGACCGGCGGCTGGCTCGCCTAGCGCACCAGCCGGAAGAAGCCGCGGACCTGCTCGACGAACAGCCCGGGCTGCTCCAGCGCGGCGAAGTGCCCGCCGACGGGCAGCTCCTCGAACCAGCGCAGATCGGGGTAGCGCTGTTCGGCCTGCCGCCGCGACGGCCGCACGATCTCCTTCGGGAACACCGAAACCCCGGCCGGCACATCCACAGTGGACAGATCCCGGTCGTTGTTCTCCCAGTACATCCGCGCGGACGAGGCCGCGGTCGCGGTGAACCAGTAGACGGAGATCGCGTCCAGGATGCGCCGCCGGTCGACGGCGTCCTCCGGGTGGCCCTTGTGGTCGGTCCAGGCCCAGAACTTCTCGGCGATCCAGGCGGCCTGGCCGGCGGGCGAGTCGGTGAGGCCGTAGCCGAGCGTCTGCGGGCGGGTGCCCTGCTGGGCGGAGTAGCCGCTGCCGCTGCGCCGGAACTCCTCGAGATCCGCGAGGGCCTGGCGCTCCTTCGGCGTCGGATCGGCGGTGTCCATCCGCACGGGCGCGAAGTTGACGTGCACGCCGGCCACGTGCCCGGACCGCGCCACCGCGTTCGTGACAGCGGCGCCCCAGTCGCCACCCTGGGCGCCGTAGCGGTCGTAGCCGAGCGACACCATGAGCTCGTCCCACAGCTCGGCGACCCGCGCGATCTTCAACGCGGGCTTGTCACTCCACCCGAACCCGGGCAGCGACGGCGCGACGACGTGGAAGGCATCGGCGGGATCGCCCCCGTGCTTCGCGGGATCGGTGAGCGGCCCGAGGACGTCGAGGAACTCGAGCACGGACCCGGGCCACCCGTGCGTGAGAACGAGCGGCAGCGCCCCCGCCTCCGGCGACCGGACGTGCAGGAAGTGCAGCCCCACCCCGCCGACGGTGGCCCGGAACTGCGGAAAGGCGTTGAGCCGGCGGGCGAACCCGAAGTCGTATTCCTCGCCCCAGTCGCGGCAGAGCTCACGCACGTAGGCGAGCGGAACCCCCTGCGACCAGTCGTCGACGGTCTCGGCCTCGGGCCACCGGGTCCGCCGCAGCCGCGCCCGCAGATCGGCGACGTCACCCTCATCGAGAGGTACCTGGAACGGCTCGGCCATCTCGGCTCCTTCGGGTGGGCTTCCCACGCTAGCGACGTCCGGCCGAATCGATCAACATCACGGCCCTGACCAGCGCGATTGCGTGTCGGGCCACCTGCGGGAGGCGGGTCGCGGGGCATGCGCTAAGCTTTCGGAGTCGCCCAGCGATGGGCCCTCGTAGCTCAGGGGATAGAGCACTGCCCTCCGGAGGCAGGTGTCGCAGGTTCGAATCCTGCCGAGGGCACCCCTACGGGAGCGGGAAAACCGCTCCTACCAGCGTTTTCACGCTTGAAGCGGTTCTCCCCACACTCCGGTTGCCTATGGTCAACTACGGCCAAGCACGGGTGCCTCTTCTCAATGCGTTCCCAAGAATCAGTCGACCACTTCCCGGCCCCCGAGCGCGGCCCGATCATCGACCCGCACAAGCTTGGCTACCAGCTGACCTCCGCCAGAATCGACCGCGACGGCACGACCGGTACCTGACTGCTTCCGGCCGACCTGGACGCGTCCGGGCGCACCCTGCGCGACCAGCTCGTCGCCGGCACCGGCGCCGAGGTGGCCGTGGTCATCGCTGACTCCGGCGGCCCGCGCCGACCGGCTCGGCACCACCGTCATCTCCATCGGGGCCGCCGGCGTCGCACCGCTGCGCGTCACCGAGCCCATCGAGCCCGGCGGGAAGAGCAAGCGCCAGGAGGAGACCTTCACCGACATACTCGCCGCGACCGCCGGGATCGTGCTCGGCCAGCGCGGCCCGCGGTTGCCCCGTCGTGGTCGTCCGCGGGGTGCAATACGAGCGCGGCGACGCTGGGGTTGCCTCGATGCTGCACCAGCCCGAGGGCATGAGGTAGTCCAGCCACGGGGCGCCGGTACACCTTCGCGACGCGGCCTGCCGGGGCGCCCGGCACGGGCGTACCTTGTGGCAGGCCGCCTGAGCTGGGAAAACAGGTTCCCTAAAGTTTTTTTGCCGAAAGTTCGACGCAGCAGCCCCCTCCGGCGGATTACTCGGTAACAAGCTGGAGGGAGGTCCCCGACATAGTGGATCCCAAGGACATGATCGACCCGGACGCCGACTTCGTCCGGATTCTGCGGCCCAGGAGCGTGCTGCGGATGCTGCTGAACCTGTTCCGCCTGCGCAGCGAGCGGCTCAAGGCCTTCGACCGCGGCGACACGATCATCGAGGTCGCGCACGTCCTCAGCGGCTCCGGCCACGGCGGCCGGGTGAGCAGCCACGGACCCGACGGCGACCGCTGGTCGGTGAGCGTCCCGACCGGATCCGAAACACCGCCGGCCGCCACTTCGGAGGCTCGGTGACCGTCGATGACCCGGATGCCGTGCCTTACAGCGAGTGCGCGGTGAACGACCTGATCAACCGCTACGGAGAGACCGCGCTGGCCATGGTCGGCCGGGGCGGGTTCGAGCGGGCGGACGCAGAGCCGATCGCGCAGGAGGCCTACCTGGTGGTCGTCAAGACGTGGCGGCGTAATAAGAGGCTGGTGAAGCCCGAGGCTTTGCTGTTCGCCACAGTGCGCAGGCGGCTAGCCAGCGAGTTCAGGCGCCAGGGCCGCAAGCCGGCCAGCCTGGTCGACAGCGATGAGAGCATCGACGCGGCGTCGAAAGCCCTGTGGCGGACCGAGTTCGCCGACGACATGATCACCCGGGGGGACGTCGCGAGGGCACTACTGGAGCTGCCGCACCGGCAGCGCGCCGTTCTGGTGCTGCGATTCCTGCACGATTTGGAGGTCGACCTCGTGGCCGAGCTGCTGGGCTGCAAGCCCGGCGTCGTGAAGTACACGCAGCAGAAGGGCCTCCAGAGCATGAGGAAGTCCCGGTGGTTGGCCGGGCATGCGGGGACGACGGAGGTGCGCCAGTGATGATCAACGACACCGTGAGGCACCCGGGCAGCTGGCTCGACGCGCGGAGCTTGATGGACCAGGCCGCTCGGGAAGATGCCGCCGAGCTGGCCGAGCACGGCGCTCTCCAGCCCACGCTCGCCGACGACGCGAAACGCGCCTACGAGCACTTCAAGATCGGCGTGTGGCACCTGGAGCAGGACGACCCCGGAGAGGCGCTGCGCTGGCTGCGCACTGCGGTCGAGCAGGACATCGTCGAGGCCGAGCCGTTGCTGGAGATCTGCCTGCAGGCGCTGGAGTCGGTTCCTGCGGGCCGCGCCGCACACGACGACGAGCACGAGGCCGTGGCCTCCGAACGTCAGGTCGACCTCTCCACCACGGAGGACGACCAGGAGCTGGACGACGAGTCCGACGGGGAAAGCACGCCGATCTATGACGCGGTCACCGGCGGTGTCATCGACGACCACGCGGGGCGGCTCTGGACCTTCCAGACGAAGTTCTCGCCCACGGACACTGCTACTGGCGTTATTACTGAGCATGTCGAGGTGCCCGGCGACCTGCCTAGCACTTCGACGTCCGCGTCTCGGCGCGAGCGCACGTTCTGGAACGCGGTGGGCAAGGCCGCCTCGCCGGTGCCGGTTGAGGCCGAACCCTTCTACACCCGGATCGGCTTCAACGCAGGCCGAGAGTCAGGGCTCGCAGCCGGCACCTTCACGTTCCGGTACCCCCCGCCTGCCCTGCAGGGTGTGCCGGAACTCCAGGTCGTGGTGCGGTATTCCGAGGAGCGGTGTCGGCACCTGGAACGGGAGCTGCCGATCCGATTCGGGCGCCAGTGCCATGACCTCGGGCAGCTGTGGAGCCTGACCACGCCGTGGTCTGTGGAGTGGACGAAGTCGGGGCTTCTGCTGCCGCCGGGCAGCGACGCCACGACCTCGCCGAGCGCGCCTACCCAACGGACACCGGACGCGCTCGGCGAGGTCGAGCGCCGAGTCGCGTTCTTGGCTGCGCGAGGTATGTCCGGTGTGGACATTGCCGCCGAGCTCGGCCTGCCCTACGTCACCGCAATGGCGCACTTCGTCCGGATCTGCCGGAAGCTGGGCGTGACTGGGCGGGAGGGACTGCGCGCAGCACTGGGCTCCGGTGGTTGGCGAGATTCTCAGCCCGACGAGCGAGTGTCGACGTCAAGCGGGGTCTGACGGAGCCGCGGTCGAGGCGGCCGGTCTGCGTCGGCCGCGACTCCGGCGAGTGCGCGGAATGGTGGAGGTAACGGTCCCGAGCTCGGCACGTAGCCGGGCTCAGGCCGAACCTGTCACCACTTCGGCCATCGGGGTTCAACGTGCAGCCCAGCCGCTTCCTGGTGCGAGCACGGGCTCGCTGGCGCTGGTGGTGTGTTGACCTTGGCCCAGAACGCAGCGGCGCCGCGTTCTTCCAGCGGGTTCGCGGTCACGTCGAATTCACCACCGCGAGCCGTAGCGGCTTTGATCAGCACGCGCCCCACGCCGCGACGCCGGTGCCGGGGTTCGACGCGCAAGCCGAGCAGCAGGCCGCGCCGGTCAATCGGGCACAGCGACAGCTCGACCTGTCCGTAGATCGTCGCCCTCATCGCAGCTGGATCAGCCCGACCCCGGCCCGGACGGGCGGCAGGACGGCGGCGAGCTGTAGCCATCGCGGCTGGACGCGGTCTTCACGGGAATGAGCCGCGCGCCCGTGATCAGCCTTCCGAGTCGCTCCGCGGCTTGTGGCCGAGGATCTTCTCGATCCGGGCCCGGTTGGCCTCCTCTCCCCGTCGAGGAACGCGGCGTACACCTCGAACAGCACGCCGACGGAGTGGCCAGCCCACTCGGCCACGGTCGCCGGGTCGACGCCCGCCACCAGTTGCGTACTCACTGCGGCGTGCCGCAGGTCGTACGGCCGGGCGGCCAGTGGCGTTTGCTGCTGCTCTTCGCTCAGCACCCCCTTGCGAGCCGCGCGCCACGCGCGGGTATAGGTGATCATCGGGATCTCGCCACCCTGTTCCGCCTGGAACAACCGGCCGTCGGGCCCGTAGCCGTACCGCAGGATGTGCCGGTGCAGCAGCCGGGTCAGGTCCGGCGGAAACGACACGGTGCGCTCAGCGTCGTCGTCTCGAGACTTGAGCGGCCGATCGTCGCGAGGCTTCCCGCTGTCGGTCCATCTCCCACCCGCGTGCGGCTCGGCCTTGTCGAGGCGGAATGTGCCCCAGCCGTAGACGTACTCGCCGTCGTCGTCGCTCCACATCGGATCAGGCAAGTCCACGACGTTCCGCTTGTTCAGCGACACCGCCTCTTCAGGTCGGAGGCCGGCGTAGTACATCGCGCCGAAGAACGCCTCAAGCCGCGGTCCGCTGCGCGGCAGCGCACCGACCCCGGCCAGCAACGCCCGCGCTTGCGTCGGGTTCGGCACCGCCCGCTTGTCGACTTTTCTCTTACCTTTCGGCATCGCCGGCCACTTGACCGACGTCAGCGGGTTCGCGTCGATCAGCTTCTTTTCGACCGCGTAGTCCAGGGCGTTGAACAGGACTCCTCGGGTCTTCCGGGCCACGGTCGGGGCAAACTTCTTGCCGTCCAGCCGCCTGGTGACCGCGCGCTGGAGCGCTCGCAGAACGTCCGGGTCGACGACAGCCCGAACGGGCATCGTGTTGCGCTCCAACCACTTCAGCACCTTCCGGACGTCGTCTGGAACCTCGCGATTGGTGCGGTACTCGGTGTTGTAGCCCCACTGCCGCAGCGCTGAACGGATCACCTTCGCGTCCGGTCCGTTCTTGTCCCGCTTCACGAATACCGGCATCACGCGGATCAGCGCCTCGGCCATCGTTTGGCGTGCGGTCACCGCTGCGTCGAGCCACTTCATGTCGATGTAGGCCACCGTGAGCGCATACCAGCTCATGTCCCCCGCTGGCCGGGTCAGCGACGGCGGGAGGCCGGAGACGATGTCGAACGCCTCCCCCGCGCGAGGCCGACCAGATGTGCCCCTTCGGGTCCCGTACGGCGATCTTGCACGCCCCGGCGGACGGCCCAATCATCCGAGTGCCACCCCCAATACGCCCCCAAGTCGAGACGGAGCGAGGCCGTTGCGCAGGTCAAAGGGCCGTTTCAAGATCCGTTCAAAATCCGTCCAGCTTGCCCCGGGCCATCTTGCCCGGCCCGGCTAGCACCCTTCACTGTGGACGCCTGCGCTCTCGACTTCGGCGGCCTCACCAGTGCGCCGGCCTCGATCCCGGCCCCAGATCGGCCATCTGACGCTCACCTAGCAGAACAGCGAAGGCGACCAGGTCACGTCGTACCGAGCCTGCAAGGCCGCACAGCAAGCCAGGTCGCCCCGAGGGCGCCCCGAAACGGTGGTCCCGAAACGTCCGCCAGCGGCATTTCAGCTGGTCATAGGCCTGCTTGATGGCATGCCGACGACGTTCTCCTAAAGCGGTGATGCGACTGCCAACCCGAAGGCGACCCCAATGCGTTCCTAAACGGCACCGACCTCGTCGCCGCCACATCCCATTCGCGCAGGTCAGAACCCCTAGCCCCATCGGACGGTCTCTCGCCTGACGAAGGCTGAACGCTGTATTCAGGGCAAACGACCAGTGCCGGCATTAGTCTGTTTGGGTGACCGCAACAGGGTTCCGGTTGCATTGACTGCTCGACGAACGAATCTAGAGCTTGTGAGCGGTCGAGGTCGTCGATGGGCATGGGCGCTGGGCGCGGCGGTGGTTACGTCGGGGCTGGGTGTGGCGATTAACGTCGCAACCGATGCGAAGGACAGTTGGTGGGCATGGGTCGCGGTGGGGATTCTGACGGTGGTCAGCGCTGGAGTCAGCGCCTGGCTGCAGCCTTCCGACGCCCCGCCGAAACCACAGACAACCAGCCAGACCGTAGAAGTCGCGAACGGACCAGTGACCCAGACAGGACCGATCACGCAGCACGCGACAGCGAAGGACAACGCGATCATCCAGCAAGCCGGCCGCGACATCACCAACCCTCCCCAACCGCACTGATTCCTCAGGAAGTGGGTACGCATCTGGACCGAATCGCCCAGGAGGCGACAGCGTCCGAGAACGGTGTCATCCAGCAGGCGGCAGGCGATCTGATCAACAACTACCGCAACGTCCTGCACGTGCATGAACGACCCGCATGGGGTTCGTTCTGGCCAGCGCAGGCGGAAAAGCCGGCGGCTCGGCGGGTGTTTCTGAGCCACACCAGCGAGTTGCGGGAGCTGCCGGAGCCGCGGTCGTTCGTGGCGGCGGCGGAGGCGGCAGTGGCTCGGGCCGGGGACGCGGTGGCGGACATGGCCTACTTCACCGCTCGGGATGTCACACCGGAGCAGGTCGACCGGGAGAAGCTGGCCGAGGCTGACGTCTATGTGCTGATCGCGGGCTTCTGCTACGGCACGCCGGTTCGCGACCGTCCGGAGGTCTCCTACACCGAGCAGGAGTTTCAGACCGCCACAGACACCGGCCTGCCGCGGTTGGTGTTTCTGCTGGCCGAGGACACTGAAGGCCCGCCAGCGTTGTTCCGGGATTTGCACTACGGGGCCCGGCAGGAAGCGTTCCGACAACGGCTCCACGACAGCGGCGTCACCGTGACCACAGTGTCCTCGCCCGACCAGCTCGAAACCAAGCTGCTGCAGGCGTTGACCAACCTGGACCGCCCCGAGCAACAGTCAATGCCCGCGGGCCGGATCTGGAACATCCCCGCCCGCACCTTCACCTTCACCGGCCGAGAAGACCTCCTGGCTGAGCTGCGCACCGCGTTGTGTTCGGGCCAGCCTGCGGTGGTGCAGGCGATGAACGGGATGGGCGGAGTCGGAAAAACCACCACCGTGATCGAGTACGCCCACCGCTACGCCAAGGACTACGACCTAGCCTGGTGGGTGCCCTCCGAGGACCAGGCCCTCATCGCCGAACGCTTGGCCGCACTCGCCCAGGCCCTGGACCTGGCCACCGACCAGGACCCGCCAACCATCGCATTGGCTCGGCTACGAGGCACGCTGCAGACACGCAGCCGGTGGTTGCTGGTATTCGACAACGCCGAAGACGCCACCGCGCTGCGGCCGTTGCTGCCCGACGGCGACGGACACGTCATCATCACCTCCCGCAACCCCAACTGGGCCGACGTCGGCGCCGCGCTGCCGGTGCGGGAGTTCACCCGCGCCGAGTCGGTCGATCTGCTGCGATCGCGTCGTCCCCAGCTCACCGAGACCGATGCCGACCGCATCGCCGACGCCCTCGGCGACCTGCCACTAGCCCTCGCCCAAGCCGCTCAGCTGCTAGCCGCCACCGGCTGGACCGCCGATACCTACCTCGACCTGCTCACCCAGCGCACCGACGAACTGCTCGCACGGCAGGCACCCGCCGCTGGCGACCCCGTCTCGCTCACCGCTGCCTGGACAGTGTCGTTCGATCAGCTCGCTCGTGACCACCCAGCCGCCCTCCACACCCTGACCCTTCTGGCCTGGCTGGCTCCCGAACCAGTCCCGCTCACCCTGCTCACCCGCCAGGCCGGCGAAGCCGGAGCGATTGCTCAGGACCCGTTGGCCTTTGCCCACCTCACCACCATCCTGCGAACCCGCGGCATGGCTGAAGTCACCACAACGACTATCCAGCTCCACCGCGTACCTGCAGCACTCCTCCGAGCACGCACCCGCCGCGACATCGCCGCGGACGACGACCAGGACGCCACGTGGCCCGTTACAGCGGTCCGGCTGCTTGTTGCTGGTCTACCCGAGACTCCCTGGATGAACCCGCCGAGCTGGCCGAGCTGGCGAGCGCTCTTACCGCACCTGCTCTTCGTGTGCGATCCCGAGCGCCCGTGGCAACCAGTTACAACAGAAGTCGCCTATCTGCTCAGCCGCGTCGCGGCCTATCTCCAGACCCGTGGGGACGCACGCACCGCGCTGCCGTTGTTCCAGCGTGCATACATACTTCTTAAAGATCTTTACGGCGAGGACCATTCCAGCACCCTCGGCGTCGCCAGCAGCCTCGCCGTCGACCTCAGCGAGCTGGGCGAACACCAGCAAGCCCGCGAACTGAACGAAGACGTTCTCATCCGCCGCAAACGCGTCCTCGGCGATGACCACCCAGACACCCTGAACTCTGCCGGCAACCTCGCCGTCGATCTCAACAAGCTGGGTGAGTACCAGCAAGCCCGCGAACTGAGCGAAGACACCCTCGCCCGTTGCAAACGCGTCTTCGGCGAAGACCATCCCAGCACTCTCATGACCGTCAACGACCTCGCCGTACACCTCAGGGCGTTGGGCGAGTACCAGCAAGCCCGCAAACTGGACGAGGACACTCTCTCCCGCCGCCAACGCGTGCTCGGCGAGGACCATCCCAGCACCCTCACCACCCTCACCAACCTCGCCGTCAGCCTCAACAAGCTGGGCAAGTACCGGCAAGCCCGCGAACTGAGCGAAGACAGCCTCGCCCGTTGCAAACGCGTCCTCGGCGACGACCACCCAGGCACCCTCATCACCGCAGGCAACCTCGCCGTCGCCCTCAGTGAGCTGCGCGAACACCAGCAAGCCCGCGAACTGAAAGAGGACACCCTCACCCGCTTCAAACGCGTCTTCGGCGACGACCACCCCAGCACCCTGACCACCGCGAGCAACCTCGCTGCCGAGCTCAGCAAGCTGGGCGAACACCAGCAAGCCCGAAAACTGAACGAAGACGTCCTCATCCGCTTCAAACGCGCTCTCGGCGACGACCACCCCACTACCCTCACCATAGCCAGCCAACTCGCCGCCGAGCTCAACAAGCTGGGCGAACACCAGCAAGCCCGAAAACTGAACGAAGACGTCCTCGCCCGTTGCAAACGCGCTCTCGGCGACGACCACCCCAGCACCCTCACCACGGCCAGCGATCCCGCCGCCGACCTCAAGGCTCTCGGACATGGCGAAGACGCACCGGAATGACAGCCATTTCCGTTAGCCGCACTCTCACGTACCGGCAACGCGCCTGGACGCTGAGCCGGAGCAGCCCTGACCCAGCTGACCCATACGGCCGGATGACGGAAGTCTTGGTTATCCAACCCGCGGTGGCGTGCCCAATGCGTTCCCAAACGCCCAAAGCTGCGGGTGTTGTTTGACAAGTCTTCGCAGCTCAGAGTCACTGCCGAAGCGTAACCGTGTCTAACCCTCCGGAGGCAGGTGTCGCAGGTTCGAATCCTGCCGAGGGTACACTCTTTGATCACGCAAAACCGGCCCCTACCAGCGAGAACGCGGTAGGGGCCGATTCGCGTCTTACCCGGCGGACTGCAGCCGGGTCCGGGCGTCTGTGTGCGATGGCAGGAAGCCGCCGGTAGCGGCAGCGGGGTCGAGGGCCGTCAGGCCTGCGGCGGCCCGAGCGGATCCTGCGGGAAGTCGTACTGTCCGTTGGTGTTCTTCGCCTCCGCCGCCGGGGTCAGCGGCTCGAGCACGTCCCAGTGTTCGGTGAGCTTTCCCTTGTCGACGCGGAACAGGTCGTAGAACGAGAACGGAGTGCCGGCGAAGCTCCCCTTGCCGATGACGAGGACGAAGTTGCCTTCGCCGAGGATCTTCTCGATCTTCGGGTAGACGAGGGTGCCGGACTCGACGAACTGCTGCAGGACGGCCTTGCTGGCGGCTGCGCCGTCGGTGGTGGTGCCCTCGCTGTGCTGGACGTAACCGGCGGCGTTGTACAGCGGCTCCCCGAACAGCGAGAAGTCGCCGTCGCGCAGGATCGATGCCATGGCCGTCCATGCCGCCTGCTTGGTGCGCTGGGTGGCCCGGTGGTCGGTGACGACAGTCGGACCGTCGAGTTCGGTGTGGCCGGCCGGGTTGGGACCGTGCTCGGGTTGGCGGCTGCCCCAGTGCTCCACGATCTTGCCCTGTTCGAAGCGGAAGACGTCCCAAGCGACCGTCGGCCCGCTCGGCAGATCGGTTTCCGAGTGGACCAGGACGTACGAGCCATCGACCAGGACGCGGACCGGCTTGACCGAGATCTGTCCTTGGGGGATCGAAGCCAGCCACGCCTTCAGGCCGGACAGCCCGTCGGCGACCTGCGGGTCGTGCTGGATGAACTTCTTGGGGTTGATGACGTCGAACGCGGCGGCGTTCCCGGTGCGGTAGGCCGCCAGCAGGTTCAATACGGCCTTCTTCTCCTTCGCCGCGGTGTCCCCCGACGATCCGTCTCGGGTGGTCGCTGTCGCGGACGCCGCCGGGGCACTGGCGTGCGCGAGGGACCTCTGTGGAGTCCTGCGGTGACGGGCCTAGAACATCGTGTTGCTGTTGGCGCTTTCCTCGGGGACCTCCTGGACGACGTCCCAGTGCTCGACGATCCTGCCGTCGGCGATGCGCCAGATGTCGGCCACGGCCATGCCGCGGTCGCCGGGCTCGAGGTGCAGGTTGCTGTGGGTGAAGACCAGGTCGTCTTCGGCGAGGGCCCGCTTGATGTCGAGGTGCAGTTCGGGGAACCGGCCGCGCAGCCAGTGCACGTAGCCGACGAAACCCTCCGCGCCGTCGGGGGCGCCGGGGTTGTGCTGGGTGTAGGTGGCGCCGAGATGCGCGGCGGCGGCCTGCTCCGGCTCGCCGTCGTTGAACGCCTGCTCGTAGAACGCGATGACGAGCTTCTTGTTGTCCGCTGTGGACATCTGTTGATCCTCTCTCGCGGTGCGCGGTCAGGCGCCGGGGGTCATGGCGTCGCGCACCAGGGCGGTGTCGACGAACTGCTCGAAGCGCACGATCAGGCCGCCGCGCACGACGAAGTGGTGGGCGACCCGCGCGTTCAGGTCCTTGCCGGTGGCGTTGTTGCGGGCGGTGTAGCGGGCCAGGACGACGACGTTCTCGCCATCGACGACGTAGGCGTCGTCGTGCGCGGTCCACTCGCCCCAGTCCTTGCCGAGCCGCTCCATCACGTTGCCGGTCACCCCCTCGGGAGTGCGGTAGGTGCCGGCCAGCGGGAAGCCGGCCATCTCGGTCCACTCCACGTCCGGCGCGAGGGTGGCGCGCAAGGCGGCCAGGTCACCGGCGGCCGAGGCGAGGTACTGGCGGCGCACCACGTCCGCGGGTGCGCCGCTCGCGGCGAAATCGGTCCCGGTCATGGTCAGCCCCACGCCATCTCGCCCTTGACGACCTTCGGGCCGAGCTGCGCGGCGATCTGCATGCCCGCCTGCGGGTACGCCTTGAGCAGCTCGCCGGTGGCGGTGGCGCCGTCGGGCGCGGCGGCCACGATGCGGCGGAAGGCGGCGATGTACTCGCGGGTGTGGGCGATCGCGCTCGCGTCCGCGGCGGCCGAGGGCTGCCGGTGGCCGGGCACCACGAGCGTGGGCTCGAGGTCCTGCATCTCGCGCAGGAGCGCGTCCCAGGCGTCGAGCTGTTCGTCACGCGGGGTGTCGGCGACCCACACGTGCTCGTCCGCGAACACCAGCACACCGCCGAGGATCGCGCGATCCTCGGCCTGGTAGAGGTAGGTGCGGTCGGACAGCGCGGCGGGTGCGCCCTTGAGCTGGAAGGTGTGGCCGGCGAACGTCAGGTCGCCGGTCAGCGGCGTGGTCTCGATCAGCCGGGTGGGCAGGTTCGCGCCCAGGGCGGCCCAGGCCTTGAGCTTGCCCTCGTACTTCTTCGCCATCGTCGCGGCGACCTCGGGCGTGGCCAGGAAGGTCGCATCGGGAAAGGCGTCCGCGATGACTTCGGCACCGAAGTAGAAGTCGGGGTCGGCGTGGGAGATGACGACGGTGGTCAGCTGCTTGCCGGCGTCGAGCACGGCGGCGACCAGCCGGTGCCCGTCGGCGCGGGTGAACCCGGCGTCCACCAGCAGCGCCTCGGTCCCACCGAGGACGAGGGTGGCGGTCTTGTTCTTCGATCCGACCGGCAAGTCCCCGTCGATGATCGTGTAGCTGAGGTCCGTCATCACGGTCTCCAAGTGCTGCGCAGGGGGTTGGCTACGCCGCCACTATACCTTCCTGGTTAGCTAAATCAACCTAACCAGGAAGGTATCTTCCGGACGATCTGCGCTACTGTGGTCATCGTGGACGATGAACTGCGCGCACTGGTGGCGGACGAGGGAGTGGTGCTGTGGGGCCAGGTGGTGAACCTGCACCGCGCTCTGAACGCCCGGCTGCACGCCCACATCCGGGAGGCCAGTGGCCTGGACGGCACCGAGTTCGAGTTCCTGCTGCGCCTGGCCCGCTTCCCCGGACCGCGCACGCACGCGAGCAAGGTCGCCGCCCGGATGGGCCACACCTCCGCCGGCACCACCAAGCTCGTCGCCCGGCTCGAGGAGAAGGGCCTGATCACCCGCACCCGAGACCCCGAGGACGGGCGCGCCTTCCAGGTCGCGATGACCGACGAGGGCGAACGACTGCTGCGCGCGGGCCTCGAAGCCCACATCCCGCAGCTGGACACCGACGTCGTCCAACGCCTGACCGCCGCCCAGCGCAGGCAACTGCAAACCCTCCTCCGCCGCATCGACCCAGGCGAAAGAACCCTCTGAATTTCAGCCCTGGCCGACCAGGGCGTCGTGCAGGCTGGGGCCTGATCGGCGAGCACGGCGATCGCCTCGTCGATCACCTACGGCCTGGCGGGACGGGTCAGCCACGGGTGTTCCAGACCAGGGGCGCTTTGCGGATCCATGCGTCGTCCTCGATCGTCCGGACGAGGAACTGGGCGAGGTCGGCGCGGTTGATCCGCGCGCCGGGCTTTTCGGTGCCGGCCTCGGCGGCCCGCACGGGGCCACCGGCGGCCCTGTCGGTCAGGGCGACGGCACGGGCCAGGGTCCAGTCGATGCCGGACGAGGCGCGGATGACCTGGTCGACGCCGGTGTGGTCTTCGAAGCCTGCCTTGATGTTCGACAGCTTGACGAACGCCTTCACCAGCGGGTTGAGCCGGGCCCAGTCGTCGCCCGCGCCCTGCGTGGACGCCAGCACGATGCGGCGGATGTCCTGCTCGCCCATGACGGCGAGGGTGTGGCGGGCGGCGTCGGTCATGAACATCGGCGGGCTGACCGGTTCGGCCCACGGGTTGTCGGAGGCGCGACCGTTGTTCAGCACGCTGATCACCGCCTCGACACCTTTGGCGGCCCGGCGGATGTCGTCGATGTTCGCCGGGGTGCCCTGGACCAGCTCGACGCCGGCCGGTGCCTGCACGTTGCCGGGGTTGCGGACGAGGGCGCGAACGCGGTGGCCACGCCGGGCCGCGTGCTCCAGCACGTGAGCGCCGGTGCGGCCGCTGCCGCCGAGGACCAGGAGGTTGCTCATGGTGATCAAAAGCCTTTCGGGGAGTTCAGGGGCGGATCAAGCGGCCAGCCGACCGGCCAGGACAGAACCAGGCGGCAGGTCTCCATTTCTTACAACTTGTGCGTAAAGCCATGATGGACCAGCATGGAGGGCGGTACAAAAGGAACACCGGTGTGCGTACCGGAGAGGAATGTGCGTCATGGAGACGGCCGACGGAGCAGAGGTGACGGCACGAGCGGCGGCGATCGGGCCGTGTGCGGCGATCCCCGCCGAGCACATGGAGTTCATCCGCCAGACCCTCGACCGCGTCGGCGACAAGTGGAGCCTGCTGGTCATCGCGGTCCTGGCGTCCGGACCGCTGCGCTACACCGACCTGCAACGGCAGGTCCCCGGCATTTCCCAGCGCATGCTCAGCCTCACCCTCCGCCAGCTCCAGCAGGACGGCCTGATCACCCGCGCCGCCTACGCCGAGGTCCCTCCGCGCGTCGAGTACACCCTCGCCCCGCTGGGCCGCGGCCTCCACGAGATCGTCACCTCGCTGATCGGCTGGGCCGCCGACCACCACGACGAGATCCGCGCCCATCGCGAGCGCGCCGCAACGGCCGGACCATGACCGCCCTGCGCCGCGACGGAGTGCGCAGCCACCTCCACCGAACTGGGTAACGAAACGATAACGCCACCGTGGCGGTTTGAACCCTGTGTCCGAATTGCACGTTTCTGCCTACGTCGGGACCGGCGGCCGGAGGTACGGACCTCCGGCCGCTCCCCCGGGTCCCGCACGTCCGGACCGGACGTGTCGCTGGTTGCTGCCCGGGCCGCGCTTTACCTTGCCGCGCCCGGGAAGACCGAACGAGGTGAACGACTCCATGCCCCGAAACCCCGCCACGGGCCGACACCGCATCACCCGCCGCACCAAGATCGCCACCCTCGGCATCGCCTTCGCGCTGGCCGTCGGTGCCTTGGTCGTCGCCACCACCACCGGTGGCACCGACACCGCCGGTGCGTCCGAAGTGGACAAATCCTTCTTCGTCGACATCACGACCGTGCCCAAGGGCACGAACGTCAACCAGGCACTGCAGCGCCAAGGCGCCCGCGGCACGTTCACCGTGGACTGCGGCCGCAACGAAAACCAGCACTTCAACCCCGACAACTTCATCGCCCAGCCCGGCGTCCGCAACGGCGCCGAGCACCTGCACGACTACGTCGGCAACCTCTCGACCAACGCCGACTCCACCAACGAGAGCCTCGCCAAGGCCGGCACCACCTGCAAGAACGGCGACAAGTCGACGTACTTCTGGCCGGTCGTCCGCATCGACACCGAGGAAGACGAAGAGAACCCGCCCGCCAAGGACGTCTCCGGCGATCGCGAGCAGGCGAAACAGGAGAAGGCCGGCACGCAGGTCGACTGCCCTGACGTCGCCAGCAAGCTCGCCGACGTGCCCGACCAGGCCGACGCCGAGGTCGAGCGCAACCTCGACCTGCTCGACACCCAGGTCAAGGAGGCCAACACGCGGATCGCGGGCGGCGACCTGAAGTCCGAACAGGACGTCCGCAACGCCGTCCTGAACCCGCTCGGCGACAAGCGGAAGGCCACCCTCGACCGGATCGCCATCGCCATCGGCCGGACCGGGGCGAAGCCGGCGGACCTCGGTGGCCTGGCGCCCTGCGCCCTGAAGAAGAACGGCCAGGGCGGGCTGGACAACGGCGGCGGCAACAGCAACGGCAAGCCCGCCGAGCTGCCGGGCGTCAACGACAAGAACGAGATCGGCGACAACGAAGGCGAGATCCAGCGCGTCGAGCGGGCCGACCTGACCTTCACCAGCGGCGGCGCCCGCAAGGTGGTGGCGATGCCGCAGTTCCTGCGGATCCTCTACGGCGACGCCAAGCAGAGCACGAACGGTCCGGCCAACGTCCGCCCGAGCTGGACGTGCAGCGGCTTCGAGGACCGGCTCGTCGACAAGTACCCGATCTGCCCCGAGGGCAGCAAGGTCAAGCGCATCCACGCCTTCCCGAACTGCTGGGACGGCAAGAACATCGACAGCGCGAACCACCGCTCGCACATCGTGTTCTCCGACCAGCAGGGCCGGTGCCCGCAGGGCTTCGAGAACGTCCCGCAGCTGCGGATCACGCTGACCTACAACATCCCCCGGGACGTCCAGGTCAACGGCCAGTACAAGGTGGACGCCTTCGAGCAGGAGAACCACAACCCGCGCTCGGACCACGACGACTTCGCCAACGTCATGGGCCAGCGCCTGATGAACCAGGTCGTCAAGTGCATCAACAGCGGCAAGCGCTGCGCACAGTGACGATCGCGTGCGGGCCGCGGTCACCGACCGCGGCCCGCCGCGTGCGCACGTTGGTACGGTGGAGCCGTGACGTCGAACCGGCTCGGCAAGCTGCAGCAGGTTCTCCTGCTGTGCGCGCTCGCCGTGGGCGTCGTCGCGATGCACCACATCGGCATGGCGAACGCCGCCGCCACGGCGATGCACGCCGTGGCCGATGCCGGGCCTCAGGCCGCCACCTCTCCGCCGGAAAGCAGCCCCGGCGACCACGAGCCAGGCATGCCGGACGGCCTGCACGACGTCCTCCACCTGTGCCTGGCCGTGCTGTGCGCGGCCGGCGCCCTGCTGCTGGCCGTCGCCGTCTTCTTGGGCGTTTCCTGGTTCGCCACCACGTTCTCCCGGGCGGACGACTCGCGTGGCTCACCGAGCCGAGGACGTCCGCCACGAGGAGGCGGCCGCAGCATCCTGACTTCTCTGTGCGTTCTGCGCACGTGATCGACCGGTTTCCCCGACCGTCGAATCACGCACGCCCACAGAGAAAGATTTGTCATGCGCAAAAACTTCATCATCGCCGGCCTTTTGCTGGCCTCCGTCGCCCTGCTCGGCGCCTGCAGCGGCAACGATCACAACGCCGGTGACGTCACGTTCGCCCAGCAGATGATCCCGCACCACAGCCAGGCGCTCGACATGGCGAAGCTCGTCCCGTCGCGCAGCACCAACCCGAAGGTGCTCGATCTCGCGAAGCGGATCGAAACGGCCCAGGATCCCGAAATCCGGCAGATGCAGGGCTGGCTCGGCACGTGGGGCGCGAGCATGAACCACGAATCGATGCCGGGCATGATGTCCGGCGACGACCTGAAGGAGCTCGAGGCCGCCAAGGGCGCCCAGTTCGACAAGCTGTGGCTCGACATGATGGTCCAGCACCACCAGGGCGCGGTCGACATGGCCAGGACCGAGCTGACCCAGGGTGGCAACGCCGACGCCAAGGCGCTCGCCCGGAAGATCATCGACGCCCAGCAGGCGGAGATCACCGAGATGCAGGGCCTGCGCACGCAGAGCTGAGCACCGGGCCGGGCCACTTCGTGGTGGCCCGGCCCGCACGGTGCTCAGGCCCGGGAGGCGAAGCCGCGCAGCCGCAGGCTGTTGCCGACCACGAACACCGAGCTGAACGCCATCGCGGCGCCCGCGATCATCGGGTTCAGCAGCCCCGCCGCGGCCAACGGCAACGCGGCCAGGTTGTAGGCGAACGCCCAGAACAGGTTGCCCTTGATCGTGCGCAGCGTCCGCCGGGACAGCCGGATCGCGTCGGCCACCGCGCGCAGGTCCCCGCGCACCAGCGTGATGTCGCTCGCCTCGATCGCGACGTCCGTGCCGGTGCCCATGGCCAGCCCGAGGTCGGCCTGGGCCAGCGCCGGGGCATCGTTGACGCCGTCGCCGACCATGGCGACGACCTTGCCCTCGTCCTGCAGCCGCTTGACGACGTCGAGCTTGTCCGCGGGCAGCACCTCGGCAATCACCTCGTCGATGCCCACCTCCGCCGCGACCGCCTTGGCGACGGCCGTGTTGTCGCCGGTGAGCAGCACCGGGGTCAACCCCAGTTCACGCAACCGGGTGATCGCTTCCGCCGACGTCGGCTTGACCGTGTCGGCGACCACGAGCACGCCCCGGGCCGCGCCGTCCCACGCCACCGCGACCGCGGTGTGCCCGCGCGCCTCGGCCGCGGCCTTCGCCTCGGCAAGGTCGTCGGACAGCGGCCGGCCCCAGTCCTCCAGCAACGCCGTCCGGCCCACGACAACCGCGTGCCCGTCGACGATCCCCTGCACGCCAAGCCCTTCCACGTTCGCGAAGTCTTCGACGGCGGGCAGCTCGACGCGTTCCCGGGCGCCGCGGGCGATCGCGGCGGCGATCGGGTGCTCGGACGCGTTCTCGAGCGCGCCCGCCAGCCGCAGCAGCTGTCCTTCGTCGACACCCGCGCCGGCGTGGACACCGACCAGAGTCATCCGGCCCGCGGTGACCGTGCCGGTCTTGTCCAGCACCACGGTGTCGACGCGGCGGGTGGACTCCAGGACTTCCGGGCCCTTGATCAGGATGCCGAGCTGGGCGCCGCGCCGGTCCCGACGAGCAGCGCCGTCGGCGTGGCCAGGCCGAGCGCGCAGGGGCAGGCGATGATCAGCACCGCGACCGCCGCGGTGAACGCCGCCGCCGTCCCGGCACCGCTGCCGAGCCAGAAGCCCAGCGTCGCCACGGCCAGCCCGATCACGATCGGCACGAACACACCGGACACGCGGTCGGCCAGCCGCTGGACCTCGGCCTTGCCGCTCTGGGCGTCCTCGACCAGCTTCGCCATCTGCGCCAGCTGTGTGTCCGCCCCGACACGGGTGGCCCGCACGACCAGCCGGCCGCCCGCGTTCACGGTCGCGCCGGTGACGGTGTCGCCTTCGCCGACTTCGACCGGCACGGACTCCCCGGTGAGCATCGACGCGTCGACCGCGGACCTGCCGTCCACGACCACGCCGTCGGTGGCGATCTTCTCGCCCGGCCGCACGACGAACCGGTCCCCCGCCGCCAGCTCGGACGTCGGGATGCGCACCTCGGCGCCGTCGCGCAGGACGGCGACTTCCTTCGCGCCCAGCTCCAGCAGTGCCCGCAGCGCGGCACCCGCGCGCCGCTTCGAACGCGCTTCGAAGTAGCGGCCGGCCAGGATGAACGTCGTGACGCCCGCGGCGACCTCGAGGTAGATGTCGCCCGCGCCGTCGGACGGCGCGATCGTCAGCTCGAACGGGTGCACCATCCCCGGCGTGCCCGCGGTGCCGAACAGCAACGCCCACAGCGACCACGCGAACGCGGCCAGCACGCCCATCGACACGAGCGTGTCCATGGTCGCCGTGCCGTGCCGCAGGTTCGTCCACGCCGCCCGGTGGAACGGCCACGCGCCCCAGGTGACGACCGGCGCCGCCAGCGTCAGCGAAATCCACTGCCAGTACGTGAACTGCCACGCCGGCACCATCGCGAGCAGGACCACCGGGACCGCGAGCACGGCACTGGTGACCAGCCGCTGCCGCAACGGATCTCCTTCGGGCGCCTCCGGTGCCGGCTTTTCCGGCTCCGGCAAGGTGGCGCGGTAACCCGCGGCTTCGACGGTGGCCACCAGCGTGGCCGGGTCGACGCCATCGGGTGCGTGCACCCGGGCCTTCTCCGTGGCGTAGTTGACCGACGCGGTGACGCCGTCGAGCTTGTTCAGCTTGCGCTCGATGCGGTTGGCGCAGGACGCGCACGTCATGCCCCCGATCGCGAGTTCGATCTCGGTCATGATCCGGCTCCTTCGCCGTCAGTGGCCGTGGCCGTCGGTGGGCGCCGCCGGGGTCCCGGCGGTCGGCAGGGTGAACTCGGCGGTCCGCACGACACCGCCGTGGCGGAAGTCGAGGAACAGCCGGTAGGTCCCCGCGCTGGGGACTTCGGCGGCGAACTCGATCTCCGGCCCGGGAGCCGTCCTGCTGTCACCGGGGGCACCGTGGGGGTGGACGTGCAGATAGGCGAGATCACCTTCGCGCAGCGCGACCAGATGCCCGTACGCGCCGAGGTAGGGCTGCAGGTCGGTGACCGGCACGCCGTCGCGGCTGACGGTCAGCGTCAGCGGCGAGGTCTTGCCCGCGGTCAGGTCACCGGCAAGCTGGACGGTGTAGCCGTCGACCTGCGCGGTGCGGCTGGGTGCGTGGGTCGCCGGCTGGTAGTCGCCTGCGACGGACAGGTCGGTGCCGAGGGTCAACGCCGGGCCGCCGGTGGGCGTGAAGTCGGCGAACGCGCGGTACGAGCCCGCCGCGGGCAGGGCCAGCGGGACGCTCCACGTGCCGTCGGGCGCCATTTCGGGGTGGACGTGCCGGAAACCCGCGGTGTCCCGGCGCACGACGATCAGGTGCAGCTTCTTCTCGTGCTCGACGTCGTAGCCGGTGACGGGCTTGCCGTCGGGGCCGGTGATCGTGAACGTGAACCGGCCTGGCTCGAGGCCGGTGCCGGCCGGGGTGAACGTGTAGCCGTCCTTGCTCGACGCGAGCCCGCCCGGCAGGTCGTCGGCCATGCCGGCGTGCTCTCCTCCCGGATCGCCATGGCCGGCGCTTTCGCCGGTCGTCGCCGGAACGGGACCGACCGCGCCCCCGACGGCGAATCCCCCGGCTGCGAGCAGGGCGAGCGTTCCGCCGAACAGGGCGAGCCGCGCTGTGGTGTTCATGGCGTTCTCCCTCGTGGATCCCGGGCACCGCTGTGGCCGTCCACCCAAGGTACCCCTAGGGGGTATGAGTATCAAGTGAGCTGGGTCTCCCGGTGTCCTGAAAGCGTTTTCAGTACAGACGACCCGCTTGGCCCACTCGGGGTGCCGCGACCCGGTGCTACCGTCGCCTCACCGGAGATCCCGCTCCTCCTGGGAGCGCTCTCGGACCCGGTGTCCGGCACATTCTTGCCCGCAAGGAGGCGTGCAATGGGTTCGCACGGAAGCATTGCCCACAAGAAAGCGCTTGCTGTGAGCGCCGCACTCGTCACGATCGTCGCGCTGGCGCCACCATCCGGCGCCGCGGCCACCACCCTCTACGTGGCGCCGAACGGCAAGGACTCCGCCGCCGGCACCCAGGCGGATCCGACCACCCTGCCCTCGGCGCTCACCCGGATCGGTTCCGGTGGCACCATTTCCCTCCGGGGCGGCACCTACTCCTACGCCCAGACCGTCACCATCGCGCCGGGCAACAGCGGGACCTCCGGTGCGCGCAAGACGCTGTCCGCCTATCCCGGCGAGCAGCCCGTGCTGAACTTCTCGGCCATGAAAGAGGACCCGGCCAACCGCGGTCTCGCCGTCAACGGCTCCTACTGGCGCGTCGCCGGTATCGTCGTCGAGCGGGCCGGGGACAACGGGATCTTCGTCGGCGGCAGCAACAACGTCATCGAACGCGTCGTCACCCGCTTCAACCGGGACTCCGGGCTGCAGATCTCGCGGATCGCGTCGAGCACGCCGAAGGACCAGTGGCCGTCGAACAACCTCGTCGTCAGCTCCGAATCGCACGACAACGCCGATTCCGACGGCGAGGACGCCGACGGGTTCGCCGCGAAGCTCACCGCCGGTCCCGGCAACGTCTTCCGGTACGACGTCTCGCACAACAACATCGACGACGGCTGGGACCTCTACACCAAGACCGACACCGGCCCCATCGGCCCGGTGACCATCGAGGACTCGCTCGCCTACGCCAACGGCACCCTCAGCAACGGCACCGTGAACAAGAACGGCGACCGCAACGGCTACAAGCTCGGCGGCGACAAGATCGCGGTCAACCACATCGTCCGGCGCGACATCGCCTACCGCAACGGCCACCACGGGTTCACCTACAACAGCAACCCCGGGTCGATGTCCGTTTCGGACAACGTCGGCATCGACAACGCCGAACGCAACTTCTCCTTCGACACCGGGACTTCGGTGTTCCGCAACGACACTTCGTGCCGCTTCGCCAGTGGCGGGTCGAACGACAAGACCGTCGGCAGCGTCGACGGCTCGGACCAGTTCTGGACCGGCAAGAACGGGTCACGGTGCTCGTCCTACGCCGGCACGATGAAGTGGTCGTTCGCCTCCGACGGCCGACTGGTGGTCACCTTCGGCTGACCCGACTTCACGAGTAGGCCATTCGAGTGAACTACGTCACTCAAATGGAGATGTTCACGTTAACATTCGGCCCTCGAACCTGGAGGGTCACCATGGCAGTCCCGATGACGCGACGCGCCGTTCTGCGCAGTGCCGCCGTCGCCACCGCTGTGCCCGCGCTCGGCATCACGCTCGACGCACCGGCGACGGCGGCGACGGCGGCACCGGCGGCCACCCCGCTGCCCGCCCCGTGGGCGGTCCGGCCGTTCGAACTCGGCGACGTCGAACTGCGCACCGGCCTGTTCACGGCCAAGCGCACGCTGATGCTCGACCACGCCCGCGGCTACGACGTCGACCGGCTGCTGCAGGTCTTCCGGGCCAACGCGGGCCTGGACACCCGCGGCGCGGTGGCACCCGGCGGGTGGGAAGGCCTGGACGGCGAGGCCAACGGCAACCTGCGCGGGCACTACACCGGCCACTTCCTGACGATGCTTTCGCAGGCCTACGCGAGCACCGGCGAGGCACTCTTCGGCGACCGGATCCGGTACGTGGTCGGCGCGCTCGGCGAGGTGCGCGACGCGCTGCGCCGCGACCCGGCCCCGCTCGTCGTCCCCGGCCGCGTCCAAGCGGCCCTTGAGCAGCCCCGCGGCTCCTACCAGTACGTCGAACTGCCGCCCACAGTGCTCGGGGATACCGCCGAGCTCACCATCGCCGCCTGGGTGCGCCCGAGCCACGCCGACAACTGGGCCCGGGTGTTCGACTTCGGCGACAACACGACCAAGTATCTGTACCTGGCCGCGCGCAACGGTTCCGGCGTCCCGCGGTTCGCCGTCACGAACGGCGGCGCCGGTCGCGAGCAGGGCATCGACGGGACCGCTCCCCTCCCCCTCGGCGAGTGGAGCCACCTCGCCGTGACGATCTCGGGCACCACCGGAACGCTGTACGTCAACGGGTCGGTGGTCGGCACGAACAGCGCGATGACGCTCAACCCGGCTGCGCTCGGCGCGCTGGCGAACCACTGGCTGGGCCGCTCGCTCTACCCGGACCCGGTGTTCGCGGGCGCCTTCGGCGGGTTCGACGTCTGGTCACGGGCGCTGTCCGCCGCCGAAGTCGGTGCGCTGCAGGCGAAAGCCGGCGACGGCGATCTCGCGTCGTACGCCTTCGACTCGCTCGCCGACCGGACCGGGCGGTCCGGCCCCGCGGTCGTGCGCCGCACCTGGGGCGGGCCGAGTCACCCCGGGTTCCTGGCCGCCTACCCCGAGACGCAGTTCAGCACGCTGGAGTCGATGACGAGCGGGGACTACACCGTCGTCTGGGCGCCCTACTACACCGCGCACAAGATCCTGCGCGGGCTCTTCGAGGCCTACCGCGCCACCGGCGACGAGCGCGCGCTCGACCTCGCGTCCGGCATGTGCGACTGGATGTATGCGCGGCTGTCGAAACTGCCGAAGACGACGTTGCAGCGGATGTGGGGCATCTTCTCCAGCGGCGAGTTCGGCGGGATCGTCGAGGCGATCTGCGACGTCCACGCCGTCACCGGCCGTGCCGAGCACCTCGCGCTGGCGAAGCTGTTCGACCTCGACCACCTCATCGACAGCTGCGTGGCCGGCACGGACATCCTCACCGGGATGCACGCGAACCAGCACATCCCGATCCTGACCGGCCTGGTGCGGTTGTACGACGAGACCGGCGAAAAGCGGTACCTGGACGCCGCCCGCAACTTCTGGGGCATGGTGGTGCCGACGCGGATGTACGGCATCGGCGGGACCAGCCTCGGCGAGTTCTGGAAGGCGCCCGGCAGCATCGCCGGCACGCTCGGCGACACGAACGCCGAGACCTGCTGCGCGTACAACATGCTCAAGCTGAGCCGGATGCTGTTCTTCCACGAGCAGGATCCGCGCTACCTCGACTACTACGAGCGCGGGCTGTACAACCAGGTCCTGGGGTCCAAACAGGACCGGCCCGACGCCGAGAAGCCGCTGGTCACCTACTTCATCGGGTTGAACCCGGGCCACGTCCGGGACTACACGCCGAAGGCCGGCACGACGTGCTGCGAAGGCACCGGGATGGAGAGCGCGACCAAGTACCAGGACACCATCTACTTCCGCGGCTCGGACGACAGCACGCTCTACGTGAACCTGTACAGCCCATCGACGGTGTCGTGGAACGGCGTCACGATCGAGCAGCGGACGAACTTCCCGTACGAGCAGGGTTCGACGCTCGTCGTCCGCGGCTGCGGGCGGTTCACGCTCCGGCTGCGGGTCCCGTCCTGGTGCCGGGACACCTTCTCGGTCCGGGTGAACGGCCGGCCGGCAGCGGGGCCGGTGCTCACCCGGACCTGGCGCGACGGTGACACGGTCGACGTCCGGACGCCGTTCCGGCTGCGCGCCGAACCGGCGCTGGACGACCCGAAGACGCAGACGCTGTTCCTCGGGCCGGTGAACCTGGTGGCACGCGACCCGCGGACGACGTTCCTCGAATTCGGGCTGTACCGCAACGCCGGGTTGTCCGGAGACCTGCTCCCGTCGTTTTCGCCCGTCCCCGGCAGGCCGCTGCACTTCCGGCTCGGCGAAGTCGAGTTCGCGCCGTTCTTCGAGGGCACGGAGGACCCGACGCACGCGTACTTCCACCGCGTCGAGCCGACGGTGGTGTTCGGCGGGCTCGACTCGGGGGTCGCGAACCCGGTCCGGGCGGGCAAGAGCCTGCTCGACGACGTCTGGTCGGCAGCACCGTTCGCGACCAAGGAGGCCCTGCTGCGCCAGGTCAAGGCCACGGTCGACGCCTGGGGGCTCGGCGGTGCCGACGCCGCGAAGGTCCTGGCCACGGCCCGTCGGGCGCACTACGCCCGCTGAAGCCCGCTCGATCCTGTTGAAATGCTGTGAACCGGACAGACCCGGCACTCCCCGTCCCGCCCGCGCGTTCTCCGGGTAGTGGAAACGGAGGGACCATGGGTGCACTAGGGACGTTGCTCGGGTTCGCGCTGAGCCTGTACCTGCTCGTGCTGGTCGCGCGGATGGTGCTGGACTGGGTCGCGGTGGTGGCGAACACCCCGCCGTGGGCGCGGCGCGCCCGTGGGCTGGCCTACGCCGCGACCGAGCCGGTGATCGGGCCGGTGCGGCGGGTCGTGCGGCCGGTGCGGATCGGCGGGCTTTCGCTCGATCTGGCCTTCACGCTGGTCTTCATCGGCGTGATCGTGCTGCGGAGCATCGTGTACGCCCTCTAGAGCGAGCCCCGGAAACCCGCGGCCAGCCGGTCGACGCCGCGCTCGAGCTCGGCGCGCAGCCCGCGCAGGTCGACGCCGTCCGGGTCGATCAGGGCCTGCATCGAGATCCCGCGCAGCTGGGCCAGCAGCGCCGAAGCGTACGAATCGGGGTCGCGGACACCGGTGATGGACCCGTCCGCGACCCCGCTGGCCACGGTCTGCGCGATGGCGAACCGGAACCGGCGGTCGGCCTCCGTCAGCGCGCCGCGCAGGGCCGAGTACTCCGCCGCCGCGTCGCCCCACAGGGCCAGGAACGCCTGGTTGAGCGTCGGCATCGTGCGGATCAGCTCGAAGATGATGTCCAGCAGGGCGCGCAGCATGTCCATCGGCGTCGCGTTCGCCGAGCCGGTGCGGGCCGCGACGGCCTCGCTGTAGGCGACGGTGAACTCCTCGACGGCCGTACTCGACGAGCCGTTGGCCGAGTCCGTCCTTGTCGCCGAAGTGCTGGAAGACGACCGACCGCGCGTACCCGGTGCGGGCGCAGACGCCGCCGATCTTCAGCCTGCCGAAGCCCTCTTCGGCGATCAGGTGTGCAGCGGCATCCAGGATGCGTGCTTCGACGACGCCCTCGCCGTCCTCCTGGATCCGGCCTTCGGCGGCGCGGTCCACCCGCGTCATGTTAGCGACTGCAACCGCGCTCCACTGGCCGAGCCGTCAGCGGATCGTGCGAGGACCGTCAGCGGCGGCCCGCAGTCTCGGCGTCGGCACCCACCGACCCGAGAGGAACCCTCCGATGACCGACAGGACCGTGCTCGTTTCCGGGGCAGGCATCGCCGGCCCGTCCGCGGCCCACTGGCTGCACCGCGCCGGCTACCGCGTGACCGTCGTCGAGTCCGCGCCCGCGCTGCGGCCCGGCGGCCAGGCCGTCGACTTCCGCGGTGAGCAGGTGAAACTGCTGGCCGCGATGGGCGTGCTCGACGAGATCCGCCGCTACGAGACGGCGATGGGCGACCAGACCGTGCTCGGGCTCGACGGCCGTCCCGCGCTGACCGTGCCCGGCGCCGCATGGAGCGGCGAGGTCGAGATCCTGCGCGGCGACCTGGCGCGGATCCTGTACGAGCACACCGCGGCCCACACCGAATACGTCTTCGGCGACCGCGTCACGAGCCTCACCGAGACGGTGGACGGCGTCGAAGTCACCTTCCGCCACGGCCCGCCGCGGAAGTTCGACCTGGTCGTCGGGGCCGACGGCGTGCACTCCGGCGTGCGGGCCGCCGCCTTCGGGCCGGAGCCGGGCTTCCGGCACGACCTGGGCTTCGGCATCGCCGGGTTCACCGCGCCCAACCACCTCGGGCTCGACCACACCAGCATCATGTACAACGAGCCCGGCCGCGGCCTGATGGTGGGCAGCCACCGGCTCCCGGACCGGCTGCACGTCAGCCTGGTCTTCGCCGCCGACGGCGTCGAATTCCACCGCCGCGGTCTCGCGGAGCAGCAGGCCCTGATCGCGCAGCTGTTCGCGGACACCGGCTGGGAGACGCCGAAACTGCTCGAAGCGCTGCCCGCGGCCGACGACCTGTACGTCGACTCCATCAGCCAGATCCACCTCGACCGCTGGTCGAAGGGCCGCGTCGTGCTGCTCGGCGACGCCGCTTGGTGCGCCGGGCCGGGCGGCTCCGGCACCGGGCTCGCGATGATGGGCGCCCAGGTGCTGGCCGGCGAGCTCGCGGCGGCCGGCGGCGACCACGTGACGGCGTTCGCGAAGTACGAGCAGCGGCTGCGCAAGCCGGCCACGGTCGGGCAGAAGAACGGCAAGGGCTCCGGCAACTTCCTCGCGCCGCGCACGGCCGCGAAGATCCGCAGCCGCAACCGCGCTTACAAGATGATCAGCACGCGGCTGTTCGGCAGCATCTTCACCTGGATGACCGACCGGGCGGCCAACGCGCTCGAATACCGTGCGTACCCCGCGCTCGGCTCCCCTCGGGGGACCCGGCCGGCGGCCGGCGAGGAGCTTCGCGGAAGCCGCCGCGGTTGAGGTTTCGCGTCGGGGGTGGGGACAGGGGTGCGGCGATGTCATGAACGACTCGTTCATGACATCGGACGCCGGGAAAGAGTCGTTCAGGACATCCGGCGCCGGGAACGAGTCCCGCGGCGCCGGAGCCTTGGCGGCGCCCCAATGCGCCGGAGTGGTGAGCCGCTAGGCCACGATGAGCCGGAACCCCGCGTCCCACTCCGGCAGGTCCAGCAACTCCGCGTGCTCCGCCTGCCAGCGCCCGGACTCCAGGTCCGCACCCAGCCGGGCGATCCCCCGCGAAACCGCCGCCGGGGACGTCTGGGCCAGTGCCGAGCACGACCGCCGCACCGCGGGGTCGAGGTAGGCCTCCGGGCGTCGCCAGTACGCCGGGAAGACCCCGTCCGTGAAGTCCCACGGCACCGGCAACGGCACCACCGAAGACGCTCCGAGGAAGGCCGCGATCTCCGGCGCCGATGGACGTGAATCCTCGAGCGCGGCCACCTCGGGCACGTACTCCCGCACGAGCCAGAAGTCGTTGTGCAGCGCCGTGTCGTACGCCAGCACGACCTGACGGCGAGAGACCCGGCGCAGCTCGGTGAGGCCGGCGCGCCAGTCGGGCCAGTGGTGCACCGTCAGCACCGCCAGCGCGGCGTCGAACCGGCCCGAGGCGAACGGCAGCGCCTCCGCCACCGCCCGCACGACCGGTGCGGCCCCGGGAGCTCGCTGCCGGATCATCTCCGCCGACGGCTCGACCGCGACGACGTCCCGCCCGGGCGGCTCGTAGGACCCCGTCCCGGACCCGACGTCCAGCACCGAAGCCGCGGGGCCCAGCGCGGACAGCACCGGCTCGAGCCAGCGCGGGTCCGTCCGACGTCCCAGTGCGTAGCCCACACCGATCTCGTCGTAGCGGGCCATCAGCGCTCCGGTCCGTCGCCACCGTTCTGTTCGGCCAGGAAGCGCTCGAACTGCGAGCCGAGCTCCTCCGCCGTCGGCATGTGCTCGACGGACTCCGCGAGCAGGCTGCCCCGGTCGGACGCCTCGATGAACGTGTCGTACTGCCGCTCGAGGGCGCGGACGACGTCGGCGATCTCGTCGGACTCCGCGACCTGCCGGTTGATCTCGGCGTCGGCGAGGTCGGCGGCCGCGCGCAGCTCGCCCTCGGGCAGGCTCAGGCCGGTCGCCCGGCTCAGCGCGTCCAGCACGATCAGCGACGCCGCCGGGTACGTCGACTGCGCGAGGTAGTGCGGCACGTGCGCGGCGAAGCCGATGGCGTCGTGGCCCCACTCGCCGAGCCGGTACTCCAGCAGCGCGGCGACGCTGCCCGGCACCTGCAGCCGGTTCGGCAGCGGCTGGTTGTCGCCGACCAGGTCCTTGCGGGTGGCGTGCGCGGTGACGCCGAGCGGGCGGGTGTGCGGCGCGCCCATCGGGATGCCGTGGAACCCGGCGGTCAGCCGGACGCCCCAGCGCTCGGCCAGGTTCCGGACCGCCGCGCAGAACCGCTCCCAGTCGTGGTCCGGCTCCGGGCCGGTCAGCAGCAGGAACGGCGTGCCGTCGGTGTCGTGCAGCAGGTGCACCACCAGCTCGGGCGTGTCGTAGTCCTCCCAGTGGTCGACCGCGTAGGTCATCGTCGGCCGCCGCGAGCGGTAGTCGATGAGGCGGTCGACGTCGAAGCGGGCGACCACCCGGTGGTCGCCGCCCAGCAGGTGCTCGGCCAGCAGACGGCCCGCCGAGCCGGCGTCCATGAACCCTTCGAAGTGGTGCAGCAGCACCGCCCCCGTCAGGTCGGGGACGTCCGAGTCCACCTCGTACAGGTCGTCGGGATCGAGTCCCACCTGATCCTCCTGCTCTTCACACAGCTGTCCGTCAAGCACAACACACCCCGGGTGGGATTCCATTCCGCCGACGGTGTCGCCGATCGTAACGGCACGCGTCCGAGGCCGGTTCGGATCGCCATCGTGACAAGTGTCCTGGGCACGCAAGGCCCCGATCGGGCACGCTTGAACCGTGAGCGAACACACCACGAACACGGCGCTGCGGCTGCGGCCGCCGGCACACCGGGTCAGCCGCCGGGCCATCGGCTACTGGACGGCGACCGCCTCGATCCTGTGGATCATCCTGATCGGCGTGCAGGTGCTCATCGTGGTGACCAGCGACGACGCCCCGTCGTTCTTGACCGTCACGCTGGTCGTCAGCGGCGTGCTCGCGCCGCTGCACCTGCTCGTGATGCCCCAGTGGCGCTACCGCGTGCACCGCTGGGAGGTCACCGGCGAGGCCGTCTACACGCAGTCCGGCTGGCTGAAGCAGGAGTGGCGGATCGCGCCGGTCTCGCGGATCCAGACCGTCGACATCGAGCGCGACCCCTTCGAGCAGCTGTTCGGGCTGGCGAAGATCACCGTGACGACGGCGTCCGCCGCGGGTCCGCTGCGCATCGCGGGCCTGGCGCACGACCGCGCGCTCGCGCTGGCCGACGAGCTGACGAAGACGACCCAGGCCGTCCGCGGGGACGCGACGTGAGCCCCACGGAAGCGGCGGAGAGCACCGAACCCGCCGTCACGCCGCCCGCCGAGGGCACCCAGGACGCGCCGTGGCACCACCTCGACCGGCGGATGCTGCTCATCCGGCCGGTGCTGGACCTGGTGAAGTCGCTGCCGGTGCTGCTGGGCGCGCTGCTGTTCGGCCACGGCGAAGTGTGGCAGTGGATCGGTCTCGTCTTCACCGCGATCACCGTGTTCACCGGTGTCTCCCACGTGCTGACCTCGCGCTACCGGATCACCGGGTCGCAGGTCGAGTGGCGCACCGGGCTGCTGTCGCGCAAGCACCGGGCCGTCCCGCGCGACCGGATCCGCACGGTCGACGTCACCTCCGAGCCGAAGCACCGGCTGTTCTCGCTGGCCGCCGCGCGGATCGGCACCGGGCGGCACTCGCACGGCAAGGGACCGGGCAAGGACGAGCTCGTCCTCGACGCCGTCACCATCGCCGAGGCCCAGCGGCTGCGGACGCTCCTGCTGCACCGCAGGGCCGACGCCGAGACCGTCGCCGAGGAGGCCGCCCCGCCGCCGGAACAGCTGATCGCCGCGGTCGACAAGCGGTGGCTGCGGTACGCGCCGTTCACGCTGTCCGGGCTCGCGGTGGTCGGCGCGGCCGTCGGCACCGTCTACCACTTCGCGCACGAGCTGCACTTCGATCCGATCCAGTTTTCCCTGGTCCAGACGGTCGTCGGGCACTTCGCCGACACGCCCGTCTGGCTGAGCCTGGTGCTGGCCGCGGCCGGGCTGCTGGTGCTCGTCTCGCTGCTGTCGATCGGCGGGTACGTCCTGTCGTTCTGGAACTTCCGGCTCACCCGCGAGCCCGCCGGCACGCTGCACGTCCGGCGCGGGCTGATCACCACGCGGTCGGTCTCGATCGAGGAGGACCGCCTGCGGGGCGCCGAAATCCGCGAGCCGCTGCCACTGCGGCTGGCCGGCGGCGCCCGCTGCGTCGCCATCGCCGCCGGCCTGCGGGAAGGCAAGAGCGCGGACAAGGGCGGCAGCCTGCTGCTGCCGCCGGCGCCGCTGGCCCGCGCGCACGAAGTCGTCGCCGACGTGCTGGGCGAGGACCCGGTCGCGACGCCGCTGGTGCGCCACCCGCGCCGGGCGCTGTACCGGCGGCTGTCCCGGGCCGTCCTGAGCGTGCTGCTGCTCGCCGCGGCGCTCTACGGCCTGGCGTGGCTCGGCGCGCTGCCGGACTGGCCGTGGCAGGTCGCGCTGGTGCTGGTGCCGGTCGCCGCGGTCGTCGGCTGGGACCGCTACCGGGGTCTCGGCCACGCGCTCACCGGCCGCTACCTGGTGACCCGCTCGGGCTCGCTGGACCGCGGCACGGCGGCGATCCGCTGCGACGGGCTGACCGGGATCGTCGTCGAGCGCTCGTACTTCCAGCGCCAGGCCGGCCTGGTCACGCTCATCGCGCCGGTCGCCGCGGGCAAGGGCAGGTACCAGGTGCTCGATGTCGGCGAGGCGGACGGGCTGGCCCTCGCCGACCAGGCCCTCCCCGGTCTGCTGACGCCGTTCCTCACCGGTGACCGGGACCGCGGTTGACGTCTTGCCCGGACCGCTCCTAACGTGAAAATCCGCCGTCCGAACCCTCGATTCGCGTTCAACGAGAGGACGGCGGGATGATCCGGAAACTCTTCGGTGTGCTGGCCGCGGCGATCGTCGTGGCCTCGGCCGCGGCACCGGTCGCGGCCGCCGCGGAAAACCCCTACGGCGACCCGAACCTGGTTTCGATGTTCGACGGCACGGACCTGAGCCCGTGGACGTCGTCGAAAGCGGGTCTCTGGTCGGCGAAAAACGGCGTCATCCACGGCAATGGCACCGCGCGCGGCTGGTTGTACTACAACAAACAGCAGGTCGGCACGTTTCGGTGGATATTCAATGTCCGGCAGGTCAAGGGCAACCACAAACCGACCGTGCTGATCTGGGGCACCACCGACCCGATCCGCGACGCGCTGAGCGCCATCCAGTTCCAGCCGCCGAACGGCGGGCACTGGGACTACCGGCCGGGGCACAACAACGGCGGCGGGAAACTGTTCCAGCAGCTGTCGCACCCGACCATCGACATCAAGAAGTGGGCCCAGTGCGAGCTGATCGGCGATGCCACCACCGGCGTCGCACGGATGGCGTGCTGCCCGCTCACCGGCACGGCGATCACCTGCAAGGGCGTCGAAGTGCTGCGGTTCACCGACCAGACCGCCGGCCGCGTCGGCCCGCTGGCGCTGCAGGTGCACAACTCCGGGATCCAGGACGAGTACCGCGGGCTCTACGTCGAGTCACCCGTGGTGACGAAACCGGGCGAGTTCCTCACGATGTGAGCCCGAATTTGCCGGCGGCGCTCCCTTTCCCGGGACATTGCTGGCCTTCCTTTCACACTACGTGCTAATTTATTCACCCCGTGTGATAGCGAAGGTAGTTTTTGTCTCACCGAGAGGGTCACGATGACGCCTGCCGTCAGTACCGTCGACGGTTCCGCCACCACTTCCCCGCGCCGCACCCCGGGTGCCAGCAGCTCCCGCAAGGTCCTCCAGCTGCTGCTGGCCTTTTCGGAGCGCCGGTGGGAGGCGAGCGTCGCCGAGCTGGCCGCGACGATCGGGACCCCGGTGGCGACGACCTACCGGTACGTGGCCCTCCTCAAGGAGCTGCAGCTGCTCGAGGAGGGCCGGGCCGGCCACTACCACCTGACCAGCCAGGTGATGCCGCTGGCGCGGGCCGCGCAGCTGGCGAACGACATGGTCCGGCTGGCGCGGCCGGCGATGGAGGAAGCCGCACGGGAGCTCGGTGAGACGGTGATGCTGTTCCAGCGGTTCGGCGACTCCGCCGTGTGCGCGGACCGCGTCGAGTGCGACCGCGCCATGCGGTTCACGTTCGAGCCGGGACATTCGCTGCCCCTCGGCGTGGGGGCGTCCGGCAAGATGCTGCTCGCGCTGCTGCCGGAGATCGAACGCGACCGGCGGTGGGCGTCGATCGTCGAGCAGCGTGGGACGGCGGTGCGCGACGAGCTGAAGCGGGCGCTGGAGAACCGGTACGCGGTCAGCTCCGGCGAGCTCGACGAAGGAGTCTGGGCCTGTTCGGTGCCGGTGCAGACGATCGGCAGGCGGCCCACCGTGCTGAGCATGGCCGGGCCGGCCGCCCGGATCGGCGAGGAGACCCGGCACACGGCGATCACCGCGCTGCAGGAGTACGCGATCCGCATCCAGCGGGCGATCGCGTCTTATTCGCTGTGAGAATTCCGCCTGGGCGCGTAGAACTGCCCGGGTGATCCGGCTCGCGCGTCCCGACGACCTGCCCGCGCTCATCGACGTCGAGCGCGAGGCGGGTGCGCTCTTCCGCGACGTCGGCATGGCGGCGATCGCCGACGACGACCCGGGATCGGTGGCCGAGCTGGCGGAGTACCAGTCCGACGGGCGCGCGTGGGTGAGCGTCGACGCCGCCGGCCGGCCGGTGGCCTACCTGGTCGCGGCGGTCGTCGACGGGCACGCGCACATCGAGCAGGTCTCGGTCCGCCCGTCGCACGCGCGGCGGGGAATCGGCCGCGCGCTGATCGAGACGCTGGCGGAGTGGGCGGCCACGCGCGGGCTGACGGCGTTGACGCTGACGACGTTCGAATCCGTGCCGTGGAACGCGCCCTACTACGAGCGGCTGGGGTTCCGGGCCATCCCGGACGCGGAAATCGGCGACGGCCTGCGCTCGATCCGCCGCGCCGAAGCGGCCCGCGGCTTGGACGCCTGGCCGCGTGTCGCCCTGATCCGACCACTCTGACCTGCGGTTTCTTTCGATTCTCCCCTACTCGGGGGAGAGAGTGGCGCGCTCGGTCGAACATGTGTTCTACTGTGCCTGCCGGTCCCGGAGGGGGAAGCTCCGCGGGCCGGCCCACATACTCGGGAGGTAGTCGTGGCGGTCAAGATCACCCACCTGACGAACGGCCAGCAGGTGCGGTTCGCCAACGCCGACGGTGCCCGCCGGTACGCCGAAATCATGGGCGGCGGCGTGGACAAGTGGCGCTTCACGGTGGTGCCCGAGGACCCGATGCTCCGGAAAATGTCGGACTCCGTCGTTAATGTGCCGGTATGGCGCATGACTTCCAGGTAGTGGTGGATTCGGCCGACCCGCACGTGCTCGCCGACTGGTGGGCCGAGACGCTCGGCTGGTCCGTGGAACCGACGGACGAGGACTTCGTCCGCGAGATGATCGCGAAGGGGTACGCCAAGGAGGAGGAGACCCGGACGTACCGGGGTTCGCTGGTGTGGAGAACGGGGGCGGGGATCCGCCACCCGGACTCGCCACCGGAAGGCCCCCCACGGCGGATCCTGTTCCAGGAGGTTCCCGAAGCGAAGACGGTGAAGAACCGGGTCCACCTCGACGTGTGGGTGGGCGCGGACAACGTCGAGGCGACGCTGGAGAAGCTGAAGTCGCGAGGTGCGGAGTTCCTGTGGCGGGGCAGGCAGGGACCGCACAGCTGGGTGACGATGGCGGATCCGGAAGGGAACGAGTTCTGCGTTTCCTGAGGTGCGCGGAGTCCGGCGGCGGGCTGGGGGCCACCCGCCGGCCCCACGTCGCGAATGACTCGTTCGGGACCTCTGAGGTCCCGAACGAGTCATTCGCGACCTCACACCTGTGCCGCCAAGCGGTCCAAGGCCTTCGGCAGGGCGGCCGCCAGCAGGTCCAGCTCCGGTTCGGCCGCCACCAGCGGCGGTGACACCGCCACACCCCGGCCCAGGTTCCGGACGATCACGCCCTCGTCCCGGCACGCCCGCTGCAGCTTCACCGGGGCTCCGGGGTCCGCGTCCACGACCTCGGCCGTCAGCTCCACCGCCGCCAGGAAGCCGAGCCCCGCCCGGACCTCCTTGACCAGCGGGTGCCCGGCCACCCCCGACACCGCGTCCGCCAGGGGTTTCTCCAGCTCGCGACCACGCGGGATCAGGCCCTCGCGCTCGTAGACGTCCAGCGTGGCCAAGCCCGCCGCGCAGGCCACCGGGTGACCCGCGTACGTCGGGCCGTGACGGAAGATCGGCGCCCCGGGCGCCCCCGTGAAGAACGGCTCCGCCACCCGAGGGGCCACGACCAGCGCGCCCAGCGGGATCGTTCCGCCCGTGATGCCCTTCGCCGTCGTGATCATGTCCGGGCGGACCGGCCAGCGGTCGATCCCGAACCACGTTCCCAGCCTGCCCCACGCCGCGATGACGCAGTCCGCCACGAACAGCACGTCGTGACGGCGGCAGATCGCCGCCACCTCCTCGAGGTAGCCCTCCGGCGGGAGCAGCACACCGCCCGCGCCGATCACCGGCTCGCAGAAGAACGCCGCGACGCGCGACGCACCGACCCGCTGGATCTCCGCCTCCAGCGCTGCCGCGTCGTCATACGCCACGTGGGAAAACGAAGGTGGCTGGGGGCCGACGCCCGCCGCGTTCGCCGGGATTCCGCCGACGGCCGTGCCGAAACCGTGCGTTCCGTGGTAGCCCTGGGCCCGGCCGATCACGTGGACCTTCTCCGGACGGCCCGTCTGCGCGAAGTACGCCCGGGCCAGCTTCACCGCCGTGTCGATGGCGTCACCGCCGCCCGAACCGAAGAACACCTTCGAGCCCGGTTCCGGGGCCAGGGCCGCGACGCGGTCCGCCAGCTCGATCGCCGGGCGGTTCGCGTTGTAGCCGAACAGGTTCCACGAGTCGAGCTCCCCGAGCTGGCGGGAGACGGCTTCGGTGATCTCCGGGCGGCCGTGGCCGAAGTTCGCGTACCAGAGCGACGCCGTCGCGTCGAAGTACCGGCGGCCCGCGTCGTCCCAGACGTACGAGCCCTCGCCTCGGGTGATGACCATCCGGTCGCCGTCGACCGCGCCCATGTCGGCGAACGGGTGCCACAGGGCGTGCTGTGCTGACATCGGTCCTCCTTGCTCCTGTCCCATCCCTACCATCAGTCCAGGAACTCCGCGATCTCCGCCGGCGAGTACCCCAGCTCGGCCAGCACCTCTTCGGTGTGCTGGCCCAGGGTCGGTGGCGCGGACGTCGGCCGCGCCGGGGTGTCCGACGCCTTCACCGGGAAGCCCGTGCCGACGTACGTCCCCACCGTCGGGTGCGGCAGCCGGACCACCTGCTCGCGCGCCGCCGCCCACGGGTCCGCGTAGACGTCGTCGATCTCGTTGACCGGCGCCGCCGGGATGCCCGCCGCGTCGAACGCCTTCATCCACTCCGCCGCCGGGCGCGTCAGGAGCACCGGTTCCAGCAGCGCGTTCAGCTCGTCGCGGTGGGCCGAGCGTGCGGCGTTCGAGGAGAACCGCGGGTCGGCCGCGATGTCCAGGCCGAGCACCCCGCAGAACGCGTGCCACAGCTTCTCGCTGCCGACCGCGATGACCAGCCAGCCGTCGGCGACGTGGTAGCCCTGGTACGGGACGATGCTCGGGTGCGCCGAGCCCATCCGGCCCGGTCGTGGCGCGTCGTAAAACACGGCGCCGGCGGCATACACGTGCCAGGCCAGCTGACTGTCCAAAAGGGACACGTCGAGGTACTGCCCGCGGCCGGTCGCGTGCCGGGCCTGCAGGGCCATCAGCACGCCGATGATCGCCCACGTCCCCGCGTTCAGGTCCGCCACCGGCAGCCCGACCTTCGCCGGCGCGCCGGCGGGCTCGCCGGTCAGCGACATCACGCCGCCGAGGGCCTGCGCCACCAGGTCGTACCCGGCGCGATCGCGGTACGGGCCGGTCTGCCCGAACCCGGTGATCGACACGTGGATCAGCCGCGGGTTCAGCGCGGACAGCTCGGCGTACCCGATGCCCCACTTCTCGAGTGTCCCCGGCCGGAAGTTCTCGACGAGGACGTCGGCGTCCGCGACCAGCCGCCGGAGGGCTTCGCGGCCGCGGTCGCTCTTGAGGTCGAGCACGATCCCGCGCTTGTTCCGGTTCGCCGCCAGGTAGTAGACGGCCTCGTCGCCGACGAACGGCGGGCCCCAGCCGCGGGTGTCGTCGCCGTGGCCCGGCGGCTCGACCTTGACGACGTCCGCGCCCATCTCGCCGAGGTACTGGGTGCAGTAGGGCCCGGCCAGGATGCGGGAGAGGTCGACGACCTTGATCCCGTCCAGCGGGCGGACAGCAGGGGGCATCGACCACTCCTCGGCAGGCTTCGGTCCCCCTTTCTACCCCGGGCATCCGGCGGACTCGGGAAGCCGCCGTCCGGAGGCGGGCATTTCTCCCCTCATGCCCGGTTCGATCCCCGCGCCACCCTGGAACTCTTGTCCGCAGTCCCGGGGAGGGAACCATGCGACGGTTCGGGGTCCTGCTGCTCACACTGCTCACCGTCGGCACGGCGGTCGCCGTGCCCGCGGCCGCCGACGAACCGATCATCGCCGCCAAACCGCCGATGGGGATCTCGTGGTCCCGCGGCTGGAACCAGTGCCCGCGGATCGACGACACCAAGGTCCGCGCGGCGGTCGACATGCTGGTCAGCAGCGGCCTGAAGGACGCGGGCTACACCTACGTCGACATCGCGGGCTGCTGGGCGACCAAGACCCGCGCGGCCGACGGCAGGCTCGTGCCCGATCCCGCCAAGTACCCGGACCTGCCGGGGCTCATCGCCTACGTCCACGCCCACGGCCTGAAGTTCGGGCTGTACAGCGGCACCGGCGCGCTCGTCTGCGGCAGCGCGATGCCCGGCTCCCGCGACCACGAAGAACTGGACGCGCAAACGTTCGCGGCCTGGGGCGTCGACTACCTGGACTACGACACGTGCGGCGGCGAGAACGGCGTCGCGGCGGCGGTCAAGAAGATGAGCGACGCGCTCAAGGGGACCGGGCGGCCGATCACGCTCGCCGTGGTCAACACCTTTTCGGGGAACTACCGATCGTGGGAGTGGGCGCCCGGCGCGGGGGCGCACACGTGGCAGCTCAGCACCGACCTCCCGGACAACTTCCCGTCCGTGATGCAGGCCGTGGACAAGCAGGTCCCGCTCGCCGGGCACACCGGCCCCGGCGGCTGGAGCGATCCCGGCTACCTCAACTTCAGCATCGTCGACCCGTGGGTCCGGCGCGCGCAGTTCTCGTTGTGGGCGCTGATGAACGCGCCGCTCATGCCGAACGAGGCGTTCCCGCCGGACACGCTCGGCAACCGGGACGTGATCGCGGTCGACCAGGACTGGTCCGGGACGCCCGGTCGCAAGATCCGCGACCTCGGCGACGCCGAGATCTGGGCGAAGCCGATGTCCGACGGCTCGGTCGCCGTGCTGCTGCTGAACCGCGGCTGGACCGCCCGGACGATCGCGTTCGACCTCGCGGAATCCGGCGTCGCGGCGGCGCCGGTCCACCGGGTCCGCGACCTGTGGACCGGCACCGAGCTGACCAGCACGGGCACGCTGCGGACGTCCGCCGGCGCGAATTCCGGGACCTTCCTCCGCGTGTGGCCGGGTCAGCAGGCCCCCGCCGAGCCGCTGGTGACGCTGGGCGTGGAGCTGCCCGAAGGATTCCTGGCCGGCCAGGCGGTGCCGGGCACGGTGACGCTGACCAACGACGGCGACACGCCGATCACCGACGCGCGGTACGCGATCACCGTGCCGTCCGGCTGGGAGCTGGACGGCCCCGCGCAGGTCGACGTCCCGCGCGTCTCCCCCGGCAGCACGGTCACGCACGAGATCACGCTGCGGCCGACGGCGGCGCCCGGTGCGAAGGTGCTGGTCGGGGTGAGCGGGGGCTACACGAGCGAGTTCGGTCCGCGCACCGCGACGGGCTCGGCCGAGGTACCGCTGGTGACCGCGCCCGGACGCGGGACGACGTACGTGGACACGCGGCCGTGGCTGTACTCGGAAAACGGGCTCGGCCCGGTGGAGCGCGGCACCGTGGCGAACGGGCGGGCGATGGCCATCGGCGGCGTCGGCTACCAGCCGAACAGCGGGATCGGCCTGCACGCGCCCTCGGTGATCCGGCTGTACCTGGGCGGGGCGTGCAAGTCGTTCACCACCCAGTACGGCGTCGACGACGTGTCGGGTCCGGCGGCCACGGTGACGTTCCGGGTGCTGGGCGACGGCCGGGAGCTGTTTTCGACGGGGATCGTCGAGCGCGGGACGACGCCGCAGAAGCTGACGGTCCCGGTCACCGGCGTGCAGCAGCTGGCCATCGCGGTCGACGACGGCGGCGACGGCTCCGCCGGGGAGTACGCCGACTGGATCGCGCCCAACGTCAGCTGCTGACGGCTCCTTCGAGGAGCGCGACGGCCTGGGCGGTACGCCGGTAGAGCACGTACCGCCCGTCCCGGACCTTGCCGACCAGGCCGGCCCGGTGCAACGCGCTCAGGTGGTAGGAGACGGTGCCCGGGCTGTACCCGGTCCGGGTGGCGAGGTCCGCGGTCGACCGCGCGGTCTCGAGGTCGGCCAGCAGCGCCGCCCGGGCCGCGCCGACGACCGGCGCGATCCGGCCCGGCCGGTGGCCGGCGCCGGTGCCGACGCCCTGCGCCGGGTAGCGGAGGACGACCTGGCCGGGGACGTCGATCTGGATGCTGGTGACGGGCCAGCTGAGCACGCCCGGGGCGAGGACCAGCTCGCGGCCGGAGATGTCGGCCTCGCCGTCGAACGGCTTCACGACCGTGATCGCGTCGCCGGCCCAGCCGATGGTGGGGTGCAGGCTGCCGAACACCTCGCCGACGCCGTGGCGGGCGATGGCCAGCGCGCGGTGGGTGATGTCGCGGTCGACGACCGCCTGCAGGCCGGCCCAGTCCTCGGCCAGGGCGTCCCGCCAGAACCGGGCGAGGCCGTTGGCCAGCCGCCGGGGCATCGTCCCCGACTCGGCACTCCGCCGGGCGGCAACCGGGACCGGCCGGGTCCAGTGGACCTGGGTGTAGGCGAGCACCTGCGACTCGACCTCGTCCTGCGTGGTCGCCTCGATTCTCGCGATCTGCTCGTCGAGCAGGTCACGCGGCCGGGTGGCCGTGCCCGGCTGCGGGGTGAGCAGGTCCGGCGTGTAGACCTCGCCGGGGCGCGGCAGCAGGTCCAGGAGCAGGGCGACGTCGGGGTGGGCGAGCGCCGCGCGGGCGAGCGGGCCGGGATCGCCGAACACCGGGTGGCGGCCCGCGTCGGCGGCGAGCTTCAGCCAGGCGAGGGACTCCGCCGCGAGCGAGGGGGAAAACCGTGTCCTGGCCACCGTCTCCGCGTCGACCCGCAGCGTGAACACTTCACCGACGGTAGCAGCCCGGACGGCGGATTTGAACCGACTCGAATCCTTTCCTGTCGAGGGTTGCCGCAAGGTTGAGTGAAGCGGTGTGCTTCCGACGTGCGAGAACCGTCGCCGCCGTGGCCGCCGTGCTGCTCGCCTCCGCGCCGGCCGCCACGGCCGCTCCCGCCGATCCGGCGACCGCCGGCTACCGCGCGTGTTCCGTCCTCCGCACGATCGCCTGGCACAGCTGGGTGGCCGGCGCCGACGGGCGGTACCACCCCGTCACGTTCCGCAAGCCGTACGCGTTCACCGTGGTGTGCCCGGTGACCCGGTTCCCGGTGCGCTGAGCTCGAGCAACCGCGCTTCGGCGTCACGCAGGTAGCGGTCCAGCGCGGCCTCGGCGGCGTCGAACCGGCCGGCGCGCAGGTCGCGCAGGATCTTTTCGTGGCAGTCCAGGAACGGCTCGTAGAACTCGCGCGTGTTCTCGTTGAGCACGAAGAACAGCCGGGTCTCGGCGAGCACCTGGCGCATCGTCGCGGACAGGCGCTCGCTGCCGGCCAGGTCCGCGAGGGCCTGGTGGAAGTGGATGCTGGCGGTGCCGACCGAGGGCCAGTCCTCGGCCTCCGCCGCCGCGCGGCCGTCGTGCAGCGCTTTCTCCACCGGCGAGAGGTCCACTGTGGACAGCTCGGCCGCACGCCGCAGGGCACCGCACTCGGTGGCGCGGCGCACGACGTAGAGGTCCTCGATGTCCTCCGTCGTCAGCTCGCGCACGAACACGCCGCGGTTCAGCTCGTGCACGGCCAGCCGCTCGTGGGCGAGCAGCTGGAACGATTCGCGCAGCGTGTTGCGCGAGACGCCGAGCGCCGAGCTGATCACCGGCTCGGACAACCGTTCACCGGGGGCGAAGACGCCGTCGGTGATGTACTGGCGCAGGATCGCGGCGACCCGTTCGGCGGTGCCGCTGCGCTCGAGCAGGGGCCGCGCGCGCTCCAGCCCCGAGGCATCGACGGTCACGGCACTACCTGACGTCGAGTTCGAAATCGAGGCTGTACCGGTTGCCCGGCATCGCCCCCGCGGCCTTCGCGCCGTCGATCGGCAGCACGACGCCGTTGACGAACCGGGACTCGTCGCTCGCGAGGAACACGACGGCCTTCGCGACCTCCCAGGCCTCGCCGACGCGCGCCGCGGGCGTGCTCGCGACCAGCTGGTGCTGCTTGGTCTCGAACTCCTCCGGCGAGTTGAGCGTGCTGCGCAGCATGTCGGTGTCGATCGCGCCCGGGTTCACCGTGTTGGCCCGGATGCCCTGGTGGGCGTGGGCGACGGCGATGGACTTCGTCAGCCCGACCAGCGCGTGCTTGGTGGCGTTGTAGACCGGGTCGCCGGGGCGGCCCATCACGCCGCCGTTCGACGACGTCGTGATGATGCTGCCCGCCTTCCGCGCGATCATGTGCGGCAGCACGGCCCGGGTGCCGAGGAAGGCGGCCCGCACGTTGAGCGCGAAGATGTGGTCGAACTCGGCCAGCGTCGTGTCCGCGAGGGGCTTGCCCAGGTGGATGCCGACGTTGTTGAACAGCACGTCGATGCGGCCGGCCTCGGCGATGACGCCGTCGACGAACGCGCCGACCTGGTCTTCGTCGGTGGCGTCCACAATGGAGTAACCGGGTATCTCCTCGGCCGGCTCGCGGATGTCGGAAGCGAAGACCGTCGCGCCCTCGGCGAGGAACTCCTTGACCGTGGCGAGGCCGATGCCCCGCGCGCCGCCGAAGACCACCGCAACCTTGCCGGCCAACCGACCCATGTTCACTGCCCTGCTCTCAGTCGTGCTGTCTGCTCTTCGTCGACCGCGTAGTCCCCGGGCAGCCGGACGAGCGCGTCCGGGTCCCCGAGGTAGCGCACCTCGACGCCGTACACCTCGCGTGCCGCCGCCACCGAGACGTACCCCTCGACGACGTCGGCGAGCACCGCCGCCACCGGCCGTTCGAGCGGCGGCCCGTACCCGCCGCCGCCCGGCAGCGTGACGTCCACAACGGACTCCGGCGTCAGCGGCACCCGGCTCTTCGCGGGCAACTCCGCTCCTTCGTGGCGACCGAATCGGCCGGGAGCGCCGGGTCCGCCACCGGCCACCCCGGAGGCCGCGGCGCGCACCCGGTCGACGTTCCCGTTGACGCTCCAGGAAGTCACGCCGAGTGCGCCCATCGTGGTCACCTGTCCGAGTCCGCCGCGGAACCGGCCCGCGCCGCCGGAGTCGGCCCGCAGCGCCCGGGCGTGCTGGACCAGCGGCGCCATCGTCTCGATCACCTCGGTCGGCGTCGAGCGCAGCCCGCTCGGGAAGCCGGTGGTGGACAGGCCGTCCTTGTCCGCCCGCGCGCCCGTCCCGCCGGTCTGGAAGACGTTCAGCATGAAGCCCGGCCCGCGCCAGATGGTCATCCACAGCGCGTCCGCGCTCGGCGCGATCGCCGGGCCGGGCAGCGCGCCGATCAGCAGCGACGGCAGGAAGTGCCCGATCAGGTGCCGGGACGCGACCGGGGCGGGCGGCAGGCAGTTCAGCACGGAGCCCTCGGGGGCGGTGACGTGCACCGGCCGGAACGACCCGGCGTTGTGCGGCACCTCCGGCGAGATCGCCGCCTTGACCGCGAACGAGGCGTACGCCCGCGTGTAGTTGAGCACCACGTTGATCCCGCGGCGGCTCTGCGGCGAAGACCCCGCGAAGTCGAGGTGGATCTCGTCACCGTCCACAGTGGCCGTGACGCGCAAGACGATCTCTTCGTCGTCGAAGCCGTCGGTGCCGATCTCGTTGGTGTACGTGCCGTCGGGCAGCTTCCGCAGCGCGTCGCGCAACGCCTGCTCCGAGCGGTCCATGATCTCGGCGGCGACTTCGTCCAGGCTGTCCAGGCCGAGCTCGTCCAGCAGCCGCAGCAGGCTCGCCGCGCCGACCTCGTTGCCGGTGACCTGCGCATACAGGTCGCCGATGGTCTCCTCCGGCGTGCGGACGTTGGCCCGGACCAGCCGTTCCAGATCCATGTTGACCTCGCCCGCACGCAGGAACTTCAGGATCGGCAGGCGCAGGCCCTCTTCGAAGACCTCGTGGGCCTCGGCGGACACCAGCCGCCCGCCGATGTCCGGCGTGTGGCAGCAGGAGGCGAACCACGCGACCAGCCGGCCGCCGCGGAACACCGGCGTCGCCACCGTGATGTCGTTGATCTGGCCCGCGGTCTGCCAGGGGTCGTTGGTGAGCAGCACGTCCCCGGGTTCGAGGGTCTCCGGCGGGTACGCCGCGACGAAGTGGTGCATGCCGGTCGCCATCGCGTTGATGTGCCCCGGCGTGCCGCCGACGGACTGGCCGATCATCTCGCCGCGCGAGTCGAACACCGCGCACGCCAGGTCGAGCGACTCGCGCACGACCGCGGAGAAGGCCGTGTTGACCAGCGCGTTCTGCTGCTCGGCGAGGATGGAGTGCAGCCGGTTGCCGAACAGCCCGACGACGATGGGGTCGACAGTCACACCGTCACATCCAACGCGCCATCGGTCCGAACCACGCAGGACGCGCCGGGCGGGACGACCACAGTGGACTCGCGTTCCTCCACGATGGCCGGTCCGTCGACGCGGGTGCCCGGCGCCAGCCGGTACCGATCAAACACGGCCGTGTCGACAAATCCACCAGTCGACGGGAACCAGGCCTGCCGGGTACCCTTCCGCGGCTCACCGGAGGAAGCCGAGGTCAGCCGCAGCGTCACGGCCGGTTTCGGCCCGCTCGAGACGACCCGCCAGTTCAGCACCTCGACGCCGACCGCGGGCCCGGTGCGCCGGTAGAGCGCACGGTAGGTGCGGGTGAACTCGCCGACCAGGGTTTCCGGCCAAGGGCCGTCGTGGACCGGGACGCGGATCTCGTAGCCCTGCCCGGCGTAGCGCATCTCGGCGACCCGGTGGTGCGTCACGTCGTCCACTCCGGACTTCGCGAGCAGCGCTTCGCCCTCGGCCTCCATCTCGGCGAACAGCGCGTCGACCTGCTCACGGCTGAGGTCGTGGACGGCCGCGCGGGCCGAGCGCACGAAGTCGAACGCCAGCGGCGCGGTGAGGAACCCGGCCGCGCTCAGCACCCCGGCGGCGGGCGGCGCGACGACCGACGGCGCCCCGAGCGCCCGCGCGACGCCGACACCGTGCACCGGGCCCGCCCCGCCGAAGGTGTACATCGGGAGTTTCGCCGGGTCGTGGCCACGCTCGACGGTGTGCACCCGCGCGGCGTTCGCCATGTCTTCGTTGACGCTGGTGTGGATGCCCCACGCGGCTTCTTCGACGCTCACGCCGAGCGGTTCGGCGATCTTTTCGCGGAGCACTGCTCTCGCAGCCTCGGCGTCCAGGCGCATGCCGCCGCCGAGGAAGTAGCCGGGGTCGAGGTAGCCGAGCACGAGGTCGGCGTCGGTGACCGTGGGTTCGGCGCCGCCGCGGCCGTAGCAGACCGGGCCGGGCTCGGAGCCTGCCGAATCGGGGCCGACGGTGAGCAGGCCCAGCGCGTCGATGCGCGCGATCGAGCCGCCGCCGACGCCGATCTCGATCATGTCGGTGACCGGCACCCGCACCGGCAGCCCGGACCCGGGCAGCAGCCGGTACTTGCGGTCCACTTCGAACTCGTGCGTGACCAGCGGCGTGCCCCCGGCGATCAGGCACAGCTTCGCCGTGGTGCCGCCCATGTCGAAAGCCAGCAGGTCGTCCGGGCCCACCGCGGCCGCCGCCAGCGCCCCGCCCGCCGGGCCCGACTCGAGGATCCGGATCGGGTGCCGAGCCGCGGTGTCCACAGTGGCCAGTCCGCCGTTGGACAGCATGATGTGCGGCGCGCGCGAGATCCCCAGCCGGTGCAGCCGGTGTTCGAGATCACGCAGGTAGCGTTCGGCGCGGTCCTGGACGTAGACGTTGGCGACCGTGGTCGACGTCCGCTCGAACTCGCGGATCTCGGGGACGACGTCGGAGGACAGCGCCACCCGCAGCGATGGCGCGACCTCGGCCAGGATCTCACCCACCCGGCGTTCGTGCGCCGGGTTCGTGAACGCGTGCAGGAAGCAGACCGCGACCGCCTCGATCCCCCGCGCGGCCAGCTCGCGGCCGAGCTTCCGCACGTACTCCTCGTCGAGTCCGGTGTGGACGGACCCGTCGGCGAGGATCCGCTCCGGGACGTCGAACCGCAGGTGGCGCGGCACGAGCGGCGCGGGCAGTTCCAGGTGCAGGTCGTAGAGCTCGTACCGGTGTTCGCGGCGCATCTCGAGGACGTCCCGGAAGCCCGCGGTGGCCAGCAGTGCGGTGCGCGACCCCTTGCGCTCGATCAGGGCGTTGGTCACCAGCGTCGTCCCGTGCACCACCTGCTCGACGGCCGAGAGGTCCGGGAGCAGCGCGGCCAGGCCCTCTTCGACCGCCCGGGCGGGCTCGTCGTGCGTGGTCAGAACCTTGCCGACCGCGACGATCCCGGTTTCGTCCACCGCGCAGAGGTCGGTGAACGTGCCGCCGATGTCCACGCCGATCCTCATGTCCGGTACCACCGCGGCGAGGTGTTGAGCGGCGGCTTGAGCTTGGCCTTCACGACCAGCACGTTCGGCTCGTCCGACTCGACGAACTCGCCGAGCAGCCGCCGGAACGCGCGCCCGAAGCCGGAGACGCGGTCGGCGTGGATCCCGAAGGAGCGGGCGAGGCCGACGAAGTCCGGGCTGTCCCAGTCGACGCCGCGGTGCGGCAGGCCCTCGCGGTCCTGGTCGTAGCGGAGCATCCCGTACCCGCCGTCGTCGACCAGGACGACCGTGACCGGCAGCTGCTCCTGGGCCAGGGTCGCCAGATCGCCGCAGCCGTAGAGGAATCCGCCGTCACCGGTGATGCAGATGGCGCGCCCGGTGCCGGCCGCGGCCGCGCCGAGCGACGCCGGGAAGCCGTAGCCGAGGGTGCCCCAGCCCATCGGGTAGGCGAGCTTGCGCGGCGCCCGCACCCGGTGGAAGCCGCCGACCCAGTACCCGGCCACGCACATGTCCGAGACCAGCACCGCGTCCGTCGGCAGCACCTCGTCCAAAGTGGACAGGAAGTCGTAGGCCTGCGGTTCCTCGTCGCGGATGCGCTGGCGCACCCGGCGGCCGATACCGGCCAGCCGCAGCGTGATGTCGTCGAGCCCGGCCCGCTGCTTCGGCAGCAGCCGCTCGACGATCGACCGGGCGTCCCCGACGAGCGTGAGGTCGGGCTGATAGTTCTTCGCGGCGTCGTCGGCATCGACGTTGACGGCGATGAGCTGGGGCGGCTTGGGCATCCGCCAGTTCTGCGTCATCAGGCCGTCGAAGTCGGTGCCGATGGCGAGCACGACGTCGGCTTCGTCCCACAGCTCGCCGACCTCCGGCGCGTGCACCGGGTTCGGCGCCAGGCACGGGTGGTCGAGCGGGAGCAGCCCGCGGGCGGCGAACGTGGTGAGCACCGGCGCGGCGAGCTTCTCCGCGAGGGCACCGATCGCGTCACCGGCGCCCGAGCGCAGCGCGCCGCCGCCGGCCCAGATCAGCGGGTGCCGCGCGTCGGACAGCATCGCCTCGGCCCGCGCGAGGTCGGGGACGTCGACGTCGGGCTTGCGGTGCGGCGCGGGCGGACGGCGGTGCGGTACCTGTTCGCGCAGGTAGTCGGTGGGCACGCCGAGGTAGACCGGGCCGCTCTGCGGCAGCTGCGCGAGCCGGGCGGCGCGGTGGACGGTGGTGCCGATCTGGTCCGGCGCCCGCACGGTGAAGCCGCCCTTGGTGACCGGCGCGAACATCGCCTGCTGGTCGGAGGTTTCGTGCAGCACTCCGCGGACGACACCGGGCCGCCGCAGCGTCGAGGGGATGTCGGTGGCGATGACCAGCACCGGGGCCGCGGACGCCATGGCCTCGCCGACGGCGCCGAGGGTGTTCGCCGCGCCCGGGCCGGTGGTGACCAGCGCGACGCCGAGCTTGCCGGTGGCGCGGGCGTAGCCGTCGGCGGCGTACCCGGCGGTCTGCTCGTGGCGAACGCCGACCAGCTTGATGCGGGTTTCACCGAGCGCCTCCCACAGTGGCAGGTTGTGCACTCCCGGAAGGCCGAAGACGATCTCCGTTCCGAGCGCTTCCAGCGCGTCCACCAGCTCCCGAGCACCACTCACAGCCACGGCCCGGATACTGCCAGATCGTTCAACGATCTGGCAATCAGCCCCTAGACGATGTTGTTCTCGACACTCGTCGAGCCCGCGGCGAACCGGCGGACGTCCAGCTCGGCGATGTCCACCGCGGGACGTCGGCCCAGGTAGAGGTCCCGGATCAGCTCGCCGGTGGCCGGGCCCATCTGGAAGCCGTGCCCCGAGAAGCCGGTCGCGTAGAAGAACCGCGACAGCAGGACGCTTTCCCCGATGATCTGGTTGCGGTCCGGCGTCACTTCGTACAGCCCGGCCCACGCCGTCCGGATCCCGGCGTCGAGCACGGCGGGGATCCGGCGCCCCGCCAGCTCGGCCAGCCGCGGCAGCCACTCGCCCGCCTCGTACCGGGTGTCGAAGCCGGGGACGCCGTCGTCCTCCGAGAACGACATCGCCAGGCCAGGGCCTTCGCGGTGGAAGTAGAAGGCCGACGGCATCTCGATGGTCAGCGGGACCGATTCCGGCAGCCCGGGCACCGGCCCGGTGAAGACGACCTGCCGCCGGAACGGGCGCACCGGCAGGTCCAGACCGGCCAGCTCGCCGATCCGGCCCGACCACGCGCCGGCCGCGCACACCACCGCGCCGGTCCGGACGACCCCCGCCGTCGTGACGACGCCGGCCAGCGCGTCGCCGTCGCGCTCGATCCCGGTGACCTCGACCCCGGTCCGCAGCTTCGCGCCGTGCGCGCGGGCGGCCTTCGCGTAACCCTGGACGACGGCGTCCGGCGTCGCCTTGGCGTCCTCCGGTGACCAGAGGGCGGCCACGACGCCGTCGGTCTCCACCAGCGGGAGCACCTGCTTCGCTTCACCCGCGTCGAGCAGGTGACTGCGGACGCCGTGCTCGCGCTGCAGCTCGGCGCCGCGTTCGAACGCGGGCACGTCGGCGGGGTCGGTGACGAGGTAGAGGTAGCCGTCGCGGCGGAAGTCGATCTCGGTGCGGAAGTCCCGCGAGAAAGCGCTGTACGCGGCCAGCCCGCGCAGGCCGAGCTCGACGTTGACACGGCTGGTGAACGACGAGCGGATGCCGCCCGCGGCCTTCGCCGTCGAGCCGCCGCCCAGCTCGCCGCGGTCGAGCAACAGCACGTCGACGCCCGCTTCGGCGAGCCGGAACGCGCAGCTGACGCCGATGACGCCCCCGCCGATCACGACGCACTCGGCCATCGGTGGCAAGGGCGTTTCCCCGGCGCCACGAGCGGTCATACGAGTCAGAGTAGAACGTGATCCACCGGCGGCCGCCGAGCGCGTAGAGTCGGCGTGCCGAGCTCGAGAGGTGATGTCCCATGGCGATGATGCCCGTGACCGATTCGATGTTCCTCCTCGTCGAAACGCGCGAGCATCCGATGCACGTGGGCGGTCTGCAGCTGTTCAAGAAACCCGAGGGCGCGGGCGAGGAGTACCTCCGCGACATCCGGAACAGCCTCCTCGAATCGGACAACATGCGCTCGGTGTTCCGGCGCCGCCCGGCCAGGCCCGTCAACACCATGGGCCACGTGGCCTGGGCGAACGACACCGAGCTCGAGCTCGACTACCACTTCCGGCATTCGGCGCTGCCTCGGCCGGGCCGCGTCCGCGAGCTGCTGGAGCTGACGTCACGCTGGCACAGCACCCTGCTCGACCGGCACCGCCCGCTCTGGGAGACCCACCTGATCGAGGGCCTCGACGACGGCCGGTTCGCCGTCTACACCAAGGTCCACCACGCGTTGATGGACGGCGTCTCGGCGTTGCGCCAGCTGCAGGGCACGCTCTCGGACGACCCCGCGGACATGGACTGCCCGCCGTGGTGGGGCAGCCGGCGCAAGCCCGGTGGCGAGCGCGAGAAGCGCCCGCGGTCGCTGCTCGCGACCGCGCAGAAGACCGCCAACCAGCTCGCGGGCCTGGCACCGGCCGCGATGAAGGTCGCGCGGGAGGCGTTCGGCGAACACACCCTGACGCTGCCGGGCCAGGCGCCGAGGACGATGCTCAACGTGCCGATCGGTGGCGCGCGGCGGTTCGCGGCGCAGAAGTGGCCGCTGGACCGCGTCCGGCAGGTGGCCACCGCGGCCGGGGTGTCGCGCAACGACGTCGTGCTCGCGATGTGCTCGGGTGCGCTGCGGGACTACCTCATCGAGCAGCGCGCGCTGCCGGACGCGCCGCTCATCGCGATGGTGCCGGTGTCGCTGCGCCGTCAGAACGACCCCGGCGAGGCGGCGGGCAACAACATCGGCGCACTGCTGTGCAACCTGGCCACCGACCTGCCGGACGCGGGCAAGCGGCTCGTCACGATCCACCAGTCGATGCGCAACGGCAAGCGGCTGTTCTCGGAGCTGACGCCGGTGCAGACGCTGCTGCTGTCGGCGGTGAACGTCGCGCAGCTCGGCGTCTCGCCGATCCCGGGCGTCGTCAAGAACACCCGGCCGCCGTTCAACCTGGTGATCTCGAACGTGCCCGGCCCGCGCAAGCAGATGTACTGGAACGGCGCCCAGCTCGACGGCATCTACCCGGCGTCGGTGCTGCTCGACGGCCAGGCCGTGAACATCACGCTGACGAGCAACGGCGACCACCTCGACTTCGGCGTCACCGGCTGCCGCCGCAGCGTCCCGCACCTGCAGCGGATCCTGACCCACCTCGACACGGCCCTGGTCGAACTCGAAGCCGCGGTGCGGTAGCCCGCTCACCGGCACGCCGGCTCCCCCATCGGAAGGAAACTTTCCGAAAGGGGGCGAAAATGCTGGTCAGACAACTCTTCCCGCTCCTAGGGTGGCGACGATCACCCCCGGAGAGAGGAGCAGGACATGACCGAGGAGTGGACCACCCCCGACTTCGTCGAGTACGAAACCCCGATGGAGGTCACCGCCTACGCGGCCCGCATGGGGGACTGACCGATGCCGGTCGAGCCGCTTTCGGAAAGCGCATTCATCGAGGCGTTGCGCGGGCTTTCCGGCCGGTACTGGGGAACGCACCCGTTCCACCGCCGGCTGCACGCGGGCGAGCTCGACGAGCGCGCACTGCGGATCTGGGCGGCGAACCGCTGGTACTACCAGTGCGTGCTGCCGCAGAAGGACGCGGCGATCATCAGCAACTGCCCGGTGCCGGAGATCCGCCGCCAGTGGCTCGACCGGATCGTCTACCACGACGGCGTGAGCGCCGGCACCGGCGGAATCGAACGCTGGCTGCGGCTCTGCACGGCGGTCGGCCTGGACCGCGACGAGGTTCTCGACGAGCGGCACGTCGTGCCCGGCGTCCGGTTCGCGGTGGACGCCTATGTGACCTTCGCGCGGACGAAACCGTGGTGGGAGGCCGTCGCTTCCGGGCTGACCGAGATGTTCGCCGGGCACCTGATGCAGCAACGGGTCGCGGACATGCTCGCGCACTACGCGTGGATCGCCCGGGAAGACCTCGCCTACTTCACCAACCGGATCGACAAGGTTTCCGGCGAGGGCAAGGACACGCTCGACATCGTGGTCCGCCACTGCGTCACGCGCGAGCAGCAGGACCGCGCGATCGCCGCGCTGGCGTTCAAGTGCGACGTGCTGTGGTCGATGCTCGACGCGGTCGAACGAGCGGCCGCGTGATCACCGCCGACTCCGTTCCCCAGCTGCGCCGCGGCGTACGGCTGTCCTTCGACCACGTCCGGGAGACGCACGTGCTGCTGTTCCCCGAGGGCGTCCTGGTGCCGAACGCCACCGCGACCGCGGTGCTCGAACTCTGCGACGGCGCCCGGTCCGTCACCGAGATCACGACGGTGCTTTCGCAGCGCTACTCCGGCGTGGTCGCGCAGGACGTCCTTTCCGTGCTGTCCCGGCTGGGCGAACGGCGGGTCGTCGCATGGACGTGAGCCCGCCGCTGGGCCTGCTGGCCGAGCTGACCCACCGTTGCCCGCTGCACTGTCCCTATTGCTCGAACCCGGTGGAACTGGCTTCCCGCGCCGCCGAGATGTCCACTGAGGACTGGCTGTCGGTGCTGTCCCAGGCGCGGGAACTGGGTGTCCTGCAGGTGCACATGTCCGGCGGCGAGCCGTTGCTGCGGCCGGACCTGCCCGCACTGGTCGAGCACGCGAGCGGGCTCGGCTGCTACGTCAACCTGGTCACTTCGGGACTCGGGCTGACGTCTTCGCGGCTCGACGACCTCGTTTCGCGCGGGCTGGCGCACGTCCAACTGTCGGCGCAGGGCGCGACGCGAGAGCGGGCAGACCTGCTGGCGGGGGCTCGGGCGCACGACCGGAAGCTGGTTGCGGCCGAGCTGGTGAAGGAGGCCGGGCTGCCGCTGTCGCTGAACGTGGTGCTGCACCGGCGCAACCACGACCAGCTGGCCGGGATCATCGAGCTGGCCGAGCGGATGGGTGCGGACCGGCTCGAGCTGGCGAACACGCAGTACTACGGCTGGGCGCTGCGCAACCGGGACGCGCTGATGCCGACCGCTTCCCAATTGGCGGCCGCCGAGCCGGTGGTGCGCGCGGCCATCGACCGGTTGCGGGGGACGATGGAGATCGTCTACGTCGTCGCGGATTATCACGAGCCGTGCCCGAAGCCGTGCATGTACGGCTGGGGTGCGCGGCAGCTGACGGTCGCGCCGGACGGGACCGTGCTGCCGTGCCCGGCCGCGTCGGCGATCTCGACGCTTTCGCTGTCCTCGGTGCGGGACACGCCGTTGTCCGAGATCTGGTACCACTCGTCGTCGTTCAACGCCTATCGCGGTGAAGAGTGGATGAGCGAGCCGTGCCGCACGTGCGACCGCCGCGGCCTCGACTTCGGCGGCTGCCGCTGCCAGGCGTTCCTGCTCACCGGCGACGCCGCGGCCACGGACCCGGTGTGCTCGCGGTCGCCGGAACGTGGCGCGGTCGACCTGGTTCTCTCCCGCCCACCGGTCGCCGACCTGGTCATGCGCCGGTGAAGGTGATCCTGCTCGGCACCGCGGCGGGCGGCGGGTGTCCACAGTGGAACTGCGCGTGCCGGCTCTGCGTCTCGGACCTTCCGCCGCGCACGCAGGACTGCGTCGCGATCAGCGCGGACGGCGCCGGCTGGTACCTGCTGAACTGTTCGCCGGACATCCGGGCGCAGATCCTCGGGACGCCGGAGTTGCGGGCCGGGCCGGGGCCGCGTGAGATCCCGCTGCGCGGGGTGCTGCTCACCGACGCCGAACTCGACCACACGCTGGGCTTGGTGATGTTGCGCGAGTCGGGCGGGCTCCCGCTCTGGGCGCCGCCGGCGGTCCTGACCGCGCTGTCGCCCCTCTTGTCCGTTGTGGACAGTTACGGCGAATGGCCGCGCTCGTCCGCCGTGGACCTTCCCGGCCTGCGGGTCGAAATGCTGCCGGTGAGCGACAAGCGCCCGAAGTACGCCTCGGCTTCCGACGGTCCCTGGGTGGTCGCCTACCGCATCTCGGACCCGGCGACCGGCGGGGTGCTGGTGTACGCGCCGTGCCTGCGAAGCTGGCCGGCCGGGTTCGACGAGTTCGTCGCGGACGCGTCTCTCGTGTTGCTGGACGGGACGTTCTTCGCGCCGGACGAGATGGCCGGGGTGGGCGGCCCGGACCAGCTCGCGATGGGGCACCTGCCGATCACGGCGACCCTGCCCCGGGTGGCCGGGCGGCCGTGGGCGTTCACGCACGTGAACAACACGAACCCGGTGCTGGACCCGGCGTCGGCCGAGCACGCGGCGGTGCGGGCCGCGGGAGGATCGCTCCCTCCGGATGGGACGACGTACCTACTTTAAGCCGTTGACAGCGGTGGTTGGCTGAAGCCATGTGCCTCCCGGGTACCGCGCAGCATGAACCACCGGCCGACCCACGCCACCCCACCGCACACGGCCACGTTCGGGCTTCGGCCACCGGCGAACCGCGCCACTCCGCCGCACAACGCCGGACCCGTCGCGACCGGCGCTCGGCCGAGCTCCGAACTCGTCTTGACGTCTCGATGGAGCGGCTGTCGTGAGCGCCCCGCTGCTGTCCCCGCTCCGGGAAGCCCCGTTCCGTTCGCTCGTCACCGGCCGGAGCCTGGCCGACTTCGGGAATGCCGTCGCTCCCTTCGCCCTGGCCTTCGCCGTGGTCGATCTCACCGGGTCCGCCGTCGACCTCGGGATCGTCGTCGGGGCCCGGTCGGTCGCCAACATTCTGCTGCTCCTCTTCGGCGGGGTGCTGGCCGACCGGCTGCCGCGGTCGGTCATCCTGCAGGGCACCGAAACCGCCGCCGCGCTCACGCAGGCCGCCATCGCCGCGAGTGTCCTCTGTGGATTCGCCTCGATCCCGCTGCTGGCCGGGCTCGGGCTCGTCAACGGGGCCGTCTCGGCCATCTCGTTGCCCGCGGCCGCATCGCTCACGCCGTCCACCGTGCCCACTCCGCTGCTCGCCCAGGCGAATGCCCTGGTCCGGCTGCTCTCCAACACCGGCCGCATCGCCGGTGCCGGGCTGGCCGGTGTGCTCGTCGCCTTCGCCGGCTCCGGGTGGGCGCTCGCCGGGAACTCGCTGCTCTTCCTCGGCGCCGCGGTGGCTTACAGCCGGATCAGGCTGCCGCGCGGCGAGCGCGCTCCCGGCCGCCGCCCGCTCGCCGAGCTCGCGGAAGGCTGGCGTGAATTCCGCGCCCGGTCCTGGGTGTGGCTGGTGGTGCTGCAGTTCATGATCGTCAACGCGGTGCTCTCCGGCGGGCTGCGGGTGATCGGCCCGCTCGTCGCCGACGGCACCTTCGGCCGCACCGCCTGGGGGCTCGCGCTGGCCGTCCAGACCGCCGGCTCGCTGCTCGGCGGCGTCCTCGCCGCCCACTGGCAACCACGGCGGATGCTCTTCGCCGGCGTCGCGTGGGTCATGGTGAGCGCGCTGCCGATGCTCGCTCTCGGCGAGACCCCGTACCTGATTCCGCTGCTGGCCGCGATGTTCCTCTCAGGCGTTGCGCTCGAACAGTTCGCTGTCGCATGGGACGTGTCGCTGCAGGAGAACATCCCGCCGGACAAGCTCGCCCGCGTCTACTCCTACGACATGCTCGGCTCGATGATCGCGCTGCCGCTCGGCCAGGTCGCCGCGGGCCCGGTGGCCGAACACGCCGGCCTGTCCGCGACGCTCCTGGGCGGCGCGGCCCTGGTCGTCGGCGCGACCGTGCCCGTGCTGTGCAGCGCGCAGGTGCGCGGCCTCGTCCGCCCGACGGCGGTCAGCCCGGCCTGACGGCTACCGGCCCACGCGGGGCCCGGACGTCAGGTCGCGGTGGCCGTCGAGACGCCACCAGCTCTCCAGCGTCTCGCGCAGCGCCTTCAGCAGCTCGCCGCCGGTTTCCAGCGGGACCAGCGCTGCCTTGCCGTCGTCCACCCGCAGCGCGGCGGCCAGGCGGTCGCCCTGCTCGACCAAGCCGACGACCAGCCGCGTCGGCTCGCCGGTGACGTCGACGGTCGGGATGGCTCGTTCGTACCGCCAGCCTTGAGCGTTCACCCGGCCGACAGTGGCACAGCTTTCCCCGCTCCGGTCCGGGTTTCACCCTCACGTGTGGTCAGGCGGGCGCCCAGGGCCGCACTTCCTCCAGCAGCTTCGCCACGGCCAGCACGAGGTCGTCGGAGTGCCGCGGCCCGACGATCTGCAGGCCGACCGGCAGCCCGGCCGACGTGCGCCCGGCCGGGACGCTGATCGCCGGCTGCTGGGTCATGTTGAACGGGTACGTGAACGGCGTCCACTCCGGCCACTCGCTCATCCCGCTGCCCGGCGGCACGTCGTGCCCGGCCTCGAACGCCGCGATCGGGAGGGTCGGCGTGATCAGCACGTCGTAGCGCGTGTGGAACTCGCCCATCCGGATGCCCAGCGCGGCGCGCTCGGCGGTCGCGTCGAGGTAGTCGCTCGCCGTCCACTTCGCGCCGAGGTCCCAGACCCGGCGCAGGCCGGGGTCGGTCCGGTCCGCGGACCCGGGCGGGAACGAGTCCAGCAGCTTCGCCGCCCCCGAGGACCACAGCACGTCGAACGCCGGCTTCGGGTCGGCGAACCCGGGGTCGGTCTCTTCGACGTGCAAGCCGGCGTCCCCCAGCGCGCGGACGGCGTCCGCGACGATCGCCGCCACCTCCGGGTCGACGTCGACGTAACCGAGCGTCGGCGAGAACGCGGCGATCAACCCGCGCACGTCCCGCCGGACGGCCTCGCGGAACGACCCCACCGGCGGCGCCAGCGCGGCCGGGTCGCGGTGGTCGGGCAGGGACAGCACGTCCAGCAGCAGCGCGGTGTCGTCCACCGAGCGCGCCATCGGGCCGGCGTGCGAGAGCGGGCCGAACGGGCTCGCCGGGTAGAGCGGGATCCGGCCGTGGGTGGGCTTCAGCCCGACGATGCCGCAGAACGACGCCGGGATCCGCACCGAGCCACCGCCGTCCGTGCCGACCGACAGCTCCCCCATCCCGGCCGCGACGGCCGCGGCGCTCCCGCCGCTCGACCCGCCCGCCGTCTTCGACGGGTCGGCCGGGTTGCGCGTGATGCCGCACAGCGGGCTGTCGGTGACGCCCTTCCAGCCGATCTCGGGCGTGGTCGTCTTGCCCAGCAGCACCAGGCCTGCCTCGCGCATCCGCGCGGCGACCGGGCTGTCGACGTCCCACGGCTGGTCCGGGTCGATGCTCTTCGAGCCCCGGACGGTCGGCCAGCCCTGGGTGAGGAACATGTCCTTGATCGAGGACGGCACACCGTCGAGCCACCCGATCGGGTTACCGTCCCGCCAGCGGACCTCGGACGCCTTCGCCTGCTCCAGCGCGCGGTCGGCGTCGACGAGGCAGTAGGCGTTGCACTCGCCGTCCCTGGCTTCGATGGCCTGCAGCGCGTTCTGCGTCGCCTCGACCGGCGAAAGCTCGCCGGTCGCGTAGGCGGCGACGAGCTCGCTGGCGGTCAGCATCCTGTCGTTCATCCGGCTCCCTGGTTCCCCGACGGCACGTAGCCGAGCGACTTGTCGACGACATTGCGCAGCGGCTCCCCGGCGCGCCAGCGGCGGAAGTTTTCGGTGAACACCTCGACCAGCGTGGTCCGCCAGCCGATGAAGTCCCCGGACATGTGCGGTGAGATCAGCACGCCCGGCAGCGTCCACAGCGGGTTTTCGGCCGGCAGCGGCTCGGTGTCGAAGACGTCGAGCGCGGCACCGGCGATGGTCCTGTTTTCCAGCGCTTCCACGAGATCCGACGTCACCACCAGCTCGCCCCGGCCCACGTTGACGAACCGCGCCGACGGCTTCATCGCGGCGAACGCGCGCGCGTCGAACATGCCCTTGGTGTGCTCGGTCAGCGGCGCGACCGCGACGACGTAGTCGGCGTGCGGGAGGACCTCGGTGAGCCGCGCGGACTCGTGCACCACGCCGAAGTCCGGGTCGCCGATGCGCTCACGGCGGCCGGCGCCGCTCACCCGCATCCCGGCGGCGCGCAGCAGCCGCGCGATGGCCCGGCCGATCGGCCCGGTACCGACGACCACCACCTCCCGCCCGGCGATCCGTTCGGTCTCGCGGTGCAGCCAGCGGCCTTCGCGCTGCAGGTCGTGCGAGCGCGCGAAGTCCTTGGCGAAGGCGAGGACGACGCCCAGCACGTACTCCGCGATGGCGTCGTCGAAGACACCCCGCGAGTTCGTCAGGACCACGTCGCTCTCGCGCAGCCCGGGGAACAGCACGGGGTCGACGCCCGCGCTGGCGATGTGCAGCCAGCGCAGCCGGTCGGCCGCGTGCCACGCGCCGGGCACGGCCGTGGACAGGAAGTCGTAGACGAAGAGGGCGTCCGCTCCGGACAACGCTTCGGCAAGCCCCGCCGCGTCCGTGTAACGCACGACCGCCCCGGATTCGACAGCACGCATGTCCGGTGGGCGGGACTCGCCGCAGAGCACGGCCAGGACGGGGGGTTCCCGGTGTTCCGAGGCGATCACGTTGACACGGTAAAAGTCACTCGTATGATTGTCAACAATCCGAGGAACGACCCCCGGAGCACCGGACGTGTCAAGTACGGACGTATTCCGGAGGCTGAGCCTTGGATTTCGACTTCCTGGCGTTCGACGGCCCGCTGGCGCAACGCGGCATCGGCGTCATCGCCCCCTTCGACCTCGCGCTGGAGCGCGAGCTCTGGCGCTGGGTGCCGATGGAGGTGTCCCTCCACCTCGCCCGCACGCCGTACGAGCCCGTGCCGGTCAGCATGGAGATGGCCCGCCTGGTCAGCGACAGCCACCACCTGGCCAGCGCGACCCGCGACGTGCTGCACGTCGAGCCCGAGGTCGTCGCCTACCTCTGCACGTCGGGCAGCTTCGTCAACGGCGTCGACTACGAGCGGTCGCTGACCAAGGCGATCTGCGACGCCGGTGCGCCGGACGCCGTCACCACCTCGGGCGCACTGGCCGAGGTGCTGCACCAGCTCGACCTGCACCGCGTCTCCGTGCTCACGCCGTACGACGCCGACCTGACCCAGGCCCTGCACGCCTTCCTCGCCGAGCTGGACGTCACGACCGTCGCCAGCGACCACCTCGGCCTGGGTGGCGGCATCTGGAAGGTCAGCTACCGGACCATCGCCGAGCGCATCCTCGCCGCCGACCACGGCGACGCCGAAGCGATCTTCGTCAGCTGCACCAACCTCCCCACCTACGACCTGATCGAGCCCCTCGAAGCCGCGCTCGGCAAACCGGTGCTTACCGCCAACCAGCTGACGATGTGGGCGTGCCTGCGCCGGATGCACCTCCCCATCGTCGGACCCGGAAGGTGGCTCCGTGACGTGTCGTGAAAGATATTCCTTGACCTCCCCTCTAGGATTGTCGACAATTTGCGTCCCCTCCGGAGGTTCCGTGACCACCATCGGTTTCATCTACCCCGACCACGCGGCCGAAGACGACTACCCGCTGGCCGAGCAGCTGCTCGGCGGCATGGCCGTCGACGAAGGCGACATCCGGCTGGCGGTCGAGCACATCTACGGCACCGACAAGCACGCGGTGGCCGAGCTGCTGGACCTCGGCAGCGAGGCCCGCCTCGCCGACGGCGCCGCCCTCCTCGCGAAGCACGAGCCCGCCGCGGTCATCTGGGCCTGCACCAGCGGCAGCTTCGTCTACGGCTGGGAGGGCGCCCGCGACCAGGTCGACCGCCTCGCCGCCGTCGCCGGTGTACCGGCTTCCAGTACCTCCTTCGCGTTCGTGCACGCCGCGCGGGCGCTGGACGTCAAGCGGGTCGCCGTCGCCGCCAGCTACCCGGACGACATTGCCCGGCTGTTCGTGGACTTCCTCAAGGCCGGCGGCATCGAGGTCGTCTCGATGGCCAGCGCGGACATCGTCACCGCGGCCGAAGTCGGCGCGATGAGCCCGGAGGCCGTCGTCGACCTCGCCGTCGGCCACGACCACCCGGACGCCGACGCGGTGCTCGTCCCGGACACGGCCATGCGCACCCTCGGCGAGATCAACGCCGTGGAGGCCGCGCTCCGCAAGCCCGTGCTGACCGCCAACCAGGTCACGGTCTGGGAGGGCCTGCGCCTGACCGGGCAGCACCGGCTCGTCCGCTCGCTCGGCGCGCTCTTCCGGCACCTGCCCCATGGGAGAGACTGAGATGGCCCTGCCACCGGGCATGCTGCCCGAGATCGAACCGGTGAGCCGCGAGTCGACGGCCGCCGTCATCGCGCGCCAGCTGCGCGACGCGATCATGACGGGTGCCCTCCCGCCCGGGACCCAGCTCGGCGAGACCGAGCTGGCCGCGCGGTTCCAGGTGTCACGGGGGCCGCTTCGGGAAGCCATGCAGCACCTGGTGTCCGAAGGGCTGCTGCGCAGCGAACGGCACCGCGGGCTGTTCGTGATCGACCTCGAGCCGGGCGACGTCTACGACATCTACGCGGCCCGGTCCGCGATCGAGCGAGCCGCGATGCTGCGCGCCCTGCGCGGCGGCGACCGCGACCGGATCGCGGACGTGCTCGAGCAGACCGTCACCGAGATGGCGACGGCGGCGAGCGAGGACGACCCCACCGCGCTCTCCACCGCGGACCTGAAGTTCCACGAGGCCCTCATCAACGCCTCCGGCAGCAAGCGGCTGGTGCGGATGGCCCGGACGCTCCTGATCGAGACACGGATGTGCCTCACGGCGCTGCAGAGCACGTACCAGCGGGTCGAGGAGCGCGTGGAGGAGCACACGAAGCTGATCCAGGCCCTGCGTGACGGCGACGAGGAAACCGCGCTGACGCTGCTCGACGCCCACATGGAGGACGCGGTGCAGCGGCTCGCGCCGGGCACGAGCTTGCAGGACGGGCAAGCGCCGCCGGTGCCGGGGAACGTGTGACCGAAGGGCAGGCGGGCGTACCTGGACGGTCGGCTCGCGTACCTGAAGGGTCGGCTCGCGTACCCCGAGGGTCGGTTCGCGTACCCGGGCGGACGGTTCGCGTACCCGGGCGGACGACACGCGTACCTGAGTGGACGACACGCGCTGCCGGCCCACGGAACCGCGCGATCCGGGCCGGAACTCGCGTGACTCGGGACGGAACTCGCGTGATTGAAGGCGGAAGTCGCGTGATTGGGCGGGAATCTCGCGTGACTGGGCGGGCATCTCGCGGGGGTCAGTGGGCATGGCGGGGTCCCAGGACCGGCTGGCCGGCGCGGCCTTCGCGGTAGTCGGGGGACCAGGGGAAGCGGCCTCGGGTGTCCGCGTGGACCAGTTGCAGCGCGCGGATTTCCGGACCGTACAGCTCCGCCGCGAACACCAGGTGGGTCGACGGCTCCGCGAGCTCGACCACCTCGATCAGCGGGCCGTCGGGCAGCGGGACGTGGTCGCCCGCCAGGAGGGGCGCGCCGCGCAGGGTGTGGGATGCCAGGGCGTTCAACAGGGTGCCGGCCGCGAGCACGGGCAGGCCCGTCACGACCAGCTCCGGCAGGCCGCACCCGCTCAGGCCGATCGTGTAGGCCCACGGCGGGTACGGCCCCGCTCCCGCCACTCCCTGCACCAGCCAGCCCCGGGCGGCCACGCCGCCGCGAAGCCGTTCCAGGTAACCGGATCTGTCCCGGTTCTCGCACTCGAAGCACATCGGTGTCTCCTCCCCCTCGGTGGGCTCGGGAACCACCGTGCCGGAGGGCACCGACAAAAACTCAGCCCAGCGCTTCGGCCACCGCCGTGCCGAGGCGTTCTGTGGTATCCGTGCCGCCGAGGTCCGGCGTGCGCACCCGGCCCTCGTCGAGCACCTGGTCCACCGCGGCACGGATTGCCTGTGCCGCAACGGTTTCACCCAGGTGTTCGACCAGCATCGCGGCCGCCAGGACCTGCGCCACGGGGTTGGCGATCCCTTGCCCCGCGATGTCCGGAGCGCTCCCGTGGACCGCCTCGAACATCGAGGGGAATTCACCCGATGGATTGATGTTTCCGGACGGTGCCATGCCGAGCCCGCCGGTGATCGCGGCCGCGAGGTCGCTCAGGATGTCGCCGAAGAGGTTCGACGCCACCACGATGTCGAGCCGGTCCGGCGCCTGCACCATCCGCGCGGCCAGCGCGTCCACGTGCATCTGTTCACTGTGGACGTCCGGGAACTCCGCCGCGACCTCGGCGAAGATCTCGTCCCAGAACGGCATCGAGTGGATCAGGCCGTTGGACTTCGTCGCCGAGCAGACCCGCGAGGACCGCGTCCGGGCCAGTTCGAACGCGTACCGGATGATCCTCGTGACGCCGACGCGCGTGAAAACCGACTCCTGCAGCACGAACTCGTCCGGCCGGCCGGCGTTGTGCCGGCCGCCGATCGCCGAGTACTCCCCTTCGGAGTTCTCCCGGACGATGACCAGCTCCAGCTCTTCGGCCTTCCGCCCGGCCAGCACGGACGTCGTGCCCGGCAACAGCCGCACCGGCCGCAGGTTGACGTACTGCTGGAACGCCCGCCGCAGCGGGATCAGCAGGCCCCACAGCGAAACGTGGTCCGGGACGCCGGGGAAGCCGACCGCGCCGAGCAGGATCCCGTCGAACGCCGACAGCTGCGCGACGCCGTCGTCCGGCATCATCGCGCCGACGCGGGCGTACCGCTCGCAGCTCCAGTCGAACTCCGTCCACTCCAGCGAAAAACCGTGCAGAGCGGAAGCCCGGTCGAGGACCTTGCGGGCCTCGACCGTGACGTCCACGCCGATCCCGTCGCCCGGGATGCTCGCCAAGCGGTACGCGCTCACAGGGCGACCGCGATGTACTTGGTCTCCAGGAACTCGTCGATGCCGACCGAGCCGCCTTCGCGGCCGAGGCCGGACTGCTTGATCCCCCCGAACGGCGCCGCCGGGTTCGACACGATCCCCTGGTTGAGCCCGATCATCCCGGCCTCCAGGGCTTCCGAGACCCGCAGCGCGCGCTTGAGGTCGCTGGTGAAGACGTAGGAAACGAGCCCGAACTCGGTGTCGTTCGCCTTCGCCACCGCCTCTTCCTCGGTGTCGAACGGCGTGATCGGGGCGACCGGGCCGAAGATCTCCTCGTGCGTCAGCCGCGCCTCCTGCGGGACGTCGCTGAGCACGGTGGCCGGGTAGAAGTGTCCCGGCCCGTCGACCTCCGAGCCGCCGGTGAGCACCTTCGCACCGCGGTCGGTGGCGTCCTTGACCAGCTCGGTCACCTTGTCCACGGCGTTCTGGTCGATCAGCGGGCCGACCACGACGTCCTTCTCGGTGCCGCGGCCCATCGGCAGCGCCCGCATGCGCTCGGTCAGCCGCCGCGCGAACTCGTCGACGACGCCGCGCTGCACGTAGAACCGGTTCGCCGCGGTGCACGCCTCGCCGATGTTGCGCATCTTCGCCTGCATCGCGCCGTCGATGGCGGCGTCCATGTCCGCGTCGTCGAAGACCAGGAACGGCGCGTTGCCGCCCAGCTCCATCGACGTGCGCAGGACCTTGTCGGCGCACTGCTCGAGCAGCTTGCGGCCGACCCCGGTCGAGCCGGTGAAGGAGAGCTTGCGGGCGCGGCCGTCGCGGATCAGCGGCTCCATCACGCCGCCGGAGTCGCTGGTCGTGACGACGTTGAGCACGCCTTCGGGCAGGCCCGCCTCGGCGAGGATGCCGGCCAGCGCGAGCATCGACAGCGGCGTCTGCGCGGCGGGCTTGATCACCGACGTGCAGCCCGCGGCGATCGCCGGCCCGATCTTGCGCGTGCCCATCGCCATCGGGAAGTTCCACGGCGTGATCAGCAGTGTCGGCCCGACCGGCTGCTTCGTGATGAGGAACCGGCCCGCGCCGTTCGGGGCGGTCGCGTAGCCGCCGTCGATGCGGACGGCCTCCTCGGCGAACCAGCGGAAGAACTCCGCGGCGTAGGCGATCTCGCCCTTCGACTCGGCGAGCGGCTTGCCCATCTCCAAGGTCATCAGCAGCGCCAGCTCCTCCTGGCGCTGCATCAGCAGCTCATAGGCGCGGCGCAGGATCTCGCCGCGCTCGCGGGGCGCCATCTTCGCGAAATCGGCCTGGGCCGCGACGGCGGCGTCCAGCGCCGCGACGCCGTCCGACGGCGAGGCGTCGGCGACGTGGCACAGCTCCTTCCCGGTGGCCGGGTCCACCACCGGGAACGTCTTCCCGTCCTGGGCAGCGACCCACTTGCCGCCGATGAACAGTTCCTTGCCGACCGCCTCGACGACGCCGGACTCGGTGCTCGCGCTCATCCCGACTTGCTCCTCACGTGTTGTCCCGAGAGCCATGCTATGGATATTGTCAACAATCGACAACCCGCTCAGACCGACCGAGGAGCATGCTGTGGCCAAGCTCTCTCCGCTGCTCAAGCAGGCAACGCCCGTCGTCGTCGACCACGGTGAAGGGGTTTACCTCTACGACGTCGAGGGCAAACGCCACCTCGACTTCACCGCCGGCATCGGCGTCACGAGCACCGGGCACTGCCACCCCCACGTCGTGCGGGCCGCGCAGGAGCAGATCGGCAAGCTCGTCCACGGCCAGTACACGACGGTCATGCACAAGCCGCTCCTCGAGCTGACCGAGCGCCTCGGCGGGGTCCTGCCGAGCGGGCTCGACTCGCTCTTCTACGCGAACTCGGGCAGTGAAGCCGTCGAAGCGGCGCTGCGGCTTTCGCGGCAGGCGACGAAACGCCCGAACGTCATCGTGTTCCAGGGCGGGTTCCACGGCCGGACGGTCGCCGCCGCCAGCATGACGACGTCCGGGACGCGGTTCAGCGCCGGCATCGGCCCGCTCATGGCCGGCGTCCACGTCGCCCCGTTCCCGTACGCCTACCACTACGGCTGGGACGAGCGGACGGCGACGAAGTTCGCGCTGCGCGAGCTGGACTACCTCTTCCAGACGGTCAGCGCGCCGAACGAAACCGCCGCGATGTTCGTCGAGCCCGTGCTCGGGGAAGGCGGCTACGTCCCGGCGAACAGCGAGTTCATGGCCGGGCTGCGCGAGCGCGCGGACCGGCACGGCATCCTGCTCGTCGTCGACGAGATCCAGACCGGCTTCGGCCGCACCGGGAAGTTCTGGGGCCACGACCACTTCGGCGTCTCCCCCGACATCGTGCTCATCGCGAAGGGCCTGGCGAGCGGCTTCCCGCTGTCCGGCATCGCCGCTTCGCAGGAGCTGATGGCAAAGGCGTTCCCGGGTTCGCAGGGCGGGACGTACGGCGGCAACGCCGTTTCGTGCGCCGCGGCGATCGCGACGCTCGAGGTCATCCAGCAGGAGAACCTGGTCGAGAACGCCGCCGAGCGCGGCCGCCAGCTCCTGGAAGGCGCGCGGGTCATCGCGGACAAGACGCCGTCGATCGGCGAAGTGCGCGGGCTCGGGCTGCTGGTCGGATCGGAGTTCACCACCGCCGACGGCGAGCCGGACGCCGCGACCGCGGCCGCCGCGCAGCAGGCGGCTTCGAAGAGCGGGCTGCTGCTGCTCACCTGCGGGCCGTACATGAACGTCGTCCGCATGGTGCCGCCGCTGGTCGTCACCGCCGAGCAGGTCGACGACGCGATGCGGATCTGGGGCGACGTCGTCGCTTCGGTCACGGGGAGCTGAGCATGGCCCGGTACATCACGATCACCCTCGACAAGCGCGGCGTCTCCTGCCGCGCCCGGCTGCTGGACGACGAAGCACCGCGCACCTGCAAGGCGGTCTGGGACGCGTTGCCGCAGAGCGGATCCGCCTACCACGCGAAGTACGCGCGCAACGAGGTCTACACGCTCGTGCCGCCGTTCGCGGAACCCAAGCCGGGCCGGGAGAACCCGACGATCACGCCGATTCCCGGCGACGTCGTGTACTTCGGTTTCGAGGCTTGGGAAATCGGCAACCCGGCGTACGGCTACGACGAGGACAGCGAGGCACACAGCGACCAGGGCGCAACCGACCTGGCGATCTTCTACGGCCGCAACAACCTGCTGATCAACGGCGACGCGGGGTGGGTGCCGGGCAACGTGTTCGCCACCATCGAGGAGGGCCTGGCCGAGATGGCGGCGGCCGCGCAGGACCTGTGGCTGCGGGGTGTCGAGGGCGAGACGCTCTCGTTCGCGCGCGCCTGAACTCCCGGCCCGGCCGCGGATTTTCCCGCGGCCGGGCCGGGTTCAGCGCAGCTGCTCGAAGTCCTCGTCGGAGAGCGTCACTTCGGCGGCGGCGCAGTTTTCTTCCAGGTGCGCGATCGAGGACGTCCCCGGGATCGGGATCACCACCGGCGATCGGCGCAGCAGCCAGGCGAGGGACACCTGGGCGGGTGTCGCGCCGACCTCGGCCGCGACCTTGCCCAGCACGCCGCCCGCCGCGGCGTGGTCCCCGCGGGCGATCGGGAGCCACGGGACGAACGCAATTCCCTCGCGCTCGCAGTAGTCGAGGACGTCGTCGGACGCGCGATCCGTGAGGTTGTAGCGGTTCTGGACGCTCGCGATCGGCGCGATGGCCCGTGCCTCGGTCAGCTGCGCGACGGTGACTTCGGACAGCCCGATCCGGGCGACCTTGCCCTCGTCCCGCAGCCGGGCGAGCGCGCCGATCTGGTCGGCGAGCGGCACCAGCGGGTCGATCCGGTGCAGCTGCAGCAGCTCGAGGCGGTCGACGCGCAGGCGCCGCAACGAAAGTTCCGCCTGCTGCCGGAGGTATTCGGGCCGGCCGAGCGGGACCCACTCGCCGCGGCTCGGGCGCGCGTGCCCGCACTTCGTCGCGATGAGCAGCCCCGGGTACGGGTGCAGCGCGTCGGCGAGCAGTTCCTCGTTCAGGCCCAGGTCGTAGGCGTCGGCGGTGTCGAAGAACGTCACGCCCAGGTCGGCCGCGCGCCGCGCGACGGCTTCGGCGCCGGCCTTCACGTGGTCCCATTCGGTCAGCCGCATCGCACCGAAACCCAAGCGGTGCACGGAAAGGCCGTCGTCGAAGGTGTAGGTCGAGGTCATGCCGGAAGCATCGCCGCCGCCACTGTCACCCACCAGAGATTTAGCCTGAGCCAAATCTGCAACTTGCACTCTCGGTGACCTGATAGCGCGAACAGACCAGTTTGATTACGCCGTTCGGGGATATGCTGACGTGTCAGGCAACTCTAAGGTGATCGAACCTGACCACCCGGTCGGCACGTCGAGGCGTCGGGACAAGGGAGAAAACAAGCCCCATGAACATCGAAACGGCGTTGAAGGAAGCCCTTTCCATCTCCGGTGCGGTGGGCGCCGCCCTGGTCGACTACGAAAGCGGGATGGCGCTCGGCACGCTGGGGGGCGGCGACTGGCTGGACCTGGACACCGCGGCCGCTGGCAACACCGAAGTCGTCCGCTCCAAGCTCCGGGTGATCTCCGCACTGCGGCTCAACGACGAGATCGAGGACATCCTCATCACCCTGGGCCGCCAGTACCACCTGATCCGCCTGCTGAAGCCGGCCAAGCACGACTCCGCACTGTTCCTGTACCTCGTCCTGGACCGGGAGCGGGCCAACCTGGCCCTGGCCCGGCACTACCTCAAGAACATCGAAACCGAGCTGGTCGTGTGACGGAGATGCCGGCCGAAGTTCCCGGCGCCCCGATTCCCCTGCCCACGCGCCGACAAGGCGGCTCCCCGGCTTTCCCGGTGCAGCAGGGAAGCCGGCCGTCCCACCCCGACGCCGAGGCCGCGGCCAAGGCCCTCCACGAGATCCGCGACCAGGTCGACCGGGTCAACATCACCGGCCTGCTGCTGGCCAGCCGGGACGGGCTGCTGCTGGCCGGCGACACGCAGGACATCGAAGAGGACAGCGTCGCGGCCATGTCCGCCGCCGCCGTCGGCCTCGCCACGCGCTTCGTCGGGCAAGCCGGCCTCGGCGAAGCCCGGGGCGCGATGTTCCAGGGCTCGCTCGGCCACATCTGCGTCTTCCCCGTGCAGGGTCCCGTCCTGCTGGTGGTGTTCGCCCGGCCGGACACGACCATGGGCCTGTTCAACGTCGTCGCGAGACAGGCGCTGACCCTCCTCCAAGGCGCTCTGACCAAGGCAAACTGATCCGCGAAGCTCCCCCGCGCCCGAACGTGAAACTCCTTCATGGCGGCGTACCGCCGGTACGTACTACGCTGCGGTAACCACAGCGACGGCGCGGAGGAGAAACTGCCGATGGGCGACGTGGCGACACGCCTGGCCGAGATCGTCGGAGAGAGAAACCTGCTCACGGGCGAGGCGATCTCGGAGGACTACGCGCACGACGAAGCACTGACGGCGGAGCCGCAGAAACCCGCGTACGTCGCGAAGCCGGCAACGGCCGAAGAAGTAGCGGAGCTGCTGAAGGCGGCTTCGGAGCACAACGTCCCCGTGACCGCCCGCGGCTCCGGCAGCGGGCTGTCCGGGGCGGCCCGGCCGCAGGCGGACGGGCTGCTGATCTCCTTCGAGCGGATGAACGCCGTCCTCGAAGTCGACACCGGCAACCACGTCGCCGTCGTGCAGCCCGGCGTGACCCTCGCCGAACTCGACGCCAAGACCGCCGAAGCCGGGCTCGGCTACACCGTCTACCCAGGTGAGCTCAGCGCCAGCGTCGGCGGGAACGTCGGCACCAACGCCGGTGGCATGCGCGCGGTGAAGTACGGCGTCACCCGCAACAACGTGCTCGGCCTGCAGGCGGTGCTGCCCACCGGCGAGATCATCCGGACCGGCGGCAAGACGTCGAAGATCTCCACCGGCTACGACCTCACGCAGCTGATCATCGGCTCCGAGGGCACCCTGGCGCTGGCCACCGAAATCACCGTCAAGCTGTACCCGCGGCTGGCCCACGGCGCCACCGTGCTCGCCCCCTTCGGCGACTTCGGCCAGGTGATGGCCGCCGTGCCGGCGATCCTCTCCAGCGGGCTCGCGCCGCACATCCTCGAGTACATCGACAACCTGACGATGGCCGCCATCGTCTACAACGAGAAGCTCGAACTGGGTGTCCCGGACAAGATCCGCGAGACCAGCGAGGCGTATCTCGTGGTGGCGCTGGAGAACCGCGAGACCGGACGCCTCGAGGAAGACGTCGAAACCGTCGGCGAGCTGCTCGGCGAACTGGGCGCCACCGACGTCTACGTCCTCGACGGCAACGCTGCCCGCAAGCTCGTCGAAGCCCGGGAAAAGGCTTTCTGGACAGCGAAGGCGGCGGGCGCCGACGACGTGATCGACGTCGTCGTGCCGCGGACCGCGATGCCGCAGTTCATCACCAAGGCACGCGAGCTGGCGATGGCCGCCGGCGGCGGCGCGCTCGGCTGCGGGCACGCCGGCGACGGCAACGTCCACCTCGGCATCTTCTGCAAGGACGCGGCCAAGCGGAAGCAGCTGCTCACCGACATCTTCGCGTACGCCATGGAACTCGGCGGCGCGATCTCCGGCGAGCACGGCCTCGGCCGCACGAAGGCGCACTACCACTCCGAACTCGAAGACCCGGCGAAGATCGAGCTGATGCGCCGGATCAAGCAGAGCTTCGACCCCGCCGGGATCCTCAACCCCGGCGTTCTCTTTCCCGAAGGAAAAGCATGAGCGAGCTGAACGGCGCCCAGTCCCTGATCCGCACACTCGCCGACGCCGGTGTCGAGGTGTGCTTCGCCAACCCCGGCACGTCCGAGATGCACTTCGTCGCCGCACTCGACTCCGTTCCCGAGATGCGGGGCGTGCTGGCGCTGTTCGAAGGCGTCGTCACCGGTGCGGCCGACGGGTACGCGCGGATCGCGGACAAGCCCGCGGCGACGCTGCTGCACCTCGGCCCCGGCCTGGGCAACGGCCTGGCGAACCTGCACAACGCGCGCCGCGCGCACACGCCGATCGTCAACGTCGTCGGCGACCACGCGACCTACCACAAGCAGTACGACGCACCGCTGGAGTCGGACATCGAGGCCCTCGCGGGCTCGCTGGAAGGCTGGGTGCGCCGCTCGGAGCACACGAAGGACGTCGGGGCGGACGCCGCCGCCGCGGTCGCCGCCGCACAGGACGCACCCGGCCGGGTCGCCACGCTCATCCTGCCCGCGGACGCTTCCTGGGGCGAGGGCGGCGAGACGTGCGCGCCCGTCCCGCCGCGCGTGCCGCAGGCCGTCGACGCCACGACCGTCAAGGACGTCGCCGCGGTGTTCGGCAGCGGGGAGCCGGTGGCGCTGCTCGTCGGCGGGAGCGCGTGCCGCGAGGAAGGCCTGCGCGCCGCCGGCCGCATCGGCGCCGCGACCGGCGCGAAGGTGTTCGTCGAAACGTTCCCGGCGCGCCTGGAGCGCGGCGCCGGGCTGCCGTCGATCGAGCGGCTGGGCTACCTCGCCGAGCAGGTCGCCTACCAGCTCGAGGGGATCAAGCACGTCGTCGTCGCGGGCACGAAGGCGCCGGTGTCGTTCTTCGCCTACCCGGGCAAGGCGAGCGATCTCGTCCCGGAAGGCGCCCAGGTGCACACGCTGGCGTCGGTCGGGCAGGACGTCACGCGCGCGCTGAACGAGGTCGCCGGCCTGGTCGCCGCGGACACCGAGCCGGTGCTGGCTCCGGCGTCGCGGCCGTCACTGCCGAGCGGGCCGCTGACCCCGCAGAACTGGGTCGACGTGATCGGGGCGCTGCTGCCGGACAACGCGATCATCGCCGACGAGGCCAACACGTCCGGCCTGATGCTGCCGGCGGCGACGGCCGGTGCGCCGCGCCACGACATCCTGACGCTGACCGGCGGCGCGATCGGCTACGGCATGCCGGTGGCGACCGGGGCGGCCGTCGCGGCGCCGGACCGGCCGGTGCTGAACCTGCAGTCCGACGGCAGTGCGCTGTACACGATCTCGGCGCTGTGGACCCAGGCCCGCGAGAACCTGAACGTCACGACCGTGCTGCTGAACAACCGCGCGTACGCGATCCTGCGGCTGGAACTGCAGCGCGTCGGCGCGGCCTCCGACGGCCCCAAGGCGAACGACCTGCTCGACCTTTCGCGACCCGACATGGACTTCGTGAAGATCGCCGAGGGCATGGGCGTGCCGGCGACGCGCGCGACCACCGCCGAAGAGCTTGCTGAGCAGCTCCAGCGAGCCTTCGCCGAGCCCGGCCCGCACCTCATCGACGCCGTGGTGCCGCCACTGTTCTGAAACGAGCGAAGACGACCACGTGAAGCGGGGGCATCGACCTCGAAGACCGAACGCCGCGCGCGGGTACGGCCCGGTCTCCGGATATCCTCGCGGCACACCTGACTCCGGGGAGCGGCGGATGAGCGAAGACGAGTACGCGCGGCGGGGCATCGACCTCGACAAGCCCAACGCCGCGCGCGTGTACGACTTCATCCTCGGCGGGCAGCTCAACTACGCCGTCGACCGGATGTTCGCCGAGCAGGTGCTGGCCGCGCAGCCGAACGCGCGCGAGCGGGCGCGGCTCAACCGCCAGTGGCTGCGCCGGGCCATCCGGTTCGGGATGGACCAGGGCATCCGGCAGTTCCTGGACATCGGCTCCGGCATGCCGACCGTCGGGCACGTGCACGAGGTCGCCCAGGCCGTCGACGCCAGTGCGCGCGTGGTCTACGTCGACAACGAGCCGGTCGCCGTCGCGCACAGCGAGATCGTGCTGGAGGACAACGACAACGCGGCCATGGTGCACGCGGACGCCGAGTTCCCCGAAGACGTCCTCGAACACGACATCACCGAGATGATGCTGGACCTGGACCAGCCGGTGATGGTGGTGATGGCGCTGTTCGTGCACTTCATCCCGGACGAGCGCAACCCGGCCGGGCTGATCGCCGCCTACCGCGACGCGCTCGCGCCCGGCAGCTACCTCGCCCTCTCCTCCGCCACCTACGAGCAGCAGAGCGACGACACGGCCCGCGCCGTCGCGATGTACCAGAAGAGCGCGAACCCGGTGACGCCGCGCTCGGCCGACGAGCTGCGGACCCTGGTCGACGGCTTCGAGATCGTCGACCCGGGCATCGTGTTCATCCCCGAGTGGCGGCCGGACAACCCCGCGGAAATGCCGCCCAACCCCGTGGAGTGTGGCGGCCTGGCACTGGTCGCGCGCAAGAACTAGGCGGCGACCAGCGTCGGCGCGGTTCGCTTCCGCGGGACCAGCGCCGCGAGCAGCGCCCCGGCCAGCGCGGCGGACGCGGCCACCGCGAACGTCGCGCGGAAGCCGGCCAGCGACGGCACCGGCAGTCCGCCGACGCTGATGGTCAGCTGGGCCAGCATCGCCGCCATCACCGCGCTGGAGACGGCCGTGCCGACCGAGCGCATCAGGGAGTTCAGGCCGTTCGCCGACGCCGTTTCGGTGACCGGCACCGAACCCATGATCAGCGCGGGCATCGCCGCGTACGCGATGCCGACGCCGGCCCCGATGATCACCGACGCCGTGATCAGCTCGAGCGCGTTGTCCATCAGCACGATCGCGAACGCGTACCCGGCGGCGATCACCAGCGCGCCGCTCATCAGCGTCGGGCGTGGGCCGAAGCGGGCGATGAGCCGCGCCGAAACCGGCGAGAGCAGCATCATCACCAGGCCGTTCGGGGCCAGGGTGAGGCCGGACTCGACCATCGTCTGGCCGAGCCCGTAGCCGGTCGACGCCGGGGCCTGCAGCAGCTGCGGGAACGACAACGCCATGGCGTACAAGGCGAAGCCGACCATGATCGACGCGAGGTTGGTGAACAGCACCGGGCGGCGCGCGGAGACCCGCAGGTCGACCAGCGGGTCGCGGCGGCGCAGCTGGTAGGCGCCCCAGGCGAGCAGGACGACGACGGCGGCCGCGGCCAGCCCGAGCGTCGGCACGCTGGTCCAGCCCCACGTGCCGCCCTTGACCACCGGCAGCAGCAGGCACAGCAGCCCGGCGGCGAGGCCGAACGCGCCGAAGTAGTCGAACGGCGCGGGCGTGCGCACCGACGACTCGGGCACCACGGTGAGGATCAGCAGCGCGCAGGCCAGTCCCAGCCCGGCGGCGGTCCAGAACAGCACGTGCCAGTCGGCGTTCTCGGCGACCACGGCCGCGACCGGCAGCCCGATGGCACCGCCGACCCCGAGCGTCGCGCTCATCAGCGAGATCGCGCCGCCGACGCGTTCGGGCGGGAGCTCGTCGCGCATGATGCTGATGCCGAGCGGGATCACGCCCATCGCGCAGCCCTGCAGCCCGCGGCCGAGGATCTGGAACGCGAGCGCACTCGTCGTCGCGGAGACGACCGAGCCGGCGATGAGCAGCCCGAGGCTGATGAGGATCATCCGCCGTTTGCCGTAGAGGTCGCCGAGCCGCCCGCTGACCGGCGTGATGACGGACGCGGCCAGCAGCGTCACGGTGACCACCCAGGACGCGTCGGCCGCCGGAACGTGCAGCAGCCGCGGGAAGACCGGGATCAGCGGCACGACCAGCGTCTGCATGAACGACGCGACGAGCCCGCACGACGCGAGCACCACGACGATCGCGCGGCCGGAACGGGAGACCACCACACCCCCAGTGGGTACTTAGTACGCATCATGCAACTTCGTGCACTGTACCCACGGGGTGCCGGGTTTCCCTACGAGTGGCGGTTTCGTCACAGCCAGGTGCGGACGCCTCCGTGGCCGGAGCAGGTGCCCGAGCGGTGCTGGCTGTAGCTGTAGCTGCCGTCCTTGCACAGCGCTGTCGCGCCAGCAGGGTTGTCGCTGGGCCGGTGTACGCAGTTGCCGTCCGAGTTGCGGTAGTAGTCGGCGCCGCATTCGGCGGGCGCGGGCGCGGCCTGCGCGGTGGTCTTCGGCGCCACCGGCTTCGGCGCCGTCGTCTTCGGGGCGGTCACCTTGGGCGCGACGGCCTGCGGTGTCGTCGGCACGCTGGTGACGCTGGGCGCCTCGGACGTCGTGGGTGGGGCCTCGGTCGTGACCGGAACGGAATACGCGGGCGTCGAAGAGGTCGACGTCGGAGCGTCCAGCACACCGACGTTGCCGGTGTTCCGCGGCGGCACCGCGCCGGCGCCACAGCCCGCGACCAGCAGACCCGCGGCGAAAACCCACGCCAGCTTCTTGTTCACCGAGACTCCTCAGCGCCACGAAACAATGCCGCGTAGTCGGGGCGCGGAGACCCTTTGTTACAACGCCCGCCGCCTAGACTCGGCGTATGTCCTGGCTACGGCGGTACGCAGCCGAGCTCGCGGTCGTCGTCGCGGTGCTCGTCGGCTCGCTCTTCGCCGTCCTCAACGACGGCGCCAAGCCCGCCCACCACGCCGCCATCGGCTGGGCGCTCACCGTCCTCGCCTGCGCCGCCGTCTTCTTCCGGCGCCGGTACCCCCTCACCGTCGCCGCGCTCACCCTTGTCTGCTGCGCCCTCTACTACCCCCTCACCGATCCCGACGGCCTGGTCCTGCTCGCCTTCGCCTACGCGCTCTACAACGCCGCCGCGGCCGGGCGGATCCGCGGGGCCGCGCTGCTCGTCGTCGCGGCGATGGCCGGAGTCACCGCCGGGGAAATCAGCTCGCGGACCGGACGGCACGTCGACAACTTCGCCTTCTTCCTGATGACCGGCTGGTTCGTCGCCCTGGTCGCCGGGGGCGCCGTCGCGCACTACCGGGCCGAGGCCGAGCGCACCAAGGAGGCCGAGGCCCGGGCGCGCGCCACCGACGAGCGCCTGCGCATCGCCCGCGAGCTGCACGACGTCCTCGGCCACCACCTCGCACTGATCAACGTCCAGGCCGGCGCCGCGCTGCACCGGCGTGACCCCGGGCAGGCCGAGGAAGCGCTCGGCGCGATCAAGGACGCCAGCAGGACCGCACTCCAGGAGTTGCGCACGACGCTCGGCATGCTCCGGCAGGCCGGCGGGCCGAGCCTGCAGCGGGTCGCCGAGCTGGCCGAGTCGGTCGGCGCGTCCGGGCTGACCGTGCGCACCGAGATCGACGGCGTCGCCCGTGACCTGCCGCCGGACGTCGAGCACGCCGCGTTCCGGGTGGTCCAGGAGGCGCTGACGAACGTCGCCAAGCACGCCGGCGCGAAGACCGTCGTCGTCCGGCTCGGCTACGGCGCCGACGAGCTGACCGTGGCCGTCGACGACGACGGACACGGCGGCGCGGCCCCGGCTGGCAACGGCATCCGCGGGATGGCCGAACGCGCCCGGGCGCTCGGCGGCGAGCTGACCGCGGCGCCACGCGAAGACGGCGGTTACCGCGTGCACGCCCGGCTGCCGGTGCGATGATGGGCCGATGATCCGGGTCCTGCTCGTCGACGACCAGCGGCTCGTCCGCGCCGGCTTCCGGTCCATTTTGGACGGCGAGGACGACATCTCCGTGGTGGCCGAGGCCGCGGACGGGCGCGAGGCGCTGCAGGCCGCGCACGACCACCACCCCGACGTCGTGCTGATGGACATCCGGATGCCGGTGCTCGACGGCCTCGCCGCCACCCGGCACCTGCTCGAAGACCCGGGCGTGCACACCAGGGTCGTCATCCTCACGACGTTCGACCTCGACGAGGACGTCTACGGCGCGCTGCGGGCGGGCGCGAGCGGGTTCCTGGTCAAGGACACCGAGCCCGAGGAGCTGATCCACGCCGTGCGCGTGGTCGCCCGCGGCGACGCGCTGCTGGCGCCGTCGATCACCCGGCGGCTGATCGCGGAGTTCGCCGCGCGCGGCACCCGCCCGGCGCCGTCCCCGGCGCTCGACCGGCTCACCGACCGCGAGCGCGAAGTGCTGTCCCTGGTCGCGGCCGGGCTGTCGAACGACGACATCGCGCGCGAGCTCACCCTCAGCCCGGCGACGGCGAAGACGCACGTCAGCCGCATCATGACCAAGACCGGCACGCACGACCGGGCTCAGCTGGTCGTCCTCGCCTACGAGTCCGGCGCGGTGACGCCGCGGTGGCTGGCGCCCTGAGCCGTACTCCCCCGGGTGTACGGGAACGGCCTTAAGGGACACCGCCGGGAGCAGCTGAAGTGTCCTCCGCTGCGCGACGCGCGGTAGGGCGCTTCTCGCGAATCCTTGTCCACCATGGACACCATCACTCGTACCACCGGCGGCAGCCTGGCACGGCTGGCCGGCTGGGCGCAGCGCCACCGGTGGCTCGCCGTCGCACTCTGGGGCCTGGTCCTCCTCGGCGTCACGTTCACCTCGCAGCTCGCCGGCAGCGCGTTCCACGACGACAACTCGTTGCCCGGCACCGAATCCCAGCAGGTCGTCGACCTGCTGCACAACACCGCGCAGTCCGGCGCGAGCGCGCAGATCGTGCTCAAGTCCGACGGCGGGCTCGCCGCGAACCGCGCGCCGATCGACGCCATGCTGACCGAAGTCCGGTCCCTGCCGCACGTGCGGTCGGTGACCGAGCCGCTCTCGTCCAACGGACGGATCGGCTACGCCACCGTCACCTTCGACGCGGCCTCGACCGACCTCTCCTACGACGACATCGTGAAGTTCGCCGACACCGCGAAGCGGGCCGGGCCGGTGGAGGTCGCGCTCGCGGGCGATCCGATCAAGCGGATCTCCGAAGGCGGCGGTCCCGCGGAAGGCGTCGGCCTGCTCGCCGCGCTGGTCATCCTCGTCTTCCTGTTCCGCTCGCTGCTCGCGGCCGGGCTGCCGGTGCTCACCGCGGTGTTCGCCGTCGGCAGCACGCTGGGCGTGATCACGGTCGTCTCGCACTTCGTCGACATCGCCAGCTACACCTCGCCGCTGATGATGCTGGTCGGGTTCGGCGTCGGCGTCGACTACGCGCTGCTGATCTTTTCCCGCTACCGCACCGAGATCCTCGCCGGTCACGACCGCGAAGCGGCGGCCCGGCGGGCACTCGACACGGCCGGCCGCTCGGTGCTGTTCGCCGGGACGACCGTGATCATCGCGCTGCTCGGGCTCCTCGCGCTCGGCCTCGGCGGGCTGCGCGGGGTCGCGCTGTCCGTCGCGCTCACCGTCCTGATGACGATGGTCGCGTCCGTCACGCTGCTGCCCGCGCTGCTGTCGCTGTTCGGCACCCGGCTCGAACGCGGCATCCGCCGGCACGCCGCTCGACGCGACCACGGCAAGGCGTGGCGCCGGCTCGCCGACGGCGTCCAGCGGCGTCCGCTGGCTCCGCTGGCCATCGGGCTGACCGTCCTCATCGGACTGTCCATTCCGGCCGCCGGGATGCGCCTCGGGTTCGCCGACGCGAGCACCGACCCGGCCGGCTCCACCACGCGGAAGGCCTACGACCTGCTGGCCGAGGGCTTCGGCCCGGGCTTCACCGGGCCGCTCGCGATCGTCACCGAAGACGGCGACCCTGTTGCGCTGCAGCGGAAACTCGACACCACGCCGGGCATCGCCCAGGTCCTGCCGCCGATGGGCCGCACGGTGCTCGCGTTCCCCACGACGTCACCGCAGGAGGAGGCGACCGCCGAACTGGTGACGCGGCTGCGCACCGACGTCCTCCCGACGCTGCCGGGGCACTACCTCGTCGGCGGCTCGGTCGCGGCCGCGACGGACTTCGCGGGCGCCGTCGCGGATCGGCTGCCGCTGTTCGTGCTGGTCGTGGTCGGGCTGTCGGCGTTGCTGCTGATGGTGGTGTTCCGGTCGATCCTGATCCCGCTCAAGGCGGCACTGCTGAACCTGCTGAGCATCGGCGCCTCCCTCGGCGCGATGACGCTGGTGTTCGGCGACGGCTGGTTCGGCGCGCAGCCGGGCCCGATCGAGGCGTTCGTGCCGGTGATGATCTTCGCGATCGTCTTCGGGTTGTCGATGGACTACGAGGTGTTCCTGGTGTCCCGCATGCACGAGGAGTGGCGCCGCACGGGCGACGCACAGCTGGCGGTCCGCGAGGGCCTCGCCTCGACGGGAGCGGTGATCACCGCGGCGGGCGCGATCATGGTGCTGGTGTTCGGCGCGTTCCTGCTGGATCCGTCCCGGATGCTGGCCCAGTTCGGTCTCGGCCTGGCGGTCGCGGTCCTGCTGGACGCGCTGGTGATCCGGTGCCTGGTCGTCCCGGCGATCATGCGCCTGCTGGGGGCGCGGGCCTGGTGGCTGCCGCGGTGGCTGGACCGCCGGCTGCCGCACTTCGCCTTGGAGCCGTGACACGTCGAAGGCCGCCACCGGAGTCCGGTGGCGGCCTTCGACGTCAGCCGTTATTCGTAGATCTCGCCCTTGGCGGCCTTCTCCACCAGCGAGGCCGGCGGCTCGAAGTGGTCGCCGTACCGGGCCGCGAGCTCCCGGGACCGGTCGACGAAGCCCTGCAGGCCGCCCTCGTACTGGTTGATGTACTGGATGACACCGCCGGTCCACGCCGGGAAGCCGATGCCGAAGATCGAGCCGATGTTGGCGTCGGCCACCGACGTCAGCACGCCTTCGTCGAAGCACTTCACCGTTTCGAGCGCCTCGGCGAACAGCATCCGCTCCTTGAGGTCCTCGAACGGCACCTCCGCCGAGCCGGACTTGAACGCGTCGCGCAGCCCCGGCCAGAGCCCGGTCCGCTTGCCGTCCTCGCCGTACTCGTAGAAGCCCGCGCCCGTCGAGCGGCCCTTGTGGTCGAACTCCTCGACCATCCGGTCGATCACGGTCTCCGACGCGTGCGCCTTCCACGTGCCGCCCGCGGCCTCGACCGCCTCGCGCGTCTCCTTGCGGATCTTGCGCGGCAGGGTCAGCGTCAGCTCGTCCATCAACTGCAGCGGCGGCGCCGGGTAGCCCGCCTGCGCACCGGCCTGCTCGATCGACGCCGGCTCGACGCCCTCGCCCAGCGCGGCGACGGCCTCGTTGATGAACGTGCCGATCACGCGCGAGGTGAAGAACCCGCGGCTGTCGTTGACGACGATCGGGGTCTTCTTGATCTGCAGCGTGTAGTCGAAGACCTTCGCCAGCGTCGCCGGCGACGTCTTCTCGCCGCAGATGATCTCGACCAGCGGCATCTTGTCCACCGGCGAGAAGAAGTGGATCCCGATGAAGTCCTCGGTGCGCTGCACGCCCTCGGCGAGGGTGGTGATCGGCAGCGTCGAGGTGTTCGAGCCCAGCACCGCGTCGGCGTTGACGACGCTCTCGATCTCGCCGAACACCTTGTGCTTCAGCTCGACGCTCTCGAAGACGGCCTCGATGACGAAGTCGACGCCCGCGAAGTCGGCCGGGTCACCGGTCGGCTTGATCTTCGCCAGCAGCGCGTCCGACTTCTCCTGCGTGGTCTTGCCGCGCGAGAGGGCCTTCTGCTCGAGCTTCTCCGCGTAGCCCTTGCCCTTCTCGGCCGCCTCCTGCGAGACGTCCTTGAGGACGACGTCGATGCCGGCCTTCGCCGACACGTACGCGATCGCGGCACCCATCATCCCGGCACCCAGCACGCCGACCTTCTTGGCCGTGTACTTCTCGAAGCCGTCGGGCCGCGAGCCGCCCGAGTTGATCGTCTGCAGGTCGAAGAAGAACGCCTTCGTCATGTTCTTCGAGACCTGGCCGGTGGCGAGGTGGATGAAGTAGCGCGTCTCGATCTGGATGGCGGTGTCGAAGTCGACCTGCGCGCCCTCGATCGCGGCGGCCAGGATCGCCCGCGGCGCCGGCATGTTCGCGCCCTTGATCTGCTTGCGCAGGTTCGCCGGGAACGCCGGCAGGTTGGCCGCGAAGCTCGGGTTCGACGGGGTGCCGCCGGGGATCTTGTAGCCCTTGACGTCCCACGGCTGCACGCCGCCCTCGGGGTTCGCCTTGATCCACGCCTTCGCCGCGGGGACGAGCTCCTCGACCGTGCCGACGAGCTCGTGCACCAGGCCGAGTTCGAGGGCCTTGGCCGGGCGGTGGCGCTGGCCCTGCAGCAGGACGTTCAGCAGCGCGCTCTGGATGCCGAGCAGCCGGACGGTGCGGACCACGCCACCGCCGCCGGGCAGCAGGCCGAGCGTCACCTCGGGCAGGCCGATCTGGCTGCCCTTGACGTCGGCGGCGATGCGGTGGTGCGTCGCCAGCGCGATCTCCAGGCCACCGCCGAGCGCGGCGCCGTTGATCGCCGCGACGACCGGCTTGCCGAGCTGCTCGATGCGGCGCATCTGCCCCTTCATCAGGGTGCTGCCCTCGGTCAGCTCGACCGCGTGCTCGGGCTTGGCCTGGATGAGGTCGTTCAGGTCGCCGCCGGCGAAGAACGTCTTCTTGGCGGAGGTGATGACGACGCCGGTGATGGAGTCCTTCTCCGCCTCCAGGCGGTCGACCGTGACACCGAGCGACTCGCGGAAGTCGGCGTTCATCGTGTTCGCCGACTGGTTCGGGTCGTCCAGGGTCAGCGTGACGATGCCGTCTTCGTCCTGGTCCCAGCGGATGGTCTTGCTTTCAGCCATTTCGGTCCTCACACCCGCTCGATGATGGTCGCGACGCCCATGCCGCCGCCGATGCACAGGGTCACCAGGGCGCGGCGCGCCTGGCGGCGTTCGAGCTCGTCGACCACGGTGCCGACCAGCATCGCGCCGGTGGCGCCGAGCGGGTGGCCCATGGCGATCGCGCCGCCGTTGACGTTGACCTTCTCCTCGTCGAGGTGCAGGTCCTTGATCCACTTGAGCACGACGGACGCGAAGGCCTCGTTGAGCTCCCACAGGTCGATGTCCTCGGGCTTGAGACCCGCGGTCTTCAGCACCTTTTCGGTGGCCGGGGTCGGCCCGGTGAGCATGATCGTCGGCTCGGAGCCGATCGACGCGGTCGCCACGATCCGGGCGCGCGGGGTCAGCCCGAAGGTCTTGCCGACCTGCTCGGAGCCGATCAGGACCAGCGCGGCGCCGTCGACGATGCCGGAGGAGTTCCCGCCGGTGTGGACGTGGTTGATGCGCTCGACCGAGTGGTACTTCTGCAGCGCGACGGCGTCGAAGCCGCCCAGCTCGCCGATGCCCGCGAAGGCCGGCTTGAGCTTGCCGAGGCTCTCGACGGTGGAGCCGGGGCGGCGGTGCTCGTCGTGGTCCAGGACCGTGACGCCGTTGATGTCCTTGACCGGGACGACGGACTTGGCGAAGTAGCCGCCGGACCAGGCGGCCTCGGCGCGGTCCTGCGAGCGGACGGCCCAGCGGTCGACGTCCTCGCGGGAGAAGCCCTCGATGGTCGCGATCAGGTCGGCGCCGGTGCCCTGCGGGACGATGTAGTTGTCGTAGGCGGTGGCGGGGTCCATGAACAGCGCGCCGCCGTCGGAGCCCATCGGCACGCGAGACATCGACTCGACGCCGCCGGCGATGACCAGGTTGTCCCAGCCGGAGCGCACCTTCTGCGCGGCGGTGTTGGTGGCCTCGAGGCCGGAGGCGCAGAAGCGGTTGAGCTGCACGCCGGCGACGGTCTCGGGCAGGCCCGCGTTCAGCGCGGCGGTGCGCGCGATCACGGCGCCCTGCTCCCCGACCGGCGAGACGACGCCGAGCACGATGTCGTCGATCACGGCGGGGTCGAGGTTCGGGTGGCGGACCTTCAGTTCGTTGATCAGGCCGACCACCAGGTCGACCGGCTTGGTGCCGTGCAGGGCACCGCCCTTGTTCTTGCCGCGAGGCGTGCGGATCGCCTCGTAGATGTAGGCCTCGCTACTCACTGACTACTCCTCGCGAGCGTGTCGGACGACGTCGTGCCTGGCGTGTTACAGCCGATGATACCGGCCAGTAGGGCTAATGGCCATTAACATATCGCCGGATAACCCCATGGTGTCAATGGGTTGCAGGTGTGCCGTCAGCAGCTATCGTTCACTCACCATGACCGACTCTGTGCGTAGTGCGCGCCCCCGCGACCGCAAGGCCCAGCTGGCCGCGGTGGCGGCGGAGCTGTTCCGCGCGCGCGGCTTCCCCGGAGTGTCGATCAAGGACATAGCGGACGCGGCGGGCGTAACCGGCCCGGCGTTGTACCGCCATTTCGCCGACAAGCAGGCGATCCTGGCGTACGTGGTCCTGAGCGGCTTCGAGGACCTGGAGGCGGCGACGGCGGAGGCGCTGTCGGACTCGGTTCCCCTCGCTGACCAGCTGGAGGTTCTCCTGGGCCGGCTCGCGACGCAGGCGGTCGAACGCCGCGAGATCGCGGCACTGTGGCGCTGGGAGGGCAGGCATCTGCCCAAGGAGGACCAGCGCGAGATAGCCCGCCGGTCGACGCTGGCGCTGGCGGCGTGGTCGAAGGCCCTGTTGGCGCGGCGCCCGGAGTTGCCGGCCGAGGACGCGGAGCTGCTGTGCTGGGCGGCGCTGTCGGTGTTCGGCAGTGTGTCGGTCCACCACACGTCGGTGGCCCGCCGCCGCTTCGCTCAGTTACTGGTCGACCTGGCCCTCGATGTGCTCAACACCACACTGCCAGCACCTGCTCCCACCCCCGAGGTGCCCGCCTTGCGGCTCGGCACCCCCTCCCGCCGAGAGCAGGTCCTGGCGGAGGCAACGGCGCTGTTCGCCCAGCGAGGCTTCCACGACGTGAGCATGGAGGACATCGGAGCGGCGGCGGGCATAGCCGGGCCCAGCGTCTACCGCCATTTCCCCAGCAAGGCGGCCTTGATGGTGGCCATCGGCCACCGGGCGGCGGACAGGTTGGCCTTGGCGGCCGAGAGGGCCCTCCAGGCACCGGACGAGCGCACAGCTCTCCGCCGCCTGGCGGCATCGTACGTCGACACGATCTTGCACACGCCGGAACTGCTGGTGTCGTTCTCGGCGGACCGGGTGACGATGCCGGACCGGGACAAGGCCGACCTGCTGCGGGTACAGCGGGACTACGTGGCCCAGTGGGTGACGCTACTGTCGGCGGTGCGGCCGGAGTTGCCGATGCGGGAAGCGAAGATCACGGTGCATGCGGCGTTGACCATCGCCAACGACCTGGCCCGAACGCGCCGGGTGGCGTCGAGGCCACACTTCGGGGCGGCGCTAACAGCACTGACTCACACCACGCTGAGTATTGCTACACGACCGGGTCACTTTAGTCCAAATGAGGTTAATCCTCACCCGAATGCTAGCTCAGCTTAGTCATTTCGCGGGCATTTAGTAGCCTGAAAGGGTGCTAGGTACCCCGCCCGATCGAGCATTACTCCCTTCGGCTGGTAGTTTTCGCGCTTTCCAATGACGCGCTGGTTTCGGCAAGGAGAAGTGAAGCACCGTTATGCGATCGCCGGCTTTCGGCGAGCGGCTGGGGATCAGGTCCGAACTCCTCGATCTCAGCGCCGTCTCCCTGTCCGAACTGCGGAAACTCGACACCCCGGCGCTCAGCCGCTCGATTCGCCACGCCGTGACTCGTGTCGCGCACATCCCGGTCACCGCCAGCGGGAGCAGCGGCGGCGCCAAACGGGTCGACTGAATCCACTTCGAAGGGCCGTTCCGTGCGCACCATGGACCACCTGGCGTCCGAGTCCGATCTGCACTCGATCAGCTGGGACACGTTCGACCAGCTGGCCGTCGGAGGTGGTGGCGTCGCTGCGGTGGAGGTGTTACGCAGCGCGGATCGCAGCCGCCGGCTGCTCCTGCTGCTCGGACTCATCGAGGCAGCCGCAGCCGACGACCGGCTGACCGGCCCGCTCGCTCCGGCCGAACGAGCCTGGGAGCTGCTGGTGCGAGCCCAGGAGGCCGATCCGGCTGCCCTGGAGCGAGTCCTCGCGCATCCCTATACCGGGAGCTGGGCGGGGTACACGACCCGCCTGCTCGACCAGGGACTGACCGGCGAGTGCCCGCTGTGGGTCCATTACGGCTACTTCCACACCCTCGCCGCCGCCGCGGCCATCCATGCGAACCTGGAGTTTTCCCTCCGCGTACCCGTCTGGGACGACATCGTCGTGCTGCCGACACTGGGAGCTGGACGGCTGGCCGAAGGCGGCGGCTTCGCGACGGCCGAAGTGCGGGGCGCGGCCGGTTCGTTCACGATCACCGGCGACCGCTCACAGGTCACGCCCGGCTCGGCGGCTTGGAGCCCGCTGCGGGAATTCCGCTTCGAAGCCGACGGCCGGATCCTGGCCCTCCGGCTCGAGGATCTGGATCCCCACCGCGGCCTCCACCACCCGATCCCACCCGGCCGGCTGGCCGACGCCGGCCGGGCGCACTGGCAGAACCAGCTCGGCGACGCCTGGCACCTGATCGTCGAGCACCTGCCCGAGTACGCGGCGATCCTGCCCACGGGCCTGACGTCGATCGTGCCCGAACCAGCCGTCCCGTTCCGGCTCCCCAGCGCATCGACCGGGGAAGCCTTCGGGAGCGCGGTGATCGCCGAGCCCGGGACCGGCGGTCCGGCCACACTCGCCGCCGCCCTCGTGCACGAGTTCCAGCACATCCGGCTGGGTGGCCTGCTGCAGCTCGTGCGGCTGCACGACGACGACCGCACCGAGCGGCTCTACGCCCCGTGGCGGGAAGACCCGCGGCCACTCGGTGGCCTGGTGCACGGGGTCTACGCGTTCTTCGGTGTCACCGCGTTCTGGCGGGCGCTCACGCGAGCACGTCCCGGCGATCGGCTGGCTGCTTTCGAGTTCGCCCACTGGCGAACCGTGACCTGGCGGACGCTGGAGGCGATCCGGGACGATGCCGCGCTGACCGAAGCAGGACGCCGATTCCTCGCCGGCCTCGCCGCCGTCTTCGAGCCGTGGCAAGCCGAACCGAGCACCCCCGAAGCAAGGCACTGGGCGGAAGTCCTGGCCGCGGACCACCACGCCGGCTGGCGGCTGCGCCACCTCCGCCCCGAACCGGAAACCGTCTCGGCTCTCGTCCGGGCCTGGCAACAGCACGATCCCTGCCCGCCGGTGCGCCCGGCAACCCGGCTCGACACGGTGTCCGACGGCGAGTGGACGAACGCTCGCGCAGACCTGATCCGCGTTCGCTTCGCCGATGACGGTGACGCCGCGTTGTCGCAAGTGTGGTCGCAGGTGCGGGGAGCGCTGGACGGCGATCACCGGTTGCTCGCCGGGCGGCCCGACGAAGCCCGCTCGGCTTATCAGGCCACGCTCGCGGAAGACCCGGAGCAGGCCGAAGCGCTGATCGGCCTGGGCCTCGCCCTGCCCTCGGGGCACGCGGCGCGCGCCCTGCTCGGCGTCCCGGAAGTGGTGCGTGCCGTGCACCGGGAGCTGCGCCGCACGAGCGCCGCACCGGCGGTCGGCGAACTGGCCGGCTGGATCGGCGAAGCACTGGGCTGACTTCGTCACAACGGCATCGGATCGATATCGCACTCCGCCCGCTGCCCGTTTTCCGCGGCCGCGACGGCGGGGTGACCGCGCCGGAAAACCCGGTCGGCCACGGCCAGTACGTCCTGGTGCTGGCTGACCGCTTCCCGGACGCGGCCGAGCCGGTCGAGGTCCAGCGCCCGGTTGAGCCGGGCCGCGAGTGTGATCGGATGGCTTTCGGACAGCGCACGGCGCAGCCGCGCCAGTGTCTCGGTGTTCATCCGGAGGGAGCGCTGCACGTCGTCGAGGGCGAACCAGTCGTTCGCCGTGTTGATCGAGCAGGCGAGTACGTGGGGGTGAACCGGACCCAGCCGGTCACGCAGCCCGGCCAGCGCGCGCTCGTCCCGGTGCAGCGCGCTCGCCGGATCACCGAGCATCCGCAGGGTCACCCCGATGTTGGCTTCGGCGGCCAGCGTGTGGGGATGCCGATCACCCAGCCCGGTCCGGTAGAGCGACAGCGCCTGCTCACCCAGCTCCAGTGAAGCCGGCAGATCGCCGGCGTTGCGCTGGTCGATCGAGTGGGCGAGCACGCAGGCCATCGCACTGGGGTGGCCCGACCCGTATTTGAGCCGGAACCGCTTCAGCGCACTGCCCGACAGTTCGAGCGCGGCCTCGTGGTAGCCGTCTTTGCGCTGTGCCACCGCGAGGTGGTAGTCGCGGCGGATGACACCGTCGGTTTCCAGGCCGAACAACCCCCGCACCCGCTCGACGACCCGCTGCTGCTCGATGCGCGCCCACGAATAGTCCCCGAGCTCCCGGCGGCAGATGATCATGATGTTCAGGGTCATGATGGTTTCCCAGTTGTCGTAACCGAGAACTTCCGACCGGCGTTCGTAGGTGTCCTCGCTGAGCCAGCGAGCCGACTGGTAGTCCCCCGCCAGCAGCAGCGAAACGACCAGGTCGTGCGCGGCGCGCAGCGCGGTCGGATCGTCTTCGCCGAAGAGGGACCGGACCTTCTCGTAGGTCCGCCGGTTGAGCTCGCGGGCGGCGTAGAAGTCACCGCTGGCTTTCAACCCGACCGCCACCTGGACCTCGGCTCGCAAGGCCAGTTCGGAGTCCGGGCCCACCGTCCGCTGGTACAGCCACAAGGTCTGCCTGCTGATCGCCGCGGACTCCTCGTACTGGCCGAGCACCCAGAGCACCCACCCGAGCTGGACCGACGCGGACAGCGTCTGGGCGTCCTCGGCACCGTAACGATCAGTCCACGCCGCAACGACTTCCCGGGCCAGTGCGGCAGCACCCGTGTGGTCGCCGGTGACGTACAGGAACTTCATCAGGTTGAGCAGCAGCCGGCGGACCCACGGGTCGTCGCAGCCGATGAGCTCGGCGTGCCGGACGTGGGTAAGCACGATCTGGTACTGCGGCCATTGCCAAGCCGTCTCGGGATCGTTCGGATCGAGGTTGGCGAGCAGGATGTGCGCACCGTGACGCATTTCCGTGCGCGTCCGGTCGCTCATCCGGGCGCGCAGCACCAGCTGCGCGAGCCGGTGCAGGAGCAGAGTTCCGCTGCGGTGGTCCAGCTTTCCCAGCCGGTACCGGTTGAGTTCCCGGAGTGCGTGGTCCAGCAGGACGGGGTCGCGAAGCGCGGTGTCCAGTTCCGGGGCGATCGACACCCCCCGGACCCCGGTGAACAGGCTGCGGGAAATCGGTTCGGCGGCGAAGAAGGCGCACACCTGGAGCAGCTGGTGCGCGGCCGGGTTGCGCAGGGCCAGCCCGTCGAAGGAAACGTTCCACGCCGCCGTCATGGCGATCTCGTACCCGGATTGCAGCGGGGCGGCCGCGAGGATCTCGGCCACCTTCTCGTCCAGCAGCCGGGTGTACTCGGCCACCGGGATGCCGGTCTCCGCTCGCCAGGCCGCGGCCAGGGCCAGTGCGATCGGCAGGTCCCCCAGTTTCTCCGCCAGCGCGTCGGCGGCGACGGGGGCGACCTCGGGATCCCGGTGACGCAGGAGTTCGACGCTCTCCGCACGGGCGAACCGGTCGACCGGAATGGACTCCGCGGGGAACGAGCCGGGGGGCGCGTCCAGCGCGGTGATCACGATCCGGCCCGGCCCGTCGAGCGGCAGGAACGGGCGCAGGAGCTCGGGCTGGTCGGCCGCGTCGAACACGAGCAGCCAGCGGCGGAACGGCTCGCCCGCACGGAGCGCGGCCAGCACGGCAGGCACGGCCGTCAGCGTCTCTTCCGCGCCAGGCAGCCGCAGCTGCCTGGCCAGTTCGGTCAAGGACGCCCGGACCTGGGACTCCTGGGGTGCGCTCACCCACCACACGAGGTCGTGGTCGCGCAGCTGCCGGTAGATGTACTCGACCGCGAGCTGGGTCTTGCCGAGACCACCCGCTCCGTGCAGCACCGCGCAGGGCGTCGACCGCAGTGCGGTACCGAGCCGGTCGAGCAGCTCGCGACGGCCGACGAACTCCGGGTTGCGCGCCGGGACCGCGCCCCAGACCATCGGGGCGTCGGTGGTGATCTGCCGGATCCGGCGCCGGGAGGTGGCCGCTTCGTTCCGGACGTTCGCCACCAGCGCCTCGTCCGGGGTCTCGGACGCCACCGTCACCGGAGGGAGCAGCTCCTGGTGGACCGCGGCCGCCGCGGACTCGGCCTCCACCTCCGCGGCGGCCAGTTCCCGTTCCCGCTCCTGCAGCCGCTCGGCGCGCCACGCGTACGGACCCGAAAGCGCCCGCATGACGACTCGTTCGAGCGAGACGTCCGCAGGCTCGTCCGGGAGGGCCACCCGTTCGGGATCGGCCAGTGCGTCGGTGATCCGGAGCAGCACCGAGTGCCGGTCCCCGAACCGCCGGCCGGTCGCCACGACCACCTGCACCGTCTCCGCCCGCCGCGCGGCCGCGAGCAAGGCCTCGCGGACCGGGATCGGGAAGGCGAAGACGGTGTCCTCCCCGGCCGGCCGGCCGCCGGCGGGCAAGCCGAGGAGCCCGCTGGTGAGCACCTCGGCGACGTGCGAACTGTCGGCCTCGGGAACGAATTCCGCGCGGACGAACCGCGCGATAGGCAGGTTGACCGGCACCGCGGCGAGCAACGTCGCCAAGCGGAACGCCGGCGGCGTCGCGGCACCGAGGAAGCGCCGGGCCCGTTCCTCGGCCGTCAGCGACGAGGCAGGCTCTTCGTCGTCCTCGCTTTCGGGCATCGGCTGGTCGCGGGCGAGCAGCACGGTGGCCGGCACCGCCTTTCCGACCGAACGCGCGATCAGCCCCACCCACCAGCTGAACCACCGGCCGTCCAGTTCGAGCACCGGGACGGGCACCGCACCGGCGATCGCCTTTTCGGGTTCCGCCATGGTCATCCAGGCATCCGGCAGGTCGAACCCGTAGCGATTGTTGGGCCGGAAGGGACCGGGTGACGTCAACCGGGCCCGGTGCAGGGCGATCCCGCTCTTCCGCCACATGTGCTGGGGCAGCAGGTGGACCAGCGCGACCGGCATCCGGCGGCTCCACTGGGCGAGCAACGGCGAAACGAGGTCCTGCCGCCACGCCTCGGCGACGCCGTCGGTCAGCACGAGCATCAGCCGTCCGCCGTACCAGTCCAGGAGCTCGGCCACGCTGTGCTGGGGCGCGTCCGGCGTCCCGCCGCGCAGCACCGGGGCGAGTGAGCCGTCCGTCGCGCGGACTTCCGTTTCCAGGTAACGGATGCGGACCGTGCGGAACGCCCCGAGCTGCTGCACGAGTTTCAGGAAGGCCGTGACTTCGTGCTGCCACAACGTCATCGACGCCCCGGCGTCGACGACCACCGTCAGGTCCAGGACGCGGGTCGTCGGTGTGGGCCGCAGCCACGGAAGCCACAGGCCGGTTTGCGCGGCCTGTTCGGCGGTCAGCTCCTCGTCCAGCTCGAGATCGTCTTCGCTCGACGACGGACGCAGCTGTTTCAACGGCCGCAGGGCGCGCAGGATGTCCGGCCCGCCCGGCATCGTCGGGGGCTTCCGGCCCCGGCCGTTGACCGGCTCGCCGTTGCCGGCGCTTTGCCGGGCGCCGCGCACGAAACCTTCGGTCAGCGGACGGCGCTGCCGCTCGCCGACCGGCTCGGACCGCGCGGTGGGCGGCCCGGGTTCGGGGTTTCCGGGTTCCGGCCGCGGCCGATCCGCCGAGGCCTTCGGCTCCGGCACCGGAGGCGGGAACCCGGGTGGCCGATCCGGCGCCGGCGGGCGCGCGCGGGCTTCCGGTTCCCCGGCCGGTCGCTCCGGCAGACGTCCCAGCACCGCCGTCAGCCAGACCGCGTCGGCGACCTCCCGCCACGACAGGGGCGCGTTGCCGGACAGCTCTTCGGTCATGTCACGGCACCACTGAGTTCAGCTGACGCCACAGCGCGTCCACCAGCCGCGGCCACGAGTCGCCTTCCTCGTGGTAGGCACCCGACGTCGCCAGGTAGACCGCTTCGAGGAGCTTGTCGACCGGCAGACCGCCGTAGGCCTCGCTCCGGCTGACGAACTCCTCGATGATCCGCGACCGGTGCGTGTCTGCCGGATCGAGCGCGTGCGCCGCCACCATGGCCGCCAGCTGTTCGATGTTCGGCTCCTGGATCTCCAGGCGCAGGCACCGCCGCAGGAACGCGGGCGGGAAGTCGCGGTCGCCGTTGCTGGTGATCACCACGAACGGGAACGCCGCACACCGGACCCGCCCGTCCACCACCGTCGCCGTCGCGTCGGCGTCCGCGGTGAAGACCTCGACCTCCCGGGTCCGGCTGCGCATCCGCACCAGCTCCGGGATCGCGAACTCGCCGTCTTCGAACAGGCTGAGCAGGTCGTTCGGCAGATCGGCTTCGCTCTTGTCGAGTTCGTCGATCAGCAGCACCCGGGGCAGCCGCCGGGGCAGGAAGACCGTGCCGAGTTCGCCGAGCCGGAGGTAGTCCCCGATCGGTGGTTCCAGTTCGCCGTCCGGAACCACGGCCGACCGGGCACCGGCCGCTTGCGCCCGGCCGATCGCGTCGTAGTGGTACAGCCCGCTCTTGAGCGTGGTGTGGGAGGTGATCGGCCACCGGAGCACCCGGCCCAGTCCCAGCTCGCGCGCGACCCGGTAGGCGAGGCTCGACTTCCCGCTGCCCGGCCGGCCGGTGACCAGGAGGGGACGGCGCAGGTACAGGGCCGCGTTGACCATGTCGATCTCGTGCGGGTCGACGTGCCGGGCGGTCAGCCGGTGCTCGGAACCCAGCCGCCTGGCTGCTTCCCCCTCATCCGGCGTCACGACGTCTTCGTCCGGCAACGGGCCGCCGGTGAACGCCCGCCAGGGCGGAGCGGGCGGGAGCAGGTCGGCCAGCGAAGCGTCGCGAAGCGGCCGGCCGGTTCCGCGGTAGATCCACCAGCTCGGCCACTCAGGACGCTTTTCCCCGTTCATCCGAAATCTCCCGTGTCGCGTTCGGCAGGTAAGGGCCTTCGTCCAGAAAGATCAGTCTGCTCGGGTCGTCCCACAGGATCACCAAATCGCGTGCGGCCTGGAAATCGGCGGAAAGCGAATCTTTCGAGAACGCCGTGAGCCGGGAGTCTCGCGTCCGGGCCGGCAGGTCGCCGAGCCCGGCACCGCCGCCGACGAGCCAGGCGACGGCTCCGCGGAGCAGGTCGGCGGGCGCGTCGGGGTGCCACAGCAGCACCGGGATCCCCGTCCGCAGCCCGATCGCCAGCTCGTCCCCGCCCGGCCGCGGCCGCGCCGGCGGCGGCCCGGCCAGCACCATCACCACCCAGCGCCCGTCACTGAGAACAGCATCGAGCCGGTGGTGCTCGGCGCCTTCCCGCGGAGCGCAGTAGTACACCCGTTCGGCGGACGGGTTGCCGAGCATCGCCGCCCACCGGATCCGCCACGCCCGGTGCCACTGCCGCGAGAACATCCGCTCCAGCGAACGGATGACGATCGGGTAGTCGAGGAACAACGGCCGGGGGTCCCCGGTTTCGTGTTCCTTGCACCACCGGTGCACCGGCAGGTTCACCAGTTCCCGCGGCAGGACGAACTCCAGCGCAACCTCCTCCGGGTATTCCGACCACGCGCGTTCGGCGTCGACGATCAACCGGTCGACGTGGTGTTCGAGGTCCGTGCCGCGGATGGTGGTCATCCCGCCCCGGGCCGGCGGCCATTCGTGCGGATCTTCCTGCCGCCAATGGGAAACCACGTGCCGTTCGGGATCGATGCCGTCCAGCTCGACCATGATCACCAGGTGCAGGCGCAACCCGTCGCCCCCGCGGGGCTCCTCTTCGGCGCGCAGTTCGCGCAACCGGGCCTCGCCCTGGACCCGCCGGGCCTGCTTGGTGTTCCACTCCCGCAACTCGTCGCCGAGCGCCCGCGCGCACCGGGCGGCGACGAACTCGACGAAGGCGAGGGCGGGCGGCAACCCGTGCGCGGGCGTGTTGAGCTCGGTCAGCAGGCAGAACGCCTCCCACGCGTCGCCCGGTTCGCCGGCCGGTCCCGCGGCCCAGCCGGCGGCCCGCCGGACGAGCACGCCCAGCGCCGGTGGGGTGAACCCGGTCAGCACGGAACGCAACCAGGGCAACTCGGTGTCCGGCAGCAGGTCGTGCATGCGCGGTTCGTGCACGAGCCGGTGCAGGAGCTCGGATTCCGCGCAGTTCGGCCGCAGCATGCGGACGGCGTGGTCGAGGGCGAGCAGTCCCCCGTCCGCCTTCGCGCAGGCGTTCACGACGTCGATCAGCTGGTCCCGTCCGGTGGCGTGATCGGACAGCGTCAACGGGAAGCGGAGGTTGTCGTTGATGAGACCCACCAGCAGCAGCCGGCTCGGCCGATCGCCCGCCAGTCCCATCCCGGCGAGCACGTTGACGATCGCCTCCCGGACCGCCACCCGGACCACCGACGGGAAGTGCAGCTCGCGGTCCGCACCGTGGGTGCGTTCTCCGGCCGACACGTGACGAACCACCTCCCCGCCCGCAAGCCCGGAAGTCGTGATTTTACCCACCGAATCCCGCAGTCGTAGTGGGCAAAACGTGGACATGCGGTGGCGGAAAACGGGCAAGCAGCGCTGTGATCAGCGGCGGAACCACCGGCAGGCAGCTCGGAAAGGCCGGGCACCGCGGCGGCTGCGGCCCGCCGCACATCACCTGAACGGCGCACTGCGTCCGTCCCTGTCGCAACCGCCCGGAATGCGGGACAATGAAAGCGGGCCGACGGGGCTCGTTCTCCCGGTGAGAGGAGAAAAGGGCGATGCAGGCAGCACGTTCCGGCGCGGATGCGGGAATCGAATCCGAACTTCTCGACCTCGGCGGCGTGTCGATCACCAGGTTGCGCACCTTGGACGGCGGCGAAATACGCAGAGCACTGCGCCATGCGGTCGAACGCGTCTCGCACATCCCGGTGACCGCGAGTGGCAGCAAGGGCGCGAAGCGGGTCGATTGACCGTGGCCGACGAGGAAGTCGTGGGTCGGACCGAGAATCTCGGGCACCACCAGCTGCCGTGGGCGGATTTCGACGCGATGGCGGCGGGCGGGGGCGGCCCCGGACCGCTGCGGAAACTGCGGGCGGCCGAACGGAGCCGCCGGTTGCTGCTGATGCGCAGCCTCGTCGAGGTCGTCACCAAATCCGAGGATCTGTACCGCCCGTTACCCTCCCCGGAAACGGCGTGGGAATTGCTGGCCCGGGTCGAACACGCGGCCCCGCGGGCCCTCGAGAAAATTCTGGCGCACCCGTACACGGGCACGTGGGCCGGGTACACGACCCGGCTCTATCGCCAAGACGTCACCGGTGTCTGCCCCTTCTGGGTGCACGCCGGGCACCTGCACTGCCTCGCGGCCGCGGCCGCCGTCCACGCCGGGATCCCGTTCGAGACGGAACTCCCGGTCTGGCACGGGAAAGTTTCCCTGCCGACGCTGGGAACCGCACTACTGCGGGCCGAGGCGCCGTTCTCCGTCGCCACGGTCCGGGGCGCGCACGGTCAAGTCGAGATCCACAACCGCCATTCGGTCGTCCGGCTGCCCGGCCGCCCGGCCGAGGACGCGCCGGGCTGGCTCGGGATCCGCCAGGTGGTTTCCTGGTCGGGCGAGCACCGGCTGGCGGTGCGGCTGGACGACCTGGATCCGTACCGCGAGCTGTACGAACCGATCCTCCCCGCGCGGTTGAGCCCGGTCGAGCTCGAAGCGTGGCGGTCGGTGCTCGACCAGGCGTGGGGCCTGCTCGTCAACCACCTTCCCGAGACCGCTGCGGTCCTGCCGGCGGGTTTGTACTCGCTCGTGCCCGCACCCGCCGTCCCGTTCCGGCTGCCGAGCGCGTCTACGGGAGAAGCCTTCGGCAGCGCGATCGTTTCCTACGGGGACGATCCGGCCACGCTGGCAGCCGCGCTGGTCCACGAGTTCCAGCACATCCGGCTGGGCGGGTTGCTCCACCTGGTCCGGCTGAGTGAGGACGACCCGCGCGAACGGCTGTACGCGCCGTGGCGTACCGATCCACGTCCGATCGCCGGCGTCCTGCACGGCATTTACGCCTTCTTCGGCGTGACGAGCTTCTGGCGCGCCCTCGCCGCGGCGGAACCGGCCAACGAACTGGCCGCGTTCGAGTTCGCGCTGTGGCGCGGGCAGGTCTGGCGAACGCTCGAAGCGGTGCACGGCGACGAGAGCCTCACCGAGGCAGGCCACCGGTTCCTGGACCGCCTCGCGGCGAAAATCGGCGCGTGGCAGGAAGAACCGGTGTCCGCCCACGCGAAGGCGCTGGCCCGGGCCTCGACCGAAAACCACTACGCGGCTTGGCGGATCAGGCACTTGCGCCCCGATTCGGACTCGGTGGCGGAGCTGGCGACGGCTTGGCGAGAGGGACTTTCGCGACCGCTTTCCCTCATCGGCCGCTTGGAGCCGCGAGAGCCGACGCCGGTGCCGGACGGCGACTGGGAAGACACCCTCACGGACTTGATCCGGCTCCGCCTCGGCACGGACGGCGCGGCACGGTTCGCCGCGCACGGCGCTTCGGTCCCCGGCGCGACCGAACCGGACCTGGAGCTCGTGGCCGGACGGCCGATGGCCGCGGCGGCCGGCTACCGGCGCCTGCTCGCCGTGAACCCGGACGACCCCGGGGGACTGGCGGGCTTGGGGACAGCCCTCGCGGCATGGAGCACCGGACCGGCGGCGAGGGCGTTGCTGCACCGCCCGGAACTGGTCCGGGCGGTGCACCGGCTGCTGCGCGACGAGCCGGGGGCCACTCCGTCCGTCGAAGCGATCGCCGGCTGGCTGGGCCGGTTCACGCACTGAAGCGTGCCCCGGAAAGCAGATCGCCCGCCGCGCGGCAAGGGCTTCCGCGGCGGGCGACCACCGGCCTCGGGCGCAACGGTCCGCGAACAGCGCGTCGTCGGCCGACCTACGGCTAAAGCGGCATCGGGTCGATGTCGCAGTCGGCCCGGACGCCGCGCGTCGCCGCTTCCGTGCCGGGGTGGCTTTCGCCGAGGACCAGGCGGTACCGCGTCAACACGTCCTGGTACAACGCGTCCGCTTCCGCGGTCTCGCCCAGTTTTCGCAGGTCCAGCGAACGGTTGAGCTGCACGGCCAGCGTCGTCGGGTGGTCTTCGCCCATCACGTGGCGGGTCCTGACCAGCAGGTCCGCGTCCAAGGCCGCGGCCTCCTCGATCCGGTCCAGCGCGAAGAGATCGCTCGCCACGTCGATCGCGCACACGATCGTGTGCGGGTGGTCCTCGCCGAGCTTCTCGCGCAACCCCGACAGTGCCTTCTCGTCGATCACCCGGGCACTCGCCGGATCGCCGCCGAGCCGCAGGGTGACTCCGAGGTCGAGCGCCGCCGACAGCGTGTGCGGGTGGTTTTCGCCGAGGTTCTCCCGGTAGAGCTCGAACACCTTTTCGCCTAGCTCACGGGCTTCGGTGAACCTCCGCGAGTGCCGGAGGTCGATGGAGTGCCCCAGTGCACAGGCCATCGCGTTGGGGTGGTTGTTCCCATAGCGGATGCGGAACCTGCGCAGTGCTTCCTTCGACAGTTCGAGCGCCGCATCGTGGTCACCGTCCTTGCGGCAAGCGACCGATTGGTAGTAACGACGCCGGAGGGTGCCGACGCTGTCATCGCCGTACAGCTGCTCGGCCCGCTCCGCGATGCGTTCCATTTCGATCCGCGCCCACGGGTAGTCTCCGAGCTCGCGACGCGCGAGCACCAGCAGTACCTGCGTGCCGATCGTGTTGTCGTTGTCGAAGCCGAAGGTTTCGACACGGCGGCTGTAGGTTTCCTCGGCGAGCTCGCGAGCTTTCGGGTATTCGCCGGTCAGCAGCAAAGCGACGACGAACTCGTGCGCGGCGTCCAGCGTGATCGGGTCGTCGCCGCCGAACAGCCCGCGGGCCTTGAGGTAGATCTCCTCGTTGCGCCGCCGAGCCTCGGAGAAGCTGCCGCGCGCCTTCAGGATGAGCGCATAGGTGAGCTGCGCGTTCAGCGTTTCTTCCCGCTCTTCGCCGAGTGCCTCGGTGTAGCGGTTCAGCGTTTGCTTCGCGACGTCGGCGGCTTGGCTGTACCGGCCGACGACCCAGTAGAAGAAGGCCAGCCGCTCGGACGCGCCCAGTTCCAGCAGCGGCGGGTCTTCACGGGGCGCCTCACCCTGCTCGACCCGCTGTTCCCGATCGGTCGCCCAGGCGTTGACCGCCCGTTCGGCCAGGGAAAGCGCTCCTTGGTGGTCACCCCAGTGGTAGAGGAAGGTGAACAGGTTGATCACCAGCTGACGCGCCCACGGATCGTCGCAGTCGGTCAGTTCGGCGTCGTAGATGTGCGGCAGGATTTCCTGGTACCGCGGCCACGTCTGCGGCGAAGCGGGGTCGTTCGGGTCCAGCTTCGCCAGCAGGAGGTGTGCCCCGTGGCGCATCTCCAGCCGGTGCTGTTCGCCCATCCGCTCACGCAGGACGAGCTGCACCAAGCGGTGCAGCAACAGGGTGTTGCTGCGGTGGTCGATCTTGGCGAGGCTGTACCGGTTGACGTCGCGGATCGCGCGGCCGAGCCGCATCGGGTCGCGCAGGGCGGCGTCGAGCTCCGGGGCGATGGAAACCTCGCGCACGCCGGTGAACAGGCTGCGCGAGATCGGCTCGGGCGCGAAGAAGGCGCAGACCTGGAGCAACTGGTGTGCCGCCGGGTTGCGGGTGCTCAGCTCGTCGAAGGAGACGTTCCACGCCGCGGCGACGGACACCTCGTAGTCGTTCGGCGCGGACGTGTCGAGGATTTCGGTGACCTTCTCGTCGAACAGGTCCAGGTAGTCCCGCGCCGGCATGCCGGTCTCGGCCAGCCAGGCGGCCGCCTGCTCGATGGCCAGCGGCAGGTCGCCGAGCTTGTCGGCGATGAGATCCGCGTCGGCGTCGACGAGCTCGGAGCGGCGCAGGGCCAGCAGCTTCTTGCTTTCGTCGCGCTCGAACACGGCGACTTCCAGCGGGCGCGCGATGCCGGCCCAGCTGGGGTTGCGCGAGGTCACCAGGATCTGGCCGGGACCGTCCACCGGGAAGAACTGCCGCACCATCGCCGGGTCCTCGGCGGAGTCGAAGACCAGCAGCCAGCGCCGGTAGGGCCGGCCCAGCCGCAGCGCCTCACGGACCGCCGGGACCGCGGTGATGGCCTCGTCGGCGCCGGGCAGCCGCAAGTGCTGGGCGAGTTCGGTGAGGGATTTACGGATCTGGGTGGCCTGGGTGGCTTGAATCCACCAGACGATGTCGTAGTCCTTCAGATGCCGGTAGATATATTCCACCGCCATCTGCGTCTTGCCGATACCGCCCATTCCGTGCAATGCCGCAGGCAGGACGGCTGTAGTTCCAGCTCCGAGCCGTTCGCTCAATTGATCGAGAAGTTCACGCCTTCCGGTGAAATTCGGGTTCTTGGGCGGAACAGCACCCCAAACGGGTGGCGCCTCGTCACCGGAACGACGCTCACTTCGGCTGGTCACATCGACGATCTCCCGGACGATCTTCGTCCGCACGCCCGGCGACACTTCGCTCACCGAAGCAGGAATATCGACATTCCTGGTGTCGGGATGGACGACGGTTGCAGGTTCGCTCGAGGAACCCGTCGGTTTGAGTTCCTGCGACATCGTGTCACTCACCGCCGGGATGCTAGTGGGTGGGATGGTCGTCGGTCGATCACCGGGTTGGCCGATGCCGGCGATTCTACTCTCCAACCGGTCCGCCCGGGACAAATACGGACCGGACAGCGCACGCATTAGGTCTCGCTCCAGGGCCATCTCCGCCGGGGTGGCCTGCGGGGCCACCGGATCGGGCGTCGCGTCAGGAGCCGCCAAGGCCGCCTGTAGCCGCGCCAGCACCGGGTTCCGGTCTCCGAACCGCCGCGACGCGCTGATCACCGCGTGGGCCGTGTCCGAACGCCGTGCGCCGCGCAGGAGCAGCTGCCGCACGAGGTCGGAGAACTCCCAGTGCGCCCGGTCCCACGGCGTTCCGTCCCGGACCCGCTCCAGCAGCCCGCTGGTGAAGACCTCGGCGAGGTGGTCGGGACCCGAGCCGGGAACCAGCTCCGCCTGGAGGGTGCGGGCGATGCCGACGTCGACCGGTACCGCGGCCAGCAGCGTGGCGAGCCGGAACGCCGACGGCGACGCGGAACTGTGAAAATGCCTCACTTTTTCCCGTGCGGACCGGTCCGGTGGCTGTCCCCCACTGCCTTCGGCGGGCCGCGGCTGGTCGCGGGTCAGCACCACGGCGGCCTTGCGCGCGACGCCACCCATTCCGGTGACCATCGACGCCCACCAGCCGAGCCACCGGTCCTGAAGTTCGAGCACAGGCACCGGGACGGCGCCGGCGGTGAGTTCCGCGGCCTCGGCAGGATCCAGGAGGACGTCGGCCGACCGCACGTCGTAAGCGCCGTTCGGCCGCAGCGGACCGGGCGGGGTGAGCATCGTCTGGTGGATCGCCATCCCGCCGCGGGCCCAGAGGCGCTGCGGCAGCAGGTGCACGATCGCGACCGGCATCGCCCGCCCCCACCGGGCGAGCATCGGCGAAACCAGGTCCCGGTGCCACGCGTCGCTGACCCCGTCGGTCAGGAGCAGCAGGAGGCTCCGATCCGCCGAGCCGATGACCTCGCCCGCTCCGCGCGCCGGGGTGTCGGCCGTGCCACCGCGCAGGGTCGGCCCGAGGACTTCGCCTCCTTCCGCGGCCCCGGTCTTGCCTGTTTCCAGCAGCCGGACCCGGACGGACCGGAAGGCACCCAGGCGCTCGAGCAACCGCTCGAACGCGTTCACGGTCGGCGTCCACAGCGCCATCGACGGAGACGAGTCGACGACGAGCGTCAGGTCGAGCCAGCGACCGCGCCGTCGCCTGGTGACCGGCAGCCACATTCCCGTCTGCGCGGCTTCTTCCGCAGTGCGGTCTTCGTCGAGCTCGACGTCGTCCGCTTTTTTCGAGAAGACTTTCCGCTTGAACGGGCGGAGCGCACGGACGAGATCGGCCGCGCCGGGCAGCACCGGGGCCGTCGTCGCGCCGGTGAGCTCCGCGTCGGGCGACGGTTCTCCGGCCCGCGGGGCGAACGGGCCGCCGGTCTCCGCGGGCAACGGCGGCCGCGCGGCCACCGGCGGTTCACGATCGGCTTCGCCGTTGCCCCCGGTCGGCGCGAGCGGACGTCCGGCGGTGGCCTCCGGAGGCGGCTGCCGACGCTTTCGCCGGTTCTGCGGACGCTCCGGGTTCGCGGCCGCCGGTCGCTCGGGAGGCTGCGCGGCGGCCGGGGTCGCGTCGATGGCCGCCATCAACCACAGGCCGTCGCCGAGTTCGGTCCACGTCAGATCGTGGTCGCCCGCAGTGGGATCCGGCCGCTCCGGCATCTCACGGCACCTGCTGGTTGAGCTGCCGCCAGAGGGAATCGACGAGCCGGGGCCACGCGTCGTCCTCCGGCCGGTACGCGCCCGAGGTCGCCAGGAAGACCGCGTCGAGCAGTTTGTCCGCGGGCAGCCCGCCGACCGCCGCGCTGCGCGCGATGAAGTCTTCGATCAAGCCGGCGCGGCCGCCCTCCGGGACCAGGGCGTGCGCCGCGACCATGGCCGCGAGCTGGCCGGCATCCGGCTCACGCGTCTCGAGCCGCAGGCACCGCCGGAGGAACGCGGGCGGGAACTCCCGCTCACCGTTGCTGGTGATGACCACAATCGGGAACGCCGCACACCGGACGCGGCCGTGCTCGATCTCCGCCTTGTAACCGGGATCCGCCGTGAACACTTCCGCCGACGTCGAGCGGCGCGCGTCCCGGGCCAGCTCGGAGATCACGAACTCGCCGTCCTCGAACAGCCCCAGCAGATCGTGGGGCAGGTCGGATTCCGACTTGTCCAGTTCGTCGACCAGGAGCACGCGTGGCAGCCGTCGCGGCAGGAACGCCGTGCCCAGCTCGCCCAACCGGACGAACTCGCCGATCGGCACCTCGCCCTGCGCGCCGGTCCCCGCGCCGGCGAGTTCCTTCCAGGCCGCGGCGGCCTGGACGCGGCCGATCGCGTCGTAGTCGTACAACCCCGACTTGAGCGTGGTCTGCGAAGTGATCGCCCAGCGGAGGACGCGCCCCAGCCCGAGTTCCCGCGAGATCCGGTAGGCCAGGGACGACTTGCCGCTGCCCGGGCGCCCCGTCACCAGCAGCGGCCGCCGCAGGTACAGCGCCGCGTTGACCATCTCCACTTCGTGCGGATCGACGTCGCGGGCGGTGTAGCTGAACCGAGTGCCCAGCTTGCGCTCGATTTCGCCGTCGTCCGGAGGGAAGACGTCCCGCTCCGGGAGCGTGGCCCCGCGGAAAGTGCGCCACGGAGGCGGATCCCCCAGCCGGTCGGCCAGCCGGACGTCGTGCAGCGGCCGTCCGGTCCCGCGGTAGATCCACCAATCGGGCGGGCTGTCCGGGTGCGACGGTCCGCCGGTCCGGTTGTCAGGAAGCTCGGTCACGCTGGTCGGCACCTCCTTCGGGGTGCCCGACGATCCCGGTATCGCCGATGGGAAGCAATCGATTCGGATCGTCCCATAGCACCACCAGGTCCGTGAGTGCTCCGCCATCGCCCGGCGACGGCGGATTCCGAAGCGCGTCCAGCCGAGACTCCCTTACCAGCGCGGGCAAATTCCCCAAACCACCACTGCGTTCGACTAGCCAGGCTACCACTTCACGAACCTTTTCCGAAGGGGCCGTGGGATGCCAGACGATGACCGGGATCCCCGTCCGCAACGCCGGCAAAAGCTCGTCCTGCCCGGAAATCGCGCTGACCGGCGGGGATTCGGTCAGCACGGTCATCGCCCATTGATCGTTGCTCAATCTCGCTTCGAGCCGGAGCTGATCCCAGCGCTCGCCGACCCGGCAGAAATACACCCGTTCGAACGAGGGATCACGGGTCCACGCTTCCCACCGTTGCCGCCAGACGCGGTGCCAGCGCGGGGAACTCATCCGTTCCAGTGACCGGACGACCGTCTGGTAACCGAGATACAACGGCTTCGGCGCGCCGGACGCACGCTCAGTGGCCCACGAGTGCACCGGCAGGGTCAACAGCGCGCGCGGCAGGACGAATTCGATCACCACGTCGGCGGCCACCTGGGACCAGGCCTGTTCGGCTTCGGCGATCATCCCGTCCACGTGGCGTTCGAGCTCGCTTTCGTGAACCAGCGCGAGCTCGCCCCTGGCGGGCGCCCAGTCGTCCGGATCGTCCTGCCGCCAGCAGGAAAGCTCGTACAAGTCCTCTTCGATGGGGTCCGGGCGCGCGACGATGAGGAGGTGGAGCCGGCCCGGGACCGGCGGGGCCGCCGTCAGCTCCTCCCGCAACTGCCCCAACGCATCCCCGAGGCGGAGCCGCCGCACCTGCCCGTCGGACCAAGCCCGCAATTCCGCGGCGAGGTCGTCGTCGCATTCGGCGGCGATCAGTTCGACGAAGATCAGCAGTGGCGGCAGCTCACCGGGAGCCGCGTTGAAATCGGCCAGCCCGGAAAACGCCGCGGACGCGTCTTCGTAGCGGGGCGGCGGGGAGACGTAGCGAGCGGCCCGGCGCACCGCCATCCCGAGCCCGGGCGGCGCGAAACCCGCCAACCTTTCCCGCAGTTTCTCTTGTTCCACCGCCGGGACGACTTCGTGCATCCGTACCGACGCGACGAGGGCACGCACCTCCGCGCACTCCTTGCTGGCGGGCCGGAGAAATGCGATCACGTCCGCCAGTGCGTTCAGCCCTTCCGGGAGGCGGCAGCACGCGGAAACGATCTCGATCAATTGGTCACGGCCGGTCAGCTGGTCCGAAAAGGTGAACGGCTGATCGAGCGCCTCCCGCAGTTCGCTCACCATCAGGGTGCGAATGGATTTGTCATCGGCGAAGCCGGCCACCACGAGCACGTCCACCACCGCTTTGCGGACCGCGATACCCAGGCCAGGATGCCCCTGCTTCACCCTCACCTCCACCCCGAGAAGCGCACCGAAGATCGTGAGTTTACCTGTTCGGCGTAATCACAAAAGGGCAAAAACCTGACACGCGGACCGGCGCCGGAGCAGCACCGGCCGCTTCACCACGCCGGCCGCTCAGTCCACTGCCCGATGACCGCCGCCAGCGCTACCACCTGCGGTGATTCCGGTTCGACGGTCCGGACCGCGCTGAGCAGCGCCGCCAAGCCACCGTCGAACCGCAGGCACGTGCGCGCCAGTGCGATCACCTGCAGACGGTCTTCGGCGTGGTGCGGGACCAGGTCGGCAATTTCCCGGCGAGGCAACAATTCCAGGAGCAGCTGACGGCTTTCCGTCTTGCGCACGCACGGCACCGCGAGCAACGCTTCCACGAGCGCCGGGAAGTCCGGGGTCACCGGCGGGCGGGGCACGAGCGCCGGGAACCCGTTCGGCCCCGCACCCAGCAACCGCAGCCACGCCTCGGTGTTCGTTTCCTTGTTCGAGACGGAAATCCGTTGGTACGACGACGCGTCCGCCGCCGGATCCGCGCGGACGACGTCCTGGTAGAACGCCTCCGACACGACCAGGGCCAGAACGGCTCCCGACTCGCGCAGCGCGTCCTTCACCTCGGCCGCGTTCAGGAGGCGGAACGCAAAACTCGTCGCGTCGCTGATCGTTCCGTGGCTGCCCTGGTAGACCTCGCCCGCGTGGAGGGCCATCCGGAGGCGCACGTTCGCCTCGGCGGCGTGGACCTCGTTGTACCGGCGCAACTCGGCCAGCATCCGGTCGGGCAGGTGGGCCACCAGGTCCGCCTTCGCCACCTCCGCGGGCAGCTGGATCATCGCACCGTCGCCGGTGTTCTCCCAGAAGAGGACGTCCCACGGGACACCCGCCTCCGCGAACGCCGTGCGCACGAGCTGCCAGAACCCCTCGTGGACGACGAGCCGATGTGCCGTCGTCCGCTGGGGGTCGTTGTAGCCGGCGATGTCCAGCGCCATGATCGTCTTGTGGTGCGCGGCCGCATACGAATGCACGACCCACCTCCCCACGTCCCGGGCTCATTGTCCCAGACCCGTGCACCCTCGGCCACGCTCGCGCGGGGCGTTACGACAAAACCGGCGCCGTTTGACATGTTTTCGTCCATAATTCGGCGTGCCCACGACACGCCTGCACCTGGTGAGCGCGGATGAGGACCACCGCGTCTCGACCATCGAGCTCTTCTTCGACCTGGTCTTCGTCTACGCCATCACCCAGGTCACCCAGCTGATGGCCGACCACCTGAGCCCCACCGGGGTGGGGCAGGGGGTGGCCATGCTCGCCGTCCTGTGGTGGTGCTGGTGCTCCTATGCCTGGCTCGGGAACACCATCCACGTCGACCACGGGATCGCGCGGCTGGCCATGTTCGGGGCCATGGCCGTGATGTTCCTGGTGTCGCTGACCATCCCGGAAGCCTTCGTCGATCATCCGGGCGGGCTGTACGCGCCCGCTCTCTTCGTCGGCTGCTACGCGCTCGTGCGGCTGCTGCACCTCGTTGCCTACTTCGGGGCCGCGCAGCGCGATCCCGCCCTGCAAAAGGTGCTGCTCAAGATGTTCGTCGGGCTGCTGCCCAGTGTCGTCCTGCTCGGCGTGGCCGCGTTCCTGAGCGGTCCTTGGCAGCTCGGGCTGTGGGTCGTCGCGCTGCTCGTCGACTACCTCAACGTCTACCTCGCCGGGCCGGACGGGTGGCGGCTCAACGCTCCCGCGCACTTCGCCGAGCGGTTCGGGCTCATCGTGATCATCGCGCTCGGCGAGTCGATCGTCGCCATCGGGATCGGGATCGGCTCGCTGCCGATGTCGTGGCTGGTCGCCGGGGCCGCCGTCTGCGGGCTCGCGTTGGCCGCCGGGATGTGGTGGACCTACTTCGACGTCGTCGCGCGCGTCTCCGAGCACCGGCTCACCCAGGCGACCGGGACCGAACGCACGAAACTCGCCACCGACTCCTACACCTTCCTGCACCTTCCGTTGATCGCCGGGATCGTGCTGGTCGCCCTCGGGCTCAAAAAGGCCTTCCTCTACATCGCCGACACCGAGCACCACACCCCCGGCGAGGCACTGCACGGCGTGCCGATCTGGACGCTGACCGGCGGTCTCGCGCTCTACCTGATCGCCCTCAGCGCCCTGCGCAAGCGCAACCTCGGCAGCTGGAACGTCCAGCGGCTCGTCGCCGGGCTCCTGCTCGTCGCGGTGACGCCGTTGCTGGAGCACGTGCCCGCCGCGGCGCTGCTGCTGGTCGTGGCCGCACTGGTGCTCGGGCTCATCACTTTCGAGCGCATCCGGTTCGCCGAGTGGCGCAGAAAAGTGCACACCGCGCACTCGTAACCGCCCCTGCACTGGCGCCAACCGGACTCCCGGGTTAACCTACTGGCGAGTAGGTAACGGATGGAGGGCCACATGGCTGCGCCAAGGAAACGGGACGCGATGGGCTGGGGCCTGTCCGCGCTGACCCGGCTGGCCGGGAGCAAGGTCGTCGACCGGGCCGGGCTGCGGAAGCCCCTCGAGGGCCTGGTCACCGCGGGGACCCGCAACGGCTTCCGCGTCGCCGGCGCGGCGACCCGGTCGTTCAAGTCGGTGCAGAAGCTGGGCAAGCCCGCCCGGCTCACGCCGGCCGCCGACACCGGGCTGTTCGACCTCACGCCGACCGAGGACCAGCAGCTCATCGTCGAAACGGTGACCGAGTTCGCCGCCGAGCAGCTGCGGCCGGCCGCGGCGGACGCCGACGCCAAGCTCGAGGCGCCCGAGGGCCTGCTGAGCCGGGCCGCCGAGCTGGGCATCAGCCTGGTCGGCATCCCGGAGGAGCTCGGCGGCATCGGCACGGAACGCTCGGTGGTGACCAACGCGCTCGTCGCGGAAGCCCTCGCCCACGGCGACCTGGGCCTGGCCGTGGCCGTGCTCGCGCCGTCCGCGGTCAGCACCGCGCTGGTCAGCTGGGGCGACGAGCAGCAGCAGGCCGACTACCTGCCCGCGTTCACCGGCGAGCACGTCCCGGCCGCCGCGCTGGCGCTGCAGGAGCAGAAAGCGCTCTACGACCCCTTCAAGCCCGCCACGAAGGCGCGCCGCACCCCGAAGGGCTACCAGCTCGACGGCGTGAAGTCGCTGGTCCCGAGGGCGACGCAGGCGGAGCTGTTCATCGTGTCGGCCGACCTCGAAGGCCGCGGCCCGGCGCTGTTCCTCGTCGAGTCGTCGAGCGCCGGGGTGTCCATCGAGGCCGAGCCGGCGATGGGGCTGCGCGGCGCCGCGACCGGCAAGCTGCACCTGGAACACGTCAACCTGCCCGCCGGCGCGCTGCTCGGCGGCGGCAAGGCGGACGTCTTCGCCGAGGTCGTCCGGCTGTCGCGGCTGGGCTGGGCGGCGCTGGCCGCCGGCACCGCGAAGGCCGTCCTCGACTACGTCGTCCCCTACGTCAACGAGCGGACCGCGTTCGGCGAGCCGATCAGCCACCGGCAGGCGGTGGCGTTCTCCGTCGCCGACATCGCGATCGAACTGGAGGGCCTGCGCCTGGTGACGCTGCGCGCCGCGGCGCGGGCCGAGCAGGGCAAGTCCTACGCCCGCGAGGTCGCGCTGGCGCGGAAGCTGGCCGTGGACAAGGGCATGCAGATCGGCAACGCGGGCGTGCAGCTGCTCGGCGGGCACGGCTTCGTCAAGGAGCACCCGGTCGAGCGCTGGTACCGGGACCTGCGGGCCATCGGCGTCATGGAAGGCGCTGTCCTTCTCTAGGCTTCGGAAAGGCAAGTCATGATCAACCTGGAAGTCCCCAAGAAGGCCGGCGCGCTGATCAACCAGGCGTACCAGGCCGCGGCCGAGGTGTTCCGGCCGATCTCGCGCAAGTACGACCGCGCGGAGCACACCTACCCGAGCGAACTGGACATGTTCGCGGCGCTGCTGGACGGCTTGAATTCCTCCGGCGAGGGCGGCGCGGGCGCGGCCGGGGTGCGCCGTTCGAAGGATGAGAACGAGAAGGGCAACCGCAACGGCGCCAACCTGAACGTCGTCCTCGGCACGATCGAGATGTGCTGGGGCGACGTCGGCCTGCTGCTGTCGATGCCGCGCCAGGGCCTCGGCAACGCGGCGATCGGCTCGGTGGCGACGGACGAGCAGCTCGAGCGCTTCTCCGGCATGTGGGCGGCGATGGCGATCACCGAACCGGCCTTCGGCTCGGACTCGGCGGCGGTCAGCACGACAGCGAAGCTGGACGGCGACCACTACGTGCTGAACGGCGAGAAGATCTTCGTGACCTCGGGCGAGCGCGCGGACGCGGTGGTCGTGTGGGCGACGCTGGACAAGTCCAAGGGCCGCGCGGCGATCAAGTCGTTCGTGGTCGAAAAGGGCACGCCGGGCTTCGAGGTGGTGCGCACCGAGCACAAGCTCGGCATCCGCGCCTCCGACACGGCGGTGCTGCGCTTCGAGAACTGCCGCGTCCCCAAGGAGAACCTCCTCGGCACGCCGGAGATCGACACGGCCAAGGGTTTCGCGGGCGTCATGCAGACGTTCGACAACACCCGCCCCCTGGTGGCGGCCATGGCGATCGGCGTCGCGCGAGCGGCGCTCGACGAGACGCGCAAGATCTTCACGTCCGCGGGCGTCACGATCGACTACGACCGCCCGGCGAACAGCCAGCACGCGGCGGCGGCGGAATTCCTCCGCTTGGAAGCGGACTACGAGTCGGCGTACCTGCTGACGCTGGAATCGGCCTGGATGGCGGACAACCGCCAGCCGAACTCGCTCCAGGCGTCGATGGCGAAGGCCAAGGCGGGGCGTTCGGTGGTGGAGATCGCGCTGAAGTGCGTCGAACTGACGGGGGCGTACAGCGAAGAGTCGCTGCTGGAGAAGTGGGCTCGGGACGCGAAGATCCTGGACATCTTCGAGGGGACGCAGCAGATTCAGCAGTTGATCGTGGCGCGCCGGATCCTCGGGAAGTCGAGCGCCGAGCTCAAGTAGGCGAAAGGGCCGCCCTCACCAAGGGCGGCCCTTCGAACTGTTCAAGAGATCTGGTCGTCCAGGAACTCGTCCAGGTAGCGCCACGTCGTTCCCCGGGCCTTGCGGCCGGTCAGCACGCCCAGGTGCCCACCCGGCGCCGTCTTGAAGCGGACCTCCGGGGCCTTGTCCAGCAGCTCCACCACGCGCTCCACCGATGGCCGGGGCGCGATCGTGTCGTTCTCGCCCGCCACCACCAGCGTCGGCACGCGGACCGATGACAGCGAGATGATCCGGCCGTTCAGGTCCACCTTGCCCTCCGCCAGGTCGTTCGTGCGGAACAGGCGGTGGTACAGCTGGCCGAACGTGCGGCCCGGGTACGCGTACATGTTGCTCATGAAGTGATCGACCGCCTCGATCTGGGCCAGGTAATCCCGGTCGTCGAGGTTCTTCAGGATCGCCAGGGGCTTGGTGATTTCCTTGCTGATGCCCGTCGCGCGGAAGACTCGGCTGACCAAATAGGACGGTGCGCCGCCGAACGCTCGGTAAATGGGCGTCAGCAGGTGGCCGTTCGTGAGGTCGACCAGGGGGCGGAACGGCGCCACGATCGGGATGGCCGTGAAGTCCACCGGCGAGCCGATCGCGGTGATCGACGCGATCGGGAGGTCCGGCTGGTCGGCGTTCACCAGCAGCGAGAAGATCCCGCCGAGCGACCACGACACGAGGTGCACCGGCTGTCCGCCCGCATCGAGGCTCACGCGCCGGATCGCGCGGGGCAGCACCTCGTCGATCCAGTGCTCGATGCCCAGGCGCCGGTCGGAGAACGCCACCATGCCGTAGTCGACGAGGTAGGTGTTGCGGCGGCCCTCGATCAGGTGCTCGATGAGGCTGCAGCCGCGGCGGAGGTCGAAGCAGATCGCCGGCGCGGCCAGCGGCGGCACCAGCAGGATCGGGGGCCCGGACACCGTGCCGCCGCTGTGCGTCATCCGGTACAGCGAGCGGTTGGGGCCCTGGTCGATCAGCACCCGCGGCATCGGGCGCAGGTCGGCGACGCCGCCGTGCAGCACCTTGCCGACCACGTTCGACGCCGCGGCGGCCAGCCGTGCGGGTGGTGAAATCATTTTCTCGTGCCTCCTGAGAACCGCTCCGGAGACAATCTTGCCGGGCCGGGCGGGCGGACTCAACAGCACCACCCCCGCAGACACGTCCAATTCGGACAGTCGCTAGTCCGTCCGAGTTACCCCGGGCCCGCTCTCCGCGGCCCGTGCTTCGTACGTCGCGCGAGCCGGGGAATGGGCTGCTGAAGCCAAAAGCCGGTCCGCCTTCAACGCCCGCGCGAACGCCTCGCCCGCCCGTCGCGGCAGCAGTCGCGTGAGCTTGCCCATAGTGCCCAGCGAGCGGGGCACGAAAACGTCGAAACGAGGTTTGCGCAGTGCGGATACGATGGCGTCCGCCACATCTTCGGGCCGCACCGACTTGAACATCTTCGCCTCGGCGAGGCCGCTCGCGAGCTCCGTCCGCACGATGCCCGGCATCACGCACGAGACGTGGACGCCGCTGCCGTGCAGCTCCAGGTGCACCGCCTCGGACAGCCCGACGACCGCGTGCTTGGTGGCGCAGTAGGTCGCCGCACCGGGGAAGCCGGCCTTGCCCGCGAACGAAGCGACGTTGACGATGTGACCGGACCGCCGCGGCCGCATCCGCTTCACCGCCTCCCGCGTGCCGTGGATGACGGCGTGCAGGTTGATCTCCAGCTGACGCCGGGTCGTCGCGTCGCTTTCGTCGTCGAGGTTGCCGAGCGGCATGATGCCGGCGTTGTTGATCAGCACGTCGATCCGCCCGTGCCGGCGTTCGACCTCGTCGAGGAACCCGGTGAACCCGCGGAGGTCGGTGACGTCCAGCGGCAGCGCCTCGGCCCCCAGCTCGCCGGCGGTCTTCTCGGCCCGGACCTGGTCGAGGTCGCCGATCACCACCTGCGCGCCGAGCCGGGCCAGCGCCGACGCGGTCGCCGCGCCGATCCCCTGCCCGCCGCCGGTGATGACGACGACCTTGCCCGCGAGTTCCATGGCGACTCCTTCGTCTGTTGGCACCGCGTCAACAGTGTCGCCCGTGGACCGCGAGAGCGCTACCCCACGCGCTGCTCCAGCACCTGCCCGACCCACTCCTCGACGGTGAAGCGGACCGTCGGCTTGAACCCCTGGCTCTCGTAGTACCGCTGCAGTTCGCCGTCGCCGCCGGCCCAGCAGTCGACGCGCACGAGGTCGATGCCGCGCCGCCGGGCCTCGTCGAGCGCGTACTCGACGAGGCGGCCGCCGACGCGGCGCCCAGCGAACCGCCGGGAGGTGATGAGCAACCGGATGTACAGCTCGCGCTCGTCGACCGCGGGCACGTGCTGGTCGTGTTCCTCCGAGACGATCAACGCGCCGGCGGCCTCGCCGTCGACCACCGCGATGCGCAGCCCCGGGTCCGCGGCCATGCCCTTGACCCGCTCGACGCGCTTCGGGACACCGCTCCACGGCTCGGTCCCCCACTGCTTCGCACTGCCGCGGGCGACGAGCCATTCGACAGCCTCGTCGAAGAAGCGCAGCAGCGTGTCGACGTCCCCAGAATCACCCGATCGGATGACGGTGTTGTCCATCCCTCCTGTCTACCGCACGGTGAGCACGCGCGGGCCGTCTTCGGTGATGGCGATGGTGTGCTCGACGTGCGCGGCCCGGCTGCCGTCGAGGGTCAGGATCGACCAGCCGTCCGCGGCGTAGCGGTAATCGTCGCCGCCGCGGGTGAGCATCGGCTCGATCGCCAGCGCCAGACCGGGCTTGAGCCGCATTCCGCGACCCGCGCGACCTTCGTTCGGCAGGTGCGGGTCCTCGTGCATCGCGCGGCCGATGCCGTGCCCGCCGTGGTCCTCGACCATGCCGTGGCCCGACGCGCGGCCGGCGACGCCGATCGCGTACGAGACGTCCCCGAGCTTCGCGCCCGGCTGGGCGGCGGCGATGCCCGCGGCCAGCGCGCGCTCGGTCGCCTCGATGAGCGCGAGGTCGGCCGGGTCGGCGTTGCCGACGACGAAGCTGATCGCGGCGTCGCCGTTCCAGCCGTCGAGGATCGCCCCGCAGTCGATGCTGACCAGGTCGCCGTCCTGGATGCGGTACGCGGTCGGGATCCCGTGCACGACGACGTCGTTGACGCTGGCGCAGAGGACGTTCGGGTAGGGCGTGGGCGCGGACCGCGGCTGGTAGTGCAGGAACGACGGCTTCGCGCCGGCCTCGCTGATGACGTGGGCGGCGACTTCGTCCAGCTCGAGCAGGGAGACGCCGATCGCCGCGGCCTCCTTGACCGCGTGCAGGGTGTTCGCCACCACCCGGCCCGCTTCACGCATCATCGCCAGTTCGGACTCCGTTTTGATCTCGACCATGACGATAACTATACCGGTATAGTTATCGCTGTCCAGCGGCAGGCGTTCAGCCGCCGGCTCCGTCCGTGTCATCCGGCGTTAAAACGGCGCTGATTGACTTCACTCGTTCACGACCTCTCTTCGCGACGAGGACAAATTGACGCAGTCAGTGCCCGACGGCGATCCGCTCGCCGCGTTCGGCGCCGAGCTCGGAGACATCCGGGCGAAAGCCGCGGCAGCACAGGAAAAGCTCCGGTCAGCCGTCGCCAGCGTGCAGTCGCCGGACGGGGCGGTCTCGGTGACCGTCGGACCGAGCGGTGTCCTGCAGGACCTCCGGTTCGGCCCCCGCGCCTACGAACGCTCCCCGCAAGCCCTTTCCGGCGTGGTGCTGCAGCTGATCGGCCGGGCGCAGCAGAAGGTCTCGGCCCAGGTCGCCGACGCGTTCAGCGGCATGGTCGGCGAGAACTCGGCCGCCCGCGAACTCCTCGGCGAGTTCCTGCCGGAGCCGGACCCGGAGCCGGAACCGGACCGGAGCACGCCGCAGCCGCCGGCCGAGGAACGTCCCCCGCCCCAGCGTGGTCAGCCGCGCCGGCGCCCCCGGCCGCCGGAAGAGGACGACGGCGAAAGCAACCCCTGGTAGCAGAGGAGAACCGTGGTTTCCGGAGCAGGTTTCTCGGTCGATCCGGCCGAGCTGCAGAAGTTCGGCCGGTTCCTGTCGGGCACCACGCAACCGGCGGTGCAGGACGCCGCGAACCGGATGCAGGCCGCCAACGGGTTCGACAACGCCGCGTTCGGCATCCTGCTCGCGCAGGTGCTCGCCGTGCCGTCGCGGATCACGATGGCCGTCATCACCGGCGAGATCGGCAAGCTCGCCGGTGACATCGGCAAGTCCGCGGCGGACGTGCAGAAGGCCGCCGAGACCTACGCGACCCACGACACGAACACCGCCCAGGGCTTGAGCACCTTCGAAACGGAGCTGGGCAAGTGACCGTACCCATCACGGCGTCGAACTCCACGACCGGCGCCGGCGTCTTCGACAGCTGGAAGCAGGTCGGCGACTCGATCGGCAAGGTCCGGACCGAGCACGGCGGCGACCTCGCGGCCGTCGGCGTGGAGCTGGGCATCAACCTCGTCAGCGCCGCGCTCGACACGGTCGCGTTCGTCATGGACCCGCTGTCGAAGCTGATCGCCGCGGGACTGGGCTGGCTGATCGAACACGTCTCGTTCCTGAAGTGGCCGCTGGACCAGGTCGCGGGCAACCCGTCCGAGGTCACGAAGCTCGCCAACGAGCTGCACAAGATCGGCGAGGCGCTGCGCCACACCGGCACCGAGCTCGACGACACGCTCAAGGCGACGATCACCCAGTGGCAGGGCAAGGGCCACGACAGCTTCGTGAAGTCGATCGACGACCGCAAGGGCTGGATCGACGCCAACGCCAAGGCGTCCGACGTCGCCGGCTATATGGTCGAGACCACCGGGGCGCTGATCGCCGCGGTCCGCTCGCTGCTGCGCGACATCATCACGACCATCCTCGGCGACATCATCTCCACGATGCTGATCGCCCTCGCGATGGCCGCGTTCACCTTCGGCGCGTCGATCGCCGTCGGTGTCAGCAAGATCGTCGTGCAGGTGTCGGTGCAGGTGGCGGCGATGGCGGCCAAGCTCGCCAAGGTCGTCGCCTACGCCGGACGCACGATGGCCCGGCTCACCCAGCTGTCGAAACTGGTCAAGCCGAAGCCGAACGCGGGCCACGAGCTGACGCCGGTGCCGCGGCCGAACGGGAACACCGTGCCCAACTTCTCGCGGCCGCTCCCGCCGCCGCCCGGCACGGCGATCACCCACAACACGCCGGGAGCCGGAGGCGCCACCCCCAGCGCCCGGCCGCCGGGTGACGGGACCGTGCCCAACTTCTCGCGGCCGCTGCCGAAGCCCGCGGACCCGCCGCCCGCGCCCAAGCCGCCGTCGCCGCAGTCGCACCTGAGCGAGCACGACTTCCCGATGATCAAGAAGCACGAGGACTGGCTGAAGACCAAGTTCGGGGACAGCTACCGGAAGATGAAGTTCGCCGACGACTGGCTCAAGAAGAACCACCCCGACTACTACCCGATGCTGAAGGCCCTCTCCGACGCCAAGAGCTCCAAGAACTTCGCCGGCTGGGCCGGCAAGAGCATCGTGCAGGTCGACCGCGGTCTCACCGACATCCAGATGCAGGCGGAAGCCGCCTGGGCCGAGGAGGAGAAGAAACAGCAGCAGCCCTGATCAGGCGACGCCGAGGTGGCGCGAGATCAGCATCTTCTGGACCTCGCTCGTGCCTTCGCCGATCTCCAGGATCTTCGCGTCGCGGTAGAACCGGCTGACCGGGTACTCGTTCATGAACCCGTAGCCGCCGAAGATCTGGGTCGCGTCGCGCGCGTTGTCCATCGCCGCGTTCGACGCCACCAGCTTCGCGATCGACGCCTCCTTCTTGAACGGCTCGCCGCGCAGCATCTTCGACGCCGCCTGGTAGTACGCCAGGCGAGCCGTGTGCGTGCGGACCTCCATGTCCGCGATCTTGAACTGGATCGCCTGGTACTCGCCGATCCGCTTGCCGAACGCCACCCGGTCCTTCACGTACTTGAGGCATTCGTCGACGCAGCCCTGCGCCAGGCCCACCGACAACGCCGCGATCGCGACGCGGCCCTCGTCCAAAATGGACAGGAACTGGGCGTACCCGCGCCCCCGCACGCCGATCAGGTTCTCCACCGGCACCCGGACGTCCGAAAAGGACAGCTCGTGGGTGTCCGAGCAGTTCCAGCCCACCTTGGAGTACTTCGGTGCCACCTCGAAGCCCGGGGTGCCGGACGGCACGAGGATCGCCGAGATCTCCTTGCGGCCGTTCTCCATCACGTCGGTGACCGCGGTGGCCGTGACGAACCGGGTGATGTCCGTGCCCGAGTTCGTGATGAACGCCTTGCTGCCGTTGATGACCCACTCGTCACCGTCCTGGCGGGCCCGCGTGCGCGTCGCGCCCGCGTCCGAGCCGCCGCCCGGTTCGGTCAGGCCGAAGCCGCCCAAAGCCGTTCCCTCGCACAGCGCCGGGAGCCACTTCTCCTTCTGCTCCTGCGTCCCGAAGCGGAAGATCGGCATCGCGCCGAGCGAAACCCCGGCCTCCAGCGTGATCGCGACCGACGAGTCGACCCGGGCCAGCTCCTCCAGCGCCAGGCACAGCGCGAAGTAGTCGCCGCCCATCCCGCCGAACTCCTCGGGGAACGGCAGGCCGAACAGGCCCATCTCGCCCATCTTCGCGACGATCGCGTACGGGAACTCTTCCTTCTCGTACAGCTCGCCGATCACCGGCGCGACTTCCGCGTGCGCGAAGTCCTCGACGGTCTTGCGGAGGGACTCGTACTCCTCGTCCAGGCGGAAGTCGATCACTGCTGCTCCTCTTGAGGCGTAACTGTGCTGATGGTTACCAATCCGGCCACAGTCACGGCTGAAGGCTACTTTTGGCCGGATTGGTAACGATGGCAAGGGTTTCGTCGAGCGCGACCTGTTGGCCGGCCCGGACGGGGAGTTCGCTGACCACGCCGTCGATCGGCGCGGTGACCGTGTGCTCCATCTTCATCGCTTCGACGACCAGCAACGGCGTCCCGGCCTTGACGACGTCACCCGCGGCGACCTTCACCACGAGCACCGTGCCCGGCATCGGGCTGGTGACCGGGCCCGCCCCGGCGGCCTCACCGCGGGACGCCAGCACGAACTCCTGCTCCCCGAACGGGAAACCGAGCCCGTCGCGCGCCAGCCAGACCGTCCTGTCGGGACCGCACGCCTGGCGGTAGCGGTGGAACCCGCCCGCGTGCCGGATCTCCAGGACGTCGCCGTCACGCCGGGCCGACACGTGCACCGGCGAAGCGTCGTCGACGGACACCGTTGCCGAAGACGGCGTCCCCTGCACCCGGACCACCGCGCGGGCCGCGCCGGACTTCAACCGGAACGTCACCCCACCGGAGCCACCCATCCGCCAGCCGTCCGGCACGTCCCACGGGTCGACCACCGGCCCGGCCGGCTGCAGCTCCAGGAACCGGTCCAGCGCGGCCGCGACGAAGAACTCCGCGGGCACGCCGGACGAGACCAAAGTGGACAGCCGCCGGTCGACCAGCTCGGTGTCGAGCCGCCCGGCGCGGACGTCGGCGTCGGCCAGCAGCCCGCGCAGGAACGCCGTGTTGGTGCCGACGCCCAGCAGCGCCGTGTCGGCCAGCGCGCGGTCGAGCCGGTGCAGCGCGGCCGCGCGGTCCGGGCCCCAGGCGATGACCTTGGCCAGCATCGGGTCGTAGTTCGAGCCGATCACCGCGCCGCGCGTCATCCAGGAGTCGACGCGGACGCCTGCACCGGACGGCTCGTGCACCGCCAGCACCGTCCCCCCGGTGGGGATGAACCCGCGCGCCGGGTCTTCGGCGTACACGCGCGCCTCGACGGCGTGGCCGTTCAACACCACGTCTTCCTGCTTGACGGTGAGGTGTTCCCCGGCCGCCACCCGAACCTGCCACTCGACGAGGTCGAGGCCGGTGACCAGCTCGGTGACCGGGTGCTCGACCTGCAGCCGCGTGTTCATCTCCATGAAGAAGAACTCGTCCGGGTCGTGGGCCGACATGATGAACTCGACGGTCCCCGCGCCGACGTACCCGACCGAGCGCGCGGCCTCGGCCGCCGCCGAGCCCATCTTCTCGCGGGTGACGTCGTCCAGCAGCACCGACGGCGCCTCTTCGATGATCTTCTGGTGCCGCCGCTGCAGGCTGCACTCGCGCTCGCCGAGGTGGATGACGTGGCCGTGCGTGTCGGCGAGCACCTGGATCTCGATGTGCCGCGGGGTCGTGACGAACCGCTCCATCAGCAGCGTGTCGTCACCGAAGGAGCCCTTGGCCTCGCGCCGCGCCGACTCGATCGCCGCGTCCAGCTCTTCGGGCGCGTGCACCAGCCGCATGCCCTTGCCGCCGCCACCGGCGGACGGCTTGAGCAGCAGCGGGTAGCCGACTTTAGAAGCCGCTGAAGCGAAGCCGCCGTCCGGGATGTCCACATCGGACGCGCCGGGCACGACCGGGACGCCGGCCTTCGACACCGTCGCCTTGGCGCGGATCTTGTCGCCCATGGCGTCGATCGCCGCGACCGGCGGGCCGATGAACACCAGCCCGGCGGCCTCGCAGGCCCGCGCGAACTCGGCGTTCTCGGCCAGGAAGCCGTACCCCGGGTGCACGGCCTGCGCGCCGGAAGACACCGCAGCGTCCACAATGGCCGGGATCGAAAGATAACTGCGAGCAGCCTCGGCCGGGCCGATGCGCACGGCCGTGTGCGCCTCCCGGACGTGCCGCGCGTCGGCGTCCGCGTCGCTGTACACCGCGACCGCGCGGATCCCGAGCGCCCGTAGCGTGCGGATGACCCGGACCGCGATCTCGCCCCGGTTCGCGACCAAAACTGAGTCGAACATGCCCCTCACATCCGGAAGACGCCGTAGTTGACCTCGGACAGCGGCGCGTTGGCCGCGGCCGAGAGGGCGAGGCCGAGCACCGTGCGGGTGTCCGCCGGGTCGATGACGCCGTCGTCCCACAGTCGCGCGGTGGAGTAGTACGGGCTGCCCTGCGCCTCGTACTGCTCGCGGATCGGGTCCTTGAACGCCTCTTCGTCCTCTGTGGACCATTCGCCGCCGCGCGCCTCGATGGAGTCGCGGCGGACCGTCGACAGCACCGACGCCGCCTGCTCGCCGCCCATCACCGAGATCCGCGCGTTCGGCCACATCCACAGGAACCGCGGCGAGTACGCCCGGCCGCACATCGAGTAGTTGCCCGCCCCGAACGAGCCACCGATGACGACGGTCAGCTTCGGCACCCGCGCGCACGCCACCGCCGTCACCATCTTGGCGCCGTGCTTGGCGATGCCGCCGGCCTCGTACGCGCGCCCGACCATGAAGCCGGTGATGTTCTGCAGGAACAGCAGCGGGATCGAGCGCTTGTCGCAGAGCTCGATGAAGTGCGCGCCCTTCATCGCCGACTCGGCGAAGAGCACGCCGTTGTTCGCGATGATGCCGACCGGGTGGCCGTGGATCCGGGCGAACCCGGTGACCAGCGTCGACCCGTACTCCTTCTTGAACTCGGCGAACCGGCTGCCGTCGACGATCCGGGCGATCACCTCGCGCACGTCGTAGGGCACGCGCGGGTCGGTCGGCACGACGCCGTACAGCTCGGCCGGGTCGACGGCGGGCGCTTCGGTCGGCACGACGTCCCAGGGCCGCGGCGTGCGCGGCCCGAGCGTCGAGACGATCGAGCGGACGATCCGCAGCGCGTGGGCGTCGTCGTCGGCCAGGTGGTCGGTGACGCCGGACTGGCGGGCGTGGACGTCGCCGCCGCCGAGCTCCTCCGCCGTGACGACCTCGCCGGTCGCCGCCTTCACCAGCGGCGGCCCGCCGAGGAAGATCGTGCCCTGGTTCCGGACGATCACGGCTTCGTCGCTCATCGCCGGGACGTACGCGCCGCCGGCGGTGCAGGAGCCGAGCACCGCGGCGATCTGCGGGATCCCGCGCGCGGACATCGTCGCCTGGTTGTAGAAGATCCGGCCGAAGTGTTCACGATCCGGGAAGACGTCGTCCTGCTTGGGCAGGAACGCCCCGCCGGAGTCCACCAGGTAGACGCACGGCAGGTTGTTGTGCAGCGCGACCTCCTGGGCGCGCAGGTGCTTCTTCACCGTCATCGGGTAGTACGTGCCGCCCTTGACGGTGGCGTCGTTGGCGACGACCACGCATTCCCGGCCCGAGACCCGCCCGACGCCGGTGATGATGCCCGCCGACGGCGCTTCGTCGTCGTAGAGCCCGTTCGCCGCCAGCGGGGACAGCTCGAGGAAGGGCGAACCCGGGTCCAGCAGCGTGTCGACGCGGTCGCGCGGCAGCAGCTTGCCGCGCTCGACGTGCCGGGTGCGGGCCTTTTCCGGGCCCCCGAGCCGGGCGCTCGCCAGGCGTTTGCGGAGGTCTTCCACCAGCTCCGCGTGGGAGGTGGCGTTGCGGGCGTAGGCCTCGCTGTCCGGGGCAGCGGTGGTCCCCAGTGCCGGCGTGTCCATGGGCTCCCTCGAAGTTAGCGGTCGTTAACCTCCACCTCGATGTTAGCGACCGCTAACCTGGGTTGTCCAGTCGCCGGAATGCTGAAGGGCACCTTCCTCCCTCCTGACGCGCTGAAGGGCACCTTCCTCCCGTCACATGCGAGGAAGGTGCCCTTCAGCCCGCTTTCAGCCGATCGCCGCCCGCAGCGGGGCGTAGTAGCCGCCCGACTGCCCGGCCGCGGTCGGGTGGTAGGACTCGATCACCGGCCAGGTCAGGCTGTGCAGGTAGTCGCCGGCCGACGAGCAGATGTTGTGCCCGACGAACGACGGCCGGACGTCGACGAAGGTCGCCCCCGCCGAGCCCGCCCGCGCCTGGATCACCGACGCGAGCGCGTCGGCGCCGGAGTTGATCGCCGTGCGCTTGGTGTCGCTCAGCCCCACCCAGCAGGAGCCGGGCACGGTGTAGAAGCGCGGGTACGACAGGACGACGAGCCGGGCGCCCGGCGCCTTGGCCTTGATCGCGTTGTAGGTGTTGGTCAGCAACGGCGGCAGCGTGTTGTTGACGTACGTCTTGGCCGTGTTCACGCGGTTCACGCAGTCGGAGTCACTGCCCAGGGTGCAGGTGGTGATCACGTCGCTGAACCCGGCGTCGTTCCCGCCGACGGTCACCGTGACGAGCGTGGCCGACGCGGGGATCGAGTTCGCCTGGTTGATCACGTCGCCGGTCTTCGCCCCCGAGCAGGCGAGGAACGTGAACGAGGTTCCGCTGTGGGCGTTGACCCACAGCTGCGAATAGGCATTGGAGCTGCGGTAACAGCTCCCGGAACTGCCGTAGCTGCCGGCCCCGACCCCCGAGGAGTAGGAGTCGCCGAGCGCGGCGTAGACGGTTCCGGCGGCTTGGGCGAGGCCCGTGACGCCGAGACTGGCCAGGACAACGGCCCCCAGGGCCGTGCTCAACCGTAGAAGGGATCGCCGGAAATTACGGGTGGGAACAGCCATGGGTCACTCCTTTGTGACAGGGCCGACCCAAATAGGACAGCAGGTGGAAGCCTGACAAGGAACCCCTGATTACCGGCAGGTACCCACTCGGCCCACGCCGGAAGTGTGAAACGTCAGCGATCGGTCAGCCGTCGTTCCCGCGGCGCAAGATCAGCACCTGACGCTCTCCCAGTTCGTGCCGCGCCCTTGACAGGGCGACCGCGATCGCTAACCTCGTCTGGGAGCGCTCCCAGAACGACGTTTCGCTCAAAGGAGAGCAGATGACGCAGCTGAGAAAGGCGTTCGGCCTGCTGGCCGCGGCCGTGGTGGCCGCGAGTGGGCTGGTCACCTTCGGCGCGACCGGCCAGGTCGCGGCGGCCGCCGGCGGTACGGGCACCGGGTACCTGCACACCAGCGGCAACAAGATCCTGGACAGCACGGGCGCGACGGTTCGGCTGACCGGCATCAACTGGTTCGGGATGGAGACCGACAACAAGACCTTCCACGGCCTGTGGTCCAGCCGCACCTGGCGCCAGCAGCTCGACCAGATGGCACAGCTGGGCTACAACACCCTGCGCGTGCCGTTCTCCGACGACGCGCTGAAACCCGGCGCCACGGCCACCGGGATCAACGACTACACGAACCCCGACCTGGTCGGGCTTTCGCCGCTGCAGATCCTCGACAAGGTGATCGGCTACGCGGGCCAGAAGGGGATGCGCATCATCCTCGACCGGCACCGGCCGACCAGCGCGGGTCAGACCGCGCTCTGGTACACCGCCGGGGTCCCGGAAAGCACCTGGATCAGCGACTGGAAGTCCCTCGCCCAGCGCTACGCGGGCAACACCACGGTCATCGGCGCGGACCTGCACAACGAGCCGCACGCCGAGGGCACCAACCCGGCCGCGACCGGCGCGTGCTGGGGCTGCGGCGACACCGCCCGCGACTGGCGGCTGGCCGCCGAACGCGCCGGCAACGCGATCCTGGGCGTGCAGCCGAACTGGCTGATCTTCGTCGAGGGCGTGAGCTGCCCCAGCGGCGGGCTGTCGAACGTGTGGGACGGCGACCCGTCCAACGACGAGGACTGCGGCTGGTGGGGCGGGAACCTGTCGAAGGCGGGCGAGTTCCCGGTACGCCTGTCCGTGCCCGGGCGGGTCGTGTACTCCCCGCACGAGTACGCCACCTCGGTCTACAACCAGCCGTGGTTCAGCGCCCCCGACTACCCGGCGAACCTGACCGCGATCTGGGACCACTACTGGGGTTACCTGTACAAGCAGAACATCGCGCCGCTGATGATGGGCGAGTTCGGCACCACGCTCCAGAACCCGGTCGACAAGGTGTGGCTGGAAAAGCTGATGGCCTACACCGGGACCGGCGTCAACGGCATCTCGTTCACCTACTGGTCGTGGAACCCCAACTCCGGGGACACCGGCGGCATCCTCAACGACGACTGGACCACGGTCAACCAGGCGAAGCAGAGCATCCTCCAGCCCTACCTCATCCCGCCCGCCGGCGGCGGTCCCGACCCGACGACAACCACCCCGACCACCCCGACCACCGGCGGCGGCACCGGCGGGTGCAAGTCGGCGTGGAAGCTGGACAACTCCTGGCAGGGCGGCTTCCAGGGCACGTTGACCGTCACCAACACCGCGACGAGCGCCGCCAACCCGTGGACCGTCGTGTTCACCCTGCCCGCCGGGGCGACCATCGCCAGCGGCTGGAACGGCACCTTCACCCAGGCCGGCGCCACGGTCACCGTGAGCGCGCCGTCCTACAGCCCGTCCCTGGGCGCGGGAGCGGCGGTGTCGCTCGGTTTCACCGCCAACGGCCCGTCGGGCGCACCCTCGGCCGTCAAGCTCGGTTCGGCGGCCTGCACCACGTGATCGGCTCCCTGGCTGTGGTGCCGGCAGCGCACCGCAGCCAGGGCCCGGGCCCTCACCTCGGCGAACCGGGTGAGCAGGCTCACAGGCGGCCACCGCGAACCGCGGACGTTAGCGCTCGCTAACCTGCCGCTCTACTATGACCGGATGCCGGCCAACCCCACCCCTCTCGTGAACGGCGAGAAGGCGAGCAGGCGCGAACAGATCCTGTCCGCGGCCGCCGAGCTGTTCGCCCACCACGGCTTCCACGGCGTCGGCATCGACGACATCGGAGCCGCGGTCGGCATCTCCGGGCCGGGCCTCTACCGGCACTTCCGCAGCAAGGACGCCATCCTCGGCGAGATGCTGAACTCGATCAGCCGTTACCTGCTCGACGGCGGCACGGCACGGGCCGCCCGGCCGGGTGAGCCCGACGACACGCTGACCGGCCTGGTGCGGTTCCACGTCGACTTCGCGCTCGCCCACCCCGCCTTGATCACCGTTCAGGAGCGCAACCTCGCCAACCTCACCGACGCCGACCGCAAGCAGGTGCGCGCACTCCAGCGCCAGTACGTCGAGGTGTGGGTGCGCGTGATCCGCGAAGCCGTCCCGGACCTGGGTGAACGGCAGGCGCGGTCGGCGGCGCACGCCGTGTTCGGACTGATCAACTCGACGCCGTACAACCGCCATCTCGGTGATGACGAGCTGGCAGAACTGCTCTGCCGGCTCGCGTTGGGTGCCCTTCGCGCGGCCGGATGAGCGTCGGCGGATCAAGGTATCCCGCCGAGCGCCCTCGTGGTGTTTGATGGGGCACGTGGACCCGGATTGGAGCGAGCAGGAGCGCCGGCTCGTCGAGAAGGCTCAGCGTGCGTTGACCGCGCTGAGCCTCGGCGACGACGCCGAAGCGCTGGGCGAGGTCGCCCCGTCGGCCGCCGAGCCGCAGGCCCGTGCGGACGAGACGAAGGCCCTGATGCTGCTGCTCTTCGGCGAGTGCAGCGCGATGGTCTCCACCCTCGGCGACGGGGGCAGCGCCCCGGTGAAGGTCCAGGTGTTCGACGAGGACGGCGAAGAGGTCTCGATCGACCAGGCCGACCCGCCGGTGCGGACCGCGGTCCGGACGCTGCTCGCGGAGGTCCACGGCAACACCGAAGCCGCGCAGGAGCAGGTCGAGATCGCCCTCGCCAACGCGGCCCCGGACGAGGTCGACAGCCTCGTCCTGCAGGCGCTGCGCTGGACCATCCGCCTTTCGGTGGAGTGCCTGGACCGCGACCTGCCGGTGGCCCCCTGGATCTCCGAGGCCGTCTCGGACTAGGCCCCGGGCGCCTCAGCCGAGCAGGTGCTTCACCAGGGCCGCGATCTGGCCGGTCTCGATGAGGAACGAATCGTGCCCATAGGGTGACGACACGACCGACGGCTCCGGCGCGCCGGCGATCCCGGCCGCGATCTCCGCCGACTGGTACAGCGGGTAGAGCCGGTCGCTGTCGACGCCGGCGAGCACCGCCCGCGCCGTCACCCGGCCCAGTGCCGCGGCCACGCCGCCGCGGCCGCGGCCGACGTCATGGGTGTTCATCGACTCCGTCAGGACCAGGTAGCTGTTCGCGTCGAAGCGGCGCGCCAGCTTGGCCGCGTGGTGGTCCAAATAGGACTCGACGGCGAACCGGCCGCCGCGCAGGGGATCTTCGCCCTCCTGCGGGATCCGGCCGAAGCGCTCGGCCAGCTCCGGCTCGCTGCGGTAGGTGACGTGCGCGATCCGCCGCGCGATGCCGAGGCCGGTCACGGGTCCCGAATCCGCCGAGTAGTAGTCGCCGCCGTGGAAGTGCGGGTCGCTCCGGATCGCGTGCAGCTGCGGGGCGGCCCAGGCGATCTGCTCGGCCGACGCCCGCGCGGTCGACGCCAGCACCAGCACCGAAGCCACCCGCGACGGCTGCGAAACCGCCCACTCCAGCGCGCGCATCCCGCCCATCGACCCGCCGACGACGGCCGCCCAGCGGCCGATGCCCAGCGCGTCCGCCAGCGCCGTTTCGGCCGCGACCTGGTCCTGCACGGTCACCACCGGGAACCGGCTGCCCCACGGCGTCCCGTCCGGATCGGGTGACGACGGCCCGGTCGAGCCCTGGCAGCCGCCCAGCACGTTCGGCACCACGACGAAGTACTCGTTCGTGTCGACGGCCTTGCCCGGCCCGATCAGCCCGTCCCACCAGCCCGCGCTCGGGTGCCCCGGCTCGGCGGGCCCGGCCGCGTGGCTGTCGCCGGTCAGGGCGTGTTCGACGAGGATGGCGTTGGACGCGTCGGAGTTCAGCGTCCCCCACGTCTCGTAGGCGAGCATGAAGGAAGGCAGCACGCCACCGGCCTCGAGCGCGAGCGCGCCGGGGCCGGTGACGAACTTCCGGCGGCCCGGCGGAGCACCGATCCGCCAGGCACCGGTCACGGTCACAGTTCCGCCTTGGCCGCCCGGAATCCGGCCTCGAGGTCGGCCTTGAGGTCCTCGATGCCCTCCAGCCCGACGGCCAGCCGGACCAGCCCGGGCGTGACGCCGCTGGAGAGCTGCTCCTCGGGCGTCAGCTGGCTGTGCGTGGTCGACGCCGGGTGCACGATCAGGCTGCGGACGTCGCCGATGTTCACCAGCTGGCTGTGCAGTTCGGTGCCGTCGACGAACTTCCGGCCGGCCTCGACGCCACCGCGCAGATCGAACGACAGGACCGCGCCCGCCCCGCGCGGCAGGTACTTCTGCGCGTTGGCGTGGTGCGGGCTCGACGGCAGGCCGGCGTAGTAGACCGTCTCGACCTCGTCGCGCTGCTCCAGCCACTCGGCCAGCGCCTGCGCGTTCGAGACGTGCCGCTCCAGGCGCAGCGAGAGCGTCTCGATGCCCTGAAGGATCAGGAAGCTGTTCAGCGGCGCGATCGCCGCGCCGGTGTCGCGCAGGATCTGGACGCGCGCCTTGGCCGCGTACGAGCCCGGGCCGAGCGCTTCCCAGTACTTCAGGCCGTGGTAGCTCGGGTCGGGCTCGTTGAAGCCGGGGAACTTCTCCGGGTTCTTGCCGAAGTCGAACGTGCCGCCGTCGACCAGCACGCCGGCCACCGTCGTCCCGTGGCCGCCGAGGTACTTCGTCGCGGAGTGCACGACGACGTCGGCGCCGTGCTCGATCGGGCGCAGCAGGTACGGCGTCGGCACGGTGTTGTCGACGACCAGCGGGACGCCGGCCTCGTGCGCCACGTCGGCGACGCCGCGGATGTCGAGGACGTTGCTGCCCGGGTTGGCCAGCGTCTCGGCGAAGAACAGCTTCGTGTTCGGCCGGACGGCGGCGCGCCACTGCTCCAGGTCGTCCTGGTCGTCGATGAACGTGACCTCGACGCCGAGCTTCGGCAGCGTGTAGTGGAAGAGGTTGTAGGTGCCGCCGTAGAGCGACGGGCTCGAGACGAAGTGGTCGCCCGCGCCCGCGAGGTTGAGGATCGCCGCCGTGGTCGCGGCCGAACCGGACGCGAACGCCAGTGCCGCGACGCCGCCCTCGAGCGCGGCGAGCCGCTGCTCCAACACGTCCTGGGTCGGGTTCATGATCCGCGTGTAGATGTTGCCGGGCTCGGCGAGGCTGAACAGGTCGGCGCCGTGCTGGCTGTCCCGGAAGACGTACGACGTCGTCTGGTAGATCGGCGTCGCCCGCGCCCCGGTGGCCGGGTCCGGCGCGGCGCCCGCGTGGATCTGCTTGGTCTCGAAGGACCACGCCGAAGTCTCGGCCATCGGTTTTCTCCTTGCGGCTCAAGGGGTTCGCGGAAGGGCTGCCGGGACGAAGCTACTTGCGCCGAACGGCCTACCCAACCTTTCCCACGTCCTGGGAGCCGGCTTGCCTTGCCAGTCAAATCTCTCTGTGGCTAAGATATTCACCAAGAGAGATTTATGGACAGGGAGGCAGTCGTGGCGGAGCGGGTTCAGGTGCTGGTCGTCGGGGCGGGGTTGGGCGGGTTGTCGGCGTCGCTGTTCCTGGCGCAGGCGGGGGTGGACGTGCTGGCCGTCGAGCGGCACGCGGGGACATCGGTCCACTCGCGGGCCGCCGGGCAGAACTGGCGCACGATGGAGTTGTTCCACTGGGCGGGAATCGACCACGAGGTGCTGGCGGCGAGCCCGCGGGCGTCGCAGGGGCTGCGGATCACCGTCGCGACCAGCCTGGCCGGCCGGGTGCTGCACCGGCTGGTCCAGGACGGCAGCGAGTTCGACGTCTCGGCGTCGACGACGCTGCCCGCCGGCATGGCCGGCCAGGACGTCGTCGAGCCGATCTTGCTGGCGCACGCGGAAAAGGCGGGCGCGCGGGTGCGGTTCCGGACCGAGCTGACCGAGCTGGCGGCGGACGAAGACGGCGTCACGGCGACGCTGCGTCACCGCGAGTCCGGCGAGGAGACCGTGGTGCGCGCGGACTACGTCGTCGCCGCCGACGGCGGGCGCAGCGGCATCCGGCAGCGGCTCGGCATCGGGACCACCGGGATGGACGCGCTGAGCCACTGCCTCGGCGTGGTGTTCGACGCCGACCTCGGCGACCGGGTGCTGTCCGGCGTGTCCGACCTGTTCTACCTGCAGCACCCCGACTTCACCGCCGGGTTCGTCACCACGGACGTGCCGAACCGGTACGTCTTCGCCCCGGACTACTTCCCGGACCGCGGCGAAAGCCCGGCAGACTTCACCCACGACCGGCTCGTCGCGATGATCCGCGCCGCGACCGACCTTCCGGACCTCGAGCCGGAGATCGTCTGGACGGGCTCGTGGGAGGTCGCCGCGCGGCTGGCCGACCGGTTCCGCGCCGGACGTGTGTTCCTGGTCGGCGACGCGGCGAAGGTGACCCCGCCGACCGGCGGGATGGGCGGAAACACCGCGGTCGGCGACGCCGCGGACCTCGCGTGGAAGCTCGCGGCGGTGCTGCGCGGCGAAGCGGGCCCGGCGCTGCTCGACACCTACGAAGCCGAGCGGAAGCCGATCGCGCGGATGGTCATCGACACGTCGCTGCACAACATGAAGCAGCGCATGCACCCCGATCTCGACGTCTCCGGGCTGACGAAGGCCGAGGACCAGCTGGCGATCCTCCTCGGCTTCCGCTACCGCTCGACGGCGGTGCTTTCGGAAGAGCCGGACGACGGCGAGCGCGTCGAGGACGTGCACGCCCCGACCGGGCGGCCCGGCTTCCGGGCGCCGGGCCTGGCGTCCACTGTGGACCTGCTCGGGCACTCGTGGGTGCTGCTGTGCGCCGGCGACGGCACGCGGTGGCAGCCTGCCGCGGCGGACATCGCGGCGGAGCTGGGCGTCCGCCTCGACTGCCACGTCGTCGACGACGACGTCTTCGCCGCCCGGTACGGCTTGGCGGCGGGCGGCGCTTCGCTGGTGCGTCCCGACGGCATCGTCGCCTGGCGGTCGCCGGCGCCGGCCGAGGACCCGGCCGGCGAGCTGTGGCGGGTCCTGACGGCGGTGCTGTCCCGCTAGCCGCGCGGCGGTTCCCTCACCCGGCGGCGGGTCGCTGTCCGGTCCCCGCGAAGTGTTCGTGCAGCTCACGGACGTGCTGGGCCCAGAACAGCTGACGCCCGCCCCGGGTGCGCGGCACCGCCATGCCCCTACGGCTCGCGAGCCGGTAGAAGCCGGGCCCGGCGTCGTCGGCACCGAGGTTGCGGACGAGCGCGCCGAGCAGCCGCCCGCCCGCCTCTTCGAACGCGGCCTCGGAGATGCGGTCGAGCAGGTAGGCCATGCTCGCGCGACCGGGGCCGGTGGTGAAGTCGAACCCGGCGAGCCCGGTCCGCCGGGTCAGCGCGGCGGCGAATTCACCGAAGGAAGTCGTCCGGTCCACGACCGCGCGGGCGATCAGAATCTCCGTGCCCGCATCGATCATCTTTTGCCATTCCGCCACGTCACGTCCGTACAAGCTGACCACCTCGCACTTTCCCCGGCGAAACCTTCCGGTCGATCGCGAGAGGATGTCACACGCCCGAGCCAGGCGCGCACGGGGGCAGGTTTCCTCTGCCACAACGACTTCCCGCACCGCTGACGGTTTCTTTTCGCTCTTGCGGCGTCCCCGGCAAGAGTTTTCCACCATTGCGATGAATGGGGGAACAGACTGGGAACACCCGCGGGAATGAAATAGAGTCGGCGCCTCTCCGGACCCGGGGTCGAACAGCGGGTCCGGCATTCCCGGAATCCCAGGAGCGCCGTGCGCGATTCCCCCTGAACGCCTGCCGGGGCGGTGCGTCCGCCCGCCCCCGCCCCGGCAGGCCCCGGCTCAGCGCCGGCCGAGCACCCAGTGGAAGGTCGCCGGGCCCTCCGGCTCCTGCATCGTCACGGTCTCGTCCACCTCGAGCGTGAACCCGGCCGCTCCGAGCAGCCGCCGGTTCTCCGCCGGGGCGTGGCTGCTGAAGAACATCGGCGCACCCAGCCAGGAGGCCTCGACGCCGTTCGCCTCGCTGCACCCGAGCGCGGCCAGGAACCAGCCGCCGGGACGCAGCCAGGCGGCGATCCGCGCGAAGAGCGCGCCCTGCTCCTCCCGGGGCACGTGCAGCACCGAGTAGAACGCCGTGACGGCGTCGAAGCTCCCGTCCGGAAAGGACAGTCCGGTCATGTCGCCCCGCTCGAACCGCGCGCCGGGGACGTTCCGCCGCGCCAGCTCCAGCTGCGCCGCGGAGAGGTCGACGCCGAGGACGTCGTGCCGTTCGGCGAGCGCCGCGGTGCTCGGCAGCCCGGCCCCGCAACCGAGGTCGAGGACCCGGGCGCCGTCGTCGAGCCGGCCGGTCAGCTCCGCGGCGAACCGCTGCCGCGGGTCGTCCGGGATCCGCGCGCTCCACTCGAGGTACCGCCGCGCCACGCTGTCGTAACCGCTCTCCACAATCCGCCGGGCATCGCTCACCCCGGCGACCCTACCGAGCCTTCGCGGCGTTTCTCGGCGAGAATGCTCTGGTGGTTTCGGTGCGCAGCGTGGTCGACCGGGTGGGGCCGACGCTGCTCCACGCGCTCCAGGTGCCCGACGACTCGCCCGCGGTCGCCGACGTCGTCATCGCCGAGCCCGGCGGGGCGCTCACGCTCGCCGCCGGCGATCTGGTGCTCGGCGTCGCCACGACGAGCCCCGAAGACGCCGCCGAGCTGGTGAAGCAGAGTGCCGCGCAGGGCGCCGCCGCGGTGCTGCTCAAGCCGCCGCTGGCCGCGAAACCGGCGGTGAAGCGGGCCGCGAAGGCCAGCGGGATCGCGCTGATCCAGGTGCACGCCGCGACGTCGTGGGCGCAGCTCGTCTGGCTCCTGCGGACCGTCCTGGACGCCCTCGCCGACGAGTCGGAGGACCTCGACCCCGGTTCCGGCGACCTGTTCCGGCTGGCCGACGCCGTCGCGAGCGTCGTCGACGCGCCGGTGACCATCGAGGACACCAACTCGCGCGTGCTCGCCTACTCCGCGCGCCAGGACCTGACCGACCCCGCCCGCGTCGCCACGATCATGGGCCGGCGCATCCCCGACGACGTCCTCGCGCGGTTCCGGTCGCGCGGGGTGTTCCGCGAGCTGTCCCGCGGCCGGCAGACGATCTTCGTCCCGGCCCAGCGCGACGGCACGCTGCCGCGGCTGATCGTGCCGATCCGGATGGGCGGCGAGCTGCTCGGGTCGATGTGGGCGGTGGTCGCCGGGCCGGTGTCCGACGAGCGCGCGGCCGCCTTCGCCGACGCCGCCCCGGTCGTCGCGCTGCACCTGCTGCGGCGCCGCGCGCACACCGACGCGCAGCGCCGCGCGTCGGCCGAGCTGCTGCGCGCGGTGCTCGAAGGCAACGCGAACCCGCGCAAGGCGATGGCCGAGCTGGACCTGTCCGACGAGCCGCACCGAGTGGTCGTCATCGAGGTCACCGGCGGCGACGGGCGTGACGCCGAGGGCCTGCGGCTCGCCCTGCTCGAGCGGCTTTCCCAGGGCATCGGCAGCCGCCCGGTGGCGACCGAGCTCGGCGGGCTGCTCTACGCCGTGGTGCCGGACCGGCCGGGCCCGGGCGGCTGGCCCGAGCTGCGGCAGGCCCTGGCCACGCAACCGGGGTCCCGGCGCGGCGGAGCCCCGCGCGCGGCGGCGGGCTCCCCGGGCGGGATCGGCGATCTTTCGGCGTCCCGCGCCGAGGCCGACGAAGCCCTCGGCCTGCTGCGCGCGGAAATCCTCACCGACCGCGTGATCGCCTTCGACGAGGCCTGGACGGCGCTGACGCTGCACCGGGGCGCGACGGCGGCGGCCGCGGCCCGGGTCGCCGACCTCGGCCCGCTGGGCACCCTGCGCGCGCACGACGAGTCGGGCAAGGCGGGGTACGTCGAGACGCTCTACGAGTGGCTGCGCTACCCCGGCGACCCGCGGGCGGCGGCCCGGGAGCTGCGGATCCATCCGAACACCCTGCGGTACCGGATGCGGAAGCTCCTCGAGCTGGTGCCGCTGGACCTCGACGACCCCGACGTCCGGCTGGCCCTGCTGACCCAGCTCGTCGCCGTGCGCTGGCACTGATGGGCCGTTCGGCCCAACGTTCGACTTATGCGTTACTCCGCATGGATCGCGCCGATCGTACGGAATGTCTTTTCCCGCCGAAAGATGGTGGATTCCGAAGATCGCGTGCCGCATTTTCTCTTCACCACCCCGGGTGCCCGGGTCGTTGCAAGAGGAGTTCCTCCATGAGCAGTTCGGAGCGGTTCGGCAAGGCCATCAAGATGGGCGCGGTGTCCGCGCTGTCCCTGGTCGCCTTGGTCGTCCCGGCCGCAGGAGCCGGGAGCGCCGTCGCGGCGCCGAGCGGCGACTGCTTCACCCCCACCCACGCCGCGGACCGCAGCAAGGACGGCCACGCCGACACGGTGTCCCCGGCCGAGGCGGCCCGCATGGAAGCGGACCTGCAGAGCAAGCTCGCCGGAAAGCGCACGGCGTTCTCCACGGCTTCGGCTCAGGCGGCCGCGGTGTCGATCCCGGTGTACTTCCACGTGATCACCAGCGGCTCGACCGGCAACCTGCCGTCGGCGACGATCAGCAAGCAGATCTCGGTCCTGAACAGCGCCTACGCGTCGAGCGGCTTCACCTTCTCGCTCGTCAGCACCGACTACACGAACAACTCGACCTGGTACAACGGCATCACCGACGGCACCTCGGCCGAGCGCAACATGAAGAACGCCCTGCGCAAGGGCGGCAAGAACGCGCTGAACGTCTACACCGCCAGCCTCGGCGGCGGTCTGCTGGGCTGGGCGACGTTCCCGTCGAACTACGCCTCGCAGCCCAAGATGGACGGCGTCGTCATCCTCGACGAGTCCCTCCCGGGCCGCTCGGCGACGAACTACAACGAGGGCGACACGGCCACCCACGAGGTCGGCCACTGGATGGGGCTTTACCACACGTTCCAGGGCGGCTGCTCCGGCTCGGGCGACTACGTGTCGGACACCCCGGCCGAAGCCTCGGCGACGTCGGGCTGCCCGGCGAACAAGGACACCTGCACGTCGGCGGGCAAGGACCCGGTCCACAACTTCATGGACTACAGCTACGACAGCTGCATGTACGAGTTCACCGCGGGCCAGGCCACGCGGATGAACAGCGCGTGGTCGGCGTACCGCGCCTGAGTTCTCCGTCTTCCCGCGGCGGAACCCGTGAAGGCCTCCTCTTCCGGAGGAGGCCTTCACGGCTTTTCGTAACTGAGGTCCTTCATCACCAGCCGCGACGGCCGCAGGCAGACCCAGACCGCGCCGACGTCACCGTCGTCGTCCCCCAGGTATCGCATCAGCTTCCCCCTCCGCGAACCGGCCGCCGCGGCAATGGTGCTCCTCCCTCCGGCTTTCCCCAGCACGATGGCCCGTCCCGGGCGATCCCTCCGGCCGCCGAGTCCGCCTGTCCACAACCCCCGGCGGTTGTGGACGAACCCGGCCCCGGACCCCTCGGATCGCCGGGATCGTCGGCGACTCCCGATAGACTGAGCGGGGCTCGTCCCCCAGGGATGGGTGGGGCGCGGTAACCGGGCCCAGCAGCCCGAAACCGCCGCTATGCGACCAGCAACGTCTTCCCCACCGTCGCGCGCGACTCGATCGCCGCGTGGGCGTCCGCCGCCTTCTCCAGCGGGAACCGCTGCCCGATGAGCGGCACCAACCGCCCCGCCGCCGCCTCGGCCAACGCCGATTCCGTGAAGGTCCGCAGCTCCTCCGGCGAACCGATCGACCGCACCAGCGAAACTCCCCGCGCCGCGGCGTCCTCTTCGGACACTTGGGCCCACGAGCCGCCCGCCAGCCCGTACACCGCCATCCGGCCGCCCGGGCGCAGCAGCCCGAACGCCGCCGTGCCGATCTCGCCGCCCACTCCGTCGAAGACGACGTCCACCGGCCCGGCCGCGGAGGGCCACTCCAGCCGCAGGTAGTCGACCACGGAATCGGCCCCGAGCACGTGCGCCACCTTCGCCGGCCCGCCCGCCGCGCCGACCACCGTGGCTCCCGCCGCCTTCGCCAGCTGGACCAGGAGGCCGCCGACGCCGCCCGCCGCCGCCTCGACCAGGACTCGATCACCCGGGCGCACCCTGGTCGCCTGCACCAGGCCGGTGGCCGTCCGGCCGTCCGCGAGGAGCGCCACCGCCGCGTCGAGCGGCAGCGCGGACGGCACCTCGAACACCGCCGCCGCGTCCACCGCGACGCGCTCGGCGTACCCGCCGGACCCGCCCGTCGCCGTGACCACCCGCTGCCCGGCCAGGCCCGGGTCCGCCCCCGGGCCGACCGCGCTGATCACCCCGCCGACGCCGTTGCCCGGAATCACCGGCAGCGAAGCCCGGAACGGCCCCGGCGCCCCCGCCCGGAACTGCGTCTCGACGAACGTGGTGTTCGCGAACGCCACCTCCACCAGCACCTGCCCCGGCCCGGGTACCGGATCCGGCGCCTCCCCCGGCACCAGGACCTCCGGACCGCCGAACTCCCTCAACCACACTGCACGCATGCCGCAACGCTGCAACTTCCAGTGAGGTCGAGGTCAAGAGCCTTGTCCGGACAGCACTACAAATACCGCTCAGAACTGTCCGGCTAGCACGATGACACCGCCGTCCGGGTGGCTCACCGTGAGTGGCAACACCGCACCGATTCCGGACGCAGACCGACCCAGGAGGCCGACCGTGCGTATCGCCGTTCCCCGTGAGATCAAGAAGCACGAATACCGGGTCGCGCTGACCCCGGCCGGGGTGCACGAGCTGACCGGCCGAGGGCACGACGTCTTCGTCGAGACCGGCGCCGGGGCGGGTTCGTCCATCACCGACGAGGAGTACGTCGCCGCCGGCGCGAAGATCCTCTCCACCGCCGACGAGACCTGGGCCGAGGGCGAGCTCGTCCTCAAGGTCAAGGAGCCGATCGCCGAGGAGTACGGCCGGCTCCGGCGCGACCAGGTCCTCTTCACCTACCTGCACATCGCCGCCGACCGGCCGCTGACCGACGCGCTGCTGGCCGCCGGCACCACCGCGATCGCCTACGAGACGGTGCAGACCGCGAACGGCGCGCTGCCGCTGCTCGCCCCGATGTCCGAGGTCGCGGGCCGGCTGGCCCCGCAGGTCGGCGCGTTCTCCCTGATGAAGCCCAGCGGCGGTCGCGGTGTGCTGCCCGGCGGCATCCCCGGCGTGCACCCGGCGCGCGTCGTCGTCATCGGCGGCGGCGTCGCGGGCTTGAACGCCGCTCGCGTCGCGCTCGGCCTCGGCTCGGACGTCGAGATCCTGGACACCAACGTCGACCGCCTCCGCCAGATCGACAACGACTTCGGCGGCCGCATCCGCACGGTGACCTCGAACCGGCTCTCGGTCGAGGAGTCCGTGCTGCAGGCGGACCTGGTCATCGGCGCGGTGCTCGTCCCCGGCGCGAAGGCGCCGAAGCTGGTCTCGAACGAGCTCGTCTCCCGCATGAAGCCGGGCAGCGTGCTCGTCGACATCGCGATCGACCAGGGCGGCTGCTTCGCCGACTCGCGCCCGACCACGCACGACGACCCGACCTACACCGTGCACGAGTCGGTCTTCTACTGCGTCGCGAACATGCCGGGCGCGGTGCCCCGGACGTCGACCTACGGCCTCACGAACGTCACGCTGCCCTACGCGGTCCAGCTGGCCGAGCACGGCTGGAAGGCGGCGCTGCAGGCCGATGCCGCGCTGGCCAAGGGCCTCAACACGCACGACGGCGCCCTGACGAACGGCCCGGTCGCGGTCGCCCACGACCTGCCGCACACGCCGCTGGACACCGTCCTCGCCTGACCTACCTCACCCGAGCGGGCTCCTGTCGCACCGCGGCAGGGGCCCGCTCCCCTTTCGCCAGCAGCCGCCGCCCGAAGGCGATCGAAGGCAGCTCCACCCACCGCCGCAGCCCGCAGGCGAAGAGCAGCGCGACGGCGGAGGTCGCGACGGCCTTGCCCAGCCCGGTCGGCAGGACCAGGCCGGTCACGCCCGCCGCCCCGGTCTGAGCCAGGTACAGCGCGTACGACCGGTCACCGATGAAGGTCAGCGGACGGCTCGAGAGCACGCGCCGGACCGGACCTTGGGCGAGCACGGCCACCAGGAGCAGCGCCGAACCCGCCGCGTAGACCGGGACGACGTACTGCCAGTGCCCGCCGAACTGCTGCCCCAGCGGCTTGACCGACAGTTGCAGCACGCCGAACCCGAGTGTGACCAGCACCGCCGCGGCCGGGCTGGTCAGCGGCCGGAACACGGCGAACCCGCGCGGGTGGTGCAGCGCCAGCCCGAGCAGGCAGCCGACGAGCAGCGAGCAGTAGTGCACGCTGAGTTCCGCCCACCGCTGCGACGGCGCGAGCGGCAACGCTCCGAAGACGACAGCGGTCACCACACTCCCGGCGATCAGCAGGCGCAGCGCGGTCTTGCCGGTGCGGGCGAACGACGTCAGCACGAGCAGGGCGGGCCAGACGAGGTAGAACTTCTCCTCCACGCCCAGCGACCACGACGTCGGGTACGGCGTGTTGTAGTCCACGAGCTCGTTGCCGAAGACCAGGTAGAACGGCATCGCGCCGGCGAGCCGGCTGCTCTGGTACGCCCCGGCGAGCGTGACGGCCAGCGCCGTCAGGCCCAGCAGCAGGAAGTACACCGGCATGATCCGGAAGACGCGGCGGACGTAGAAGCCACGCAGCGAAACCCGGCCGGCCGCGTCCTCTTCGCGCAGCGCCAGCGTGGTGATCAGGAAGCCGGACAGCACGAAGAACAGCTGGACGGCGATCCAGCCCTGCAGCCGGTCGGCGACCGGGCCGCCGTAGTGGAAGAACACGACGGCCAGCGCGGCGAGCGCGCGCAGGCCGGTCAGGCCGGGAAACCACGACGAGGCCCGGTATTCGGCGTGGTCGACGGGCTGCCAGGAGATCTTCATGCCCGCAGCGTCGATCTTGGTCGCTGAACCGGACCTGAAGCAGGCTTAAGACGTCTTCAGCTCCGGCAGCCGGACGACGAACCGGCTGCGGCCCTCGACCGCCGCCGTGCCGCCGTGGGCGCGGGCGATGTCGGCGACGATCGCCAGGCCCAGCCCGGAGCCGCCCTCGTCGCGGTCGCGGGCGTCGTCCAGCCGGACGAAGCGGTCGAAGACGCGCTCGCGATCGGCTTCCGGGATGCCCGGGCCGTCGTCGTCGACCGTCAGCACCGCCTGTCCGTCCACAGCGGACACCGTGACGGCGACGCGGGAGACGGCGTGCCGCTGCGCGTTGTCGACGAGGTTGCGGACCAGCCGTTCCAGCCGCGACCGGTGGCCGCGCACCGACGGCGTCCCGGTGACCTCGACGTCGACGCCGCTCCGGCCGGCCACCACGGCGCCGACCACCTCGGACAGTGCGACCGGCTCCAGCCGGTCCGGGACGGCGTGGTCGAGTTTGCCCAGCAGCACCAGGTCGGCGACGAGGTCCTGCAGCCGGGTGACGTCGAGCAGTGCGTTCTCGCAGGACCGCCGCCAGTCGAGCCGGTCGGGGTGGGCCAGGAGCACTTCGAGCTGGGTCCGCAGCGACGCGAGCGGGGTGCGCAGTTCGTGCGAGGCGTCGGAGGTGAACCGGCTCTGCCGGGTGACGGCCTCGTCGAGCCGGGCCAGCATGGTGTTCATCGTCGCGGCCAGCCGCGCGATCTCGTCGCCGGTGCGCGGGTCCGGGACGCGGCGGCCGAGGTCGTGCGCGCCGATCTCGGCGACCTCGCCGCGGATGGCTTCCACCGGGCGCAGCGACCGGCGGACGGCGAGCCACGCGATGACGCCGATGAGCAGTGCGACCGCGGGCACGCCGAAGGTGAGCACGGTGCGGACGGAGTCGACTGCCGCCTGCCCCTCGGGGTCGATTTGCACCCCGGCGTAGATGTGGTACTTGCTGTCCCCGCTGAAGCGGTGGACGACGTGCAGGGTGAGGTCGTCGTCGAGCCCGCGCAGCTCGGGCGCGCAGCCGACGGACGCCAATGAGGACCGGTCGTACTGGTAGGGCCGCAGGGTGACGACTTCGGTGCCGTAGACGTCCAGCGTCGCTCCGCGCAGCACCGGGCAGGACGCGACCGACGCACCCTGCTTGTCCTCGACCTCGTAGATCGAGTCGCGCACGAGCAGGGCGAGGTCGGCGGGCCGGGCGCCGGTGTTGAGGAGCTGGACGATGGCGTCGGCGTGGGCGTAGGCGAGCTGGGTGGCGGCGTTCTCAAGGCGGCTCTCGGCTTGGAGGACGAACCACACGGACACCGCGCCGAGCGCCACGGCGGACGCGGCGAAGGCCGTGACGGCGACGCGGAACCGGGTGGAGCGCCGGAAGTCAGCCACCCGCGGTCACCACGTGGTAACCGGCGCCGCGGACCGTCCGGATGGTTTCGGCCCCGAACGGGACGTCGATTTTGCGCCGGAGCGCGCTGACGTGCACCTCCACCAGGTTGACGGTCGCGGAAGCCGCGAAGTCCCACAGGTTGTCGAGCAGTTCGGCCTTGGTGACGACCTGCCCGGGCCGTTGCATGAGGTAGGCGAGAAGGGCGAATTCCTTGCCGGTGAGCGTGATGTCGGCGGTGCCGCGCCGGCAGGTCCGGCTGGCCTGGTCGAGCTCGAGGTCACCCAGTTTGAGGACGCCCGGACGGGTGGCGCCGCCACGGCGGATGAGCGCACGCAGCCGCGAAAGCAGGATGCCGTAGGAGAACGGCTTGGGCAGGAAGTCGTCGGCCCCGGTGTCGAGGGCCTCGATCTCGTCGTCCTCACCATCCTTGGCGGTGAGCATCAGGATGGGGGTGGCGTTCCCCTGGTCCCGCAGCCGCCGGCAGACGCGGTAGCCGTTCAGCCCGGGCAGCATGATGTCCAGCACGATGGCGGCATAGGGGTGCTCCCCGGCGAGCCACAGAGCATCCCGCCCGTTGTGGGCAACATCGACGGCATACCCCTCGGCACCAAGCCCGGCCCGCAGAGCCTCGGCAAGCCGCCGTTCATCTTCAACGAGCAAGATCCGCACCAGCCAACAATCCCACAAC
>JARAWT010000039.1:0-107734 GCA_033793495.1 Streptomyces sp. MN03-5084-2B | reverse complement strand
GCCGTGGCCCACCAGGCCCGGCTCGTGGGCGTCGCTGCCGAACGCCACCGCGTCGCCGCCCACCTCGAACCACCACCGGACCACCTCGCCCGGCAGCGGCACCTTCGTGTTCACCTCCAGCGCGCGGCCGCTCGCCTTCAGCGCCCGCAGCACCGTCCGGAACTCCTCCTCGAAGTCCGCCGCCACGAACGGCGGAGCTTCACCCGGCCACGAGCGCAGCGCGTAGTCGATGTGGGCGAGCACCGCGAAGTCCGCCGTCGACTCGACCAGGCCCAGCACCTCGCCGAGGTAGGCGCGCACCAGCTCGCCCGGCGGCCGGTCCGTCACCACCGTCAGCTCGTGGTGGTGCTCCCCGTCCGGGAGCGAGTGCACCGAGCCGAGGACGCGGTCGAAGTCGTGGGCCGCCAGCAGCGCCTCGGCACGCGGGCGGTGCCAGTGCGGCTCGCTCAGCTCCACACCCGACAGGATCCGCAGCCCGGGGAACCGCACGCGGCACTCCTCGACGCACGCCAGGTACCCCGCGACGTCCAGCTCCGGCGGCTCCAGGACGCCGTCCGGACGCAGCCGCACCCGGAAGTGGCCCGGCAGCAGCGGCCGGATCGGCTCCGGGATCAGCCACGGTGTCAGGTCCGCGTGCTCGGTGAACGCCACCGACGGCAGGCCCAGCTCGATCGCCCGCTCGCACGAGCCGATCATCGAGCCGGTGACCGTGTCCCAGGACCATTCGGTGTGGACGTGCCCGTCCGTCGGGAGGCTCACCACCCCGATTGTGCACTAGCGTCTGTCCCATGGCGGACAAGGCGGTGGAGCTCGAAGTCGGCCCGCACACCGTGCGGATATCGAACCCGGACCGGGTCTACTTCCCGGCCCGCGGCGAGACGAAGCTCGACCTGGTCAACTACTACCTCTCGGTGGGCGACGGCATCGTCAACGCCCTGCGCGAACGCCCCTGCATGCTGCACCGCTTCCCGTCCGGCGTGGCGGGGGAGAAGGTGCACCAGAAGCGCGTCCCGAACGGGGCGCCGCCGTGGCTGGAAACCGTCCGGGTCACCTTCCCGCGCTACAACCGGCATGCCGACGAACTGTGCGTCACCGAGCTCGCGCACGTGGCCTGGGCCGTGCAGATGTCCACAGTGGAGTTCCACCCGTGGAACTCCCGGCGCGCCGACACCGAGAAGCCCGACGAGTGGCGCATCGACCTCGACCCGATGCCCGACTGCGGCTACGACCGCGTCCGCCGCGTCGCGCACGTCGCTCACGAGATCCTCGACGAGCTGGGCGCGGTCGGCTGGCCGAAGACCTCCGGCGGCCGCGGCCTGCACATCTACGTCCGGATCGAACCCCGCTGGGGCTTCTCCGACGTCCGCCGGGCCGCGCTGGCCTTCGCCCACGAGGTCGAACGGCGTGCCCCGGACGACGTCACCACGACCTGGTGGCGCAAGGACCGCGACCCGCGGCTGCTGTTCGTCGACTACAACCAGAACGCCCGTGACCACACGATCGCGTCCGCCTACTCGGTGCGCGGCAATCCGGAAGGCACGGTGTCGACGCCGGTTCGGTGGGAAGAGATCGACGACGCCGAGCCGGGGGACTTCACCATCGCCACCGTTCCGGCCCGGTTCGCCGAGCTGGGCGACCTCCATGCCGGGATCGACAAGGCCGTGTTCTCGCTCGACACCCTGCTGGAGTGGGCCGACCGCGACGGCGTCGAGGAGCCGCCCGACCCGGGCTGACCTGGTTGCCGGGCCCCGGTTTCGTCAGTCCAGGCGCTCGATGATCGTCGCGTTGGCCAGGCCGCCTGCCTCGCACATCGTCTGCAGGCCGTAGCGGCCGCCGGTCTGCTCCAGGACCGACAGGAGCGTCGTGGCCAGGCGAGCCCCGCTGCCGCCGAGGGGGTGGCCCAGGGCGATCGCGCCGCCGTTGACGTTGACCTTCTCGAGGTCCGCTCCGATCTCGCGCTGCCAGGCCAGTACGACACTCGCGAACGCCTCGTTGACCTCGAACGCGTCGATGTCCGACACCTCCAGGCCTGCCCTTGCCAGGACCTTGCGGGTGGCCGGGATGACGCCGGTCAGCATCAGCAGCGGGTCGTCGCCGGCCACGGCGAAGCTGTGGATGCGGGCTCGCGGCTTCAAGCCCAGCGCAGCCGCCGTCTCGCTGCTGGTGATGAGGAGCGCGGCCGCGCCGTCGTTGATCGGCGAGGAGTTGCCCGCGGTGACGTGCCAGCCGAGGTCCGGGAAGCGCTGCTCCCAGACGTCCGCGCGGAACGCCGGCTTCAGCCCGGCGAGGACCTCCGGTGTCGTGCCCGGCCGGACCGTCTCGTCGGTCGTGACCTCGCGCAGCGTGCCGTCGGGTCCGGGCGCCTTGAGGGGCACCACCTCGCCGGCGAACCTGCCGTCCGCCCACGCCTTCGCCGCCCGCTGGTGGCTCTCCGCGGCGAACTCGTCCAGCTGTGCCCGGCCGAAGCCCCACTTCGCGGCGATGAGCTCCGCGCTGATGCCCTGCGGCACCAGGCCGTCCGGGTAGCGGGCGGCGACCTGCGGGCCGAAGGGGTCGCGCCCGGCCACCTGGCTGCCCATCGGCACCCGGCTCATCGACTCGACGCCGGACGCGATCACGACCTCGTACGCCCCGGCGATGACGCCCTGCGCGGCGAAGTGGACGGCCTGCTGGCTGCTGCCGCACTGGCGGTCGACGGTCACCGCGGGCACCGATTCCGGCAGCCCGGCGGCGAGCGCGGCCCAGCGGGCGGTGTTCATGCTCTGCTCGCCGATCTGGCCGACCGCGCCGCTGATCACGTCGTCGATCCGGGCCGGGTCGAGGCCGGTGCGCTCGACCAGCGAACGCAGCGCGTGGGCGTGCAGGTCCACCGGGTGCACCCCGGAAAGGGTTCCGTTCGGCTTGCCCTTGCCGATCGGGGTCCGTACCGCGTCGACGATCACCGCGTCCGTCATGGCGTCTGCCTCCTCGCAGATCGGGGATGCCTTCGGTATACGCCGGGTCAGTTGGAATCCACAACTCAGCTGTTCGCCACGTCACACCTGGCTGACGTGCTAGGTTGGATTTTCAATCCCGTGGAGGTGGCATGGTCCGGCGTGGTCGCGAATGCTCGGTCGCCGAGGCGCTGGAGATCGTCGGCGAACGCTGGAGCCTTCTCGCGTTGCGCGAGATCATGCTGGGGGAGCGGCGGTTCAACCAGATCGCCGAGAACACCGGCGCCAGCCGCGACATCCTGGCCGCGCGGCTGCGCAAGCTCGTCGATGCCGGGGTCCTCGAGAAGGTCCAGTACGAGGCCCATCCGCCGCGCCACGAGTACCACCCGACCGAAGCCGGCCGCGCGCTGCAGCCGGTCCTGCTGGCCCTGATGGCCTGGGGCGACAAGTACGTCCACCAGGGCGAACCGCCCACGCTGTGGCGCCACGCCTGCGGTGAGGTCCTCGAGCCGGCCACCGTCTGCGCACACTGCGGCGACCCGGTGAACGCCCCGGGCACCCGCGCGATCCGGCTCGGCGCCGTGCACGCCTGACCGAAGCCGCCCAGGCCTCCTCGCATCCCCCGCGAGGAGGCCTTTTTGCGGCCCGGGCGTTGACTTGAGACCCCCGTCACTGTAACTCTTGAACGAATCAGTGCAAGAACCTGACAGATGACCGGCAAATCAAGGCAAGTGCCAGGAAGATCCCGGTTTCGCTCCGAATCGTCTCCCTCCTCCCCGGATCAGAGGAACCTCATGAGAACGAAGCGAGTGCTGTCCTCCGCGGCCACCTTCGCCGCCCTGTCCCTGCTCCTGGCCGTGCCCGCCGCCCCGGCGAGCGCCGCCCCGGCCGCCGCGCCGGTCGTCGCGGCGGCCGTCCAGCCCGCCGCGCAAGCCGCCAGCGCGACCTACACCGCCGCCAGCCAGCTCGCCGGCTATCCCGTTTCGAACGTCGGCGACGGCGACCAGAACACCTACTGGGAAAGCGCGAACAACCAGTTCCCGCAGTGGGTCCAGGCCGACCTCGGCGCGCCGACGGACGTCGCGCGGCTGGTGCTCAAGCTCCCCGCCGCGAACTGGGGCGCCCGCACCGAGACGTTCGGCGTCCAGGGCAGCACCGACGGGACCACCTTCACCGACCTGTTGCCCTCGGCCGGGTACGTGTTCGACCCGGCCAAGGCCAACACGGTCACGGTGGACGTCACCGGAAAGCCGCGGTTCGTGCGGCTGAACGTCACCGCGAACACCGGCTGGCCCGCCGCCCAGCTGTCGGAGTTCGAGGTGCACGGCCCGGCCGGCGCGGACACGCAGCCGCCGTCCGCGCCCGGCAACCTCGCCTACACCCAGCCCGCGAGCGGCCAGATCCGGCTGACGTGGTCGGCTTCGACCGACAACACCGGCGTCGCCGGCTACGACGTCTACGCGAACAACCAGCTCCGCGGCAGCGTCGGAGGCACGATCCTGACCTACACCGACAGCCAGCCGGACGGCGCGACCGTCTCGTACTTCGTCCGCGCGAAGGATGCCGCCGGCAACCAGTCGGCCGACAGCAACAGCGTGACGCGCACCGGCACCCAGGCCGGGACGAACCTCGCGCTGGGCAAGCCGATCACCGCGTCCTCCACGGAGTGGACGTACGTGGCGGCCAACGCCGACGACGACTCCGTGGCGACCTACTGGGAAGGCGGCGGCGGGACCTACCCGAACCTGCTGACCGTCGCGCTCGGCGCGAACGCCGACCTGAACCAGGTGGTGGTCAAGCTCAACCCCGACCCGGCGTGGGGCCCGCGGACCCAGACGATCGCCGTCGAAGGCCGTGAGCAGAGCGCGTCCGCTTTCACCACCCTCTCGGCCGCGCAGACCTACAGCTTCAGTCCCGCGACCGGCAACACCGTGACCATCCCGCTCGGCGGCCGCGCCGCCGACGTCCGCCTGCGCGTCACGGCCAACTCGGGTGCGGGCGGCGGGCAGGCCGCGGAGTTCCAGGTCTTCGGCGTTCCCGCGCCCAACCCCGACCTGACGATCTCGGGCGTGTCCTGGTCGCCGCAGAACCCGGTGGAGACCGACGCGATCACGGCCTCGGCAACCGTCCGCAACGCCGGGACGGCGGCTTCGGGCGCCACGAACGTGAACTTCTACCTGGGGACGGCCAAGGTCGGCACGGCGAACGTCGGCGCGCTCGCCGCCGGAGCGTCGGCGGCGGTGTCGGCGAGCATCGGCACCCGGGACGCGGGCAGCTACCAGCTGACGGCCAAGGTCGACGAGGCCAACGCCGTCCTCGAGCAGAACGAGGCCAACAACTCCTACACGAGCGCGGCGGCCCTGGTCGTCAGCCCGGTGCAGAGCTCCGACCTCGTCGCGGCGACGGCGTGGTCGCCGGGCAACCCCTCGGCCGGCAACACCGTCACCTTCACCACGACCCTGCGCAACCAGGGCACCGTGGCGAGCGCGGGCGGCGCGCACGGCGTCACGGTGACGATCGCCGACCAGAACGGCACCGTCGTCAAGACGCTCACCGGCAGCTACCCCGGAACCATCGCCGCCGGGGCCACCGCGGCCCCGGTCACCGTCGGCACCTGGACCGCGGCCAACGGCCGGTACACGGTCAAGACGGTCGTCGCGAACGACGCCAACGAACTGCCCGTCAAGCAGGGCAACAACACCACCACGCAGGCGCTGTTCGTCGGCCGGGGCGCGAACATGCCCTACGACACGTACGAAGCCGAGGACGGCGTGCTCGCGGGCGGCGCGGCCGTGGTCGGCCCGAACCGCACCATCGGCGACCTCGCGGGCGAGGCGTCGGGCCGCAGGGCCGTCACGCTGAACTCGACCGGTTCCTCGGTGGAGTTCACCACCCGCGCGGCTGCCAACACCCTGGTCACGCGGTTCTCCATCCCGGACTCCGCGGGCGGCGGCGGCATCAACGCGACGCTGAACGTCTACGTCGACGGCACCTTCCTCAAGGCGATCGACCTGACGTCGCACTACGCGTGGCTCTACGGCGCCGAGACCGGTCCGGGCAACTCGCCGGGCGCCGGGCCGCGGCACATCTACGACGAAGCGAGCATGCTGCTGGGCACCACCGTGCCCGCCGGGCACCGGATCAAGCTGCAGAAGGACGCGGCCAACACCACGAACTACGCGATCGACTTCGTCAGCTTCGAGCAGGCGACCGCGCGGGCGAACCCCGACCCGGCGCACTTCGCGGTGCCCAGCGGGTTCGCCCAGCAGGACGTCCAGAACGCCCTCGACAAGGTGCGGCAGGACACCACCCTCACCGGGGTCTACCTGCCGGCCGGGAACTACGCGCTGTCGAGCAAGCTGAACGTCTACGGCAAGGCCGTCACGGTCACCGGTGCCGGGCCGTGGTTCACGAAGTTCTCCGCGCCCGCCGGGCAGGAGAACACCGACATCGGCATCGACGTGCAGTCGAGCGCGAACGGCTCGACGTTCAGCGGGTTCGCCGTGTTCGGGAACTACACCTCCCGCATCGACGGCCCCGGCAAGGTGTTCAACCTGACCAACGTCGCGAACCTGACGATCGACGACATCTGGGTCGAACACCAGGTGGTGATGGTCTGGGGCACCAACGTGGACAACACCACGATCAAGAACTCCCGGATCCGCGACACCTTCGCCGACGGCGTCAACCTGACGAACGGGAGCACCGGCAACCACGTCGCCAACATCGAGGCCCGGTCGACCGGTGACGACAGCTTCGCGCTGTTCGCCGCCACGGACCTCAACCCGGGCAACCAGTACGACAACGTGTTCGAGAACCTCACCGCGCTCACCCCGTGGCGCGCGGCCGGGCTGGCGGTCTACGGCGGGTACAGCAACACCTTCCGGAACCTCTACATCGCGGACACGCTGACGTACTCGGCGATCACGATCAGCTCGCTCGACTTCGGCTACCCCTTCCTCGGGTTCGGGCCGCAGCCGACGACGGTCCAGAACGCCTCCCTGGTCCGGGACGGCGGCCACTTCTGGGGCCAGCAGACGTTCCCGGCGATCTGGCTGTTCTCCGCCTCCAAGGAGTTCCGCGGCATCCGGGTGTCCGATGTGGACATCCAGAGCCCGACCTACAGCGGCATCATGTTCCAGACCAAGTACAACGGCGGGCCGGAGCACCCGGTCGAGGACACCGTGCTGTCGAACGTGTCGATCACCGGCGCCCACCGCAGCGGGGACGCCTTCGACGCGAAGTCCGGGATCGGGATCTGGGCCAACGAGCTGCCGGAACCGGGCCAGGGCCCGGCCGTCGGCTCGGCGACGTTCACCGGGCTCACCCTGGCCGACAACGCCGAAGACATCCGCAACCGCACCACCACGTTCACCATCAACCGCAACTGAGGCTGGCCGGGTGAGCTGAAGGGACCTTTCCTCTCATGTGATGCGAGGAAAGGTCCCTTCAGCGCGTCCGGTGAGAGGAAGGGGCCCTTCAGCCCGTCCGGTGGGAAGATGGCGCCGGAGGTGGTCGACGTGCGGATCCTGGTCACCGGCGGCACCGGGCAGCTCGGCTCGGCGGTCGTCGCGCGGCTGCGGGCGGCGGGCGAGGAGGTCCGGGTGCTGAGCAGGCGGGCCGCACCGGACGTCGTCCGCGGCGACCTGCGGACCGGGCGCGGCGTCGACACCGCCGTCGCCGGCGTGGACGTGGTCGTCCACTGCGCCACCGACTACTTCGGCCGCGAGACGCAGCTCGCGCGCACGCTGATCGAGGCGGCGCGCTGGGCCGGCGCGCCGCACCTGGTGTACGTTTCGATCGTCGGCGTCGACCGGGTCCCGCTCGGCTACTACCGGGCCAAACACGAGACCGAGGAGCTCTTCGCCGCCTCGGGCCTGCCGTACACGATCCAGCGGGCCACCCAGTTCCACGGCCTGGTCCGGACCCTCCTTTCCGGCGCGTCCCGGTTGCCGGTGGTGCCGGTGCCACGGATCTCCTTCCAGCCGGTCGACGTCCGGGACGTCGCCCGCCGGCTCGCCGCTCACGCCCTCGACGACCCGGTCGGCCGGGCACCCGACTTCGGCGGCCCGGAGATCCTCTCCGCGGCCGAACTGGCCCAGGCGGTCGGCGAGGTGAGCGGACGGCAGCGGCGGATCGTGCCGCTCAAAGTGCCGGGGGAGACGTTCCGGGCCTACGCCGACGGCGGGCACCTGGCGCCCGGACACCGCGAAGGCGAGATCACCTTCCGCGAGTACCTGGCCGAGCGAGCCGATCACGGATAACCGGTCCATCCGGAAGAATCTTGACCGCCGGACCACAGAGATCATATGTTTGGTGGGCTTCACGGCCGTTTTCCGCCCACGCCGAACGGATGACCCATGCCGGAACTGCCCCTGCCGCCGTCGCGGCGGTCCTTCCTCAAGCTCGGTGGCGCGGTCGGCGCCGGCGTCGCGCTGGGCGGCCTGCGTCCCTTTGCTGCCAACGCCGAGGTCGTCCGACCGGCCGGTGCGGACCTGGTCCCCGACGAGCGGGCCACCGCGCTGTGGTACCCGGCGCCCGCGAGCGAGAGCAAGATCATCGAGCAAGGCCTGCCGATCGGCAATGGTCGGATCGGTGCCCTCGTCGGCGGTGACCCGGCCGCCGACTTCCTCTACCTCGCCGACGCGTCGCTGTGGACCGGCGGCGCCAACGACGTCCTCCAGGACGACGGCCAGTTCCCGTACGAGACCGAGAAGTTCGGCACGCTCGGCCTGCTCGCCAAGCTGCGGATGGCCGTTCCGGCGCACACGAGTGTCACGGACTACCGGCGCACGCTCGACCTCAGCAACGGCCTGGTCGTCATCACCTACCGGCACCAGGGCGTGCAGTACCGCCGCGAGTACTTCGCGAGCCACCCCGACGACGTCGTGGTGGTCCGGCTCAGCGGCGGACCCGTCACCGGCTCGGTGACGCTGGAGCCGACCCGGGGCGAGCCGGCGGCCGGCCCGGGCGCCTTCACCGGCACCTTCGCCAACGGCCTGAAGTACGCCTGCGCGGTGACCACGTCCGGCGGGCTCGCCTTCAGCGGGAGCAGCGAGGTGGTCGTCGTGCTCAGCGGCGGCACGAACTACGTGCCGGACGCGGCGCGGAAGTTCCTCGACCCGTCCCTCGACCCCTTGGCCCTGGCGAAGCGGAAGGCGTCCGCGGCTCTGGCCGCCGGTGCGGGTGCCGTGCGGGCCACCCACGTCGCCGACTACCGGCGGCTGTACGACCGGATGAGCGTCGACCTCGGCCAGTCGCCGCCGGCGAAGCGGGCACTGGACACGTGGGCGCGGCTGGTCGCCCGGCACGACCAGCCGGGCGTGCCCGACCCGGAGCTGGAGGCGAGCTACCTGCAGTTCGGGCGCTACCTGACGATCACCGGCTCGCGCGACGGCCTGCCGATGGGCCTGCAGGGCCTGTGGCAGAACACCAACACGCCGGACTGGATGAGCGACTACCACACCGACATCAACCTGCAGATGAACTACTGGCTCGCCGACCGCGCGGCGCTGCCCGAGAGCTTCACTGCCCTGGCCGACTACTGCCTCGCGCAGCTTCCCGTGTGGACGGACAGCACGAACCGGCTGTTCAACGACCCGCGCAACCGGTACCGCAACACGAGCGGCAAGGTCGCCGGCTGGGCCGTCGCGTTCTCCACCAACATCTACGGCGGCTCCGGCTGGTGGTGGCACCCCGGCGGCAACGCCTGGCTGTGCAACTCGCTCTGGGACCACTACGCCCACACCCAGGACAAGGCCTACCTCGCCCGGATCTACCCGCTGCTCAAGGGGGCGGCCGAGTTCTGGGAGGCGCGGCTGGTCCCGATGACCGTCGACGGCCGCGAGGTGCTCGTCGACGACCACGACTGGTCGCCCGAGCACGGCCCGCAGGACGCCCGCGGGATCACCTACGCGCAGGAGATCGTCTGGGACCTGTTCGAGCACTACCGCGAAGCCGTCGCGGTGCTGGGCCGCGACCGCGCGTACGGCGACCGGATCGCCGGGCTGCAGCGGAAGCTGTACCTGCCGAAGGTGAGCCCGTCGACCGGCTGGCTCGAGGAATGGATGTCGCCGGACAACCTCGGCGAGACGACCCACCGGCACCTGTCGCCGCTGATCGGCTTCTTCCCGGGCGACCGGATCGCCGCCGACACGGCACCGCCCGAGCTGCTCGACGGCGTCCGGGCACTGCTGACCGCGCGCGGGATGGACAGCTACGGCTGGGCGACCGCCTGGCGGTCGGCGTGCTGGGCGCGGCTCAAGGACGCCGAACGCGCGTACCAGCTGCTGCTGACCGTGCTGCGGCCGTCGGTGAACAACGGCAACGGCACCGCGCCCAACTTCTTCGACATGTACAGCCAGGGCAGCTACACGATCTTCCAGATCGACGCGAACCTCGGGGCACCCACCGCGATGCTCGAAATGCTGGTCCACTCGCGGCCCGGGGTGCTGGAGCTGCTGCCCGCGCTGCCGTCGGCGTGGGCGGCGTCGGGGCGGGTGACCGGGATCGGCGCGCGGGGCGGGTTCGAGGTCGACCTCGCCTGGCGCGACGGGAAGGTCACGCGGGCGGTGATCCGCAGCGTCGGCGGGACCCGGCTCGACGTGCGGGCCGGCACCTGGCGGCGGACGATCAGCTTGCGACCCGGGGCGTCGGTCACGGTCCGACCGAAGTGAGCCAGGACCGATCGACGCCGACCCGAGAGGGGACACGATGATCCGCTGGGCGACGTTCGACTGCTTCGGCACGCTGGTGGACTGGCGCCACGGCATCACCACCGGGCTCGACCTGGTGTTCCCGGGCCGGGGCGCGGAGCTGCTGGAGGTCTACAACCGGTTCGAGCCGCAGGTGCAGGCCGAGGTGCCGGTGCGGCGGTACCGCGAGGTGCTGGCCGAGTCCGTCCGCCGGACCGCGGCCGAGGCCGGGCTGGAGCTGGTGGCGGACGACGCGTCCGTGCTCGGGACCGGGCTGCCGTACTGGCCGGTGTTCCCGGACACCCGGCCGGCGCTGGCCGCGTTGCGGGAAGCGGGCTGGCGGCTTGCGCTGCTGACGAACTGCGACCGCGACCTCATCGGCGAGACCCAGCGGCGGCTCGCGGTGCCGATCGACGCGATCGTGACCGCGGAGGACGTCGGCGAGTACAAGCCCGGGCACGGCCACTTCCGGCGGTTCGCCGCGTCCTTCGACGCGACCGCGGCGAACTGGGTGCACGTGGCCCAGAGCCACTTCCACGACATGGTGCCGGCCCAGGCGCTCGGCATCCCGCGCGTGTGGGTCAACCGGCACGCCGGCCCGCAGGACCCGGCGGTGGCGGACGCGGTGCTGCCCGGCCTCGACGGCTTGGCCGAGACGGTCGAGCGGGTGCACGCCGGAGCCCGCTGACCGCCGTCACGGATGGTGCACCCCGACCCGGCGGGGCGGGAACACCGCGGCCCGCAACGCCTGCCACGGCCGGGACGGCGCGCGGTCCCGGACCACCGGCGCCGGGCGCGGTCCGGCCCGGTACGCCATCTCCACCTGCACCCAGTCGTGGATCCAGTCGCCTCGCATGGTGGCTCCTTTCGTCGTGGAGCCCACGATCGTCCTGAGGCTTCCGCGGCCGCATCGGGTGAACGCGCAGTCCGGCGCCGGTGGAGCCCTTACCCGCTATCGTGACCGGGTGGCCGCGACGACGTACCTGTTCGTGCCCGGCGATCGGTGGCTCGAGAGCCACCGGGCGATGGTCCGGGACGGCTTCACGCGGACGGAGGCCGAACGCGCCGGGGCCCGCCGCATCCTGGGGGGAATGAACCGTGGCGCACCGGGTCGAGCTGCGCCCGCTCCGGCCGGGCGACGCCGAGTTCTGCTTCCGGCTGCACCGGCGTGCGCTCGGCGAGTACGTCGACGCGATCTGGGGCTGGGATGACCCGGCGCAACGCGCCTACCACGAGAAGAACTTCGACGCGGCGCACACGCAGGTGATCACCGTCGACGGCCACGACGCCGGAGCGCTGACAGTCCTCGACGGCGGCACGGAGGTCGTCCTCGGCCTGATCGAGGTCGACCCGGAGTACCAGGGCCGCGGCGTCGGCGGGCACGTCGTCCGGACGCTGGTCGCCGACGCGGCGTCACGCGGCCAGGACGTCGTGCTCGAAGTCCTCGAGGTCAACACGCGGGCGAAGGCGTTCTACGAACGGCTGGGCTTCGTCGAAACCGGCCATCCGCGCGAGCACAAGATCGCCCTGCGCTACACCGCGCCCTGACGGCGTAGCGCCTCCGCGTCGAAGCCGAACTCCGTCAGCACCGCGTCCGTGTGCTCGCCCAGGGCCGGTACCGGGGCCATCCGCGGCGGGCGGTCCGGAAGGGTGATCGGCGGCAGCGTGGCCCGGATCGGCCCGCCGGGCGTGGCGACGTCGGTGAACCGGTCCCGGGCGGTGAGCTGGGGATGCGCCAGGACCTCCGGCAGGTCGCGGCGGCGAGCGTGCGCGATGCGGCCCGCAGCCAGCCGGGCGGCCAGCTCGGCGCCGGTGAGCCGGGCGAAGATCGCGTCGATCTCGCTTTCGAGCGCCGCCCGGTTCGCCACGCGCGCGCTGCCCGTCGCGAACCGCGTGTCGGTGACCCAGTCCGGGCGGGCGACCGCGTGCTCGCAGAACGCCGCCCAGTCGCGGTCGTTCTGCACCGCCAGCACCAGCTCGGTCCCGTCGCCCGCGGCGAAGGTGCCGTAGGGGGCGATCGCGGCGTGGCTGGTGCCGGTCCGCGGGGGCGGTGTTCCGCCGTACCCGGCGTAGTACAGCGGAAAGCCCATCCATTCCACCAGGGAGTCGAACAGGCTGACCTCGAGCTCGGTGCCCTGCCCGGTGCGCTCGCGGTCGTACAGCGCGGACAGGATGCCGGAAAAGGCGTACATCCCGGCGCCGATGTCCGCGGCGGGGATGCCGCTCTTGGCCGGCTCCGCCGCGGACCCGGTGACCGACACCAGCCCGGCTTCGGACTGGATGAGCAGGTCGTAGGCCTTCGCGTCGCGGTACGGCCCGGTCGAGCCGTAGCCCGACACCGAGCACGTGATCAGCCGCGGCCGCGTGGCGCGCAGGGTCGCCGCGCCGAGGGCGAGCCGGTCCGCGACGCCGGGGGCGAAGTTCTGCACGAACACGTCGGCGCGGTCGAGCAGCGCGGCCAGCACGGCGGGCGCGGCGTCGCTCTTGAGATCGAGGGTGACGCTCTCCTTCGACCGGTTCAGCCAGACGAAGTGACTGGAAAGACCGTGCACGGTCTCGTCGTAGGCGCGGGCGAAGTCGCCGCTGCCCGGCCGTTCGATCTTGAGCACCCGGGCCCCGAGGTCGGCCAGGTGCCGGGTGGCCAGCGGTGCGGCGACCGCCTGTTCGCACGACACGACGGTGACGCCGTCGAGGGGCAGGGAGCGCATGGCCGCATCCTGCCACCCGGCCGCACCCCGCGAGGCGGTGCGGCCGGGGGCACCTCAGGACAGGGCGCCGTCGTAGTCGGGCAGCTTGAAGGTCCGCTCGGCGTGGCCGCCGTCCAGGTCGGTCACGTTGTTGCCGATGTTCGCGACGATGGTGTAGCCGGCCTGCTCGATGGCGATCCGGGCCTTGGTCTTGTTGGCCTGCACCGGGTCGAAGTTGAACAGGGGACGCAGGGAGAGCCCGTCGTTCGGGTACCCGACCGCCTTGAGGTTCCCTTCGGTCGGCCACCGGAGCACTTCGGTGCGGTCGCTGACGAAGAGAACCGCGGCGCCCTTGGCCTTGGCGAGCTGGGCGAGCGCGAGGACCGGCTTGACCGCCGGCGTGGTGAAGGCCGGGTGGTAGTAGCTCTCCAGGCTGGTGTTGTCGATGTCGAGCACGATCGCGTTCCGGCCACCGGGGACGGCGAGCCGCTGTTCGAGGTAGGCGGTCGCCGGGGTGGTGACCGCGGTGACGTCGGCGATCCAGGTGGCGTAGGCCGGTGCGGCGGCGGACACCGCGGCCGGCGCGGCGGCCGGCCGGGCATCGGCGGTGCCGGCGCTCCCGAGCAGCAGCAGGACGGCGGAGGCGGTGCCGGCCACGGCGAGGCGGGCTTTCGATGGTGACATGGCTGACAGTCCACCAGCCGGTGGCGAGCTTACGTACCGGCAAGTAGCCGAATTTGTTTCATGTTCCGCTCGTGGTCGGACGCGGTTTCCCCGGGCTTGACGGGAGACCCGGAGCCTCCATCCGAGCTGATCGACGTCCGGGAGCCGCAGTGATGACCGTGGTGCGCACGACCGGGGTGTCCAAGCGCTGCGCCGCGCTCGGCGAGCCCGGGTCGGCGCCGCGTGTTAACGCAGGTCGCGCCGGGGGCGACTAGGGGGTAACCGTGACAAAGGAGGCCAAGATGGTCTTCAAGAAATTCGATCTCGACGAAGCGGCGGCGAAGATGGATCTTCGCGTGTGGACCAAGTCGACTTTCAAGTTGTTGACCCCTTTCCGTTATATCTCGCCCGACGGAAAGGAGTACCGCGTTCCGCGGCACAGTGATAGCGGCAACGACACCACAGACCTCGCGTCGGTTCCTCCGCTTCTCTGGGGGTTGCTTCCCAGCTACGGACGGCAGCTGCGCGCCGCCCTGCTGCACGATCACCTGTGCGATACGGCGAAGAACTACTCCGAGCGACGCACTGCCGACCAGATGTTCTTTCTCGCCATGCGGGACAAAGGCGACGAAACCCTCACGGACCTGCAGAATCGAGTTCCCTGGTTCCGCAGCAGGGTGTTCTGGGCAGGCGTCTGCTTCGGCCGGTACTGGCGGTACCGCCGGGTCCGCGCGGCGTTGATGACCTTGCACCTCGTCGCCGGAGTCGTGGCTGTGTACGCTCTCTGCCACATCCTGCCGCGCGCGTGGTTCACGGCCGTCTACCCGGCGGACCGGGGCGAGTGGCCTCCGACGTACGCGGCGACGTTCGCCGCATTGCTGGTCTTGTCGCTCGCCTGGGGCAAGGACGCCGGGGTGCTGCTGATCGGGCTGGTCGTCACGCCGATCGTGGTTCCGGTCCTTGCGCTGACGTTCGTCGCTCAACTCCTGCTCTCGATCCCCGACTTCGTCGTCAGGCTGGTCGACGGGCAGGAACAACCCGGGCCCATCGTCAATGCACAACTGCAGCCGCTGAGAACCCCGCCACCGGCGCCGCAACCAAACGAGCCGACGCGACACCGATGATCGTGGACTCACCGACGACGTAGGAGTGGTCATGACGACCACGCGGGAGCGAGGGATGCAATGCCGGTATCCGGTCGCCGCAATCCCGGTCGTGTGTCCGAAGAGCGGCCACCGGAAGCCTTTCTCCTGGCGGAAGCAGGGCATTCCGGGCGGCTTTCTTTATTTCGTGTACCCGAAACCGTTCTCTCCTCTCAGTGAGCTTCGGTTCGACTCCCGGCTGAGTCTCCACAAGGGACTTCGGGTCCGGCTGCACCCGGGCCACGGCACCCTGCTGCGCACGGCGGGCCGCGCTGCGCGATCCCACGGGGTGCGTGACCAGCGCACCAGGCCGCGCCAATGATAGGAATGGCCGGTGACCGAACCGAACCTGATCGAAGCCGCCGCGGCCGAGGCCGTCACGCTGACCAGCGAGCTCATCCGCATCGACACGACCAACACCGGCGATCCCGAAACGCTGGTCGGCGAGCGGGCGGCGGCGGAGTACGTGGCGGAGAAGCTGACCGACGCCGGGTACGAGATCACCTACGTCGAGTCGGGCGGGAAGAACCGGCACAACGTGATCGTCCGGCTCGAAGGCGCCGATCGCGAGCGGGGCGCCCTGCTCATCCACGGTCACCTCGACGCCGTGCCCGCCGACGCCTCGGAGTGGTCGGTCCACCCGTTCTCCGGCGCGATCCAGGACGACTACGTCTGGGGCCGTGGCGCGGTCGACATGAAGGACATGTGCGGGATGGCGCTCGCGCTGGCCCGGCACTACAAGCTCAACAACATCGTGCCGCCGCGCGACCTCGTCTTCGCCTTCCTGGCCGACGAGGAGGCCGGCGGCCACTACGGCGCCCAGTGGCTGGTCGAGAACCGCCCGGAGCTGTTCGAAGGCGTCACCGAGGCGATCAGCGAGGTCGGCGGCTTCTCGATCACGCTCAAGGACGACGTGCGCGCCTACCTGATCGAGACGGCGGAGAAGGGCATCCGCTGGATGAAGCTGCGCGTGCGCGGCACCGCCGGGCACGGCTCGATGATCCACCGCGACAACGCCGTCACGAAGCTGGCGGAAGCCGTGGCGAAGCTCGGCAACCACCGGTTCCCGCTCGTGCTCACCGACTCGGTCAAGGAGTTCCTCGCCGGCGTCACCGAGATCACCGGCTGGGACTTCCCCGAGGACGACCTGGAGGGCTCGGTCGCCAAGCTGGGCAACATCTCCCGGATGATCGGTGCGACCCTGCGCGACACCGCCAACCCGACGATGCTCACCGCCGGGTACAAGTCGAACGTCATCCCGTCGGTCGCCGAGGCCGCGGTCGACTGCCGGATCCTGCCGGGGCGCCTGGAGGCCTTCGACCGTGAGCTCGACGAGCTGCTCGGCCCGGACATCGAGAAGGAGTGGATGGAGCTCCCGCCGGTCGAGACGACCTTCGACGGCGCGCTCGTGGACGCCATGACCGCCGCGGTGCTGGCCGAGGACCCGGGCGCGAAGACGCTGCCGTACATGCTCTCCGGCGGCACCGACGCGAAGTCGTTCCAGCAGCTGGGCATCCGCAACTTCGGCTTCGCGCCGCTGAAGCTGCCCGCGGACCTCGACTTCTCGGCGCTGTTCCACGGCGTCGACGAGCGCGTCCCGGTCGAGGCGCTGAAGTTCGGCACCCGCGTGCTGGACCGGTTCCTGCGCACGTCCTGATGACCGGGTTCGCGCTCGCCGACGGCACGTCCCTCCAGGTGATCCGCAGGGGCGACCCGGCCGCGCCGGTGACCGTGGTGTTCGTCCACGGCTACGCGCTCGACCAGCGCAGCTGGGGCCGCATCGCGCCGTTGGTGCCGGACGCCGCCGACGGGCCGGTGGCCGTGCTGACCTACGACCAGCGCGGCCACGGCGGATCGGGGCGGGCGCGGCGCGGCACCGCGACGATGGCGCAGCTCGGCGACGACCTCGCCGAGCTGCTGACGCGCGAGGTGCCCGGGGGCCGGGTGGTGCTGGTGGGCCACGACATGGGCGGCCTGGCGATCATGTCGCTTTCGCAGCGGCACCCCGACCTGTTCACCGCGCGGGTGTCGGGGCTGGTGCTGCTGGCGACGTCGTCGGGCACCCTCGCCGCCGAGGTGTCGGCGACCTGGCCGAACGCGCTGGGGAAACTGGCCCACGACCTCGACGCGGTGCTCGGTTCGAAGCTCTTCGGCGTCGTGCGCGAGCACACCAGCCGGGCGGTCAGCGCGGGCCTGCGCTGGTGGCTGTTCGGCGACGACCCGGACCCGGACCTGGTCGAGCTGACGGTGAAGATGATCCGCGGCAACTGGCCCCACACGGTCTCCCTGTTCCGCCCGGCCATGGACGCCTACGCGCGCGAAGCGGCGTTGTCGCAGGTCGGCGGCCTGCCGGTGACGGCGATCGTGGGGGAGCGGGACCGGATCGTACGGGCGTCCGACGTGGAGCAGTGGGTCCGCGGCCTCGGCGACGGGACGTCGGTGGTGCTGCCCGGCGTGGGGCACGTCGTGCCCCTGGAGGCCGCGGCCCAGGTGCTGCCGCGGGTCGTCGCGCTGGTCAACGCGAGTCAGCGGAGCTAGTGCCGGCGGCGACGAACATCGGCACCGCGACGAACAGCCGGTCGTCGCGGGCGCGGGTGGCCTGCTCCTCCAGCCAGGCGCCGTCGCCGCCGAGGTTGGCCAGCACCGGCAGGGCCGCCGCGTCCGTCCACACCAGCGTGTGGACTTCGACCGAGACGTCCGTGAACCCGTTGTCCAGCAGGAGGTTCCGGTACCGCCGGGCGATCCGCGGGTGCGGCATGCCGTCCGCGCGGGTGTGGACGATCGACCGGGTGCGGGCCGGGTCGTCGGCGTCGATGACGATCGTGTCCCAGTCCTGGCCGGTGAGCACCGCGCGGCCGCCCGGGGCCAGGACCCGGCGGGCCTCGGCGACCGCGCGCGCGGGTTCGGGCAGGACGTGCAGCACCTTGTCGGCGCGGTAGCCGGTCACCGAGCCGTCGCCGAGGGGCAGCGCACCCGCGTCGGCGACGTGGAATTCGCCGTCCGGCCAGCGGGCGCCGGCGACCTGGATCATGGCCGGGTCGGCGTCGACGCCGATGGCCCGCACCCCGCGGGCGGCCAGCTCGCCGACGGCCCGCCCGCCGCCGCAGCCGACGTCGACCACGACGTCGCCGAGAGCTTGGTAAGTGCGTTCACGCAGGTCGACGGCCTGCGGACGGTCGTCGAGGGCATCGAGGAGGGGAAGCAACGTGGACATGGCGCCCATCCTGCGACTTAATGCCGACATGAAGTCAATCGGCGAAGTGGCGGCCCGGTTCGGGTTGCCGGCCCACGTGCTGCGCTACTGGGAAGCAGAGGGCCTGCTCGCCCCCGCCCGGGCCGGGGCCCGGCGCCGGTACACCGACGCGGACCTGCGCCGGGTGGCCGCGATCCTGGTCGCGAAGGAAGCCGGGTTCGAGCTCGCGGACATCCGGTCGATGCTGACCGCCCGGTCCGCGGCCGGACGGGCGGCGATGGCGGCCCGCCAGCGGGCCCGGGATCGCGCGGGCCCAGGCCGCGCTCGAGCTCCTCGACGGCGACTGCCCGCACGACGACCTCATGGCGTGCCCGCACTTCCCGAGCCTGCTCGACCGACAGTTCGAGCTTTCTTGACAACTTCTCTGTTCGGCCGGATGCTGGGCGCATGTTTCCCGTGGCGGTGATCGAAGACGCGGCGGCGGCCGAGGTGTCGCTGGACCCGGTCCGGGCCCGGCTGCTGGCCGAACTGGCCGAACCGGCCTCGGCGACGATGCTCGCGGCGCGCGTCGGCCTGCCCCGGCAGAAGGTCAACTACCACCTGCGGGCCCTGGAGAGCCACGGCCTGGTGGAGCTGGTCGAAGAACGCCGCAAGGGCAACGTCACCGAGCGGATGATGCGCGCGACGGCGGCGTCGTACGTCATCTCGCCGACGGCGCTGGCCGCGGTGCAGCCGGACCCGGCCCGCTCGCCCGACCGGCTCTCGGCGCGCTGGCTGCTCGCCGTCGCCGGCCGGCTCGTGCGGGACGTCGGCCTGCTCATCACCGGCGCGGCCAAGGCCAAGCAGCGCCTGGCGACGTTCGCCCTCGACGGCGAGGTGCGGTTCGCCTCCGCCGCCGACCGGGCCGCGTTCGCCGAGGAGCTCACGGCCGCCGTCACCACGCTGGTCGGGAAGTACCACGACGAGACGGCCGAGAAGGGCCGCTCGTACCGGGTGGTCGTCGCCGTGCACCCGAGCGTCCCGGAGGGGTCCTGAGGTGGGGTACGAGTTCGAACTGACCGACGTCGCCGAAGTCGGGGCGACGCCGGAACAGGTGTGGGAGGCCATCGCGACCGGCCCGGGGATCGACTCCTGGTTCATGGGCCGCAACGAGGTCGAGGGCGGCACCGGGGGCACGGTCCGCGGTGCCTTCGGCGCCTACCGGCCGGAGTACCGGATCCGCGAGTGGGACCCGCTCGAGAAGCTCGCTTACGGCAGCGACACCGCGCCGGACGGACGACGGATCGCCTACGAGTTCCTCATCGAGGGCCGCGACGGCGGCAGCACGGTGATCCGGTGCGTCACCAGCGGCTTCCTGCCCGGCGACGACTGGGAGGACGAGTTCGAGGCGATGACCACGGGCGGCGAGCTGTTCTTCCGCACCCTGGTCGAGTACATGACGCACTTCGCGGGCCGGACCGCGGTGCCGGTGACCGCGTTCGGCCCGCCGGTGGGGGACTGGGACGAGGCGTGGACCCGGCTGGGGGCGGCGCTGGGCCTGCCGGCCCGCCCGGCCGAAGGAGACCGGGTCCGGATCGGCCAGGAGGGCGTGGTCTACGCGGTGAACGACCAGACGGCCGGCGTGCGGACGCCGGACGCGATGTTCCGGTTCGTCCGCGGTTTCCAGGGCGCGATGGTCGCCTGCCACCACTTGTTCACCCCGGGTGCCGACGCGGACGCCGAGGAGAAGACCTGGGGTGACTGGCTGAACCGCGTGCTCGGCTAGGTCGGCAGGGTGCCGGGGAGGCTCTGTGCCGTCTTCTTGCGGCGCAGCCAGACCCGGCGCGTGCCGTCGGCGTACAGCCGCACGGTGCGCAGTTCCCAGCCCGCGAACTCCGCGTGGATGGAGAGCTGGATCGCCGCCGCACGCCGGGACACGCCCGGGGGGAGGTGCAGGCGGCGATACTCCCAATCCCCTTCGACCACCGCCTCGCCGACCGCTGTCATGGCTGGATCACCTGGGTCCCTTCTCCGGCGGCCGAGCCGACGATCACCCGGCCGCTCTTCTCGTCCACCCCCACCGAGTCCGGCTGGCGCACGGTGGGGAACCGGTACTTCTCCACGGGCTCGCCGCCGCGGACGTCGAACCCGGCCACTTCGTTCCGTTCGGTGAGCGTCACCCACGCCAGGCTGCGCGTCGCGTCGTAGGCGATCCCGTACGCCCCGCCGGGCACCGGGTAGCGCTGCTTGAGGATCAGCGGGCCGGCCGAGAACGCCAGCAGCGCCCCCGCCCGCGCGTCGGTCACCAGCACCCGCCCGTAGGAGTCCGCCACGGCGTTCGCGGCGCCGTCGCCCGCCCGCAGGCCCTCGTCGACCTTCCCGCCGGCGACGTCGACCGAGAACACCGCCGTCCGCAGCCGGTCCAGCACCACCACGCCGTCGCCGGTGTCGACGACGTCGTCGGCGCTGTAGAGCTGCCCGCCGATCGTCCGCGCCGGACCCGCCGCCGGCAGCACCCGGATGTCCTTGCCCGCCCCCATCGCGACCAGCCGGTCGGCCCCGTAGGCGATGCTCGACGCCGGCTGCCCGCCGGTCTTCGTCTCGGTCAGCTTCCGGTCCGGCAACGTCAGCTGCTGCACCACACCCTGGTCCGGTTCGGCGATCTCGATCCGCCCCGGCGCCGACGTCAGCCGCGAGACCTTGCCGTATAACGGCATATTCACCGGCGGTGACGCGAGCGCATTCAGGTCGTACACCCGCAACGCGGGCGGCTCGGAAACCGCAACGACGAGGGTGCCCGTCTTCGCGTCCACGGCAACGGCCGACACCGAGCCGTCACCGAGCACCTGACCGGCGGGTTTCACGGTCACGGCGGGGGAGACGGCCGGGCGTGCGGCGGTCGGGTTCGCCACGATCTGCAGGTCGTCGGAGGTGGACTTGGCCGACGAGCAACCCGAGAGGACCAGGGCACCGGCGAGCGGGAGCGCCATCCACGACACGGTGGCGAACCGACGCACGTTGCTGCCTCCAGGTGTCCCTCGGCGGGCGGTCTTCACCAGCATGCTCCTTGATCCCCGTGCCGTCACGTGCGTGTCACCGAACAGACACCTGGCGCTCACCGCGGCCAGCGTTCGGGGTAGCCGACCTCGATCGCGCTGACGTCGTCGAGCGCGGACCGGATGGCGGGCGGGAGGGTGATGCCCTCCGCCGTCAGCGAGCCGGTGAGCTGGCCGGTGTCCCGTGCGCCGACGACCGGGGCGACGACGCCGGGCCGGTCGCGGACCCAGGCCAGGGCCACGGCCAGCGGGGACGTGCCGAGCCCGTCGGCGGCGGTCGCGACGGCCTGCACGATCCGGGCGGCGCGGTCGGTGCGGTGGTGCTCGACGTACCCGGCGTAGGCGCTGTTCGCGCCGCGCGAGTCGGCGGGCGTGCCGGTGCGGTACTTGCCGGTCAGCACGCCGCGGCCGAGCGGGGCCCACGGCAGCAGCCCGATGCCGTGGTGGTCGGCCGCGGGGACGACCTCGCGGTCCACCCCACGTTCCAGCAGTGAGTACTCGACCTGGGTGGAGACGATCGGCGCGAGGGCCGAAGCACCGGCCGCGGCGGTGGCCAGCTGCCAGCCCGCGTAGTTCGAGACGCCGACGTAGCGGACCTTTCCGCTGGTCACGGCGTACTCCAGGGCGGCCAGCGTCTCGGCGAGCGGCACGTGCTCGTCCCAGGCGTGCAGCTGCCACAGGTCGATGTGGTCGGTGCCGAGCCGCCTGAGCGAGCCGTCGAGCGCGGTGAGCAGCGCGCCGCGCGAGGCGCCGCCGCCGAACGGGCCGTCGGTGCGCTTGGCGACGGCCTTCGTCGCGAGGACGACGTCTTCGCGGGGCACGAGGTCGCCGAGCAGCGAGCCGAGCACCCGCTCGCTTTCGCCCTCGCCGTAGATGTCGGCCGTGTCCACCAGGGTGCCGCCGGCGTCGACGAAGGCGACCAGCTGGCTGGCAGCCTCCTCCGCGTCGGTGTCGCCACCCCAGGTCATGGTGCCGAGCGCCATACGGGAGACGCGCAGTCCCGAGCGGCCGAGCAGTCGCTTTTCCACGACCGCCGAGCCTAGTGGGCTGCCCCGTCCGGAGGAGACCAAGGTGAGTCGTGTCGCGATCAAGGCCCCCCGTTAGGGTCTGGCCCGATGCGACTCGGACTGAATCTCGGCTACTGGGGAGCGGGCAACGACCCCGCGAACCTGGCCCTCGCGAAACATGCGGAGGACCTGGGGTACGCGGTCGTGTGGGCCGCGGAGGCCTACGGCTCGGACGCGGTGACCGTACTGACGTGGATCGCGGCGCGGACGTCGCGGATCGACGTCGGTGCCGCCGTGCTGCAGATCCCGGCCCGCACCCCGGCGATGACGGCGATGACCGCGGCGACCCTCGACACGCTCTCGGGCGGCCGGTTCCGGCTCGGTCTCGGCGTGTCGGGCCCGCAGGTGTCCGAGGGCTGGCACGGCGTGCGGTTCACCGCGCCGGTGAGCCGCACGCGCGAGTACGCCGCGATCGTGCGCTCGGCGTTGCGGCGGGAACGGGTGCGGTTCGAGGGCGAGCACTTCACGCTGCCGCTGCCGGACGGCCCCGGGAAGGCGTTGCGGATGACCGTCCGCCCGGCTCGCAAGCACGTCCCGCTGTACCTGGCCGCGATCGGCCCGAAGAACCTCGAGCTGGCCGGGGAGATCGCCGACGGCTGGCTGCCGGTGTTCTTCTCGCCGGCCCACGCGGGGGAACAGCTGGCCCACGTCCGGGCCGGTGCCGAGCGGACCGGCCGCGACCTGGACGGCTTCGACGTCGTCCCGTCGGTGCCGCTGGTGCCCGGCGACGACTGGCGGACCTGCGCGGACGCCGTCCGCGGCTACGCGGCGCTCTACCTCGGGGGGATGGGGAGCAAGGAGAAGAACTTCTACAACCGGCTGGCGTGCCGGATGGGATACGCGGCCGAGGCCGCCGAAGTGCAGGAGAAGTACCTGGCGGGCGACCGGGCGGGGGCGATGGCGGCGGTGCCGCCGGAGTTCCTCGACGCGACGTCGCTGCTGGGTCCGAAGGAACGGATCGCGGAGAAGATGACGGAATACGCCGAAGCCGGCGTGACGACCCTGTCGGTGTCGCCCCACACGCCGGAGCCGGCCGCAGCGCTGCGTACGGCCGCCGAGGCGCTGGAACTGGCGGGGGTGGCCTGACGTGGGCTGGTTCGAAGCACTGGTCCTGGGCCTGGTCCAGGGCCTCACGGAGTTCCTCCCGATCTCCTCGAGCGCGCACCTGCGGATCGTGGCGGCGCTGGCGGGCTGGGACGACCCGGGCGCGGCGTTCACCGCCGTCACCCAGATCGGCACCGAGCTGGCGGTGATCATCTACTTCGGGCCGAAGATCGGGAAGATCCTGCGGGCCTGGTTCTTCTCGCTGTACAAGGCGGAGTGGCGCCGCGACCCGGACGCCCGGCTGGGCTGGCTGATCATCGTCGGGTCGCTGCCGATCGTCGTGCTCGGCCTGCTGCTGCAGGACCAGATCGACAGCGCGTTCCGCGACCTGCGGATCACCGCGTCCGTGCTCATCGTGTTCGGCGTGATCCTGCTGGTCGCCGACCGGATCGGGAAGCAGGACCGGACGCTCGACGACCTGACCGTGCCGCACGGGCTCGGCTTCGGCTTCGCGCAGGCGCTGGCCCTGATCCCCGGTGTGTCCCGCTCGGGTGGCACGACCAGCGCGGGCCTGCTGCTCGGCTACACCCGCGCGGAGGCGGCGGAGTACTCCTTCCTGCTGGCGCTGCCGGCGGTGTTCGGGTCGGGGGTGTACAAGCTCAAGGACATCGGCGCCGGCAACGTGCCGGCCCAGTGGGGCCCGACGATCCTGGCGACGCTGGTCGCCTTCGGCGTCGGGTACGCGGTGATTGCCTGGCTGATGGCCTACATCAAGAAGCGCAGCTTCGTGCCGTTCGTGGTGTACCGGCTGATCCTCGGCGTGCTGCTGTTCGTGCTGATCTTCAGCGGGGTGCTGGACCCCAACGCGGGTCCCGTCGGTCACTGATCCGCCCGCGTGGGGACCGCTTGATCGGTCCCCACGTAGGGTGGGCCCCGTGAGTACGGTCATTCTGCTGAGGCACGGCAAGTCGACGGCCAACGGCTCCGGCGTGCTGGCCGGGCGGTCCCCGAAGGTCAACCTCGACGACACCGGCCGCGCCCAGGCGGAGCAGCTCGTCGAACGCCTCGACGGCGTGCCGCTGGCCGAGCTGGTCGTTTCGCCGATGCTGCGGTGCAAGCAGACGGTCGGCCCGCTGGCCGCCGCCCGCGGCCTCGAGAAGGTCGTCGAACCCGGGCTGTCCGAAGTGGACTACGGCGACTGGACGGGCAAGGAGCTCAAGGACCTGGCCAAGGAACCGCTCTGGCGGGTCGTGCAGGCGCACGCCTCGGCCGCGGTGTTCCCCGGCGGCGAAGGGCTCGCGGCGATGCAGGCCCGGTCGGTGGCCGCGGTCCGCGCGCACGACCGGCGGATCGCCGCCGAGCACGGCGACCACGCCGTCTGGCTGCTGTGCAGCCACGGCGACGTCATCAAGTCCATCCTGGCCGACGCGCTCGGCCAGCACCTCGACGCCTTCCAGCGGATCGTCGTCGACCCGGCGTCCGTCTCGGTCGTGCGCTACACCGAGACGCGGCCTTTCGTGCTGCGAGTCAACGACCACAGCGGCGACCTGCGCGGCATCGTGCCGCCGGAACCGAAGCCGAAGCGGGGCAAGAAGAGCGCGTCGAGCGGCGACGCCGTCGTGGGCGGTACCACCGGGCGGTGAGCTCGGCCACCTCCGGAAAGCGCTGACATCGGCGCCGGGGGACCCCGTAGGGTGGCGGGACCGAGTGTTTGCCCCCGACCAGGAGCCTGCCCGATGATTTCGCCGGACAACCCGTTCGCCGCACCCAGCGAGCTGCCCTACGCCCTGCCGCCCTTCGACCGGATCTCCGACGAGCACTACCGGCCCGCGTTCGAGGCCGGGCTGGCCGAGCACGCGGCGGAGATCGAGCAGATCGCGGCGCAGGACGCCGAGCCGACGTTCGAGAACACCATCGTGGCCCTCGAACGCGCCGGCGAGCTGCTGGGCCGCGTGGCGAGCGTGTTCTACAACCTGTCCGGGTCCAACAGCACCGACGAGATCCAGGCGATCCAGGCGGAGTTCGCACCGAAGCTGGCCGCCCACCACGACGCGATCCACCTGAACCCGCAGCTGTTCGCCCGGATCGACGCCCTCCACGCCCGTCGCGACGGGCTCGGCCTCGACGAGGAGTCGCTGCGGCTGCTGGAACGGCGGCACACCGACTTCAGCCGGGCCGGGGCCGGTCTCGGCGAGGCCGAGCAGGCCCGCCTGCGCGAACTGAACGGGCAGCTGTCCACGCTGCAGACGAAGTTCCAGCAGAACCTCCTGAAGGAAACCAACGAGCTGGCCGTCGTCATCACCGACCGCGCGGAGCTCGACGGCTTCGGCGAAGGCGCGATCGCGACCGCGGCCGAAGCGGCGTCCGCGCGCGGCGAGGACGGCAAGTACGTGCTCACGCTGAGCCTGCCGACCAGCCAGGCGTCGCCGTTGGAGACACTGCGCGACCGGGACGTCCGCGAGCGCATCCACACCGCGTCGATGGCGCGGGGCAACCGCGGCAACTCCTGCGACAACAACGCCGTCGTCGCCGAGATCGTGCGCCTGCGCGCGGAACGGGCCGTGCTGCTCGGCTACGAGAACCACGCCGCGTACGTGATCGCGGACGAGACGGCGAAGACGGCCGAGGCGGCCGCCGGGCTGCTGGAACGGCTGGCCCCCGCGGCGGTCGCGAACGCGCGCGCCGAAGCCGCCGAACTCCAGCAGCTGCTGGAGGCGGACGTGCCGGGCGCGAAGCTGCGGCCGTCGGACTGGCCGTTCTACGCCGCCCAGGTCCGTCGCGAGCGCTTCGAGGTCGACACCGAGGCCCTGCGGCCGTACTTCGAGGCCGACCGCGTGTACCTCGACGGCGTCTTCTTCGCCGCGACCAAGCTGTACGGCCTGACGTTCACCGAGCGGGACGACCTGCCCAGGTACCACCCGGAGGTCCGGACCTTCGAGGTCTTCGACGCCGACGGCACCCCCCTGGGCCTGTACCTGCTGGACCTCTACACCCGCGACGCCAAGCGCGGCGGGGCCTGGATGAACACCTTCGTCGACCAGTCCGAGCTGCTCGGCCGCAAGACCGTCGTGGTCAACGTCCTCAACGTGAACAAGCCGCCGGCGGGGGAGCCGACCCTGCTCACCTTCGACGAGGTCGTCACCGCGTTCCACGAGTTCGGCCACGCCCTCCACGCGCTGGTCTCCGCGGTCCGCTACCCGACGTTCTCCGGCACCAACGTCCCCCGCGACTTCGTCGAATACCCTTCGCAGGTCAACGAGATGTGGATGCTGTGGCCGGAAGTCCTGGCCAACTACGCCAAGCACCACGAGACCGGCGAGGCGCTGCCGCAGGAACAGGTCGGCAAGCTGCTCGCCGCCCAGCAGTACGGCGAAGGGTTCTCCACGACCGAGTACCTGGCGGCTTCGCTGCTCGACCAGGCGTGGCACGGCCTCGGCGTCGACGACGCCGTGGGGGAGGTGCAGCCGTTCGAGGCGGAGGCCCTCGTCAAGGCCGGCGTGGCCGTCGACGCGATCCCGCCGCGCTACCGCACGACCTACTTCGCCCACATCTTCAGCGGCGGCTACAGCGCCGGGTACTACTCCTACATCTGGAGCGAAGTCCTCGACGCCGACACCGTCCAGTGGTTCCGCGAAAACGGGGGACTGACCCGCGAGAACGGCGACCACTTCCGCCGCACCCTCCTGGGCAGGGGAGGGAGCATCGATCCCATGGACGCCTTCCGCGCCTTCCGCGGCCGCGACCCGGAGATCGAGCCCCTGCTGGCCCGCCGCGGCCTCGACGGAGTCTGAGCCACCCGGGTCACAGCAGTGACCTCATCAAATGTATAACGACCTATACGCCGGGACGATTTTCGAAAAAATCGTCCCGGCGCTTCGCTGTTCCAAAAACAAGCAAGGATGGCGGTCAGGCACCGGTCACGATGTGGTCGACGAAGCCGTAGTTCAGGGCTTCGCCCGCGTCGAACCAGCGGTCGCGGTCGGCGTCGGTGGTGATGCGTTCGACGGTCTGGCCGGTCTGGTGTGCGGTGATTTCGGCGATGCGGCGTTTCATCTTGCCGAAGACCTCGGCCTGGATGGCGATGTCGGCGGCGGCGCCGCTGATGCCGGCCGAGGGCTGGTGCATGACGATGCGGGTGTTGGGCAGCAGGTAGCGCTTGCCGGGGGTGCCGGAGGAGAGCAGGAACTGGCCCATGGAGGCGACGAAGCCGAGGCCCCAGGTGGAGACGTCGGGTTTGACGAGCTGCATGGTGTCGTAGATGGCCATGCCGGCGGTGACGGAGCCGCCGGGTGAGTTGATGTAGAAGGTGATGTCCTTGCTCGCGTCGTCGGCGGCGAGCAGGAGCAGCTGGGCGATGATCCGGTTGGCGACGTCGTCGTTGACTTCGGAGCCGAGGAAGACGATGCGGTCGCGCAGGAGTTGTTCGTAGACGGTGTCGTGGGGGGTTTGGGCGGGGGCTTGCAGGTCGGGTGCCGCGAGAAGGGTCATGGGGCGACGGTAGGGCTGAAGATCGCGGTCGGGGCGGGGGTTTCGCTGTGAGCGTGCGGTGTTCGCTTCAGGCGATGCGGAGGGTTTGTTCCGTGGATCGCTGAAACCGCGGTGTCCTCGTCAAATGGGTGGATGTGGGGTGGGGCCGGCGGAACTAGCGTCGGGCGTGCTCGAGTCGGCCCCTACCGTGAGGACAACGATGAACAGGATCGAAGATGCTGCCCGTGCGCAGGCCGGCACGCTCGTTCGGTTGCAGGTGGAGATGCCGGTGCTGCCGGTGAGCTGTGCGGCCGCTGCGGCGGGGGCCACCGCGAGGGTGGCCGCGCACGCGGCGTTCGGGAAGGCGGCCGGGTGGGCGCTGGGGTTCGTCGCGGCGACGGCGGCCGCCTACGGTGCCGGTGTGGCGCAGGGCTATGTCGAGACCCGTGACGACGTCACCGGGGAGGCCGGGGTGCGGGGCGGTCTGAGTGCCGGGGACCTGCTGCAGGCGCGTTCGGATCTGCTGGCTGCCTGATCCGAAAGGGGCCGCCGTCACGTGGTGACGGCGGCCCCTTTTCGTGGGTGGGCTCAGATGAGGCCGAGCTTCTGCACGGTGTCGCGTTCCTCGACGAGTTCGGCGACGGAGGCGTCGATGCGGGCGCGGGAGAAGTCGTCGATCTCGAGGCCCTGGACGATCTTGTACTGGCCGTTCTCGGCGGTGACCGGGAAGGACGAGATGAGGCCTTCGGGGACGCCGTAGGAGCCGTCGGAGGCGACGGCGGCGGAGGTCCAGTCGCCCGCCGGGGTGCCGTTGACCCAGGTGTAGACGTGGTCGACGGCGGCGGAGGCGGCCGAGGCGGCGGAGGAGAGGCCGCGGGCTTCGATGATGGCGGCGCCGCGCTTGGCGACGGTGGGGATGAAGTCGTTCTCGAGCCAGGCCTGGTCGACGGCGTCGGCGATGCTCTTGCCGCCGAATTCGGCGTGCTGGACCGAGGGGTACTGGGTGGCGGAGTGGTTGCCCCAGATGGCGACCTTCTTGAGCTCGGTCACCGGGACGCCGAGCTTCTTGGCGAGCTGGGCGAGGGCGCGGTTGTGGTCGAGGCGGGTCATCGCGGTGAAGCGGTCGGCGGGCACGTCGGGGGCGTGCGAGCGGGCGATGAGGGCGTTGGTGTTGGCGGGGTTGCCGACGACGAGGACCTTGATGTCGTCGGCGGCGCCGGCGTTGATGGCTTCGCCCTGGGGCTTGAAGATGCCGCCGTTGGCTTCGAGGAGGTCGCCGCGCTCCATGCCCTTGCTGCGGGGGCGGGCGCCGACGAGGAGGGCGATGTTGGTGCCTTCGAAGGCCTGCTTGGGGTCGTCGAAGATGTCGGTGCCGGCCAGGAGGGGGAACGCGCCGTCTTCGAGTTCCATCGCGGTGCCCTCGGCCGCCTTGACCGCCTGCGGGATTTCGAGCAGCCGCAGCTTCACCGGGACGTCCTGGCCGAGGAGCTGACCGGACGCGATGCGGAAGAGCAGCGCGTAGCCGATCTGGCCGGCGGCGCCGGTGACGGTCACGTTGACGGGGGCTTGGGTCATTGCGGTTCTCCAGCTTGAGACGACTTTGGCTTGTGGGTGGAGCCTATCCCTCCTCGGCGTTGCCGGTTGGGTGCGTCCAGTCACTCCTGCTGGATCGATCAGGTATCCGTCACGTTGGCGGCGAGGCGGGTGAGCAGGTCGGCGAGCTGGGCGATTTCGGTTTCGGTGAGGCCTTGTCGCATGCGCTGGTCGTGGGCGATGGCGGCGGTGGCGAGGCGGTGGAAGAGCTGTTCGCCGTCGTCGGTGAGTTCGACGAGGTGGACGCGGCGGTTGGCGGGGTCGCGGCGGCGGGTGACGAGGCCGGCGTCTTCCATGCCGTTGAGGTGGTGGGTGAGGGTGGCGCCCTGGATGCCGACGGCGTCGGCGAGTTCGCGCTGGTTGGCGGCGGGGGTGGTTTTGAGGGAGATGAGGATCTGCCAGACGGGTTGGGAGCCGCCGGCGGCGGCGAGGGCGTGGTCGAAGGCGCGGGCGGCGGTTTTGGCGGTGCGGGCGAGGACGACGCCGATGGGGGCGGTGGCGGGTTGGGGCACGGGGTGACCCTAGCGCAGATGCCGAGGAGTCTAAGCGTTTGACATCTAACGGTTCGACTTCTAACGTTGAGGCATCGACCGGAAGGGAAACGCTGATGAGCACCGAAGAGCAGGTCCGCGAGTTCGGCCGGGTGTGGGCCGCGGCGGAGGAACGTGGCGACACCGAGGCGCTGGCCGGGTTGGCGACCGAGGAGTTCCGCCTGGTCGGCCCGCTGGGGTTCGTGCTGGACCGCGCGCAGTGGCTGGCGCGCTACGGCGACGGCGGGCTGGTCACCGAGAAGCTGGACTGGGCCGAGGTCGAGGTGAGCGACTTCGGCGGCACCGCGATCGCGATCGGCGTCCACGAGCAGGTCGCCACGCACCGGGGAAACCCGGTGAACGGCCGCTTCCGCGCCACGCACGTACTGGTCCGCGAGGCGGACGGCTGGCGGCTCGCGGGAATGCACCTGAGCCCGATCGGTGCCCCGTTCGCTCCCGGTGGCGCGCGATGAGCGTGGAGCTGAACCACACGATCGTGTGCGTCACTGATCGCGAGAAGTCGGCGGAGTTCCTGGCCGGGATCCTGGGGTTGCGGACCGAGCCGGTCGCCGGGCCCTTCGTGCCCGTCCGGCTGGCGAACGGTGTCACGCTCGACTACCTGCAGGTCGACCGGGTTACGAGCCAGCACTACGCGTTCCTGGTCGGCGAGGACGATTTCGACGCCGCGATGGCGCGGATCGAGGCGCTCGGCATCGCGTACTGGGCGGACCCGTTCCACGAACGGCCCAGTGCGGTCAACAGCCTCAACGGCGGCCGCGGGATCTACTTCGAGGATCCCGACGGCCACAACCTGGAACTGCTGACGAGGGGGTAGTCGTGCGGTTGAGCATCGGGGTCACGGACTTCTCGTGGCCGGAGGACCTGGCCGGCGAGCTCGCCGCCGTCGCGGTGGCGGCCGAGGACGCCGGGCTGGACACGCTGTGGGTCGCCGACCACCTGCTGCAGGCCGACCCGCACAGCACCGCGGACTCGGCCATGCTCGAGGCCTACACGACGCTGGGTTTCCTCGCCGGGCGGACCGCCCGGATCGGGCTGGGCACGATGGTTTCGGCGGTGACGTTCCGGCCGCCGGCACTGCTGGTCAAGGCCGTCACCACGCTGGACGTCCTCTCCGGCGGGCGGGCCCGGTTCGGGATCGGCGCCGGGCACCACGACGGCGAGGCGCGGGCGATGGGCCTGCCGTTCCCGCCGGTGGGCGAGCGGTTCGCGCGGCTGGAGGAGACGGTGCGGCTGGCGCTGCGGATGTGGGCCGGGGACGAGTCGCCGTTCGAAGGGGAGCACTACCGGCTCGAGCGTCCCCTCGGGTACCCGCGGCCGGTGCGGCGGCCGCCGATCCTGGTCGGCGGGGCGGGTGAACGGCGGACGCTGCGGCTGGTCGCGCGGTACGCCGACGCGTGCAACGTCTTCGACGTGCCGGACGGCGGGCGGACGGTGCGGCACAAGCTCGCGGTCCTGCGGCGGCACTGCGAAGAGGTGGGCCGGCCGTACGGGGAGATCGAGAAGACGATCAGCACCCGGCTGGCCCCCGGCGAGCCGGCGGAGTCGTTCGCGCGGCGCTGTGCGGAGTTCGCCGGGTGGGGCATCGACCACGCGGTGGTGATCGCGGCCGGTCCGTGGCCGGTGGCCGGGGTGGCGACGCTGGGGCGGGTGGCCGCGCTGATCGCCTGAGCCGGACGTCACGCGGGTGATCGTGGGTGGTCGCCGGGGGAGCGGGGGCGCGAAATCGTTTTCTCCGGGCATTTATTCGCGGCTGCCGGAATGGGCTTTACGAAAATTGTCGAAACGTGAGCAATGCCGCTTGATGGGACGTCTGTGCAGCGTTGCTCCGTTCAGCGGGGTTTGCTTCCATGATCCTTCCGCTACCATGGTCCGGCCCCCGTCCCCAATTTGAATGTATTGGGAAGGATTCCGATGCTGTCTGCGGTCGTTGCTGCCGTAATGGCGCTGTCCTCTGTGGTATCCCCGCATTCGTGGAACACCCCTCCGCCGCCTGACAAAATCGTCATCGACGTCGTCAACGCCAATGGCACGGGCTGCCCGTTGGGCACGTCGGCGGTGGCGGTTTCGCAGGACAACACCGCGTTCACCGTGACCTACAGCGCCTACACGGCGTTGGTGGGGGTCGGCGCCGGGCCGCTGGACGCCCGGAAGAACTGCCAGATCGGCCTGCGCGTGCACGTGCCGCAGGGCTTCACCTACGGAATCGCGCAGGCCGACTACCGCGGGTTCGCGCACCTGGAACGCGGCGCGACCGGCCTGGAAAGAGCCAACTACTATTTCCAGGGAAATTCACCGACGGCCTACATTCAGCACCCGTTGTCCGGCCTGCTCGATGACGACTGGCATTTCACGGATTCGACCGAGGTCGGGGCCATCGTGTTCAAGCCCTGCGGCGAGGAACGCAATCTGAACATCAACACCGAATTGCGCGCCGCGGCCGGCACGTCCGACCCGAAGAAGACGACCAGCTACGTCACCATGGACTCGACCGACGGCAGCATCACGACCACCTACCACTTCGCGTGGCTCACCTGCCCGTGATCGGCTCCGGGTGACCGGAGGTCCAGAGGGGCGGCGCGGTTGTCCACCGCGCCGCCCCGGACCCGGTCAGGGCTTGGCCGGTGTCCGGGGATCGGTGGCTTCGACGCCGAAGACGCGGCCGAGGGAGACGAGGGCCTCGTCGAGGTGGCTGAGGCTGGACAGGACGGCCCGGGTTTCGGCCGCTTCGACGCGGTCGGACACCGGGGTGCCGTCGTCGCGCACGAGCGTGCCGGGTGTGGGGCCACCCGGGGCGTCGAGCGCGGTGCGCAGGACGTCGATGTTGGCCAGCAGCCGTCCGGTGAACTGCCGGAGCCGGTCGGCATCGGCGCCGGTGAGCTGGCCGGGCTGGGCGCGCGCGGCGACGTGGCGGGCGCGGAAGGCGATGGTTTCCAGGGTGGTGAGCACGTGCCAGCCGTAGTCGCGGCGGGCACTGCGGAGGTTCACCGGGTGGGTCAGCGGTTCGATGGTGGTGCGGACCTGCTCGACGCCGCGGTCGAGGTCGCGGGAGAGCTCGATGATGTTGACGTTCTCCTCGCCGGCGAGCAGGCCGCGGGTGTGCTCGAGGAACTCTTCGAGGTCGTCGAGCACTTCGGCGATGTCGTCGAGCATCACCGAGCGGGTGCGGACCGGGACGATGACGACTGCGGCGAGGATGCCGGCGGCGGCGCCGACCGCGGTCTCGGCGACGCGGATCCAGAGCACCTCGAGACTGAACGTGCCGAGCAGGCTGTAGAGCAGGCCGAGCATGCTGGTGACGAAGAAGGCCATCATCACCTGGGAGACCCGCGCGGTGTAGACCATCCCGAACACGCACACGAGGATGAGGCCGAGGGTGGCGGCGGTGTTGCCGCCGACCAGCAGTGTCAGCAGGACGCCGCCGACGATGCCGATCAGGGTGCCGCCGAGGCGGCGGACGCCTTTCACGAAGGTGGCGCCGGCGCTGGAGGCGCCGATGAACACCACGAACACGGTGAGCACGGCCCAGTACCAGCGCTGGTGGGAAACGAGTTCGCCGCCGACCACGGCGAGCCCGCCGCCGACGACGGCCTGGATCGCGCTGCGGGTCCGGTTGTCGTAGGCGAACTTCGGTGCCGGCTCGTCGGTGTCTCCGTCGGGGGCGAGCGGGTCCGGAGCGGCCTCGGGGGCGGCGGCTCGCTGGGCACGGTCGTCGGCCAGGGCCAGTTCGGCCAGTGCCTTGCGGACGCCGTCCCCGGGCGCGGCGTGTTCGTCGATGCGGCTGCCTTCCACGAGCATCCGGCTGTACTCCCCGGTCTCGCTGATCAGCGGCAGCTCTCGCGGGTCGCGTTCCATCAGGGCGCGGAAGCGGGCGAGCCGGGCGATGAGGTCGTCGCGGACCTCTTCGGTGAGCTCGTCTGTGCAGGTGCGCTGGACGGTGCTGGCCAGCCACTGCACGGCGAGTTCGACTTCGATGGCGCGGCGGCGCAGTACGTCGGCGGCGCGGGCGTCGACGACGTCGGGGGCGGCGTCCTCGATGAGCAGGACGCATTCGTGCAGCCGCGCCAGCGCCGAGCGCAGCTGCTTGCGGGTGCGCTCGCTGCCGTTCACCGCGAGGTGGGCCTCGGTGGCGCGGACGACCGCGCCCAGGCGGGCCCGGAAGGCGCGGCGGACGCGCAGGAACTCGGCTTCGGGATTGCGTCGCAACAGGACGAACCGGACGACGGCGTTGGCGAGGACGCCGACGCCGAGCGCCATCAGCAGCTGCGGCACCTGCTTGACGTGGGCCTGCAGGAACATCGGGAAGAAGAACAGGAAGAAGGCGATCGAGCCGAGCGCGGTGCCGCGGGCGCCGAAGCGCTGGGCGTAGACGGCGACGAAGATCAGCAGGACGAACACGACGCTGTCGGTCGGCGGCAGCGTCGAGCCGAGGCTGGCGACGGTGATCGACGCGGCCCCGGTGAGGGCGGCCAGGACGAGGGTGACGGCCTGGCCGCCCGGGGTGGGGTCGTTGACGGTGAACGCCGTCATCATCGCGGCGATGGCCCCGACCAGGGTGACGGTGAGCGGGACGTGCGCGGGCAGCAGCGCGGCGACGGCGAGGACGATGCCGAGCACGGCGGACCCGGCCAGGCGCAGCCGGACCAGGCCGGGGTCGGCCGCCACGAGCCGGTCGAAGACGGCGGTGCGGAGGTGGTTCATCGGGCGAGGAGCTCCCACTGGGCGAGGGTGGCGCGGCGGCCGCGGGTGGCGGTGATCCGCAGCCGGTAGCGGGCGTGCGCGGCCGGGGTGGCGAGGAGGAACGGGCGGGTCTGGCACCGCCAGCGGAACAGCTCGCCGTCGCGTTCGTCGAGGGTGGTCCAGTCGACGCCGTCGTCGGAGCCTTCCAGCACCCACGCGCTCGCGTCGCCGCGGCGGGCGCCGGAGGTGAGCGTGTACATGGTGACTTCGCGGGGTTCGCCGGTGACGGTGAACTCGATCGCCGGGGTGGCGCCGCGGAAGGTGACCTGGGTCCGGGTCGTGTTGTCGAACAGGGCGCCGACTTTGGTGCCGTCGGAGCTGGTCGCGGTGCCGGTCAGGTCGGTGACCGGCACCGGCTGCTCGGCGGGCGGCGGCGGGGCGCCCCAGCCGGTGGGTTCGGTCGTCAGGTCGAAGACCAGCTCGGCGCCGGCGGCGAGGGTGGCGTGGGCGATCGAGGTGCTCTCGTGCGGCCGGCCGTTGACGGTGATCCCGCGGACGTAGACGGTGTCGTCGGTGTTGCCGGGGGCGTGGACGACGAGTTTCTTGCCTTCGCCCAGGTGCACGGTCGCCTTCTCGAACAGCGGCGAGCCGATGGCGTAGCGCGGGCTGCCGACGGCGAGGGGGTAGAACCCGAGGGCGCTGAAGACGTACCAGGCGGACATCTCGCCGTTGTCCTCGTCGCCGGGGTAGCCCTGGCCGATCTCGCTGCCGAGGTAGAGCCGCCGCAGCACCTCCCGCACCACGGCCTGGGTCTTCGCGGGCGCGCCGGCGTGGTTGTAGACGTAGGGGATGTGGTGCGAGGGCTGGTTGGAGTGACCGTACTGGCCCATCCGGACGTCGCGGGCCTCGGTCATCTCGTGGATCAGGCCACCGTAGGCGCCGGGACGCCGTCCGGTCTCCGGGGTGGCGAAGAAGGTGTCGAGCTTGGCTTCGAGCCCTTCGGTGCCGCCGTGGAGGGCGGCGAGGCCGGGACCGTCGTGCGGCGCGGTGAACGCGGTGTTCCAGGCGTTGGTTTCGACGAAGTCGCCGCCCCAGGCGGCCGGGTCGTAGCCCTCGGGGGCGAACTTGCGGCGGCCGTCGCGGTGGCGGCCCTGGAAGAAGCCGATCGCCGGGTCGAAGTGGTGGACGTAGTGCTTGGCCCGCTCGCGGAAGTAGGCGGCGTAGTCCGCGTACACCCGCGCCCGCGGCCCTTCGCTTTCCCGGGACAGCGCCTCGGCGAGGTTGGCCAGGCCGAAGTCGTTGATGCAGCCTTCCAGCGCCCAGGACAGTCCTTCGTGGACCGACACCGGCGTGTAGTGCAGGAAGATCGACTCCTCCAGGCCCTTGCGGCCGACCGCGCGGCGCGGCGGGGTGACGGTGGCGTTCTTCAGCCCGGCGTCGAAGGCGGCCTCGACGTCGAAGTCGCGGACGCCCTTGAGGTAGGCGTCGGCGAAGGCCACGTCGGAGCTGGTGCCGGTCATCAGGTCCGCGTACCCGGGCGATGACCAGCGGGCGACCCAGCCGCCTTCGCGGTACTGCTGCACGAAGCCGTCGATCATCCGGCCGCAGCGTTCCGGGGTGAGCAGCGCGTAGGCGGGCCAGGTGGTGCGGTAGGTGTCCCAGAAGCCGTTGTTGACGTACAGCTCACCGTCGACGACCTTCGCGCCGGTCCGCCTGCGGGTGCTCGGCCACCACCGCCGCACGACCGGGCTGGCGTGCCGGATCCCCTTCGGCGTGTTCTCGTGCGCGATGTTCGGGTAGAGGAACAGCCGGTAGAGGTTCGAGTACAGCGTCGTCCGCTGGTCCTCGGTGGCGCCTTCGACCTCGATGCGGCCCAGCTCCTCCTGCCACGACTGTCTGGCCTGCGCGGCGACCTGCTCGACCGTCGTCCCGGCCGGGATCTCCAGCTCCAGGTTGCGCCTGGCCTGGGCCAGGCTGATCAGCGACGTCGCGATCCGCAGCGTCACGTCGGGGCCGTCGAACTCGAAGTACCCCGACACCCGCCGCCACGGCGGGACGCGGACCTTGGCGCCGCGGGTGGCCGGGGCGTCGGTCACCCCGTAGACGAACATCCGCCGCGCGCCGGCCGACAGCCGGCTGCGGACCCGGGTGTAGCCGGTGATCACGCCGGTGTCGGCGTCGATGCGCAGGCGGCCGCGGTTGCGGACGTTGTCGAACAGCAGCCAGCCGTGCTTGTCCGGGAAGGTGAACCGCATGATCGCCGCGTGCGACGTCGGCGCGAGGTCGGCGGTCATCCCGTTGGCGAACCGGACACCGTAGTGGTGCGGCGAGGCGGTCTCGTCTTCGTGGGAGAAGGCCAGGGCGCGCTTGCGGCGGTCGCGCTCGACCGGGCCGGTGCCGGGCATGAGGTGGAAGGTGTGCCGGTCGCCCATCCACGGGCTCGGCTGGTGCGACAGCGCGAACGCCTGCAGCGCGGGACGGTTCTGCTCGTCGTTGTGGCGGTGGTAGGAGTACAGCCAGTTGGTGACGCCGGCGTCGGTGACCGGGGTCCAGAAGTTGAACCCGTGCGGCACCGCCGTGGCCGGGAAGTTGTTGCCCCGGGAGAACTCGCCGCTGGAGTGCGTGCCGCGGGTCGTGCGGACGCAGTCGACCGGGTCGCGCGGCGGCTCGGGGCGTTCGGCGACCCGGACGTCGTCGAGCCAGCCGGTGATCTCGCCGGGTGCGTCGGTGCGCAGCACGATCCGGCTGATCCGGCGTCCGGCGAAGGGCCCCAGCGGGCGGCGGACGAGGTTCCACTGGTCCACCCACAGCGTCTTGTCGTCCACCGGGTCGAAGCCGGCGGTGGTGCCGTCGGCGAACTCGACGTCGAGGCTGACCCGGGTGGCGTGGTAGGCCGGGATCTCGCCGTCGGCCACCGGGAAGACCACATAGGACAGCTCGGTGCGCCCCGTCACCGGGACATCGAGTTCGAACAGGACCGCGCGCGGCCGCTCGTTGTAGCGCAGTGCTTGGAGGCCGGTCCAGCCGACACCGGTCTTGGCCGTGGGGGAGCGGTCCGGGCCGCCGCCGACGTGCAGGGCGGGGTCCGCCGGCTGCGGGTCACCGGCTTCGAAGGAGGAGAAGAACACGGCGTCGGACATGCGCCCACCGTAACCGCCACCGAACGGCGCAGCGTGCTGAAACACTGCTGCCCGCACCGGGGCGGGCAGCAGTGTTCTCATCAAGCGACGGCGGTGCCCTCCAGCTCGACCAGCTGACCCGGGATCGCCAGCCTGCTCACCCCGAGCATCGTGGTGGCCGGGGCCACCCCGGCGGCGCCCAGCCGCGCCGCCAGCACGCCGTAGTGCGGGAACAGCGCGTCGACGTCGGTGGTGTAGACGGTGAGCCGGACGAGGTTCGCCAGGGACATGCCGGCCTCGGCGAGCACGGCCTCCAGGTTGTCCACGCTCAACGCGAGCTGCGCGGCGATGTCCCCCTCGTGCCGGGGCTTGCCCTCGGCGTCCATCGACGTCTGCCCCGAGCAGTACAGGGTGCGAGTCGCCCCGGAGACGACCTCCCCCTGGTTGAAGCCCAGTTCCAGCGACCACGTCACCGGGTTGACCGCCGTTCGTTCCAATGCCACTTCAGCTCCGTTCGTTGCGATTGCTGCGCCGGGGAGCTTTCCAGGCAATCACGACATCCTCTGTCGTGTATTCGCTACGGTTTCCGGGTGCGTGCCGACCGGCTGGTCTCCCTGGTGCTGCTGCTGCGCCGGCGCGGCCGGCTGACCGCCGACGTCCTGGCCCGCGAGCTGGAGGTGTCCACCCGCACGGTGCTGCGCGACATCGACGCGCTGTCGGCGGCGGGCGTCCCGGTCTACGCCGAACGCGGCCGCCACGGCGGGTTCGCGCTGCTGCCCGGCTTCCGGACCGAGCTCACCGGGCTGAACCACGACGAGGCCCTGGCCCTGCTCACCGCCGGCTCCGGCCGCGCCCTCGGCCTGGGCCCCGCGCTGACCTCGGCGATGCGCAAGGTGGCCGACGCCCTGCCCGAGACCCACGTGGCCCCCGCCGAGCGGTTCCTCGTCGAACCCGAGACCGACCTGCTCTCCCGCCGTCCCGCCGCCGAAGAGGTGGACCACCCGACCCTGCTCGAGGTCCGCCGCGCGGTCCTCACCGGACACCGGCTGCGCATCCACTACACGGCCACGGGCCAGGAGGCGCACTGGCGCACGGTGGACCCGATCGGCCTGGTCACCGTCCGCGACCGCGGCTACCTGCTCGCGACGAGGGCGGGCGCGGACCGCACCTACCGGCTGTCGCGGATCCAGGCCGCCGAGCGGCTCGACGAACCGGCCGAGCGGCCGGGCGAGGTCGACCTGGACCGCATCTGGCGGCAACGCTGCGCCGCCTTCCTCGCCGACGGCCACCTGACGACACGGGTCCGGGTCCGCCCGGCCCGCCGCGAGGACCTGCTGAGCACGGCGGTGGCCGTCCGCGCGGAGGAACCCGAGGCGGCCGGGTGGCTCCGGTTCGAGGTCACCTACCAGGACGCCTGGCACGCGGAGTGGGCGCTGTGGCAGCTGGGCACGGACGCCGAAGCCCTCGCCCCGCAGTCCCTGCGCACGGCCCTGCGCGACCGGGCGATGGCAATCGCCGACCGCTACGGAGACGACCAACCGCGGAAACGGTGAAGGCCACCCCGATCGCTCGGGATGGCCTTCACCGCACTACCTCGGACCTACATCTTCGTGCACTGTCCGGCCACCGGGCCGCGCACGACATTCGGCAGGTCGTGGTCGGTCGGCGCCGGGGTGTTCACCGCGCACGCCAGCGGGCCGCCGACCGTGCTGGAGGTCAGCACCGGCCCGTGGTTGCCGGTCAACGCCACCGGGCCGCCGATGTCGGTCAGCTCGATCGATACCTGACCGGTCGCGCCCGTGATCGCCACCGGACCGCCCACCTTCGTGCGGTTCAGCACCACCTGAGCCGCACCCGTCGCCGCGAGCGGGCCCTTGACCTGACCGCCGCGGACGATCAGCGAAGCGCCGCCGCTCACCGTGACCGGTCCCGAGATCGTCGCGTCCTGGAGGCACACCGTGCCCGACGTGATCGACAACGGACCGGACTGGACACCCGTCACCGTGCGGGTGCAGGCCGCGTCCGGCTTGCCCAGCAGCTCGAACTCGGCCAGCTGCGCCGGAGCGCCGGTGCTGGTCGCGGTCACCTCGAGCCGGTAGTAGGCGTAGTGCGCCGGGTCGGCCACCTTGAACGCCCGGGTCTGCTGCCGCCAGCTGAACGCCTGGTTCTCCTGCCGGTCGGCCACCGCCCACGTCTTCCCGTCGTAGGAGCCCTTCAGGACCCAGCTCTTCGGGTCACCCGCACCGGTCTGGGACGTCAGCGTGTAGTTCGTGACGGCCTCGTCGGTGTTGTCCAGCTGGTACTGCACGGCGCCGGTGACCGCGGCCTGGGTGCGCGAGGTGTTGTCCACCAGCGCGGCCGCGTTCGAGCCGTCCGAAGTGGACAGCGTGCCCCGGCCCGGGCCGGTCTCGTCGTGCAGCGGCGCCGGAGCGGCGTCACCCTGGGTGATCGACTTCGGCGCGTCGTTCGGGCCGGTGCCCCACTTCGACGGGTTCGGGCCCATGTCGAAGTCGATGACCCCACCGCGAGCGATCACGTCCTGCGACAGCGACGTCGAGGAGTACGCCTTGCCGTTGACCTTCACACCCTGGACGTAGACGTTCTTCGCGCTGTTCTTCGGCGCGTTGATCACCAGGTTCTTGCCGCCGGCCAGGTGGATCGTCGCCTTCTTGAACAGCGGCGACCCGATCGCGTAGTCCGGGCTGCCCATCTGCAGCGGGTAGAAGCCCAGCGCGCTGAAGGTCCACCACGCCGACTGCTCGCCGTTGTCCTCGTCACCGGCGTAGCCCTGGCCGATCTCGCTGCCGGTGTAGAGCCGCGAGAGGGCCTCGCGGACCTTCTCCTGCGTCTTGGCCGGCTGGCCCGCGTAGTCGTACATGTAGAGCGTGTGGTGCGAGGCCTGGTTGGAGTGGCCGAGCTGGCCCATCCGCACGTCGCGGGCCTCCCGCATCTCGTGGATCACCCCGCCGTAGGTGCCCGGGAAGTTCGCGGTCTCCTGGTCGGCGAAGAAGGCGTCCAGCTTCTTCGCCAGCCCCGCCTTGCCGCCGTAGAGGTTCGCCAGGCCCTGACCGTCCTGCGGCACGGAGAACGCCATGCCCCAGCCGTCGGTCTCGGTGTAGTCGATGCCCCACACGCGCGGGTCGTAGTCCTGCGTCGACCGGCTGAACTTGCCCGCCGCGTCCCTGCCCTGGAAGAACCCGACGCTCGGGTCGAACAGGTTCACGTACTGCTGCGCCCGGCTGGTGAAGTACTCGTAGTTGGCCAGGTACTCCTGCTTGCGCGGGTCGCTCGCCGGGGCTTCGTCGTAGAGCTTCTTCGACAGGTTGGCGATGCCGTAGTCGTTGACGTACCCCTCGATCGACCACGAGAACCCGTGGTCGGCCGTGTTCGGTGAGTAGCCGAGGAAGATGCCCTCGTCGATGCCCTTGCGGCCGACCGCGTTGTTCGGCGGGGTCACCGTCGCGTTCTTCAGCGCCGCGTCGTAGGACGCCTTGACGTCGAAGTTGCGCACGCCCTTGAGGTAGGCGTCGGCGAAGGCCACGTCCGAGCTGGTGCCGGTCATCAGGTCGGCATAGCCCGGCGAGGACCACCGCGAGATCCAGCCGCCGTCGCGGTACTGCTGCACGAACCCGTCGACCATCTTCCCGGCCATGTCCGGCGTGAGCAGCGAATACGCCGGCCAGGTCGTGCGGTAGGTGTCCCAGAAGCCGTTGTTGACGTAGGTCTGGCCGTCGACGATCTTCGCCCCGGTCCGGGTCGGGGTGTCCGCCCCGGCCTTCGGCGAGACGAAGCTGGCGTACTGGTACTTGGGCTTCTCCTTCGTGCCGGTGTTCTCGAACGCCGAGTTCGGGTAGAGGAACAGCCGGTAGAGGTTCGAGTACAGCGTCGTGAGCTGGTCCTTCGACGCGCCCTCGACCTCGATCACCTTCAGCTGGTCGTCCCACAGCCGCTGCGCGGCGTCGCGGACGGAGTCGAAGGTCGCGTTCGGCGCGATCTCCTGCGCCAGGTTCTGCTTCGCCTGGTCCACGCTGATCAGCGACGTCGCGATCCGCATCGTCACGGTCTTGTCGGCGCCGGCGGCGAAGCGCAGGTAGCCGGCGACGTCGTCGTGGCCCTGCCCGGTGAGCTTCGCACCCGCCGTGACCGGCTTGTCGAAGGTGGCGTAGACGAACATCCGGCCCGCCCCGGCCGACAGGCCGCTCTTGACGTCGGTGTAGCCCGACAGCGTGCCGCCCGCGGGGTCGAGGGTCAGCCCGCCCTGGTTCTTGTAGTTGTCGAAGATCAAGCTGGTGTCGTTGCCCGGGAAGGAGAACCGGAACACCGCCGCGTGGTCGGTCGGCGCGATCTCGGTCTTGATCCCGTTCTCGAACTGCACTCCGTAGTAGTGCGCGCGCGCCGTCTCGTTGTCGTGCTTGAACGCCAGCGCCCGGGCGTCGCGGTTCGCGTCCGGCACCCCGGTGGCCGCGGACGGCATCACCTGGAAGGTCTGCCGGTCGCCCATCCACGGGCTCGGCTCGTGGCTGACGCTGAACGCCTGCAGCTCCGGCAGGTTCTGCTCGTTGTTCTGGCTGTGGTAGTTGTACATCCACCGCACGTCGCCGTTGTCGGCGTTCGCGTCGGTGACCGGGGTCCAGAAGTTGAACCCGTGCGGCACCGCCGTGGCCGGGAAGTTGTTGCCCCGGGAGAACGTGCCGTTGGCCATCGTGCCGCGCGTGGTGAGCACGTTGTCGGTCGGGCGGGTGCTGGCCGGCGGCGTCGGCGTCGCCGAGATCTTCACGTCGTCCAGCCAGCCCTGCAGTGAGCCGGGTCCGTCGGGGTTGTCGAAGCCGACCAGGATCCGGTCGACCGTCTTGCCCTTGGCCACCGTGCCGATCGCCGAGCGCACCAGGTTCCACTGGTTGGTGTAGAGCACCTTGCTCTTGCCCTGGCCCTCCGGCGTCAGCGGGAAGCCGTACTGGTCGGTCGCGCCCAGGTCGCGCAGGCGGGTGCCGTCGGTGAAGACGAGGTCGATCGCCACGTTCGTGCTCTGGTACTTCAGGTCGTCCTTGATGAACTGCGGCTGCACCTTGTACGACAGCTCGGTCGAGGGCACGACCGGGATGTCGACGTCGAAGACCTTGTTGTAGGACCAGCCGTGGCCCTGAGCGGTCTGGCTGCCGGAGTAGCGGAACGCCTTGAGCCCGGTGAAGCCGACGCGGTTCTTGTTCGTGTACCCGCTGGTCGGGCCGGAATCGGTGAAGCTGCGCATGTTCGGCAGCGGCGGGGGCGCCGGCTCGTCGTTGGCCAGCAGCAGCTCCGACAGCTGCAGGATCGGCCCGCCGTTGTTGCGCGTGATGTTCAGCCGGAAGTACTTGAACGCCGGGGTCGGCGCGGCCAGCTTGTAGTCCTTCTGCTGGAACCGCGCGGTGAACGCCTGGTCGGCCTGCTTGTCCAGGTCGGTCCAGCTCGCAGCGTCGTCGGAGCCCTGCAGCGTCCAGTCCTTCGGGTCGCGCTCGGCGAAGTCGTTGGCCGAAGAGATCGCGTAGTGCGTGATCGACGTCGGCACCGACAACGTGATCTGCGCCCACGCCGTCGGGTCCCACGACAGCCACTTGGTGTCGGTCGTGCCGTCGACGAGGTTCGAGACGACCTCGCCACCACCGCTGTTCTCGCTGCTGGCGCTGGTCTCGGTCACCTTGCCGCGGATGTCACCGGGGATCGCGGTGCCGTTCGCGCCGTTGATCCCGGACGCGCGCGGGTTGCCCGCCGCGTCGGTGTCGACCGTGTCGGTCCACGTCGGCTGGACGTCACCGGCTTCGAAGGAGGACGAAAAGTCGGGCGGAAGGACGTCTTCGGCGGCGGACGAGGCCGCGGGCAGGGCGACCAGGCCGGCGGCGACCACGGCGGCGGTCACCAGGAAAGCGACCGGCGGTCTGGCGCTTCGGGGCATCGTTGCTCCCAGCTCGGAGGACGGATTCAGCAGCGCCGCGCAGGCGGGGACCGGCGGCGCCAACGAAGGGAAACGCGCGGGTGACATCGATGTCAAGACCGCTCGCCAAACCTGGCCGGAATCAGACAACGCGGAAATCGGGGCCGATCGGACCACCGCAAATCCACTCCGCGGCATCCGGTGCCCTCGCTATCGTCACGATCATGACGACACCGGAACCCGCCGACCGCGTCCTCGCCCGCGCTTCCCTCGCCGAAGGCAACCCCACCGCCTGGTTCGACCAGCTCTACACCGCCGCGGCGCGCGGCGAGGCCGAGGTCCCGTGGACCCGCGGCAAACCGGGCATCGACCTGGCCGCCTGGGCCGAGACCCACCCCGGAGCCGGCCGCCGAGCCCTGGTCGTCGGCAGCGCGCTGGGCGACGACTCGGAACTGCTGTCGGCCCACGGCTGGGCCGTCACCGGCTTCGACGTCGCCCCGACCGCGGTGGCGGCGGCCCGCGCCCGGTTCCCGGAGTCCGAAGTGGACTACGTGGTCGCGGACCTGCTGAACCCGCCGGGGGAGTGGACCCACGCCTTCGACCTCGTCGTGGAGATCATGAACATCCAGGCCATGCCCCGCGACTTCCGCCCCGCGGCGTGCAAGTCGCTGGCCTCTTTCCTCGCCCCCGGCGGCACGGCCATCGTGTGCGAGGTGGCGGAGGAGAACATGGACATGGCGAACTGGCAGAGCCCGCCCTGGCCGTTCAGCCGCGCCGAGGTCGAATCCGTCGCCCAGGACGGCGTCCGGCTGGTGAGCCTGGAGACCGTCCGCGAGGGCGCCCGCTACTGGGCCACCTTCACCCGTTAGCGCGGTGGCGGCCGGGTGTCGTCCCCACCACGGCCGTGAACGCCGCGATGAAGTGGCTCGGGTTCGCCCAGCCGCACGCCCGGGCCGTGGACGCGGTGTCGTGGCCGTCGGCGAGCAGGATCAGCGCGTGGCCGATGCGCACCTGGGTGCGCCACTCGTAGAACGTCATGCCGAGCTCGTCCCGGAACAGCCGGCTGAGCGTGCGGGCACTGGCGCCGATCCGCTGCCCGAGCTCCGCCAGCGAGGTGGTGTCCCCGGGCTCCTCGTACAGCCGCCGTGCGATGGCCCGCAACCGGTCGTCACGCGGTTCGGGCAGGTGCAGCGGCTGCTCGGGCGCTTCGCGCAGTTCGTCGACCAGGACCCGGCGCAGGCGGGCACTCGCGGCCCGGTCGTACTCGCGCGGGCCGGTCAGCGCGAGCAGCACCTCGCGGGCGAGACCCGACGCGGTGAACACGACGGGACGGGCGGGGACCAGCCGCGCCAGCGACGCCGGCAGGAACACGATCCGCATGTCGGTGTGGCCGTGCGCGCGGTGCCGGTGGACGAACCCGGCCGGCGTCCAGGCCACCCGGTTGGCGGGCACGATCGACGTCCCCCGCTCGGTGTGCACCGACAGCACCCCGCGGGCCGCGTAGACCAGGTGTCCCCGGTCGTGGGTGGCCGCCTCGCTGGTGCCGCCCGGCGGCCACAGGTGCGCCCCGCCCGACGGCCAGATCCGCGACGTCGGCTCAGCGTGGCGCTCAAGGGGCATGAGTTGGCATTCTACCGGTGGCCGGCCACCGCCGTGGCCGGTGAGAGTGGATCCCATGAAGACGATGCGTGCGGCGGTGTGTGTCCGGGCCGGTGGCCCGGAAGTGCTGGAGATCCACGAGCGGCCGGTCCCGGCGGTCCGGGACGGCTGGAGCCTGGTGCGGGTCAGGGGCGCCGGCTTGAACCGCTCGGAGCTGCGGACCCGGCAAGGGCACTCCCCGGACGTGGTGTTCCCGCGGGTGCTCGGGATCGAATGCGTGGGGACCGTCGCCGCCTCGACCGACCCGCGGCTGCCCGAGGGCACCACGGTCGCGGCGGTGATGGGGGAGATGGGCCGCGCCTTCGACGGCGGTTACGCGGAATACGCGCTGCTGCCGAACCCGCTGCTGATGCCGGTCACCACCACCCTGGCATGGGACGTGCTGGCCGCGCTCCCCGAGACGTACCTGACCGCCCGAGGCGCGCTCGACGCACTCGGGATCGGCGCGGGCAGCACCGGACGGCTGCTGGTCCGCGGCGGCACGTCCTCGGTCGGGCTGGCCGCCGCCGCCATCGCGACCGGCCACGGCCTCGACGTCGCCACCACCACCCGGCGGCCGGAGAAGGCGCCCGCACTGACCGGCCACGTCCTCATCGACGACGGCGGCCCGCTGACCGGCCTGCCGCGCCTGTGGCCCGAGGGGCCGGACTGGGTCCTCGACCTCGTCGGCGCCCGCACCGCGGTGGACTCCCTGCGCCTGGTCCGCCGCGGCGGCACCGTGTGCGTGGCGGGCTCGCTCAGCGGCTGGATCGTCCCGGACTTCGAGCCGATCGCGAAGATCCCGTCCGGCACCAAGCTGACCGCCTTCCACAGCGACGACCTCAAGGGCAGCACCGCCCTGCTGCAGCGGATCATCACCGACGTCGAGGCCGGCACCTACCGGCCACACATCGACCGGGTCCTCCCGCTGGACGACATCGCCGCCGCCCACCGGTACATGGAGGAAGACCGCGCGGCCGGAAAACTCGTCGTCGTGCCCTGATCGGGTGACTAGGCTCGGTGATCATGCCCACTCAGTCACTGCAGATCCCCACCGCGGACGGCCAGGCCGACGCCTTCGCGGCGTTCCCCGGCGACGGCGAACGCCACCCCGGCGTGCTGATGTACCCGGACGGCTTCGGCATCCGGCCCGTCCTGCGCGGGATGGCCGAGGAACTGGCCGGCCACGGGTACTACGTGCTCGTCCCCAACCCCTTCCACCGGCACGGCCCGACCCCGGTGATCGACCTCCCCGACTACATCGACGCAGCAGCCCGGCCCGCGGTCTTCGCCCGGCTGATGCCCATGATCCAGGCGCACACCACCGACCTGATCCTGCGTGACGCCGACGCCTACGTCCGTTTCCTCACCGCCCGGCCCGAGGTCAGCCCCGGCCCGATCGCGACGACCGGCTACTGCATCGGCGGCCTCCTGGCCACGCACACCGCCGCGGCCCACCCCGACCGGGTGGCCGCCCTCGCCGCGTTCCACGCCCCGGTGGGCGCCGCCGGGCCGGAAAGCCTGCACCGGATCACCGCCCGGGTCCACTTCGGCCACGCCGAAACCGACCTGACGCCCGAGGCCCTCGGCGAACTCAACGAAACCCTCGACGCCGCGGGCCTGGAGTACACCTCCGAGATCTACCCCGGAACCGTCCACGGCTTCACCATGTCCGACACCGACTCCTTCGACCCCGCCGCGCTGAAGCGGCATTGGGAAAGCCTGCCGGCGCTGCTCGGCCGTGCCCTCTAGCAGTTCTCGAGGAACCGGGCCAGGACGCGGGTGCCGAAGTGCAGGCCCTCGACCGGCACCCGCTCGTCCACCCCGTGCGCCATCGCCCGGTACGGGAACCCCTTCGGCAGCCACAGCGGCGCGAAGCCGTAGCAGTCGATCCCCAGCTGCGCGAACGCCTTCGCGTCCGTCCCGCCGCCCAGGCAGTACGGCACCACCACCGCTTCGGGATCCTCCGCCCGCAACGCGGCAGCCATCGCGGTGAACCACGGGGAATCCACCGGCGCCTGCACCGGCGGCTGGTGCGCGACGAACTCGCGGGTCACGCCCGCGCCGAGCAGCTCGTCCAGCACCGCGAACAACGACTCCTCGGTGCCCGGCAGCACCCGCACGTCGACCTGCGCGGTCGCCGTCGACGGGATCACGTTCACCTTGTAGCCCGCGTCCAGCATCGTCGGGGTCGTGCTGTTGCGGACCGTCGGCACCACCAGAGAACCGGCCGGGCCCAGCGCCGCCACCGCCGCGTCCACACCCTCCGGAGAAGACAGGTCCACCGGCACGCCCAGCGCCGCGCCGGTGCGCTCCAGGAACGCCCGCACCGCCGGGGTCAGCGACACCGGCCACCGGTGGGACGCGATCCGGTGCAAGGCCCCCACCAGCCGGGTGACGGCGTTCTCGTCGTTCGGGCGCGAGCCGTGCCCGGCCCGGCCCCGCGCGGTCAGCCGCAGGTGCGCCGTCCCGCGCTCCGCCGTCCCGACCGGGTACAGGTGCACGTCCCGGCCGTCGGCCGCGGGCACGTGGTAGGTGTAGCCACCCGACTCGCTGATCGCCGCCACACAGCCTTCGAACAACGACGGATGCCGGGCGACCAGCCAGTGCGCGCCCCACTCGCCGCGGTCCTCCTCGTCGGCGACGAACGCCAGGACGAGCTCCCGCCGTGGCCGCGCCCCGCCGGCGAGAGCCGCGAGCACCATCGCCACGAAGTCCTTCATGTCGGTCGCCCCGCGGCCCCACAGGTAGCCGTCGCGCACCTCGCCGGCGAACGGCGGCACCGACCAGTCCGCCGCGTCCGCCGGGACGACGTCCAGGTGCCCCTGCACCAGCAGCGCCGGCAACGCGGGATCGGTGCCCGGAACCCGCGCGATCACACTGGCCCGCCCCGGGGCGGCTTCGAAGATCTGCGAGGGGATGCCCAAGCCGTCGAGGAACGCGGCCACGTACTCGGCGGCGGGCCGCTCGGGACGAGCGTCGTTGTTCCCGCGGTTGGTCGTGTCGAACCGGATCAGGTCCGCGCACAGCTCGACCACATCAGCCATAGATGCCCTGCACCGCCCCCGCCGCGATCGCCGTGACGACCTTGAAGCACTTCATCGCCTCGGTCATGGTCGGCGCGTCGAACCCGACCCGCCGCGTCCCGATCTGCTCCACCGTCGGGATCACCGCCGTCGCCTGCGCCAGGTGGCTCGCGTCGAACTCCACCTCGATCCGGTGGGCTCCCACCCGGCGTTCCTCACGGCCCGCCCGTGCCACGGCGTCGGCCGCCGCGCCGGTCAGCAGCTCCGCCGTGCGCGCGGGCGGCAGGCAGATCGCCGCGTACCGGCTGACGCACTCCTTCACCTGGACCAGCTCCGCCTCCGGAGCGTAATCACGGGCGTCCTCACACGTTTTGTCGTCACCCGAAACGAGCAGGACAGGGACGCCGTACTCCGCGGCCATGCCCGCGTTCAGCCGCCCCTCGCTCGCCGGGACGTCGTCCAGCCACACCCCGGTGATCTGGTTCTCCAGGTAGGTGTGGGAAAGCACCCCGTCGAAGCCCGCGCCGGCGTGGTAGCCCAGGAACACCACTCCGTCCACACCGGAATCGATGCCCTGCATCATCGACAGCGGCTTGTGCCGCCCGGTCAGCATCCGCGCCCGCGGGTCGAGGTCCTCCAGCAGCAGGTTCCGTTGCGACGAATGGGCTTCGTTCACCAGCACGTCACTCGCCCCGGCCTGGTACAGCCCCGCCAGCACGGCGTTGACGTCGCCGGTGAACAGCCGCCGGAAGCGGTCCCACTGCGGCGAACCGGGCACGACGTCGTCGGTCCAGGTGACGCCGGTCGCGCCCTCCATGTCCGCCGAGATCAGGATGCGCATGCCCGGCACTCTAGCCAGCGCGCCCGGCCCCCGGACGCGGAACGCCCACTTCACCGATCGTCACTCAGCGTGACAGCCAGCGGGTCGATAACGATCGGGCACCTGCCGAGGCGGCAACATATTGCGCGGTTGTCCCGATATGTGGTTACTTCTCGTCCTTGGGGGAGGCTCACATGCGAACGATGGGGTGGTTTTCGGTGCAGTTCCAACACAGAGCCGGGCGATTCGCCCGCGTGGGCGCGATCGTCGCGGCCGCGACACTGGCGGCGATCCCGCTCGCCGTTCCCGCCCAGGCCCAGCAGGGCAAGGTGCTGCGGGTCGCGCTCACCACCGGCATCGACCACCTCAACCCCTTCACCGCCGTGCTCTCCGCCTCCACGCAGATCGGCCGGTTCACCTTCGAATTCCTGACCATCCCGGACGCGGCGAAGGCCGAAGCCGCACCCGCGCTCGCCGAATCGTGGACGCCGTCGGCGGACAAGCTCACCTGGACCTTCAAGATCCGCAGCGGCGTCAAGTGGAGCGACGGGCAGCCGGTGACCGCCAAGGACGCGGCGTACACCTTCAACCGGATGCTCACCGACGAAGACGCCCGCACCGCCAACGGCAACTACGTGGCCAACTTCGAGTCCGTCACCGCCCCCGACGACACCACCCTGGTCATCAAGACCAAGGCCGTGCAGGTCAACATGAACCTGCTCGACGTGCCGATCGTGCCCCAGCACATCTGGGAGCCGGTCAAGGACCTCAAGGCCGCCTCGACCGACACCCTCGCCGTCGCCGGCGTCTCCGACGGCCCCTTCCAGATCACCGAGTACAAGCCGAACGAGTACGTCAAGTTCAAGGCCAACAAGGACTACTGGCGCGGCGCCCCCAAGATCGACGAACTGCAGCTGCTGCAGTTCAAGGACACCGAGGCCGCGGTCAACGCCCTCAGGCAGGGCGAAGTCGACGTCATCAACCGGCTCAACCCCAACCAGTTCGACTCGCTGAAGGGCGAGCAGGGCATCACCACCAACGCCGCCCCCGGCCGCCGCTACGACGAGCTCTCGATCAACTTCGGCGTCACCGACAACGCCAACAACCCGATCGGGGACGGCAACCCCGTCCTCAAGGACATCAACCTCCGCAAGGCCATCACCCAGGCCGTGGACACCAAGACCCTCGTCGACAAGGTCCTCAAGGGCCTCGGCCAGGTCGGCGGCGGCGTCGTGCCCCCCGTGTACGCCGCCTACCACTGGGACCCCAGCGACAGCGAGAAGGTCAAGTTCGACCTCGCCGCCGCCAACACGACCCTCGACCAGGCCGGCTACCCGAAGGGCCCCGACGGCGTCCGCACCGCCCCCGGCGGCGCCAAGCTGGAACTGCGCCTGACCGGGCACGCCAACCGCAGCTACGACCAGGGTGTCGCCCAGTACGTCACCGGCTGGCTCAAGGACATCGGCATCACCGTCAAGCAGGACCTCGTCTCCGACGACGAACTGTCCGACCGCACCGACGCCGGCAAGTACGACCTCGCCATCGGCGGGTACGGCACCAACCCCGACCCCGACTACGCCCTGTCGCTGCACACCTGCTCCGCCCGCCCCAGCGCCGAAGGCAAGGGCGGCAGCACCGACACGTTCTTCTGCGACGCCGCCTACGACGACCTCTACAAGAAGCAGCTCACCGAAACCGACGACGCCAAGCGCGCCGATTACGTCAAGCAGGCCCAGGCCCGGCTCTACAGCCAGTTCCCGACGATCGTGCTCGACTACCAGAACGCCCTCGAGGCCTACCGCTCCGACAAGTTCTCCGGCTTCACCACCCAGCCGCAGCCCAAGGGCGCCATCCTCGAACAGACCGGCTACTGGGGCGTCTACGGCGCCACCCCGGCCGGCACCGGCGGCAGTGCTGACGGCGGCAGCGGCAACACCGTGCTGTGGATCGTCATCGGCGCGGTCGTCGTGGTCGTCCTCGTCGGCGGCGGCATCGCCCTCGGCCGCCGGAACAAGACCTCGGAAGACCGCGAGTAACCATGACCGCCCCCGAACAAGCCGCTGTGCTCGTCGACCCCGACGAGCACAGCGGCGGCACCGGCACGGCCCGGTTCGTGCTCACGAAGATCCTCGAAGCGCTGATCAGCATCGTGCTGGTGGTCGTGCTGTTCTTCTTCCTCTTCCGGATGCTGCCCGGCGACCCGGCCGCGGCGATGACCCGCGAGCGCGCCACCAGCCCGCAGCAGCTCGCCGAACTGCGCGACAAAATGGGTCTCGACAAGCCTCTCCTCGTCCAGTTCGGCAACTACTTCCGAGACCTGCTGCACGGCGACCTCGGCCAGTCCAGGCTGCTCAACAACGGCCGCCCGGTCGCCGACATGATCGGCGAACGGCTGTGGCCGACCATCCTGCTCGTCGGCAGCGCCACCCTGCTCGCCGTCGTCCTCGGCTTGTGGCTGGGCATCCGCGCCGCCTGGCGCCGGGACAGCTTCTTCGACCGCTCCCAGACCGGGATCGCGCTCACGCTGTGGTCGGTCCCGCAGTTCTGGCTCGGCCTGATGCTGCTCGTGGCGACCAACGGGCTGTTCCCCAGCCGGGGCATGCACTCCCCGGACGCCGCCCCCGACTTCCTCTCCCAGACCCTCGACGTCCTGCACCACCTGGTGCTGCCGTGCGTGACGCTGCTGGCGGTGTTCTACGCCCAGTACATGCTGATCATGCGGTCGTCGCTGCTGGGGGAGATGAACGCCGACTACCTCACCACCGCCCGCGCCAAGGGCCTGCGCGACGACCTCGTCCGCCGCCGCCACGCCGTCCCCAACGCCCTGCTGCCCACCACCACGCTGGTGTTCATGCAGTTCGGCCACATCGTCGCCGGCGCGGTCACCGTCGAGGCGGTGTTCAGCTGGCCCGGCCTCGGCCAGCTGACCTACGACGCCCTGCACGGTCCCGACCTGCCGGTGCTGCAGGGCGTGTTCACCGTGCTGGCGAGCGCGGTGGTGCTGATGAACCTGCTCGCGGAACTGCTCTACCGCGTGCTCGACCCCAGGGTGCGTACCTCATGACCACCGCCGAGACACCCCGGCAGATCGCCTGGGCCCGCCGCCGCGCCGCGCTGGCCCGAACCTGGCGGGAGTTCGCCGGCCAGCGCGCCGCGCTCGCCGGGCTCGTCCTGCTCGGCGCCACCGTGCTCGTCGCCGTGCTGCTGCCGCTGATCGGCGACGACAGCGGGCTCAACGTCACCAAGGCCACCGGGGCACCGCTGTCCCCGCCGAACGCCGAGTTCTGGCTCGGCACCGACAACTACGGCCGCTCGGTCCTGCTGATGACCGTCTGGGGCACCCGGATCTCCCTGCTCGTCGGGTTCTCCGCCGCCCTGCTCTCGGTCGTCATCGGCACCCTGATCGGCATCGTCGCCGCCCACTTCGGCGGCTGGGCGTCGGCGACCCTGCTGCGGTTCACCGACTTCTTCCTGGTCCTGCCCTCGCTGATCCTCGCCATCGCGCTCTCGGCGGTGCTGCCCAAAGGCGTCGGCACGATCATCCTCGCCATCGGCCTCACCGCCTGGCCCAGCACCGCCCGGCTCGTCCGCGCCCAGACCCTCACCATCGAAAGCCGCCCGTACATCGAGCGCGCGCACGCCCTCGGCGGCGGCCACCTGCACGTCATCGGCCGGCACGTCCTGCCCGGCGTGATGCCCCTGGTCCTGGCCAACACCACCCTGGTCGTCGGCAACGCCGTCATCGCGGACGCGACCCTGTCGTTCCTCGGCGTCGGCGACCCCAACTCCGTCAGCTGGGGCAAGGTGCTGGAAGACGCGCTCAACAACGGCGCCATCAGCCGCGGCGCCTGGTGGAACGTGCTGCCGCCCGGCATCGCCATCGTCCTCGTCGTCCTCTTCTTCACCCTGGTCGGCCGGGGCCTGGAGACCGTGTTCAACCCGAGGTTGAAGAAGTGACCACCCCGCTGCTGCAGCTCACCGACCTGAACGTCACCTACGCGGTGGGGGACACCGACGTCCCCGCCGTCCGCGGCGTCGGTCTCACCCTCGACCCCGGCGGCACCCTCGGCGTCGCCGGCGAATCCGGATCGGGCAAGTCCACCGTCGCGATGAGCGTGCTGCGGCTGCTCCCACGCACGGCGAAGATCACCGGCGAAATCCTGCTCGACGGCGAAGACGTCACCACCATGAACTGGGGCCGCCTGCGCGCGGTCCGCTGGGCCGAGGCGTCGGTCGTGTTCCAGGGCGCCATGCACGCCCTCAACCCCGTCCGCAGGATCGGCGAGCAGATCGCCGAACCGCTGCGGCTGCACCCGCCGTCGGGCAAGCCCCTCACCGACGCGGCGGTCGACGCCCGCGTCGCCGAACTGCTCACCCAGGTCGACCTGCCCCCGAGCCGGGCCGGTGCCTACCCCCACGAACTGTCCGGCGGGCAGAAGCAGCGCGTCATGATCGCCATGGCCCTGGCCTGCTCGCCCCGGCTGATCATCGCCGACGAACCGACCACCGCCCTCGACGTCATCGTCCAGGCCCAGGTCCTCGCCCTGCTGTCGCGGCTGGTCGCCGAACAGCGCATCGGGCTGATCATGATCAGCCACGACCTGTCCGTGCTCGCCGCCACCTGCGAACGCATCGCCGTCATGTACGACGGGCAGATCGTCGAAGAAGGCCCCGGCGCCGAGGTGATGGGCTCGCCGAAGCACGAACACACCCGGGCGCTGGCCGCGGCCTTCCCGACCGTCGGCGACCCGGTGTCCCGCTTCGCCCCGGCCACCGGCAACCCCCTGCCACCCGAACCGCCGGACCGCGTGGCGGGAGAGCCGCTGCTCGCCGCCGAAAACCTGCGGGTGTCCTTCCGCGACCGCACCGGCAAGCGGATCAACGCCGTCGCCGGCGTCGACCTCACCGTCGCCCGCGACGAGATCGTCGCCCTGGTCGGCCAGTCCGGCTCCGGCAAGACCACGTTGGCTCGCACCCTGCTCGGCCTGCAGAAATCCGACTCCGGCGTGGTCCGCTACGCCGGGAAACCGGTGCCCACCGGCGGAGCGGGCCTCAAGGCCTACCGCCGCCGGGTCCAGCTGGTGCTGCAGGACCCGACGAGCGCGCTGAACCCGGCCCACACCGTGTACGAGGCCGTCGCCGAGGGACCACGGATCCACCGGCTCGCCGACGAGCGCGCCGTCGTCCACCGGGCACTGGAGGCCGCCGAGCTGCGCCCGGCGGAGAAGTACGCCGACCGGCTCCCGCACCAGCTCTCCGGCGGCCAGCGCCAGCGCGTCGTCATCGCCGGGGCACTGGCCCTGGAGCCGTCGGTGGTGGTGGCCGACGAACCGGTGGCGTCCCTGGACGCCTCCGTCCGCGGCGAGATCCTCGCGCTGCTGCTGCGGCTGCGCCGGGAACTCGGCCTCGCGGCACTGGTGATCACCCACGACCTGGGCCTGGCCTGGAACATCGCCGACCGCGTCGCCGTGATGTACCGCGGCGAGCTCGTCGAAACCGGAACCGTCGAGCAGGTCCTGCTCGACCCGCAGCACGAATACACGAAGTCCCTGCTGGCCGCCCTGCCCGGTGGCACCGCCCAGCGCCGCACCGTCGAACCCTGACCCCACGGCAGCGACGTTCCTTCCCGGCGGTCCGGCCGGAACCCGGCACTGAGGGAAGGCCGTACGAGCGCGTTGTGTAACCTCCGAACGGAAATGGCGACCACCACCGACCCCGCACAGACGCCCTCGACCGGCCTGGCCGAGCGGCTCCGCGTGCCCTCGCGCTTCCCTTACCGCACGATCGCGATGGGCACCGTCGGCAGCACCCTGCTGATGATCGCCGCCCTCGGCGCCGGCGGCATCCTGATCTCCGACCCCGTGCTCGGCCACGGCCCGCTCTCCTGGGTCCGCTACGGCCACGGGCGCATGCTGGCCAACGCCGTCCTCTACACCGGCTTCGGCATGGTCGTCTGGGCGTGGGTGCGGCTCGGCCGCTACGTGCTCGCCGGCCGCATCGGCAGCCGCCCGATCCTGGTCGCCGCCGGCTGCTGGATGGCGCCGCTGCTCGTGTCGCCGCCGCTGTTCACCCGCGACGTCTTCTCCTACCTCGGCCAGGGCGCCCAGCTGCTCTACGGGCTCGACCCGTACGCGAACGGCCCGGCCGAGCTCGACGTGCTGCCGAACGTCGTGCAGAACGTCCACCCGCTCTGGCAGACCACCCCGGCCCCGTACGGGCCGCTGTTCCTGCTCATCTCCAAGGGCGTGGTCGCCACCACCGGCGACAACATGATCCTCGGCGTCATCCTGATGCGCGTCGTGCTGCTGGTGGGCCTCGCCGGGACGCTGTGGGCGCTGCCCCGGCTGGTCAAGCACCTCGGCGGCAAGCTCCCGGTCGCGCTGTGGCTCGCGGTGGCCAGCCCGATGATGGTCATCCACCTCTTCGGCGGCCCGCACAACGACCTGATGATGCTCGCGTTCCTCACCATCGGCGTCCTGGCCGCCCTGGAACGCAAGCACGTGCTCGCGGTCGTCCTGGTCACGATCGGCATGCTGATCAAGCCGACCGCGGCGATCGCGCTGCCGTTCATCGTCTGGATGTGGGCCAACCACCTCACCGGCGAGTCGAAGGTCCGCAACTTCCTGCGCGCCGGCGCGGCCTCGGTGGGGCTGTTCCTGCCGGTGTTCGTCGCGGGCACCTGGATCTCGCTCGGCTCGCTCAACCTCGGCTGGTGGTCCGGGCTCAAGGCCCCGCAGCTCATCGCCAACTGGCTCAACATCCCGACCGGCATCGGCGAGGTGTTCTACAACCTCGTCCACCTGATCGTCGACGTCCAGGTCTCGCCGTTCGTGACCGTCGCCCGCGCGGCCGGCATGCTCCTGCTGATCGCCTTCGGCGCCCGCCAGTGGTGGCTCGCCCGGGGTGGCGGCACCGAGGCGGTCTACCGGGCCGGGATCTCGCTCCTGGCCGTGGCGATCCTCATGCCGCCGACCCTGCCGTGGTACCTGACCTGGGGTTTCGTGCTTCTGTCGGCGTTCAAGTGGCAGCCGCGGCACCTGGCCCTGGTGGTGGCGGTGTCGGTGTTCGTGACCCTGGTCTACTACCCGACGGGCGAGCAGGCCCTCTACGACTGGTGGTTCATCGCAGGGGTGGTGCTGGCCAGCCTGTACGCGGCCGCGTCGCTGCTGCGGCCGGACCCGCTGGGCATCATCGACGCCTGGCGCCGCCCGGAGAAGTTCCTCCGCGACTAGGCCCGGCCCAGCCGCTCCACATGCGCACGTCCGCGACCACCACCGCGTGCTCCGGCGGGCGCTCGGCGTACTGCGCGTACTTCGCCACCAGCCACGACACCGGTTCCGCGCGGTCCGCGTCGGACAGCACCCGCGCGGTGCCGTCCGCGCGGGCCCACCACAGGCGTGCCCAGTCCTCGTCGTAGCCGTCGGCCAGGAAGCACACCGCCGGGTTCTCGGCGATGTTGCGCAGGCGGCGGAGCGCCACCGAAGACTTCGGCTTGTGGTCCACCGCGAACACCACCACGTCGTCCCGCACCGCGAACGTCACCGGTACCAGGTGCGGCACGCCGTCGGCCGACACCGTCGCCAGCCGCGCCACCCGCGCCGCGGCGAACCGGGCGCGGGCCTCCGACGACGACAGCTTCACGTCAGCGCGGGGGAGTCGAACGTCAACGTCCCCAGGTCCGCGTCCAGCGTCGCCGGCACGCCCAGCGGCAACGTCGGCGACGACGCCACGTGCCCGAACCCGAACTCCTCGACCAGCGGCACCCCCAGCGGCCCCAGCCGGTCCGCCACCAGCGCCCGCACGTCGGCCGGATCCCCGCACGCCGCCCACGAGCCCAGCACGATCCCGCGGACGCCGTCGAACCAGCCGCTGCGCACCAGCTGGGTCAGCATCCGGTCCAGCCGGTACACGCTCTCGGTCACGTCCTCCAGCAGCACGATCGCATCCCGCGCCGAGCCGTGCTCGGGCGTTCCGATCCCCGCCGCCAGCAGCGACAGGTTCCCGCCGGTCAGCACCCCGGACGCCCGGCCCGGCACCAGCGCCGACCCGCCGCGGACCACGAAGTTCCGCTCCGGTTCGAACAGCGCCCGCCGCAGGTGCTCGACCGCGAAGTCGTCGAACAGCACGCTCGCCGGCATCGGAGAGAACAAAGTGGACAGTCCCAGGTGGACGTCCACCGCGCGGTGCAGCGCCGTGACGTCCGACGACCCGGCCAGCACCTTCGGCCCCGCCGCCCGCAGCGCCGCCCAGTCCACCAGGTCCAGCATCCGCTGCACGCCGTACCCGCCGCGCGCCGCCAGCACGCACCGCACCCCCGGGTCCAGCCACGCCTCGGTGAACTCCGCCGCCCGCGCCGCGTCCGGAGCGGAGAGGTACGGCGGTGCACCGGGCGCAGCACGCACGCACGGCCCCACCCGCACCTCGACGCCCCAGCCGCGCAGCACCGGCAACGCCTTCTCCAGCAGGTCCGCCGGCACCGGCCCGGCGGGTGCCACCAGGGCGAGGGTGTCCCCGGCCCGCAGCCGCGGCGGCCTCACCGCGACAGCTCCAGCCGCGCCACGCCCGGCGTCTCGAAACCGAACACCTGACCGTAGAACGAGAATTCGGCCTCCAGCGCCGCCACGAGCGTCGCCGCCTGCCGGAACCCGTGTTGCTCGCCCTCGAACCGCTGGTAGGCGTACGGGATGCCACGTCCGGCCAGCCGGGCCACGAACCGGTCGGCCTGCTCCGGCGGGCAGATCCGGTCCTCCAGGCCCTGCTGGAACAGCACCGGCCCGGCCAGCCCGCCGACGTTCGTCAGCGGCGAACGCTCCTCGTACCGCTGCCGCGCCGCCGGCAGCGGCCCGACCAGCCCGTCGAGGTACCGCGACTCGAAGTCGTGCGTGTCGGCGGTCCAGCCGGCCAGGTCCAGCACCGGGTACATCACCGTGCCCGCCCGGTAGGTCTTCGTCGTCGTCAGCGACGCGGCCGCGGTGAACCCGCCTGCGCTGCCGCCGCGGATGCCCAGCCGGTCACCGTCGGCCAGTCCGGCCGCCACCAGCGCCTCGGCCACCGCGACGCAGTCGGCGACGTCCACCACGCCCCACTGCTCCCGCAGCCGCTCGCGGTAGGCGCGCCCGAACCCCGTCGACCCGCCGTAGTTCACCGCCGCCACGCCGATGCCGCGGCTGGTGAAGTACGCGATGTCCAGGTCCAGCTCGGCGAAGTGCTGCCCGGTCGGCCCGCCGTGGACGTCCACCAGCAGCGGCGGCCGCTCGCCCTCGGGCGCGGCGAAGTCCGGGTTGCGCGGCGGGTAGTAGACCACCGGCACGGCCTCCCCGTCCGCCGTGCTGAACACCCGCTCCTGCGGCACCGGCAGGAACGCCTCCGGCAGCTCGGGCTGCGGCGTCACATCCGTCACCTCGCCGTCGAGGGACACCCTGACCACACCGGTCTCCCGGGCCGGCCCGCCCGCGACGCCGGCGACCGCGTCACCGGACACCGCGAACCCCGTCGACGACCACGCCGTCAGTTCCGCGGCCACCGGTGTCACCGAGCCGTCCGCCTCGTCGAGCACCGCCAGCCGGCCCGAGGACAGCACCGCGTGCCGCCCGCCGCCCAGCGGCGCGAACCAGCGCGACCCCGCCTTCCACAGCGGCCCGCCGAGCTCCTGCTCCACCGGCGCGAGGTTCACCACGGACCCGTCCAGGCCGATCCGGTGCAGGTTCCACCAGCCGTCCGGGTCCGCCAGCGCCAGCAGCGCCACCGGGGTCTCCCACTCCACCTGGCACACCGAGACGTCCGCGCCGCCGGCCAGCACGCGGTGCGGACCGAACCCGCCGTCCCCGTCGACCGGTGCCACGCACAGCTCGGTGCCGTCCCACGGCATCAGCGGGTGGTCCCAGCCGAACCAGGCCGCGTGCCGCCCGTCCGGCGACAGCTTCGGCACGGTCAGGAACCGGTGACTCGCGGCGAGGACCCGCTCGCCGCCGCCGTCCACGGCGATCGCGACGAGCTCCCGCTCGACGTCGGTGGGACGCGGCCCGGTGCCGCGCTCGCGGACGGCCCACACCTCGCCCGGCCGCCCGGCCCGCAGATCGCCGTAGCGGACGCTCTGCGCCGGCTCGGGGGTCGGCGTGAGCGCCACCACGCCGATTTCGCTCTGCGCGTACACGCGCTGATCGGCCCAGTGCGTGAACACCACGTGCTCCCCGGCGGCCGCCCACGGCCGCCCGCCGTACTCGTGCAGCCGGTTGCGGACGTTCCACGGGGCCGGCAGCACGTCCTCGGTACCGCCCGGCACCGCCCGGACCAGCGTGACCCGGCCCTGCTCACCGGGCCGCGCCTCGGCCCACCACACCTCGCCGCCGACGACGTCGAGCCACTGCGGGCCGCCGCCGGCGGCGGCCACCTCGGCGGCGGTGATGGGCGAGGACCAGGTTCCGTACGGGGAGATCCGAGACACCCCCCGAGGCTAGCGGCCCGCGAAGGGTGGGGCGGCGGATGCCGATCATGCGCCGGTGGCCTAGGGTCGTCAGTGCTATGTCTCGCGTAATCCACGTCTTCCGCCAGCCGGATCGGTTCGTCGCCGGCACCGTCGGCGAGCCCGGCGATCGCACGTTCTACCTCCAGGCGTCGGAGGACGTGCGCACGATCAGCGTCACCATCGAAAAGCAGCAGGTCGTCGTCCTCGCGGAACGCCTGAGCTCGCTGCTGGAGGAGGTCGCCAGCCGGTTCGGTGCCGACGTCCCCGACGACGCGCCCGAGGACCTCGTCGACCTCGACCCCCTCACGGTGCCGGTGGAGGAGGAGTTCCGCGTCGGCACCATGGGCCTGGGCTGGGACGCCGACAGCAGCGCCGTCGTCATCGAGCTGCTCGCCATCACCGAAGGCGAGGTCGACGAAACGGTCGTGCTCGACGACACCGAGGAAGGCCCGGACGCCGTCCGCGTCTTCCTCACCCCGGCCGCCGCCCGCGCCTTCGCCGAGCGGGCCGACCGCGTCGTCAACGCCGGCCGCAAGCCGTGCCCGCTGTGCGCCGAGCCGCTCGACCCCACCGGGCACATCTGCCCCCGGCAGAACGGCTACCGGCGCGAGACCGACGCGGGCGAAGAAGACTGACCATGACGCCCACCCCGGCGGATCCCGCGTCCCGCGAGCTCGTCACCCACGGCCGCATCGACGTCGAAGGCCGGCTGGTCGACGCCTCCAACGTCACGCTCTTCTGCGCCATCGAGCTCGACGGCGTCACCGGCCGGGTCGTCTACAAGCCGGTGTCGGGGGAGAAGCCGCTGTGGGACTTCCCCGACGGCACCCTGGCCGGGCGCGAGGTCGCCACCGCGATCATCGCCGAGGCCGCCGGCATCGGCGCGATCCCGCCCACGGTGCTGCGCGACGGCCCGTTCGGCCCCGGCATGGTCCAGCTGTGGGTCGAAACCACCGAAGACGACCTGGTGGAAGTCCTGCCGCCCGCCGCCGTCCCCGACGGCTGGCGGCCGGTGCTGCACGCCCACGACCGCGACGGCGAGCCGGCGGTGCTGGCCCACGCCGACCACCCCGGCCTGCGCGATCTCGCCGTGCTCGACATCGTCACCAACAACACCGACCGCAAGGGCGGCCACCTCCTGCCCGGCGTCGACGGCCGCGTCTACGGCGTCGACCACGGCATCTGCCTGCACACCGACCCGAAGCTGCGGACCGTCCTGTGGGGCTGGATCGGCGAGCCGCTGCCGCCGGACACCGTCGAGAAGCTGCGCAAGCTGCGTTCGGAGATCGACGGCGGCCTCGGCAAGACCCTCGCCGAGCACATCACCAAGTTCGAGATCCGGGCACTGGCCGAGCGCACCGACGTCCTGCTCGCCGAAGGCATCTTCCCCGAACCCGGCGACGACTGGCGCGCCATCCCGTGGCCCCTCTTCTGATCGACGACGCCGCACGCGCCCGGCTCGTCGACCGCTTCGGCGCCGAGCGGGCCGAACCGTGGTGCGACGCCCTCCCGGACCTGGTGGCCCGCCTGACCGCCAATTGGGGCCTCGAAGTCCGCGAAGCGAGGCCCGGCAACACCGGCCGCACGTTGCTGTGCACCGGCCCCGGCGGCGACCTGCGGGTCCTCAAGCTGACCCCGGACCCGGAAGTCGCCCGCCTCGAGTACGCCGGACTGCAGGCGTGGCGAGGCTGTTCGCGGGCCGTGCAAGTGCACGACGCCGACCTGGACGCCGGAGCGATCCTGCTCGAAGGCCTGGTCCCCGGCACCGAGCTGCGCGGCCGGGAGGTCCCGTGGCCGGAGATCGGGGCGCTGCTCACCGAGCTGCACGGTGTCGAACCCCCGCCCGGCCTGCCGCCGCTGACCGAGCGCGTGACCTTCATGTACGACATCACCGAACGGACCGTCCCCGGTACCGCGGCCGAGCCGCACCTGACCCCCGAACTCCTCGCGAAAGCCCGGGCGAGGGCGCTGGCCCTGGCCGCGGATGGCCCGGTCGCGGTCGTGCACGGCGACCTGCACCCCGGCAACGTCCTCGACGCCGGCCCCCGCCGCGGCGCAGTCGCCATCGATCCGCGGCCGAGCGTCGGCGACCCGGCCTTCGACCTCGCCGACTGGCTCTACCTGCCGCTGGCCGCGGGCGGCACCCTCGAGGACGGCATCGAGGCGCTCCGGCCGCACCTGCCCGGCCTCGACGCCGATCGCGCCCGCGCGTGGTGTGTTGCCCTGGCTCCGCTGGCCGCGGGCGCCCCGCTGCGGCGTGGCGAGCGCACGCCGTTCACCGATGCCCTGCTGGAGATGGCGCGCTGACCGGCGTGGCATGCCGCGCCTGACCGTCCGGGCCCACTACGTTCCCAGGTCGTGCGCTCCCATTCCTATGACGACGTGCTCGCCGGCCCGCGCCGCAAGAAGGTGCCGGAGGTCCCCGCCGAACCCGGCCTGGTCGTCGAGGACCCGGCCAGCGGCTACTGCGGCGCGGTGGTGAAGATCGAGTACGGGAACGTCGTGCTCGAGGACGCCAAGGGCCGCCACCGCGTCTTCCCGCTCGTCCCGGCCGGCTTCCTCCTCGAAGGCAAGCTCGTCACGCTCGTGCCCTTCAAGGCACCGGCCAAGGAACCGGCCCGGCAGATCTCGGCGTCCGGCTCGGTCCGCGTCGAAGGCCTGAAAGCCCGCGTCGCCCGCGACTCGCGCATCTGGGTCGAAGGCAAGCACGACGCCGAGCTCGTCGAACGCGTCTGGGGCCACGACCTGCGCGTCGAAGGCGTGGTCGTCGAACCGCTCGACGGTGTGGACGTCCTCGCCGACCGGATCGCCGAGTTCGGCACCGGGCCCGGCCGCCGCCTCGGCGTCCTGGTCGACCACCTCGTGCCCGGGAGCAAGGAATCCCGGCTCGTCGAAGCCGTCCACGACGAGAACGTGCTGGTCACCGGCCACCCCTACATCGACGTCTGGGAAGCGGTCCGGCCCGAGGCCGTCGGGATCCGGGCCTGGCCGAAGATCCCGCGCGGGACCGAGTGGAAGCAGGGGATCTGCGACGCGCTCGGCTGGGGGCAACCTTTCGAAGGCTGGCAGCGTGTCCTGAGCGGGGTGAGCAGTTTCCGCGACCTCGAGACCCCGCTCATCGGGGCCGTGGAACGGCTCATCGACTTCGTCACCGAGCCGACGGAAGAGGGCTGAATGTCCGAATTGTCCAAGGTCACGCGAAGGTTACGTCCCGTTACCAATCCGGCCAAAAGCAGGCCGGCCCCCACACCACACGTAACCGCTGCTACACAGCCATCCGGCCGTGACTGTGGCCGGATTGGTAACAATCGGCAGAGCACTGCGCCGGTGCGAACCGGCGCGATCTGAGAGCATGAAGCCATGTCTTGGGCACTGGTCTGGTTGATCGTCGGCATCGCCCTGGTGATCGCCGAAGTCGTCTCCGGCGACTTCGTGCTGGTCATGCTCGGCGTCGCCGCGCTGTTCGGCGCCGGTGCCGAAGTCCTCACCGGAAACCTGGTCATCGACGTCGCCGTGTTCGCCGTCGCCTCCGTCGGCATGCTCCTGCTCGTCCGCCCGGCGCTCAAGCGGCGCTTCCTGTCCGGGCCGGTCCACCACACCGGGATCGACGCGCTGATCGGCGCCCGCGCCGTCGTCTTGTCCACAGTGGACGCCGAGGCCGGGCAGGTGAAGCTGGCCGGCGACGTCTGGTCGGCCCGCAGCCTCGGCGAGCACCTCCCGCCCATCGCCCCCGGTACCCAGGTCACGGTCGTCGAGATCTCCGGCGCCACCGCCGTCGTGTCGGCCGAGCCGTGAGCCTGGGACTCGTCACCGTCGGCGCGGGCCACGCCGCGGTGATCGAACGCGGCGGGCAGTTCCGCACGGTGCTCGGCCCCGGCCGCCACTTCGTGCTCCCGTTCGCCGACCGGGTCCGCGCCCGGATCGACCTCGGTGACCAGCTCCTCTCGGCCCCGCCGCGCCCGGTCGAAGCCGGTGACGGGCAGGAGGTCCTGATCGGCTTCGAGGTCGTCTTCGCGGTCACCGACCCGCGCCTGGCCACCTACGAAATCGCGAACCCGGCCCTGGCGATCGAGCAGCTGACGCGCACCGCGCTGCGGCAGGAAGCCGGCCTGACCACCGCCGAGCGCGCCGTCACCGCGCCCGGGGACCTGCACCGTACAGTGTGGACGGTCCTGCACGACACCACCGGCCGCTGGGGCATCACCACGAAGGAACTGCAGCTCGCGGTGAGCCCGCCCACGGCACCCGAAACGCCGTCAACCGCGCAAGAATGGTACTAGGTAAGGGGAAATTCTCTTGACCGGATTTGTGATCGGCCTGGTCATAGCCTTGGCCTTGCTCGTGATCATCACGATCGCCAAGGCGGTCATGGTGGTGCCGCAGGCGCAGTCGGCGGTGATCGAGCGACTCGGCCGGTTCCGCACGGTCGCCTCGCCGGGCCTCAACATCCTCGTGCCGTTCCTGGACAAGGTGCGCGCCCGGATCGACCTGCGCGAGCAGGTCGTCTCGTTCCCGCCGCAGCCGGTGATCACCGAGGACAACCTGACGGTGTCGATCGACACCGTCGTGTACTTCCAGGTCACCGACTCGCGCGCCGCGGTGTACGAGATCTCCAACTACATCGTCGGTGTCGAGCAGCTGACCACCACCACCCTGCGCAACGTGGTCGGCGGCATGAGCCTCGAGCAGACCCTGACCTCCCGCGACTCGATCAACACCCAGCTGCGCGGGGTGCTCGACGAGGCGACCGGCCGGTGGGGCATCCGCGTGAGCCGCGTCGAGCTGAAGGCGATCGACCCGCCGCCCTCCATCCAGGACTCGATGGAGAAGCAGATGCGCGCCGACCGCGAAAAGCGCGCCATGATCCTCACCGCGGAAGGCCAGCGGGAGTCGGCGATCAAGACCGCGGAAGGCCAGAAGCAGAGCCAGATCCTCTCCGCCGAAGGTGCCCGGCAGGCGACCATCCTCGCCGCCGAGGCCGAGCGGCAGTCCCGCATCCTGCGTGCCCAGGGTGAACGTGCCGCGCGCTACCTGCAGGCGCAGGGCCAGGCGAAGGCGATCGAGAAGGTGTTCGCCGCGATCAAGGCCGGCCGCCCGACCCCGGAGGTGCTGGCCTACCAGTACCTGCAGACCCTGCCGCAGATGGCCCAGGGCGACGCGAACAAGGTCTGGATGATCCCCAGCGACTACGGCAAGGCCCTCGAAGGCTTCGCCCGCGCGCTCGGCGCCCCGGGCGACGACGGCGTGTTCCGGTACGAGCCGCCGAAGGAGGACGACGTCCCGGCCAAGGTCGACCTCGACGACGAAGAGGTCGCCGACTGGTTCGAGACCAAGAGCGACCCCAAGGTCGCCGAAGCCGTCGCGGCCGCGGAAGCGGTGGCGCGCAAGGAGGTCCCGGCGATCGGCGCGCCGTCGTCGCCGTCCGCGCGGCCGTCGATCCCGCGCCCGGCCCAGCAGCAGCCCGAGCCGCAGGCCGACGAGGACCGCGGCACGGAGGCCGTGCCCCCGCCGCAGCAGCCCGCGACCCCGAAGGGCGGACAGCCCGCGTTGCCGCAGCCGCAGGCCCCCGCCGGCCCGCCGCCGGGCGGCCAGTACCAGGGCCCGCCGCCGCAGGCCCCGCCGCCGGGCCAGTTCGGCGGCCCGCAGCAGCAGAACCCGGGCAGCGGCCCGTTCCCGCAGCAGCCCCCGTTCGGCGGCCCCCAGGGCGGCCCGCGCCGCTGACCCCCAGCGCCCCAATGTGGCCTTGGTTGCGTTGAACGCACCGAAGGCCACATTGGGGCGCTCAGGTCCGCTGGTAGACGGTGACGTCGTCGATGTCCGCCTTGGACCGGTCCTTCAAGAAGATCACGCACAGCACGGTGACCACCGCGGACAGGATGATGTAGCCGGAAATCGCGTACGGCGTGCCGGTCGTGTGCAGCAGCCACGTCGCCAGCAACGGCGCCGGGCCGCCCGCGAACACCGACGCCAGCTGGTAGCCGAGCCCCGCGCCGCCGTAGCGCAGGTGCGTCGGGAAGCTTTCGCCGATCAGCGCCGCCTGCGGGCCGTACTGCAGGGCGTGCGGGACGAACGACACGACGACCGCGACGAACACCAGTGCGTGGCTGCCGTGCGCCAGGACGGTGAAGTACGGGAACGCGATCACCCCGGTCAGCACCGCCCCGCACAGGTAGACCCGTTTGCGGCCGAAGGTGTCGGACAGCGACGAGAACAGCGGGATCAGCGCCAGCTCGCACGCCGCCCCGACGAGGACCGCGTTGAGCACGAAGGTCTTGCTGAACTCGTGCCGCGACACGACGTAGATCAGCACGTAGCTGGTGAACAGGTAGAACGGCATCTGCTCGCTGAACCGCACGCCCGCCGAGAGCAGGATCTCGCGCCAGTGGTGCCGGATCGCGTCGAGCACCGGCGTGCGGGCGGTCTGCCGGTTCTCGACGAGCTTCGCGAACATCGGCGTCTCGAGGATCTTCAGCCGGATCACCAGGCCGACCGCGACGAGCACCAGGCTGAGCAGGAACGGGATCCGCCAGCCCCAGGAGTCGAACGCGGCGGGGGAGAGCGTCGCCGACAGCAGTGTCATCCCGCCGGTGCCCAGCACCAGCCCGACCGGGACGCCGATCTGCGCGAAACTGCCGAGCAGCCCGCGTTTGCGCTGGTCACCCCACTCCATGGCGAGCAGCACCGAGCCGCTCCACTCCCCGCCGATGGCGATGCCCTGCACCAGCCGCAGCAGCACCAGGATCAGCGGCGCGGCGACGCCGATCGCCGACGTGCCGGGCAGCATGCCGACCACGCCGGAGGAGATGCCCATCAGCAGCAGCGTGACGATCAACGTCGCCTTCCGCCCGATCCGGTCACCCCAGTGCCCGAAGACGGCGGCCCCGACCGGCCGCGCGGCGAACCCGACCGCGTAGGTGGCGAAGGACTGCATGGCGCCGGCGTAGGCGCTCGAGGCGGGGAAGAACAGGTGCGGGAAGACCAAGGCCGCCGCGGTGTTGTAGAGGAAGAAGTCGTACCACTCGATGGTCGTGCCGACGGCGCTCGCCAAGGCCGCCCGTCGCACCTGCACTCTGCTGTCTGCCGCCACCTGATGAGTGACGCCGTTGTCTCCCAGAACCATCTCGCAACACCTCCGGTGACTGATGTCACACAACAGTGTGACGCGCGACCACGATTCCGGCGATCGATGACCGGTTTCTCGTCCAGTCGGTGACCGAACACCCGTGTCGAAAACTTGCCGACTGGGCAAGTTTGCAGATTCGGTAAGTTTCGGTATCTTGAGGTCATGGACACCGACCGAGCCGGCCTTCGTGAGCGCAAGAAGCGGGAAACGCGGATCGCGCTGAGCTGGGCGGCCATCCGGCTGACCGTCGAACACGGCTTCGACAACGTCCGGATCGAAGACATCGCCGCCGAAGCCGGGGTGTCCACCCGGACCTTCAGCAACTACTTCGGCAGCAAAGGCGAGGCCATCGTCGCCCGGCACCACGACCGGGCGCGCGCCATCGCCGCCGCGCTGCGGGAGCGGCCGGCCGGGGAACCGATCTGGGACGCCGTCACCGGCGCCGCGCTCGACGGGTTCGCGCTCGGGGAACCGGTGCCCAGCGGGCAGGCCGCCGACCAGAGCTGGGTCGAAGGGCTGCGGCTGATGGTCGCCGAACCCGCGCTGCAGGGCGAGTTCCAGAAGGCCGGTGCGGCCGCCGAAGCCGAGTTCGCGCTCGCCGTCGCCGAACGCACCGGCACCGACCCCACGCGGGACGTCTATCCGCGGCTGGTCGCGGGCGTCGTCGGTGCCGCGCTCAACGTCGTCACCCAGCAGTGGCTCGTCGCCGATCCGCGTCCGTCCCTCGAAGACGTTCTCCGGGACGTCTTCGGCCGGCTCGCCGCCGGCCTGCCCGAACCCCGCTAGCCACCATCCGAAGAACGCCCGCACGCCGGGCTGCTTCGCCATGCCCAGAAACCGAGGAGTTCCGCCATGGAAGACGTCGTCATCGCCGGAGCCGGCCCCAACGGCCTCATGCTCGCCTGCGAGCTCGCCCTCGCCGGGATCCGGCCGCTGGTCCTGGAACGGCTGCCCGAACCCACCACCGAGAACCGCGCCAACGGGCTCGTCGGCCAGGTCGTCCGCCTCCTCGACCGCCGCGGCCTGCACGAGCGGCTGGCCGGCCCGATCGCGCCACCCGCACCGGCGTTCGTCTTCGGCGCGCTGCGCCTGGACCTCGCCCTCGCCGAGCGCAACCCGGTGAACATCCTCGGCGTGCCGCAACGCCGCGTCGAAGCGATGCTCACCGAACGCGCCGCCGAACTGGGCGTCGAGATCCGGCGCGGCCACGAGCTCACCGGACTCACGCAGGACGCCGACGCGGTCACCCTCGACGCCACCGGTCCCGACGGCCCGTACCGGCTCGAGGCCCGGTTCCTCGTCGGCGCGGACGGCGGCCGCAGCGTCACCCGCAAGCTCGCCGGCATCGGCTTCCCCGGCGTCACCGAAGACCGCACCCTGTCCCACACCGCCAACGCCACCGTGCCCGCGGAGTTCGCCGACCCGGAATCGGGCGGCCTGCGGGTGCCCGGTCACGGCGTCGTCCCGCCGTTCTTCCACCACCGCACCGAAACCGGGCTGTTCGTCTACGCGCCGTTCCCCACCGGCCCGCTGATCAGCACGATGGAGTGGACCGACGCCGAGGAGCCCGGAAACGAACCGCCGATGACCCTCGACGACCTGCGGGCGAGCATCCGCCGGGTCCTCGGCTTCGACCTGCCCGTCGGCGAACCCCAGGGCGACGGGCCGCACCTGCTGCGGCGGCTGCGCGGGCGCAACACCCGGCTCGCCGACAGGTTCCGCGAAGGGCGCATCCTGCTGGTCGGCGACGCCGCCCACGTCCACTCCGCGATCGGCGGACCCGGGCTGAACCTCGGCCTGCAGGACGCCGCCGGCCTCGGCTGGAAGCTCGCCGCCACGCTGCACGGCTGGGCGCCGGCGGGCCTGCTCGACACCTACGAGAGCGAACGCCGTCCGGTCGCCGAGCGCGTCGTCATGCACACCCAGGCCCAGTCCGCGCTCATCAGCCCGGGCCGCGACGTCACCGCGCTGCGCGAACTGTTCGGCGAGCTCCTCCGGCTGCCCGGCACCGTGCAGCACATCGCGGACCTGATGTCCGGGGCCGACGTCCGGTACGAGCCGGGCACCGACCACCCGCTCGACGGCCGCTGGGCCCCGGACCTCGTGCTGGCCGACGGCACCCGGCTCGCCGAGCTGACCACGACGGCCCGGCCGCTGCTGCTGGACTTCACCGGCTCGCTCGGCGACGAGCTGCGCGGCTGGACCGACCGCGTCGACCTCGTTCCCGGCCGCGCGGAGGGGGAGGCGACCGCGCTGCTCGTCCGGCCCGACGGGTACGTGGCCTGGGCGAGCAGCGCGGCGGAGCCGGACGACACCGAGCGCAAGGCCCTGCGCGCGGCCCTCGAGCGGTGGTTCGGCCACCCCCTTGACGCGTAGGAGATCTCCTACGTATGGTCGGCGGCATGACGATCACCCACGTGCAGTTCCTGACCCTGCCGGTCGCCGACCACGCCCGCGCGCGGGATTTCTACGTCGGCAAGCTCGGGTTCGAAGCCCTCGTCGACCGCCGCACGCCCGAAGGCGGCCGGTTCGTCATGGTCGCGCCGAAGGGGGCGAAGACCGGCGTCGTGCTGACCGACCGGCAGGTCACCGGGATCGCGCCGGGCCCGCGGCACTTCCAGCTGCAGACCACCGACGTCGACGCCGAGGTCGCCGCGCTGCGGGCGGCCGGGGTCGAGGTCGCCGAACCGCAGCCGCAGCCGTGGGGGCGGGCGACGTCGTTCAAGGACGTCGACGGCCACACGATCGGCCTGCTCGAGCCGTCGGACTTCGGCGCCGTGCCCCGCTGATGCCGGTCAACGACGACGTCTTCGCCGCGCTCGCCAGTCCGGCGCGGCGCGAGGTGCTGCGGTTGCTGCTCGACGGCCCGATGGCCGCCGGCTCGATCGCGGAGCGGTTCGAGATGGCCCGGCCCAGCCTTTCGGAACACCTGCGGGTGCTTCGCGAGGCGGGCCTGGTCACCGAGCAGCGTCAGGGCCGCAACCGCGTCTACCGCCTCGACGCGGCGCCGCTGGAGGAAGTCGCGGACTGGCTGACCCCGTACGAGCGCTTCTGGCGCACCAAGCTCGCCAACCTGCGCGACCTGCTGGACGAAGAGGACGACCTGTGACCGACGACGACCCGACCGCGATCCACGTCGACCAGTTCTTCGCCCACCCGGCCCGCAAGGTGTGGCGCGCACTGACCGAACCGGACCTGCTGGAGCGCTGGATCAGCATGCCCAACGACATCAAACCCGTGGTGGGGCACCGGTTCCAGCTGCTGGCCGAGCCGGTGCCCGCGGCCGGGTTCGCCGGTGGCCCGGTGGCGTGCGAGGTCCTCGAAGTCGAACCCGAGCGCAAGCTCAGCATCCGCTGGGGTCCGCAGTGGACGGTGACCTGGCGGCTGGAACCGGAAGGCACCGGCACCCGGTTGTTCCTCAGCCACGAAGGGTTCGACCCGGACGACGAGTTCCAGCGCGTCTCCCGCCGGATCATGGGCGGCGGCTGGCGCTCGCACGTGCCGCGCGCGCTGGCCCGGCTGCTGGACACGCTGCCCGAACCGGCACCGTTACGATCGGCTGGTGACCCCCGCCGCTGACCCGACCGAGTCGAAACCGCTGCGTGCCGACGCGCGCCGCAACCGGGCGCGCGTGCTGGAGGCGGCCGAGAGCGTGTTCGCGGCCAAGGGCACCGGGGCACCGACCGAGGAGGTCGCCCGCGTCGCCGGCGTCGGCATCGGCACGGTCTTCCGGCACTTCCCGACGAAGGAAGCGCTGCTCGAAGCGGTGCTCTTCGCCCGGCTGAGCCGATTCGTCGAAGAGGCCGAGACGACCGTGGCCGCGGAGTCCGCCGACCCGGGCGGCGCGTTCTTCACGTTCCTGGGCAGCTGGATCGAGATGTCGAGCGCGAAGAACGCCTACTTCGAGGCGCTCACCGCCGCCGGCGTCACGGTGCCGGTGGCGGAGTCCGACATCGGCGGGCGACTGCTGGGCGCCCTCGGCGTGCTGCTGTCGCGCGCCCAGGCGGCGGGCGCGGTCCGGGCCGACGTCGTCGTCGGCGAGCTGATCCCGGTGATCATCGGGGTCGCGCGGGCCGCGGAGTACGCGAGCCCGGACGCGACCTTGCGCGACCGGGCCGTGGCGATCCTCTTCGACGGCCTCCGCCGGTCAGCGGGGGAGCGGCGCTGAGTCCACCGGCGCCAGCGCCGGGCGCTTCGCGGCCATGGTGTCCCCCGACGACTCGCCCTTCACCCGCCGCCGCACCCACGGCAGCGCGTGTTCCCGCGCCCACTGCAGGTTCTGGCTCCGGCGCGCGGCCGGGCTCAGCACCACGCGCGGGGCCGGTTCCGCGTTGACCAGCGGATGCTCCACCCCGAGGACCCGCAGCACCTCGATGGCGACTTCGGTGTGCCCCAGCGCGTTGAGGTGCAGGCGGTCCGGCGCCCAGAACCGGCGGTCGCACAGCTGCCGCATCGACCACAGGTCCACCACCAGCGCGTCGTGTCGGGCCGCGATGCCGCGCACGAGCTCGTTGTAGATGGCCACCCGGCCGCGGATGGTGCGGAACAGCGGGTCCTCGACGCCGTCGACCCCGGTGAACAGGATGAGACGGGCGCCGGTCGCCCGGATCCGGGCGACCGCGGTTTCGTAGTCGACGAGCATCGCGTCGATGTCGACCTTGGGCCGCATCAGGTCGTTGCCGCCGGCGTAGAGCGAAACGAGGTCGGGCTCCATGGCCAGCGCCGGTTCGAGCTGTTCGGCGAGTACCTGCGGCAGCAGCTTGCCCCGGATGGCGAGGTTGGCGTACCGGAAGTCCGGCTCCCGCGCGGCGAGCTGCTCGGCGACCCGGTCGGCCCAGCCGCGCACGCCGTTCGGGGCGGCCGGGTCGTCGTCCCCGACACCTTCGGTGAACGAGTCCCCCAAAGTCACTAAGCGCTTGCTCATGTGTCCAGTGTAGGCAGGCCGCGGAAGAAAGTTCCGGAGACCTGTCGGATCCGGTTCGACGAGTGGATCACCCCATGTTCGGCTCCCCGGTGACGGTGTTGTACACCCGGCTGCCCACCCTCTCCACTACCGGGTCGCTATTCTCCCGCGATGACTGGGGAAGTCCGAATCGGAAACCAAGCCCGCGCGGCGGCCACCCGCACGCTGGACGCGGCGCTGCGCGAAGGCCGGGTCGACCTGGCCGAGTACGAACGGCGGCTGGTGATCGTCCAGGCCGCCAAGGTCCGGACGGACCTCACCCCGGCCGTCGCCGATCTGCCCGACGGGTCCGGCCGGACCGGACCGGGACTGCGGATCGCCGCCGCGGACCGGGAACGAGCGCTGGTCCAGCTCGCCGGGGCCCTGACCGACGGCCGGCTGGAGGCACGCGCCTACGCCGACGCCGAGGAGCGGGTGAACCGAGCCGTCACGTACTCGGACGTCGAAGCGGTCGTCGGCAACCTGGACGCCAAGGCCAGCCACACCGAACGCGACCAGGCCATCGCTCGCATCGAGGCCGCGGTCGCCGGCGGGCTGCTGGAACCGGCCGAGCGGCACGACCGCGTGGCCGCGGTCCGGCGGGCGACCACCGACGCCCAGCTGGCCGCGCTGGTGGCCGACCTGCCCGCGGGCGCGGGCCAGGCTCCCTCGCCGCGGGTGTCCCACGCCGACCGGGAAGCCGTGGTCGCGCGACTGCACGACGCCGTGGAAGCCGGGGTGCTCGACCTGCCGGAGTTCGACGAACGGGTGCGCGCGGTGTACGCGGCGCGGTGGCGCGACGAGCTGGCGAGACTGGTGGCGGACCTGCCGCAACCGCCGCCGCCACCGGTTCCGCTGACCGCCCTGCCGCCCGCGCCCCCGGTCGATCTGCCTGCGCCGCAGCCGCCGTCGTTCGAGGCGACCATGACCAGGGCCAAGATCGCGGGGCTCAGCATTTTCCCCTTGACCGGCCTCGTGATCATCTTGGCGTTGGCGGGGTTGACCGCCCTCGCCATCTTGGCCGGTGTGATGTCGGCGGTCGTGGTCGTCGGGGTCGTGCTGTGGGCCAAGCGCGCGACGACCAGGGCCATCGCCGCGGAAAGCGCCCCCCGGCCCACCAACTGGTTCCAGCCGACGGCCGAACCGTTTCCCGGCCGGGTGACGTGGGTCGACGTGGACCCGGCCGAATGGACGCCGAAGAAGGGCGAGCCGGCCGAGCGGACCCCTGAGGTGGAAGAGCCGGCCGCATGGACCGGTGCGGCCGCCGCGAAAAGCGCTCCCCGGACCGGGAACTGGTTCCAGCCGACGGTAGAACCGTCTCCCGGCCGGGTTGCGTGGGCCGATGAGGAAGACGAGAAGCCGCGCCCGCGGACGCTGGGCAAGCACAAGGGCGATCTCCTGTCGATGACGGCGCTGGTCCTGCCCGACGGCACCCCGGTGGCGATCACCGGGGGCCGCGACAACACCGCGAGGGTGTGGGACCTGACCGACGACTCGTGGCGGCACACGCTCAGCGGCCACATCGGCGACGTGGTGGGCATTGCGGCCACGGTTCTCCCCGACGGCGTCCCGGTCGCGGTGACCGCCGGCCGGGACCGGACCGCCCGCGTGTGGGACCTCCGGGACGGGTCCCAGCGCAGTGCACCACTGAAGCCGGGCTTCGAACCGCACGGGGTGCGCTGCCTGTCGCTGCCCGACGGCACGCCGGTCGCGGTCGTCCACAACGTGCTCAAGGGGGTCCGCGTGTGGGACCTGCGGGACCACCAGGTGGTCCGGAACGTCGCCGACGGCTCCTACGAGGACTTCGTCGACGAGATGTTCCCGCTGGTGCTGCCCGACGGGACGCTGGTCGCGCTGGCCACCGACTGGGACGGCCCGATCAAGGTGGTGGACCTGAAGACCGGGCGGGTCCGGTGCGAGCTGACCGGGCACACCCAGGCGGCGAATTCGATCGACACCACGGTCCTGGCCGATGGCACCCCGGTCGCGGTGTCCACCAGCTCGGACAAGACGATCCGCGTCTGGGACCTGCGCCGCGGCAAGGCGCTCCACGCCGTCACCGGCCTGAGGGAGGCGAAAGACGCGGTGGTGTGCACGGCCCTGCCGGACGGCACGCCGGTCGCCGTCGCCGGCGGCTGGGACGGGAACGCGGGAGTGTGGGACCTCCGCGACGGCTCGGAACTGCCGTACCGGCTGGACCTGTGGGGCAACGTCCTGGGCGCGCTCGCGCTCCCGGACCGCACCCTGGTCCTGGGCCTGTCCGAGGACGCCGACGCGGCGGCGATCCACTCGCTGAGCTAGGCGCTGACCTGCCGGGCCCGGTGCTCGGCGACGTGCACCCGCGTCGCACACCGGGTCGAACAGAACCGGCGACGGCCGTTGCGCGAGGTGTCGACGTACGCCGTTTCGCAGCCTTCGCGGCTGCAGATGCCCAGGCGGTCCGGGGCCTCGCACACCAGGTGGGCCAGGCCGCCCGCGGTGTACGCGCGGACCCGGCCGACCGGACCGGCGTCCTCGGCCGAGTAGTGCAGGTGGGGCGGCTTGCCATCGTGGGTGGTGATGTACGGCCGGCACGCCGCCTCGGCCAGCAGCTCGTTGACCAGGTCCGGACGGTCGGCGTCGGCGGCGGCGAACACCGGGCGCAGCCGGTCGGCCCACGCGCCGATCCGGGTCGCTTCGCCGTCGGTCAGGGTCTCGATGGCCATGCCGTTGCGGACCATCCCGTCGAGGAGTTCGCTCCCGGACCCGGCGTTGACCAGGTCGGCGGCCACCAGCGCCGCCGGCCCGCCGTAAGGGTTGAAGTGCACAAAGCCATTACAGCACGATCGTGGCATGGACCGGAACCGTTGCCCCCGCTGCGGCTGGCCGCTCGCCGAACTCCCGTCGGCCGCGGCGCAGCCCGTCACCCACCGGCTCGACTACGTGCGCTGCGTCTGCGGCAGCTGGCTCGCCCGCTGGGACGGAGAAGTCGTAGGCGCCACCCGGCCGGCGCCGTAGATCAGAGGTCGAGCGCGCCCGCCGCGTTGTCGTTCCACTGGTCGACGCGGCGGATGTACTCGTACAGCGCCCGGCTGCCGCGCACCCAGCGGCCCTGGTCGGCGATCGCGAGGTCGTCGGCCCCGGCCCGGCGCGCCTCGGTGGCGAACCCGGACCGCAGCGAGTGCCCCGTCACCGGGTACGGCAGGCCCGCGCGAACGCCCGCGCGGGTGAGGATCTGGTTGACGCCGGTGGTGCTCAACGCGGGCTCGCCGACGTTGCCGTGCCGATCCACGCGGCGGAACGCCGGCCCCTCGGTGATCCCCGCACCGGACCGCCAGGCGAACCACGCCCGCACCGGGTCGGTGTCGGGGCTCTCGCGCCGCGGGACGACCATGTCGCCGGTGCTCTTGCCGTGCCGGACCGTCACCGCCAGGCCCCGGTCGTCGACCGGCTGCACGTCGGTGACCAGCAGGTTCGCCAGGTCGGAGCAGCGCGCGGCGATCGGGAACCCGATCAGCAGCATCGCGCGGTCGCGTGCCCCGGCGAGGGTGTCGGGGCACGCCCGCGACATCGCCCGCAGGTCGGCCAGGGTGACCATGGTGGCCTTGCCGCGGCCGCGCTGGATGCCCTCCCGGGCCAGCCGCTGCCGGTACCCCTTCAGCGCCCGCCACGCCGCACGGCTCGCTTCGGGATCGACGACGACCTTGTGGTGCCGCAGGCCGGCGAGCGCACCGGTGAGCCGCCGCTCGATGGTCGAGGGTGCCGCCGGGGCCGCCTGCTCGGGCACTTCGGGCACCGCCCGCTCGTCCGGCCGCAGCGTGCGGCCGCGTTCCAGCCACACGACGAACCCGGTCAGTGCGCCGATGGTCGCCGACAGCGGCGGGATCCCGGCTTCGGCGGTGTAGTCCTGCCAGACCTGCCAGTCCTGGGCGTAGGCCTTGAGCGTGTTGGGCGGCCGCTGCTCGTCGACGTGCCGGGCGGCAGCCTCGTCCAGCAGCGCCAGCCGTTCGTGGGCGCTCAGCGCGGCATCGCTCACCGGTTCGAGGTCGGGCACGCGCCGAGGTTACGGGATCTCGGTAGGTTCACCTGTCGATCCACGCGGGTGCCGTTCGTATCACCGGTGAAGGCACCCGATCCGAGGAGGACGAAGTGAAGCAGTACCTGCTCAGCGTCTACCAGCCCGACGGCCCGACCCCGCCGCCGGAGGTGCTGCACGAGATCGAGCGCAAGCTCGACGCGCTCAACGCCGACCTCAAGACCGCCGGGGCGTGGGTGTTCGCCGGTGGGCTGCACCCGCCGTCCAGCGCCACCGTGCTGCGCGCCGGCGACGGCGACACGCTCGTCACCGACGGCCCCTACACCGAGGGCAAGGAACACCTGGGCGGGTTCACGATCATCACCGCGCCCGACCTCGACGCCGCGCTGACCTGGGGCGGCCGGCTCGCCGACGCCGTCGCCCCGCTGCCGGTCGAGGTGCGGCCGTTCCGCGGATGACCGTCGAGGAGGTCTTCGCCGCGGAGTACGGCCGGGCGGTGTCGGTGCTCGTGCGGGTCTTCGGGGACATCGACGTCGCCGAGGAGGCCGTGCAGGACGCGTTCGCCGAGGCCGTCCGCCGGTGGCCGTCGGCCGGGCTCCCGCCGAGCCCCGCGGGCTGGATCATCACCACCGCCCGCAACCGTGCCATCGACCGGCTGCGCCGCGAGGCGGCCCGGGCGGACAAGCACGCCCAGGCGGCGTTGCTGCACGCCGAGACGGAGTTCGTGGAGGAGGGCGCCGTGCCCGACGAACGGCTGCGGCTGATCTTCACCTGCTGCCACCCGGCGCTGGCCCGGCCCGCGCAGGTCGCGTTGACGCTGCGGCTGCTCGGCGGCCTGAGCACCGCGCAGATCGCGGCCGCCTTCCTGGTCGCCGAGCCGACGATGGCCCAGCGGATCGTCCGGGCGAAGAACAAGATCCGCGACGCGGGCATCCCGTACCGCGTCCCCCGCGACGCCGACCTGCCGGCGCGGCTGGCCGCGGTGCTCGCCGTGCTGTACCTGGTCTTCAACGAGGGGTACACGGCCAGCGCGGGAGAGGAGCTGGTCCGCGCCGAGCTGTGCCGCGAGGCGATCCGGCTGACCCGCGTCCTGGCGGGGCTGATGCCGGACGAGCCCGAGGTGTGGGGCCTGCTCGCGCTGATGCTGCTGATCGACGCCCGCCGCGAGGCGCGCACGACCGCCTCGGGTGCGGTCGTGCTGCTGGCCGACCAGGACCGGTCGCGCTGGGACGCGGCGCTGGTCGCCGAGGGCCAGGAGATCGTCCGCCGGTGCCTGCGCCGCAACCAGCCGGGCCCGTACCAGATCCAGGCGGCGATCCAGGCGGTCCACAGCGACGCGCCGACGGACTGGTCCCAGGTCAAGGCGTTGTACGACCAGTTGCTGGCCTGCGCGCCGACGCCGGTGGTGGCGTTGAACCGGGCGGTGGCGGTCGCCGAGGTCGACGGCCCCGACGTGGCGCTGGCCCTGGTGGAGGACCTCGAGCTGCCGCGCTTCCCGTTGTTCCACGCGATCCGCGCGGACCTTCTGGTGCGCGCGGGCCGGCCGGGGGCGGCGGCCGCGGCCTACACGGCGGCCATCGACCTCACGCGCAACGCGGCGGAACTCGACCTGCTGCGGCGCAAGCTGGCTGCGTGCGGTCAGCTTGCGCCGGGGGAGAGCACGTAGGAGAACCGGCGGACGCGCGGCACCCAAGCCTGGAACAGGCTGACGTCGGGCAGCGTGATCGACGGCGCCAGATCGGCCAGGCTGCGGTGCAGGTGCGCCCAGTGCGCAACCTCGCCGTCGGGGAGCGCGCCGATGGCCTGGCTGCGCCACTTCCCGTCGCTCTCCACCGGCTGCAGGTCCGCCACGAAGCCGGCCCACGAGGTCTGCGGTGCCCGCTCGAGCAGCGCGTCGGCGAACCGGCCGAGCAGGCGCCCGTGTGCGGTGCACGTCCCGAGCAGCACCACCACGGCCTCGAACTCGCCACCGAGGAAGGCGGACGCCTGCGAAAGGTCCCGCGTCGCCCGCAGCATGCGGTAGAGGTTGATCAGGCGCTTGGCGTCCCGGGGCGTGTCGACCAGCCGGTCCAGGCGCGCGAGCAGGGCGATCTCCGGTTCGGTCAGTGGACGCGGTCTCGTGAGGGGCTTGGCCGGGTCCAGCTGCGCGGCCACCTGCGAGCCGGGCTCCACCGGCAGGTCGGTGACGGGGCGGTCCCACGGGGAGGCGGCCGCCGGTGCCGGTGCCGGGGGTTCCGGCTCCGGCGTCAGCAGCCATGCCAGTGCCGGCGGCTCGACCATGTCGTCCAGCAGCCGGCGGAGGCTGCCGGCGGGCATCCGGGGCAGGACGAGCGGGATGTTGAGGATCTTCTCCAGGTAGTCCTCGGGCGTTACGTGCCACCCGTCGGCCCGCACGTGGGGGTCCGCTTCGATCAGCCGGTCGTAGTGCGAGCTCAGCGACCGCAGCAGCCACCGCGGGTCCACGCCGACGACCACCACGAACAGGTCGAACGCGAGCAGCAGGTGCACCGCCTGGAGCACGTCGACGACCTGGCGGGGGCTGCAGCGGTCGAGGTCGTCGATGTAGAGCACGATCCGGTCGAACGGCCGGGTCCCGTCGTCGTCGCCGTCGGTCATCAGCGCGACGAGCTTCTCGAAGTCCTTCCGGATCGTGGAGATCAGGCCGAGGTTGCCGTGGTAGTCGTCGGCGCGGGAGCGCTCGGCGAGGAAGCTGTAGAGCCGGCGGCCCGGCGTCAGCTCGGTCAGCTGCCTGCCCAGCTCGCCGATCCGGGCGACGACTTCTTCCAGCTGCCGTTCCGCGATCTGCTGTTCGGCTTCGGCCTGGCGCAGGGCGGCGACTTCCCGCTGCGCGGCGTCGTCGAGGCCGTTCTGCAGGTCTTCCGCGAGAGTCCGCAGCCGCCGCAGCCCGCCGCGGGCGGCCCGCACCAGCATGAGCCCGGCGGTCATGAGGGCGCCTGCCACGGCACCGACGCCGATCAGCCAGCTGCGGATGTCCGGGACGAACGCCGTGAGGGCCGCTCCGGCCAGCAGCACGACCCCGGCGACGGCGAGCGCCGTCCGGCCGTGGCGGTAGCGCGCGATCCGGTGCAGTTCTGCGGCTTCCTCCCGGGTCTCCCGGAGTTCGCCGGCCAGCAGCCTGCCTTGTTCGGCCACGTCGTCGACGCCCAGTTTCCGCCACACCTCGGCGTAGTGGTCTCGCAGCGCCGGCGACTTCCGCAGGGCCCGGACCAGGTCGAGGGCTCGCGTCCGGCGACTGCCGCGGGCTTCGCCGATCTTGAGTTTGAGCGCGGCGGCTTCGGCTTCGGCGCGCTCGGTCACCGCGGTCAGCTGTTGGCGCTGCTCGAGCTCCCCGGCGAGCCGGTCACGCAGCCGGGCGCCTTCGCGGAGGCGGGCGCGGTGCTCGGCGTCCGGCTCGCCCGGCTGCCGGACCGGCTCGGCGAGCTGGCGGAAGATCTCGTCGCCGAGGCTGGCCCACAAGTTCGCATCCGCGTAGTGCCAGGCATTGAACCCGACCTGTGCGATCTTCCGGCACTGGCCGGGGGTGCCCTCGAGCTCTTCGACCTGGCCGCGCAGCATGCCCATGAAGAAGCTCTTCCCCGCGCCCCACTCGCCGAACACCCCGATCGACAGCGGCAACGGCGTGTCCTTCGCGGCGATCACCGTGGCCAGCATGGAGACGTACGGCTTGACGCCGAGGTGGTCGCGGGTCAGCGGGATGCATTCGTTGGGGTCGACCAGATCCTTGACCAGCCCGCCGGCGAGTGCGTCGGCCGAAAACCCGTGCCCCGGGAGGCGGGCGACCATCCAGCGCTCGGCGATGGTGTTCACCTGATCCTCGCGGTGGGAAAAGAAGATCACCTTGGCTACCGCGCCACGGGCGCCGATCGCCCCCTCGATCAGGGCGTCGGCCGCGATCTGCGGATCCATGCCCAGTTGCCCGGTGGCGAACAGCGGCAGCGCGATGGACGCCGCGCCGGCGCCACCGGCAGCCTGGATCGCCGACCTCGCGGCGGTGAGAATCGTCGAGGGGGTCGCCGCATTGCCCTGGTCCGGAGCGTGGGGCGTGGCCAGGACGACCACGTTCGGCTGCGGGTAGGCACTGTGGTCGCCCAGGTGGAGCACAGCCGGCGAGCCGGGTTTGACCTGGTTCAGGGCGATCGAGTCCCAGTCCGCGTCGGGGAACGCCTGCTGCATGGCCTCGGCGACCTGCCCGAACCCCCCGCCGACGGAGACAGCCACCGCATCCACCGGGAGTTCCCAGGGACGGTGGGTCAGCGCGACGCTGTAGGTGGTGCCGTCGAGGATCCGCAGCTGGGTCATCGCCGGGGGGTGCGGGGCGTCGTTCACGGTTCCAGACTCGCCCATCCACCCTCCGCTGTTACCTCTGGGGTTCCCTGGATGTTCTGAGTTGGGATATGTGACCTTATCCGAACTCAGGTCCTATCCGGGGGTTCTTCTGATTTACAACAGTATCTTCTGGTTCTGATTAGAAGCTTTGATAGAGTCTCCGTCATGACGGAAGACGCTGGTCAGGTGCGGGTTTGCGAGTACCGGAGGTGCGGAGCGCCGCTGCCGCCGGCAGTGGGGCGCGGGAGCCGGGCCCGGTTCTGCCAGGACGGCAAAACCTGGGGCCGCCGGAACCTCAGCTGCCGTGACGCCGAGGCTGTGCTCTCCGACGCCGAGTCGCTGCGCGAGAGCGACACCGAACTGGACGACACCGCCGTCACCGCGCTCGCGGGCCAGGTCGACCGGGTGCTCGAACCGGCCCGCGGGCTCGTGGACACCCTGACGACGCTGCGCCACCAGCTCGAGGCGACGACCGCCACCGCACTGGCCGAACGGGACGCGGCCCTGGCCGAGGCGGACGAGCACCGTCGGCAGCGTGGGCGCGCGGAAGCCGAAGCCGCCCAGGCTCGGGACACGGCCGAGACCGCGGTCGCCGCGGCGGCCGCGGCGGAGCGGGACAAGGCGGCCGCGCTCGGGGAGCGGGACGAGGAGCACACCCTCCGGCTCGCCGCCGTCCAGGAGCGGCAGCGCGCCGAAGGGCAGCTGGCCGCGGTCCGCGACGAGCTCGCCCGGGTCGCCGATCGTGCCGACGCCGCCGCGGCCCTCGCCGGCGAACGCGCCGCGGTGGTCGCCACGCTGACCGCCGAACTGGCGGCCGCCCGGTCCGCGCTCGAGGAGGAACGCGGGCGCGGCCAGGCGGCCACCGCCCGGGCCGACGCCGCCCAGGAACGGCTCGAGGCGGCCCGTGCCGACCACACCAGGGCGAGCGCGGTTCAGGAGGCCGCGCTCAACGCCGCGCGTGCCGATCACGCCAAGGCGACCGCGGCGCACGAAGCCGCGCTCGAGCGGGTCCGTGCCGAGGCCGAGGTGGTGCGCGGCGGGTTCGACCGGCGGCTCGCCGAGCTGCAGGCGGCGCACGAGCAGACCGTCCGGTCGATGCACGAGACCACGACGAGCCTCGGCACCGAATTGCGTGCCACCCAAAGCCGGGCCGACACCGCCGAGCGCGAGCTGGCCCGGGTGCTCGCCGTCCTGCGGGGCACGCCGGAGCTCCCCGAACAACTTAAGCAGTTACTTGACTGATGGCCCCCGCCGAGTTAACTTAAGTCGGTGCTTAACCATGAGGATTCGCTGGACCTGGTGTTCCGCGCCCTGGGCGACCGGACGCGCCGGGCCCTGGTCGAGCGGCTCGTGCACGGTCCGGCGTCGGTCAGCGAGCTGGCCGAGCCGCTGACCATGTCGCTGGCCGCCGTCGTCCAGCACCTGCAGGTGCTGGAGACCGCCGGGATCGTGCGATCGGAGAAGGTCGGCCGCGTCCGCACCTGCCGGATCGAACCGGCGATGCTGCGCGCCGGCGAGCAGTGGCTGCAGAGCCGGCGCACCACGTGGGAGAGCAGGCTCGACCGGCTCGGCGACTTCCTCGCCGAGCCGCCCGGAACGTCGGAAGGGAGCACGTCATGACCGTCCTGCATGCAACGTTCAGCCTCGAACGCAGCTACCCGGTGCCGCCGGAGCGGGTGTTCGCCGCCTGGGCCGACCCGGAGGCGAAGAAACGCTGGTTCGTTTCGGCGGGCGAGCACGAACTGGACTTCCGCGCCGGCGGCCGGGAGACCGTCGAGGGACGCACGCCCGACGGCGGTCCGATGACCTTCGTCGCGACCTTCCACGACATCGTGCCCGAGCAGCGGATCGTCTTCTCGGGCACGCTCACCGGCGATGGCGCGCTCGCGACCGTCTCCACCACGACCGTGGAGTTCTTCGCCGAAGGCGAGGGCACCCGGCTGGTGCTCACCGAGCAGGACACCTTCCTCGACGGCGCCGAGAAGCCGGAGTGGCGCGAGCAGGGCACCGGCGACTGGCTCGACCGGCTCGGCGACGAGCTGAAGTAAGCACTACCCGGCCGGCGTTCGGTAGTGCTGCGGGCTGACGCCGAACTCGCGCTTGAACGCCGCGCTGAGGGCGAACGCGCTGCCGTACCCCACCTGACGGGCGACCGAGGCGATCGTCGTCTCCGGGTGCTGGCGCAGCAGGTCCGCGGCCAGGGCGAGCCGCCACCCGGTCAGGTACGCCATCGGGGTCTCGCCCACCGCGGCCGCGAACCGCCGGGCCAGCGCGGCCCGGGACACGCCGACGTCGGCGGCCAGCTTGGCGACCGTCCACGGCTCGGCCGGCTGGTGCTGCAGCAGCCGCAGGGCCTGGCCGGCCACCGGGTCCTCGTGCGCCCGGTACCACGCCGGGGCGCGGGTGTCCGGCCGGTCGAACCAGGCCCGCAGCGCGGCGATCAGCAGCAGGTCCAGCAGCCGGTCGAGGACGGCTTCCTGGCCGGGGACGTCCTTGCCGATCTCGGTGGCCAGCAGCCCGACGAGCGGGGTCGGCCAGTCGGCGGCGCGCAGGACGATCAGCGTGGGCAGGGCAGCGAGTAGCTTCCTGCTGAGTTCGCCTTCCATGCCGTAGGTGCCGGTGAGCAGCACGACCGGGCCGCCGGTGCCCCAGGTGCGGACGCCGAGGTCGGCGTAGGCGCTGAGGTGGCCGCCGTCGGGGGTGCGGCACTCCTGGCCGGGCAGGATGAGCGCCTGCGGCGGGGTCGCGGGGTGGTCGGCGACCAGGTACGGCTCCGGGCCGCGGGTGATCGCGACGTCGCCTTCGCCGAGCAAGACGCCGCCGCCGCTGTCGGGCACGATCCACGCTTCGCCGCGCACGACCGAGACCACGGTCAGCGGCGCCCGGTCTTCGATGCGCAGCGACCACGGCGGGGTCAGCACCGAGCGCAGCAGGAACGCGCGGTGGGCGCGGGGGCCGTCGAGGAGCGCGGCGAGCGGGTCCATGCCGACAACAGTAGACGCTGAAACATGCTATTGAGGCTTTGAACCATGGAGAGTCTCACCGGCTGCGGCTTGACTGAACGGCATGACAACGAACTTCCTGGTGGTGGGCGAGCCCGGCAAGACCGGGCGCCGGGTGGCGGTGAAGGGGAAGGGGAAACCGATGGCGACGGTAGTGCTGGTGGCCGCGCTGGTCGCGGCGGGGTTGATCGCGGGGCTGTTCTACGCCTACGCCTGCTCGGTCATGCCGGGCCTGGCGCGCGGGGACGACAAGACGTTCGTGGAAGGCATGCGCGGGATCAACGTCGCGATCGTCAACCCGCTGTTCATGCTGACGTTCCTGGGCGCGCCGGTGCTCGCCGGAGTGGCGGTGTTCCTCACCCCGGGGCCGCGGCCGTGGGTGATCGCCGGGTTCGTGTTCCTGGCCGGGATGGTGCTGCTCACCGGGGCGGTGCACATCCCGCTCAACAATGCCCTCGACCGCGGCGGCGACGACTACGCGGCGGTGCGGGCGGCGTTCGAGCCGGCGTGGGTGCGCTGGAACATCCTTCGCGCGCTGGTGAGCACGGCGGGGTTCGGGTGCCTGGTCGCCGCCGTGCTCACCCGGCGCGGTTAGTCCTCGAGGCGGAAGAGCAGGTCGGTGACCCACTGCGCGGGGTCGGGGACCTCGCGGGGGTCGCTGCGCAGCACTTCCAGGCGGCAGCCCCATTCCTCGCCGTCCGGTCCCACGGTGCGGTCCCAGGTGAGGCCTTCGGCGGCGCCCCAGGCGAGCACGGCCTCGGTCGCGGCGGCCAGGCCGCCGGGAGCGCCGACGTAGGTGTCGAGGACGTACCGGCCCGCCGGGAGCTCGCCGAGGAAGGCGGGCTCGTCCGGGGTGTGCTCGCCGTCGATCGGGAGGCCGGCTTCGACGGTGAACCGGGGTCCGGGATGGAGGACCCGGTAGCGGAAGAACGGCGCTCCGGCCAGGGCGACGCCGTGGGCGGCGAGGGTGGCGGCGAGGGATGGCAGCCGGTCGGCGATCCGCGGGAAGTCCGGGATGCCGACGGTGGCGCGTTCGGCGACGTACCGCTGGGCGGGCCGCTCGACGACGGCGGGCATCAGGCGAAGTCCTCCGGTCCGAGCATCGGGCGGACCTCGATGCTGCCGTAGGTCGCGGCGGGGTGGCGGGCGGCGAGTTCGAGGGCTTCGTCGAGGTCGGCGCAGTCGAGGATGACGAAGCCGCCGATCTGTTCCTTGGCTTCGGTGAAGGGGCCGTCGGTGAGCAGCACTTCGCCGTCGCGGACGCGGATCGTGGTGGCTTCCGTCGGCGGGCGCAGGCCGCCACCGCCGCGGATCTTGCCGCGGCGTTCCATGTCTTCGCTCCAGCCGCCGCAGCCGTCGTGGGCGTGTTCTTCGGCGGTTTCGTCGCCGCAGATCATCAGCAGGTACTGCATGTCAGCATCCTTTCAGGACTTCGCGCAGGCGCGCGGCGAAAGCTTCGGCGTCGGTGTCGAACCCGCCGTGGCCGCCGGGGAACACCTCGGTCCCGACGCCGAGGGCCGCGGCCAGCCCGAGGGCGGCCTGGTGGACCGGCAGCCGGGTGGATTCTTCGCCGACGGCCACCACCAGCCGCGCCGCGGTCGTCCGGAGTGTGGGGAGGTCGGGTTCGTAGGCGCCGGTCGCGGGCATGAGGTGACCGAAGAAGTAGGCGAAGTTGCCTTCCGCGCGCGGGTCGAGCGGCGGCGCGGGGTCGACGCCCACGACCTTCATGAACGCGGCGAAGGCGGGGGCGAGACCTTCCTCGCGGAACAAGGCCGGGATATCGGGACCGTCGAGGGCGCCGGCCGGGAGGTACCGGGTGACGGGTGGTTCGTGCAGGACGACCGTGCGGACGTCGGCGGCGTGGTGGCGCAGGTGTTCGAGCAGGGTGATCGCGCCGCCGCTGCTGGCCAGGACGTCGGCGGGGCCGACCTCGGCGAGCAGCCGGTGCACGTCTTCGGCGTGGTCTCCGACGACGTCCGGGCCCGGGGCGCCGTCGAGGGGGCTGCGGGACAGGCCGCGCGGGTCGTAGGTGACGACGGTGTGGTCTTCGGCCAGCAGCGGCCGCAGGTGGGTGAACACCCGGGCGTCGGCGGGTCCGCCGGGCACCAGCAGCAGTACCGGGCCGCGGCCGTGGACGTCGTAGGTGAGGGTGGCGCCGGGGACGGCGAGGGTGGTCATGGGGCTTCCTCCGGTGGTCGGGCTTCACCCGCCCGACGAACGGCCTCGCCCGGGACCGACACGAGTTCCGAAATTCTTCGCGTGAGGTAGGTGCGTTCGGCGTCGGTGCCGGCGAGGTCGCGGGCCTCGGCGTACCAGTGGGCGGCTTCGGCGTGGCGGCCGAGGCGGCGCAGGAAGTCGGCGCGGGTGGCGGCCAGCAGGTGGTAGCCCGGCAGCGGCAGGGTGTCGAGGAGGGCGAGCCCGGCTTCCGGGCCGTCGGCCATGCCGATCGCGATGGCGCGGTTGAGTTCGACGACGGCGCTGGGGACGTGCTTGCGCAGCTGGTCGTAGAGGCCGGCGATCTGGGGCCAGTCAGTGTCGGCCGCGTGGGCGGCGGTGGCGTGGCAGGCGGCGATGGCGGCCTGGATCTGGTACGGCCCGGGCCGGCGGCGGCGCAGCGCGGTCTCCAGGACACCGGTGCCTTCGGCGATGGCGGCGGTGTCCCAGCGGGTGCGGTCCTGCTCTTCGAGGGGGACGAGGACGCCGTCGTCGTCGACGCGGGTGGCGCGGCGGGCGTGCTGCAGCAGCATCAGGGCGAGCAGGCCGAGTGCTTCGGGTTCGTCGGGCATCAGCCGGGACAGGACGCGGGCGAGCCGGAGTGCTTCGGCGGCGAGGTCCGGGCGGAGCAGGTCGGGGCCGGCACTGGCGGAGTAGCCCTCGTTGAACGTCAGGTAGAGGACGCCGAGCACGGCGTTGGTGCGTTCGGGCAGCAGGTGCGCGGGCGGCACGCGGTAGGGGATGCGGGCGTGGCGGATCTTGCGTTTCACCCGCACGAGCCGCTGGGACATGGTCGCTTCCGGGACGAGGAAGGCGCGGGCGATCTCGGCGGTGGAGAGCCCGGCGAGGGTGCGCAGCGCGAGCGCGACCTGGGCTTCGGTGGCCAGTGCGGGGTGGCAGCAGGTGAAGATGAGCCGCAGCCGGTCGTCGGTGACGCCGCTGTCGTCGGGTTCCGGTGCGTCGGGGACGGGCATGCGGGCGACCTCCCGGAGCTTGGCGGCGCCGACGGCGTCGCGGCGGAGCCGGTCGGTGGCGCGGTGGCGGGCGGCCGTGGTCAGCCAGGCGCCCGGGGAGGCCGGGACGCCGTCGCGGGGCCAGGTGCGCAGGGCGAGGGCGAAGGCCTCCTGGGCGCACTCCTCGGCGAGGTCCCAGTCGCCGGTGACCCGGATGAGGGTGGCCACGACCTGGCCCCACTCCTCCCGGAACGCCTCGGCGACCGCGGTCTCGACGTCCACCTTCGCTCCTCCCGCCGGTTTCACCCTCCCGACGAACGGCCGGGCCCGGGACCGACAGCGGCAGCATGACAGGCGCCGTACCCTTCGGCGCGCGCGACGATCCGGCCGTTTTCGACGCGGACGGCCGTCTCGGTGGCGTCACTGACGGCGGTGACGCCGGCGGCGGCCGCGAGTGCGCCGCTCGCGTCGCAGACCAGCCGCAGCCGAGGCCGGTCCGGGGGTGCGATTGCCTGGTCGAGGCAGCCGCGCAGGTCGGCGACGGCGAGCCGGGCCAGCGGGGCGAGCTCGCCGGGGTCGCTGGTGACGAGCACGGCGGTGACGGTGTCTTCGACGGCGCGGACGGCTTCTTCGAAGGCGGCGGCGCGGTGCAGGCCGAGGACGGTGACGACGCCGTCGCCGGGCCGGAAGGGTTCGCCGGTCAGCAGGTCGGTCGCCGTCGGCGGGTCCCACGGCCGGTCGTCGGGCCGGGCCTGGGTGGTGATCGGCGGCTCGGCCGGCCAGTCGTCGGTCAGGTCGAGGTCGAGCAGGGCGGCGCAGGCGGTGACGAGGTGGAACGGCTCGCCGAAGCCGGGTGCGGCGGCGGCGAGCTGGCTCGCGCCGTGCAGCGTGGTGAGTGCGGCTTCGGCGACCCGCACGAGCCGGTGTCCCGGGCGGACGCGTTCGAGGGCGAGCCCGAGCAGGATCGCGTCGACGTGCATGAGCTGGGCGAAGGGCCGGCGGGTGTGCTCGTCGGCGAGGACCTCCGGCAGCAGGTCACGGGCGAGACGGGCCTCTTCGCTGTCGGTGTCGGTGGCCAGCGGGAGCCGGGCGATCCAGGCGCGGGCGAACGCGGCCAGGACGTCGGCCGCGGCCGGATACCGCGCCGGGACGGCGGGGCAGGGTGCGCGTTCGGCGAGGTCGGCCAGGACCGCGAAGTACAGGGCGCGTTTGCCGGGGAAGTTGGAGTAGACCGCGCCGCGGGTGAGTTCGGCGTGTTCGGCGATGACGTCGATCTTCGCGTCGCGGAAGCCGCGGCGGGCGAACTCGTCGCGGGCGGCGGCGAGCACCTTGGCGCGGTTGCGTTCCTGGGTCTCCGCCCTGCTGAGCCTGGCCATCGTCCTCCTTGCCGTGGGATCGCCAGTCAAGATACCTTCACCACTGAGATGATAAGACCATCTGATATCAACATCTGGAGTGGTGGATGACCCCCGAGATCGACCTGACCGACCCCACGGTGCTCACCGACCCGTTCACCGCCTACGACCACGCGCGGGAACAGGGCGCGGTGGCCAAGCTGGTCATCCCCGGGTTCGGCCCGTTCTGGGCCCTGACCCGCTACGCCGAAGCACGCGCGATGCTGAGCGACGCGCGGTTCGAGGTGAACGCAGGCAGCTTCATGCGCCCACCCGGCATCCCGGACCACTGCCTGGCGTACCTGGAGACGATGGCGGAGAAGGACGGCCCGGAGCACCTGCGGCTGCGGCGGCTGGTCGCCCCGGCGTTCACGCCGAAGCGGGCCGCGCGGCTGCGGCCCCGGCTGGTGGCGATCACCGAGCGCCTGCTCGACGAGCTGCCCGGCCACGCCGAAGACGGTGTCGTCGACCTGGTGCCGCACTTCGCGCGGCCGCTGCCGATCGACGTCATCTGCGAGCTGGTCGGCATTCCCGACGCCGACCGGCCGCGCTGGCGTGAGTACGGCACCGCGGTCTCGAGCGGGATGGGGCCGGACTTCGCCGCGGCGATCCCGGCGATCATCGAGGGCGCGAAGGAAGCGGTGGCGCGCAGCCGGGCCGAGCCGGGCGACGACCTCATCGGCGACCTGGTGCGGGTACAGGAGGCGGACGGTGACCGGCTGACCGACACCGAGCTGGTCACCCTGGTCTGGCACCTGGTCCTGGGCGGGCAGACCCCGGTGAACCTGATCGCCAACGCCGTCGAGGCGCTGCTGCGGCACCCGGACCAGCTGGCTCTGCTGCGCGCGGACGCCGGGTGGTGGCCGGGGGCGGTGGAGGAGCTGATGCGCTGGTGCAGCCCGCAGCTGCTGACCACGCCGCGGTTCGCCCGCGAGGACGTCGAGATCGACGGGCAGGTGATCGGCAAGGGTGAGCGGGTGACGGCGGCGATGGTGGCCGCCGACCGCGACCCGCGGGCGTTCGCCGACCCGGACCGGTTCGACATCACCCGTTCGGGGCCGGCGCAGCTGGGCTTCTCGCACGGGCCGCACTTCTGCCTGGGTGCCTCGATCTCGCGGGTGCAGACGGAGGTGGCGCTGTCGGCGCTGTTCGCGCGCTTCCCGGACCTGGCCCTGACCGAGGACGTCCCGCGGGCGCCGGATGGCGGGACCTGGCGCCCGGCGCGGCTGCTGCTCGCGCTCCGCAGGGCGGGCTGAAGGGCACCTTCCTCCTATGTGATCCGCTGAAGGGCACCTTCCTCCCGTCCGGCGGGAGGAAGGTGCCCTTCAGCGCGTGGGGCGGGTGCTGATCAGGGCTTCGATGCCGTCGAGGACGCGGGCAAGGCCGAAGCGGAAGGTGTAGGCCGGGTTCTCGGCGGCGTTGTGGGCTTCACCGGCAGCCTGGCCGACGCGGGAGGAGATCGGGTGGTGCGCCGCGTCGGCGGCCGGGATGCCGGCCAGCACCGGCCAGGCGCGCTCCCACCACTGGGCGTCGGTGAGGCCGGTGGCGCGGACCAGGCGGGCGTTGTCGAGCGAGCTGCGGGCGGTGGCCCGGACCAGGCCGGTGACGAGGCTGACCACGGCGTCCATCTCGACGTCGCCGAGGCCGATGCCGTCGATCGCGCGCAGCTCCTGCTCGTACTTGGCGAAGCTGTGCGGGCCGAGCGCCGAGCGGCTGGTGGTGACCTGCAGCAGCCAGGGGTGGCGGTGGAACAGGGCCCACTGGTCTTCGGCGACGGCGGTCAGCGCCGCCCGCCAGCCGAGGCCTTCCTCGATGGTGGCCAGCTCGCCGTGGGCGTGGTCGATCATCAGGTCCAGCAGCTCGGCCCGGCCCGGGACGTAGGTGTAGAGCGACATGGGGGAGACGCCGAGCTGCTCGGCGACCCGGCGGATGGTGACGGCCTCGATACCGTCGGCGTCGGCCAGCGCGATCGCCGCGCGCACGACGTCGGCGGCGGCCAGCTTGGGTTTCGGGCCGCGGCGCGGGGGTGCCGAGACGCCCCAGAGCAGCTCGATCGCCCGCCGCGGATCGCCGTCACCGTTCTCCTGCGTGCTCACCCCGGCCATTCTGCCCACCTGATTTCCGTACAACGTACAGAGTTGTGCTAACCTCTACTTCGTACACTGTACAGAGTTAGGGGCTTGATGACTCCGCAGATCCACGCCGAGGGCCTCCGCAAGCGCTACGGCGACGCGTACGCCCTCGAGGGGTTCGATCTCTCCGTCCCGGCCGGCACCCTGTGCGGCCTGCTGGGACCCAACGGCGCGGGCAAGACCACCGCGGTCCGCGTGCTCTCGACCTTGCTGCGCCACGACGGCGGCACCGCCCGGGTGGCCGGGTTCGACGTCGCCACCGAACCGGCGAAGGTGCGCTCGGCGATCGGGCTGGTCGGGCAGCACGCCGCCGTCGACGAAATCCTGTCCGGGCGGCAGAACCTGGTCCTGTTCGGCCGGCTGCACCACCTGGGCCGCGCCGAAGCCACCCGCCGCGCCGACGACCTGCTCGAACGGTTCGGCCTCGCCGACACGGGTTCCAAGCCGGTGTCGGCCTACTCCGGCGGGATGCGGCGGCGCCTGGACCTGGCCGCCTCGCTGCTGGCGGCCCCGCGGGTGCTGTTCCTGGACGAGCCGACGACCGGCCTGGACCCGCGCAGCCGCGCCGAGGTCTGGCGGGCCGTGCGGTCGCTGGTCGCGGACGGCACGACAGTGCTGCTCACGACCCAGTACCTGGAGGAGGCCGACCAGCTGGCCGACCGCATCTCCCTCGTCGAGCACGGCCGGGTGATCGCCGAAGGAACCCCGGCCGAGCTGAAGGGCTCGCTCGGGGCGACCCGGATCGAGCTGGTGCTCACCGACCCGGGCACCCTCGGCGCCGCGGCGAGGTTGCTGGCCCGGGTCACCGGGGCCGAACCGGTCACCGAGGAGCTGCGGGTGAGTACGCCGGCCGAGCCGTCGATGCTGGCCGACGTCGTGCGGGAGCTGGCGGCGACCGGGCTGGCGTTCGCCGACGTGGCGCTGCGGCAGCCGACGCTGGACGAAGTGTTCCTGGAGCTGACGGAGGTGGCGCGATGAGGTGGGCGATCGAAGACGGCTGGACGCTGACCCAGCGCTATCTGGCGCAGCTGGCGCGGCGCCCGGCCCGCCTGGCCGGGGTGGTGGCCTTCCCGATCCTGATGGTGCTGATCTTCGCCTACCTGCTCGGCGGCGGGATGAGCGTCCCCGGCGGGGGCTCCTACCAGGAGTTCCTGATGCCCGGGATGTTCGCGATGACCATGGCCTTCGGGCTCTCGGGGACGATGGTCGCGGTGCTGGACGACACCGGCAAGGGCGTCACCGACCGGTTCCGGTCGCTGCCGATGGCGCCTTCGGCGGTGTTCACCGGGCGGGTGGCCGCGGACCTGGTGAACGCGACGCTCGCGCTGGCGGTGCTGATCGGCTGCGGGTTCGCGGTGGGCTGGCGCCCGCACGGGAGCCCGGGCGAGACCCTCGCCGCGCTCGGCCTGCTGCTCCTGCTGCGCACGGCGCTGGTGTGGGCCGGGATCTACCTGGGCCTGCTGACGTCGGATCCGTCGATGGTGACGCTGGCGCAGACGCTGGAGTTCCCGTTCGGGTTCCTCTCCGGCGCGTTCGTCGCGACCTCGACGATGCCGGCCTGGCTGGGAACCGTGGCGGAGTGGAACCCGTTGTCCTCCACGGTGACCGCGGCACGGGTGCTGTTCGGCAACCCGGGCGCGGCCGGCACGTCCTGGGTCAGTGCGCACTCGGTGCCGATGGCCGTGGTCTGGCCGCTGGTGCTGCTGGCGGTGTTCGTGCCGTTGTCCGTGCGCCGGTACAGGAGGCTGGGGAACTGAACGTCTGCTTCGAACCGGGCGAACCACCGCGGGCGGGCCGGCTGGTGGTCGACGGCCGCGAGCTGTCCATTGCGGACGGTCTGCCCGAGCTGCTGGCCGAGGGCGGTTTCTGGGCGACGGCGGCGCAGGCGGCGCTGCGGCTGGTGGCCGCGGGACGGCTGCTGCCGGGGGTCACCGCGGCCGGGCACGACGCCTGGCGCGCCGGGCCGCTGGAACCGGCGGAAGCCGCGTGGCTGCGGGAGCTGGCGGCCGCGATGCCGCCGGACGAGCGGGCGCCGGGGCCGCTGCTGCGGGCGTTCCTCGACGCCGTCGCCGACACGCTGCCCCGCACGCCCGCCGCGGTGAAGGCGGCTGGGACGCGGTTGTTCGCCGCCGTCGCGCCGCAGCGCGCGGATTCCCTGCGTGACTGGGCTGACGAACTGGCCGCGGGCCTGGACTCCGGGATCCGGGTGTCGCTGCGGATCCAGGCGCCGGAGGGGTTCGATGCCGGTCGTTTCCAGGCCGTGGTCCAGGTGCACAGCCTGGCCGATCCCGGGCTGGTCGCCGACGCGGTACAGCTGTGGGAGACCGGCCGGTTCGGGCCGCGGGCCCGCATCGACGTCCTGCTGGCGCTGCGCCGCGGCGCGCAGGTGTGGCCGGCGCTGAGCCCGCTGCTGACCTCGGCGGTGCCCGCCGAGGTGTCCCTCGGCGAGGACGACGTCACCGAGCTGGTCGCGGCCGCCGGCCCGCGGCTGGCGGCGGCCGGGATCGACGTGCACTGGCCCGCGGAGCTGAAGGGGTCGCTGACCGCGCGGGCCGTCGTCCGGTCCGGGGACACCCCGGGTGACCTGCCGTCGTTCTTCGGCGGCGGCCGGGCCCTGGCGTTCGACTGGCAGCTCGCGCTGGGCGGTGAGGTGCTGACCGAGGCGGAACTGGACGCGCTCGCCGAAGCGCGCCGTCCGGTGGTGCGGCTGCGCGGGGAGTGGGTGCTGGTCGACCCGGCGCTGGCGGCGAAGGCGCGGGAGCGGACGGTGAAGCCGCTGACGCCGGTCGACGCGCTGGGTGCGGTGCTGTCGGGGACCACCGAGGTCGACGGCGAGGTGGTCGAGGTCGTCACCGACGGCTGGCTGGCGCGGCTGCGGGAACGGCTGTCCGCCCCACCGGAACCGCAGGCCCCGCCGGCCGGGCTGGCCGCGACGCTGCGGGACTACCAGCTGCGCGGGCTGCAGTGGCTGGCCACGGTGACCGGGCTCGGCCTGGGCGGGTGCCTGGCCGACGACATGGGGCTGGGCAAGACGGTCACGCTGATCGCGCTGCACCTGCACCGCGCGCCGGGGGCGACGCTGGTGGTGTGCCCGGCTTCGCTGCTGGGCAACTGGGAACGGGAGATCTGCCGGTTCGCCCCGGGCGTGCCGGTGCGGCGCTTCCACGGCAGTGCCCGCTCGCTCGAGGACGTCGAGGACGCCGCCGGGTTCGTCCTCACGACCTACGGCACGTTGCGCGCCGATCCTGCGCCGCTGGCCGGGGTGCGGTGGGGGCTGCTGGTGGCCGACGAGGCCCAGCACGTCAAGAACCACCGCTCGGGCACGGCGAAGGCGCTGCGGCTGGTGCCGGCGGCGGCGCGGGTGGCGTTGACCGGGACGCCGGTGGAGAACACGCTCTCGGAGCTGTGGGCGATCCTCGACTGGACCGCGCCGGGCCTGCTGGGGTCGCTCAGCGAGTTCCGGACACGCTGGGCGAAGCCGATCGAAGCCGGAGACCCCGCGGCGGCCGAGCGGCTGTCGCGGTTGCTGCGGCCGTTCCTGCTGCGGCGGCGCAAGTCCGATCCGGGGATCGCGCCCGAGCTGCCGGCCAAGACCGAGACCGACCGGCCGGTGGCGCTGAGCGCGGAGCAGGTGGCGCTCTACGAGGCGGTCGTGCGGGAGATGATGGCCGACATCGCCGCCAGCGACGGGATGGCCCGGCGCGGCCGGATCGTCAAGCTGCTGACCGCCCTCAAGCAGATCTGCAACCACCCGGCGCAGTACCTGAAGGAGGGCGGCGGCCGGTCCGGGAAGGTGGAGCTGCTCGACGAGCTGCTGGACACGATCCTCGCCGAAGACGGCGCGGTGCTGGTGTTCACCCAGTACGTCGCCATGGCGCGGCTGCTGGAGAAGCACCTGGCCGGGCGCGGGATCGCTACGCAGCTGCTGCACGGCGGCACGCCGGTGGCCAAGCGCGAGGAACTGGTGGCGCGGTTCCAGGACGGCGAGGTGCCGGTGTTCCTGCTGTCGCTAAAAGCGGCGGGCACCGGGCTGAACCTCACGCGCGCCGACCACGTCGTGCACTTCGACCGGTGGTGGAACCCGGCGGTGGAGGACCAGGCGACCGACCGGGCGTACCGGATCGGGCAGACCCGGCCGGTCCAGGTGCACCGGCTCGTCGCCGAGGGCACGGTCGAGGACCGGATCGCGGCGATGCTGCGGGAGAAGCGGGCGCTGGCCGAGGCGGTGCTGGCCGGCGGGGAGGCCGCGTTGACGGAACTGTCGGACACCGAGCTGGCCGAGCTCGTCGAGCTGAGGAGCCGTGGATGAGCGACGACCGGGTACGCGGCTTTCCCGCGTTCGGTGTGGGCGGGCACCCGGCCCGCTCGTGGTGGGGCCGGGCGTGGGTGCGCGCGATGGAGGACACCGCGCTGGACCTGCGTCAGCTGAAGAAGGGCCGCAAGTACGCCGCGGCGGGGCTGGTCGGCCCGATCACGGTCAGCCCGGGCCGGATCGCGGCGGTGGTCGAGGACGCCGACGGCGGCCCGTACCGCACGCAGCTGCGGCTGGCGGAGCTGCCGGAGGCGGACTGGACGCGTTTCCTCGACCGCGTCGCCTCCCGTGCCGGGCACCTGGCGGCCCTGCTGGACCGCGACCTGCCGCCCGACCTGGTCGAAGCGGCCGGCGTCGACCTCCTGCCGGTGATCGGCGACCTCGACCCGGAGTGCGACTGCCCGGGCTGGGAGCTGCCGTGCCGGCACGCGGCGGCGTTGTCGTTCCAGGCGTCGTGGCTGCTCGACGCGGACCCGTTCCTGCTGTTGCTGATGCGCGGCAAGGGTGAGCGGGAGATCCGCTTCGAGCTGGAGAGCCGGACGGCGCCGGTGCCGGCCGTGGAGCCGGCGGGGGACCGGGTGCCGGGGGAGCTGCCCTCGCTGGCGGCGTTCCGGCCGTCGGGCGCCCCGTCGATCCCGGCGGCGCCGGGTGTCCCGGCCGAGGCGTTCGCGCTGCTGGCGGCCAACGCGGCCGGGCGGGCGCGGGCGGTGCTGGCGGGCCGGCCGTGGCCCGGGCGGCGGCAGGACGCGGTCCGCTTGGCCGCGGACTTCCCCTCGACGGCGGAGCGGCTGGGCGAGGGGCCGGGGTTCGCGCGGGCGGTGGCGGCGTGGCGATACGGCGGCCCGGAGGGGTTGGAGGTGCTGGAGACGCCGTGGACGCCGCCGAAGGCAGCCGTGGCGGCCGCCCGCGCGGCGCTGGCGGAGGTGGACGGGCAGCCGGTGTTCGAGCGCAACCGGTGCACGGTCGGCGCGGTGCAGCTGCGGCTGGATCGCCGGGGCCGGTGGCACCCGTACCGGCTCGAGGGGGACGAGTGGTGGCCGGCGGGGGCACCGGAGAACGATCCGGGCCTGCTGGTGGGCTGACCGGACAGGACCGAGACCACGTCCGCCCGGGTTCTCGTGGGCTGAGCGGCCGCGGCAAGACCACGACCGGCGCTCCTGCCGTCGCACCACCGCACCGTCCGGCGAGGTCGCGACATCCGGCACCCGGACCGCGGCGTCCTCGGCCCGGGGTTCCCAGGGCTCGATCGCGGGGCGCCGGACGGAAATCCGCCACTTTTCCCGGTATCCAGCGCGGTACTCGTTGTCTCCTGTCCCCCGACGGCGGGTTCCGCCGGGCCACTGGGGGTGCGGGCGCGCGGGTTCTCCCCGCGCGCCCGCCCGGTTTCCGCCGGTGACCGAATACCCGCTGTCGAAAGCTGGAGGGGCTGCCGCCACGGCGGTCCCCTCCAGCGTCAGGCGGTCGCCGGCACCGGGTAGTCCTTGACCTGCATCGAGTCGTGCATGCGCACGCCGCCGGAGTTGAGCTTCGCGATCGCCCGGGACAGCCCGGCCGGCAGCACCGAGACCAGCTGGCCGCCGCGGGCCAGGGCCCACACCCCGGCGCGCGAGGCCGGGATCAGGGTTCGGGCGGCGCCCGTCGCGAAGGCCCGGCTGCGGCGGACCAGCTCGCCCATCTCCCGTTCGTAGGCGGGGAAGGCGCGCTCGTGGTCTCCGTTCGCCGCGGCCAGCTCGCCGGCCAGGACGTACGCCCCGAGCACCGCCAGGCTGGTGCTGCCACCGACCGCCGGGCCGGGGCAGTAGCCCGCGTCGCCGACGAGGGTGACGCGGCCGCGGGACCACGTGTCGAGGTGCAGCTGGGTGATCGAGTCGAAGTAGAACGCGCCGCCGGTCTCGGCGAGCCAGCCGTCGACCTGCGGGTGCATGCCGGCAAATGCTGCCCGGAGCAGTTGCTGCTGCCGCGGGACGTCCCGGTGGTGGTAGTCGAGCGGCTCGTCCTGGCGGAACAGGAACACCGCCCTGGCTTCGTCGAGGTGCCGGGCGCTGTAGATCCCGGCGACCCGGCCGGCGCCGAGGTGCATGACCGTCTCGCCGTCCAGGCCGAGGGTGTCGGGCAGGGACAGCACCGCCAGGTACGCCCCGATGAACGTCGTCGCCCCGGCCTCTTCCCCGAACACCAGGCGCCGGACGTTCGAGTGCAGCCCGTCGGCGCCGACGACGAGGTCGAAGCGGCGCGCGGGTGCGTGCTCGAAGGTGACGTCGCCGTCGGGGGAGATGCCGGTGATCGAGTCGCCGAAGAGGTACTCGACGTCGTCGCGGCCGGCGTCGTAGTAGATCTCGCTGAGGTCGTCGCGCATCACCTCGACGTGCCGGTCGGAGGTGGCCTGGTAGATCTTGGTCAGGTCGACCCGCAGGGGCTTGCCGCGGCCTTCGCGGTGGAGCGTCATCCGGGTGGTGCCGGTGGCGAGGGCTTCCACCCGCGGCAGGACGCCCATCCGCTCGGTGATGTCCATGGCGGGCCGGAAGAGGTCGACGGCGTGGCCGCCGGTCTTGCGCAGCGCCGGCGCGCGCTCGACGACGGTGACGTCGAAGCCGTGGCGGGTGAGCCAGTACGCCAGCACCGGGCCGGCGATGCTCGCGCCGGAGACGAGGATCCGCATGAGTACCTCCCTGACTTAACGGTAGGTAAGTTGTACCACGGTTCCTTACCTATCGTTAAGTCAGTTATGCTGGGGCGGTGCCGAAGCCCTCCGACACCAAGCAGCGCATCCTCGACGTCGCCCGCGACCTGTTCACCAGCCAAGGCGTCCAGCGCACCAGCCTGCAGGACATCGCCGACCGGCTCGGCATCACCAAACCGGCGCTCTACTACCACTTCCCGTCCCGCGAAGACCTCGTCCGCAGCATCGTCCAGCCGCTGCTCGACGACGGCGAGAAGTTCCTCCTCGACCAGGAAGCCCGCGGCGACGCCCCGGTGCGCGAGCTGATCGAAGGCTTCTTCGACTTCAACTACCGCCACCGCGCCGACGTCGTCATGCTGCTGGCCGAGATGCCGACCCTGGCCGACCTCGGGCTCATCGACCGCGTCCTGGGCTGGCGGACCCGCCTCACCGAGCTGATCTGCGGCCCGGCACCGACCCTCGACCAGCAGGCCAGGGCGATCCTGGCGCTCGGCGGCCTGCAGGACGTCTGCATGCAGTTCCCCGACGTCCCGGTCGCCGACCTCAGGGCCGCCGCGGTCGCCGGCGCGCTCGACGCCCTCGGCCGCTGAAAAAACTTTCCCGGCGCGTGTCGAGAACGCGCGGGCGGCTCCGTCCCCGGTGCAGAAGCAGCCACCCACGGAGAAGGAGCCCACCATGCTGCAGAACGAGATCGCCGAGGTGCTCGACCGCCCGCTCAGCCGCGAGCTGCTGGCCCGCGACGTGACCCGGCTGGCCTATGTCGCCAAGGACGGCACCCCGCGCTCGATCCCCATCGCCTTCACCTGGAACGGCACGCAGATCGTCCTGTGCACGACGAAGAACTCCCCGAAGCTGCCGTCCCTGCGCGCCAACCCCGCGGTCGCCCTGACCATCGACACCGAGGTGCACCCGCCCAAGATCCTGCTCATCCGCGGCCGCGCGGAACTGGACGTCGTCGACGGCATCCCGGAGGAGTACCTGCAGATGAACGGCACCTACGAGATGACCCCCGAACAGCGCGTCGAGTGGGAGCGCGAGGTGCGCTCGCTCTACGACGGCATGGTCCGGATCGTGATCACCCCGACCTGGGCCAAGCTGATCGACTTCGAGACCACCCTGCCCAGCGCGGTCGAGGAGCTGGCGCGGCAGCGGGCCGAGCGCGTCGGCTAACGCACCGCCGCGCGCTCGATGATCGCTCCCGTGTCGACGCCGGCCGGGAGCGTGCCGAACGCGATGCCCCAGTCGCCGCCGAAGCGGGACGCGCAGAACGCGTCGGCGACCGCGGGGTGGCCGTGGCGCACCAGCAGCGATCCCTGCAGCACCAGTGCCATCGCCTCGACCAGCCGCCGCGCCCGGTACTCGATGCCCTCGAGATCGGTCAGCTCCTTGCGGACGCGGTCCACCGCGTCGTCCAGCCGGGCGTCACCGCCGGTGGCCCGCTCGACCTCGGCGAAGAACGCCGCGACCGACTCTGGCTGCTTGCCCATCGCGCGCAGGGCGTCCAGCGCGGCGACGTTGCCCGAGCCCTCCCAGATCGACGACAGCGGCGCCTCGCGGTAGAGCCGCGGCATCCCCGACTCCTCGACGTACCCGTTCCCGCCGAAGCACTCCAGGGCTTCGGCGGCGTGCACCGGCGCCCGCTTGCACACCCAGTACTTCGACACCGCCAGCCCCAGCCGCCGGAACGCCTGCTCCTGCTCGTCGTCGCGCCGGTCGCCCGCCGCGGCCAGCCGCATCGCGACCGTCGTCGCCGCCTCCGACTCGATCACCAGGTCGGCCAGGACGTTCGCCATCAGCGGCTGGTCCACCAGGGCCCGGCCGAACGCCCGCCGGTGGGTGGCGTGGTGCACCGCGCGGACCGCACCCAGCCGCATGCCCGACGCGCTGCCCAGCGTGCAGTCCAGCCGGGTGTTGTTGACCATCTCGATGATCGTGCGGACCCCGCGGCCCTCCTCGCCGACCAGCCAGCCGACCGCGTCGTCGTACTCGATCTCCGACGAGGCGTTCGACCGGTTGCCGAGCTTGTCCTTCAGCCGCTGCAGCCGGATCGGGTTGCGGGAGCCGTCCGGCAGGACGCGGGGGAGCAGGAAGCACGACAGCCCGCCCGGTGCCTGCGCGAGCGTGAGGAACAGGTCGCACATCGGCGCCGAGGTGAACCACTTGTGCCCGACCAGGGTGTAGCTGCCGTCGGAGGCCGGGGTCGCGGTCGTCGTGTTCGCCCGGACGTCGGAGCCGCCCTGCTTCTCGGTCATCGACATGCCCGCGAGCAGGCCACGCTTGGTGGTCGGTTCCCGCAGCCCGAAGTCGTACTCGGTCGCCGCCAGCAGCGGCTCGTACCGCGCCGCCAGCTCCGGGGTCGCGCGCAACGCCGGGATCGCCGCGTACGTCATCGAAATCGGGCAGCTGTGCCCGGCTTCGACCTGGCCCCAGACGTAGAACTTCGCCGCACGGGCCGCGTGGACGCCCTCGCGCGGGTCCTGCCACGGCGTGCCGTGCAGGCCGTGCGCCGTGGCGACCCGCATCAGGTCGTGCCAGTGCGGGTGGAACTCGACCTCGTCGATCCGGTGGCCGTACCGGTCGTGGGTGCGCAGCACCGGCTCGTTCTCGTTGACCAGCCGGCCCCACTCCTGGGCCCGCTCGGTCCCGGCCAGCCGGCCCAGCTCGTGCAGTTCCTCCGACGCCCAGTCCGCGCCGGCCCGCTCGAGCCCGGCCAGCAGCGCCGGGTCGTCGGCGACGTCGTGGCCCACCAGTGGCGGGACCTGGTTGGTGACCTCATGCGTGGCGGGCATCGGAACCTCCTAGAGCGCGAAGGATGAACGTGCGAAGTTCGGCGACGTCACTGGCGTTTCCGCTGGTCAACGGCCCGATCAGGACTTCCGCGGCGGCCCCGACCAGTGCGGCGGCGGTCAGCCGGCCGTCCTGGGGCGGCAGCGAGCCGTCCCGGACCCCGGCGGCGACGTGCTCGGCGATCACCTCGGTGTAGGCCCGCCGGAACTCCAGCCGCTCGGCATCGATGAGCGCGTCGACCGGCTCGGCGAGCAGCGCATACGCCTGCTTCGGCGCCTTGAGGGCACGCTGGGCGAAGGTGTCGACCGCCGCGAGGACCCGCTCGGCGGGATCCCCGGCCGCCGCCGACGCCGACCGGACCGCCTCGACCTCCCGCGTCACCACCTGCCGGAAGACGTGCACGACCAGGTCGGCCTTGGTGGGGAAGTGCCGGTAGACACTGCCGACGGCCACCCCGGCCCGTTCGGCGACCGCGGCGACGGAACAGCCGCCGTAGCCGTGTTCGGCCAGCTGCCGCGTCGCGGCGGCGACGATCGTCTCGCGCTGGGCGTCGAGGCGCTCCTGGACCTTCGGGGTGCGGCGGTAGGGCACGTCAAGAAGTGAAGCATTGATTCACTGCTTCAGTCAACGCGGTGCCGGTTCACTGCGGTGCCGGTTCACTGCTCGAGCAGCCGCTTCGCGCCCCGCACCTCGGCCTCGACGTCGGCCCGCAGCTTCCGCCGCAGGACCGGCTCGACCAGCCAGCGCAGGGGAGCGGCGAACCCGAACGCGATCCGCCGCCGCACCCGGATCCCGCCGTCCACCGGCACGCACTCGAAGTGCGCCTCGAACGTCGACACCCGGCGGGCGAGGCGGTTCTCCGGCCGGTCGGGCAGCCGGACATCGACCCGCCGGCCCGGCGTCAGCGTCATCCGGGAGACGACCTTCGGGCCCGGTCCCAGGCCGGGCAGCGCGGAACGGAACCGGAACTCGGTGACGTCACCTTCCCGGCGCACCCAGTCGATCCGGCCCAGCTTGCGGTCGACTTCGGCGTAGCGCCGGGGGTCCATGACCAGCGCCAGGAAGTCCTCCGGAGTGCACGACACGGTCTCTTCCACAGTTACCTCGACCATGGATGGAGCCTAATTTCTCCTCGCCGCCCCGCGGCTCACTTCCCGGTGATCACGCCGACCGCGATGCCCAGGATCGCCGTGTTGTACACGAACGACACCACGCTGTGCGTCAGCACCGTGTACCGGATCGGCCGCGCCCGAACCTCCACGTCGGACGTCGCGAACGACGTCCCCACCGTGAACGCGAAGTACGCGAAATCCAGCAGGTTCGGCCGCTCGGTCGCCGGGAACCGCAACCCCGGCTCCGCCCGGTAGTGCAGGTGCGCGTACCGGTCCGCGTACCCGAAGTGCAGGAGGATCCACGCCGCCAGGACCGCCGGCACCGCACTCACCTGCAACACGAACGCCAGCTCGTCGTCCTCCTCGGCCACCGTGTTCGCCACCAGGATCAACCCGCCCGCGGTCATCCCCACCACGCTCACCACCACCGTCGACGCGAAACTCGACCGCCGCCCCAGCAGGCTCGTCAACCACACCGGCTCGGCATCGGCCGCCCTCCGGTACCGCCGGATCCGCCACCAGCGCGTCACGATCACCGCGAGCGCCAGCACGTCCCACGCCAGCAGGAACACCACGTCCAGCCCCGTGTTCGGCGCGAACAGCCACCCCACACCCAGCAACACCAGCAGGAACTCCGCGCACTGGTACCAGATCCGTCGCACACGCCGCATCGCGCGAAGCTACTGCCGCCCCGGCGCGACGGCACCCCGGATCACCTGGTCAGGTACCCCGCTTCACCAGCGCCACCAGATACCGGCACGGCGCCGTGCCCGGGTTCGCGAACACGCAGTCCGCCGCCGGCCCCAGCTGCAGGCAGTCCCCGGCCGCCAGCTCGTGCACCTGCCCGCCCTCGTGGAACCGCAAGTGCCCGGCCAGCACCCAGATCTGCTGGTGCAGGAACGCATACGTCCCCGACGCCAACGGCACCTCCACACCCGGCGGCAGCTCCACCTCCACCAGCTCCAGCGGCCGCCCGGCCGCGGGGGAGACCGACCGCCGCCGGTACCCGGTGTCCGGGTCCACCCACACCGGCTGCTCCGCCGCCCGCACCAGCCGCCGCTCGTCACCCTCGGCTCGCGCGATCAGCTCCGACAGCGTCAGGCCCAGCGCGGCCGACAGCTTCGCCAGCAACGCCGCCGTCGGCTGCACGTCACCCCGCTCGATCTTCCCGATCATCGCCCGGGACACCCCCGACCGGTCGGCGAGCGCCGCGGCCGACAGACCTTGCGACGTCCGCGCGGCGTGCACCGTGGCGGCCAGGCGGACAGTCAGGGGATCGCTCATAACTCGGATACTATACGAGTCTTATTGGCTAACATATGAGCCATGATCCGAGACGCTGTCCCCGCGGACGCCGCCGCCTGCGCCGCCCTCTACGCGCCCTACGTCACCGACACCGTCATCACCTTCGAGGACGAACCACCCGGCACCACCGAGATGGCCCGCCGCATCGCCGCCGCGCACGCGTGGTTCGTCCTCGAAGAGCAGGGGCGGGTGGCCGGGTATGCCTACGCCACCCGCTTCGCCGAACGCGCCGCCTACCGCTGGTCCTGCGAAACGAGCATCTACCTCGAACAGGGCCGCCGCCGCACCGGCGCTGGCCGCGCCCTCTACGAGGCACTGTTCGAGCGGCTGCGCGAACGCGGGTTCTGCCGCGCCTTCGCCGGCATGACCCTGCCGAACGACGCCAGCGCCGGACTCCACCGCGCGCTCGGGTTCGAGCCCGCCGGCGTCTACCGGCAGGTCGGCTGGAAGCACGGTGCCTGGCACGACGTCGCCTGGGTTCAGAAGAATCTTCGCGCAACCGAAGGTTGCACATCCGCGCCCGGCGAGCTACCGTGAAACGCAGCCAAACGTTGCACAAGGAGCCCGCATGAACCACGGCACACTCGAACGCGAAATCCACATCGACGCCACCCCCGAAGTCGTCTTCGACGTCGTGAGCAACCCCGAACACGTCCGCGAATGGTGGCCCGACGAAGCCGAATACCCCGTCGAACCCGGGGGAGCGGGACGCCTCGGCTTCGGCGGCAACTGGGTCCAGTTCACCGTCGTCGACGCGATCCCCCCGAAACTCTTCTCCTTCCGCTGGGCCCACGCCGAAGGCGAGACCGCCGCACCCGGCAATTCGTTCCTCGTCGTCTTCGAACTCGAACCCGCCGGCACCGGAACCCGCCTGCGGATGACCGAAACCGGCTTCCGCGAACGCGGCTGGGAAGAAGCCAAGCTCGTCGCCGAACACGACGACCACGCCACCGGCTGGGACCACTTCCTGTCCCGCCTCCCCGCCTACGCCGCCAAGGTCGGAGCCACCCGGTGACCACCGCCGTCGACGACGACCTCTGGTCGGCCATCGGCGACCCCACCCGCCGCCGCATGCTCGACCTGCTCCTGAACGAGGGGAGCGGCACCGCCACCAGCCTCAGCGAACACCTGCCGGTGACCCGCCAGGCCGTCGCCAAGCACCTCGCCGTCCTCGACCGCGCCGGCCTCGTCCACGCCCACAGCGCCGGCCGCGAAAAGCAGTTCCGCGTCGACGAGACCCAGCTGGGCCGCGCCGTCGCCCAGCTCGCCGACGTCGGCAACGCCTGGGACGCCCGGCTCCGCCGCATCAAGACCATCGCCGAAACCATCGAGAAGAGGAACCGGTAAAAATGGACATCCTGCACCGCATCGGCATCAAGGACGGCACCCCGGAAAAGGTCTACGACGCACTCACCACGCTCGACGGCCTCACCGGCTGGTGGACCGAGAAAACCGCGGGGGACACCGAACCCGGCGGCGTCATCGCCTTCCGCTTCATCCCGGGCGGATTCGACATGAAGGTCCTCGAACTCGACCCCGGCCGGCTCGTCCGCTGGGAAGTCGTCGACGGACCACCGGAATGGATCGGCACCACGATCCGCTGGGAGCTCGAACAGCGCAACGAACACACGATCGTCCTGTTCACCCACGAAGGCTGGCGCGAGGCCGGCGAGTTCATGCACCACTGCAGCACGAAGTGGGCGATCTACCTGATGAGCCTCAAGCAACTCGTCGAGACCGGGGAGGGCGCCCCCGCACCGCAGGACGTGATGATCAGCGACTGGCACTGACGTCAACGGAGGTAGTGGTCGTGACAGGTTATGACGTGCTTGCCGAGGTGTACGAATGGCTCATCTCGGATGCAAAGCTCCCGCCGGCCGAGTTCGCTGCGTCGTTCGAGGACGTCCTCGGTCTCCTGCCGTCGAACGCGCGCGTCCTCGACTGTTCGTGCGGAACCGGGCAGTTGGCGGTCGGCCTCGCCGGTCGTGGCATACAGGTTGTCGCAACCGACGCCAGCGAAGCGATGGTTCGACGAACCGCAGAGTTGTCCGAGGAGTTCGGGGCATCCGTCCGGGCCGTGCGGGCGAGCTGGGAAGAGCTGACCGACCATTTCGAGGACGGCACGTTCGACATGGTGTTCTGCGTCGGCAACTCGCTTCACCACGCCGCAGGCAAGACAGGCAGGGGGGCCGCCCTGGAATCGATGTCGCGGCTCCTGCGCCCTGGCGGCCGCTTGGTGCTCACGTCCCGCACGTGGGAACTCGTGAGGGCCAGAGGTTCCCGGCTGGACATCGGTGACCGACTCGTCCACCGGAACGGCCGCGACGCCGTCGTGATCTACCGCTGGGAGATCGCGCCGAACTGGGAGGAGGAGCACCACATCGAGATTGCGATCGCGCAAGTCGATGCGACCGGGTCGGTTCTTGTGCGCTCGGAGCTGCTGTCCTGCTGGCCCTACCGGTACGAGGAACTCGAAGCCGAGCTGCACCGCGTCGGACTCCGGACGGAAGTGAGCACGTTCGATCACGAGGCCGAGAACTACATGGTGGTGGCGAGCAGGGCATAGGCACCAGGCTCTCGGTCCCTCGTGGCCAGTTACTTGACATAATGTACATTATCGGCACTTGGTGACGTGCTGGACAGACGGCCGGGAGGGGCCCTCAGGGTCACGAACGCTGCCTGGTTGCGCAAGAGTGTTCGCTTCGCCGGCCCGGATGTCGTGAAAGGGTCGTTCAGGACGTCTGATGCCATGAACGACCCTTTCACGACATCCCGGAGCCCGAGAGCATCCCCTGAGAGGCGCGAGCCCGAGGTCCGGCCACTCGACCTCAAAACGTCACGGTGACGAAATTGACCGGGGTTATCTGCGCCCGGACACGTCGCGCAGCGCAGTTTGGTCGAACCCGATTCGCCGTCCCGAGCCTCCGAGTCTCCGTGGCCAGGCGCCACCCCACGCGAACCGGTGTCGAACATGTGTGCGCATACCCCGCATGCGGGGACGCAGGAGCGTCCGAGGGTCGCAACGGGCGCAGGAGAAGTTCCATGTCCCCCAAGGGGAATCCTCGATCATCCCGGCATTTCATGCATAATGGCAATTATGCATGAAATGCCGGGATCGGGACCGGCCGCGGAAACTGTCGGTGGCGTGCGGTACAAGATCCACATGAAGGTTTCCGAGGCCCAGCAAGCCTTCTTCGCCGCCCGCCGTCCGCGCAAGGACTCCCCGCACACGACCGACGCCTACCGCCGGGATCTCGCCGGCATCACCACTCTCCTGGTTTCGGAGCTCGGCCGTCCGGCCGAGGACCTGGAGGTCGCCGACCTGACCGGGCCGGCGCTGCGGTCGGCGTTCGGCGCGTTCGCGGACGGGCACGCGAAGAGCTCCGTGCTGCGGGCCTGGTCGACGTGGAACCAGTTCCTGACGTTCTGCGTGGCCGACGGGCTCCTGGCGGGCAATCCGATGGGTGCGGTGGCGCGGCCGCGGACGCCGGCGTTGACGCCGAAGCCGTTGCGGGGTGAGGAAACCCCGGAGCAGCTGCTGTCGGCGGCGGCCGCGGGTTCGCGGCGTGCGCGTGATCCGTGGCCGGAGCGGGACGTGCTGGTGATCGCGTTGGGGCTGGTGGCGGGGTTGCGGGCGGCGGAGATGCGGGCGTTGACGTCGCGGTCGCTGGTGGGGCGGGCCGGTGAGCTGCGGTTGCACGTGAAGGGCAAGGGCAGCCGGGACCGGTCGATTCCGGTGCAGCCGGTGCTGGCGGAGCTGATCGAGCGGTACCGGGAGTCGTGCCGGGTGCGGTTCTCGAGCGTGCGGTTCTCCCCTGGTTCGCCGTTGTTGCTGGATCGGTCGGGTGAGCCGATCGGGCGGGGTGCGCTGGAGTACCTGGTGAAGTCGTGTTATCGGGGTGCGGGGTTGCACGACCGGGTGCCGGTGGGGGCGAATCTGCACGCGTTGCGGCACACGTTCGCGACGCGGCTGGCGGAGGACGGGGCGACGGCGTCGGAGATCATGGCGTTGCTGGGGCATGCGAGCTTGGCGACGAGCCAGAACTACATCGAGGCGACGGGCCGGGAGCAGCGGGCGGCGGCGGCGAGCAACCGGACGTATCGGGCCCTGGATGGTTTGGCGTGAGGCTCGTCGGGTCAGCGGAGTTGTTCGAGGTCCTTGGCCGCGCGGGCGATTTCCTCGGCGAGTCCGCGTAGTTCTCGGGGGTCGGCGCCGTCGTCGGCGGCGGTGACGATGTCCTCGGCGGCGCAGCGGAGCTGGAAGAGGCGGTCCTGGAGGGCGGCGATCTCGGTGTCGGAAAGGACGACGGCGTCTTCGGGGAGGCCGCTGCGCTGGAGGGCGGTGCGGCGTTCGTAGGCGCGTTGGCGGCAGGATTGGCCGCAGTAGCGGCGGCGGCGGCCGACGTTGCCGCCTTCGGGGAGGCGTCGTCCGCACCAGCCGCAGTGCTTGGGGGCGCCTCGGCGGGCCGGGGCGAGGTCGACGGTGGTCGGCTGGGTCAGTTCGGCGGCGTCCCTCACCCGGGAGACCCTAGCTGGCCATCGTTTGCTCATGCCGGGGTCATGGCGGAAGTGCACACTTGAGGGATGGAGGCGTCGTTTCCGTACCTGGCTGATCCGCTCCCCCGTGCCTTCGCGCACCGGGGGTGGCACCTCGGTGAGCTCGAGGGGCTGGAGAACTCGTTGCCGGCGTTCCAGCGGGCGTGTGCGGAGGGGTATCGGTACGTCGAGACGGATGTGCACGCGACGGCGGACGGTGTGGTGGTGGTGCACCACGACCCGAATCTGGATCGGACGACCGATGGGACGGGGCCGATCGCGGCGCGGACGTGGGAGCAGCTGAAGAACGTCAAGGTGGGCGGGAAGGCGCCGCTGTCGCGGTTGGAAGACGTCCTGGAGGAGTTGCCGGACGCGCGGTTCAACGTCGATGTGAAGGTGGATCGTGCGGTGGAGCCGTTCGTGCGGGTGCTGGAGCGGACGAAGGCGTTCGACCGGGTGGCCGGGGCGGCGTTTTCGGACGCGCGGCTGGTGCGGTTGCGGAAGCTGGCGGGGCCGCGGCTGGTGACGGCGATGGGGCCGCGGTCGGCGCTGGCGTTGTGGATGCGGGGCCGGTTGCCGTTGCTGCCGCTGGGGCGGCTGGTGCTGGGGGCGATGGCGCAGGTGCCGGTGCGGCAGGGGGCGTTGCGGGTGGTGGACAAGGCGTTCGTGTCGATGGCCGGGCGTTCGGGCATCGAGGTGCACACGTGGACGATCGATGATCCGGCGGAGATGCGGATGCTGCTGGACCTGGGGGTGCACGGGATCGTGACGGACCGGCCGGATCTGCTGCGTGAGGTGCTGATCGAGCGGGGCAAGTGGCAGCAGTCCCAGGAGTCGTGAGTGAGTAACAGTGTTGGAACGCTGTTACTCACTCACGACGGGGGTCAGCGGGGTGGGGTGCCGGTCCAGGCGGCTTCCCAGGTCTTGGGGCCGAGGAGGCCGCTGTCCTTGATGCCGTTGGCGCGCTGGAGGTCGAGGACGGCGGTGCGGGTCTTCTCGAGGTAGCAGCCGGTGCCGGTGAAGCCGTAGCCGAAGGCGTTCATGCGGAGCTGGAAGGTCTTGAGGGCGTCGGCGCAGTCGCCGTAGGAGTAGACGACGCCCTCAAGACCTTCCAGCTCCGCATGAACGCCTTCGGCTACGGCTTCACCGGCACCGGCT
>JARAWT010000038.1:0-109200 GCA_033793495.1 Streptomyces sp. MN03-5084-2B | reverse complement strand
GGTAGTGGGCTCGGCTACAGCGGGGGAAATTCACCGGGCTCGGCTTCGGGAGGCGTGGCCGGGCGGGCGGCTGAGTGGCGGGCTCAGCTGCGGCGGGGGATTCGCCGGGTTCGGCTTCCGGGTGTGTGGCTGGGCGGCAGGCTTGGCTGCGGTGGGAACTCGCCGGGCTCGGCTCCCGGGGGCGTGGTCGGGCGGCGGACTTGGCGGAGGTGGGAGATTCGCCGGGTTCGGCTTCCGGAGGTGTGGCTGGGCGGCGGGCTTGGCTGCGGTGGAGATTCGCTGGGCTCGACTCCCGGGGGCGTGGTCGGGCGGCGGACTTGGCGGAGGTGGGAGATTCGCCGGGTTCGGCTTCGGGAGGCGTGGCCGGGCGGCAGGCTTGGCTGCGGTAGGTGAATTGGCCGGGCTCGGCTTCGGGAGGCGTGGCCGGGCGGCCGGCTGGGCAGCGGGCTCGGCTTCGGGAGGCGTGGCCGGGCGGCCGGCTGGGCAGCGGGCTCGGCTGCGGCGGGGGATCCGCCGGACACGAGCCCGCCGGCGCGCTGGTGAGCGAGCCGGCGGGTGGTGGTTCCTCGGGGACTTCTGCGGGGCCGGCCGATCGTTGCCGTCGTCGAGGCGGGCCCGGCGGCCCGGTTCGGGTGCCTAACCCGCGTCGCGGAGGGCGGGCGGGCGCCAGGTCATGCGGACCGTGGTGCCCTTTTCGCCCGAGTCTATGTCGGACTGGTCCGTCACCTGGTCGATCAGCAGCAGGCCGCGGCCGCCCGAGGTGCGCAGTCCCGCCACCCGCGGGCGCGTTGCCGGGATGCCGCAGCCGGTGTCCGTCACCGTCACCGTGACCGCGTCGCCCTCCCGGCGGGCCTGCAGGCGGGCCCAGCCGTGGCCGTCGGGGTAGGCGTGGGCCGCCACGTTGGCCAGGGCTTCGTACGTGGCCAGCGTGATGTCGTGCTTGCTGTCCGGGTCGAGCGGGAACTCGCCCAGCCAGTGGATCAGCTTGCGGCGCAGGCCGGCCATCTCGTTGGGCAGGGCCGGCGCCAGCTCTTCGAAGGTCGAGGCGACCACGGCTCCGGCGGCGAAGCGCTCCGAGGCCGTGGTCCCGGCTTGGTCGGCGTCGGTGCTCTCACCCGTATCGACGCCAGTTTCCGGGGTATGTCGATACACGATCCACTCCCATCCTTCAGCCGCGGTTTCCCCCGTTTCAGCGGGCTTCTCTGAAGGACTACCCACCGCTACGCGGTCTAACCCGTTGTGCTTCGTGAGATGTGCCGCTACAGTGGAGACGCTCCTCGCGGATGCCGGCCCCTCGGCCGCCCGGAGGCAGCTCCCCGGATCCAGGCCAGTCGGCCTCTTTCCTTCTTACCCGGCCTCGCCGTCCGTGCGCAGGCCCGGCACCACTTCAGGAGAACCCCATGTCCTTTCACGGAATCCTCGACCTGTCCGGCAAGACCCCGTACGTCCGGCCCGGCTACCGTCCCGCGCCCGACGACGTCGCCATCCCGCTTTCGCTGGTGCGCAAGCACAACCTGCGGCCCGGCGACGAAATCACCGGCGCAGGCGAAGAGATCGCCAGCGTCAACGGCCGCGACCCGCGCGAGCCGCGGCCCCGCTTCGCCGACCTGGTGCCGGTGCACCCGGACCGGCGGCTGTTGCTCGAAACCACCCCGGCGCGGCTGCTGCCCCGCGTCATCGACCTCGTCACCCCGCTCGGCCGTGGGCAGCGCGCCCTGGTCGTTTCGCCACCGAAAGCCGGGAAAACCACGGTGCTGCAAGAGATCGGGCACGGACTGTCGGTCAACCACCCCGACTGCCGGCTGCTGGTCCTGCTCGCCGACGAACGTCCGGAAGAGGTCACCGAGCTGAGCCGGACCGTGCGCGGCGAGGTGATCGCGTCCACCTTCGACCGGCCGCCTGCCGAACACGTGGCGGTGGCCGAACTCGCCGTCGAGCGCGCGAAACGCTTGGTGGAGCACGGCGAAGACGTCGTCCTGCTGCTCGACTCGCTCACCCGGCTCGGCCGCGCGTACAACCTTTCGGCACGCCCCTCCGGCCGCACGCTGTCCGGTGGCGTGGACGCGGCGGCGTTGCAGCCGATGAAGCGGATCCTCGGCGCCGCACGGAACCTCGAGGGCGGTGGTTCGCTCACGATCATCGCCTCGGCCCTGGTGGAAACCGGTTCGCTGGCCGACACGGTGTTCTTCGAGGAGCTGAAGAGCACCGGCAACGCCGAACTCAAGCTCGACCGCAAAACGGCCGAGCGCCGCATCTTCCCGGCCGTCGACGTGGCCGCGTCCGGCACCCGCCGTGAAGAACTGCTGGTCACGCCCGGTGAACTCGCGGCCATGCGCGAAGTCCGGCGCGCGTTGCCCGGCCCGCACGCGATCGAGCAGCTGCTGGAGCAGCTCCGCAAGACGGGCTCGAACGCGGAATTCCTGCTTCGCGTGACGGGCGCGGCGCTGCCGGAAGCGGCCTGAACGCTCACTTTTCGCGACGCGCTCGCAACTCGCCGATCACTTTCGCGCCCACACCACGGGCTTCCTCGGGGTGGTCCGGCGGTTCGCCCTCGCCGGGACGGTAGAGCCGGTCTTCGGGCCGGCCGGGATCCTCGGTGTCGGGTCGCGCGATCTCGGGCTGCTGCTCGTCCGGTTGAGACATGCTCGAGAAATACCCGCTCCGCAGGCCTTCACTCATCGAGGGCGGCTGGTAGGGCGTCGGGCGCGCGTAGGCCGGCCGTTCGGGTCCGCGGTTCAGGGCACCTGCCGGTGACTAACCGCGACAAAAGACGGCAAGCGGTGGCGTCGAGCACACCGCCAAGCCGGCTCGCCCCTGCCCGTGCCTCTGCCCGGGAGCGGCCACCTTCGGGTGGCGGATCCCGGCCTGGCGACCCCTCAGGTCCCGCGGCCGGTCGTCTTCTGCAGGGCGTCGATCCGCTCGGACGCCTCCGCCTTCGTCAAGCCGTCCGGCACCTCTTCGCCGGCTTCCTGGGCCAGCGTCTGCAGGTACGACTTCTGCGGTCCGGTCATCGGCTCGTCGCCGGTGGTCCAGTCGCTCGGGTCCTTCTCGGGGTTGGGCTCCACCTGGTCAGTCATGACAGCTCCAATCGAACGTTTGTTCGCCTGAATCCGACTGTAGCGCAGCGGTCCGACAATCGCCGCTCACGTGCCGGCCGGGGGCGTGCTCGGGCCGCCCGCCTCGTGGCCCGGTCGCCCGTGCGTCCGGCGGTCGTCCTTCATCTGCTGTTCGTGCAGGTGGCGGCGGCCTCCGGTCAACGAAGTGAGCAGCTCGCGCTCAAGGTCGCGGCACGCCTTGTAGTAGCCGTCGTCGTACTCCTCGACGACCTGGAAAGTCCACCGATCGGGTAATACGTTGAGCCCGATGAGCTCCGCGGAGATCCGCCGCGCCCAGTCGCCGTGGCCGGCCTTCTCGAGCTGCTCGACGGCCTCGCCGAGAGCCAGGTCCGCGCTCCCGGTCAGCTGGTGGAAGGAGTAGAGGTGCCCGCGGGCGCGCTCGATCGTCTCGAGCGCCTCGGTCACCTTGCCGACGGCTTCGACGGTGGCGGCGTCAGGGTTCTCGTCCATGCGCGCAAAGTGCCCCGTTCCGCGATTTCTACACTTCGCGGAACGGGGCACCGGCGGTGACTCAGGCCGTGGGGCGCGTGGCTCCCGCGTACTGGCTCATCAGCGGCGAGATCTTGACGACGTCGCCGCTCGTCGGCGCGTGCACCATCTTGCCGTCGCCGATGTACATCCCGATGTGGGACACGGGGGAGTAGTAGGCGACCAGGTCGCCGGGCTGCAGCTGGTCGCGCGAGACCGGGGTGCCGAACTGGGCCTGGGCGGCGGAGTTCCGCGGCAGGGTGATGCCGGCCTGCTTGTACGCCCACTGCATCAGGCCGGAGCAGTCGAACGTGCTCGGCCCGGTGGCGCCCCAGACGTAGGCGCTGCCGAGCTTGCTCAGCGCCGCGTTGACCGCGGCCTGCGCGGCCGCGGTGGGCGCCTTGACGTTCGGCGCCGCGCCGCCGGTGTCCTTCTGGGCGGCCCGGTCGGCGTTGCTGAGGGACCGGCTCTGCGCCTCGATCTGGTCGATCTGGCCCTGCAGGTCCTTCTTCTTGGCCTCGATGTCCGAAGCGAGCTTCGCCGCCGCGTCCCGGGCGTCCTGCGCCCGCTTCGCCGCGTCGGTGGCCGACTTCTCGGCCGCCGTGGCCTTGGCCGCCGCGCCGCTGAGGTTGTCCATCGCGGCGTTCTTGTCGGTCGCGATGACGTCGAGCGCCGCCGAGCGGTCCAGGAAGTCCTGGGTGGACGTTCCGGCCAGTAGCGCCGACAGCTTGTTCATCTGGACGCCGCCGGTGAACGAGGCGCCGGCGAACTTGTCCACTTCGGACTGGTACTGCTGCTTGGCCGCGATGGCCTGGGCACCGGCGTTCTTGGCGGCCTCGACGTCGGCGTTGGCCTTGTCGAGCTGGCCTTGCTTCGCGGTCAGGTCGTCTTGGGCCCGGAGCAGGTCTTCGTTGAGCTTTTCCGCCTGTGCCGCGAGATCGCGGTACTTGGCGAGGGCGTCCGAGCCGGCGGGGGGCGCCTGGAGGACGGGGACGGGGGCGGCGGTGGCCGGCTGGGCCATGGTGACGACGGTGATCACCGAGGCCGCGGCGAGGGCACCTGACACCACGCGCTTGACGGGATGCGAACGCATTCTCGCGCGGGTCTCCTTTGCTGATCGGCCGCCGACGGGTACCGGGACGGCGAGGTCGGGGGCCTCGCCCGTGCCCGGGGCGCGCTCGACCGCAACAGGAAGAGCCCGCGGTGGGGTCCGGTACCCGGCAGGGGGGGGGTGTCGGCGGCGATCTCGCGTCGCCGTCTGGGGACGACCGGGGGCCGCGAGATCTCGAACAGGTTACGAAACGAGCACGGGAGAGTCCAGGGCGGGGCCGTGGAAACTCTGAGTGACGCCGGACAACACGCCTGGACCAGTGAGAACGCGCCCGAATGTGGCTGGGATTACACGCCGTCACCGGCTCCTTTACCCTACCCCTCCATGGTATCTGGGGGTCCTCCTTGGGCCCCCGGGAGCGACGTGCGCGGATCCGCTCATCGACGTCGAGAGCCGGCGAAGCCGCCGCGGGTGGCCGCCGCAGCGTGAGCACAAACGAGCGGTGTTGGGCGAATCCGGTTTGTACGTCCCTTGTATCCGGTTGCGTGATTCTCCTTCCCGTAGAGATTCCGACCCATGGAGGACAAGGATGTTCACGAAGGCCGCCGTACTCACGGCGCTCACCGCCGCCGCGTTCGCCGTGGCCGCACCGGCTCAGGCCGAGACTGCGGCCACGACGGTGCTGCCCGGTGCGAACATGGAAGCCGTGCTGAAGGCGGCCCAGATCGACCCGCGCCGCGCCGACGACACCCAGACCCCGGGCGCGCACGACAGCGTCCTGCTCGTCGAGCAGGCGCTGCAGGCGAAGGGCCTGCTCGACAGCCAGTACGTCGACGGCTACTTCGGCACCACCACGATCACGGCGTACTCGCAGTACCAGAAGTCGCTGGGCTACACCGGACTCGACGCTTCCGGCCTGCCGGGCAAGACCTCGCTGGAGAAGCTGGGCGAAGGCCGGTACACGGTCACGAACCCGGTCTCCGCCGGCAGCCAGGTGACCTACCACGGCAAGACCCTCAACACCCGCACGAAGGCGATGCTCGTTGCGGCGGAAGGCAAAGCGGGCTTCCAGGTCACCCTGACGCAGGGTTCGTACAACGCCGGCGGCGTCGACGCCTCGGCCGGGACGCACGACGGCGGCGGCGCGATGGACATCTCGGTGTCCGGCATGTCGTCGACCAACCGGAACAACCTGCTGAAGGCGCTGCGCAACGTGGGCTTCGCGGCCTGGTACCGCACGCCGGCGCAGGGCTTCGACTACCACATCCACGCGATGGCCATCTCCGACCCGGACCTGTCGTCGGGTGCCCAGCACCAGACCGGCGACTACTACCTGGGCATGAACGGCCTCGCCGGCCGCGGCTCCGACGACGGGCCGCAGGTCGCGAAGGTCACCTGGGAGGAGTACCAGCGCGGCTGATGCCGGGCGCGCGCCCGGCCGTGGTGGCACGGCCGGGCGCACCGGTGGTTTGATCGAAGGACCAACGACGTGGGGGTGTTTCGATGCCGCAGAAGGCGTTTCGGTTCGGTGTGGTCGCGGGTGCGGTGGAAGGGGGCGCGCAGTGGCTCGCCACCGCTCGCCGGGCGGAAGAGCTCGGCTATTCGACGTTGCTGTGCCCGGACAACCTGAACATGCCGACACCGACCGCGGCCCTCGCCGCGGCCGCCGCGGCGACGACCGAGCTGCGCGTCGGCTCGTTCGTGCTGGCCAGTCCGCTGCGCACCGCCCGGGCGGCGGCCTGGGAGGCGCACAGCCTGACCGTCGTCACCGAGGGCCGGTTCGAGCTCGGCCTCGGCACCGGGCGCCCGGAAATGCGGCAGCAGGCCGAAGAACTGGGCCTGCCCTACGGTTCGGGACAGGACCGGCTCGACTCGGTTTCCGAGACGGTCGACCACGTCCGCCGGCTCGACGGCGACGGGCACACGCCGGTGATGATCGCCGCCGGCGGCCCGAAGGTACGCCGCCTCGCCGGGGCGAAGGCCGACATCGTCACGATGGCCGGCGGCGTCCTGACCACCCGGGAGGAAATGACGGGGTACGTCGGGGAAGTCCGTTCGGCGGCCGGTGACCGCGACATCGAGTTCGCGATGAACATCTGGGTCGTCGGCGACGAGGTGCCCCCGTGGATCCGCGGCTTCATCGGCGTCGACGCCGAGACGCTCATCGAACACGACTCCCTCGGCCTGCTGCGCGGCGACGTCGACGACATGGTGGCGGAGCTCGAACGCCGTCGCGAGGAACAGGGCGTGTCCTACTTCAGCGTCAACGGCGCGTTCCTCGAACAGTTCGCGCCGGTGGTGGAGCGGCTGTCGGGGAAGTGAGCGTCGCGGGATCGGTGTTGGCGCCGCAGAGCAGCACGGCGACCCGTTCGCCCGGCGCGGGGCGGTAGGCGCCGGAGAGCAGGGCGGCGAACGCGGTCGCCCCGCCGGGTTCGACGGCGAGCCGGTACCGGTCCCACAGCGCTGCCCGCGCGTCGACGATCGCGGCGTCGTCCACCAGCACCGAGCCCGCGTCCGTGCGGGTGGCGACCGCGAAGGCGATGTCGCCGAGCCGGGACGCGCCCAGCGAGTCGGCGGCGACGCCGGCGACGTCGACCGCGACCGGTTCGCCCGCGGCCAGCGCGGAGTGCAGTGTCGGAATCGTCCGCGGCTCGACGCCGACGACGCGCGCCCGGCCCTCGACCGCGGCGGCGACGCCGGCCAGCAGTCCGCCGCCGCCGACCGCGACCAGGATCGTGTCCAGCTCACCCGCCTGCCGCAGCAGTTCGAGGCCGAGGGTGCCCTGCCCGGCGCAGATGTCCGGGTGGTCGTAGGCGTGGCAGAAGAGCTCGCCGGTGTCCGCCGCGTGCTTGACGGCCGCGTCGTAGGCGTCGGCGTACTTCTCGCCGACCAGCTCCACGGCCGCGCCGAGCTGACGCAGCTTCGCGACCTTCACCGCGGGGGCGGTCGCCGGGACGTAGACCCGCGCCGGGAGACCGAATTCCCGGGCGGCGTAAGCGACGGCCAGGCCGGCGTTGCCGCCGGAAGCGGCCACGACGCCGGTCTGCTCGCCCGCGGCGAGGATCCGGTTGAAGGCGCCCCGGGCCTTGAACGACCCGGTGTGCTGCAGGTGCTCCAGCTTGAACCACACGCCTTCGTCCGCGGCGAGCACCGGTGTCCGGCGGACCCGGCCCTCGATGCGGGCGGCGGCCCGTTCCACGTCCGCAGTGCTGATCATGGCTCCAGCATGCGCGCGGACCACCATAAGCACCAGCGACGTCTCCTATGCTGGAGTTAGCGGAACTTACGGCTGGAGGCTTCCGTGCTCGACGCACACCGCCTGACCGTGCTGGCCGAGGTGGCCCACGCGGGTTCGATCGCCGCGGCCGCGCAGCGGCTTTCCTTCACACCGTCCGCCGTTTCGCAGCAGGTGGCCAAGCTGGAGCGCGACGTCGGCACCCGCCTGCTGGACCGGCACGCCCGCGGCGTCACGCTCACGGCGGCCGGGGAGGCCCTGCTCGTCCACGCCGAGGCGATCGCCGGGGAGCTGCGCACGGCCGAACGGACGGTCCGCGGGCTGCTCGACGAGGAGCTCACGGTCGGCACCTTCGCCAGCGCGGGCATGACCCTGGTGCCCGCCGCGCTGGCCGGCTTCCGCCGCGACCACCCCGGCGTGGCCCTGCGGCTGCTGGACCTCGAGCCGCCGGACGGGTACGGCCTGGTCAGCTCCCGCGAGCTCGACCTGCTGATCACCCACCGCTACCCGGGCGCGCCGCTGCCCGACCCCCGTGGCCTGGAGCGGACGCTGCTGCGCTCGGAGCGGTTCCGGCTGATCCTGCCGAAGGGCCACGCGAAGGCGCGCACCCGCCGGCTCACCCTGCGGGCACTCGCCGCGGAGGACTGGATCTCCGGCAGCCCGGGCGTGCCCAACCGGGCGTGCCTGGACCAGCTCGCCGACGCCGCCGGCGTCCGGTTGCGGGTGGCGTACGAGACCCGGGACTACCAGGTGATCGTGGCGCTGGTGGAGGCCGGGCTCGGCATCGCGTTCGTGCCGGAAAGCGTGCTCGAACGGATGAGCCCGGCGCGTGTCGAGGTCCGCGACGCGGCGGATGCCCGGCCGGTGCGGGAGATCTTCCTGGTTCACCACCGGCGCCCGAGCCGGCTGGTGACCGAGATGGCCGAGCGGTTGCGGGCGTGACCCGGGTGAAACCCGTCCCCGGCATGCTGGGGTCATGTCGTCACCGCACGATGCCCCGGCCACCCGGTTCCCCGTGTACTTCCCGATGCCGCACGGCCCGGTGCCGGGCATGAGCATCAGCGTCCAGGCCGAAGAGCTCGAATTCGGCCGGGCCCCGCTCTTGGACACCCCGCCGACGGCGGTCGGCGCCGCGGTCGGCGACGTCTACCGTGTCCGACCACGCTCAGGTGGTACCTGGTGGGCGGAGGAAAAGCTGGAATCGTCCGGGATCTGCGCGGTGCTGGTGCTGCCTCCGGAGCCACCGCCGGTGAGCATTCTCGGCCGGTTCGCGCATCTGGGGGTCAAGGGGGACGACTTCTTCGGGATCGCAGTGCTGGAGATACCGCCGGACGCCGACCTGGGTGCGGTCCGGCGGCTGCTCGACGACGGGGTCGCCGACGGCTCCTGGGAGTACGAGGAGCTGTGCGTCACGGACGCGTGGAAGACCTGACATTCTCGAAGCGCGCCGACGCCGCCCGCAAGGCGTCCAGGCACGCCCGCACCGCCCCGCGGTCCTCCTCGCCCGCCCGGCAGACCGCGTGGATCGTGCGGCTCAGGGCCGGCCGCGTGGTCAGGATCCGCACCCCGTCGGGCAGGCGGTCGCGGGCCAGCCGGGGCACCAGCGCCGCGCCGACGTTGCCCGCCACCAGGGCCAGCTGGGTCGGGTAACCGCCGACCGTGCAGCTGATCCGCGGCTCCAGCCGCTGCTTGCGCAGCACCTGCACCAGCCACTCGTAGCAGCCGGACCCCGCGCTCCAGCCGATCCACGGCAGGTCGTCCACTTCGGACAGATCGACCGTCTTGCGGTGGGCGAGCCGGTGCCCGGCCGGCAGGGCGAGGTCCGCGACGTCGGAGAACAGCTCGATCCGCGTCGCCGACGGCGGGATCGCCGTCGGGCGGTCGGCCCAGCTCTCCAGCACCGCGACGTCGAGGTCGCCGGCCAGCACGCGGGGCATCGTCTGCTCGGCCTCGCCCTCGTGCAGCGTCACCGCCAGCCGCGGGTGCTGCGCGGCGAGGGTGGCCAGCGCGGGCGGCAGCAGCGCGTGCACCGTCGTCGGGATCGCGCCGATCCGCAACGGCCCGATGACGTCCTCGCGCAGCAGCTCCAGATCGGCCTTCGCCGCGGCGACCTGCGCGAGGATCCGCTCCGCGTGCCCGGCCAGCACCTGACCCGCCTTCGTCAGCCGGACGCCGCGGCCGCGCGGCTCCAGCAGCTCCTGGCCCGCCTCCCGTTCCAGCTTCGCCAGCTGCTGGGACACCCCGGACGGCGTGACGTGCAGGGATTCGGCCGCCGCGGCGACCGAGCCGTGGGTGGCGACCGCGTGCAGCGCCCGCATCCGCTCGAGTCCGAACACGGTAGGAATGCTACCGAATTCCGCGCAGAAACATTCGCTTGTTCTTGGCAGTCGCCGTCCGCACGCTGGAGGCGTGCTCAAGACCGCCCCGACGTCAACCCGCCGCTTCGACCCGCGGCTGCTCGCCGCGCTCGGCAGCTTCTGCATCTCGCTGTCCTCGGTCTTCATCAAGGTTTCGCACGTCAGCGGCGGTACGAGCGCGTTCTGGCGCTGCCTGCTCGCGCTGCCGGTGCTGCTCCTGCTGGCCGGACGCGAACGGCGGAAGACCGGCCCGGCGCCCCGCCGCCGCGTGCTCCTGCCGCTGCTGGCCGGCACCGGGCTCGGCCTGGACTTCGTGCTCTGGGGCGAAGCGATCCCGCGCATCGGCGCCGGCATCGCGACCGTGCTCCTCGCCGTCCAGGTGGTGATCGTGCCGCTGCTGGCGTTCGCGTTCCTGGCCGAGCGGCCGTCGAAGCGGTTCCTCGTCGCGGTGCCCGTGCTGCTGGGCGGGATCGTGCTGGCCGGCGGGTTCGCCGGCACCGGCTCGTTCGGCAAGGACCCGGTCACCGGCGCCGTCGCGGCCCTGCTGGCCGGCGCCGGGTACGCCGGGTACCTCTTCCTGATCCGGCTCAGCGGCGGCACCGGCACGCAGGCGCACTCGCTGGTGCTGGCCACGGTCTCCGCCGGGGTGGTCGCGGTCGTGCTCGGCGTCCCGACCGGCACGCTCGACCTGACACCGGGCTGGCCTGCGTTCGGCTGGCTGGTCGCGCTGGCCGGCGTCGGCCAGCTGGCGGGCTGGCTGCTCATCTCCGCCGCGCTGCCCCGGATGTCCGCGACCACCGGCGCGACGCTGATGCTGCTGCAGCCGGTCGGCGCGGTGCTGCTGGGCATCGGCCTGCTCGGCGAGACGCCCGGGTGGGCGCAGCTGGCGGGCTGCGCGGGCGTCGTCGCGGCGGTCTGCTTCGCCGGCGGCGGAAGATCTGCGCGCGAAGGCCGTCCCGGCTAACGTCGCGGGCATGCGGGTGCTGGTGGCCGGGGCGTCGGGGTTCGTCGGCAGCCGGTTGTGCCCGGCGCTCGAAGCGGCCGGGCACGAGGTGCTCGCGATGACCCGCCACCCCGCGAAGTACCGCGGTGCCGGGAAAGCCGTCCGCGGTGACGTCGCCGACGTCGGCTCGCTGCGGGACGCGCTCAAGGGCGTCGAAGCCGCGTACTACCTCGTGCATTCACTCGACAGTGCGGACTTCAAGCGCCGCGACGCCGATGCCGCGCACGCGTTCGCCCGGGCCGCGGAGGGCGCGGGCCTGCGCCGGATCGTCTACCTCGGCGGCCTCGGCGACGACGACGATGCGCTGTCGGCGCACTTGGCCAGCCGGCGCGAGGTCGAGCGGCTGCTGGGGGAGACCGGCGTGCCGGTGACCGTGCTGCGCGCCGGGATCGTGATCGGGCACGGCGGCACGTCGTGGGAGCTGACGCGGCAGCTGGTCGAGCACCTGCCGGCGATGGTGACGCCGCGCTGGGTCGGTACCCGGACGCAGCCGATCGCCGTCGCCGACGTCGTCCGCTACCTGGTGGGCGTGCTCGACCACCCGGAGGCCGCCGGCCGGGCGTTCGACATCGGCGGCCCGGAAGTGCTGGCCTACCGCGACATGCTGCAGCGGGTGGCCGCGATCGAAGGCCGGCCGCTGGTGATCCTGCCGGTACCGCTGCTGTCCCCACGGCTGTCGTCGTACTGGCTGTCGCTCGTCACGGACATCGACGTCACCACCGGGCGAGCGTTGATCGACTCGATGACCAACGAGGTCGTCGTCCGCGACGACGCGATCCGCCGGATCGTCGAGTTCGAGCCGATGGGCTACGACGAAGCGGTCCTGCAAGCCCTGGGCGAGCGCGCGAAGAGCCGGCGGACGGGGTGAAGCCTTTCCTCGCCGCGGTGACCGCCGCCGGATCCGGCCTGCTCGGCGCGTCACTGGCCAGTCGCCCGGGATCCCGCCGCTTCCACGTGCTCACGGCCTCGGTCGCGGCGACGTGGCTCGCCGGGGCCCAGGCGGCCGGCCCGGTCCGCCGCGGCCGCCGTGACGTCGTCCAGCCGGTGGTCGTGGGAGCGGGGGCGTTCGGCGTGTTCTACGGGTTGGCGCTGGTCGCCCGCCGCATCCCGCCGCTGCGCCGGGCGATCACCGGGGTCCTGGACCACGCCCACCGCGGCTCCAAAGCCTCGGTGGCGGCGACGACGTTGCTCACGGGAGCCGCGGAAGAGGTGTTCTTCCGCGGCACGCTCTACGACGCGGCGGGAGCACCGGGCTCGACGGCGGTGTACGTGCTGTCGACGACGGCGACGCGCAATCCGGCCCTGGTGCTGGCGTCGGCGGTGATGGGCACGCTGTTCGCGTGGCAGCGCGGCCGGTCGGGCGGGGTGCAGGCGCCGCTGCTGACGCACGTGGTCTGGTCGGCGCTGATGCTGGCCTTCCTGCCGCGCCTCTTTCCGCCCGAAACGCTCGACTTGCCCGGTGCGCATCCGCCAGGATGACCGCTTGTGCGGATCTTGCTCGCGGCGGTCGCCGTTCTCGCCCTCGCCGGGTGCCAGGCGGAGGTACCCGGCCGTGCCGATTCCCCGGAGAGCGGATTCGCCGTGAAGGACGGGACGCGGCTGCGCTTCCGTCCGGTGCTGACCGAGCTGCCTCCCGGCCCGGCGGTCGGCGCACCCGGGCAGTGGCAGAGCACGAACCCCGCCGCGCAGGAGGCCGCCGCTCGGGCGCTCGACTGCGAGCCGGGCGCGCCAGGGGCGCCGGACTCCCTCGACGGCCGGGACGACCCGGCGCTCCCGCTGGTCGGCTGCGACCCCGTCACGGGCAGCCGGCTCGTCCTCGGGCCGGCGTTCCTCAGCGGTGCGGACGTGGGGTGGGCCGAGGCGGGGGTCGATCCGACGACCGGGAGCTCTGTCGTCAACCTCAGGTTCACCGACGCCGGGGCGCGGACGCTGGCGGAGTGGACCGGGGACAACGTCGGCAAGCAGCTCGCGGTGGTCGTGAAGAGCCGGGTGCTCATGGCGCCGCAGATCTCGGCCGCCATCCTCGACGGCGCCACGCAGATCAGCGGGAAGTTCACGCTGCCGGAAGCGCAGCAGCTGGCGCGGGACATCGCCGGCGCCTGACGGTCAGCAGGGCCGCGCTTCCCGGCAGGCCTCCATGGCCGTCTTGCTGCTCGCCTGCTGCAAGAGCGTGTAGAGCGTCTCGCGTTGCTCGTCGTCCAGGCCGCTGAACACCTCGTCCTCGACCGCGGTCAGCGCGAACTCGGCGCGGACCAGCAGCTTCGCGCCGACGTCGGTCAGCTCGACCAGGTGCCGGCGGCGGTCCGCGGGGGACCGGCGGCGCTCGATCAGGTTCTCGGTCTCCAGCTCGTTGAGCAGGGTGACCACGTTCGTGCTGTCCATTTCCAGGATCTTCGCCAGGTCCTGCTGTGAGCTGCCGCCCCCGTCGCGCAGCACCGTGAGGGCGATCAGGTGGCGCGGCCGCAGGCCGAGCGGGGCCAGCACCGACTCGCTGCGGAGCCGCAGCCGGCGTGCGAGGTGGTCGACCAGCGCGCCGCAGCGGTGCGGTGGCTGGTTGACGACCGGCAGCGAGGTCATGGGGTCCAGTATATGGCCGGCTCAACCATCGATGTGCTATCAATAGCTTGTCTTACACCAACGATCTATGGATGGCTAACGACATGGCTCATCTCCTGCACATCGACTCGAGCATCCAGGGCGACGCTTCGGTGAGCCGGCGGCTCAGCGCGCGGGCCGCCGCGGCGTGGCGCGAAGCGCACCCGGACGGCACGGTCACCTACCGCGACCTGGGCGCGAACCCGATCCCGCACGTCGACGCGGCCGGCGGGCTGGCCGGCCGGGTGCCTCCCGCGGAGCACACGCCGGAGCAGGCGGCGGCCTGGGCGCGGACGGTCGAACTCGTCGAGGAGGTCAAGGCGGCCGACACCGTGCTGCTCGGCCTGCCGCTGTACAACTTCGGGCCGCCGAGCAGCGTCAAGACCTGGGTCGACCACCTCATCGCCCCGGGCCTGTCGATCGACCCCGAAACCAACGCGGGCCTGCTCGGCGGCCGCGAGTTCGTCGTGCTGGCCAGCCGGGGCGGCGGCTACGGCGAAGGCACGCCCCGCGCCGGCTGGGACCACGCCGAGCAGTGGCTGCCCCACGGCGTCTCCATGACCGGCCTGGAGCCGCGCTTCATCACGGCGGAGCTGACGCTGGCGCCGGTGCGCCCGGCCCTGGCCGAGCTCATCCCGCTGGCCGAGGCCAGCCTCGCGGCCGCGGAACGCGCCATCGACGAGCTGTGGGTCCCGGCCCGCGTCTGAGCCGGGTCAGGAGTCCGCGGCGCCCGGCCCGATATCGAGGAGCTGTTCGAAGAACCCGCCGATGCCCAGCTCCCGGTCCACGAGGTGCACTTCGAGGATCCAGTGCGACGGCTGCCCGTTGCGGTCCTGCCGCCGCATCGGGTAGTCGCTCCCGGGTGCGATGTAGGACTCGAGGCGGTCCCCGTCGATCGTCTCGTGCGGGAACTGGCCGACCAGGTGCCCCGCGATGTCGCCGCCGAACTCCCAGCCCGCCTCGCGCGCCAGCTCCACCATGTGCGCGTACAACTCGGCACCCGTGATGTCCGGCCGCGCGGCGAAGTACGCGCGGCCGGCGTCGAACACCACCGGCAGGGTGTCGCGCAGCCGGTGCTTGACCGGGTCTTCGCCCAGCACGAATGTCCGGCCGAAGTCCGCTTCGAACTCCTCGAAGATCGGGCCGAAGTCGGCGAACACGATGTCGTCGGCGGCCAGGACCCGGTCCGGCGGGTTTTCGCGGTACGGCCGCAGCGTGTTGACCCCCGCCCGGACGATCCGCTTGTGCCAGTACCGGCGGATACCCAGCAGGTCACCGGCCAGGTCGCGGATCGCGTTGCTCGCCTCGGTCTCCCGGACACCGGGGACGAGGATGCCGCGTTCGGCCACCGCCGCGAACAGTTCGACCGCCTTCGCCTGCGCGTCGAGCAGCCGTTCGACGCGCAGTGCCTCGTCCTCGAGCAGCTCACCCATGGCCCCGACGGTAGCAACGCCCGGCGCGGACGGTACCGTGCCGCGGCGGGCGGACTGACGTGGTGCGGCACGGGCCGCACCGGGGCGAGGAAGGTCGGGTTTGAGCGCGCACACCTCCCAGATGGACGACATCCGGCTCGTCGCGCAGCCCAGCGCGCTGCCGGTCACCGAGCTGTTCGTCCGCCTGATTCTCACCGACTGGTCCCTGCTGCCGATGCTGGAGCAGGTGACAGCCACGGCGAAACGCCTGGTCGGGGCCGTGGTCGACGCCGGCGACCCGAAGGCGCCCGCGTTCGTCACGCTGCGGCTGCGGCTGCGCGCCGAGGTGCTTTCGATCGAGGTCGACGACGACGTCCCCGGCCGGCCGGACCCGCAGCCCCGGCCCGGCGAGCGGCTGGGTGTCGAGCCCGACGGCAGCGGCGGCCGCACCACCTGGTGCGAACTGGCGCTGCCGGGCGGGATGACCGCGCGGCAGGTCCGCCTGCCGCGGCGCCAGGACCGCCGGACGCTCGTCGACGAGCCCGTCTCCGGCGACCCGGTGGCCGCGGACCCGGAGGTCCTGGAACGCCTGCTGACCCGGCTGAGCGGCTGGTCCGGCCAGAGCTGAACGCTTTCCCCCGCGCATCCGTGCATCCAGGCAAGGGGTGACCTGGACGCGAGGAGGCAGCCGTCGTGCGGATCGTGATCGCGGAGGACGACGCCCTGCTGCGGGAGGGGCTGGTGCTGCTCCTGCGCAGCGAGGGGTTCGAAGTCGCCGCCGCCGTCGACCACCCCGGCGACCTGGTGGCGTCGGTCGAGACGGCGGAACCGGACATGGCCGTCGTCGACGTCCGGATGCCGCCGACCTACACCGACGAAGGGCTGCAAGCCGCCCTGGAAGCCCGGCGCCGGGTGCCCGGCCTGGCGATCCTCGCGCTTTCGGCGTTCATCGAAGACGGCTACGCGGGCGACCTCCTGGCCGCCGGCGGCGGGGGCGCCGGGTACCTGCTCAAGGAGCGCGTCGGCAAGCCCGAGGAGTTCCTCGACGCCCTGCGGCGTGTCGCGGCCGGCGGCACGGTCCTCGACCGGGACGTCGTGGCGGTCCAGCTGTCCCGGCCCCGGCCCGGCGACCCCGTGGCGACGCTCACCGCCCGCGAGCGCGAAGTCGTGGCCCTGCTGGCCGAGGGCCATTCGGTGCCGACGATCGGGCGGCTGCTCGGCATCGGCACCGCCGCGGCGCGGCAGCACGCCGGGGACGTCAGCGCGAAGCTGCGCGTCCCCGACGGCGCCCAGGCGATGCTCAGCTACCTGCGGGCGTGAGGATTTCGGCCTGCCGCTCGCGGTACCGGGCCACGTTCGCCAGCTTGACGTCTTCGTAGCCGCGGACGAGGTCGGGCAGCCCGGCCAGCGCCCGCGTCTGCTCGACGTCCCCGGCCCGCAACGCCCGCAGCACCACGCTGCGGTAGTTCTCGATCAGCTCCCGCTCGACCTTGCGCACCTCGGCGCGGCCGAACGGGTCGAAGCGGGTGCCGCGCAGCCGCCGCAGCGCGTGGAGCAGCCGGAACGCCGGGCGGAACCACGGGCCGAGGCCGATCTTGCGCTGCATGCCGAGCGCCCGCAGCACCGGCGGGTGCAGCCGGTAGGCGTACTTCGTGCCCGCCCCGAACTGCTCCTCGAGGCCGTCGGTGAACGCCGGGTCCAGCGACAGCCGGGCGACCTCGTACTCGTCCTTGTACGCCATCAGCTTGTACAGGTGCTTCGCCACGGCCTCGGTGATCTCCGTCGGCCCGTCCTCCAGCACCCGCACCCGCTCGACGAACTCCGCGTACCCGCGGGCGTAGGCCTTGTCCTGGTAGGCGACCAGGTCGGGGACGCGGACGTCGAGCAGCCGCGCCAGCTCGGAGCCGGGCTCGGCGTGCACCAGGGCGCGCACGGCGCTGGGCTTCGGGGCCCGCACGGGCTGCGAGGCCGATGCCTTCGCGGGTTCGGCCACGAGCAGGCGACCGCGGCGGAACGCCTGCAGGTTCTCGGCGACCCGCGTGCCGTTCAGCTCGATGGCGCGTTCGATCGCCGACGCCGGCAGCGGGATCGCGCCGGTCTGGTAGGCCGCGCCGAGCTGCAGCACGTTGGCGAACTGGTCGTCGTCGAAGAACTCTTCGGCCAGACCGCGTGCATCCAGCGGCACCGTGCGCGCCGACGCGGCTTCGAGGGGCGCGAGCACGCTGCCGGGGTCCGGGAAGGACACCGTCGTGTCGACGACCATCCGGCCGGTGGGCACCTCGGTCGTGGAGACGACGACGGTCGTGCGGGCCGGGTCGGCGGTGGCAAGGTTCGCCGCGTCCGCCCCGACCAGCGCGTCGCAGGCGAGGTAGAGGTCGCACTCGCCGGCGGCCAGCTTGGGGGCCTGTTCGACCGGTTCCGCCGTCACCTTGAGGTCGGAGACGACCGCGCCGCCCTTCTGCGCGAGCCCGGTCTGGTCGAGCGTGCGGACGTGCCGCCCGTCGAGCACCGCGGCGGTGGCGAGGATCTGCGTCACGGTGACCACACCGGTGCCGCCGATCCCGGTGATCCGCACGGTGAAGTCCGTCTTTCCGGTTTGCGGCGCGGGAACGGCGTCGGCGGTCAGTTCGGCGGTCTTCCGGCGCTGCTTCCGGCCGGTCGGCACCACGGTGACGAACGACGGGCAGTCCCCGGCCAGGCAGGAGTAGTCGACGTTGCACGAAGACTGGTGGATCGCGGTCTTGCGGCCGAACTCGGTGTCCACCGGCTGCACGGACAGGCAGTTCGACTTGGTGCCGCAGTCGCCGCAGCCCTCGCAGACGCGCTCGTTGATCACCACGCGCGTCGCGGGCGCGGTCTGCTTGCCGCGTCGGCGCTTCCGGCGCTTTTCGGCCGCGCACTCCTGCTCGTGGATCAGCACGGTGACACCCTTGACCGCGGCCAGTTCCTCCTGCGTGCGCAGCAGTTCGCTGCGGTCGCGGACCTCGACGCCGGCGGGGAGCTTCCGGTGCTTGGCCGGGGCGTCACTGGTGATCACGACCCGCTTGGCGCCCTCCAGGAGCAGCAGTTGCGCGATCTTCGCGACGGGCAGCCCGCCGACCGCGTCCTGGCCGCCGGTCATCGCCACGGCGGAGTTGTAGAGCAGCTTGTAGGTGATGTTCACGCCGGCGGCGACCGCCGCGCGCACGGCGAGGCTGCCGGAGTGGGTGAAGGTGCCGTCCCCGATGTTCTGCACGAAGTGCTGCGCCTCGACGAACGGCGCCATCCCGATCCACTGGGTGCCTTCGCCGCCCATCTGCGTCACGCCGAGGACGGTGCCGACCTGGTCGGGCTCCATGAACAGCGCCATCGTGTGGCAGCCGATACCGGCCCCGACCAGCGTGCCTTCCGGGACCTTCGTCGACGAGCTGTGCGGACAGCCCGAGCAGAAGTACGGCGTCCGGGCCAGCAGCGGGACGGCGATGCGCTCGCGGCGGCGGCGTCCCCGGTAGGCGTCGACCGACGGGATGCCCGGCGGAAGCACCCTGGCGAGCCCGGCGGCGATGCCGTCCGGGTCCAGCTCGCCCAGCTCGGTGAACAGCGTGCGGCCGTCGTGGTCCTTCTTGCCGATGATCCGCGGTGCGCCGGGGACGCCGTAGAGGATCTCCTTGAGCGCGGTTTCGACGAACGCGCGTTTCTCCTCGATGACGACGATCTCGTCGAGGCCGTCGGCGAACTCGCGGACGATCGCGGGCTCGAGGGGGTGGATCGCGCCGAGCTTGAGGATGCGGATGCCGTGCTTTTCCCCGTCCAGGCCGAGGGTGCGCAGCGCCTGCTGGAGGTCCAGGTAGGACTTCCCGGCGGACACGATGCCGATCCGGTCGGCCGGGCCGCGCCGGGTGATCCGGTTGATCCCGCTCGCGCGCAGGTACTCGAGGGCGAGCGGCAGCCGGACGGTGAACAGGCTGCGCTCCAGCTCGGCGAGACCGGTGCCGAGCAGGCGTGACGTCGGCTGGTGCCGGTAGGCCCTGGCGATCTCCGGCGCCGTCCACTGAGGACTGACGGTGGCGGTGCCGGAGGCGTCGGCGACGTTGGCGACGACCTTCAGCGACGTCCACAGCCCGCTGGCCCGCGACAGCTCGACGGCGTGCATGCCGAGGTCGAGGACGTCCTGCGCGTCGGCGGGGAAGAGAACCGGGATGGCGAGGTCGGCGAGGGCGAGTTCGGAGGCGCAGGGGACGGTGGAGGACTTTGCGTTGGGATCGTCGCCCACGAGTGCGACGGCACCGCCGCGCGGGTCGGTACCGGCCAGGTTGGCGTGGCGGAGCGCGTCGGTGGCGCGGTCGAGACCGGGTGCCTTGCCGTACCAGAAACCGGTGACGCCCCGCTGCCCGCCGGCGCCCGCGACGAGCTGGCTGCCCATGACCGACGTCGCGGCCAGTTCTTCGTTGAGGCCGGGCCGGTGCACGACGTCGTGCTTCTCCAGCAGCGTCGCGCGGCGGCCGAGTTCGAGGTCGTAGCCGGCCAGCGGCGAGCCTTCGTAGCCCGAGACGAAGACGGCGGGGTCACCTCCGCGGGCGCGGTCGTGCCGGACGCGGTCGAACAGCAGCCGGACCAGGGCCTGCACCCCGGTCAGGTGCACGGTGCCCGCCTCCCGCAGATAGCGGTCTTCCAGCGTGAACGTCTCCACGGCGCGCTCCTTTCTTTCGGGGCACGATGCGACGTGCGCCACACTGACGCAACAGGTGTGAGTGATTCTGGGCATCGAACGCAAACTTCGGTCGGTCTTAGTGTGTTTTGGCGCTGATTTTTGCGTCCGGTTACGCTGGGACGCATGTCCGAAGAGCTGCTCGACGCCACCGACCACGAGATCCTCGGCCTGCTGCGCGAGGACGCCCGCCGCACGCTGTCCGACATCGCGGGCCGCGTCACCCTGTCCACAGCGGCGGTCAAGCGCCGGATCGACCGGCTGCGGGAGAGCGGGGTGATCACCGGGTTCACGGTCCAGGTCGACCACGCGAAACTGGGCTGGGGGATCGAGGCGTTCACCGAGCTGCGGTTCGTGGGCAACACGAAGGTGGCCGAGATCCTCCGCACGACCACCCGGATGCCGGAGGCCCAGGCGGTGTTCACGATCGCCGGCGACCCGGACGCGCTGGTGTGGCTGCGGGTCCGGGACATGGCCCACCTGCAGAAGACGATCGACGAGATCCGCCGGCACCACCAGGTGACGGGGACGAAGACGTTGATCGCGCTGGAATCCTGGTCGCGCTAGCCGTGGAGATCGTCACGCTGGCGGAACGGCCGGACCTCGCCGAGGCGGTCTACGCGATTCCGTACCCACCGGGATCGCCGCGGTTCATGGCGGGCAGCCTCACGAGCTTGCTGGTGCGGGGGCGGCGGGTGGCCCGCCGGTGGCCCCACCTGGTGGTGGCGTTGCTGGACGGCGGATCGCCGGTGGCGCGCGGGATCATGGTGCCCTTCCGCGGTCGTTCACCGTTTCCGGCCCGCGGGTGGGACGAGGTGGCCGTGTGGGCGGCCGAGGACGCTCTCGACGGGGTTGCCCCTGACACCGCTTGCGCGTTGGAGATCGCCGTTCATCCTTCTCGGCAGGGGCGTGGGCTGTCCTCTGCCGTGCTCGCCGCCATGCGGGATGCTGTTGCCGCGGCGGGGCTTTCGTCGCTCGTCATTCCGGTTCGGCCGCCGGACAAGGCGTTGGTTCCTGGGGTTTCCATGGTCGAGTACGCCTCTGCTGTTCGCTCCGACGGGTCGCCCGTTGACCGGTGGCTGCGTACTCATGTTCGGGCCGGGGGCGTGGTTGCGGGTGTGGCTTCCTGTTCGGCCACCGTGCAGGCTCCTCTGGCCGACTGGCGGGGGTGGACCGGGCTTCCCTTCGATCGGTCCGGGGCGGTGGTCGTTCCCGGGGCTCTTGCACCGGTGTTCGTGTCCACTGTGGATGATTTTGCGGTCTATGTCGAAGCCAACGTTTGGGTTTCCCACCGCGTTGCTCATCTTTGAGCGCTTCGGTTGCCCTGTTGGGCTTTCGCTGTTCCAGGGTCCGGACAGTGGGTGGGTTTTCTTGCCCGATCGTGTGATGCCGCTGTGTTCGATGATCGGTAGTTTGGAGGTATGTCCGACGATGCGGGTTTCTCTTCCGAGGCGGTGGCTGTTGCCGACCGTCTCGGTGAGTTGCTTGCGCGTAAGCGGTCTGCTGAGGCTGAAATCGGTGCGCTGCTGGTGGGGATTGAGCAGTGTGGGGTGATGGAGGTGTTCGGGTATCGCTCCGCTGCCCGGCTTTATGAGCATCTCGCCGATGTTTCCCGGCAGGAGGCGGCGCGGGTGGTGAAACGCGCCCGGTTGGTCAACCCGGGCCGAAATCTTGATGGCAGCCCGATCCCGGCTTTGGCGCCCGCCACCGGCGCGGCTGCTCTTACCGGGCGGTTGAGCACCCCGATGATCGATACCATCACCGGTGTGCTCGCGGATGTTCCTGTGGAGCACCGGGAGAGCGCCGAAGCGAACTTGCTGACCTTCGCCGAGGAGGCTGGGCACAAGCAGGTCGCCGCGTTGGGTGCCCGTATCCTCGCCCACCTCAACCCCGACGGCCCCGCACCCGACGACACCGAACCGGTGGCTCCGAGCCGGGAATTGTTCCTGCGCCGGAAAAGAACCGGGGTCTGGGAGCTGAGCGGCCGGTTCGACGACGAGACCGGCACCCGAGCTAGCGCACTACTGGATGCCTTGGCCGAACGCCGCACCGGCGACGACGGCCCGGACTTCCGGACCTTGCCGCAGCGCTTCGGCGATGCCTTCTCCGATGCGGTGGATCTCGCGTTGAACTCTCCGGATCTGCCGATGCAGGCCGGGGAACGGGCTCATGTGATGGTCGCGGTGTCGCTGGAGGACCTGAAGACCGGGATCGGTCACGCGACCCTCGGCGACACCGGCACCATCACCGCCGCCGAAGCTCGGGTCCATGCCTGCGATGCCATGGTCATTCCCGCCGTCCTCGGTGGCAAGAGTGAACCGCTGAACCTCGGGCGCCTTCGCCGCCTGATCTCCGCCGGACTCCGCCGGGCGCTGTTCCTGCGGGACCGGGGTTGTGCGTTCCCGGGCTGTCATCGGCCACCGCGGCACTGTCAAGGTCATCACATCCGACACTGGGCAGACGGTGGCCCCACCGAACTGGGCAACCTGGTGCTCATGTGCGCTCACCACCACCGGTTGCTGCACCGCTCGGGCTGGGAAGTCCGCATCGCCACCGACGGCCTACCGGAGTTCCTCCCACCGGTGTTCCTCGACCGGCGTCGAAAACCGAGGCGGAACAACCTGCACGAACCGCTGCCCTTCGCAGCCTGACCACGGGAACGGCCCGCAGCCTTACGGCTACGGGCCCACACCCACGAGCCCATTCGTGGGGTTCCCAGCGGTGATGTCCAGGGACGTTGTCCCGGAGTTGAGGCGGCCAGTAGTGGCGGCCTGTCGTGCTGACAGGTGAAGTCACCCGGCTGCGGCTCGCCCGCCTGATCGTCGAGCAAGGCTGGGCCTGTGCTGCGAACACCGCCCGCGAATGGGCCGAGCGCGACCGCGCTGAAGGCGTGGCCGGGATGGCTGATCGTCGCAGCCGGCCGCGCCGCGGCCCGGCCCGCACCTCCAGGCCGGTGGTGCGGGCGATCGTGCGGTTGCGGTGGCGGCACCGGCGGGACCCGGTCCAGATCACCGGCCGGCTCAGGCGACCGGGTCCCGCTTCCAACCTCCACCGACCCCACCGCTCCACCGGCGGCAAGCCGCCGGTCACCCGGCCCACCCGCCTCCCCGGACATTGCACCTAGCCGCGCAACAGGACTCCCGACGTCCGCTCCCGCTCGAAGAACGTCTCCGGCCATTCGATCGAATCCGGCGGCGCGTCGATCGCCGTCGCCCGGCGGTGGAGCTCCGACAGGTACCCCGCGTCCAAGACCGCCCGGGCCGAAAGTGGCTCGCGCAGCAGCAGATCTGCCGGACCCTCGTACAGGTACGCGTCCACGCCCGGGTAGCCGCGCGTTCCCGGCGGGTAGTCGCGGTTGACCGGGAAGTACGTCGTCTCCAGCGATCCCAGCCACGAACCCTGCACCGGCACCAACGCCGGCCACGCGCCCAGCCGCTGCTCGAGGCGCGCGTTGTCCGTCGTGAACCCGCGATGGTCCGCCACCACGTAGGCCGCTCCGGGGTACTCGCGCTCGATCTGGGCCACTGCTCCGCTGCCTCCGTCGTGCGTCAGATGGCCCAAACCGAACAACATCAACGCCTTTCGGTTCTTCTGCAGCACCTGCGTCTTCACCACCGACACGATCGATGCGTCCCGGTCCAGGAACGGCTCCAGGTCCGCGGGCGACCGGACCTGGCTCCAGTCGATCGGGGGATCGGCGGCCAGGACGCGGATCTTCCGGGAAGTCGGCAACGTCGTGTTGACCTGCCGAACCAGGGCGAACAACTGCTCGTAGAACGTCGAGAACCCGCAGCTCGGCTGCGTCGTGTCCCGCCACACGCTGCTGATCTCCGGGACCGGCGCCCCCGCGGTGTACGCGTCCAGCAACGGCTGGAGGCGCGCGTTGCCGCACTCCACCGCAATGTCGTTCACCCGGCCCGGGAACCTCGGGTCGCGGATCAGGTCGAACACGAACGTTCCCACGTCCGGACTGGACTTCGCCACGATCGCGTGGCTGTCGAACGCCGCCAGCAACGCCGCCTGCGGGTCGGGGCGCTGCTGGCTCGCGTCCGCCGGCGAGACGAGTAAGGCCGCGACCGCCAGCACGGCCAAGAAGAGTCGCACGAAAGAGCTCCTCGGATAGTTTCCCCACTGTCCTACGACTGTAAGACAACTCGGCCAGGATTCAGGCCGGCCGGGGCCTTGTCAAGGCCGGGTCAGTGGCGGAACGCCTCCGCCAGCCACCACGAACCGCCGTCGTCGGCGATCTTGGCGTCGATCACCAGGGGAGCCGTGCGTGGTCCGGTGAGCCAGTCGCGCACCGCAGACAAGTCCGAAGACGCTCGGACCGTGACGCCGGTGCAGCCGAAGCCGCGGGCGATGGCCGCCAGGTCCGAGTCGGGGAAGCGGACCGTGGTCAGGTCCGCGTCGCCGAAGTGGTGGATCTCCGCTCCGTACGCCGCGTCGTTGTACACGATCACCACCAGGGGCAGGCCCAGGCGGACCGCCGTGTCCAGTTCGGACAGTGCCATGTGGAATCCGCCGTCGCCGGTGCCCAGCACCGGCAGGCGGTCCGGGCGGGCCAGGGCCGCTCCGATCGCCGTGCCCAGGCCCAGGCCGATGCTCTGGAACGCCTGCGTGAAGCAGAACCCCTGCTCGTCGGGCACCGACAGGTACGCGCTCGGGTACCCCATGAAGTTGCCCGAGTCGATCGAGACGATCCGCTCGGCGGGGAGCAGCTCGTCCAGGAGCCCGCTCAGCGTGCGGGGGTCGATCCGGCCGTCGCCGGACAGGTCCTCGTGTGCGACGTCGTTCCAGCGGCCCGCCGCGATCCGGGCCGCCACCTCGTCCGTGCGGTAGCCCTGGTGCGACGGCGTCAGCGCCAGTACGTCCGAGGCAGTGCACGTGACGTCGCCGACGACGCCCAGGTCGATCGGGCGGTGCGCGCCGAGCGCTGCCTGCTCCACGTCGACCTGGACCAGCTTCGCGTGCGGGCTGAGCAGCTTGCCGTGGCGGGTCGTCCACATGTTCAGCGCGCAGCCCCAGCCGACGACCAGGTCGGCGCCCACGATCAGCTCGGCCGCCGCCGGGGACGCGAAGCCGCCCGAGATACCCAGCGCGAACGGGTCGTCGTGGAACAGGCCGTGTGCCACCGCGGAGGTCGCCAGCAGCGCGCCGCACCGGGAAGCCAGCTCCCGCAACGGTTCCCGGCTCGAACGGGCGCCGCGGCCGGCGATGAACACCGGGCGCTCGGCGGCCGCCAGCACCTCGGCCAACGCGGCCACCGAAGCGGTGTCCGGCCGCACCGGGGCGGGCCCCGCGACCACCGGCAGCGAGGACAGGACCGGTGCCGGCTGGGCCTGGACGTCGAGGGGCAGGTTCAGCACCACCGTCCGGCGCTGCTGGCGTGCCGTCCGGAACGCCCGTACGGTGTCCGCGACCGCGGTCGCGGCCGAGTGCACGCGCTCGGGCACCGCGCCGACCGCCGCGGCCAGGCCGTCCTGGTCGATGCGGAAGTTCGACAGCACCGACGCCGCCGCGGAGTCGGCGGTGAGCACCAGCATCGGCGTCCGGCTCTTGGCCGCCTCGGTGATCCCGGTGACGGCGTTGGTCAGGCCGCACCCCTGGTGCAGTGACAGCACCGACACCTTCCCGCTCATCCGGGCGTACGCGTCGGCCATGCTCGCCGCGCCGCCCTCGTGGCGGGCCGCGACGAACCGGACGCCGCCCGCGCGCAGCGCGTTGGTCACCTCGAAGTTGCCGCTGCCCACCACACCGAACGCCGTGCTGACCCCGAGACCGGCCAGCGTCCGGCCGACCAGTTCGGCGACGTTCACCGCTCGACCAGGGCCAGCACGCGGGCCGGGCTGCCCGAGCCGCCGACGATCGGCAGCGGCGACACCACCAGCAGCACGCCGGTCGGCGGCAGCGACGCGAGGTTCTGCAGCTGCGTCAGCCCGTGCTTCCCGGCGCCCAGCAGCAGCTCGTGGCAGGGGAACATCGGCTCGAGGCCGGGCGCCTGGCCCGCGTCGGTGCCGACCGTCTCGACGCCGAGCCCGGTGATCGGCGTTTCCTCGGCGAGCCACCGCGCGCATTCCGGCGAGACACCCGGGGTGTGCGACCCGGCTTCGTCGGCGTTGAGGAACTCCTCCTGGTCGCCACTGCGGGCGTCCCAGCCGGTGCGGTAGAGCAGCCAGCCGCCGTCGGGCAGCGGGCCGTGCTCGTCCGTCCAGGCGCGGACGTCGTCGATCGACAGCAGGAAGTCCGGGTCCTCGCTCGCCCGCGCGGAGAAGTCGAGCACGACCGCGGTCGCCACCAGCGTCTTCAACGGCACCTGCGAGACGTCGTGACCGTCCTTCCCGGACACCCAGTGCACCGGGACGTCGAGGTGGGTGCCGGTGTGCTCGCCGGTGTGGATGTCGTTCCAGTACCACCGCGGGCCGCGCTCGTCGTAGCGGCTGATCTCCTCCAGCCGGAACGGGATCGTGTTGGCGAACGGCTCCGGCAGCTGCAGGATCGGCGTGCTCGAGCTCAGGGGAGCGGTGAGGTCGACGATCTCGACCGCGCCGCTCGCGATCGCCCTGCCGAGCTCGTCCAACAACGACATTTCTGCCTCCCGGTGCCGGTGTGCGTCTCGATCGGGAACTCTATGCCTTGACAGCCGGACGTCGGCAGGTGTTGTCTTAATGTCGTAGGACAATAGGAGGGTGGGCAGGGTGATCGAGTTCGTGCTCGACGGCCGTTCCCGGGTTGCCACGTACATGCAGCTCGTCGTCCAGGTGAAGCAGGCGCTGCGCGTCGGCCTGCTCCGGCCCGGCGACCAGCTGCCGAAGGTGCGGGACGTGGCCGAGGCACTGGCGATCAACCCGAACACCGTGCTCAAGGCCTACCGCGAACTGGTGCTGGAGGGGCTGGCCGAAGGCCGCCCGGGGGTGGGCACGTTCGTCACCGGCAGCCTGGCCGGGCCCTCGCTGGGCCACCAGGCTCAGCTGCGTGACGAGCTGGTGGCCTGGCTGGAACGCGCGGAAACCGCGGGGATGTCGCCCGACGACATCGCCGCCCTCATCGAAACCACGATCCGCGGCACCCGGGTGCCGCATGACCTGTCGTAGGGAGTCCGGAATGGAACTGGCGGTGAAAGCCGAGGCGCTGGGCAAGCGCTACGGCCGCACCTGGGCGTTGCGCGACTGCGCGCTGGAGGTGCCTGCCGGGCGGATCGCCGCGCTGGTCGGCCCGAACGGCGCGGGCAAGACGACGCTGCTGCACCTGGTCGTCGGCCTGCTGAAACCCGATGCGGGCGAGGTGCGTGTCTTCGGGCGGGCACCGCACGCCGCACTGGAGGACATCGGGTTCGTCGCGCAGGACACCCCGCTCTACCGCGACTTCACCGCGGCGGAGCTGGTCACCATGGGCGGCAAGCTCAACCGCCGCCGCTGGGACGCCGCGCTCGCCCGCGACCGGCTCGCCATGCTCGGCATCCCGCCGGACAAGGCGGTGGGCAAGCTGTCCGGCGGGCAACGCGCCCAGGTCGCCCTGGCTCTGGCGCTGGCCAAACGACCCCGGCTGCTGCTGCTCGACGAACCCATCGCCAGCCTCGACCCCCTGGCCCGCCGCGAGTTCATGCAGACGCTGATGGGTTCGGTGGCCGAGAGCGAGACGACCGTGCTGCTGTCCTCGCACCTGCTCGCCGACCTCGAACGCAGCTGCGACCACCTGATCGTCCTGCAGCGGTCCCACGTCCGGCTGGCGGGCTCGGTCGACGAACTGCTCGCCGGCTTCTGCACGCTCACCGGCCCGCGGGCCGGCAGCGAATCCATCGCCGGGGTCGCGGAGGTGGTCCGCGTGAGCCACACCGAACGCCAGTCGACGCTGCTGGTCCGCCGCGGCGACGGCCCGATAGATCCACTGTGGACGGAGCACGAAGTGACCCTGGAAGACGTGGTGCTGGCGCACCTCGCCGAGGCGGAGACCCGCGTCCCCGCGTCCGCGTGGGAGGTGCCGGCATGATCTGGCTGATCTGGCGCCAGCACCGCAAGCAGGCGCTGTTCACCCTCGCCGCGCTGGCCGCGCTCGGCGCGGTGATGGTGCCCACGGGCCTGGCGATGCACGCGAAGTACGACAGCCTCGGCCTGGGCGCCTGCCGGGCCGCGCTCGGCAGCGCGTCGATGATCACGCAGACCGACGCGGTTTCGCGGTGCGAAAACCTCGGCCACGAGTTCCAGCAGGAGTTCGGCGGCATGGTGTTCATCGCCATCCTGTTCGTGGTCCTGCCGGTGCTGGTCGGCGTGTTCTTCGGCGCGCCGCTGGTGGCCCGCGAGGTCGAGCAGGGGACCCACCGTCTGGTGTGGACGCAGGGGGTGACCCGCCTGCAGTGGGCGCTGGCCAAGTTCGGCCTGGTCGGGGCGATGACCGTGGTGCTGTCCGTCGGGTACGCACTGGGCGTGTCGTGGTGGTTCCAGCCGCTGGTGACCGCGAGCACCGGACGGCTGAACTACCTCTCGTTCGACGTGCAGGGGATCGTCCCGATCGCGTACACGCTGTTCGCGATGGCGCTGGGCGTCTTCGCCGGGACGTACTGGCGGAAGGTCCTTCCCGCGATGGGGATCGCGCTGGTCGGGTTCGCGGTGGTCCGCGTCGCGATCGAGGTCCTCGCCCGGCCGCGCTACCTGCCCGCGCAGAGCCTCACGTTCTCGCCGACCGGTGGGCAGACGCCGAACCCGGCGTCGGGGAACTGGGTGATGGACGTCGGTGTCCGCAACGCGGCCGGGGAGCTGGTCCTGCCGAACGCGCAGCTCGGTCCGTGCCCGCCCGGCGGCTGCGGTGACGCGGCGGTCGGCCCCGGCGCGGTCAACTGGCTGCAGTACCAGCCGGGGGACCGGTTCTGGCTCTTCCAGGGCATCGAGACCGGGATCTTCGTGCTATTGGCGGCGGCGCTGGTCTTCTTCGCCCTCCGCCGGCTGCGCGTGATCGCCTGACACTGCCCACCGGCCGCCGCCGCGGGTTCGTGAGTTTTCCACGGCCACGCGGAGTTCGGCGGCCGATCGGGTGATCTGCGGGGGTAAGCGGGGGAACCCGCCCCGGACCGTCGGTGCGGGGTCGTAAGGTCGCACCCGGTGAGGGAGCACAACGGTTCTGCCGAAGGACGCGCGGGGGATCCGGAACCGTGGCGAGTGTGCTTGGTGAACTCGTCGGGCCGGGCACTGGGCGCCGGGATGCTGCTGGGCGAATCCACGGTGCTCACCTGCGCCCACGTCGTGCAGGCAGCCGGGGAGGAAGCGCTTTCGGGGGCCCACGTTCTCGTGCGGTTCGTCGGCCTGGCCGGGATGCCGGAGACGCTCGCCACCGTGCGGCCCGGGTGCTGGGTGCCGCCGTCGGACGACGGCCGGGGCGACCTCGCGGTGCTGGACCTCGCCGAGGCCTTCCCCCACGTGCCCGGCGCCCCGCTGGTGCGCCTCGGCGCCGTCCGCGACCGGGTGGTCCACACCTACGGCTTCCCGGCTCCGCACCGCTACGGCGTCTGGGTGAACAACGCCGAGCTGGCCGGCCCGGCCGGCGCCGCCGGGGAGTGGATCCAGCTGAACTCGCCCCTGCCCGGCGAGCGGGTGCGGCGCGGGTTCAGCGGCGCGGGCGTGATCGACAAGGCGACCGGTGCGGTGCTCGGCATGGTGGTCACCGAGTACACCGACGAACGCGCGGGGCTCGCCTACCTGATCCCGGTCGAGGTGATCGTCCGGCACGTGCCGGACGTCGCCCGGTGGGTGGGCGAGCCGCCGCGGCCGGCGGCGGGCCCGCTGATCGTCGTCATCGGGGACCGCGACTCCGCTGTCCGGGAAGGCTTCTCGACACAGGTGCGGCGCGAACGGGTCGCCGGTGAGCGGCTGGCCGCGATCGTGGACGCGACCGGCAAGACCACCGGCGAGGTGGCCGAGCACGTCAGCGCCGGGATCAGCACCGGGGAGGTCGTCACCGTGCTGGAGACCAACCCGGCGGACGTCGCGGTGGCGGTGACCGGCGTCGAAGACGCCCGGGCACCCGAGGAGGTGCTCACCGACGTCGTGCGGCCGCTGGTGGACAAGGGGGCCACCGTGCTGGTCCAGTTCAGCAAGCCGGACTCGCCCGGTGTGCAGCTGGCCCGGCGCTGGGAGAACGAGCGGAACGCGCGGCGCCTGGATCGGCTGACGCTGCTGGTCGAGATGGTGGAGCACGAGGAGAACCGCACGCGGGACCGGGCCGCCCGGATCGGCTCGCGCGCGGCGGTGCCCGGCAGCTCCGCGGATCTGCGCCTGCGGCTGGCCGCGCTGCGCTCGGCCGGTGAGCGGATCGAACCGGGCCGCGTCCGCCGGGCCCTCGCGGCGACCGAGCGGGACGCGGAAGCGGCCCGGTGGGAGCTGGTCCGGCTGTACGCCGAGCTCGACGCGCTGGCCGCCCGCCACGACGAGCTGCACGGCCGGCTGCGTGGCTACAACGCGAAAGCGACCGACGCGGGCCTGATGGAGGACGAGGAGCTGGCCGACCTGTACCGCCCGGCCATGACGGCGCTGACCACGAGCCCGGACGAACCGGAAGCCGCGGCCGGGCTGGTCGAGCGGTACGTGCAGGCGGTCCGCCGCCGGCTGGAGGGCGCATGACGACGGGAACGGCGTGGTGCCACGGCCGTCCGGTCGGGCCGACCGGGTTCTGCGAGGTGTGCGGCCACCGGCGGGTGCCCGCCGAGCCGCCGTCCGCGTCCGCGCCGGCCCCGGAGAGCACCCGGCGCAGCGTGGAGCTGTGGAGTGGCGAGGCGGACTTCCAGTCGCTGCCCGCGATCGAGGTGCCGGACCCGGAGAAGCTCGTCCTCGCCGATCCGGACTACCCCGAGCAGCACCGGTTCTGCGGTCATTGCGGGGAACCGGTCGGCCGCGCCTACGCCGGCGAACCCGCGTTCGCCGAGGGGTTCTGCGAAAACTGCGGCGAGCGCTTCTCCTTCCTGCCCAAGCTGAAGCGCGGTGAACTGGTCGGCGACCGCTACGACGTCCTCGGCTGTTTCGCCCGGGGCGGGCTCGGCTGGGTGTACCTGGCCGCCGACACCGCGCTGGCCGGCCAGCACGTCGCCCTCAAGGGCGTGATCAACAGCGGCAACGCCGTGCTGCGGGCGATGGCGCGGGTCGAACGCGATGTGCTCGTCCGGCTCGACCACCCGAACATCGTGCGCATCAGCGACTTCGTCGAGCACGTGCCGCCCGGCGGCGGCGAACCGGACACCTACCTGGTGATGGAGTACGTCGGCGGGCGGTCGCTGCGGGACCTGCTCAAGCAGGGGCCGTCGCCGCGCGTGGAGCACGTGATCGTCTACGGCCGGGCGATCCTCGGCGCGCTGGACTACCTGCACGGGGAAGGCCTGCTCTACTGCGACATGAAGCCGGAGAACGTGATCCACGGCGACAAGCGGGTCAAGGTCATCGACCTCGGCGCGGCCCGCTCCCTCGGAGACGCGACCGGGCCGAGCGTCGGCACCGAAGGGTTCCAGGCCCCGGCGCACGAGCTCGCCCGGCACGGCCTGACCGTGCGCTCGGACCTGCACACCGTGGGCCGGACGCTGCAGGTGCTGCTCGAGGCCGCGGCCGAAGACGGCGACCCGGACCGGGTCGCCGGTGGCCTGGACTCGCTCCACCGGGTGCTCGAACGCGCCGTCGCCCCGTTCGAACGGCGGTTCGCCACGGCGTCGGAAATGGCCGAGCAGCTCGACGGCGTGCGCCGGGAAATCCTTTCGCTGCGCGACGAACGGCCGCGGCCGGTGCCGTCGGCGCTGTTCGAGGACACCGCGGAACTGCTCGACGACGGCCTCGGCGCGGTGCCCGGCCTCGACCACTGGGTCGGCGGCGGACGGACCGCCGGCGCGCTGGACCTCGGCCTGCCGGGTGCCGCCGACGGCGCCGGCCGGCTGCCGATCCCGCGGGTCGCTCCCGATGACGCAGCCGCCGAGTTCATCACCGCCGCGGGTGCGCCCGGGCCGGACCGCTGGCTGGGCAAGCTGGCGATGTTCGGCGCGCCGTCGGTCGAGATCGAGTTCGCCAGGACGCGGGCACAGGTCGCGCTGGGGGACGCGCGCGCCGCGGCCGCGGCCTTGGCGAAGGCCGAAGAACAGCTCGGGGCCGAGGCCGCCCGTGACTGGCGGGCGGCGTGGCACCACGGGCTCCTGGCGCTGGCCCGCGACGACGCCGAGCAGGCGACGGCCGCGTTCGACCGGGTGCACCGCAGCTGGCCCGGCGAGATCGCCCCGAAGCTGGCGCTCGGGTTCTGCGCCGAACTGCGCGGGAGGACCGAGCAGGCCGAGCAGCGCTACCGCTCGGTGTGGCACCGCGACCACGGCCAGGTCAGCGCCGCCTTCGGCCTGGCCCGCAGCTACCTGCGGACGCACGGCCGGGACACCGCGGTCGCCCTGCTCGACGCCGTGCCGCCGATCTCGCGCCACTACGACGCCGCGCGGATCGCCGCCGTGCGGATCCGGGCCGCGCGCCTGCCGTCCGGGCCGCCGAGCCGGGACGACCTCGCCGACGCCGCTCGGCGGCTGCCCGAGCTGTACCTCGACCAGGAAGCCCGCGACCGGCTGGAGGCCTTGGTCCGCGAAGCCGCGCTGACCGGGCTCGACGGCGGTGAAGGCTGGGACGGCGGCGCGCTCCTCGGCGAGCGCGTCTCCGAACGAGGCCTGCGGTCGCTGCTGGAACAGTCCCTGCGCCGGCTCGCCGAGCGGGCGCGCGACCGGAACGAGCACGGCGTGCTGGTCGACCTCGCGAACTCCGTCCGGCCGAAGACGAGAAGGTGATCGGATGCCCGGCCCGTCGTTCACTCTCCAGCTGAGCCAGAACAAGTACCTGGCGCCCGCGGACGACCGGATGGACGTCGTGCTCACCGTGCGGGTGGGCGAGGCCGGCGTCCCCGCGGCCGCGCCGCCGCCGACCGCCGAGCTGCTGCTGGTGGACTGCTCCAGCTCGATGGACTGGCCGCCGACGAAGATCGAGGCCGCGCGGCACGCCTGCCGGGCGGCCATCGGGTCGCTGCGGGACGGCGTGCTGTTCGGGGTGGTGGAATGCACCAGCCGGGCCCGGCTCGTGTACCCGGCCGAGCCGCCGCTGGCGGTGGCCGGCGAGCGGACCCGGCACGAGGCGAAGGCCGCGGCGTCCGGGCTGATCGCCGGCGGGGGCACGGCGATGAGCACGTGGCTGGAGCTGGCCAGGGAGCTGTTCGAGACGACCCCGGCCGCGATCCGGCACGCGGTGCTGCTCACCGACGGCAAGAACGAATCCGACCACCCGGGGGCGCTGGCCGCCGCGCTCGACCGCTGCCGGGGCCGGTTCGCCTGCGACGCACGGGGCATCGGCGACGACTGGGAGCCGCGGGACCTGCAGCGCATCGCGTCCGCCTTGCGCGGCAGCGCGGACGCCGTCCTGGAGGACGCCGAGCTCGCCGGGGACTTCCGGCGCCTGGTCGAGCGGGCGATGGGCCGGACCGTGCCGGACGTCCGGCTGCGGCTGACCACGATGCCCTACAGCCGGCTGCGGTTCGTCAAGCAGGTCTTCCCGACCGAAGTCGACCTCACGACGCAGTGCCGAACCGCGGGGAGCGCGCTCGAGCTGCCCACCGGGGCCTGGGGTGACGAGCTGCGGGAGTACCACTTCTGCTTCGACGTCGAGACCGGGGAACTCACGCGGTACGAGGACCGGTTGCTGGGCACGGTCGCGCTGTTCGCCGGTGAGCCGGTTGCGGAACAGCAGGCCGTCGTCGGCTACCTGACCGACGACCTGGCGCTGTCCAGCGTGCCGGACGGCAACGTCGCCCGCGTCACCGGGCAGGCCGAGCTGGGCCGCGCGGTCCGGGCGGGCTGGGAGGCCTTCGAGCGCGACGACCGGGTGGCCGCGGCGCGCGAATGGGGCACCGCGGTCCGGCTGGCGACCGAGCTGGGCAACACCGAGATCCTCAAGCGGCTGGGCCGGTTGCTCGACGTGCGCGACGACGGCACCGTCGCGATCAAGGACGGCGTGCGCCCGCGCGACGGGTTTTCCCTGGTGCTCGGCTCGACCATCTCCACCTTGACCGGTGCGGGGCAACCCGTCCTCGTCCCGCCCGAAGCGCCCGGCGTCCCGCGCGAGTGCGTCCACTGTGGACACAAAGTCCGGCCGACGGCGAAGGTGTGCGGGCACTGCGGGAAACCGTTCGAGGCGGGAGCCCCCACGTGACCGCGATCAGCACTACCCGGCAGACCCTGTGGTGGCTGCGGCTCGGCCTCGTCGCCGGCAGCGTGCTGGTGCTGGGAACCGCGCTGGCGACCTTCCTCGGCGTGCGGGCCAGCATCGCCGAGGTGCGGGAGCGGACCGCGCCCGCGGTGCTGGAGGTGTCGCTGGCCAAGGAGGCGATCGTGGCCGCGCACGGCGCCGCGATGACCGCCTTCGAGACCCGGCAAGCGCGCCTGACCGGCCCCAGCGAGCAGTACGAGGACGAAATCGCCCGGACGAGCCAGCAGCTCGCCCAGGTCGCCGAACACAACGCGGCGGGCGAGGCCGGCAGCCAGACGCTGCGGTTGATCGAAGGGCTGCTGCCGTCGTACAACGGCTTCATCGGCAAGGCCGACGCCTACTTCCGGCAGGACGCGGGCGGCCCGCTCGCCGCGAGCAACCTGCAGTCCGCGTCGGACCTGCTGACCGCGCCGGCGAACGGGATCCTCGCCCAGCTCGACGCGCTCGAGGCCGCACAGCGCGCCGCGCTCGACCGGCAGCTCGCGGCGAACTGGCTGGACCCCGCGATCACGGTGCTGTGGGCGGTGCCGCTGGTGCTGCTGCTCGCCGCGCTCCTCTGGGCCCAGCGGTTCCTCGCCCGGCGGTTCCGGCGCACGGTGAACACCGCCCTGCTGGCCGCGACGGTGGCCTGCGTGCTGCTGGGCGCGGGAACGGCGCTGTTGCTCGGCATCCAAGCCGACGCGCGGGACGGCGGTACCGCGCTGGAGCACACCGTCGACGCGCGGTCCGCGGCCACCTCGGCCGCCGCCGGCCAGGCGCGGTGGACGCTCGCCCACGTGCTGACCGCCCAGTGCGGGATCGAGGGAGCGGCCGCGTGCGGCGAAACGGTGACCGCGTTCGCCGCCGGGACCCCCGTCCCGCCTGCCGTCCCGGACGAGCCGCCCGGCGCCGTCGACGAATCGGCGCTGCTGGGCCCGGGGCTCACCGAGCCGGGCTGGAACGGCGTTCTCGGGTACGGGATCCCGGTGCTGGCCGCGGGGATCGGCGTCCTCGCGGCCGGTGGCCTGCAACCCCGTCTCGACGAATACCGCTTCCGCGCGAGGAGAGAGCCGTGATCCGGCGCTGTGCCGGTGCGGCGCTGGCCCTCGTGCTCCTGATCTCCGGGTGCTCCGCCGTGACCGGCGCGGAGCCGGTGACCGTGCTGGGTTCGTGGACCGGCGACGAGCAGACGGCCTTCCTGCGGGTCCTCGACGGGTTCACCCGGGAGACCGGGATTCCCACGAGCTACCAGGGCACCCGCGCGCAGAACCAGGTGCTGCGCGGGGACCTGCAGCAGGGCACCCCGCCCCACGTGGCGATCCTGTCCAACCCGGCCGAGCTGGCGGGCTACGCGCGGTCGGGGCAGCTGAAACCCCTCGACGCGGACGCGACTGCCGCGTACAGCCAGTATTGGCGGAAACTGCAGCAGCTCGGCGGGACCACGATGTACACGGTCGTGGTGAAGGCGGACCTGAAGAGCATCGTCTGGTACGACCCGGACAAGTTCCGGGAGGACCCGCCGGCCACCTGGGACGCGCTCGTGGCGACCTCCCGGCGGCTTTCCGCCGCCGGGCAGCAGCCGTGGTGCCTCGGGATGGGGGCGCCGCCGAACTCGGGGTTCCCGGGCACCGACTGGCTCGAGGACATCCTGCTGCACCAGGCTCCGGACCAGTACGGCAGGTGGGCGGCCGGCAAGCTGGCGTGGACCGACGAGGTCGTGCGCACCGCGTGGCAGAGCTGGGGCACGCTGGTCCTCGCGCCGGGCGCGGTCCGCGGTGGCAGCACGGCGGCCCTGCTGACCTCGTTCGCCGACGCCGGCCGGGGCCTGTTCGCCGATCCGCCCGGCTGCCTGCTGGAGCACCTCGGCTCCTTCGCGATCGGCGGCTACCAGGCGATCCCGCGGCCGGCCGGGCCGCCCGTGCCCGACCGGGACTTCCGGTTCTTCCCGTTCCCGGGCACCGGGAAGCCCGCGCGCTCCGAGGTCTCGGCCGACCTCGCCGGGATGTTCCGCGACACCCCGGCCGCGCGCCGGCTCATGGCCTACCTGGCGGGGGAGCGGGGACAGCGGATCTGGCCGTCCGGCGGGACGACGTTCTCGGTGCACCAGGGCCTGGTCGAGCAGGGCGTCTACGGCACCGACGTGACCCAGCGGATCGCGTCGACCCTGGCCAAGGGCACCGAGCTGTGCTTCGACGCGTCGGACGCGATGCCCTCGGCGATGACCAGCGCGTTCTACCAGGCGGTGCTGGAGTACCTGGCCCACCCCGACCGGCTGGACACCCTGCTCGGCGAGCTGGAGCAGGTGCGCCGGGGCATCCCTGCCGAGCAATGGCTCGACCTGCCGTGCTGAAACCGTGCGAAAGAAGGAGATCCGGTGCAGGAGTTCGTGCGTTTCCCGCTGGCCGACGGCGGTTCGGTGGTCGTCGAGGTCGAGGGGGAACCGGGCCTGGAACAGGCATCGGCGCCGTCGGGGGTGCTCCGCAAGGCGACCACGACCTTCGAGCACGCCCTGAGCGAGGTGCGCGCCGCCGCGTCCGCCGCGCTGGCCCAGTTCCGCGACCTCGGCCCGGACGAGGTCGAGCTCAAGTTCGGCGTCAAGCTCGACGCCCAGGCCGGGGCGGTGATCGCGCGCACCGGGCTGCAGGGCCAGTTCGAGGTCAAGCTGAAGTGGCTGCGTGACGGGGCGTCCCCGGCCGAAGAGGCGGCCGAGGAACCGGAAGGGTGAGGCGCTACGGCTTGTAGCCGACGATCCCGGCGACGCACTTCGCCGAGTCGCTGAGCGGCGTGAGCCGGGGACCGTCCGGCCACCACTCGTCGCAGACCGCCATGCCCGGTTGCGAGGTCGCGTTCGGCTGGACGATCTCGAGGCCTTCCATCATCGCTTCGATCTCCGCGCGGGTGCGGAAGCGGCCGGCGCCGAGCGGGCCGGAGACCAGGATCTGCTCGATGCGCTTGGCGATCTCGGTCAGCTCCGGCACCTCGGGGTCGAAGAAGTGCGACAGCACGACGTACGAACCGGACGGCAGCGCGTCGACGTACGCGCGCATGATGTCGAAGACGCCGTCGCCCTCGCAGTGGTGCATCGTGCCCACCTGCAGCAGCGCGACCGGTTCGGAGAAGTCGACGTGCGCCAGGACTTCCGCGTGCCCGAGGACTTCCTGCGGCTTGAAGATGTCCGCTTCGACCATGTGCGTGAAGTCGTTTTCGACGAGCAGCGCGCGGCCGTGGGCGAGGACCACCGGGTCGTTGTCGACGTAGACGACCGTGTTGTCCTTGTCGATGCGCTGCACGATCTGGTGGGTGTTCTCCGCCGTCGGCAGCCCGGACCCGCAGTCGAGGTACTGGTGGATCTTCGTCTGGCCGGCCAGCATCCGCAGCGCGCGGTTGTGGAACCCGCGGTTGCCGCGGGCGATGTCCACCGCCTCCGGGACCGCCGTGCGGATCTTCTCCATCACCACGCGGTCGACTTCGTAGAAGTTGTTGCCGCCGAGGAAGCCGTCGTAGATCCGCGCGATGCTCGGCCGGGCGGGGTCGACCCCCACCGGAGTCTGGCTCGGAGACAGCGCGGACGGCGTGTCGGACATGGCGACCTCGCAGGACTGTGTGGAGTGCGGCGTTGGCGGGCGGCGTTGGGCCACCCAGAGTAATAGGTCGCGTTCCCGCGGTGAACCCCGAGGTGCGGTGTTCAGCCGCTGGGGCGGAGCCGCTGGTCGGGGATGTCGGCCGCACGCTGGGAGCGTTCGCGGCGCAGCCGCTCGAGGTGCTGGTCGATCCGCCGGTCGAGGTCGCGTGCGGCCTCGGACAGGTCCGTCAGGTCGCGACGGGAGCCCGGGCGCCCGACGGCGGCCGCGGTGTCCCTTTCGTCCCCTGTCCTGTCCACTGCCGGCACCTCCCGGATCGGCTCTGGCTGGCTGCTCTTGGCGTTACTGCCCCATTCGGGGGCAGCCAAAACACCCGTTGGCGTGAGCCGAGGCACGGAGGGTCCGCATGCCGCCGTCCGGTGGACCCGCCGGGAAACTCCTGGTGGCAATTTTGACCAGATGGTAGAAATTGAGGGAGCCGCGGCGGACGGCCGCCACGGGGAAGTGGAGGAGCCGGTGACGAGCGTGCCTTCCGTGCAGCTGTATTCGGTCCGCGACGCCTTCGCGGCCGACCCCGCCGACACCCTGCGGCGGCTCGCCGCGATCGGCTTCACCCAGGTCGAGCCGTACGGCGTCCTCGAAAACGCCCAGGCGCTGCGGGCCGGGCTGCCCGCCAACGGCCTGACCGCCCCGACCGCGCACGCGCAGCTGCTCGGCGCCGACCAGCCGGCCGTCTTCGCCGCCGCGGCCGAGCTGGGCATAGGCCTGGTGATCGACCCGTACGTCCCGGCCGAGCGGTGGCAGGACCCCGCCGACATCGCGGCCACGGCCGACGGGCTCAACGCCGCCGCGAAGATCGCGGCCGAGCACGGCGTCGCCGTCGGCTACCACAACCACTGGTGGGAACTGGAATCCCGGATCGACGGCCGCAGCGCCTTCGAGGTGTTCGCCGACCAGCTCGACCCGGCGGTCGCGCTCGAAGTCGACACGTACTGGGCCACCGCGGGCGGCGAGGACGCGCCCGCCCTGCTGCGCCGGCTCGGCGACCGCGTGCGGGCCATCCACGTCAAGGACGGCGGGCTCGCCACCGACGCCACCGGCCAGGTCCCGGCCGGCCAGGGCCGGGTGCCGCTCGCCGAGGTCCTCGCCGCCGCGCCGGACGCGCTGCGCGTGGTCGAGTTCGACGCGTTCGACGGTGACCTCTTCGAGGCCCTCGCCGCCAGCCACGCCTTCCTGACCGGCGCGAACCGGTGACCGGCGGGCCGGTCGGCGTCGGCATCATCGGCACCGGCGTCATCAGCGGTACCTACCTCGAGAACCTCACCGCGTTCCCGGACGTCCGCGTGGTGCGGGTCGCCGACCTCGACACCGCGCGGGCGGCGGCGCGCGCGGCCGAGCACGGCGTGCCGCGTTCGGGCACGGTGGCCGAGCTGCTGGACGACCCGGACGTCGAGCTGGTCGTCAACCTGACCATTCCGGCCGCGCACGTCGAAGTCTCGCTCGCCGCGCTCGAAGCGGGCAAGCACGTGTGGACGGAGAAGCCCCTCGCGCTGGACCGCCAAACCGGCCGCAAGCTCCTCGATCGCGCACGGGAGAAGAACCTGCGCGTGGCGAGCGCCCCCGACACGGTGCTCGGCGCCGCGCTGCAGACCGCGCGCCACGCCGTCGACTCCGGCCGGATCGGCCGTCCGCTGACCGCGTTGGCGTTGTTCCAGGTGCCGGGCCCGGAACTGTGGCACCCGGCGCCGGAGTTCTACTTCCAGCCCGGCGGCGGGCCGCTGCTCGACATGGGGCCGTACTACCTGACGATGCTGGTGCACCTGCTCGGCCCGGTCCGGCGCGTCACCGGGGCCGGCGGGCGGGCACGCGACACCCGGGTCGTCGCGACCGGGCCGCGGGCGGGCACGGAGTTCCCGGTTTCGGTGGCGACCACGGTCACCGCGCTCGTCGAGTTCGAAAGTGCGTCGGCCCAGCTGGTCCTGAGCTTCGACTCGGCGCTCCGGCGGCCCGCGCTGGCCGAGCTGACCGGCACGCTCGGCACCGCCGTGCTGCCGGACCCCAACCGGTTCGACGAGCCGACCCGGCTGCACCTGCTCGGCCGCGACGAGCCGGAAGAGCTGGCGCCGCAAGGACATGCGGCCTCGCGCGGCACCGGTGCGCTCGAACTCGCGCGGGCGATCCGGGCCGGGGTGCCGGAACGCGCGTCCGGCGAGCTGGCCTACCACGTCCTCGACACGATGCTGGCCATCGACGAATCCATGGCGCGCGGGCAGAGCGTGGAGGTCGCGAGCACCATCGACGTCCCGCCGCTGCTGCCGGCGGGGTGGGACCCGTACGCGGAAACCCTCTAGAGCGGGACGGTGAGCAGGTTCTGCAGGTAGAAACGCAGCGAGCCGACCAGGTCGACGTCGCCCGGGACGGTCAGCCACTGCACCTGCAGGCCGTCCATCAGCGCGATGAACGTCAGCGCCGCCAGCGCGGGCTCGACGCCGTCGCGCAGTTCACCGCGGGCCGAGAGGGCTTCGAACGACTCGTGGACGCCGTCGCGCGCGGCCCGGTAGTGGCGCAGGAAGTACTCGTGCGCCGGGTGGTCCGGGGCGACCGCTTCGGCGGCGAGCCGGGAGTAGAGGTCGACGATCCCGGGGTGGCGGACGTTGTGCTCGGCGAGCGCGACGAAGTGGCGGAGGACCTCGAGCCCGGGCGGCACGGTCAGCTGCTCGCGCTCGGAGTCCTCGGCGTCCCGGCGTTCGAGCACGGCGGCGAGCAGGGCTTCCTTGGTGGGGAAGTAGTAGAGGAGGCCGGCGTGCGAAATCCCGACGCGCTTGGCGATCTCCCGCAGCGACGAGCCGTGGTAGCCGAGTTCGCCGTAGGCCGCGGCCGCCGCCGTGATGATGTCCTCACGGCGGATCCGGCCCTTCAGGTAGCCCCCGGTCACGGGGTCGCGGTGGTCTCGGCGGCGTGCACGGCCCCATCATGCCGCAGCGGCCGATCGCACAAGTCGCGTGAGCGAACGAACAAACCGGTTGTGCGAACGCGGGCCGCTTGCGAGCATCGCGGTGTGAAGAGCGCGGAACGGCAACGGGTGATCGTGGAGCGGCTGCGGGACGTCGACCAGGTGGGCGTCGCCGAGCTGGCCGAAGCGACCGGGGCGTCGGAGATGACCGTCCGCCGCGACCTCGACCACCTGGCTTCCCGGGGCGTGCTGCGCCGGGTGCACGGTGGCGCGGTCCCGGCGTCGCCGTCGGGGGTCGAACCGCCGTTCGCGGTCCGCGCGACGGCCGCGATGGCGGCGAAACGGGCCATTGCCGCCGCGGCGGCGGAGCTGATCCGCGACGGCGAAACGGTCGTCCTCGACAGCGGCACGACGGCGCTGGAGCTGGCGCGGCTGCTGCGCGGGCGCCCGGTCACCGTGATGCCGCTGTCCCTGCACGCGGTCCGTGAGCTGGCCGACGACCCGGACGTCCGGCTGCTGCTGCCCGGCGGTGAACCGCGGCCGGGGGAGCAGGCCCTGGTGGGACCCCTGACGCTGGCGTCGCTGCGGGCCCTGCGGTTCGACGTCGCCGTGATCAGCCCGTGCGCGGTGGGCCTCGACTCCGGGCTCACCGCCTTCGACCTGGGCGACGCCGAGGTCAAGCAGGCCGCCCTCGACGTCGCGGCCCGGGCGATCGTGCTCGCCGACGGCGCCAAGTGGGGCCGGGCTGCGCTCGCCCGCATCTGTCCCGCCGACCGCGCCGACGTGGTGATCACCGATCCCGCGGCGCCCGAGGACCAGCGTGCCGCGCTGGCCGAGCGCGGCGTGCTCGTGCACGTCGCCGTCCCCCTGGAGAGCCGATGACCGCCCCGCCCCACCCGCGCGCCGCCCGGTTCGCGACCTTCATGTTCTTCGGCCTCAACGGGTTCGCGATGGGCATGTGGGTGGTGCACATCCCGAACATCGAGCGCGCGACGGGCATCTCGCACAGCACCCTGGGCGCGCTGCTGCTGGTGCTCGGCGGCGCCGCGTTCGCCGGCATGCAGGTGGCCGGCCCGCTCGTCGACCGGCTCGGGCACCGGCGGCTGGTGCCGGCCGCCGGGATCCTGATGGGCCTCGCGGTGTGCGGGCCCGGGTACGCGAACTCCTGGTGGGCGCTGGGCCTGTCGCTGGTCTTCTTCGGCTTCGGCAACGGCGCGATCGACGTCGGGATGAACTCCCACGCGGTCGTCGTGGAACGGGCCTACCCGCGTCCGATCATGGCGGCCTTCCACGCGATGTGGTCGATCGGCGGCGCGATCGCCGCGGTCATCGGCGCGGCGACGCTCGGCGCGGGCGTGCCCACCGCGGTCACCCTGACGGGCACCGGCCTGGTGTGCGTGACGCTTTCCGTGGTGTCGGCGCGGTTCCTGATGGAGCCGGCTGAAGCTCCTGCCGCCGTCACCGCTGCCGACCGGGCCGAGCCGGTCGTCGCGCGCCGGACCCCGGGCCGCACGGTCTGGCTGCTGGGCCTGCTGGCGCTCGCGTTGATGCTGTCGGAGGGCGTCGCGAACGACTGGGCGGCGCTGCACATGGAGAAGGTGCTCGGCACCTCGGCCTCGACCGCGGCGCTGGCGTACGGCGCGTTCGCGGTGGCGATGACGACCGGCCGGTTCCTGACCGACCGCGTCGCGGCCTGGGCCGGCCCGGCGGCGATCGTCCGCTACGGCGCGACCCTGGCCGCGGTGGGCCTGACGGTGGCCGCGGCGGCCCCGTGGGTGCCGGTGTCCCTGGTGGGCTGGGCGCTGTTCGGCCTGGGCCTTTCCGGCGGCGTTCCCCAGCTGTTCACGGCGGCGGGCAACCTGGACACCCGGGCGTCGGGCGCGTTGATGGCCCGCGTGGTCGGCCTCGGGTACGTCGGCCTGCTGGCCGGCCCGGCGCTGATCGGCGGGCTGACGCGGTGGCTGCCGTTGAACGTGACGTTCGGGGTGCCGGTGGTGCTGTGCGTGCTGGCGGCGGTGTTCGCCGGCGTGCTGAGCCCGAAGCCGGAGCCGGCGGAGCACCCCGTCCGCTGCTAGTGGTGGTGGGCGACGCTCTCGTGCGCCCGGTCCGCCCCGGTGGCCGGTTCGGTGTGGACCACCACCGCGGTCAGGCGCGGAATCGTGTGCAGCAGCCGGTGCTCCACCTCGTGGGCCAGCGCGTGGGCGGCCTCGACGGTCAGGTCCGCCGCCACCGTCACCGCCAGTTCGGCCCGCAGGTGGTGCCCGATCCAGCGCATCCGCAGGTCCCGGGCGCCGAGCACCCCGTCGACGGCACGGGCCGTCCGTTCGGCCAGCTCGACCGACGCCGGGTCGACGGCGTCCAGCAGGCGCCGGAACACCTCCTTCGCCGCGTCGCGCAGGACGAACAGGATCGCGACGGTGATCACGAGCCCGACGATCGGGTCCGCCGCGGGGAAGCCGAGCGCGACGCCCGCGGCGCCGCCGACGACCGCCAGCGACGTGAAGCCGTCGGTGCGGGCGTGCACGCCGTCGGCGACCAGCGCGGCCGAGCCGATCTCGCGGCCCACCTTGATCCGGTACCGCGCCACGAGTTCGTTGCCGGCGAAGCCGATCACGCCGGCGACCGCGACCACCCACGGGTGTGCGACCGGCTGCGGGTGCAGCAGCCGGAAGACCGATTCGTAGCCGGCGAAAGCCGCCGAAGCCGCGACGACGAGCACGACGACCACACCGGCCAGGTCTTCGGCACGGCCGAGACCGTAGGTGTAGCGCCGGGTCGCGGCGCGGCGGCCGAGCAGGAACGCGACGCCGAGCGGGACGGCGGTCAGCGCGTCGGCGAAGTTGTGAACGGTGTCGCCCAGCAGCGCCACCGAGCCGGTGACCAGCACGAGCACCAGCTGCGCGACGGCGGTCACCGACAGCGCGGCGAACGACCACACGAGCGCGCGCATCCCACGCCGGCTGGTTTCGAGGGCGTGGTCGACGCGATCGGCGCTGTCGTGGCTGTGCGGCCGCCACTTCGAGTGGCCGTGTCCGTGTCCCTGCATAGACCCAGTCTATCTGCGCAAGCACGCAGATACGCAAGTAGTAAGGTTATCGCCATGCACGCGTCGCTGCCGGAGTTCGACATGCCCACCGACGAGCAGGTCCACCTGGCCGCGGAGTCGTTCCGGCTGCTGGCCGACCCGACCCGCATCAAGGTGCTGTGGGCGCTGCTCCAGGGCGAGTCCTCGGTGGCCTGCCTGGCCGAACTGGCCGGAGCGGCCCCGACGGCGGTCAGCCAGCACCTGGCGAAGCTGCGCCTGGCGGGCCTGGTGAAGGGCCGTCGCGAAGGCACGTTCGTCTACTACTCGGCGGCGGACAACCACGTCCGCGGCCTCCTCGCCCAGGCCCTGCACCACGCGGAGCACGTGGACCGCGACCTCCCGTCGGGCGAGCACGCCCACCACCCGCGGGCTAACTGATCGGCTCCTGCAGCTCCGTCACCCAGCCCGCCGGGTCCTCCGGGCAGTCCAGGTACACCTCCCGCTGCGGCCCGGCCGACCGGTGGCCGTGGTCGTCGATCCAGCGCACCACCGCCTGCCAGGCGGGCAGGACGCCGTCGATCGCGCCGCGGTGGACCAGCGTCGCCGCGCGGACCGGCGGCAGGTCGGCCACCACCAGGCCGTCGAGGTCGCCGGAGCCGACCGACGCGGGGATCGCGGCGTGCACGACGACCTCGTCCTCCGCGCGCTGCTCGTAGTAGCAGGTCAGCCGTCCGGCCGGGGTGACGTCCGCCCGCGCGAGACGGCGGCCGAGCTCCGCGCACAGCGGGTGCACGACCGGCCCGATCGCCTCCGGCGCGAACCCCGCCGCGACGCCGGTCAGCTCCACCACCCGCATCCCGGCCAGCTCCTTGACGACGACGTCGTGGGCGGGTGGCCGGCCTTCCGCCTCGATCGTCCGCAGCCGCGCTTCGACCTGCGCCAGCCGGGCCGCGCCTTCGGCCAGCGCGGCTTCCAGCTCCGCGCGCCGCAGCGCCAGCATGCCGCGCACCTGCTCGACCGTGACCTCGTCCGCCAGCAGCGTGGCCACCTGCTCGAGGGTGAACCCGAGGTCCTTCAGCGCGACGATCCGGTTGAGCCGCGCCAGCTGGCCCGCGGTGTAGCTGCGGTAGCCGGTGGCGGGGTCGACGCGGGCCGGGCGCAGCAGCCCGAGCGCGTCGTAGTGGCGCAGCATCCGGACCGAAACCCGGCCGTGGCGGGCGAAGTCACCGATCGAGAACACGGCTCGATCCTTCCCCAGGCGGGACGAACCCGCCGACGACGTCCGCGGCGAGCTCCGCGAACGTGATCGCCGTGTCGTCCTCGTGCGCGGGCCCGACGACCTGCAGCCCGGCCGGCCGCGCCCCGCCGACGGGCGCGCTGACCGCCGGCAGCCCCGGCAGCGACGCCTGCGCGATCCAGAACACCTGGTCGTCGTAGCGGTGCCGGTCGCCGTGGGCGGGTGCGGTGGTGAACACCGTCGGGCAGAGGAAGACGTCGACGTCGGCGAAGTACCGGGCCCAGGCCGCGCCGGCCGCGCACCGCCGCTGCTCCTGCTCGGCGGTCCCGGCCGGCTCCCGGCCCTCCTGGCTCGCGAAGAACAGCTCCACCTGGAAGCCGAACGCCTCGGCCTGGGCGCCCGGGTCGACGTCCGCCGGCCAGCCCGCGCGGATCCGCACCCCGGCGCGGGCCAGTGCGTCGACGGCGTCCGACAGCGCCGCGCCGACCTCGCCGGTCACCGGGCAGGCCGGATCGTCGAGCACGACGCCGACGCGGAAGCCGTCGAGCCGTGACTGCCGGGCGGGCCGCAACGGACCACCGGTGACGCGCAGCGCGAGCCGCAGATCGGCCGCCGACCGGGCCAGGGGACCGACCACCGCAGGGAATTCCCGGGCGAGCGGCGCGGGTGGTCCCGGCGGCTGGAACCCGCGCAGCGGCACCGTGCCCGGGGTGGGCTTGAGGCCGTGGACACCGCAGTACGCGGCCGGGATCCGGATCGACCCGGCCAGGTCGGAGCCGTATTCGAGGTAGGTCAGGCCGTCGGCGAGCGCGGCCGCCGCGCCGCCGCTCGAACCGCCCGGCGTCACGGCGTGGTCCCGCGGGTTCAGCGTCCGCCCGTGGAGCGGGTTCTCGGTCCGGCCGAAGTCCGCGAGCAGGTGGTGCACGTTCGACTTGCCCACGACGATCGCCCCCGCGGCCCGCAGCCGTTTCACCACCGCCGCGTCCTCGTCCGCCACGCAGCCGGCGAACGCCGGCTCACCCCACGTCGTCGGCAGTCCTTGCACGGCGAAGGCGTCCTTGACCGTCATCGGGACGCCGTGCAGCGGCCCGGCGTCGTCGCCGCGTGCCACCGCCCGATCGGCCTCCGCGGCGGCCGCCAGCGCGGAGTCGCGGCAGGTCGCGACGACGGCGTTGACGGCCGAGGCGTCGATGCGGGCGAAGAGCCGCTCGGTCAGGTCGCGCGCCGAGAGCTCGCCGCGGCGGATCCCGGCGGCGACCTCGGTGGCGGTGCGGAAAGGCGTCATCGGTCCGGGATAACGCCTGACACGGTGTCAGGGTCAACCGAAGCGGGTAGCCCCCGAGGTGATCGCCGCCCGAACCGCGGGTGGCGCAGCCTGGCGGAGGGAAGACCGATGACCGCACCGCCGATCCCGCCCGAACCGCTCGTCCCGGAGGCGGACCCGCCGCCGGACCGGCCGCTCCCGGAACCCGGCGAAGTGCCCGTGCCGGACCCGCTGCCGCCGGAGCCGAAGCCCGGACCCGAACGCGACTAAATACGAGAGTCAGATAATACGAGTTACGTACTAGTTCGTGTACTGTCGAGGCATGACAACAGCGCAGAGCTACCGCCGGATGGTCAACACCGGCAACAAGATCGTGGTCGGGCTGCAGCGGCTCGGCGTCGCCTTCGGCCCGATGCAGCTGCTCACCGTGCCCGGACGGCGGACCGGGGTGCCGCGCACGTTCCCGATCGCCGTCAACCCCATCGACGGGCACCACTACGTCGTCCAGGCCTATCCGAAGGCGGCCTGGGTGGCGAACGTGCGCGCCGCGGGCGAGGTGACGCTCACCCGCGGCCGCCGCTCGTCGGCCGCGCGGCTGGCCGAGCTGCCGGTCGAGGAGCGGCGAGCGGTCCTGCGCCGGCTCGTCGAGACGAGCCCGGCGAGCGTGGGGAAGCGGTTCGTCACGACCGGGCTGGCGGACGCGCCGACGCCGGACGCCGTCGCGGCGGCCGCCGAGCGCATCGCGGTCTTCCGCGTCGAACGGTCCTGAGTCAGCGACCGGGCTCTTCCAGGGCGCGCAGCAGCTGCCGGGCCGCGCGGCGGGCGGCCGAGCCCGGGGTGATCGTCCGCTCGCCGCCCGGCTGGGGTGCCGGCGCGCCGGCCAGCAGTTCCACCAGCGCGACGGCGAGTTCGCGCACCTTGACGTTGGACTCCTGGCTCGCCCGCCGCAGGGTGTTCCAGGCCTCGTCGGGGTCGCAGCGGCGCAGGGCGATGACGATGCCCTTGGCCTCCTCCAGCGCGGCTCGCGACTGCAGGAGGTCCAGCATCTGGCCGGTCCGGTCCGGCGAGGCCGCTTCGGCGACGACCAGCGCCATCGCGGTGAGCCGCTCGTGGCGTCGCAGCACGTCCAGCGTCTCTTCGGTGGCCGCGCGGTCGAGGAGCACCGACAGGACCAGCGTCCCTTCGGCGTCCCACACCGAAGGGAGGGCGGCGACCCCGCGCAGTCGCGGCCAGTCCGCGGCGAGGCCGGGGTCGTGTTCCAGCAGGCCGCTCAACGTCAGGAAGGGCCAGCGGTCGTCGGCGTAGACGTCCGCGGTCACCACCGGCTCGCCGGTGCGGCCGGCGGTCGGGACCGGGCCGTCGAACCCGTTCAGCTGGGCCGGGACGAAGACCGCGGAGAGGCCCTGGGCGGCGGCCACGTGCAGGGGCCCGCCGTGGTGGTGCACGGACACCGCCGCGCCGAGGGCGCCCGGCACGTCGGCCGCGATCCGGGCGAGCAGTTCCTCCAGCAACGGGGTCACTCCGTGCCTCGAAGGAATGACAGTCACCGCAAACCCCTCCTCGGCGCGGTGGACGCGGGGGCCGGGCTGGTGCCCGGCCCCCGCTTCGATCGGGAGTCAGGCCTTGATTCGGCGCTGGTCGCCGACGCCGTCGATCTCGATGCGGCGCGGCTTCGCCTTCTCGGCGACCGGGATGCGGACGGTCAGCACCCCGGCGTCGTAGTTCGCGGTGATGCGGTCGGTGTCCAGGGTGTCGCCGAGGAACAGCCGGCGGGAGAACACGCCGAGCCGCCGTTCGGAGACCTGCATCCGGACGTCGTCACCGGTCGGCAGGGGCCGTCGTTCGGCCTTGACCGTGAGGACGTTGCGCTCGACGTCCAGCTCGACGGCGCCGGGATCGACACCGGGGAGGTCGAAGCACACCACGAACTCGTCGCCGGCGCGGTAGGCGTCCATCGGCATCGCGGCCGGTTTCGACCAGGTGCCGGCGCCGAAGACCTGCTGGGCGAACCGGTCGAGGTCGCGGAACGGGTCGGTGCGCATCAACATCGGGATCCACCTCCTGGGAACTCGTCGACTCTGGTGTCAACACGCGCACCTGTTCTAGCATGTCGTCAAAACGATGACAAGATATGGGTCGTCGAAAGGATGACATGATGGACGGAATCGATCCCGCCGGCGCGCTGCGCCGGATCCAGGAGGTGGTCACGGCCGCCCGGGCCGGGGCTGTGGACCAGGACCAGGTGCTGGCTGCGCTGTCCGGCCTCCGGCTGTTGCGGGACGAACTCGCGAACTGGGAGCCGGAGCTGATCACCGCGGCCCGGGCGACCGGCGCCAGCTGGGTGGCGCTCGCCCCCGCACTGGGCGTCGCGAGCCGTCAGGCCGCGGAACGGCGTTACCTGCGGCTGCGGCCGTCGCACACCGGCGAGAAGACGGGCGAAGCGCGGGTCGACGCGGAACGCGACCGGCGCGCGGGCGACCGGGCCGTCGCCGACTGGGCCCGCCGCAACTCCGCGATCCTGCGCCAGCTCGCCGGCCGCGTCAGCGCGCTCGACGGACTGGGGCCGGCCGCGCAGGAGAGCGCCGACCGGCTCGGGGTGGCCCTCGGCGACGACGACCCGGCGACGCTGCTCCCGCCGCTGGCCGCCGCGCAGCCGCACCTGACCGGCGCGCACGCCGGCCTCGCCGAACAACTCGGCGAGATTTCGGCCCAGGCCGCCCGGCTGCGCCGCGACGCCGCCGGCAACCGCCGCTCCCGGGAGTGAGCGGGTTTGCCCGGTCCCCGGCCGGGCACCCGCGGCGGGAGCGACGGAAGGACGGTGCCGCCATGACCGCCGAACCCCCGGATCCGGATCCCCACCGGACCCCGGACCTCGAAGCCGGGGGTGGCGTGCCCCCGGGCAGCACGCCACCCGACTCCGCCCAGACGTCGGGGCTGTCGCACCCGCAGCCGATGCCGTCCAAGGCGATGCCGGTGCTGTGGCTGGTCCTCACCGGCGTGCTCGTGCTGATGGTGGCCGGCTTGGTGCTCTCGCTGGCCGTCGGCTGGCTGAGCGTCTGAGATCGGTCCGGACCGGGTACTCGCGAACCATGGACGACACCCCTGACCGGACCGAAACCCGGGCCGAGCTGCTGCCCGAAGAGCAGGCCGTCGAAAGCGCAGACCCCGAGGGCCAGGCCCGCGAGGTCCTGCGCGATTCCGACCGCCGCACCGAGCACCCGGAGGCGACGCTGGGCCGCCGCCGTCCGGAAGACACGGTCTGACCGGCGGGACCGGCGTCAGTTGGAGTTGCAGGGCTGGTCGGTGGCCTCGTGCACCGAGCCCGAGGCGGAGGCCCGGATGCACAGGTCCCGGTTGTTGGGCTGGTCCCGGCCGAACATCTGGGTGCCCCGGTCGGACACCGTCACGCGCGTCTTCGAGGCCGCGTTGGGCACCCAGAAGGTGGACTTCTGCGCGGCCGCCACCTGGTCGCAGTCGTGCGCGAGCTGCCGGCCCTGCGCGTCGGTCGCGGTGTAGCAGGCCCGCATGACGAAGGCGGACCGGTTGCTGAACAGGACGAAGTGGTTGGTCGGGCCGGCCAGCGCGGCCGGCGCCGCGGCCAGGGTCGCGCCGGCGGCGAGGGCGAGGGCGGTGAAGGCGCGGGCTGCTTTGCCCATGAGGAATTCCTTTCGGTTGCCAATATCTTGGTAAAGGCAACTTTAAAGAGGAATTCTTCGGTTGATCAATGCTCGTTCTTCGAAAGCTTTTTCGGAGATCGCTGAGCTCGCCCGACCGCCGTCCTGCGCTCGCTAGCTCGTCTTGCAGCGGGCGCCGTTGAGGGTGAAGCCGACGGCGGCGGGGTTGTCGCGGCTGAAGGAGCCGTTGAAGCCGATGTCGATGGTCGTGCCCGGAGCCATGCTGAGGTTGTAGGAAACCGCTTTCATGGTGACTCGCGAACCGCTCTGGGAGAAGTCGCCGTTCCAGCTGTGCGTGACCTGCTGCCCGGCGGTGAAGTTCCAGGTGGCGGTCCAGGGGTTGAGCGTCTGGTTGCCGGTGTTGGTGACGTAGACGTTGGCGGTGAAGCCGTTGGGCCACTGGTCGGTGATGTCGTAGCGCACAGAGCACGAGGCAACCGGAGCGGGCGGCGGCGGGGGAGGAGCCTGCGTCGGGCTGGTGGAGCCGGCCGTCGTCTTGGGCGCCGTCGACGCGGGAGCGCTCGAGGTCTGCCGGATCACGGTGGGCACCGGCGTGGGGCTCGATGCGGCGGTGGTGACCGTCCGTGAGGTGGTGGCGGGAGCCAGCGGATCAGCAGCCACGGCGGCTTGCCGCCCGGGCGAGCTCTCGGAGGTGACGGTGATGATCACGAGGCTCCCGATGACCACAATGGCCCCACAGAGAGCCGAGACCCACCGAATCCGCCGCCCGGCACGCTGCTGAGCAGCGGCGGCTTCCCGCGCCCGCTGCTCGAGCCGCTCCCGGTAGCCCTCATCGGTGTCGTCTTCCCGGGCCCGCGTGATGGGGACGTAGGCCTCGAGCGACCGAGGCATGGCCCCGGTTTCCCGAAGAAGCTCGTCAACGGAAAACTCATCATCGGGCCGGCCGACGCGCGCCATACCGCAACCTCCACTCCGCGAGGGCGCTCGAACGCGCTGGCTTGCCCGGCGAATCCTAGGAAGCGACGGCGGTCTTGTAAACCATGGAAGCAACCGCGTTTCGCAGCTCTTCGCGCCGGCTGAAGAACCTCTGGATCGATGCAGAGGGTCGAAACCCGTCGATCATGCCAGACGCCTGCGAGGCTGGGATGGACACCCCCCTGAACGAGGGCCCGGGGTGGCCGTATACTCTTTCTTCAGCAGGTCCGAGTGGCGGAATGGCAGACGCGCTAGCTTGAGGTGCTAGTGCCCTTAACGGGCGTGGGGGTTCAAGTCCCCCCTCGGACACACACACTATCTACACCCGGGCTGGTCGTCGCATAGACGGCCAGCTCTTTTGGTTCGTAGCGTAGCTCCAGGTTCAACGCGCGGTACAGGCGGCTCAGGCCAGCCGTGGTTCCATCGGCCAACGTTCCGCAGACATCGCCGAGCTGATCAATCCTCGCGTAGACCTCAGCTGTCGACACGCTCGTGCCTGCCGGAAGACTCTCGATCTGTGCTTTCGCGGTGGCTCGTTCGGCCTGTGCCTGGTTGATCGGGTCGACGAGTGCTTCGGGCTCCACTCCGGCCGCGATGGCGGCCTGATACCGCTGAAGCCTTGCCTCCGCGTCCGCCAGCCTGTTTCTCACCGCGTCCAACGCACCACCGCCGGCCTGATTGCCGTCCGACCCGAGTAGCGCGGCCGCCGTCCGGTCGCGGTTGTCCGGGTGGAACAGTTCGTGAAGCCATCCGCTGAGCGCCTCGACGACCACGCCTTCGCGCAAGTTGACCGTCTTCGGATGATCCGCCAGCGTCAGTGAGCCGGGCGCCATGGTCCGCGAAGTACAGCGGTAGTAGGCGCCATTCCGGATCGTGGCGCCTTGCATCTTTCGGCCGCAGATTCCACATCGGACCAGTCCGCGCAGGAGGTAAGACCGCGCGGTCTTCCGGGCGCCTCGCTCGGCCTTGCGCGCCGTCTTCAATCCGCCCGCCGACTTCGACCGACGCAAAAGCTGTACCTGCGTGAAGGTCTCCACGGACACGATCGCCGGATGCGCCTGTTCGCGCGACCGTACGATCCGGTCCGGCGCCGCGCGCTTGAACCGCACCACGTGGCCCGCGGCGACGTCTTCCGGGTCGAGCAACGTCTCATGTTTCGTCCAACGCCCGAAGATCGCGTAGCCGGTGTATCGCGGGTTGTCCAGGATCGCCCGCACCGAACTGCCTTGCCAGCCGTCCGCGAGCCGGTGCCGGTTCTGGTCCGGCCGATGCGCGGAGGGACAGGGAATGCCGTCCCGGTTGAGCAGGTTGGCGATCGCTCGATCGCCGTTGCCGTCCAGGTACTCGGCGAAGATCCGGCGGACTACGTCCACCGTCGTCTCGTCGAGCGCCAGCACCCGCAGCTTGAACCCTTCCGCAGCTTTTCGCGGGTTCGGGTGCGGACCGCTGTCGACGACCACATAGCCGTACGGCGCCCGGCCACCCTGGTGCCGTCCTTCGTTGATCACCTGCGCGTCCATTGCCGCACGGACGCGAGCCTGAACGTGCTGCCGCTCGGACTCGCTCATCCCGCCGAGCACGCTCATCAGCATCTTGTGCGACGGGTTCCGCGCGTCGTACTTGCCGCCCAGTTCTGGGACCCACAGATCCACGCCGTACGCCGCGAACTTCGGCGCGATGAGCGAGAACTGGTTGCCGAACCAACACCGTGTGCCCTCGCCGACGACGATCGCATCCCATCCACGGCGCGGGTTCTTCAACTCGGCGAGCAGACGCGCGCCGTCGGTTCGCCGTTCCCACGGGACGGACCGTGACTGCCCGACGTCGAAGAACTCCGCCACGATCTGCCCGCCGAGCGGCTCAACGAACTACGCGCGTTCCCGAACTGCCAGCCGCGCGACGTCTCCGGGTCCTGGTTGTCCTCGGTCGAGCACCGGCCGTAGGCCGCCAACGTCCCGATCCCGTCGTCCGCCACGTCGGCGACCTCAAGTCCAAGAAGGTCGTCCAGCGTTGCCCACGGGTCGCTGATGATTTCAGCTGTCATGGTTCACCTCCTCCGCCGGCACGTCCAGCACCGGCACCTCAGTAACCTCGATCAGAACGGCCAGCAGTGCACGCGCGACAGCAGGCGTCAGCTCGGGTAATCCCGCAGGTAGGATAACCCGGATCGGCGGCTCTCCGGAACGAGCGGCACTCATGGCTCTTCGTCCTCGTCTGCCGCTCCGGTGCTGGCGGTCGCGCGGCCGATGGCGCTCCTGATTTCAGCCGTCAAATACCCGCGGACCTGCCGTATCTCGCCATCTTCGCCGGTCACACGGTCTCGCGTCGGCCGGCATCCCAGGTCGGTCATCTCCTGTGCGAAGGCCTTCCGGTCGATCTCCAAGGCGTCCAGCAGCTCGGCCGTGGGCACGAACTCCCGGCCGTCCGGGCCCAGGTCGTCGCCCAGGTACTCGACAAGCGATGCGAGCAGCTCAGGCAGCTGAACCGTGTCAAGGGGTTGACCTGCACCGATTGCCTTGACCGCCGCAGCGTGGTCGAGCACTGGTGTCGTGTCCTGCCCGGCCGCGTGCCCGGTCAGCGTTCCGGCCGCCTCGCGCAGGGTCCGGCCTTGCTCACAGATGGTCCGCCAGTCCTCGTTCGGCATGTAGTAGGTCCGGACTGTCATAGCCAGCACATCGGCTCCGGCCGCCGTGTCGCCGTCCGGCCGTAGGATGCCGACGCCCTTGTGGGAGGGCAGCAGCCGCGAGGAGTCGAAGCCTCGTGTGTTCATCTGCTCGCCGAGCACGATGTTCGAGTCGCGCCAGTCCATCACCCGCAGGGCGAACCGCGACCCGAGCACCGCCCGCAGACCGGACGGGATCGTCTTCGAGTCCGGCCGCTGCGTGGCGAGAACGAGCACGATCCCGGCGGCCGGTCCCTTCTTCGCCAGCCAGGTCAGCAGCTCGCCGACGTACTCACCCGCAGGAAGTTTCTTTCCTTGAACGTCAACCGGTGTGCGGTCTTCCAAGGGAACCTGGACCTCATCGATGAAGATCGCCGTAATGGGCATGTCCAGCGCCTTGTCGCGGGACATCTCCGGCGTGACCTTCGACTCCGGGCACGTCAGGTCGTCGAGGTCGCGCATCCGCCGGAACCGCGTCTGTACCTCGCCGACCAGCTCGATCAGCCAGTCGACGAGCGCCAGAACGTGTTCGGGTTCGTCGCCGGACATGAAGCGGTGAGCCACCAGGCCGGCCGCGTCCCAATCCTTCCCGGCTTTGAAGTCCGCGACGTACAGCCGCACCCACGCGTCCAGGATGAGTCCAGCCGCCGCGAGCCGGGCGGCAAACGTCTTGCCCTGCCGCGGAATCGCACCCACCAGCAGCGATGTCCACACCAGCGGAAGGTCGATCCGCCGGTCTCGCGCGTCCCGTCCGAACGGGATCGGCCGCCATGCGTCCCACTGCGTCATGCCGAGCAGCGGCGTCCGCAACGGTGGCGAGCTGTACGGGTCTTCGTCGGCTACCCACATCGATACCCGTCCGGCGTGTCCGCCATTGCCGCGGACGCGCTCCACGATGAGCTGTACCTCATCGACGGCAAGTGCCGACGCGAGCGCGTCGCGGTTCTTGACCACGTCGGCCGCCTTGCGAGTGGCGGGGAGATCGACGGTGACCGCCCAGCCGTCTCCGACACGCGTCGCACGTTCGACGAGCCGCAGCGTCTCGTCCTTGCCGATTAGCTTCGCGTCGCGGAACGCGTCCACCAGGACCTGCGGGTCCATCGTCCACGTCAACGTGCGAGGACCGGCGAGTGCTGGCTTGCGCCCGGGACTGCCGTCCTTCTTGCGCCCGAGGATCGCGAGCGCCACTGAGGCAGCAGCTCCGCCGATCCACAAAGGATCGGCTCCGTACACGAGATCGACGATGGCAACCGCAACAGCCGTCACGACCACGACGGCACCGGTCACCTTCCACCGGAACAACGTCAGCGCCCGAATCTCGGTGAACTTGTCGGCAAGCTTCTCCGACTCCTCGGCCGCCGTCCGGTAGTCCCGGACAGTCACCCAACCGCGCCACCACCGCGCGCCGACCACAACACCGCGCACCACGGCACCGAGGAACCGCAACGGCGACAGCACCAGCCACACCACGGCATCCTTGAGCGCCTGCCTCGCCTGCGGCTTACTCTTCAGCCACAACGGAACTCGCGGCGAGTGCAGCCACCACAACACGAAGCGATTCCTCTTCGGTGCGCGCGGGCGCGGCTTCGGCAACGTGTCGTCGATCAGCTCGCCGTCGAGCACATGATCGGCCTTGACCGGCAACGAGTCAGTCATGGCCCACCTCCGCCCGCAGCGCCCGCGCCAGCCGGGGCGACAGGCCACGTGAGCACCCGGTTGCCCGCCGCACCCACGCCGGCGTGATCTCGACGCCCGGCGTCCAGATCTCCCGAGCTAGAGCGAGGTAGTCGGCGAACAGCACGCGTCGCCCGCCGGCCTCCTGCAGAACCGGACGCCGTTCAGCAGCGACCAGCACGGCATCGGTCAGCTTGTCCCGCAGGTCGGTAATCGCCTCGACGGCGACGAACACGACGAGCGGCGGCACAGAATGCAGCACGATCGAGGCAGCCTCCCCGGCCGCGAACGACGTCCAGGTGTTCATGACGTAGGTAGCCGCGAGCGTGAACCACTTCGCTCGCCGCACCCACGCGCCCGTCTTGACCTGGTACCGCGCGGTGACCTGCTCCGCCCGCAGGATCGCCAGCAGGACGAGGGAGACGGTCGGGTCCAGCACCCACGCGGCCAGCCACGGTAGCGACCCCGGCCGGGTACCGGCCGACGCGAAGCCCTGGACGTTGGTCATCGTGAATGCCAGCCCGAGGACGATCCCGGACCAGCACATCCAGTCGACTTGCCGTCGCACACGCTCGATCCGCAGCGCCACGACGTCCGGATCCGTCTGGTAGGCGCGCACCTCTGCGGCTTCGGCCGCGTCCTGTGCTAGTCGTTGCGCCCGGTTCATCGCCGACCACCCCGCTTCGAGGTGTCGACAGTGGTAACCGTCATGGCTCGGGTGAGCGCATAGGACGCGAACAGCGCCGGCAACCCGAGCACGGCGAGCAGCAGCCACGGGCTGCCCGGGTGAGCGATCACCACCCACTGGACGGCGACGATCAGCCCGGCGTTGAACAGCACCCGCCCGACCAGCGACACGAGCCGGGCGCCGCTCCGAGCAGCTTCGGCGGCGGCCTTTGCCCGGCGAGCACCGGCCCGCCAGACCCAGAACAGGACGATCAGCACACCGACACCGGCGAGGATCTGAGTGGGTGTCACGGTGAGTCCGTTCATCGCGCACCTCGCTCGCCACGTCGCAGCCAGTGCGGGTGCAGCGCCCGCCGGTCGTCGTCGGACATCGCGCCCCAGACGCCGACCGTCTGGACGCCGGCCGTCCGAAGCTCCAGTTCGAGGCACTCGTCCTGGACCGGGCAGCCGCCGCACAGCAGCTTGGCGAACTCCCGGTCATCGCGAGCGTCCGGCGGACCGGCCTCTGACGGCGTCATACAAGCTCCATCGCTCGTCACGGCATCGCGCAGAACATCAGTAGGCGCCCACCGCAGGCGGTCCAGCCGCCAAGCGATGCCGATCAGCCAGAGGTCGTCGGCTTCCATGCCGCACCTCCGTCCTGAAGCGTCTTGGCCAGCTCGACGGACGAGACGCGCAGACCGGAGCGGCACAGGGTGGCGCGGAGCGCGCCAGTCCGGATCGCCCTGCTGACGGTGTTGCGGGAGACGCCGAGAATCCACGCGGACTCGGGAATGGTGTGAAAGGTCGTTTTGGCGTTCATGAGAGAACCAATCTGATGATTTCAAGACTATGTTGTTGATTTCAGCTCTTGGTCGGACGTGTTTGTCCGACGCGCCGCAGGCAATGCGCTATGCGGCGCGGAGAAAGCTCGACGAACCGCTAATCTCGGCGCTGAGGCGGAGCGCGGAGGAATACGTGACGGAGGACTGGGCGGCAGTCGCCAAGGCGATCAACATGCGCGTGAACGAACTCGGCTGGCGACAACGCGAGCTGGCCGAGCGGTCGCACGTGTCGCAGGCGATCGTGCGCGAGCTCCAGCACCACACGGTGGAGCGCCGCCGGAGTGCACGGACGCTCGAAGCGCTGTCGACAACGCTGGGGTGGCATCCCCAACATCTGTTGGCCGTGCTGCAGAACCGCACGCCGCCGCACCCGGACGAGCCCGCCGACGACGGTCACGAACTGTGGTCCAGGCTGGACGCACTCGAACAGCGCCTGGCCGAGATCACCGACCGGCTGGAGGACGTCCAAACGAGCCTCGCGACCGTGGTCGAGCATGTGAAACCCAAGCGCTAGTGGCGGGTGATTCGGGCTGGTGAACCAGGTGATTTTCATACCTAGAATTCAAGGCCGAAACGGCGTCCGGTCCCATGTACATCCACCGCAGAAGCAGTGCACAACCACTGCATATCCGCTGCACAAGAGCGTTTCGGGGCCGCGATGAGCCGGTTAGGCGGATGGACCGGGCGATCAGCGGTCGCATTGCAGTCGGCATTGCGTCTGAGTCAGGAGCGGTTCGCCGAACACCTCGGAATCAGCGCGCGCACGGTCGCGTCGTGGCACAAGAAACCGGACCTCCGGCCGCAGTCGGAGATGCAACAGGTTCTCGACGCTGCTCATGAGAGGGCGTCGGAGGCCGAGCGCATCCGCTTCGCGGAGCTGACCGGCGAGGCCCCGGCCGCTCACACGAGGCCGGACACGAGGGAGGCTGACCGACGGCTCGCCGCGGACCCCCACATCGGCGCGGCTCTCGAATGGCTCGACCAGCACGCCTACCGCAGGCCTGGAGCTGCGCGCCGCGCTGTCGCCGAGCAAGCCGCACGCGTCGACGCGCAGGAGTCGTACGACCGGGCCACACGTCGTGCGTGGGTCGGTCAACGCGCCGTGGCTGATGCGCTCGCCGAGTACTACGGCCGGACCCACGGCGATCATGGCCTGTATACCGGTAGCTGTGGTGACCACGCCGTGAACACCAGCATCGTGACCTGCGCCGATTGGCTCGACCTCGCTTGCGAACTGCGCCCGCCGCACGACGGGCTCACAGTCGCGAGCGCCCGGCCGGGACCGCCGCTGGTCCTCGACGAGCACGCGACGAATGCCGCGGTTCAGCGGCTGGCCGAGACGGTGGCCATGAACACGCGGCTCATGAACGCCCCGCTCTACCGACTGCTGAGCACGGACATCCATGAACGCCACCTCGGCGGCTCGTTCGGCGTGGACCACTTCGTCCACTACGCCCTGACGATGGACCTGCTCGAAGGGGAACTACTCGACGCGCTCGCCGCCCGCGATACGACGTCCCTGCCCTTGCGTGATCGCTACCTGCCCGACCTCGGCTCGGTCTTGGACGTCGGCGGCCGACTCTGCGCAGGTGGAGCCCTGGCGCTAACGGCCATCGCCCGGCCAGCCGACCCCTATCGCGGCGAAGCGGACTACGTGCTGTTGGTCCAGGAACGTTCCGGGCACGTGCTGAACGCGACGCGCCGACTCGCCGTCATCCCGAAGGGGTTCCATCAACCCCTCACCGACGTACGGCGAGAAGCCCAGATCGGCGCCACCTTGCGCCGTGAGATGGAAGAGGAGTTGTTCGGCCGGCCGGACGCTGACAACACCGTCGCCGACACGCTGACCGCGGACCCAATGCACCCGACCAGGCTCTCGGCGCCGATGCGCTGGCTCCTCGACGAGCCCGGCCGCCTGCGGATGGAGTGCACGGGGTTCGGTCTGAACCTCGTCAGCGGGAACTACGAGTTCGCCAGTCTGATCGTCATCGACGACGAAGAATTCTGGGCGCGCTACGGGGGAGTGGTCGAAGCAAACTGGGAATCCGCGACTCTTCGTCAGTATTCGACTACCGATGCGGAACTCGTCACCGAGTTGTTGGGTGATGTAGCGTGGAGCAACGAAGGACTGTTCGCCATGACGCAAGGGCTTCGACGCCTTGCGGAAATCGGCGGAGAGCGAGTGAAACTGCCCGCGATCGAAAGGGAGATAGGCCAGTGAGCGACGGTTGGACCGCCGGCAATGCCAACGAGGACGCGGCTGACACGCGTGGCTGGTTGGTCGGTCACTTCATCGACCCGTCGCAAGGTGTCCGCGCCTCGAAGGATGTGGAAGTCAAGTGGGCCAACCACCCTGCGGGTGACAAGCGTCCCGATTGGACGTCTGACGACCAGCGGACCACGTTGGTGATGCTGGTCTCCGGGGAGTTTCGGGTAGAGGTCACCGGCGGTGCCAAGACCATGACTCGCCCCGGCGATTACGTGATGTGGGGCCCGGGAATCGACCATTCTTGGGAGGCGTTGGCAGATTCCGTAGTGCTAACCGTCCGATGGCCGTCAGCGACCTAATTCGACCGCGGAAATCTGTACTCGCTTGCTGTCGATCTCGGCGAGTCGGCGCAATCCTTGGAGGAATGCGAACAATCCTTCATTGCTCCAGGTTTCGTCGCCGATCAGCTCGCTGATCAAGTCGCCGTCGAGCGTCGAGTACTGCCGCAGTCCGGCAGCCTCCCAGTTCGCCTCGACGTCGCCGCCGAACCGCGGCCAGAACTCCTCATCCTCGATCACGACCAAGCTGGCGAACTCGTAGTTCCCGCTCACCAGGTTGAACCCGAACCCGGTGCACTCCATGCGCAGCCGGCCGGGCTGCTCGGTCAGCCAACGCATCGGTGCGGACAGCCTGCTCGGGTGCATCGGATCGGCAACCCTGCGATCTCCGGCGGACCGGTCGACATCCGTCCTGCCGAACAGCTCTTCCTCAAGCTCACGGCGCAGGGTGACGCCGATCCGGGAGTCCGCTCGCCGGTCCGCGAGCGGCCCATGGAAGCTCTTCGGGATCACCGACAGACGGTCGGCCGTGTTCACGACCCGCGCGGACCTCTTCTGAATCAGCAGCACGAAGTCGGCGTCACCGCGCAGCGGGTCCGCCGGCCGCGCGATCGCTGTCAACGCCAGCACGCCACCCGCGCACAGACGTCCGGGCAGGTCGAGCACCGTGGCCACGTCGGGCAGTTGGCGATCGCGGAGCGGCATGCACCCCGGGCGTGCGGTGCGACCGCCCGTCAGCAGTCCGAGCAGTTCGCGTTCCAGCAGGTCGACGCCAAGCGCGTACTCGACGAACGACGCGATTCCGACCTTCCCACGTAGAACTCCGGGGCATGGGTCCACTTCGAGCAGCCGGTACAGGGGAACGTCCGCGATCCGGATACCGGCCGCCGCTGCGTCCGCGAGGCGCTGCACTGCGGCTCGCTCGTCAACTATTGCTGGCAGGTGCGCACCACCCTCGAAGGCGATCTGGTCGCCCGCGGCCGTCAGCGGGCAGGCGAGATCCAGCCACTCCGGCCGCGTGAGGACACTGGTATTCACCTCCACCTGTCCGCATCGCGCGGTGTATGGCTGATGGTCGCCGGTCGGCGCGTAGTAGCTGGCCAGGGCGTCCGCGATGACGCTTCGCAGCAGGTGCGGCCGATTCGGAGGCGAAGCGGGCGCAATCGCGTGTACCCGTTCACGGGTCTTCCCGAGCGGCCACCCAGCGTGTCGATCGAGCCAGGCGAACAACGGCTCGAACTCGTCGCCCAAGCCGGGTTCCGGCGTAACAGCCATCGGGCCGATCAGGGCCTGCAGCTCGTCTCGCGAACGGCCGAGCGCGCTCGCGAGCCTCGGCCAGAGGTAGGGGAGCGGTACGTAGTCGCCCGCCTCCCAGCGGGCAACCGTCGACCGGTCGACATGGAGAACGTCCGCCAGACCTTCCTGGGTGAAGCCCGCGATCTTGCGAGCTGAGATCAGCTCATCCCGACGTCGCCCTCCGGGCATGCTTGACCTCCAATCCCGCGTGATCAGCACCAATGTATCAGCAGTGTCTGCAGCTCAGAACGGCTAGTGCGCCATCCGTGCCACGCAACCGCGGCACTACTGCTCTGGTCGCCGAATCCAACCCGAGCTTGACTGATTTCATCAGCTCGCGACGTCGATGGGAGGGGACGTGCCAGGCACGAGGTACAAGTCGCCGCACTCGGCGCTCTACGTCAGCTGGTACCGGTGCGTGCGGGACGGCCTGGCGCACGCGGTCACGGATGAGGAGTTCCTGCGCGGCATCCGTCGCTGGCAGGGCCGGTACCGCTCTCTCTGTGGCCACGAAGTGCTGATTCACTCCTGCTTGGTCCCGGCCAACCGTTCGTGCCCGCGGTGTCGGGGACTCGTGATCGTCTGCTCCCGTGTCGCGGTGAGGAGACCATGAAGCCGATCTCGCCCGCTTCGCGTACGGACCTCGATGCGCTGCTGCTCCAGCCGGTCCGCCTGTTCATCGCCTGCCTTCTGGCCGACACCCGCTGGCGTCCGCAACTCGCCATCCAGCAGGCGTTGGGGCTGCCCACTCCGGACCTCGAACTGCACATTGAGTTTCTGCGTGCGTCCGGCTACCTCCAGGCGCGCGCCGCGCCACGCGAACTCCGTCTGAGCCCGCTGGGCCTGAACCGGCTGATGGAGCACATCAGCGCGCTGAAGACGGTCGCGGCGACAGCCGGCGCTCTGGTCGCCGAGGTGAGAGCTGCGCACCCCGGTGAGAGCCCGCCGTAACCGCCGGCCAGCCAACACCCGGATCACGATCTGTCACGAACAGCTCTCAGCAAGGACCTGAAGATGCCCAAGTCGATCATCCGCCCGCCCGCGACTATTGCCGTCAGTAGCAGCTTGCGCGACGCCCGCGTACGCCGTGGAATCGGTTTGCGGAGGCTGGCGGACAAGATCGGTGTTCATCCCGGGACGCTTTCGTGCTGGGAGCTGGGTACCAAGGCCGTGCCGGAGACCGCTGTGGCATGGATCCTCGGGTTCCTCCAGGTCGGGTCCGCCGAGTACGAACGGGTGATGGCGCTCGCCGCGCACGCCGGCGATGCGAACCTGGTCGACCGGTCCGACCCGCAGCTGGGGCACCTGCTGTGGACATACGAACAGCTCTCAAGCCGCGTCGTGGAGTGGGCACCGTCGTGCATTCCCGATCTTCTCCAGACTCAGGCGTATGCCGAAGGAGTGCTCGACAAGGCCGTGGTGCGGGACGACCGCCGGGACATGGAACTGCTGAACCGCCGAGTCCGCCAGCAGTCGCTGAGCGATGGCGACCGCCGTTACGTGTTCCTGATCGGTGAACAGGCACTACACAACCTGGATACCCAGCAGATCGAGAACCTTCGCGCGGCGGCGCAGCCTCCGCACGTCACGGTCCGAATCGTGCCGTCGGCAGAGACCGCGCTGAGGTCGGTCGGCGCCTTCACGCTCTTCGAGGACCGGTCCGACCCGATCGCCGTGGTGCTCAGGCACCACCACTGCAACGCCTACCTGACCGACCGGAAGCTGCTGAGCCGCTACCACGACACGGCGAAGGCCCTTCTGAGGCGCGCTTTCGACGAGTCTGGGACTGCTGACGCCTTGCGTACACCCGCGCTGCTTCGAGGGTCGCAATGACCGCGGCGATCTACATCGACCCGCTCGCGATCCACCCGGTGATCGATGGCGAGTGGCATCGAACCCGCCTGAGGGAGATCCCGGCACCCGGGCAGGTCATCACGATGCTCTGCGGGGCCTCCGGCGCGGCGGTGTTCGAGCTGTCCGATGAGCGTCGCCGACGCCAGATTCCTCGACAGTGCGAACGCTGCGACGACATCTATCGACGTGCGCAGGGGATCCCACCTCGGCAAGATCGGATCGGTCGTCGTTGAGCCATTGACCGCGTACTGCGGCGAGACGTCCGACGCCGGTGGACCCGACTCTTCGATCGCCGGATGTGACGGTGGTCTGTCGCGGACTCAAGTCCGGCGCCGCAGCGCCCATAAGTGACGGCTGTGACGGGTCCAGTCGGACCCGTCACAGCCGTCACTAGCAACATCTCCGCAGGTCAAGGCGCCTTTGTCGCCGTCACAGCGAGCGTGACGGCTCGACGGGTCCGTGGGACGGCTGTGACGGCCAGATACGTGACACGTTTCGTGACAGCGAGGTACGCTGACCGCGTCGTTGTCACGAAATTAGTCACGAAATACTGGAGGGGCAGCATGATCGAACCGGTCTGCGCTGGCTGCGGCAAGAGGCTGCCCCGGCCCAGCGGACGAGGGCGCCCGGCGACGTATCACGGCTCGGCGTGCCGCCAGCGCGCCCGCCGCGCGCGGCTCGCCGCCGATACTGCCGCCGCCGACCTGCTGGCCTTGCTCGACCAGGCTGGACGGGCCATCGCCGACGCGCGCCGCGCCGTGACGTCCGGCGATGATCCCCACTCCGCGCTCGCCGAGCTGGCCGCTGTTACTGGCCTGGTCAACGTCCGTCATGTGGCCGAAGTTGCCACCGCACCTCCTACGGAGGTCGAGCGCCCGCCCCTGCCTGATGCGGGACCGGCGGCGGTCACGAATTCCGTCACGAATCCGGCGGCTCCTATCGCGCGCCCGGTGACGCGCGAAGACGTGATTGATGTCGACACGGTCCAGGTGGAGCGTGGTGAGGACTTCGAGATCTCAGGCACCTACCGCGTACTGGCTGGTGATTCGATCCTGCTCGGCTACCTTGGGCGAGACCGTCGGCGGCGATGGGAAGCTCGAACCGCTGCGACGATGCTCACGGTACCCGGTGGCCCTTGGAAGACACGCCGGGATGCCCTCATTGGCCTGCTTCTCAACGGCGGGATTCGTTCCAAAGACTGGAAGCCTCGTTGACCTGGCTAAATCGTCGCCGCCGTTGGTGGATTCCCGCACGGTTGCGTATGGCCAGCCAGTTCTGCCGACCTGGAGGGACGTAGATGCGGCCGTTAGGGTGATTGCGCAGCGTAGTCGATGAGATGTTGATCGTCAGGCCCTATAGTATGCCGATGTCTTCGGGGCCGTCTGTTTCCTCGCCTGGAACACCTGGTGGCGATGCGTCGGCGACCGCTGCCGAAAGAGTGATCACGGCCACGCCTCCGGATGATTCCGGAGCGGACACCTCCGACCGCTACGATTGGCAAGCCGCGATGGCCGCCGCTGACAGCCTGGCCCTCTACCTGCAGTCGCTCGATGACCATGGGCGACTGCCGCAGGACTGCGATGGTCGCGTGTTGTGTGAATGGCAGGAAGACTGGGTTCTACTGAACGGCGCCGACGCCGAACTTGTTTCTGGTAAGCATCGCGACCCGTCCGTGAGTGCCTTCACTACGGTGAACAAACTCGCCGACGAGGGTGGGCTCGCACATCTGTTTGAACGCTGGTCGGCGTTAGGTGAGAAACCACTCTGTCGACTGGTCACCACGGGAGGAATCGCCGCCGGCGATCCACACGATGTTCTGGCAGCGTGTGAGTATTTCCGCAAGTTGCGGTTGGCTGGTGCCGCCGTGGTCGTCACTGATGAACGTCGTGACATCGTCGACAAGCTGCGAGCCGCAATCGGCCGCTACCACACCGCTGTCGCCGCGCGCTGGAACGGAGAAACGACGGTGCCAGCCGAGGTGCAGCGCGCCGAGGTCGCCCGCTTTATGGCGATGTTGCGTGTCGATCACGGCAAACCGCAGCGTACTCACATTGAGTACGCGGCTCCCTCCATGTTCGCCCAACCCGTGCTGGACCGGCTGGCCATGGCCGGTGCGGCCGCGGTTGTGTGGGAAGTTGTGATGCGGCTGTTTCGGGCACGCATGAGAGCGAAAGGGCCGATACCTACAGCGGCGTTGCCCGCGGTGATGGCGTACAGGCTGGGTGCCGGACCACAGACCTATACCGACATCGAGCAGGAATTGCTCGGGCGGATCGTGACCATGACCGACATCGACATAGCCATACGGACCGCTCTGGCCATGCCGGCCGGATACGAGCCAGTGCAGCGAGTGCCGCTGACCACGCGGCTGGCCGTGAAGATGAACACCGGCGGATGTTCCGACAACGCCGTCGAACGTGCAGAGCACTTGCGCATGGAATATCAGGACTACTGGCGCGAACGGATCAACGGGGACGCCTTAGCACGCGTGGAGCAGAATCGCTTTGAGCGTCGGCTGTTGCGCATCAATGACGAGGTTAACGACTCGTCCTCAGTCGCTGGTGGGGTGTTGTGGCGTCGGCTGCAGCAGCGCATGGACGAACTGCCCGGTGACTCCTTGCCCGCGGGCATGGACGCCGATCTTGCATTGGGCGGGCTGTGTGAGTGGGCCAATCGGTGCAAGGTGTGGTTTGGGCAGCGGTTCGATGTCGATGCGGTGATCGCGCGTCTGCGTGCTGAGCGAGAAGCGACATCATGACCGAACCCGACGATATCCTGGAACGCACACTGTTGCGTGAGGATCTTGCCTATCATCAGGCGCGAGTGTTGCTGCTAGTGACCGCAGTAGCGGCGACGAAGGGACACTCCAGCAAGCTCGACGGGTTGACCAAGCTGGCGAAACTCGACTTTCTCCTGCGCTACCCGGCTTTGGCGCCGCAGGTCCTTGACCGGTTAGATCGCTACGATCCGCGGCTGCACCTCAGTATGGATGAGTTATCCGCGCCTACGGATGTCGAAGCCCCGATGACCCGGTACAAGTATGGGCCGTGGGATGATCGGTATTACGCCATCATCGGCGCTCTGATCGGCCGTGGGCTATTACGCTACACCGCCGCACGTAAGGGAAGTGTCGCGGTGACCCCCACGTCCGCCGGGCGGCGTCTGGCCGGCGAGTTGGCCAGTAGTCGACAGTGGACCGACACCAACGATCGCAGCCACGCGATTGCCGAGGCGTCGGCGAACATGACAGGAAACGCGTTGAAGGACCGTATTTATGAGCGGCTGGCAGGCTTGATGGACCGCCCGCACCGGCAGGTGATCCGATGACCATTCGGTTCCGTGTCGACGCCGTAACTCTTGACACCACCGAAGGTGAGGTGAGTTATCAGTTCGGCTCCGACCTCACGGTCCTCGCTGGTCCGACGGGCGTGGGGAAGACAACACTGCTGGAACTGATCAAGTTCGGCTTCGGCGGCGATGCCCGCCTCGCGCCTGTCGCGGTTGAGCATGTCGAAGCCGTCGCGCTGGACGTGACGATCGGTGAGAACAAGCTCCGACTGGTCCGCAGCCTCGATCAGGCCAAACGTAAAACGGTGCGCGTCACCGACCGCATCACGCAGGAACGCCAACCTGACCACAATGTAAGCGAGGAACAGCCAAGCCTCAACACCCTTCTCATGCGTTGCCTTGGTCTGCCCGACGACATGCGCGCTGCCGCGGGTGGCAGCAGCTCACGCGAAGGCAACCGCATCACCTTCTATGACATCTTCACCTACCTCTACGTCCCTCAATACGAGATCAACCGCGACATCGCCCACAGCCAAGACAGCTACCGCGAACCCAAGCGCCGAGCGGTATTCGAGCTGCTGTTCGGGTTGACCGACGCCGACATTTTGGCCATGCGGTCGCGCGTCAACAAACTCAAAGGCGACATCGACAAAGCGGACAAGGAACACTCCACGGTCGTGGAATTCCTGCGAGCCAGCGGAACCACTGCGCGCAGTGACGCGGTCGAGATCTACGAGGCAGCCAGGGAACATCAGGGCGCTGCCGAGCGGGAACTGGCCGTGCTGCGGGATCAGATCGAGCCGGTCGCTGATCGGGAGACTCAAGTGGTGCGGGATCTGCTGGCCGAAGCGGAACGCGCCCTCGCTGACGCCCGCGCCGCCGATGTCGACTTGGCCAGGCGCCAAGCCGAGTACATCGTTGAACGTCGCCGCGTCGAGGGCGACCTTGCCCGGTTGGACAGACTACGTGTGGCGGGTGCACGATTGGCCGACATCGAATTCACCACCTGTCCTCGCTGTATGCAGTCTCTTGATCGGCACGTTTCCGAGGGGGCTTGTCGGTTGTGTCTGCAACCTGACGCGGTCGTCGAGACTGGGGAACTCGACCAGTACGAGGTTCGTCAGCTGACGTCGCAGCTCGCGGAAATGGAAGACCAGATCCGTGCTCTGGGCGCTCAGCAGGAAGTGTTCACGCGCGCTGTCAGCGATCGAGAACAACTGATCGACCATCTGTCCCGGACGCTTGAGGCTCGCACGGCCGAACGTGTCACGCCGCGGCTGCAGGCATTCAGCGACGCCTCACAACGCCTCGCCACGGCACGAACACAACTGGAGCTCCTCGAAGCCACGTTGCGTCAATGGGATCGTGTCGCGGACCTGGAAAGGGCCGCAGATGCGCTTCGGAGCGAGCGGGAGCAGCTGCGGGGCCAGTTGAAGCGGGCGACAGAGCAACTGGAAGAGCGCCGTACTCGCATCATCGATGAGATCAGCGAAGAATTCGCGAGCACCGTGGCCGCAATCGGTATTCCTGGCGTGCAGACCGCGTCCGTGCATCGGGAGAGGTACCTACCCTATCTCAACGGCAAGATCTTTTCACAAGTGGTTCAAGTCGGCGGGGGCATGGCCACCGCTACGCAGGTGGCCTACTGGTCGGCGGTGCTTGCAGTGGCGCTACGAAACCATGACACAAACTACCCGGCGTTCATGCTCCTCGATAGTCCACGATTAGCGCTCAACACGGCAGAAAGGCTCACTGCGGCGCTGTATCGCAGGCTCATCAGGCAGGCTGACGCCAACCCCGGCCGTGTCCAGTTCATCATCGCCGATAACGAGCTGCCCAGCAGTTACCGCGGGCACTATACGCAGATCGACTTCGGCTATCTCAACCCCACCGTGTCCACTATCGAGCATCCCGGAGAAGCTGAGGTCGTCACCATCGACGCTGTGTCTGCGGGATAAACGCATTAAGTACTACCGGCAATCCGGTCGCCCGCCTGTTAACGCCTATCCCTTTATTGACGACATTTCGAAGGTTCTTCGACTGAAAAATCTAGGCTTATTTTGAGGCGATTTCTATCGAGTTGCTCACTTGGGGAACTTGGAATCTACATCGAGAACGAACTCCTCGCAAACTGAAAACAAGCGATCAAACGTGGATACACCGAAGGTCAATCGAGCATCGGAAACGGTGACGTCGAGGGATGAAAGCTTTTGCGCCAGTTCTGTAACTCCTGAATAGAGGCTCGTTAGTCGACCCATCCCGTGTGCAATGCAGTTCCGAACTATGGTTGCTGTCTTATATTCATCGTATCGTTGGCAAGTGCTGAGATCGACATTGTGGTGTACCTTGTAAGCCTGTTCTCGCTGTTTCCAGCTCGCAGTAGACTGCCTGATGACTGTGCTGATGTTAGGGACGTTACTGATCTGAAACTGCGGGTCGCTTGTGAATCGTGCCGTCGACAAGGTGTCCAAGCAAGACTCAACTATAGATACGACGCGGAAGAACATTGCGTCTAGATCCCATGAGTTCGCGCCGGCCGGAAGTCCTAGGCTCCTAATCCTTCGCCCTTTCATGACGCTTGCATCTTTGAGGATTGCCAGTGTTACCACTTCGGCTCGCCTCATTGCTCGCAGCGCGTCCTCGGTACTGGCGAAATTCGGTGTCACTGCCACAGTTGCTAACCTTCGATAAGAAGTTGATACATAGTTGCACTATCCTTTACTGCCTGAAGCATCTTGGAATCGACCTTGCCGAGTCCATCGAGATTCTTGATGCCCAAGACGTACCAGGGAGACAGGGGTTCAGGTCGCACACGAAGCGAAGTATCCAGTTGCTCGAAGTCTATTTCGCCAATGGTTGAAAGAGTCAAGGAGGCCTCGGCGTGCAAAGCTTCAATATTCGATTTTTCCAACTGCTTCTTCATCCAGGCAACTCGACGGGCAGGCTTCGAATTCAGAATACCGATGCTCCGAGCCACATAGACTAACCAGATCTTTTGCCATTCACTAAGAACTTCATCGTGCTTCGTCGTTAGCTCATCCCAAGTAGCTTCCACCAGGGCTGGCTCCGCCTTACTTAGTGCAACGAGATATTCGGACACGCGCGGCGTAAGATCTGGGGCAAATAACATGACGTTGACAACTATCGAGAACGCAGAGGGGTCTTCGCTGAGTGTGAGTGCGGTGATTGATCTGCGGATCCTGCGTGCGTCATCTCGATTCAAACCTTTTAGGGAGATTATCCCCTTATCTTTACTGTCGATGCGAACCGACTGCACGACACTTCGAGCCTCATCCACAATTTCCTCGGCGTCGAGATCGGGATAATTTCCAGTAGTCAGAGGGATATCGGACGGGTTGATCTGCGCCTCTTCATCATCTGGTGCATTGTCAACGTTGTTGATGAAGTAAGTGAAGAACTTCAGAATATTTGTTTTTCCTTCGTTGAGTACGAGGCCGATCTTTGCAACTGAGGTGCTGATCGTTTCCAATCGACTCAAGGCCTCATTGTAGCTCTTTGCCGTGACGCGGATGTCGTCGTTGTATCTCCAAACTTGGATACCTCTGCGTACGACGTCCCTTGTGGCGATGTTTATATAAGCCTCAGAGAGTCGGTCGGAAGGATCAAGCAGCTGGGGAAGGCCGAAGCTTGCTCCCTGTACTTCGCCAACAAGCTCAGAAAGATATTGCGACTCGGTCACTTTAGAAGTCTGAAGATAGAGCTCTTCCAGTAGAATATCATGGTCGATGTATTGATAGAAGGCGGTAACGTCTGCCTCGACGACGTACTTCGCAGTGGCATCGCCCAGTCTGCGCAATCCTGTACCCTTTGGAAAAGAAGCCCAGATTGGCCCACCGACAAAGTTTCGGTAATCGTCCGCGGATCGTTGCGGTTCCGGTATATTGCTCAATATGTAGGCCGTGAGTGCCCGGTACGCAATACGCTCCGCGATTCCGATTACTGGAACAGGGCGAATCCCTTGGCGGGGCTTCTTCGCACTTACGATCACGCCAGGATGGTTCTTTGCCCCGGCCTTCAGGCGTAGTGATACCCAATCGGCGAACTTTTCAGAGTTCACTACTAGGATGTCCTGCCATGGCTCTGGGGGGAGAAGGTTGCGACTAGCGGTACCTTCCTGCTGAGCTGCGAGTTTAAGGTCAAGATTCTCGACCATTTCAGCCGGCATAGGACGCAAATTGACTCCTAGACTCGATGGCGCACCCGTGATCTTAGCACTCCATGCAAGCGTGTCAGGGCGAGCGGTTGGAAAATCACGTTGTCGGTTTTTTGTTGGTCTTTTGCGTGTGCAATCAAACTGTGAGCTGCTCTCACCTGCTTGGTCTAACTGTCGGGCGTTTGCGTAACAAAGGCTAGGGAAGTTGGCGACCTATGTATGTGTTACTTCGTTTGGAGTGCAAAATTGAATGACTTTGCGAGGCGGGTCGGAGCGGATGGAAGCACCAATCGATTTAGCGAGTAAGTTTTCCAATTTTCCGCAGATTGCTGGTTTCTACTCTCAGCTCGCGGGCGTCCTGGCCGGATTTGCGTTCGCGGGACTAATTACGCTGATAGCATCGCAGCTCGTATCTGGAAGCGTTGCGGATATCACCCTTCGTAGCTATCGCCCGCTAATCGGGGCTTTTCTTGGGCTGGTTGCGACAAGTTTAAATTATGCAATAGTGGCTGGTGAGGATCGAGACACGCCAAGATTGGCGGAACTTGAGGTTACTGCGGGCCTTGGGTTCTGTGTCGCGGGATCAATGGCCTTATATTCGATCTTAGTCCTCCTTCGGGGGGTTCAGAAGGACCTATCTGGAAATGGGACGATGAGTGGTCGGACTGCGGATCTCCTTCGGGGGACCCTGGTGTTCGGCGTGTGCCCTCTTCTTATTATTATGATGTATGGAACGGTGAGAGATCATAATATTGCAAAGTATGGAAATTCTGAATTTAGAGGGTTGGATATTGCCGTGTTTGCGGTCCTGGTGGCCACGCTTCTCTATGTTCCATTTATTGCGTCGCGTTTCCGTCGGCCAATGACTAGTAGTGCACTGGTTGATAATATTTCGAGGATCGGGGTAACGATAGCTGTTGCGTCGCTGCTGGCCTCGACGCTAACAATATCGTTTTCGTCGCAAGACGATACCGTACCTGATTTGATACCTCTTTTGTGCGTGATTACCTTGGCTATGTTTAATTCACTAGTCATGTACTCTGCGGCCAGGTACAGACCTTGATTTGATCGCTCATGCGCGGTTTCGAGAGCGCAGGATTGGATTGGTGATGAAGCGCGGGACCGTATTGAGAGTCGCTGCAGTGACGATCTGGGTAATTGTCCAGAGTATGAAAACCCCGCGGCCGGCTGGCGGCGAAGATCCTGGGCGGTTTTCGTCGAAGACGCCAATGGTGGAAGTGCTCGAACCGCTGGATACCGAGGTGCTGGTTCGACGATCTCTAGAGACTTTTCCGTCAGGCTACCTAAACACTATTAGTATTATCCAAGGTGTCGCCCTTGCCTCTTTGGTCACGCAGACGTTTGGAATACTCCTCCGCCCGCAAGTTGCTCCAGATGAAAACATCCACTTTGTGACGGTAATCGTTGAATCATTTTTCCTTTTCATTGGTATCGTAATTGTCGCGTATGAGTATCTGTGGTTTTTGACTGTTATTCGCTGGACGCCGACATTTCGTGACACTTTGGTTCCCATGTTTCTGGGCGTGAGTGAAATTGTGCCTCAATTCTTTTTGGGTGACGGGACTGCTTGGTGGGTTAGCGTCTCGGTATTCACGTTCGTTGGTGTGATCGCGTTCTGCAACACGATCGATCGCCTGACTTGCGATCTATTTGGCGAATATAGTCCTGCATTTCATGAGATTCGAAGAGTCCTTTGGAAGCTGGTTGTATGCTGTCTTTCCTTAACTGCTGCGGAAGTCGCCATGGCAATGCTCTCTTCTCATCGTTTGAGCCCACTGGTTCCGCTAATCGCTATGGGGCTCTTGGTGCTGTCAGCTGCTGTAGTTGTTCATGTCAGCGAGCGTGCCCTTGACCGGGTGTACGGCTACCTAAATGTCGATCGACGTCCTGGCAGACGCTGGTCGAAACGTCGGAATGTGCGAAGTTGAGTCCTGGTTGTGATATTTCGACCGTGCGCAGGCATGGGTGTGCCAATGTCACGGCAAAGCGAGGCGTGTAGATAGTGAGCAAGATCGTCCTCGGACACTCAATTACCCCATAGAGCCGCGCGTCGCGGCCAGGTCAGAGTAACAGCAGCTGGTCGCCGACGGCCTCGTCTATCGTGGCAAGTGCGCATGGTGGACTGCATGCCTTGACTTCTCGATTCGGGCCGCCACACATGATCGTCAGGTTGTTCGATCTCAGGTAGTCAGCGATCGCCGCCACATTGTCACCGACAATGTCGACGAATCGCGCGCAGAGATCGTCGAGTAGATGGTCTTCGCGGACGTAGACGTTCTTGGCAAGTTCAGGTGGACGGTTGCGGGCGCTGGTGTGGCCGTGGCGGCAGCGGTAGCCGGGCCGGCCGTTCACCCAGTGTGAGTCCAGCCGACGGCCGCATAGCTGACATTGCACGAGGCCTGCCAACACGTACGTCCTCGTGCCGCCGTGCTGAGTGGCCCGGGCCGCGCGCATCCCCTGGACCGCCACGAAGGTGACCTCGTCCACGAGCGCCGGATGTGTCGTCTTCTCCGACTTGACCCACCCTCGTGCCGCCGACGGTCGAGCGGGAACACCTTGGTGGCCAGGCCCGGTTGTTCTGGCTCCATGCTGGTTCCACGCCTGCCGCCCCGTGTACCTCGGATTTTCGAGGATCCCGACGACGGTCCGGACGATCCACTCGTGCTTCGTCCGGTGGCGGTTCCGAACCCGGTCGGCGCTCGACGGGCATGGGACGCCACGGTCGTTCAGCTCCCGCGCGATCCCGGCCACACTGCGTCCGCCGGCTCGTTGCTGGAAGATCCACCGCACCCACGGTGCGGTAGCCAGATCGGGTTCCAGGCGGTGCAGGCGGCGACCCCAGCTCGCGTGGGTTCGGTTCGGGTGCGGACCGGCATCGGCAAGACGGTAGCCGTAAGGCGGCCGGCCGCCGAGGAACCTGCCTTGAACACGTGCCTGGACGCCCATCGCAGCCAGCACGCGGTGTCGAGCCCGCAGCACCTCGCGACGCGACTGGGACCCGAGGAGCAGCATCAGCGCCTGGTGCACGGGGTCGTCGAGGTTCACTGGACCGTCTGCTTCGGGCAGCCACAGCTGGATGCCGTGCTCCTGGAGCCTGGTGAGCACGGCGTTGAACTGGTCTCCGTAGAACGCTCGCTCGTACTCTCCGATAACGACGGCGTCGAAGGGGCGGTTCGGGTTCTCTGCGGCTGCCATTAGTTGTGCCGCGGCCGGCCGTTTACGCCAGGGAAGCCGACGTGAACATCCTTCGTCGAAGTACTCCGCCACGATCACGCCGTGCCCGCGGATCGTCTCCTCGGCGACCTCTCGCTGCCACCCCAACGACGTTGCCCGGTCCTGGAACTCGACCGTGGACATCCGCCCGTAGAACACGAACCTCAGCCCATGGCGCCTGACAGTTTGCAGGTCGCGCCGGGCACCGGCTCGGCGCGGGGACGTAGCGCGTGTCGTGTTTGCTCTGCGCGCAGTGTTGATCATCGTGCACCTTGGTGCTTGAGGCAGTTTGGGTCGAGGGCGGAACGCAGTCGCCTGGCACCGATGACGAGATTGGAGCTAATCTGCACTCGAATGGCCGCGTTGCGGCTCGTATAGCCCGTGTTGCGCTGTAGTTCCAGCGAGTACTCGCCATGCGTGGCAGCGGCACACGGTCCGGCGTGACCCGGCAAAAGTCGGCTACGGCGGCCGAGGGAAAGCGCGACGCAACGTCCTTGCCACCCGCGCGGCGCCGAAGTGAGCCGATCGCATCAGATGCCTGTGCAACGAGGCCGGCCGTGCCCTTCTCAGCGGTGGCGCGGGCGAGGCAGCAATGCGAACGCGCTTTCCGCGACCGAGGTCAGGCGGTCGGGACTGTGGCCGTAGGCGCCGACGACGTCGGTCCCGCGGATGATGGTCAGCAGAAGGAAGGCGAGGTCGTCGGGATCCGCGTCGGGGTCGATGTCGCCGTTGCGCTGCGCCGCTCGCAGACACTCGGCCACCGCCGTCGCGAGCACGGAGAAGCAGTCGCGAGCCATGCGTTGCACCTCGGGGTCGGAGGTGCCGATCTCCAAGGCCATTTTGGCGGCGAAGCAGGCCGCCGCGGCCCGGTCGGGGGCGGGGGGTACGTCGTCGGCGAGCGGCACCCCGTGGACGGCGCGGAGCAAGTACTTGTGCAGTCGTTCCAGGGCGCCCTCGTCCGGTCCGGCGAGCGCCTGCGGCGCAAACTGTGCCAGCCGGGCGTAGTACCCGGTCATCGCCTGCCGCAGCACGCCGCGCTTGCCGTCGAACGCGGCATAGAGGCTGCCGCGGCCCAGGCCGGTGGCGGCGCTGATGTCGTCGACGCTCGATCCGTTGTAGCCCGAGGTCCGGAACTGCCGCTCGGCGGCATGGAGGACGTGGTCACGGTCGAAGCTTCGTGGTCTTGCCATACCCCGACGGTAGCGCCAACCCGCCGTAGTTGACAACTCAGTACAGAATTGGCTAGATTGCTGACAGTTCAGTACACAACCATCCCGAGCTTGCCGGACCAGCTTGGTCCGGGCTTGCAGGGCCGCGACGCCGCGAAGGCGGCTTGGAGATTGAACTCATGACGTTCAGGGCCTAGCGCGCAGTTCGGCGCAAGAACGAGCCAGCCGATGAAGGCTGCTTGAGAACCAATACCTCGGAGGACCTCATGACCGCGGTCGGTACGGACAACACCGCACCGGAAGGCACGGTATCCCGTGATTGCCGCTGACGAGACGTTCGACGGCACGTGGCCGTATCCCGCCCGTTTCACCGAGGCTGCCGGCTTCCGTCAGCATTATGTCGACGAGGGCCCCGACCGGCCCGGTCAGACGATCGTCATGCTGCACGGTGAGCCCACGTGGGGCTACGAGTGGCGCCACCTGATCGGGCCGCTGGCACGTCACCATCGGGTGGTCGTTCCCGACCACATGGGCTTCGGCAAGAGCGAGACGCCCCAGGATCGCACGTACGACGCGAGCGAACACATCCTGAACCTCGACTCGCTGCTCGTCGACACGCTCGATCTCACGGACATCACCCTGGTCGTCCGTGACTGGGGCGGCCCCATCGGCACCGGGTTCGCATTGCGTAATCCCAGCCGGATCTCCCGGATCTTCGCGGTGAACACGGTGCTGCCTCTCGCCGAGGGCATCGACGATCTGATGAAGGCCAACGGCGCCGACAGCCGGTGGTTCCAGTGGGCCCGGTCGGCGCTCGCGGACGGCTCGTTCGAGCAGATCCTCGGAAACGCGGGTCACACCATCGCCCACCTGATGATCGACCTGCAACATGTCGCCCGACCGGAGATCGCCACGCCGACCTGGATCCGCGCGTATGCCAGCCCCTTCCCGACCCCGGCGCAGAGCCGCGGTGTCATCGCGTTCCCCCGGCAGGTTCTGGAGGGCCCACTGGGCCCGTCGCCCGGCCCGCCGCCTATGGAGGCTGTCGCCGCGCTGCGAGGCCTGCCCGCGATGCTGGCGGTCGGGATGCGCGACACCGCACTGCTGCCCGAGTACGTGATCCCGGCGTTCAAGCTCAGCTACCCCGGCGCACCTGTGGTCGAGATCCCGGGCGCCGGCCACTTTCCGACCGAGGACGCTCCCGAGACGCTGCTGGCACTGCTCGAACTTTTCCTGCAGACGTCCGCACGCACCTGACGGCCGAACGGCCGGCTCCGCGGGTGCGTGGGTGACCGGCAACGCCACCGATCTGCTCGCCTCACCTTCGTCGGCGAGGAAACCGTCCCGTTTTCCCGTTTGGAAACCAATCAGTTTCCAAACGGTTTCAGCCATGCCCAGCGAGCAAGCAGCAGGAGCGTCCGCCGAGGTCGGCGTCACACTCCTCGACGTCCGCGCCCGCTTCGACGACTCCACATTCTCGACTTCCTCAACGGCCGACCCAGCCCAATCAGATGAAGGACACGACAATGACGGAGCGCAATCCCGTGGACAAGAGAACGACATCGCGACAGCGGGCCCTGGTGGTCGGCCTCGGGATCAGCGGGATCGCTTCCGCGCTGCGACTGCATCGCGCGGGCTGGGACGTGGTGGTGCTGGAGAAGGCCCCCGGGCGGCGCCGCGGCGGATACTTCATCGCGCTGTTCGGGACCGGGCTCGCCGCCGCCGAACGGCTGGGCATCGCCGATGCGGTGCCGAATCGCTTCGCTTCGGAAGGCGTGAGCTACGACGTCGACCGCACGGGCCGGCGCCGTCGCGGTCTGGGCTACGCCGATCTGTTCGGCGGGTCTCGAATGGTGATGCGGGGCGACATCGAAGACGCGGCCTTCACCGCCCTGCCCGACGAGGTCGAGATCCGGTACTCGACCGTGCCGATCGCGCTGGACCAGCGCCTCGACGGGGTGGACGTCGAGATCCGCGACCTGACGACGGAGACGACCACCGTCGAACGGTTCGACCTGGTGGTGGGGGCAGACGGACTGCGCTCGACGGTGCGCGGGCTTGCGTTCGAGCCCGAGCAGAGCCCGATCCGTCGGCTGAACTACATGATCGCCGTGTACGCCCTGTCCGAGCCGCTACCCGGCTACCGCCCCCAGGACGGGCTGATCATGGCCGAGGCGGGCCGATCGGTGTGGGTGTTCTCGTTCGCCGACCGTCCGCCGTCGGTGTTGTTCTCCTACCGCACCGACGACGTGGACGCCGAGTTCACCCGGCCAGCCATCGACTCGCTGCGCGCCGCCTACGGCCCCGAGCCCACCGGCTCCACGCTCGGTTGGCTGCTCGACCAGTTCGAGAAGGCCCCGGACCACCTGTTCGACTCCGCCGAGCAGGTGCACCTCGACCACTGGCACCGCGGCCGAGTCGTGCTCGTCGGCGACGCCGCGTGGTGCCTGACCGTTTACTCCGCCATGGGGGCATCCACCGGCCTGGCCGGGGCGGACCTGCTCGGCACCATGCTGGAACGCCACCCGCACGACGTGCCACGAGCACTGCAGGACTGGGAGGACCACCTGCGCCCGTTCATCGACCACCACCTCGGCAGCGGCGCGAGCATGCGCGGTTTCTTCACTCCAGGCAACCGCGCCGAGTTGCTGCTTCGGTCCGTGATGATCCGCCTCGCCCGGCTGCCGATCGCCGGCCGGCTGCTCGCCAAGATGATGACCAACAGGGCACGGATGAAAAGTCTGGACATCGCCGCCACTGCAGCGTGAGTGGAGTTGTGCGAATGCGAGCGGGACAACGAGATCATCTGAGCCCGCAGCTTCGTCGAACGAATGCCGCATCGGCTGGACGCGATCCCGTCCTGCGGTCGAGGCGGCGCAGCTGCAGCGGCCCCTGGGCGGGTTCAGAGCGCACGACGCGGTTGGCGAGGCGGTTATCGGCGTACCACGGCGGCGACCAACAAGGTCGGGTCCTACAACAACTTCCCTGCTTGGTGCCGGTTCGGCAACGAGGTCAGGCGCCATATCCAGAAGGTAGTGCCGAACTGCCGTAGTTGACAACTCAGTACAGAACTGACTAGATTTCTGACAGTTCAGTACACAACTATCCCGCCGACCCGCACTGGGCACGACGAAGTCATGCCCACTACCGAAGGAATCACCATGCCGACAGCTTCCCCAGTGGCCCTTGTGACGGGCGCCTCCTCCGGGATCGGGCGGGCGGCAGCGCGCGCCCTCGTGGACGCCGGCTTCGCGGTGGTCGGCACGAGCCGCAACGCGGCGAAGGCCGAGCCGCTCGCCGGGGTGACGTTCCTCGATCTCGACGTGGCCGGCGACGAGTCGGTCCGCTCCCTGGTCAAGGAGGTGATCGAGCGGTTCGGCCGGATCGACGTCCTGGTCAACAACGCAGGCGTGGGCGCGGTCGGCGCCGGCGAGGAGAGCTCGATCACTCAGGCCAAGGAGGTCTTCGACATCAACGTCTTCGGTCTGATGCGGATGACCAACGCAGTGCTGCCCCACATGCGCGCCCAGGGGAGTGGCCGCGTGGTCAACGTCGCCTCGGTACTCGGTCTGATCCCCGCCCCTTTCATGGCCGTCTACGCCGCCACCAAGCATGCGGTCGAGGGCTACTCCGAGTCGGTCGACCACGAGCTTCGCGAGCACGGCGTCCGGATGCTGCTGGTCGAGCCGGCCTACACGAGCACGAGTTTCGAGGCGAGCAGCCTGCCGCCCGACTCGCCCCTGCCGGTCTACGCCGCACAGCGGGAGGTCGCCCGGGACGTGCTGGCCACCGCCGTGCGCAACGCCGACGACCCGGACGTTGTCGCGAAGGTGATCGTCGCGGCCGCCACCGATGCCAAGCCCAAGCTCCGGTACACCGCCGGCTCGATGGCCGGACGCGTCAGCCTCCTGCGCCGGATCGTGCCCTCGCGCGCCTTCGACAAGCAGATCCGCAAGCTCAACCGGCTGGCCGGCTGACCCCGCCCATGGAGTTCGAACGCGTCACCTTCGACCTGCCACACGGCACCTTTCACGCGCTGCAGGGCGGCGATCCCGATGGTCAACCGACACTTGTCCTGCACGGCTTCCCGGACCATCCGCCGACCGCGCTGCCCTTCCTTGCCGAACTCGGCCGCCGCGGACGTCACGTCGTCGCGCCCTGGCTTCGCGGTTACGCGCCGTCTCCGACCGCGGGGCCGTTCGACTTCGCATCCCTCACCGGCGACGTGATCGCGCTGATCGACCGCTGGTCTCCCGGACGAGCCGTGGAGTTGATCGGCCACGACTGGGGTGCCTTCATCACCTACGATGCCTGCGTCACCACGCCGGAGCGGATCGAACGCGCGGTCACGCTGGCCATCCCGCACCCGCTCACGTTCCTGAACCGGCTGCGCCCCGCTCAGCTGCGCCGGAGCTGGTACATGGGGCTCCTTCAACTGCCGGGAAGCGGCCGGCTGGCCGCCGCCCGCGACCTCGCATTCATCGACCGCCTCTGGCGTCAGTGGTCGCCCGGCCTCTCGCTCGATCCAGCTGTTCGGGCGGAGCTTCACGAGCACCTGCGGGCGAGCATGCCCGCGCCCATCAAGTACTACCGGGCGATGCTGCGACCCGGCATGCTCCGGGGCTCGCGCCGCCTGTCCCGGCCGATCACGGTGCCCCTGCTGCAGCTCCACGGTGCCGACGACGCCTGCATCCTCCCCCTGCAGGTCGACGACCGGCATCGGTTCGCTGCCCCGCACGCGCGGGAGGTCGTCCCCGGCGTCGGTCACTTCCTGCACATCGAGGCCCCCGAGGCGATCGCGGAACGGATCGCCGCATGGGACCGGTAGCGGGTCATCTGCCGGCGAGGTAGGCGTGGACCGCGGAGATGACCACGGATCCCTCGCCGACGGCCGATGCCACCCGCTTGACGGAGTCTGCGCGCACGTCACCGACGGCGAAGAGCCCGGGTATCGAGGTGGCGAAGCTGTCGTGGGTGCACACGAAGCCCTTGGCGTCGAGGCCGACGCCGATGTCGTGCAGCCAGGTCGTGCAGGGGTCCGCGCCGATCATCAGGAACAGTGCGGCCGCGTCGAGTCGTACGTCCTGGTCGCGGGCGTGGTCGTGCCAGGTCAGCCCGTTGAGCCGGCTGCTGCCGTGGACGGCGGACAGTTCGCTGCGAGGGTGCACGGTGATCCGGTCGTGGTGGGTCAGGCGCTGCGCCAGGTAGTTCGACATGGTGTCGCACAGGTCATCGCGGCGGATCAGGACGTGGACGTGGCCGGCGTTCCGCGCGAGGAACAGGGCCGCTTGGCCGGCGGAGTTGGCGCCGCCGACCACGACGGCGTTCCGCCCGGAGACCGAGTTGGCCTCCAGCTGGCTTGCGGCGTAGTAGACGCCACGGCCTTCCAGATCGGCCAGGCCAGGCAGGTCCAGGCGCCGGTAGCGCACGCCGCTGGCGATGATCACCGCTGAGGCGAGGATGTCGTACTCGTCGTCGAGCCGCACCCGGAACCCGCCGGGCACCTCCGACAGCCCAGTGACTGAGCGGGGTGAGAGAAGCCTGGTCCCGAACTTGACCGCCTGCAGCATCGCCGCCCGTGCCAGTTCGACCCCGGACACGCCGCGGTAGAAGCCGAGGTAGTTCTCGATCCGTGAGGAGCTGCCGGCCTGGCCGCCGATGGCGACGTCCTCGACGACGACCACGTCCAGTCCCTCCGACGCCCCGTACACAGCAGCGGCCAGCCCCGCCGGTCCGGCGCCCACCACCAGCAGGTCACACCGGGAATCGTCGGCGATGCCCCACAGGTCGATTCCCAGCGCGGTTGCCAGGTCACGCGTGGTAGGAGTTGTCATCACGCGGCGTTGTGCCGTGACAACGGCCGTACCGGTCTCGGGCAAGGCACAGGTCTGCGCCAGCTCCGACCACGCCGACGGGTTCGAGCGCAGCACCGTCCGGTAGGGCACCTGGTTGCGTTCAGCGAAGTCCTGGAGGCGGTGCAGGTCGCGGTCGTCGTCTCCGGCCAGTACCAAACCACCCTCGCCCGTCCCGCTCAGGAAGCGCCGCCGGGCGTCCAAAGCGGACAGCACGACATCGCTCAGCTCTCCCGAGATCTCCACCAGCCGGCGCAGTTGCGCCACCCGAACGCGCAGGATCGCGGTGTCTTCCATGGCCACGCCCTGGAAGACGGCGCGTTGCCCCATCAACATGCCCAGCTCGCCGACGAAGTCACCGGCCTCGATCACGAAGACGACCCGGTCCTCCCGGCGGTCCACGAGGAGCACGCCACCGGTCAGCACGAGGTGCAAGTCGGTGGGATCACCGGCGTCCCACAGCAACTCGCCGGGCGCGGGGTGCAGTTCCTCACCGGATGACCGCAACAGGTCCAGGGCGTGCTGGCTCAACACCGGCCAGGCCACCTCATCGACCTCGCCCAGCCGACGGGACGAGTAATGGGTCAGCTCGTCCGGCACAGGGATGGTGCTCATGCTTCTCCCTTGTCTGGCAGGCGAATCGCTCCGGTCAGCGAGTGTCCTTCCTGGACATGACCGGCCTGATCTTATGGCCGATCCGCCGTACTTGACAAGTCAGTACAGAATCGCATACGTTTCTGACAGTTCAGTACACAACTGTCCTTGGAGGTTGGACTCATGACACAGGTGACCCAGTCGCCCTTCGGCGACGACTCCGCGAGCGATGCGATGGCCGAGGGGACCGTCGACGTGGTGGTGATCGGCGGGGGCGCCGCGGGGCTGAACGGTGCACTGATCCTCGCTCGCTCCCGCCGCTCGGTCGTCGTGATCGACAGCGGCTCCCCGCGCAACGCACCCGCCGAGGCCGTGCACGGCTTCATCGTCTTCGACGGCACCCCGCCGTCGGAGATCCTGCGACGGGGCCGCGAGCAGGTGCGCCAGTACGGCGGACGCGTCGTCCACGGCGAGGTCGTCGCGGCCGAGCCTGCCACCCCGTCGGCGGACGGGGACCTGCGGTTCACCGTCACCCTGGCCGACGGCCGCAGCATCACCGCTCGCCGCGTCCTGGTGGCTACCGGCCTCACGGATGTGCTGCCGGAGGTGCCCGGGCTCGCCGAGCACTGGGGGGACAGCGTGGTGCACTGCCCGTTCTGCCACGGCTGGGAGGTGCGTGATGAACCCATCGGTGTCCTCGCCACCGGCCCGGCCTCCATCGGCCCCGCGTTGCTGTTCCGTCAGCTGACCGAGGACCTGACCTACTTCACCGACGGCACCGACCTGGACGAGGACAGCCGCGCCCGCTTCGCCGCCCGCGGCATCCGCGTCATCGACACCCCGGTCACCGAGGTCGTCAACGATGAGGATGGTGCCCTCGCCGGGGTGCGCCTGGCCGACGGCCAGGTCGTGGCCCGCCGCGTCCTCGCGGTCGTGCCGCGGACCGAGGCCCGCACCCAGGGCCTGGACGGTCTGGGGCTGCCGGTGCAGGACCTGCCGAAGCCGAACGTGGGCCGTGGTTTCGTCTCCGGCCCGGCCGGCGCCACCGAGGTGCCGGGGGTGTGGGTGGCCGGCAACGTCACCGATGCGGTCGCCCAGGTCGGGGCCTCAGCTGCGGCCGGCGCGCTGGCCGCCACCGAAATCAACAAGATGCTGGCCGTCGCGGACACCGACGCGGCCCTCCGGAAGGTCGCCGAGGTCAGCATCGGCTAGCGAGGAAACCGAGCTGTTTCCTGCGCGGCCGACCCACTCCAACCCGATGAAGGACACGACAATGACGGAGCGCAATCCCATTCTGATCACCGGCGCCGGCGGCCAAGTCGGTGGCGTGAGCAGGCTGATGGTCGACATGCTGCTCGAACAGGGCCACCCGGTGCGCGCGTTCGTGCGACGGGACGACGGACGCGCGCAGTCGCTGCGCGAGGCCGGGGCCGAGGTCTTCGTCGGCGACCTGCTCACACTCGCGGACGTGGCCGCCGCGCTGAAGGGTGTCAAGCGCATCTACTTCAGCATGACCCCGCAGCCGTACTACGCCGATGCCCTCACCTTGATGGCCGCGGCGGCGCGAGCCCAGGGCGACATCGAGGCCTTCGTGCACCTGTCCAACTACGAGCAGTCGTACATGACGCTCGAGAAGATGACCACACCGGATGAGGAGCGGCGTTCCTGGCTCGGCGGACTGGTCACGGACTGGTCACCCCAGCAGCGGGCGCACTGGGTCTGCGAGCGGGTGCTGGAGTGGTCCGGCCTCCCGACCGTCAACGTGCGGGCGACCCTGTTCGCCGAAAACCCCCATCTGACCTGGATGCTGGCGGGCCCGCTGAGCAACGGTGAACTGCGCCTGCCCTTCGGCAACCAGCGGCTCGCGCCCATTGCCGTGCACGACGTGGCCGAGGTGTGCGTGAAGATCCTGGCCGACCCCGCACCGCACATCTCGAAGTCCTACGCGCTCACCGGCCCTGAGCTGAAGGACATGTACGGGTTCGCCGAGGACTACGCAGCCGTGCTGGGACGCCAAGTCGTCTACATCCCTGAGGAATTGGAGGCCTGGCAAGAGGCCTTCCTCGACGAGACCGCCCTGCAGAAGGACCTGGGCGATCCGGGTACGGCCCGGCACGTGGCGGCGCACCTGAGGATCCAGACCAGTCTGATCGCCGGCGGGCGGTACGACGAAGTCTCCGACCAACTGGAAACCCTGCTCGGGCGCCCACCGCGGACCATGCGATGGGCGCTGCAGAACAACACCCGCCTGCCCGAACTGGCGGGGCAAAAATGAGTACCAGCATCGACCGCGGGGCGCCCGCCTCCGGAAAGACCGACTCGGGCCTTCGCGGCTCGCATGCCGTGCGCTGGTGGGTGCTGGTCGTGCTGGGCATGGCGCAGCTCATGGTCATGCTCGATGCGACCGTCGTGAACATCGCGCTGCCCGAGGCGCAGCAGGACCTCGGCTTCAGCGACGGCAGCCGGCAGTGGGTCATCACGGGTTACGCCCTGGCGTTCGGCAGCCTGCTGCTGCTCGGCGGCCGGCTCGGTGACCTGCTGGGCCGACGCACCCTCTTCGTCATCGGCTTGGCAGGGTTCGGGGCCGCATCCATTCTCGGCGGCTCGGCCTCCGGCTTCGAGATCCTCGTCGCGGCACGCGTGGCCCAGGGCCTCTTCGCTGCAGTGCTCGCGCCCGCGGCACTCTCCCTGCTCAGCGTGACCTTCACCGAACCGTCGGAACGGAGGAAGGCGTTCGGTGTCTTCAGTGCGCTGGGTGGTGCGGGCGGTGCGATCGGGCTGCTGCTCGGCGGCATGCTCACCGAATGGGCGTCGTGGCGCTGGGTGATGTACGTGAATGTCGCCTTCGCGGCTCCCGCCCTGATCGGTGCGGTGCTGCTGCTGGCCAAGCCAGTGATCACCAAGAAGCCCAAGCTCGACCTTCCGGGCATCGTCGTGGTGAGCGCCGCGCTGTTCGCCGTCGTCTACGGGTTCGCGCACGTGGAGTCCACCAGCTGGACCGACCCGGTCGCCCTCGGCTCCATGATCGCCGGCGCGGTGCTGCTCGTGGTGTTCGTCTGGCTGGAGTCCAAGGTCGCGCATCCGCTGCTGCCGCTGCGAGTTGTGCTGGACCGGACCCGCGGTGGTTCGTTCGCGGCGGTGTTCGTCCTGGGCATGGGGATGTTCTCGATCTTCCTGTTCCTGACCTACTACTTCGCGGCCAGCCTCGGCTACTCGCCGATCAAGACCGGTCTGGCGTTCCTGCCGATGGTCGCGGCCGTCGTCGTCTCGTCGACCACGATGTCTTTGCTGGTGCTGCCCAAGGCCGGCCCGAAGCTCGTCGTCAGCGCCGGCTTCCTGGTCGCGGCAGCCGGGATGGCCCTGCTGACCCAGCTCGAGCTGGACAGCACCTACGCCGCCGACATCATGCCCGGCCTGATCCTGCTGGGCCTCGGCATCGGCGCGGTGATGACCACCGCGATCCAGGGGGCGACCTCGGGCATTCACCACGAGGACTCGGGTGTCGCCTCGGCGCTGATCAACACCGGTCAGCAAATCGGCGGCTCCATCAGCACGGCGCTGCTGACCACCGTTGCCTCGTCGGCCACGACCGACTACCTGACTTCGCACAAGCCCAGCGCGCCGGCCGCGGCGCAGGCCGGGGTCGAGGGCTACACGGCCACCCTGGCGTGGGGCTCCGGATTCTTCGTGGTCGGCGCGGTGATCGCGGCGTTCCTGATTCCGAATCGGGCCCTGGAGCCGTCCGAGGGCGAGCCCGTGATGGCCCACTGAGCCTCGATCCACCTGCTACCTGACCGGAGAAACCAATGCAACGCAACGAATCCCCCGACACGACCTACACGAACACCTGGACCGACGGCCGCGGCGAGGTGCGGTTCTTCACCCGCCCCGACGGCTCGCGGTTGCGCTACTACACGGTCGGCAGCGGACCGGCCCTCGTCCTGATGCACACCGTCCGCGGCCAACTGGACTACTTCCAGCGAGTCATCCCGCAGCTGTGGGACCACTACACGATCTACGCCGTGGACCTGCCCGGAATGGGCTGGTCCGACATCGTCCCCGGCGCCCAGTACGAGGAGCCGCAGTTGCGCGCCGCGGTGGTCGAATTCGTCCGCGGACTGGACCTGCACAACGTCACCCTGTCCGGCGAATCACTCGGCGGCGCCCTGGCCCTGTCAGCCTCCATCGACCTGAAAGACCGGGTCACCCGGGTCGTGGCATTCAACAGCTACGACTACCCCGAGGGCGGCGCGCGGGGAAACTGGATCGCCCGTTTGATCATTGGTAGCGTGCGGATGCCCGTGCTGGGCTCGGTCTTCGCCCACTTCGAGCCGCGAGCCATCATGCGGACAATCCTGCAGGGTGGCTATGTCGACAGGACCAAGCTGCCCGAGGACTTCGTCACCGACCTACTGCGAAGTGGCCACCGCACGGGCTACGACAAGGTGTCCCGAGGGATCTTCCGCAGTCTCAAGGGATTCGACCGCGCCCGCGAGCGCTACCCGCGCGTGTCGGCGCCCGTCACCCTCGTCTACAGCGAAAACGACTGGTCCCGGCCCGCCGAACGCGACCGGGTCGCACAGGCACTGGCCGACGTTCACCGCATCACTGTGCCCCGCACCGGCCACTTCTCCGCGCTGGAGCGCCCCGACACCATGGCCCGGATTCTGCTCGACGCGGCCTCCAGTTGACCCGCAACGATCGCCGGCAACCACCACCGAAACCCCGCAGGGGAAGCGACATGACCCAGGCCATCGCCCACGTCGTCAACCGCCTCGTCATCGACACCGGGCACACCTTCGACGACGTCCGTCAACGCTACGAATCGCTCGTCCCGACCATCGACTTCGCCGAACTCGTCGAAGTGATCCAAACCGGTGACCTCGCCCGGCTGCAGGCCTACACCGCCGAACACACCCCTCAGTCGTTTGCCATCTACGCGACGCTGGACCCGATGCCGGTAGCTACCGCCAGTCCGGTCTTGGCCTGCCGCCCACGTCGCTGACCGACGAATACGGGCAGGTCACCGCCGCCCCGCCGAACACCAGGCTCGGTACACGCCGCCCGATCAAGGGCCGCCGGCTCCGGCGGGCCGGTGAACCGGCCGTAGGCCGCCTCTTCGGCGAGCTTAAGCTGGAGTTCGCCGAGATCTCGTTCGTGGACAAGAAGACGCTTCAACCGCCGGCCGTCCCTCTTCGCGGAACCCTATTGGCCAATCTCTCGCGCTGCCTATTTCGGTGACGGCGTCAGTAAATCACCACCACTGTCCATGGAATGACCATTCGGTGTCCGGGAGAGGGGGAGTAACGAAGCTGTGGACTTTTTGTCACTCGCCGTAACAGCGGGTCCGGGGGACCGACTTTACCGCCGGGAGGGTGCCCGATGCCTGACGCGAACCGACTGCCTGTCGGTGCTCGCTGGGCTCCACAGCTTCTTCATCGTGTGGCGGTAATGCCCTCGGTCGTGTGATGGGTGGAGGTGAGCGGGAAGCTGGACATTTCGGTCTATCCGCGAGCCGGGGTTTAGCGTTCGCCGGGGCGAAGAAGATCCCCTATCGATCACGATAGGGGATCGCTTGGCAGCGACGATTGACTTCACTTCCCGCGGTATTGGTCTTCCGGGTGCGGGGAGATCGCCCGCCAGATCTCCCAGGTGAGCGGGGTGCTTTGTCGTCTGCGCTCAGCCGCCAAGTGCCGCCTGATACTCCTTCGCCTGATCTGGCGTCAGGAACCGCGACACCCGCACCAGCACACCGCCCTTCACGTAGTCGTACTCGCCGACCGCGGGCATCCCCTTCGCGATCGACTGGATGAAGTCCATCCGCGCCTTCGCTCCAGCCTCGTCCGCGTACACCTCCACGGAGCCGCCGCGCTCGACCGCATCCTCCTTCGTGTACTCGACGTCGTCGGCCTTGACGCGCGAGTCCGAGAACGCCGTCTTCGACGTGTAGCCGTTCGGCCGGCCGAGCAGGTGGTTCGGGTCGTCCTCCGCGGTGTAGGTCTTGAACAGCTTCACCGTGGAGATCTTCTCGGTGAGCGTCTTCGTGACGTCGTCGGCGGACTTCGGGCCGCTGGCGGCCTGGGCTGGGGCGACGACGCCGGCCGAGTCGGTCGCCGTGGGTGTGCCGCCTGAGCTGCTGCACGCGGCCAACGAGAGTGCGGCCGCCGAGACGCCAACGGCGGAAACGATACGGCGGATGATCACGAACCCCTCCAACATGATGATGGTCAACGCCGGTATGTCTCGCCGGACAGATCTTGTGTTACGGCAAGCAACGAACTTGTGACCATGCTGCTCAGGTGCCACGCGGGGCCGACCTGGCTCGATGTCAAATTTCGCGGCACACACGGTGTGCTGGACTCGCGCGACGACCACGCGGTGGCGTTTAAGAAACCGGAGGTCGCCGTGACCTCGAACGGCTGTAGATCCTGCATGCAGGTGAAGCCGTGGCGGGAGGGGAATTCGGAGGTGTCGAGGGACCAGTGAGGAGCGCCATCTACGCGGTCTGGTTGGTCACCGAACGGGGACGAGCGGCTTGGTACGTTGCTCAGTGTAGGCAGGCCAGCCAGGTGCCGGTCTACTACGCCGTCCGGTACACCTTGCACGTCCGGCCGAAGCGGACAGCCGACCCGCCACGATCCAGTCCAGGATCAGCGGCTTCTTCGCAGCGGCAATCGCCGCTGCGAAGACGAGCAGGATTGTGCAGGAGCTCGCTCCGAGACTGGCGAGCTTCGTAGTGGCCGTGAACCCGGTCGTAGCAGTCCACGGGCTTCCAACCGATTGCCGGCCGGCTTGCGCGCGAGGATGCTGCGCTGCACCCACATCGTCCGCCTGCGAGGGGATCTTCGGGCCGCGAGCCCGACGACACGCCGATCAACGGCCAGTTCCGGCCGGGCACCGGCTTCTGCGAGTTCTACTTCGACGAGATGGCTGGCCCCGTCGGGTGCATCGAACGGTCGTGACCACCGGCCGCTGTACAGGTCTGGTGGCGGAGAGTTCGGGTCGTCCCGGCGGGGACGTGCATTTGAGTAGGTGCCCGCACGCCGTCCTCGTCGGAGAGGGTTACGTCGGCCCGCGCTGCACTGATCACTGCGAAGTCTGCCGCCAGGGCGCCTGGTTGTCGGCGAGGGTGTCGAGCATCAACTGGCACCATGTGAAAGCGGCGTTTACGGCGAGGTGTGCGTGTCGGGCGCTTAGCCCCGTACGAGGTCCAGCCACGCCGTGCCCGGTCCCGTAGCGGTTTCGCAGCTCGGCCACGCCGATCGCGACGCCGGTGACGGAGCCCAGGATCTTCTTCACCGCGTCGCTGCTGTCGGGCCCCGGCGTGTGCGTGCTCGGGTGAAGCCCCAGGGCGGTCTGCGTGTCCTTCACGAGAGCCGGAACATCGGCTTTGTCGTCGACGGGGAGCCCCAGTTCGGTCAGCACTACCTTGGCGGTGCTCTCGACGAGCTCCTTTGCGCTGCCGATCACCTGCGCAGGATCGGCTACGATAGCGCGCTGGATCCGCTGGAGGTGCTCCAGGATTGCGGAGGCGTCCTTAAGGTCGGCGAGCGACTCGGCCGGCAGCCGGGCATCCAAGGGGTGTGCGTCGATCTCTGCGAGCTTGGCTCGCGTCGGCTCGAAGATCCCATCGAGGATGTCCCGGCGCGCTTGCCAGGAGTTGCGCCCACTTTTCTTCAGCCAGTAGCTGCGGAACCGAGTGAAGTCCCGGAATGGAACTTGGAGCGGGACGCCCGCGCGCGTCGTCACCGCGGCCAATGTGTTGATCGCCAGCTCGATCTGCGGGTCGACCAGACTTTGGCTTCCGTCTGTGCCGTAGCGGCTCAGCTGGTCGTGAACCAGGTCGAGAAGCCCGATGGCCGCCGACACGTCAGCAACGCCGTCAAGGGACCGGTCCGTAGCGTCTTGAGCAGGTCTTCGTCGAGAACCGGCGGGATGAACTCGCCTTCGAAGTCGAAGCCGGCCTCTGGCTCCAGGAGGAAATCCGCCGCCCTCATCGTTCTCACCGTCAACAAGTTTGCGCTTTGGGCTCCTCATTGAACTCCAGGGAACCGGCGTAGGCGAGGCAAATACAGCACCACCGGCGCCCGTCGTCCGTTCGCATTCTCCTGGCGTCCCGCCGGCTAGCTACACTCGCCAAGTGCGGCGCGACCGGGCAAGGCCGGCATCTCTCCAGAAGGCTCCGCCGCCGTCCGCGTGGGAGTCGCAGGGCTACCTCGATGCCCACAGGCCGCCCATCCTTCCGCTCATCAGGTGCTTAACCCTTAATCGTTTATCGTCGATGGACGATGAAGGCTGCCGGCGTCCTGCTTGGGCCGATCTTTTGGGTGCCACAGCAGGACGGTCATGGCGGCGAGAAAGACCAGCAGTGAGGTCCAGTCGTTGAGGCGTAGTCCGAGGAAGTGGTTGGCGTGGTCTACGCGCAGCGCTTCGACCCAGGCGCGTCCGACGGTGTAGGCGGCGACGTAGAGGGCGAACAGTTTGCCGGGGCGTAGGGTGAATCGCTTGTCCGCCCAGAGCAGCAGGAGCGCGACGCCGATGTTCCACAGGCATTCGTAGAGGAACGTCGGGTGGTAGAGGCCGATGCCGGGGGTGTCGGCCGGCCGGTGCGCCGGGTCGATCCGTAGGGCCCACGGCAGATTCGTGGGGCTGCCGTAGAGCTCTTGGTTGAAGTAGTTGCCCCAGCGGCCGATCGCCTGGGCTAGCGCCAAGCCGGGGGCGAGGGCGTCGGCGAAGTGGACGAGACGGATGCCGCGGCGGCGGCAGCCGATCCATGCGCCGAGCGCGCCGAGGGCGACCGCGCCCCAGATGCCCAGGCCGCCGTCCCAGATGAACAGCGCCTTGATCGGTTCGCGGCCGGGTGCGAAGTAGAGCTCGGGGTCGGTGATCAGGTGGTAGATCCGGCCGCCGAGGACGCCGAAGGGCACGGCCCACATCGCCACCTCGACCACGTCGTCCGCATTACCGCCGCGCGCCTTCCAGCGGCGTTGTGTCAGCCAGAGCGCGGCGATGATGCCCGCGATGATGCACAGCGCGTAGGCCCGGATCGGGATCGGGCCCAGGTGCCACACGCCTTGTGAAGGGCTGGGCAACGACGCCAGGACCATGGGCTCCTCGCTCCTTCGGTACATGTTCGACGAGGCCAAGTTACCTCGGCTACCGATCTAGATGTATCCGGGTCTGCTTGAGTCGGACACCGGCTGGTCGGCTCTGTGCTGGCTCATCTCGCAATACGGACATGGTTGCGCTGTGGTGGCTTTCATGATGCAACTCGAAGTTGTTCGGTCATAGAATTACTTTCGACAGGATGCTCGGGGCGAGGAGGTCAGGTGGCGATGCTGGTCGAGCAGCCTCGGCCGCGCGTGGTGCGGGAGCATCCGAAGGCGGGCTGGTTCGCGGTGGCGGCGGTGTGCTTCGGGGCGTTCATGGGCCAGCTGGACGCCAGCATCGTGACGCTGACCTTCCCGGCCCTGCAGCGCGAGTTCGGGGCGCCTCTCGCCGCGGTGCAGTGGGTGTCGCTGGCCTACTTGCTCACGCTCGTCGGGCTGCTCGCCGCGGTGGGGCGGATCGCCGATGCCGTCGGGCGGAAGCTCACCTACGTCTACGGCTTCGGCGTCTTCACCGTCGCGTCGGTCGCCTGCGGGCTGGCGCCGACGCTCGGCTTGCTCGTGGTGTTCCGGGTGGTGCAGGCGGCCGGTGCGGCGATGTTGCAGGCCAACAGTGTCGCGCTCGTCGTCACCAGCGTGCCGAAGACCCAGGCCCGGGCCGCACTGGGGGTGCAGGCCGCCGCGCAGGCGCTGGGGCTGGCTCTCGGACCGGCCGTGGGCGGGTTGCTGGTGAGCACCGCGGGCTGGCGGTGGGTCTTCCTGGTCAACGTGCCGGTCGGTGTGCTCGGCCTGGTCGCGGGCCGATACCTGCTCCCGCGCACGCGTGAGCGCAACCCCTTGGGCCGGCGGTTCGACGCCGCGGGGGTGGTGCTGCTGGCCCTTGCGTCGACTGCGTTGCTGCTGGCTTTGTCCGGCGTGTCCGGCTTGGGGCTACCCGTGTGGGCAGTCTTGGCGCTGGCCGGTGCGGGGGCGCTCGCGGCGGTCGGCTTCGTCCGGCGGGAACGACGGGCGAGCAGTCCGATCGTGTGCTTGTCGCTGCTGCGCCCGGCTGCGGTGTCGCTGGGGCTCGCCGGTGCGATGTGCGGCTATCTGGTGCTGTTCGGGCCGCTGACCCTGCTGCCCCAGGTGCTGGGCACTGGAGGGGCGTCCGGGCTGGTGCTGACCGCCTTGCCCGCCGGGTTCGCGGTCGCCGCGGTCGCCGCCGAGCGGGTGCTCCCGGCCGGGTTCGGGACCCGGGCCCGGTCGGTCACCGGGGCGCTGGCCGCCGCGGCGGGATGCCTGGCGCTGGTGGCGGCCTCGGGTTCGGTGCCGCTGATCGGGGTGTCGCTGTTCGTGGCCGGGCTGGGTCTGGGAATGTTCATCCCGGCGAACAACGCGGCCATCATGGGCGGGATCCCGGCCACGATGGCGGCGACCGGAGGAGGCCTGGTGAACATGGCGCGGGGACTGGGCACGGCGCTGGGTGTGGCGCTGGTGACGTTGTGCCTGCACGCAGCGCTCGGCGCCGGCGAACGGCTGGCCCTGGCCGTGCTGGCGCTTGGCGGCGTCGTCGCCGCGGTGACCGGCTTGGCGGCCGGGCGGAGCCGGACGGCGGATGTCTGAGCCCGGCGAACCGGAGCTGGCCGACGTCGTCGCGCGACTGCGGCGGGCGATGCGCCGGGCCGCGCGCAACGCCGACCCGGACAACGCGCTGTCGGTCGCGCAGCTCGAGCTGCTGTCCTGCCTGGCCGAGAACCCCGGGGTCCGGCCGAGCCGGGTGGCCCAGTTGCTGAAGCTCGCACCGAACTCGGTCACCACGATGGTGAACGGCTTGCAGGCCAAGGGATTGGTGATCCGCGGCGCGGGTGACGGTGATCGCCGCAGCGTCACGTTGGGTCTCACCGGCACCGGGCAGGAAGCCGTGCGCCGCTGGCACGGCATCAACGCGGAGATCGTGGCGGCGGCGGTCGCGAATCTGCACCCGGCGTGGCAGCACCTGCTGACCGCGGCCCTGCCGGCGTTGCGCGAGCTGGTCGGATCGATCGACGAGCTCGCGGAGTCCGCACCGCAGGCCCTCCGATGACTCCGGACGAAGCGGCGAGGCGCCGGTCATGGCTCGGCACGGGTGTCTCGGCCGGCGTGACCGGAGTGCTGATGCTCCTCGTGGCGCGCGGCCCGATCACCTCCTACCTCGACACCGGGGGCGCGCTCGTCCTCGCCGCGGCCGTCGTCCTCGGCGCCGTCGGTGTCCGGACGAGGGAACGTGCGGTCCGGCCCGCGACGCTGGTGGTGTCGATGCTGTGTGTGGCCGCAGCGGTGATCGTCGGGGTCGGTCTGTTCGCCGCCCGGTGACCGGGGTCTTTGGTCCCGTCCGCGGCGGTCCCTCGGCTCTGCCACGCCCGCGTCGATCCCGCGAAGGTGAACTCGCCGGGCGCCTTGCCCGCGCTGCGAGTGGGCTGGGAGGGCGCCGTGCGGCTGGGTGTGGCGGGTGCGTTGGTCGGTGGTGCGTATCGGCGCGGTGATGTGGAAGTCGAAGACGGACGGGTGACAGCGGTCGGCTTGGCCGGGCCCGGTTCGGGGATTGCCGTGCCGGGGCTGGTCGACTTGCAGGTCAACGGGTTCGGTGGCGTCGATTTCCTGAACGCCGATGTCGAGGCGTACGGCCGGGCGAACGCCGCGCTCGCGCGGACCGGGGTGGTGGCCTACCAGCCGACGTTGATCACCAGCCGTCCCGAACAGACAGTCGCCGCCCTGGAAACCGCCGCGAAAGCCCAGGCCGTCGAAGGTGGCGCCCGGATCCTCGGGGTGCACCTGGAAGGCCCGTTCCTGTCGGCCGAGCGGCCTGGCACTCATCCCGTGGACCTGCTCCGGGATCCCGATCCCGACCTGCTTCAGCGGCTGCTGGTCGCCGGACCGGTCACCCAGGTGACGCTGGCGCCCGAGCTGCTCGGCGCGCTGGAGGTGATCGGTGCCTGCGTCGCCGCCGGGGTGCTCGTCGCCTGCGGGCACAGCGACGCCACCGCGGCCGAGGCGCACGCGGCCTTCGACCGCGGCGCGCGGTCGGTGACCCACCTGTTCGATGCGATGCGCCCGTTCACCCACCGCGACCCGGGGATTGCCGGGGTCGCCCTGACCCGGGACGAGGTGTACGTCGGGCTGATCGCCGATCCGAGCCACGTCGGGCCGGAAGCGGTGCAACTGGCCTTCCACGCCGCCCGCGACCGGGTTGTGCTGGTCACCGACGCGCTGGCTCCGGCGGGCTGCCCGGACGGCCACTACCGCCTCGGTGACGTCGAGTTCGACGTCGCGGCGGGAACCGCCCGTCGTGCCGACGGCACTCTGGTCGGCACGACGATCACCCTGCTCGAAGCGATCCGGGACGCGCACGCAGCGGGCGTGCCGCTGGAAGCGGCGGCCAACGCGGCGACCCGCACCCCGGCCCGGCTGTTCCCCGCGAGCGGGATCGGGCTGCTGCGGCCGGGCGACCGCGCGGACGTCGTCGTCCTCGACGACGCCCTGAACCTGCGGACAGTACTGCTGGGCGGCGCCGAGCCGGCTTAGCTCCGGGGGAGCCGGATGGTGAAGGTGGTGCCTTCGCCCTGTGTCGAACGGGCGGTGACCGTGCCGCCATGGGCGGTGACGAGTTCACGGACCACGGCGAGCCCGAGTCCCGCACCGGGCACCGGAGTACCGGCCCCGCGCCACCGCCGGTCGAACACGTGCGGCAGCTCGTCGGCCGGGATGCCCGGGCCCGTATCGGCCACCTCGAGCACCGCCGAGCCACCGGCCGCGTACGTCCGGACGGTGACGCTGTCGCCGGGCCGGGCGTAGCGGGCGGTGTTGCCGAGCAGATTCCCGATCGCCTGGTGCAGCCGATCGGGGTCGGCGTGGACGGGCAGTGGTTCGGCAAGGTCGGTGTGGATGTCGATCCCGGCGGCGCGCAGGTGCGCGGCGTGGTTGCGCACGGCGTCGGCGGCTAGTTCGGCGAGATCGGCGTCCTGAAGGTGCAGCGACAGCGCGGCGGACTCGGCGGCGGCCAGCTCGGCGAGGTCCTGGACGATCCGGCCGAGCCGGAGGGCTTGATCGTGGAGGCTGGTGAGCCGCGCGGTGTCGGGTGGTTCGAGGCCGTCGCGCAGTTCCTCCAGGCCGGCTTGCAGGGTGGCGAGCGGGGTGCGCAGTTCGTGGGCGACGTCGGCGGTGAGGTGGCGGCGGGCGCGGTCGGCCCGGGTGACCTGCTCGGCCATGTCGTCGAAGGCCGCCGCCAGCTCACCGAGCTCGCCCGGGGCGCGGACCCGGGCCCGGGCCGAGCGGTCGCCCGCGGCGAGGGCCTTCGCCGTCGTGGTGAGGCGGCGCAGGGGCGTGGCGATGCGGCGGCCGACGAACCACGCGGCGGTCAGCGCGAGCAGCAGCGCGACCCCGGCGGCCAGGGCGATCCAGGTCCAGGCGATCTCCTTGGCCGCGGTGGCGGTGGAGCTGCCGAACGCCAGCTGCACCGAGCCCACGGTCCGGCCGGTCACCACGACCGGCGCGGTGACCCGCCCGCCACCGGCCGCGGGGCCCATCGGGCCCGCACCCATGCCGTGGTGGCGACCGGTGACCGGGGAGCCGTCGCTGTCGCGGACGACGAGCTGGGCGCCGGCTCCGGCGGCGAGCGCGGTGGCTTCGTCGAGCTGGGCGCCGGTCCAGCCGCCGGCTTGCGCGTAAGCGGTGCCTGCGGCGGTGGCCACCTGCGCCGCGGTCGCTCGGCGGGCGGTGAGTTCGGCGGAGGCGAGGCCCCGGTCGGTGCCGAGCAACGCGGCCACCGTCAGCGCGGCGACCGACGACAGCGCGACGAGGACGAAAGCGAGGAGCAGCCGCCAGGCGAGCGGTCCACCGCGGGTGTCAGCGGTCACGACGCAGTCCTAGCCGGTACCCGGCGCCGAGCACGGTTTGGACGACATCCGGTCCGTCCGGGCCGAGCTTGTGGCGCAGGTTCTTCACGTGCGAGTCGACGACGCGTTCGTAGCCGTCGAATTCGTAGCCGCGGACGCGGTTGATCAGCTCGTAGCGCGAGTACACCCGGCCGGGCACCGTCGCGAGCGAGGCGAGCAGACCCCATTCCGTGGGCGTGAGCTCCAGGACTTCACCCTGCCAGCGGACCTCGTGCCGGCTGTCGTCGATGCGCAGCCGGCCGTCCCCGAACGTCGCCGCGGCGGCGTCCGGCGAACCGGCCGTCCGGTTCAGCACGGCTTGCACCCGCAGCACGACTTCGGTGGGGCTGAACGGCTTGGTGACGTAGTCGTCGGCACCCAGTTCCAGCCCGCGGATCCGGTCGTCGACCGAGCCCCGCGCGGTCAGCACGACGACCGGCACCCGGCCGCCGTCGCGGGCCGCGCGCAGCACCTCGACGCCGTCGACGTCCGGGAGGCCGAGGTCGAGCAGCACGAGTTCGGCGGCGTGCGCGCCGAGCAGTTCGAGCGCTCGGGCGCCGGAGCCGGTGGTCACCACCGCGAAGCCGGCGCGTTCGAGGTAGCGGCGCAACAGTTCCCGGATTTCCTTCTCGTCTTCGACGACCAGCACGGTGGCACTCACTCCCGCAGGGTGACGGGTGGGCGCGGGGTGGATCGAGGGTCGAAAGGCCCGGCGTGGCGGGCTCCACGTCATCTCCACATCGACCACACACCGGCTGCGCGTGGGAGACCGATCCTGATCGTGCAGGGAAAGTCCGGAAGGAGGAGTCATGAGGACTCGGACACTGATCACCGCGATCGCCGCGGGCGGGCTGGTGACCGTGGGTGCGGTCGCGGCGATCCCCGCGTTCGCGGCCGGCGGGCCCGGCGGGACCGGGAGCGGCCCCGGCCGGGGTGCCGGGATGGGCATGATGGTGCACGACCGGCAGCGGGACGGCACCTGCCTCGGCGGGGTGGCCGACCCGAGCGGGATCCTGAACGAGACCCAGCGCACCGCATTGGCCGCCAACGCCGAAGAGGAAAAGCTCGCGTACGACCTCTACACCGCGTTCGCCGCCCGGTACGACACCGTGGTCTTCGACCGGATCGCCGCGGCGGAGACGGCGCACCTGAACGCCGTGCGGACACTGATGAGCCGCTACCAGGTCACCGATCCCACCGCGGGCCAGGCGCAGGGCCGCTTCGCCACCCCGGCCGTCCAGGCGACCTACGACCGGCTGCTGGCTCAGGGCTCGGCGAGCGAAGCGGCCGCTCTGCAGGTCGGGCGCACGGTGGAGACGACCGACATCGGCGACCTGCGCAAGGCCCTCGACGGCCTGACCGCTCCCGACGTCCAGCGGGTGTACCAGCACCTGCTGACCGCGTCGCAGCACCACCTGACCGCGTTCGGCGGATAGCCGCCGAAGGGTGGGCGCCGGAGTACCGGCGCCCACCGGTCAGGTCCGGTCGCGTTCGGCGGCGAACTCCTGGAACGCGGCGTAGGCGCGGGGTCCGTAGACGGTGGCGGGGCCGCCGTTCATCATGATCGCGACCCCGATCGCCTCGGCGCCTTCCTCGAGGGACGCGCCCTTGCGGACGGCGCCGCGGGCGTGGGCGGCGATGCAGCCGTCGCACTCCTTGCTCACCGAGATGGCGAGCGCGATCAGTTCCTTGGTCTTGCCGTCCAGCGCCCCGGGCGCCAACGCGGCTTCGTGCAGCTGCGCGAAGCCGTGATAGACCTCAGGAATCGCTTTGCGCAGGTCCCGGGCGGGTTCGCGCAGAGCGTCCTGGACCGACTTGCCGTAACCCATCGTCCGCCTCCGATCCTCGCCCGCCAGTGTGCGGCGGGCGAGGACGCGCGCGGGGGAGCCGTTCGGCTCACGTCGGCGGTACTTTCGACCTCAGGCGCCGGCGCCTGCGAAGGCGAGCTCCCACGCGGTGTAACCGCCCGTCAGGTCGGACACGTCGGCACGGCCGGCCCGGCGCAGCAGGCTGGCGGCGATCGACGAACGGAAACCGCCCGCGCAGTACACCACCACGGGCGCGCCGGAGGGGACCTCGTCCAGCCGGCGCGGCAGCTCGGCGAGCGGGATGTGCAGCGAACCGTCGATGACGCCCGTGGTCAGTTCGCCGACGTTGCGGACGTCCAGCAGCACCGGCCGGGGCGAGCGGGCCAGTGCCGCGTGCAGGTCGGTGGCGGTCAGCCGGCTCGCGCGGTCCACCTCGTCGGGCATCGTGAGGAACACGGCTTCGGCGTCGGGCAGGTAGCCGGCGACGGTGTCGAGCCCGATCCGGCCCAGCCGCGTGATGACCTCTTCCTCGGCGCCGTCGGGGGCGATGACGAGGATTTCCTCCCCGGGGCGCAGGACCATCCCCGCGCGTTCGGCGAAGCGGCCGTCGGCGGGGACGTTGAGCGAGCCGCGCAGGTGCGCGGTCGCGAACTCCTGCGGGTCGCGCGTGTCGAGCACCACGGCACCCGCGGCGCGCCGGGCCCGGAAGTCGCTCGCGGGCAACGGCTTCAGGTGCGCGGGCACGTCCAGCAGGTCGCGCTCTTTGCGGTTGAGGACGGCGTCGTGTCCGAAGTAGCCGGGCGCCGAGGGCTGTCCTTCGGTGACGATGGCGACGAACTCGTCTTCGCTCATGGGCGCGCAGGCGTAGTTCGTCAGCCGCTGGATCCCGATCGTCGACTGGCGTTCGGTGGAAAGGTTCTTGCCGCAGGCCGAACCCGCGCCGTGGGCGGGGAAGACGCGGACCTCGTCCGGCAGCGCCATCAGCTTGTGCTGGACGCTGTGGTAGAGCTCGCGGGCCAGGTCGTCGGCCGAGGAACCGAGCGAGGACAGCAGGTCCGGGCGGCCGACGTCGCCGATGAACAGCGCGTCGCCGGTCAAGACGCCGTAGGGGACTTCGTCGTGGGCGTGCTCGTAGACCAGCACGCTGATCGATTCCGGGGTGTGGCCGGGGGTTTCGAGGATCTCGAGCGTGACGTCGCCGAGGCTGATGGTGTCGCCGTCGCCGAGCCGCCTGATCGGGAATTCGACGCCGGCGGCGCGGCGGCCGTGGCCGATCCAGGCGCCGGTGCGGGCGGCGATCTCGAGGTGGCCGGCGATGAAGTCGGCGTGGAAGTGGGTGTTGATGACGCCTTCGATGGTGAACCCGTGGGCTTCGGCGTCATCGAGGTATTCGGTGGTGTCCCGGCGTGGGTCGACGACGACGGCGCGACCGGTGGTCTCGTCGGCGATCAGGTAGGAGGCCTGGGAGAGGCAGTCGAGGTAGTGCTGGGCGAAGTACACGTTGTGCTCCAAGGGGTTCAGGCGAGGCCGGGCAGCATGGCGTGCCAGTAGAAGGCGGGGAGCCCGTAGCGTTTGAGCAGCCACATGTCGCGGCGCTCTTTTGTGGTGTCGAGGAAGGGGATCGTCGGCGCCGGTTTCAGGTCGTAGCCGAATTCGGCGAGCAGCATCTTGTCCCGGGCGGTGACCAGCGGGCAGGAGGTGTAGCCGTCGTAGCGCGCCTGGGGTTCCCGCCCGGCGAGCACGGCCATCAGGTTCTCGACCACGACGGGGGCTTGTTTGCGGATCGCGGCCCCGGTCTTGGACGTCGGCAGATCGGCGACGTCGCCGAGGGCGAACACGTCGGGGAACCGCTTGTGTCGCAGCGTGTACTGGTCGACGTCGACGTAGCCGTACGGGTTCTCCGGGTTGGCCAGTGGGTTCGCCTTGACGAAATCGGGGGCGGCTTGCGGCGGTACGGCGTGCAGCAGGTCGAAGGGCAGCGTCTCCTTGGTTCCGGTGGTGTGATCGACGATGTGGGCGGTCCGGCCGTCGACAGTGACGAGTTCGCTGGACCGGCGGACTTCGATGCCGTAGCGGGCCGCGACCCGCTCCAGCCGCGCGGCCCAAACCGGAACCTTGAACATGACCGGGTCGGGGAGCACGAGCACGATGCGGATGTCGCCGAGCACGCCTTCCCGGCGCCAGTGGTCGGCGGCGAGGTAGGCGATCTTCTGCGGCGCGCCGGCGCACTTGATCGGCCCAGCCGGCTGGGTGAACACTGCGGTCCCGGAGCGCATCCCGCGGATCAGCTCCCAGGTCCGGGGCGCGAGGTCGGCGCGGTAGTTGCTGCTCACCGGCCCCTCGGCCAGCGCCTCGATGAGACCGGGGACACCGCCGAAGTCCAGCTGCAGCCCCGGCGCCAGTACCAAGGCTTCGTAGGGCAGCTTCCGTCCGCCGGCCGTGGTGACGACTTTGCCGTCGGGGTCGATCTCCGTGGCGGCTTCCGGGACGTGCTCGACGCCCTTGGGGATGACATTCGCTTCGGGGCGCCCGGTGTGCCGGATGTCGGCTTGGCCGCCACCGACGAGCGTCCAGAGCGGCTGGTAGTAGTGCGTCACCGCCGGGTCGAGCACGGTGACGTTCTCGACGCCGCGACGGCGCAGCCGGGCGGCGACGGTGATCCCGGCGGTTCCGCCGCCGACAACCAGAACACGATGGGGGGCGGGGGAGTTGGCCATCCGAGGCTCCTTCGGCTGAACTTCGGCCGGGTACTTCCAGTACCCCGGGGGGTATCTATATTCGACGGTAGCCGCTTCCGTCTGTGCGTGCAACTTCCCTGCAGAACAAGGGTTCTGCTCTGAACGGCGGAGTTGGGACGTGGGAACTGGCATACCCCCGGGGGTAGGGCGTAGCTTCGTGGCGTCCCCGCCTGGAAAGGAAGTTCCCGTGAGTTCTGTCGACGTGGCGTCCGCGCGCCACCTCATCGCGACCGATCCCGACACCCTCGTGGTCGACGTGCGCACCCCGGCCGAGTTCGGCGCCGCGCACATCCCCGAAGCCGTCAACCTGCCGCTCGACCAGGTCGACGCTCACCTCCGCCGGATCGTCGACGACGCCGGCGGCCGGATGATCCTGGTCTGCCAGGGTGGTTCCCGTGCCGAGCGCTGCCGGACCACTCTCGCCGCCGCCGGGCTGTCCGACGTGGCGGTGCTCGCGGGCGGGATGAACGCGTGGGCCGCCGCCGGTGCGCCACTCGTCCACGGAGTTCCGCGGTGGTCGCTGGAGCGCCAGGTGCGGCTGGCCGCCGGCCTCATCGTCCTGCTGTCCGTCGTGGCCGGCCTGGCTTGGCTGCCCGCCGGGCTCCTGGCCGGGCTGGTCGGCGCGGGATTGGCGATGGCCGCCATCACCGACACCTGCCTCCTGGGCATGCTCCTCGCCAAGCTGCCCTACAACCGGCGCGGCGAGATCGACGTCGAGTCGTCCCTCGTCCGGCTCGCGCGGCGTGCGTAGAGCGACGGTGGCGCGCCGGGAACAAATCCGGCGCGCCACCGGTTGTCACATACACCCAGGGGTATACGAATCGAGGAGGACCCTGTGGCTACTGTCGAGCTGACCAAGGAAAACTTCACCGAGATCGTGAACGGGCCGGGAACGGTGCTCGTCGACTTCTGGGCGTCGTGGTGCGGGCCGTGCCGGATGTTCGCCCCGGTCTTCGAACAGGCCGCGGCCCGGTACCCCGGCATCACGTTCGGCAAGGTCGACACCGAAGCGCAGGTCGAGCTGGCGCAGGCGTTCGGCATCTCGTCGATCCCGACGCTGATGGCCGTGCGGGACGGCGTGGTCGTCTACTCGCAGCCGGGCGCGTTGCCCGCGGCGTCGCTCGAAGAGCTGATCACCAAGGTGCGGGAACTCGACATGGCCCGGGTGCACGCCGACGCCCGGCCGCGGTCGTGAGCAGGTACCCTGGGGGGTACCAGAGGAGGTCGGTGTGGAGCTGAACGAAGACGTGCTCGCGGACGTGCGCAAGCGGCTGCGGCGGGCGCAGGGCCAGGTCGGCGGCGTGATCCAGATGATCGACGACGGCCGCGACTGCCGCGACGTCATCACCCAGCTCGCCGCGGTGTCCCGCGCGCTGGACCGGGCCGGGTTCCGGTTGATCGCCAGCGGGCTGGAGCAGTGCGTGTCCGACGACTCCGAGGAAGGTGCGGCCAACCGCGAGCAGCTGGAGAAGCTGTTCCTGACGCTGGCTTAGCCGAGGCACTCCGGCGGCAGGGGGAACCAGCGCAGTGCCTCGAAGTCTTCGGAGAGCCCGCTGGGCCCGAGGAGATCGAGGTCCGGTCTGGCGTCGAGGATGTGCTGTGCCCGCTGCAGGTGCTCGGCGAGGGCTTCCTCGCCGAGCCGCCGGGACGGGCCCGGGGTCGCGTCGCCGAAGTGCCGCAGGTCCGGGACTTCGGCGGGGAACTCGTTCGCCCGGGCGTGGTGCCAGAGGCCGGTGTGCGGGTCGAACCGGTAGTCGGGCAGGAGCCGGTGGCCGTGCTCGGCGAGCAACGTCACCGCGTCGACGAGGTAGCCGGCCACGGTGTCGGAGATGAAGTAGTTGAAGTTCAACCTCGCCCAGCCGGGCTTGATCCCGTCGCAGCCGCGAGCGCTTTCTTCGTTGTAGGCCCGTGAGTGTTCGGGGTCGATGGCGAGCAGGCGGTGCCCGTACGGGCCGGCGCACGAGCAGCCACCACGAGCCTGGATGCCGAACAGGTCGTTGAGCGCCGCCACGACGAAGTTGTGGTGCAGGAACAGCTCCCCGGCGCGGATCCGGAAAGATACGATCGACAGCCGGGCCGCCCGGTGATCCCCGAGCACCTCGATCCCCGGATGAGCCGACCACCGTTCGACAGCGTGCTGCCACAGCTGTTCCTCGCGGGCCTGGATCACCTCGGTGCCGACGGCGTCCTTGAGCGCGAAGACCAGACTCGCGCGGATGGATTCGACGATGGCGGGAGTGCCGCCTTCCTCACGGGCGACCGGGTCGTCGAGGTAGCGGTGGGTGCGCGGGCCGACGAAGGCGACAGTCCCGCCGCCGGGGACCGTGGGCACCCGGTTGGCGACCAGCTCGCGCCGCACCACGAGGACGCCGGGGGTCTGGGGGCCGCCGACGAACTTGTGCGGGGACAGGAAGACCGCGTCTTTGTGGTCGCCGCGGCCCGGCGCGCTCGCGGCCACCCGGATCGGCACGTAGGGGCCGGCCGCGGCGTAGTCCCAGAAGGACAGCGCCCCGTGCCGGTGCAGCAGGGCCGCGACCTGGTCGGTGTCGGTGAGGATGCCGGTGACGTTGGAGGCGGCGGAGAAGCTGCCGATCCGCAGCGGTCGTCCGGCGTACCGGCGGAGTTCTAGTTCGAGTGAGTCGAGGTCGACGTGGCCGTCGGCGTCTTCGTCGATGACGACGACGTCGGCGATCGACTCGCGCCAGGGCAGTTCGTTGGAGTGGTGCTCGTACGGCCCGACGAACACCACCGGCCGGTCGGCTTCGGGGATCTGGTCGCCGAGCCGGTACCGCTCGTCGAGGCCGGCGGGGATGCGCAGTTCGAGGATGCCGATCAGCTTGTTCACCGCCGCCGTGGCGCCGGAGCCGCAGAAGATCACGACGTCGTCGTCGGTGGCACCGACCGAGGTGTGGATGATCGCGCGGGCCTGCTCGCGCAGCAGGCCGGTGTGCAGGCCGGTGCCGGAGCTTTCGGTATGGGTGTTGGCATACAGCGGGAGGACGTGCTCGCGGAGGTAGTCCTCCACGAAGTCCAGCGCCCGGCCGGACGCGGTGTAGTCGGCGTAGGTGACGCGATGCGGCCCGTACGGGCCGTCCAGAACCTCGCCTTCACCGATCAGGCCGTGGCTGATCCGGTCGAGCAGCGCGGCGGTGGGCCGTGCGGTCAGGGTCACCTTGGTCTCCCGTTGGCATCGACGTCGTTCCAGTGTGCCGGGCCGGGTCTGGCGCCGGCGCGGGCTGTGGTCCTCGATCGTGAGGACCATGGTCCCGGGTTCGGCCGTTCAGGTCAGCCGCCGCAGGTGTTCGACGTCGCCGAGCAGGCGCAGCCGCCGGCGCAGGACCGGATTGCCGGAGGACTGGCTGCGGTGTGCGGCGATCGCCGCCTGCTGCCGCCCGCGGTCCACACGGATCATCCAGTCGATTTCGTCGTCCCGGCGACCGGCGAACGCGGTGCCGAACTCGGCGTTGAGCGCGGCAGCGACCGCGTCGGGCACGGCCCAGCCAAGCACCGGCAGGCCTAGTGCGGCGGCGGCACCGAGCGCCGCTTCGGTCGCGCGGACGTGGTCCGGGTGCCCAGTCACGCCTCCGCGGTCGAAGGCGAGCGGGGGAGTGACATGTCACCGCTCGGTGGTCATCGGCGGAACAGCCGCCAGGATTTGCGCTCGGGCTGCGCGGCGGCGCAGGAGCAGCGCTGCGAGGCCGGTACGTCACCGAGAACCTGTTCGACGTGGTTGCCGCAGCCCCGATAGGTCGGCTTGCCGCACTTCGAGCAGGTGATCCGTTGGCACATGCAGTTTTCCTCCATCGGATAGATCGGTGATCCTGTCATGCACTATACCCCCGGGGGTACACCTGATGAGCGGGCTGGTGGTGACCAAATCCTCTGCAGCGTCCACTGGATCGCTGCGATGCTAGCTGTAGCAGCGGTTCGGCAGACGTTTCCGGTATGCCCCCGGGGGTACCCGACTCGAAGCGGGCGGATGCGCTACTCTGGATCCAGATACCCCAGGGGGTATGGAAGAGAGGAAGCATGATCGAGATCATCGCGATCGACACCCCGACCTTGGGCGATCGCAGCTACTTGGTCGGCGACGGCGTGACGGCCTTCGTCGTGGACCCGCAGCGCGACATCGACCGGGTCCTGGACCTGGCCCAGGAGCGAGGGTGGCGGATCACCGACGTCTTCGAGACCCACATCCACAACGACTACGTGACCGGCGGGCTTGCCCTCGCCCGGGCCACCGGCGCGGCCTACCACGTGAACACGGCCGACCCGGTCTCCTTCGAACGGAACCCGATCGACGACGGCGACGTGGTCGAGGTCGGCCCGTCCCTGCGAGTGCGGGCGCTGGCGACGCCGGGACACACGTTCACGCACCTGTCGTACGTGCTGGAGGCGCCGGGGCGGGCTCCGGCGGTGTTCACCGGCGGTTCGCTGCTCTACGGCTCCACCGGCCGTCCCGACCTGCTCGGCCCCGCCCACACCGGGGAACTGGTGAAACGGCAGTACGCTTCGGCGCACCGGCTGGCCGACCTGCTCCCCGACGATGCCGAGATCTACCCGACGCACGGCTTCGGCAGCTTCTGCTCGGCCAGCCAGTCCGAGGCCGACCGCTCGACGATCGGGCGCGAGAAGCAGGTCAACCCGGTCCTGACCCGCGACGAACAGGCCTACGTAGACGAGCTGATCGCGGGGCTGGACGCCTACCCGGCCTACTACGCGCACATGGGGTCCGCCAACAGCGCCGGTCCGGACGCCCCCGACCTCACCCCGGCAGAACCGGCCGACCCGGCCGAGCTGCGGTTCCGCATCGACAAGGGTGAATGGGTCGTGGATCTGCGTTCGCGCATCGCGTTCGCGGCCGGGCACGTGGCCGGCACGCTCAACTTCGGTGCCGACGGCAGCTTCGCCACTTACCTCGGCTGGCTGATCCCGTGGGGCACGCCGTTGTCGCTGCTCGGCGAGACGCCGGAGCAGATCGCCGACGCGCAGCGCGAGCTGGTCCGCATCGGCATCGACCGGGTCGAATCCGCCACGACCGGTACTCCCGCCGTCTGGACGGGCGACGCCCCTCTCGGATCGTTCCCCCGCGCCGACTTTGGCGAACTGGCCCTGGTCCGCCACCACCGGCCGGTCACGATCCTGGACGTCCGCCGCAACCAGGAGTGGACCGCCGACCACATCGACGGCGCTATCCACATCCCGATCCACGAGCTGCTGAACCGGCTCGGAGAGGTGCCGGACGGCGAGGTGTGGGTGCACTGCCAGGCCGGCTACCGTGCCTCGATCGCGGCCTCGGTGCTCGCCGCGGCCGGACACCAGGTCGTCGCGGTCGACGACGAGTTCGACCGGGCGGCGCGGGCCGGACTGCCGATGGCCGTGAGCTGATGACGTTCCTGCTGGCGGCGGCGTTCGGCCTGGTCATCGGCGCGGCCCTGGGCCTGCTCGGTGCGGGCGGCTCCATCCTCGCCATCCCCGCGCTGGTCTACGGCGTCGGGCTGCCGCTCGGCTCCGCGATCCCGACGTCGCTGATGGTCGTCGCCGTCTCCGCCGCCGGCGGACTGATCGCCCGGTGGAAGTCGAAGGTGATCCGCTGGCCGGTCGCGCTCGTGTTCGCCGCGGCGAGCGTCCCCGCCGCGTTCGCCGGCACCGCGCTCGGCAAGCTGCTGCCCGACCGGTGGCTGCTGCTCGCCTTCGCTCTCCTGATGGCCGTCGTTGCCGTCCGGATGCTCAGGGCGGCGCCCGAGCGGGACGGAGCCTGCCGGACCCGCACCGGTGGCGTGAACTGGCGCAGTTGCGTCCCGAAGGCCCTCGGTGCCGGTGCCGTCGTCGGCGTGCTGACCGGCCTGTTCGGGGTCGGCGGCGGGTTCGTGATCGTTCCCGCGCTGACCATGCTGCTCGGGCTCACCGCGCCGGAAGCAGTCGCCACGTCACTGGTCGTCATCGTCCTCACGTCACTGGGCGGCCTGGCCGCCCACACCGCGGCCGTCCCGAACCTGAACTACGGCATCGCCCTCGTCTTCGCCGGGATCGCCCTGCTGGCGTCCTTGCTCGCGGGCCGGCTGGGCAACCGGCTGCCCGCCCCCACCGTGCGCCGCGCCTTCGCCTCCGTGGTGCTGACCGTCGCGGCAGGCGTCGCAGCCGCCGCGATATTCGCTCCCGCTGCCCTGCACGGCGGCTGACCACCGACCCGGAGAAAGGAAAACCCCATGAAATATGACCTGAGCATCGCCCTCGACCTGCCCTACGAGAAGGCCGTCGACGCCGTGCGCGCGGCCTTGAAGGACCAGGGCTTCGGCGTGCTGACCGAGATCGACGTCCAGGCGACGATGCGGGAGAAGCGCTGCGGCGCCCGCGGTATCCGTTGACGGCGCTCGTCCGGATCGACACGCGGACCACCCTGCGCAGCGCGCTGCTGGTCATCGTGCTGATCGGGCCCCTGCTGCTGGCCGCCGCGGTCCGGGTCGGCTATCCCTGGTTGACCGGGTACCTCGACGCCCGGTACGGAGTCGATCTCGAGCCGTTCCGGCCGGTGACGCTGGCGTCGCTGGTGGTGCTGCATGTGCCGTTGATGATCGGCATGGTGGGTGCGCTGCTCGTTCTCGACGATGTCGACGACGGCAAGGTGCTCGTGCTGCGGGTCAGTCCCGTGACGTTGCCACGGTACCTGGCCTATCGGGTCGTCTCCGCCGGGCTGGTGGCGCTGATCCTCCTGATGGTCACCGTGCCCTTGTCCGGGCTCGCCGCGCTGACCTTGCCTCTGGTGCCGGCGCTGGTGCTCGCCGCGGCGCAAGCACCGCTGATCATGCTCGCGGCCGCGGCGTTCGCCGGGAACAAGGTCGAAGGGCTTGCCTTGCTCAAGGTGCTCGGTGTGGTCCCGACCGCGATCGCGCCCGCGATGCGGTGGTTGCCCGCTCCGGCCACCTGGCCGCTCAGGGCACTGCCGCCGTATTGGGCCGTCGATGTCCTCTGGAATCCCACCGTTCCGGGGATGGTGCTCGGGACGGCACTCACGGCGTTGGCGGGTGCCCTGCTACTGCGGCGGACGATCGGCCGGCTCAGCGGCGTTCGGCGTAAACGGATCGTTCCACCTCCGACACCGGCAGCGTCCGGCCGCTGGGGCCGAGGTAGCGGTCGTTGAATTCGGCGGCCCCGCACTGCTCGACCTCGTGCCAGCCGGACTGGCCGAGGAACGTGGCCACTCCGTCGGGCTGCAGGCCGAAGCGCCACAGCCGCCGCTTGACGACGAAGTCCTCGTACGCCGCCTGAGCGCCGTAGCTCGCGGTGCCGTCGAGGAAGTCCTGCCGGAGGTAGGTGAACGCCAGGCCGCTGCCGGCCGGGGCGGCCGACAGCACGTCGAGCGTGCGGCGCACTCCCGCCTCGGTCAGGTACTGGGTGACTGCCTCCCAGATGAAGAACGTCCGCCGCGCGGTCCGATGGCCGTGCTTGCCGAGTTCGTCGGCGAGGTCCTGCGTCTCGAAGTCCACCCCCACCAGGGTGATCCCGTCGGGCACCCGTCCGAACGCCTTCCGCAGCGCAGCCTCCTTACGGGTGGTGTTCGCGGGGAGATCGACCTCGAAGACCGGCAATCCCCGAAGAGCGGGCAAGCGGCAGGCACGGGTATCGAAGCCCGCGCCGAGGATGACGACCGCCTCGATGCCCGTCTCGACGGCGGCGAGGAGCTTGTCGTCGATGAACCGCTTGCGGCACAGCATGCTCGCCCACAGACCGGGCATCTTCTTCTCCGTCGCGGTGAAGAGCGCTCTCCGCACCGGCCGCCACGCGGTGGCCGCGGCGGCCAGCCGCGCGGCGCCGGGGAGGGTCCGGCGAGCGACCTCGTCGACGATCAGCGGCGGGTTCTCGTGCTGGTCGGCGGCGACGATGATCATCGGTCCGAACGCGGTCTGATCGGCTCCCTGAGCCATGGCGTGCTCCTGACGTCGACGGGCGAACGACGCCGACCAGGCTTCCCGGCACACCAGCGGTCAGTCTATCCGCACTCCGAAGGCAGTGGTGGTACCTCACTTCGCCGGGCGGGGCGCGACGGCCGCGCCGACTTCGTCGAGGGTCTGCTCGGAGACCAGGCCGGTGTCTTCCAAAACCTCCATGTGGTCCATGACGGTCTGGTTGGCTTGGCGGGCCAGGCGCCGGACGAGGTCGTTGTGGGTGCTGGCGCGGACTTCGGCGATGGTGGCGAAGATCTTGCCGTGGGAGGATCGGAGCAGGCTGACGAAAAGCTGGTCGAACTGCAGCCCCTGGGCTTCGGACAGCTGACGGTCCCAGTTCTGTTGCTCAGGGGTGGCCTGGTCGGGCAGTTGCACGCCGGTGAGGGCCGCGTCTTCGCGGACGAGCTGGTCCAAGAGTGAGTGACCGTCGAGCAGGTGCATGCCGGCTCGCTTGACGGCTTCGCTGCTGGCGTGAGTCTGCGCGAACCGCCCGGCGGGAATCTCCCACAGCCCGGCCTGCCGGACCTTCACCAGGAAGGTCTTGTCCGTTTCGGTGAGCGGCCCGGTGTTCCCCACCGAGGACGCCGCCTCCGGGGCGGCGCCGGCGTGCGCCCCGGTGTGCGTGTCCGCAACCTGGTTCGCCTGGCCGGTACCACTGGTCGCGATCGCGACCGAACCCACACCCAGTGCGGCGGCGGCGACCACGCCGACGATGATCGCGCGGGCTTTCGTTTTGTGGGTCATTCCCCGGTGATTCGACATGGTTTCCTTTCGGACTGTCACTCCGGAGGGCGCCCGCAGCGAGGTGGCGTGGCGGCGGGCGCCCGGTTCCGGTTGTGCGGGTCAGGCGTTGCAGGTCTTGTTGCGGTTGATGCAGTTGACGACCTGGTTCATGATGCTCTGCGACATCACGTTCGCGAAGTCGTCGTGGTCGGACAGGGGATTGTGCTTTTCGGACGGGAACGAGTCCACTTTGTACTGCTTCTTGACCTGGATGTCGTGCGGGATGTCGTAGACCAGCGTGGTCCGCAGCAGCGGCACGGCCTTGAACCCGGCGGCGCAGCGGCCGTTCTTGTCCGGGAACACGATGTGCGTGCGGTGGTTCGCGCTGTCGGTGTTCTTGCCGTCCCAGCAGCTGGGGAAGGTGTGGATCCGCTCGACCTTGCTGCCTTCGGGGCAGATGGGGTACTTGTCGGTCAGCCGGTTTTCGAAGCCGGTGCAGGTCCACGCGGCCCGGGTGTTCTTGGTGCCGTTGATGGACGGCTTGGCGTCACCGGTGAGGGCTCGCAGGAACTTTGGCATCGCGACGACCTGGCCGGCCGCGCTGCCGCGGAAGGTGATGCCGACCTTCGCCGGGCGCTGGATCTGGCCGTCGTTCTCGGGCAGCTCGTTGTTGGCGTCCGGGCCCGGCAGCGGCGGTGTCGCCGTCGCACCACCGTTGTTGCCGTTGTTGTTCCCCTGGCCGAGCGTGCACGGCGCGAGGGCGTCGAGGCCCTGGGGCCTGGCGGCGGTGCGGCCGATGGCGATGGCCATCCGGTCGATGGTGGCGACGCGCTTGTCCTTGAGCGGGCCGAGGATGGCGTTCTGGACGAAGTTGGGGCCGCCCTGACCCTGGGTGGCCACGAGCCGCTGGTTCGCCTCCTGGATCTGCGTGTTCAGCAGCTGGAGGTTGCGGTCCACTTCGGCCTTCGCCGACGCGGGGACGGTGGGGAGCTTGCTCGCGACGTCCGGGCAGGTGATCTGCTGGGCCGCGCCGCCGGGGGCGCCGCCGCCGTTGCTGGCGGGGTTGCCGCCGGTGCCGGCCTGTTCCTTGAGCGTGCAGGGGGCGAGGACGTCGAGGCCCTGGGGTTTGGCGGCGGTGCGGCCGATGGCGATGGCCATCCGGTCGATGGTGGCGACGCGTTTGTCCTTGAGCGGGCCGAGGATGGCGTTCTGCACGAAGTTGGGGCCGCCCTGGCCGCGCGTGCTGATCAGCCGCTTGTTGGCCTCGTCGATCTGCGAGTCGAGCAGGTCCAGGTTGCGGTTGACCTCGGCC
>JARAWT010000037.1:0-109855 GCA_033793495.1 Streptomyces sp. MN03-5084-2B | reverse complement strand
ACCCCGCACCGCCCCCGACCCCAAGGACCTGCACCCGCCATGCGCGCCAGTTTCGTCTTCAGTGAGGTAGTCACCGGCCTGCGCCGGAACGTCACGATGACCATCGCGATGATGCTGACCACCGCCCTGTCGCTCGCCATGCTCGGCGGCGGCCTCCTCGCCGTGCGGACCATCGACAAGATGAAGTCCAACTTCCTCGCCGACGTCGAGGTTTCGGTTTACCTCACCGACGACATCAGCGCGAGCGACAAGAGCTGCACCCAGGCGCTGTGCCAGGCGCTGCGGACCTCGCTGCAGAGCAACAACGGTGTCGAGTCGGTCGTGTTCGAGAACCGCGAACAGGCCTTCGACCGGTTCAAGAAGATCTTCGAGAGCCAGCCGGAGCTGATCGCGCTCACCGGTCCCGAGTCGCTGCCCGCGTCGCTGCACGTGAAGCTGAAGGACCCGGACCGCAGCGACGCGATCGTGCAGGAGTACGGGGGCAAGCCGGGGGTGCGGAAGGTCGACGACCAGAAGAAGTTCCTCGACCGCTTCTTCACCGCTTTCAACGGCGTCCGCAACATCGCCTTCGTGGCCGCGCTCATCATGGCCGTCGCCGCGCTGCTGCTGATCGCCAACACGATCCAGGTGTCCGCGTTCACCCGGCGCACCGAGGTCGGCATCATGCGGCTGGTGGGCGCGACGCGGTGGTACACGCAGCTGCCGTTCCTCCTGGAGGCGGTGGTCGCCGGCGTGGTCGGTGCGGTCCTCGGGATCGTCCTGCTGGTGCTCACCAAGGTGAGCTTCCTCGACGCGTTGTTCACCGGCGACGTCTTCCCGAAGATCACCACGCTGGAACTGCTGTTCCCGGTCGCGCCGATCCTGCTCGGGGTGTCCGTGCTGATCTCCGCCGTCACCGGGTACGTCACGCTGCGGCTGTACGTCCGGCACTAGCTTTAACCAGCTGCTTGTCGTTTCGAGAATCACGTAGAGTGGTCGTATGCCCAAGGAACGTGGCCAGAAGGTGATCGTGTCGAACCGCAAGGCGCGGCACGACTACTCCATCCTCGACACCTACGAGTGCGGTCTCGTGCTCGTCGGCACCGAGGTCAAGAGCCTGCGCGAGGGCAAGGCGTCACTGGCGGACGCGTTCGCGACGGTCGACGACGGCGAGGTGTGGCTGCGCAACGTGCACATCCCGGAGTACACGCAGGGCACGTGGACCAACCACATGCCGCGGCGCACCCGGAAGCTGCTGCTGCACCGGCGTGAGATCGAGAAGCTCATCGGCAAGACCAAGGAGAGCGGGCTCTCCCTGGTGCCGCTGTCGATGTACTTCAAGGACGGCAAGGTCAAGGTCGAGATCGCCCTGGCCCAGGGCAAGAAGGCCTACGACAAGCGGCAGACGCTCGCCAAGCGCGACGCGGAGCGCGACATCAGGAAGGCCATGGGGCGCGCGCTGAAGGGCCGGTTCACGGAGTGAAGCCGGGCCCGGCGGACGACGGTGACGTCGCGCGCTGGACGGCGTCGCTGGGCCTGCCGGGCCTGGTCGACCTGCACGTCCACTTCCTGCCGAAGCCGGTGATGGACAAGGTCTGGGCGTACTTCGACCGGGCCTCGACGCACTACGGCACCGAGTGGCCGGTGCACTACCGGACGTCCGAAGAGGAACGTCTGGAGACGCTGCGTTCGCTCGGTGTGACGCGCTTCGCGCCGCTGGTCTACCCGCACAAGCCGGGGATGGCCGGGTGGCTGACCGACTGGGCGCTCGAGTTCGCCGCGCGGGTCCCGGACGCGGTGCCGACCGGGACGTTCTACCCCGAGCCGGGTGCCGGGTCCGCTGTGGACGGTGCGCTGCGCGCCGGCGCCCGGGTGTTCAAAGCGCACGTGCAGGTGGGCGCGTACGACCCGCGTGACGACCTGCTGAAGCCGGTGTGGGGCGCGCTGGCCGACGCCGGTGTCCCGGTCGTCGTCCACTGTGGACACGGTCCGTTGCGGGGCGACTTCACCGGGTTGTCGGTCTTCGAAGAGGTACTCGCGCGGCACCCGCAGCTGACAGCGGTGCTGGCCCACGCGGCGATGCCGGAGTTCGGGACGGCGTTCGACCTGATGGCGAAGTACCCGCGGGTGCACCTGGACACCACGATGGTGGGCGTGCCGTTCGCCGAGGCGATGTCGCCGCTGCCGCCGGACTGGACCGCGCGGCTGGCGGAGTTCGCCGACCGGGTCGTGCTCGGCACGGACTTCCCGAACATCCCGTACTCCTACGCGACCCAGCTGCAGGCGATCGCCGGCTGGGCGGCCGACGATCGCCTGGGGGAGCCGTTCCTGCGGGCGGTCCTGCACGACACGCCCCTGCGCCTCGTGAGTGGGGTCAGCGTTTGAGCGCTGCCCGCTCGGTCACGGTGACCGCGCGGCCGAGCAGGTCGATGATCGGGATCTGCTTGCCCGCCAGGAGGAACCCGGCCGTCGCGAGGACCACCCACGGCACCGGGCCGCCCGCGATGCCGTCCGACAGCGGGGCGAACCCGTGCGCGGCCAGGCCGAGCAGGCCACCGGAGACCATCAGCCCGGCCACGGCGAGCTGCGGCGTCCTGGCGGTGAGCTCGCCGGTGTCGCGCTGCATTTCGAAGTGGGCGAACAGCCGCAGCAGGCCGAGCAGCACCATCCCGCAGGCCGCGAACCACGCCGGCGCCATGACCAGCCAGAACACCGTGCCCGGCGCCGGAGTCTCGTAGCCGAGGCCGTACACCGTCACGCCCGCCACCACGACCAGCGCCGGCATGTGCCAGAGGTAGACGCTCATGAACCGCGCGCCGAGCCAGCCGAGGGCGTCGCCGATGCCCGGGCGCGCCGCGAGCGCGTTGAGCTGCGGGCGGAAGGCGAGCAGCAGGCCGATCTGGCCGACGGCGAGGAAGGCGAGCAGTACGGTCGGCGGGCTCATGTTCGACACCGGCGCGCCCGGCATCCCGATCATGCTGGCCGGGTACGGCCCGAACGCGACCATCAGCGCGGTGACGCCGAACCCGGCGGCGGACAGCGTGAGCGCGCCGCGGCGGGTCAGCGAGCCGAGGCGGCCTTCGACGTAGTGGAAGCCCAGCTGGTGCACGGCGACCCAGACGAAGATCGCGTTGGCGTAACCGATGTAGCCGAAGTCGTTGAAGCGCGCGACGTCGACGAGAACCCCGGCTGCCCCCATGACGAGCGGCACCTTCAGGCCCCAGCGCCGGTGCGCGGCCACCATGAGCGGGGTCAGCAGCACGACGAGCACGTACACCGCGAGGAACCACAGCAGCTGCGCGGCGATCGCGCTGCCGACCTGCACCGGCTGCGGCGGGACGCCCAGGCCGCGCAGGAAGTCCGGCACGACCAGCCAGACCGCCATCAGCGGCAGCACCGGCACCATCAGCCGCTTGATGCGCCCGGCGAGCCACTGCCGCGTGGACGCGGCGCGGCGGAAGGAGATCAGGTTGGCCGCGCCGCCGGCGAAGAAGACCAGCGGCATGACCTGGCTGAGCCAGGTGACGACCCACCAGCCCGGCGTGGCGAGGGCGTTGCCGGTGGCGAGGTGCCCGTCGGAGTAGGAGAGCACCGGCATGATCCAGTGCTGCGCGATGACGGCGAGGATGGCCCCCGCCCGGACGACGTCGAGAAACCTGTCCCGGCTCGTGTGCATGCTGTTCAGCCTGGCCGGTTCGACCTGGGAAGACAGCGGTGCTGACCGGCCTCTTGGGGGTCCTGTTCACCCCCGCCGGATACGGGGGTTCTCCCTACTAGCGCAGGCCGTCGGGCTCGGGTTCGTGCTGCGCGGCGGCGAGGCGGTACTCCCAGCCGCGCTCGGTGAGGCCGAGCTCGTAGCGGGTCTCGATCTTCGGGCCGCCGTGCAGGTGGATGTGCCGGATGACGGTGCCGGGGATCGGCTCGGCGTCGCCGAGCTCCTGGACGCGGCCGTCGAGCGGCCCACCGAAGAAGCGGACGCAGCGGATCTCGTCGGACATCTGCGCGCTCCTCTCGCCGACAGGTCCGCTCATGGTAGGTGAGCGCTCACCCGGGTGCCGCCCGCGAAACGGGTGACTCGTTGTCCACCCTACGGGAGTTCCGGTCACCGTCCGTCGCTCAACGACCCAGGTAGGTCAACACCGCGCGCACGCGGCGGTGTTCCTCCGCACTGGCTTCGAGGCCGAGCTTCGAGAAGATGTTCCCGATGTGCTTCTCGACCGCGCCGTGCGAAACCACCAGCGAGTTCGCGATCGCCGTGTTCGACAGGCCCTGCGCCATCAGGCCGAGGACCTCGGACTCGCGGGCCGTCAGCGCGTCCAGGGGGTTGCGGCGGCCGCGGGCCATCAGCTGGGCGATCACGTCCGGGTCGATCGCCGTGCCGCCGCCCGCCACCCGGCGGACCGCGTCCAGGAAGTCCGCGACGTCGGCCACGCGCTCCTTCAGCAGGTAACCGACACCGCCGGCACCGCCCGAGAGCAGCTCCACCGCGTACGACTCCTCGACGTACTGCGACAGCACCAGCACCGGCAGCCCGGGGATCTCCTTGCGCGCCGCCAGCGCCGCGCGCAGGCCTTCGTCGGTGAACGTCGGCGGCATCCGGACGTCGACGATCGCCAGGTCAGGACGGTGTTCCTTGACCGCGCCGAGCAGATCGTCCCCGTTGTCGACGGCCGCGGCCGTCTCGATGCCCTCGTCGGCGAGCAGGCGGGTCACCCCGGCCCGCAGCAGCACGGCGTCCTCGGCGATGACTACCCGCATCCGGCCCCCAAGCTCGTGGATGAACGGGGTCCAGCCTATTCACCACTGGCAGGGGAGGTCAGCCCGGATCACGGTCGGCCCGCCCACCGGGCTGACCACGGTGATGACGCCGTCGATCGTCGCGGCGCGGTCGGCCAGACCGGCCAGCCCGCCGCCGGGACGCACTTCCGCGCCGCCGTGACCGTTGTCGGTGATCTCGACGACGACGTGGTCGTCGGTCCGCCACACCTTCACGCCCGCTTCGGTCGCTCCGGAGTGCTTCGCGATGTTGGTCAGCGTCTCGCCGACGATGAAGTACGCCGTCGTCTCCACCGCGGCCGGCGGACGCGGGTCGACGGCCACCGAGACGTCCACCGGGATCGGCGACTTCGCCGCCTGCGCCGACAACGCCGCGTCCAGCCCCCGGTCGCCGAGGACGGCGGGGTAGATGCCGCGCGCCAGGTCCCGCAGCTCCGACACGGCGAGCTTCGCGTCCGTGTGCGCCTCGTCGATCAGGTCCCGCACCGCCTGCGGGTCGTGGTCGAACTTCGACTTCGCGCGCCCCAGGCTCATCGCGACGGCCACCAGCCGCTGCTGCGCGCCGTCGTGCAGGTCACGCTCGATGCGACGGCGTTCGGCTTCGGCCGCGTCGACCCCGCGGGCCCGCGACGCCTGCAGTCGCTCGGCCTTCTGCTCCAGCCGCTTGGTGCGGTTCGGCCCGAGCAGCGCCAGCGCGAGCTCGCCGTGCAGCCAGCCCAGCCACGGCGTCACCCAGATCGCCATCGGCAGCAGCACGATCGACGAAAGCGCGATCACCAGCTCCGCACACGCCAGCGGGAACGCGGCCATCAGGTACGCCAGGTCCCGCCACGTCGTCGCGTCGCTCAGCCGGACCATCCACCGCCGCAGCAGCGGCTGCCCCTCGTCGTACGGCCGCCGCTGCACCGGCGGCAGCGGCACGTTCAGCATCTTGCCCGCCCAGCTCCGCTCACGATCACCCGACCAGCGGACGAAGCTCGTCGTCGCCAGCAGGATCGGGAAACCCACCCAGACCACCGCCGTCGAGACCCCCACCGCGATGCCGACCACGATCAGCACGAACTGCAGCAGCCGGAAGACGAAGCTGACGATCATGTAGAGGATCGTGCGAGCCGGGTGCGGCCGCGGGTGTTCCAGCTGTTGCGCCTCGGTCATCCCGCCACCAGGTTCTTCTCTTCCGCGTCTTCCCACCAGCGCTCCATCCGGCGGCGCTGCGCCACCGTCGGCCCCAGCAGCGCGTTCGCCAGCCGGGCGTGCGAGCCCGCCAGCGCCTTGGTCAGCGCCACCGACAACGCGACGAACAACACCCCGAGCGCTGCCCACGGTAGCGCCTCCACGGTGGAGTCCACGGTCAGCCACGGCACCTCCGAGTCGGGGAACCGGTACTCGCCGTCCGGCAGCCACCGGAAGTAGACGGGCAGGAAGACGAGCGCCAGGCTCGTCGCCCAGAACGTCGTCACCAGCACGAACTCGACCAGCCCCACCGGGAAGAGCAGCGCGAAGTAGGCGAGGTCCCGCCAGGTCGACGGGTCCTTCACCCGCCCCTTCCACCGCGCCGCCTGCTTGCCGGCCGGCAACGGCAGGTAGGGCAGATCGATGTAGCGGTCCAGCAGCGCGTAGACCCGCGCCCGCTCCAGCCGCGCGGCCCCCCGCACAGCGAGCACGACCGCGGCGAGCAGAGCCACCCCGACCCACACCACGGCAGTCCCGACGCCGGCCGACACGAACGCCGTCAGGAACCCGAACGCCAGCACCCCCAGCGGCAGGTTCATCAGCAAGAACACCACCGAACCACCGAACGGCGGATCCCGCCTCTCGCTCACCATGACCGCACTCCTTTCCACGGCTCCCAGCATCGTGGTTCCCGGAGGCAGCCGACATGGTGCGAGCGGGCATCCCGGCGGTAGGGCTGGCCCCACCCCGATCAATCCGGTGGCGTCAGCGGGTATGATGAACAGGTTGTGTCCCGACAAGGGGGTGAACGGTTTCGACTTTGGACGTTGATTCAGGGGAAGCGTGCCGGTGCAGGCGAGAGACCACCGTAAGCGTCATCGCAACCAAATAAGCGCCGACTCCAGTCAGCGCGAGTTCGCCCTCGCCGCCTGAGCGAGTGCGACTCTGTCGGCCCGGGTTCGCCTCCGGCCCGGGTACCGGCATCAGCTAGGAGGCTCAGCGGCTGTCCCGGCCACGGGGAACAGTCGTGAAGCAAACAGTGGCTGGGCTCGTCACCTCAGCTTGTTCGCGTGATTGAGGGAGCCAAGCAGAGACGTAGCGGACTGCGCACGGAGAAGCCCTGTTGATACGCCAGAGGACCCGGGTTCAATTCCCGGCACCTCCACGTCACTTCGCTGGAAGGCCCACGCCCCTTCGGGGCTGGGCCTTCCTTCGTTTTGGCGTGTTCATTGGGGGTCGGACCCCCAAACCCCCGCCAGGGAGGGCTCCGCCCCCCTGGACCCCCCGGGGTGGTTGCGTTGCGTTGTTGGCCAGACGGGGCTTGCTGCCTGGTCGGCTGATCGTGTCGGGCTGGACCAAGACAGACCAGGTCGGGGCGTAGCCCGGTTTCAGGCGCGGAGGGTAACGGCACGTTGACGGCTGACCTGTACTCCGCCCAGACCTCTCCGCCACCCCGATCCGAAGCCAGAACACGGCCGGTGGTGCCGGGTCAAGGCCCGCTTTCCCGCCTTGACGCGGTACTGCCGGCCGTAGTCACACTCGGGCTTCGGGGTGGCGGGCTCGAGGTGACTGTCGCCCGAGGCGCCTCGGGCGCCGCGCAGGTCAGCTGCGCCTTCGGACGGAGACCGGCCGGCAGGCCGCGCTTCCGCCACGGCACACCGCATCGGCAATCGAGTTCGCGGGAACCCTGCCCGGATCCGTGCGTGGTTGCGTTGGAGGCAGACGGGGCTCATCCGTCGTGGTGATGGGGGTCGTCGGGTGGTGTGTTCGGGGTTCTACTCCGGGTGGTGATGGGGGCCACTTGTGAGTGAAATTCTTGTGAGTGGCATGCTGGGGGTCCGACCATGGCTCCTCAGGAGCCGGAAGTAGGTGGCCAGATGACCTGGGCCCGACGCAGTGGCAGCTCCCTTGCCAACGACGAAGACAGCCGGATGGGTGTCATCCGCGCTGAAGAGGCCGTGCGGCTCGGCGAACAAAACGATCGCGCCGTTCTCACCGTGGCCGGGCACTCCCTGGACTCGCAGGAGTGTGCCGAACTGCTGGCGATGCTCGGGCTGGATGCCGGGCAACGGCGGCAGCGGACCGCCTGACCCCTTTCACACCAGGTCCGCCACGTGGACCACCTTGTTCCGGCCCGTCGCCTTCGCGTGGTACAGCGCCGTATCCGCCGCGTCGAGCAGGCGCTGCAGTGACGTCCCGGCCTTCGGGTACACCGCGATGCCGATCGAGACCGTCAGGCCCGTGATCGACAGCTGACCCGCCGGGACCTGCAGCGTGCTGATCGCCCGGCGGATCCGCTCGGCCACCGGGACGATGTCCGGCTGGGTGATCCCCGGCAGCAGCACCACGAACTCTTCACCGCCGAACCGGCCCACCGCGTCGCCCCGGCCGCGGACCGCCGAGATGATCGACTGGGCCACCGCCTTCAGGACCGCGTCGCCCGCCAGGTGCCCGTATGTGTCGTTCACCTGCTTGAAGTGGTCCAGGTCCAGCATCAACAGCCCGAACGTGCCGCCCTGGCGCGCCGCGGCCGCCAGGGTTCGCTCCGCCAGCGCGTGCCAGCCGCTCGTGTTGTACAGGCCCGTCTTCTCGTCCCGGTGGGCCGCGACCTCCAGCTGCTTCACCAGCACCGTCCGGTGCAACAGCAGCAACGGCGGGAACACCAGCACCACCAGCCCGGGCAACGTCGCCAGCGCCACCGCGTTCAGCGCACCCAGGCAGAGCGTCGCCACCTCGAGGCCGTTGTCCGACCACGTGCCGAACAGGGCCTCCGGTGTCCGGCCGACTTCGCGGCGGGCCGGGAGGACCAGCAGGGCGTTCACCGCGAAGAACGTCACTCCCGCGGCCGCGATCGCGAACGTCCCCGCCCAGCTGTGGGCCATCGCCGAGCGGGCGTCGGAAAACCCCGAAGCGCGCAGGACCGACTGGGCCGCGCAACACGACAGCACGATGATCGCCGCGTTGCTGACCGTGCGGGACACCGGTACCCGCTGCAGCCGGTACCAGCTGCGGATCGCCAGGTGCGCGTACAGGCCGCCGACCAGGACCGCCAGCAGGAGCGGGGGCAGCAGGAGGACGCCGGCGAACGTCCAGACCGACGTCATGTTGATGTGCGGTGTCCCCGACACGCGACGGCGGATCCGCTCCACGCGCCGGCCCGTCTCCGACTGCGCCACCCCGAGGACCAGCAGCACCACCAGGATCCACAGCGTCCGGCGGTCCACCGCGATCGACGACGGGCGCAGCGTCAGCACCACCGCCACCACTTCGCTCGCCAGGCAGTAGACGACCACCCGCGGACCCTGGCGCCACAGCACCCAGCGCCGCGGTGCCACGAGGACGTCACGAATATGCAGCCCAGTGCGCGGAATCCCGCCGCCGGTCCGCATACTCATGGTGTCCGGCCGGTGACGGAGCCGGTCCGGCCCGAGGTCGTGAAGGGAGGCGCACCATGTGCGGACGCGACAACTGAGGTCATCGATCCTCCACCCCGACCCGGCGCCACGCCCTCGCGATCGGCACGGCCACCGCGGCCCCCGCCGCCCCGGCCGCGGCGATGGTGTGCGCCGGGCCCAGCACGTCGGCCAGCCCGCCCGCCGCCGCGGCGCCGATCCCCTGCACGGTGATCAGCCCGGCCGAATTGACCCCCGCGCACTGCGCGCGGTGCTCGTCGGGCACCCGCCGCATGAAGGACACCGTGCCCTGGATGTTGTACCCCGTCGCCAGTAGCCCGGATGCCGCCAGCAGCACCACGGACGCCACCAGGCCCGGCCGGCAGACGAACACCACCAGCGGCAATCCGGCCGCGATCCCGAGCAGCCCGAGTGCGCGGAGCTGGGCCTGCTCCGGGATCCACTTGCCGAAGACGACGCCGCCGAGCACGCTGCCCGCCGGGTCCGCCGCCATCAGCAGCCCCACCAGCGTCGCGCCCGCACCGATCCCGGCCGCGTACGGCGCGGCCAGCGCCTCCGGCACGACGTAGAACCCGGCCAGCCAGTTGAGCGCGACCAGCGTCCGCAGGGCCGGGTCGCGCCAGATCAGCCGGACACCCGCGCCGGTCGTGCCCGGCCAGGCGGGCCGGACCGCCGTCGCGCTCGCCGCCCGCCGCCGGACGCCGGTGACCAGGAACGACGCCGAAAGCAAGAACGTGGCCGCGTCCAGGGCCAGCGCCGCGGACGGGGTGAGCGCGGCGATCAGCGCGCCGCCCCCGGCGAACCCGGCCAGCTGTGCGCCCTGCATCGTCACGTTCCGCAAGGCCATCCCGGTGAGGTACCGCTCGCCCTGGAGGACCGACGGCAGCAGCGCCTGCTGCGCCGCCTTGAACGGCCCGCCGAGCGCCGTCATCACCGCGACCAGCACGCACAGCACCCACAGCGGGACGCCGGGGACCGCGATGACCGCGACCAGCGCGGCCCGCGCCAGGTCGGCCGCGACCATCACGTCCCGGCGCGGCCACCGGTCGCCCGCACCGGCCAGCAGGATGCCGCCGAGCAGGGAGGGGACGTACGTCAAGGCGTAGGTGAGGCCGGTCAGCGCAGCCGACGACGTGCGCTGGAAGACGAGGACCGCGAGCGCGACCCGGGCGAGCTGGTCGCCGCAGACCGACAGCAGCTCGGCGGTCCACATCGCCCGGAACTCGGCGACGCCGAGCACCGCGCCGAAACCGGCTTTCTCCACGCGTGCGTCATCCATCGGTGCCCCTCGCAACCGCAGGCCCATCACGGTAATCACCCACCGGAGTGGAATCGAGCCGTTCGGTGACAGTTGCCCCGATCGCAGCAGCGTGTCAGGCCGGGTGGCCGCCGATGCGGGTGGTCAGCTCGGCCGCCGTCGCCGCCACGTCGCCGGCGAGCTCCGGCCACGTCTCCGCGCACGGCTCCGCCGCACAGTGGTGGCGCAGCGTGACGCTGATGGCGGCCAGCGGGCGGGCGCCGTGGTCGAAGACCGGGCAGGCCACCGACGCGAAGCCGTCGGTGACGTGGCCGTCCTCGACGGACCAGCCGAGCCGGCGTTCCGCGGTGAGGGTGCGGCGCAGCTCCGCCAGCGTGCGCGGGCCGCGGCCGGTGCGGAGCACGAACGCCGACGCCGTGGGGAACAGCGCGCGGACGTGCGGGGCGGGCAGGTGCCGCAGGATCGCCCGGCCGGACGCGGTCAGCTGCGCCGGCAGCCGGACGCCGACTTCGGTGACCAGCGTTTCCGGGCGCGCCGGGCGTTCCTTGATCAGGTACAGCGACTCGTTGCCGTGCAGGACGCCGAGGTGGGCGGTGTGCCCGACGCGGTCGACGAGCTTGCGCAGCAACGGCCCGGCCAGGCGCTCCAGGGGGTCGTGGCGCAGATAGGCCGAGCCGAGTTCGAACGCCGCGATGCCCAGGCCGTAGCGGCGCTCGGCGGGCAGGTGGACGACGAAGCCGGCCGCTTCCAGCTCGTTGAGCAGGTGGTACGTGGTCGAGCGGGGGAGGTTCGCCTCGCGCGCGATGGCCGCCGCGGTGACCGGGCCGGGCCGGGTCGCCAGCAGGCGCAGCACCGCCAGGCCGCGGCGCAGCGCCGGGACCTCGCTGCTGTCGCCCATGGTCCGAGCCTAGCGTCTGGGATTCCAGACAGAACCACCCGTTGAGGCATCCCACCAGCGAGAAACACGATGTCCAATGAGGCCATGCCGGAAAAAGTGCTCCTGGGCCCGGAGCCCCTGACCGCCGCCCAGGTCGTCGACGTCGTCCGCGGGTACGCGCCCGTCGGGCTCACGGATGCCGCCGAGAAGAACCTCGCCGCGACCCGTCAGCACATCGAGGACCTCGCCCACGCCGTCACGCCGACCTACGGCGTCTCGACCGGCTTCGGCGCGCTCGCCACCCGGCACATCCCGGTCGAGAGCCGGACCGCGCTGCAGCGCAGCCTGATCCGCTCGCACGCCGCCGGCGCCGGGCCCGCCGTCGAGGCCGAGGTCGTCCGCGCGCTGATGCTGCTGCGGCTGCGGACCCTCGCCAGCGGCTACACCGGCGTCCGGCCGGGCACCGCGCAAACGCTTGCGGCCCTGCTCAACGCCGACATCACCCCGATCGTCCACGAGTACGGCTCGCTCGGCTGCTCCGGTGATCTCGCGCCGCTCGCCGCCGTCGCGCTCGCGCTCATGGGTGAAGGCGAAGTCACATACCGCGGCCAGATCGTCGAAGCAGGCGAAGCGCTGAAGCACGCTGGGATCGAGCCGGTCGTCCTCGCCGAGAAGGAGGGCCTCGCGCTCACCAACGGCACCGACGGCATGCTCGGCATGCTCCTGCTCGCCGCCGCCGACCTGCACAAGCTCTTCGACGTCGCGGACCTCACCGCCGCGATGAGCGTCGAAGCCCTGCTCGGCACCGACCGCGCGTTCGCCGCCGACCTCCAGGCCCTGCGCCCGCACCCCGGGCAGGCGAAGTCCGCGGCCCGGATGTGGCAGGCGCTGCAGGGCTCGAAGATCGTCGAAAGCCACCGTGGCCCGGACTGCAACCGCGTCCAGGACGCCTACTCGCTGCGCTGTGCCCCGCAGGTCCACGGCGCCGCGCGGGACAGCCTCGCCCACGCCGAGCTCGTCGGCGAGCGCGAGCTGATGTCCGCTGTGGACAACCCGGTCGTCCTGGCCGACGGCCGCGTCGAGTCGAACGGCAACTTCCACGGGGCGCCCGTCGCCTACGTCCTGGACTTCCTGGCCATCCCGATCGCCGACGTCGCCAGCATCGCCGAGCGCCGCACCGACCGGATGCTCGACAAGGCGCGTTCGCACGGCCTGCCGCCGTTCCTCGCGCACGACCCCGGCGTCGACTCCGGCCACATGATCGCCCAGTACACCCAGGCCGCCGTGGTCAGCGAGCTCAAGCGGCTCGCCGTCCCGGCGTCCGTCGACTCGATCCCGAGCAGCGCCATGCAGGAGGACCACGTCTCCATGGGCTGGTCGGCCGCGCGGAAGCTGCGCAAGGCCGTCGACGGCCTGACCACCGTCCTCGCGATCGAGCTGCTGACGGCGGCCCGGGCGCTGGACTTCCGGGCGCCGCTGGAGCCGTCGCCGGTCACCGGCGCGGTGCGCGACCTGCTCCGCACGAAGGTCGCGGGCCCCGGCCCCGACCGGCACCTGGCGCCCGAGATCGCGGCCGCCGAAGAACTCGTCCGCTCCGGCGCCGTCCTCGACGCCGCCCGTCTGGAGGTCTGAGAATGTCCCGCGTCGTCCGTGCCGCCCGCGGCACCCAGCTCACCGCCAAGTCGTGGCAGACCGAAGCCGCGCTGCGGATGTTCCACAACAACCTCGACCCCGACGTCGCCGAGCGGCCCGAGGACCTGGTCGTCTACGGCGGCACCGGCAAAGCCGCCCGCAACTGGGCCAGCTTCGACGCCATCACCCGCGAACTGACCACTTTGGACGTCGACGAGACGCTGCTGGTGCAGTCGGGCAAGCCGGTCGGCGTGTTCCGGACGCACGAGTGGGCGCCGCGCGTGCTGATCGCGAACTCGAACCTGGTCGGCGACTGGGCGACCTGGCCGGAGTTCCGCCGCCTGGAACAGCAGGGCCTGACCATGTACGGCCAGATGACCGCGGGCTCGTGGATCTACATCGGCACCCAGGGCATCCTCCAGGGCACCTACGAGACGTTCGCCGCCGTCGCGAAGAAGAAGTTCGGCGGGTCGCTTCGTGGAACGCTGACCGTCACCGCGGGCCTCGGCGGCATGGGTGGCGCGCAGCCCCTCGCCGTGACCATGAACGACGGTGTCGCGCTGGTCGTCGAGTGCGACCCGCAGCGCGCGCACCGCCGCGTCGAAACCCGCTACCTCGACGAGGTGGCCGACGACCTCGACGACGCCATCGCCCGCGTGACCAAGGCCAAGCAGGAGAAGCGGCCGCTGTCGGTCGGTGTCGTCGGCAACGCCGCCGAGGTGCTGCCGGAGCTGCTGCGGCGGGGCGTCGAGGTCGACATCGTCACCGACCAGACGTCCGCGCACGACCCGCTGTCCTACCTGCCCAAGGGCGTCAGCGTCGACGACTGGCACGACTACGCGGCCAAGAAGCCCGACGAGTTCACCGACCGCTCGCGGGAGTCGATGGCCGACCACGTCGAGGCCATGCTCGGCTTCCTCGACCGCGGCGCCGAGGTCTTCGACTACGGCAACTCCCTGCGCGGCGAGGCCAAGCTCGGCGGCTGCGAGCGCGCGTTCGACTTCCCCGGCTTCGTGCCCGCCTACATCCGCCCGCTGTTTTGCGAGGGCAACGGCCCGTTCCGCTGGGCGGCGCTCTCGGGCGACCCCGAGGACATCGCGGCCACCGACCGCGCGATGCTGGACCTGTTCCCGGAGAACGAATCCCTCGCCCGCTGGATCCGCCTCGCCGGGGAACGGGTGGCCTTCCAAGGGCTTCCGGCCCGGATCTGCTGGCTCGGCTACGGCGAACGCCACCTGGCGGGGCTGCGGTTCAACGAAATGGTGGCCAGTGGCGAGCTGAAGGCGCCGGTCGTCATCGGCCGCGACCACCTCGACTCCGGCAGCGTCGCCTCGCCGTACCGCGAGACCGAGGGCATGGCCGACGGCTCCGACGCGATCGCCGACTGGCCGCTGCTGAACGCCCTGGTGAACACGTCTTCGGGCGCGAGCTGGGTGTCGATCCACCACGGCGGCGGCGTCGGCATGGGCCGGTCCATCCACGCGGGCCAGGTCAGCGTCGCCGACGGGACGCCGCTGGCCGCGCAGAAGCTGGAGCGGGTGCTCACCAACGACCCGGGCATGGGTGTCATCCGGCACGTCGACGCCGGGTACGACCGCGCGGCCGACGTCGCCGACGAGCGGGGCGTCCGGGTGCCGATGCGGGAGGGTGAGTGACCGCCTCGGGGCTCCTGGGCGAGATCGCCGACGTCGGGCGCGACCCGAAGCGCGGCGGCTATTCGCGGCACGCGTTCGACCGGCCCGAGCACGACCTGCGGGAGTGGTTCGTCGACCGCGCGCTGGGGCTCGGGCTGGACGTCGAGACCGACCGCAACGGCAACATCTGGGCGTGGTGGGGGCCGCCGGGACGCAACGCCGTGGTCACCGGCAGCCACCTCGACTCGGTGCCGGGTGGCGGCGCGTTCGACGGCCCGCTCGGCGTCGTGAGCGCCCTGGCCGCTGTCGAGGCCCTGCAGGGCAAGGGGTTCCGGCCGCGTCGGCCGCTCGCCGTCGTCGTGTTCGCCGAGGAGGAGGGCGGCCGGTTCGGTGTTCCCTGCCTGGGCTCGCGGCTGCTCACCGGCACGATCGACGCCGACAAGGCGCGTGGCTTGCGGGACGCCGACGGCGTGACGTTCGCCGAGGCGGCCGCGAAGGCGGGCGTCGACCCGGCGCGGGTCGGGCCGGACCACGAGCGGCTCGACCGGATCGGGCAGTTCCTCGAACTGCACGTCGAGCAGGGCCGCGGGCTGATCGACCTCGGTGCGCCGGTGGCGGTCGGCAGCACGGTGATCGCGCACGGGCGGTGGCGGTTCTCCTTCACCGGACAGGGGAACCACGCCGGCGCGACGCTGCTCGCCGACCGCGCGGACCCGATGCTGCCCGCCGCGGCGACGGTCACCGCCGTGCGGCGGCTGGCCGCGCAGGTGCCGGACGCGCGGGCGACTGTCGGCCGGCTCGTGCCGATCCCCGGCGGGACCAACGTCATCGCGTCCACAGTGGACCTCTGGCTGGACGCGCGGGTGCCGGGCGAAGGCACGCCGGGGCTGGTCGCCGAGATCAGCCGGGCGGCCTCGGAAGCGGCGAAGGAGGAGGGCTGCCGGGTTGCGGTGACACGCGAGTCCTACTCCGGCGACGTCGTGTTCGACGACGCCCTCCGCCGCGACCTGGCCGGGTGGCTCGGCGCGCCGCCGGAGCTGCCGACCGGCGCCGGGCACGACGCGGCCGTCCTCGCCGGGTTCGTCCCGGCCGGGATGCTCTACGTGCGCAACCCGACCGGGATCAGCCACTCGCCGGAGGAGTTCGCCGAGGCCGGCGACGTCGAAGCCGGTGCCGCGGCGCTGGCCACGGCCCTGGAACGGCTGGCGCAGTGACCCCAAAACCGACCCCCGGCCCGCGGGGGCGCCCCCCGATTCCAGCGTACCGCTCGGCACCGACAGTTTTCTGGTGCGAGCAGGCCTGGCTGCCGGACGGAATCGCGGCCGACGTGCGGATCGACGTCGCCGACGGCCGGATCACTTCTGTGACACCGGATTCTCCGCGCACGGGCATCACCCTCGGAGGGCTGACGCTGCCGGGCTTCGCGAACGGGCACTCGCACGCCTTCCACCGCGCGCTGCGGGGCCGGACGCACCACGAGCGCGGCACGTTCTGGACGTGGCGCGAGCGGATGTACGCCCTGGCCGCGCGGCTCGACCCCGACGCGTACTACCGGCTGGCCCGCGGTGTCTACGGGGAGATGGTGCTGGGCGGGTACACGAGCGTGGGGGAGTTCCACTACCTGCACCACGCGCCCGGCGGGAAGGCCTACGCCGATCCGAACGCGATGGGGGCGGCGCTGCGGCAGGCCGCCGCCGACGCCGGGATCCGGCTGACCCTGCTCGACACGTGCTACCTCGCGGGCGGCATCGGCGTCGAGCCCGACGAGGTCCAGCGGCGGTTCTCGGACGGCTCGGCGTCGGCGTGGGCTTCGCGGGTGGCTGCGTTGAAGGAAGACGAGCTGTTCCGGGTCGGCGGGGCGATCCACTCCGTGCGCGCGGTTCCCGAGGACCAGCTGTCCGAAGTGGACAACGGGGTGCCGCGACACCGGCCGCTGCACATCCACCTCTCCGAGCAGCGCGCGGAGAACGAGCAGTGCGAGGCGGCCACCGGGTTCACCCCGACCGGGCTGCTGGGGGACCACGGCGTGCTCGGCGAGCGGCTCACCGCGGTCCACGCGACCCACCTCACCGACCGGGACGTGCGCCTGCTCGGCGAGTTCCGGGTCGGCGCGTGCTTCTGCCCGACCACCGAACGCGACCTCGGCGACGGCATCGGCCCCGCCCGCGCCCTGTGGGACGCCGGGGTGCGGCTGGGCATCGGCAGCGACAGCAACGCCGTCGTCGACGCGTTCGAAGAGACCCGGGCGCTGGAGCTGGACGACCGGCTGGCCAGCGAGGAACGCGGCCGGTTCAGCGCGGAAGAGCTCCTCGAAGCGGGCACGAACCACGCGGCGATCGGGTGGGCCGAGGTCGGCGCGCTCGCCGAGGGGGCGGGCGCGGACCTCGTCACCGTGACCCTGGATTCGGTGCGGACCGCCGGGATCGAGCCGTCGGGTGTCGTGTTCGCGGCGTCCGCGGCCGACGTCCGGCACGTCGTCGTCGCGGGCCGCGAGGTCGTGCGGGACGGCGCGCACCAGTTGATCGACCGACCGGAAACCGTGCTGGCGAAGGAGATCGAGGCACTGTGGCAGTCCTGATCACGGGCATCGGCGAGCTCACCACCCACGACCCGGCGCTGGGCCGCCTTTCCGGCGCGGCGCTGGTGCTGGACGGCGCGCGCGTCGCCTGGGTGGGACCGGCGACGCGCGCGCCGGCCGCCGACGAACGCGTCGACGTCGGAGGGCGCGCGGTGCTGCCCGGCTGGGTCGACAGCCACACGCACCTCGTCTTCGCCGGCGACCGCACGGCCGAGTTCGAAGCGCGGATGGCGGGAAAGCCCTACACGGCGGGCGGAATCGCGATCACGGTCGGCGCGACGCGGGAGGCGTCCGACGAGCAGCTGGCGGCGAACCTGCGCCGCCACGTCGACGAGGCGGCCCGGCAGGGGACGACGTGCCTGGAGACCAAGACGGGCTACGGGCTCACGGTCGCGGACGAAGCCCGCAGCGCCCGGATCGCCGGCGAGGTGGCCGACGAGGTGACGTTCCTCGGCGCGCACCTCGTGCCGCCGGGAGCCGACGCCGAGTCCTATGTGGACCTGGTGTGTGGCGAGATGCTCGACGCGGTGGCGGAAAGCGTGCGCTGGGCGGACGTGTTCTGCGAGACGGGCGCGTTCGACGAGGCCCAGTCGGCGCGGGTGCTGAAGGCCGCCGCCGAGCGTGGGCTCGGCCTGCGCGTCCACGGCAACCAGCTCGGCGAAGGCCCCGGCGTCCGGCTGGCGGTGGAGCTGGACGCGGCGAGCGTCGACCACTGCACGTACCTCTCGGAGACGGACGTCGAAGCACTCGCCGCCTCGGAGACGGTCGCGACCTTGCTGCCCGCGTGCGACCTGTCGACCCGCCAGCCCCTGGCGCCGGCACGGCGGCTGCTCGACGCGGGCGCGACGGTGGCGCTGGCCAGCAACGCCAACCCGGGCAGCTCGTACACGACGTCGATGGCGTTCTGCGTCGCCACGGCGGTGCTCCAGATGCGCATGACGATCGAGGAGGCGGTCTGGGCCGCGACGGCGGGCGGTGCGAAGGCGCTGCGGCGCGACGACGTCGGCGTCCTGCGGCCCGGTGCGCGAGCGGACGTCCACGTCCTCGACGCGCCTTCGGTGACGCACCTGGCTTACCGGCCCGGCGTGCCGCTGACGAACATGGTGTGGCGCGCCGGGGAGCGCGTGCGCTGACGTCCGCTGCTCGCTCACAGCGGCAAGGTGAACGGCGTGCACGCCGGTGTGTGGCTCGCGTCGAGCGCATGCAGGATCAGGCCGGTGACGTTCGGGTCGATCGCCTGGCTCAGGTGACCCGATGCGTCGGACGGGCAGAAGTCCTGCAGCACGATGTCCGTCGTGCCGGGTTCGGCGAGGATTCCGCTCGTGTACGGCGTCACGACCTCGTCGTACTTGCTCACGATGCTCGTGTACGTCGGCCCGGGCACGTGGACGCCGCCGCGGGCGAGGTCGTCCAGGAAGGCCGACGGGGCCAGATATTCCGAGCACGCGCCGCACGCCGTGCGCAGGACCGCGCCGAGGCCGGGCACCGACGTGAGCAGGGCCTTGGCCAGCGCGTCGAGGCCGCCGAGGGTCGTCCCGCGGTAGTTGGCGCCGAAGCCGACGAAGTGGGCGACCTCGGCCGCGCCGCCGCCGTACTTCAGGTAGTACGCCGGCATCGTGCTGCCCTCGGAGTGTCCGACGATGTCGACCTTGGCCGCGCCGGTCGTGGACCGGACCCTGTCGACGAACCGGCCGAGCTGCGCCGCGCTCTCACGCATGGACGCGAGCCCGCCGACACCCGGGCCGAGGATGCCGGTGCCGTACGTCAGCGAGAAGACGCAGTAGCCCTGGGCGGCGATCTTCGGCGCGTGGAAGAACCAGTTGACGGTGTCGTTCGCGCCGAGGCCGTGCACCAGCACGACGGGCTCCGGGTGCGCGGCCGACGGACGGCAGCCCCAGTCGTTCCAGCCGCTGCTCGGAGCCGCTTCGGCGACCGACGGCGCGACCGCGCCGAAGGTGAGCGCCGCGGTGAGCACGGCCAGGATTCGCTTGACACCGCCGTTGGTGACCCGCATTCCGTTGCCTCCCGTTACCCGTCATTACGTGACGCAGATCATGATCGGTCACATACCGCTGGAGGCGACCTGGGAAAACGCTCAGGGTTACCCGGCGTTCGTTGTGACGGGTGACAACGACGGCCGACGAGCCGCGACCACCAGGCCAGTCAGCGCGACCAGGCCGCAGAGCCACGCGAACCAGTCGCCGAAGCGGGCGTACGGCGTCTTCCCCGGGCCGATCGGGACGTCGGCGACGACCACCGTGAACGGGCTGCCGCCGGTGTGGGCGTCCGCCAGCACGTGCCCCTGGGCGTCCGCGAGCATCGGCGTCCCGCGGGTCGCGCTCCACGCCACCGAGAAGCCGTTCTCGACGCCGCGGATCAACGCCGTGCGGCTGTGCGCCCAGCCGTCGGCGTCTTCGTCGGACGCCGGGATGAGGACCAGCCCCGTGCCGGCTTCGCCGTAGTCGCCGCTGGGGTCGGCGAAGTTGACGTCCATGCACACCATCAGCCCCGCCCCGGCGACGTGCGCGAGCCGGGTGCCGGAGGTGATGTTCGGCGAATCCCCGTTGTGCCACTTGCGGTATTCGACCGGCGGGCCGGACGGCGGAACGGCGAGCGCGGCGTTGAAGCGGCCCTCCGGGGTGGTGTCGACGACGCCGGTGACGACGTTCAGGTTCCGCGTGCGGGCGACCTCGGAGAGGGCTTCGACGAGCCTCGGCCGGCCGGCCTGGTCCACCGCGAAGGCGGCTTCGGGGAGCACCACCGCCTGGACGCCGTCCGGCAGCCGGCCGATTTCGTCCACATAGGACTGAGCGAGGGTCCGGCCTTCGAAGGTGGCGACGTCGGCCGCCCAGGGGCTCTTGTCCATGGCGACCAGGGCGACCCGCGTCGACGGCCCGGCCGACGGTGGTGTGGTCCAGAAGGCGAGCCCGGCGGCGATCGCGGCCAGTGCGAGCACCGGAACGAGCCGGGACCGGCCGCGCAGGCCGGGCGCGAGCGCGGCGGCGACGGCGGCCGGAACGAACAGCACCAGGAACTCCACGCCCCACCCGCCGGTCACCGCGGCGAGCCGCAGCACGGCCGGCCGGTCGGCCTGGGTCGTCATCAGGGTGTCCATCACGCCGGTCGGGTTGAGCAGTGAGACGCCGTAGAGCACCACGGTCCACAGCGCCGGTGCGGCGAGCGCCGCCAGTGCGCCGTGGCCGTGGCGGACCAGCGCCCGGAACAGCGCCGCGGACAGGGCGAACACCAGCGCGCTGCCGCCGAGGATCGCGATCGCGGCGGGGCGCGGCACCGCCAGTGAATGCCAGAAGTAGCCCCAGCTGCCGGCGCTGCCCGCGAGGTACGCGACGAACGCGCACGCCACCGCCGCGGCACCGGGGACGCGGGGGGCGAGCAGCAGGATCGGCAGCGGGGCCGCCCAGGCGAGTTCGGGCAGCGGATCCAGGCCGGTGCCGAAGAAGAACAGCACCGCCGATGTCACGGTCGCGACGACCGCCCAGCCCAGCTTGCTCATCGTGGCCCCTTTCGCCCGATTTCGAGCCTTCCAGGTGATGCGGGCGGGCGCAGTGGGCTGAACCGCAGTGTTTTGGTGGGGTTCACCCCACCCCGGTTCATGCAGAGTTCAGTAAGCCGTCACACGACAGGGATCGGACCCGCCCCTGTCGATCAGTAGCGTTGCCGGGGAACAGCAACGAAAGTGGGCCGCCCATGGACTTCTCGCTGATCGTGCTGGTGGTGATCGTCGCCGCGCTGGCCTTCGACTTCACCAACGGCTTCCACGACACCGCCAACGCGATGGCCACCTCCATCGCCACCGGTGCGCTCCAGCCGAGAGTCGCGGTCGCCGTTTCGGCCGTGCTGAACCTCGTCGGCGCGTTCCTCTCGGTCGAGGTCGCCAAGACGATCTCCGGCGGGATCGTCGACGACACGAAGGTGACCCCGGTGATCATCTTCGCCGGGCTGGTCGGCGCCATCGTCTGGAACCTGGTGACCTGGCTGATCGGGCTCCCGTCGAGCTCGTCGCACGCGCTGTTCGGCGGGCTGATCGGCGCGACCTGGATCGCCTCGGGATCCGACGCCGTGCACTTCGGGAAGGTCGTCGAGAAGGTGCTGATCCCGGCGCTCGCCTCGCCGGTCGTCGCCGGGATCGTCGCGACGCTGGGCACCTTCCTCGTCTACCGGATCACCGCGCGGGCGAAGCAGGACACGGTGGGCCGCACCTTCAAGGCCGGCCAGATCGCCTCGGCGTCGCTGGTGTCGCTCGCGCACGGCACGAACGACGCGCAGAAGACCATGGGCGTCATCACGCTGACGCTGATCGCGTCCGGCTCGCTCGCGCCGAACTCGGGCCCGCCGCTCTGGGTGATCCTCACCGCCGGCACCGCGATCGCGCTCGGCACCTACCTCGGCGGCTGGCGGATCATCCAGACGATGGGCAAGAAGCTCACCGAAATCCAGACGCCGCAGGGGTTCGCGGCGGAGACCAGCGCCGCGGCGGTCATCCTCACCTCGGCGCACCTCGGGTTCGCGCTGTCCACCACGCACGTCTGCTCGGGCGGCATCATCGGCTCCGGCATCGGCCGCAAGCTCGCCGAAGTCCGCTGGGGCGTCGCGGGCAAGATGGTCCTCGCCTGGGCGCTGACGCTGCCCGCCGCGGCGATCGTGGGCGCCGTCGCCGCCGAGGTCTCGACGCTCGGGACCTGGGGCACCGTGCTGGTCGGCCTGGCCGGGGTGGTCGTCGCCCTCGGCATCTGGCTCGCGTCGAAGCGGAACCCGGTCGACGCCCACTCCGTCACCGCATCCGAGCCCGGCGTCCCGCAGCCGGTCAACGCCTGAGGAGCGCCGAAGTGCACATCGATTGGGGTTCCCTCGGACTCGTCCTCGTCGTCGCCCTCGTGTCGGTCGTGGTGCTGACGAGCCTCTTCTCCTTCGGGGTGGTGGGGCTCTCCCAGCGCGACGCGGCCCGCGCGTCGGGTGCCTCGGGCACCGGGCCGCTGGGCGGCGCGGTCGTCTGCTTCGCCGCCTGCGCGGCGATCGTGGGCTACGGGATCTACTTGATCATCGCCTGAACGCGGTCCCGGAAGCCGTCGGGCAGGCCGGGGAGCAGTGGTTTCAGCGTGGCGCGCCGCGCCTTGCCCAGGTGGGCCAGCAGGTCGAACGCCGGGGTCCAGAGGTCTTCGTCGGCGCTCGCCGCGGTGACCAGCCGGCCGAGCCGGTGCGCCGGGAGCAGGCCGACGACGTGGTCGATGCGGCGCTTGTCGTCGAGCACGAAGGCGATCCGCAGCAGCGACGGGTCGTCGATCTGTTCCAGGGCCCGCCGCACGGTGAGGTCGGGCAGGTGCCCGACGAACCGGCCGAGGGTGATCCAGTCCTCCTTGCGCGCCAGCTCGCCGGCCACGGCGAGCACGGTGTCCAGGGGGATCCGGGTGATGATCGCGCTCGCCCGGCGTGGGTCGAGCTCCGCGGCCACCTCGGCGAGGAAGCGCGGGGTGAGCCGCTTGGCGACGTCGACGCCGCGGGCGACGTCGACCAGCCCGGCGATCCGGGCGCACAGCAGCGGGCCGAACACCTTCTCGGCGATCTTGGCGAGCACCCCGACGGGCACGACCCGGGCGGCCAGGGCCATCCGCTGCAGCGCGGCCGCGTTGGCGTCGAAGAGCGTGTCGGTGACCTGCTCGCGGAAGGCCTGCAGGTCGTCGGCGTCGACGCGGGCGAGGTACGCCAGGCGCGCGGGCTCGACGTCGAGGACGCGCGCCAGCTTCAGGATCTCGGCTTCGGCTTCGTAGTCCGTCACAGGCCGACGGCCTTCCGGACCGCTCCGCGCAGCAGCGCGGGGACATACCGCAGGCCCTCCTCGCCCGCTTCGGCGAGCGCTTTCGCCTGCCGCCTGCGCGCGTCGCGCAGCGCGTCGGCGAGGTCCTGCCGCTCGTGCTCTTCGAGGGCCTCGATGCCTTCGGGGAGGTAGCCGCCCAGCTGGTCGGCGAGTGTGCGGTCGGCCATGGTGGATCATCATGCAACACCGCGGGCGCTACCGTGCGGATATGAGCATCGAGACGTCCACCGTCCGTGTCGGCGACCTGTCCGCCTACCTGGCCCGGCCGGTGGGCGGGGCGGCGTCCGGGATGCTGCTGCTGCCGATGATCACCGGGATCGGGGCCCAGGTCCGGGCCTGGGCCGACGAGCTGGCCGTCCGCGGGATCACGGCGCTGGCCTGGGACGTCTTCCACGGCGCCGGCACCGACAACACCTCCCGCGAAGACCTCGGCGCGAAGCTCGGCGAGCTGCGTGACGAAGCCGCGCTCACCGAGCAGACGGCGTTGCTCGACCACCTCCTCGGTGACCTCGGCTGCACGTCGGCGGGTGTCATGGGCTGGTGCCTCGGCGGCCGGTTCGCGCTCCTGCTCGCCGCTCGCGACCAGCGGCTTTCCGGCGTCGTCGCCTACCACCCGACGGTCCGGGACCCGGCGCCGCCGAACCACGACCTCGACGCGGTCGCGGAGTCGGCATCGATCACCGCGCCGGTGCTCGTCGCCTACCCCGAGGCGGACGTCGTCGTCTCGCACGAGACGTTCGCCCGGCTGCAGGCGGCGCTGCAGTCCCGGCCGCGCGGCGCGACGTTCACCCAGCACTTCCCGGGCGCCGAGCACGGCTTCAGCGACTCCGAGCGGCACGGCACCGAGGTCAACGCCGAGGCGTTCGCCTGGTCCTGGCCGCAGACCCTGGCGTTCGTGGACACGCTGAAAGGTTGACTTTCGGCAGTGGTCCGGCCGCGGTCACGCCTAGTAGCTTCGAACCCGTGCGGGCGGTGACGAAGCGTAGGTGGCGGGTGGCGCTCGACGTCGCCCTCGGGGTGTTCCTCGCCTTCATCGTCGTCGCCGGCACGCTGGACAGCCGGTCGTACGGGGAGCTGGCCGGCGGCCTGGCGGTCGTGGCCGGGGCAGTCGGGACGGCCCGGCGGTACCCGGCCGTCTCGCTGGGCATCGCCCTGGCCGGGACGCTGGCCGTGCCGTTCCCCTACGGCAGCCACATGCCGGCGTGGGTGATCTTCGTGCTGGTCCCGATCGGCTACCAGGCCGGCCTGCGGATGCCGCGCGCGCGTTCCGGCATCCTGACCGGGGCCGCCGTCGCGGTCCTGGGGCTGCCGGTCGCGCTCGTCTTCAGCCAGGACGCCCTCGGCGACTGGGCGCAGATGGTCGCGATCCTCGTCTTCGCCGGGCTGTCGCCGTGGCTGCTCGGCCGGTACGTCCGCGTCCGCGGCGAGCTCGCCCGCACCGGCTGGCGCCGGGCCGAGGAGATGGAGAGCCGGCAGCAGCTGGTCGCCGAGCAGGCCCGGCTGCGCGAACGCGCGCGGATCGCCGGCGACATGCACGACTCGCTGGGGCACGAGCTGAGCCTGATCGCCGTCCGCGCGGCCGCGCTGGAGGTCGCGGGCGGCCTCGGCGACGCCCAGCGCGACGCCGCCGCGCAGCTGCGGACCAGCGCCGCGGCGGCGACCGAGCGGCTGCGCGAGATCATCGGCGTGCTGCGCGAGGACGCCGCGCCGGTGGAACCGGTGCAGGGCGACCTCGGCGAGCTGATCGCCAGGGCGCGGGCGTCCGGGCTGCACATCGAGTCCACAGTGGACGCGGCGGAGGTGCCGCCGATGGTCGCTCGCGCCGCTTACCGGGTGGTGCAGGAAGCCCTGACGAACGTGGCGAAGCACGCGCCGGGCGCCGCCGTCACGGTCCGGGTGGCCAGTACCGGCGCGCGGACCGACGTCAGCGTGGTCAACGCGCCGCCGCCCGCCGGGCCGCTGCCCGGGGCCGCGTCCGGGCAGGTCGGGCTGATCGGCCTGCGCGAGCGCGTCCGGCTCGTCGGCGGCACGCTGCGCGCCGGCCCCGAGGCCGGCGGGTTCGCCGTCACCGCGACCCTGCCGCACGGGGCGGCGCCGGTCGAGCCGGCCGCGGCTCCCGACGGCGGTGCCGATCCGTCGCCGTCGGCCCGTGCCCTCGAGCTGGCCCGGCGCGACGTGCGGCGCAGCCTGGTGCAGGCCGTCGTGGTCCCGCTCGCGCTGTTCGCGGTGCTCCTCGCGATCGCCGGGATCGCGTTCCTCTACCAGTGGAACTCCTCGGAGCTGCCCGCCGGGGTCTACGAGCGGCTGCGGATCGGGCAGCCGAGGACCGAGGTGGCGGCGCAGCTGCCGCAGAACCAACGCGACGCCCGGCCGCTGCGGAGCGAGCCGCCGCGGCCGGCCGCGGCGGGGGCCGTGTGCGAGTACTACGGCGCCGGGCGCTCGTGGCTCGACAACGACTACGCCGCCTACCGGCTGTGTTTCGCCGATGGGAAACTGGTGGCCAAGGACTGGTTCGCCGAGGGGGCACCGTGATCAGGGTCGTGCTGGCCGACGACGAGGCGATGATGCGGGCGGGGGTGGCGGCGATCCTCGCCGCGGATCCCGGGATCGAGGTCGTCGCCGAAGCCGCCGACGGCCGGGAAGCGGTTTCCCAAGTGCTGGCCACCCACCCGGACGTCGTGCTGCTGGACATCCGGATGCCGGGGCTGGACGGCCTCGGCGCGGCCGCCGAGATCCGGCGCCTGCGGCCCGCCACCGGCGTGATCATGCTGACCACGTTCGGCGAGGACGACTACATCGAGCGCGCACTGGGGCTCGGCGCGGGCGGGTTCCTGCTGAAGTCGGGTGACCCGCGCGAGCTCCTCTCCGGCATCCACGCCGTCGCCGGCGGGGCCGCGTTCCTCTCGCCGAAGGTGGCGCAGCGGGTGATCGCCCGGCTGTCCGGCGGGCAGCTCGCGCGCGCCTCCGCGGCCCGCGAGCGGATCGCCGTGCTGACCCCGCGTGAGCGGGAAGTGCTGACGCTGCTGGGTTCCGGACTGTCCAATGCGGACATCGCGGCGAAGATGTTCGTCGTCGAGGGCACGGTGAAGGCGCACGTGAGCACCATCCTGACCCGGCTCGGCGCGAAGAACCGGGTCCAGGCGGCGATCACCGCGTACGAGGCGGGACTGGTCGGGGGAGACGCGGCGGCACCCACCCCGTGATCCCGGCGCCGACCCGGGCGGTCGCCGTGGCCGGCAGGCGCCTGAGCGCGGCGGTGCGCAGCGCGGTGGCGACCGGGTTCCTCAGCTGGGGGCCGAGCTTGCCCATCCGGACCGACTCGCGGACGACCCGCTGGCTGCGGGGCCGCCGGGTTCGGTCGTAGCTTTCCAGCGCGGCGTCAACGGTGTCCTGTGTGGACACTGCGTGTGCGAGCACGACGGCGTCCTCGATCGCCTGGCCGCCGCCCTGACCGAGGAACGGCGGCATGGCGTGGGCGGCGTCGCCGAGCAGCGCGATCCGGCCCCGCACGTAGGTCGGCAGCGGGGTGCCCAGGTAGTGGAGGTCGTGGTGCAGCACGGCCTCCGGCGGGGTGGCGGCCAGGAGGGCGGGGATCGGGTCGTGCCAGCCGTCGAAGACCCGCTCGTCCCTGGGGGCGCCCGGCTCGGCGAGGGTGGAGAGCCACCAGTAGACGTCGCCGCCGGTCAGCGGGAGGACGCCGACCTCGGTGCCGCGGTCGAAGCTCGTGCTCAGCCCGGCTCCGGGCAGGTGGGCGACCCCGCGGAACGCCGTGCTGCCCGAGTACACCGGCTCCGGGTGGTCCGGGAAGAGCGCGTGGCGGACCCGGCTGTGGATGCCGTCGGCCGCGACGACGAGGTCGGCGCGCAGCTCGCCGCCGGTGTAGCGGACCAGGCCGTCTTCGCGGACTTCGGTGACTTCGGCGCCGGTCCGCAGGCTTTCGGCCGGGACGGCGTCCCGAAGGGCGGCGACGAGGTCCCGCCGGTGGATCGCGCCGAGCGGCCGCCCGTGCCGGCGTTCGAACTCGGCGCTGTCGAAGCGGGTGATCCGGCGGCCGCGCCGGTCGCGGAAGCCGCCGTCCTGCTGCGGGGCCAAGCGTTCGCCGAGGTCGACGCCGAGTTCGTCGAGGCTGCGCAGGGCGTTCGGCCAGAGCGAGATCCCGGCGCCGACGTCGCCGAACTCGGGTGCCTTCTCCAGGACGGTGACCGTCCAGCCGACCCGGTGCAGCCCCGCGGCCGCCGCCAGTCCGCCGATGCCGCCGCCGATCACCGTCGCGTGCATGCCGACCTCCTCTACAGGTGTAGAGGACTCTACACCTGTAGAGTGCGTTCCCGTGGAGCGAGTCGATGTGATTGCCGACGCAGCGATCGAGGTGATCGCGGCGGAGGGCATGCGCGGCCTGACCCACCGGGCGGTGGATCGCGCGGCGGGCCTGCCGGTGGGATCGACGTCCTACTACGCACGCACGCGGGCGGCGCTGCTGGAGCTGGCGATCGCGCGGATCGTGGTCCTGGACCAGGCCGCACCGGCTTCGGGGTCGTTGGCCGAGTTCATCGCGGGTTATGCGTTCGAAGCGATCACTTCGGGGCGGACGCGGATGCTGGCGCGCTACGAGTTCGCACTGGAGGCGACGCGGCGGCCGGAGTTGCGCGCGGTGTACGACGAGGGGGGCCTGCAGATCCGCCGCCACGCGGAGGCCGTGTTGGCGGCGGCCGGGTCGGTGGATCCTCCGCGGCACGCCCGGATCGTGGTGGACTGGATGGAGGGGACGATCTTCGGGGCGTTGGCGGGGACCGGGTCGTTGGCGCCGCCTTCGTTCGAGTCGCTCGTGGCGAGCGCCGGGGAGATCCTGGCGGGGATCGGGCTCGACTGAAAGTCGATCACAAATCATTACCCGAACTTGTAATTGGCCGATGGTCAGTTCCGCGGGCGGATTTCCGTGCGGCTTACCGCCGCGACCATTCGTCCGGCCGGCCGTACCGCTCGTCGCGAGCGTGGTGGCGCCTCCAGCGGGCGCTTCTTAGACTGACCGCGATCCGGTGGGGGGATATGGAGCATTCACGACACGTAGTTCATCGCACGATCCTGGCGGCGGACATCGAGAGTTATGGCGATGTGCGCCGGACGACGCCGCACAGACTGACAATTCGCCGGGGTCTTGACCACGCGCTGCGCCGGGCCTTCGACGAGGCGGGTGTGCCGTGGTTCGACTGCCGTCACGAGAACACCGGTGACGGCACGTTCGTGCTGGTGCCGGCCCAGGTTCCGAAAGGCCCCTTCGTGGAGGTCTTGTCGACGGCCCTTGCCCGGGAACTGCGACGGCACAACGAGAAACACCGACCGGAGGAACAGATCCGGCTGCGGATGGCTTTGCACGCGGGAGAGGTCGCATACGACGACCAGGGTGCGACCGGCCCGGCCATCAACCGGACGTTTCGGCTCCTCGAAGCGCCGCAACTCAAAGCCGCCCTGGCCGAATCGCCCGGTTCCCTCGCGATGATCACGTCCTCCTGGTTCTTCGACGAGGTCGTCCGCAGCAGCGCTGTCGTGGACGCGAGGACGTTCCGGTCCGTGCAAGTGGCCGTCAAGGAGACGGCCACGACCGGCTGGCTGAGCCTGCCCGACCACCCCTATCCAGCCCGTTCCGGGGGTGGTTCTCCCACACCACCGCGGCAGCCGATCGCGGCCGGCGCCCCCGGCTCGGCGATCGGGCAGTGCACGCTGCCTCGAGACCTCCCCGTCTTCACCGGACGCGCCAAGGAACTCGCCGCCCTCACCGCGACAGTCGCCACCGCGGCGGAGAAGAGCACGCTCGGCGTGGCGATCCACGTCATCGACGGCATGCCGGGAACGGGAAAGACGACCTTCGCGGTGCACGGCGCGTACCAGTTGGCGGCGCACTTCCCGGACGGACAGTTTTTCCTGGAACTCCACGGCCACAGTCCGTCGCAAGCCCCGGTCGCTCCGGCCGATGCGCTTGCCTCGCTCCTGCTTCTCCGAGGTGTCCCGACGTTGGCCATCCCGGCCGACCTCGATGACCGCTCACGACTGTGGCGCGAGAAGCTGGCCGGAAAGAAAGTCCTGCTCCTGCTCGACGACGCCGTCGACGAAGACCAGATCCGGCCACTCCTGCCCGGTGGAGCCGGCAGCCTCGTGCTGATCACCAGCCGGCACCGGCTCGAATCGATCGCCGACGCCGGCCGCGTCTCGCTGCAAACGCTTCCGGCTGCGGACGCCGCCGCGATGTTCGATCGCTACACCTTCCCGGAACAGCACGAAGCAGGCGCAGTGGCCGAGCTGATGACGTTGTGCGGAAATCTGCCGCTCGCCATTTCCCTCACCGCCGGCCGGCTGCGCAGCCATCCCGGCTGGACGCTGCGGCAGCTGGCCGACGACCTCAACCGCTCCCGGAACCGCCTGAAGACGCTGCGCGCCGACAACCGGAGCGTGGCTGCCGCGTTCGAGCTCTCCTACCGCGACCTGAATCCGGACCAGCAGCGACTGTTCCGGCGGCTGAGCCTGCACCCCGGCAGCCACATCGACGCGGCGGCGGCCGCGGCCCTCGACGGGAACGACGTCGAGACCACCCGTGCCCACCTCGAGGTGTTGTACCTCAACCACCTGCTTGACGAACCATCTCCCGGTCGATACCGCCTGCACGACCTGACACAGACCTACAGCCAGTCGCTCACTGACCCGGACACGGACGAAGGAGCCTTCGAACGCCTCCTCGACTACTACCTCGAGACTGTCCGCGCGGCGAGTCACTTCGCCGCCAGCCCGACACCTCGACCGGAATTCGGGTCGAGGCTTCCGGTCGCGTCCCGCGGATTCGACACCGAAGGCGAGGCGATCGCCTGGCTGACCGCGGAGCGAGCCACCATCGGTGCCTGCATCAGGTCCGCCGCGGCCAACAACCGGGTACGGCGGGCCGTCGAACTGGCTGCCGTACTGCACCCGTTCCTCGAGCAGCACGGGCACTGGCACGACGCCCACCGCATCCACCGGGCCGTGCTCGCGGCGGCGCAGGCGGCCGGTGACCTCGCCGCCGAGGCTGCCATCCGTGCCGACCTGGGCAGGGTGCAGCGCCTGCTGGGCGACTACCACGATGCCGCAGCTACCTTGGCGCGTGCTCGAGACATCTACCTCGAACTCGGCGACCGGCTCGGTGAAGCCGACGTGCTCTACGAAGCAGGGCGTGTCCAGCTCGACCTCGCCGACTTCGCCGACGCCAACGCGCACCTGAGTCGCGCCCACCAGCTGTATGAAGAGCTCGACAACACACTCGGTGTGGCTGCCACGTTCGCGCGGCTCAGCGTGGTCCAGTTTCGGTCGTGCAGTCTTGCGGACGCGAGAACGAACGCCGATCGCAGCCTCGAACTCTACCGTTCCCTGGGCAATGAACCCGGCGAAATGGTCGCCCTGATCGCCGTCGGGTGTGCACAGGGCATGTCCGGCTCCTACGCGCGCGCTGTCGCCGCTTTCACACAGGCGCTGTCGCTGTCGAGAAAGTTCGGCGATCGATCGACCGAGGCAATAGTGTTGAACAACCTCGGCCGGATGCACTTCGACTGCGGCAACTTCGGCACGGCCGACAGCTACTACAGCCGGGCCCAGGTCATCTACAGCCAGCTGGACTACCGGGCTCGGGTGGCGGTCACCCTGACCAACCTCGGACGGCTGCACCACGCCGCGGGCAACCACCGGCTGGCCTTCACCTACCTGACCCGGGCAACGGACCTGTTCGGCGACGACCTGGGCTGGCAGGCGGAGAACCTGAACAACCTCGGCGGTCTCGCCTTGGCGTGGCCCGAAGCCGGTGATCCTGCGGAGCTTCACGGCCGAGCGCTCGCCATGGCCCGTGCCGTCGGCGTCCGGCTGCAGGTGGGGCGGGCGCTCGAAGGACTCGGGCGAAGCGCGTTGAAGGCCGGCGACGAGGCCGGGGGTGTCGATCACCTTCGCCAGGCCCTGGCCCTGTTCCAGGAGCTGGGTGTTCCTGAAGCGGCAGCCGTCCGTGCGACCTTGGACGAGGTGGCGAGCACGTAGGCCGCGGGGCGCCCCCCCCGGTTTCCACATCACCGGAGGGCACCGGCAACCCTGTTTCCGCTTCGGATGTCAGGCGTCCCGGCGGCGCAGCACCGCCGCACCGGTCAGCAGGGCCGCTGCCGCCCAGGCCGCGCAGATCAGCAGCCCCACCCAAGGTGCGTACGGTGCCACCGTCATCGTGACCGGGTTGGGCTGTCCCGCCTCGACCATCGCGTTCACGCCCGCGATGCCCGGGAAGTACGGCATCGCCTCCGGGACCCCCAGTGACGCCACGATCAGCGGCAGCGGCACCAGCAGCACGATCACCGACACCAGCGTCCCGGCCGCGCTGCGCAACGCCCAGCCGATCCCCGTGCACAGCAGGCCGAGCAGGGCGAAGTAGCCGCCCATGCCCGATGCCGTCGTGAAGCCCGCTTCGAGGGACGTCGGCAGGCCGTAGCCGTCCATCACCGCGGTGGCCAGCGCCATTCCCGCGCACGACAGCAGCACTCCGTAGGCGAACAGCACCGGAGCCAGCACCGCCGCCTTCGCCAGGACCACCCGGGACCGGACCGGTGTCCACAGCAGCGTCGAGCGGATGCCCCCGCCCGCGTATTCGCTCGTCACGAACAGCGTGGCCAGCGCGATCACCGCGAACTGGGTCAGGTAGAAGCCGCCGCCGAGGGCGATCGTGTGCGCGCCCTGGGGTTGGTCGCCCAGGTGCTGGGCGATCGCCGACAGCGTTCCGTAGCACAGCATCAGGGCCGTTCCCGCTACCAGGCACCACCAGGTCGCACGGACCGACCAGAACTTCGTCCACTCGGAAGCGACCGCACCCGGCAGGCCGCCGCCGCGCACTTCCACTGTCGCAGTCATGCCGAAACCCCGTATTCCACCGAAGAAGCCGTCAGTTCCATGTAGGCCTGCTCGAGCGACGCCGTCCGCTCGGCGAGGCCGTGCACGCGGATCCCCAGCTCGTGCACGAGGTCACCGACCCGGGTGACGTCGACGCCGTCCACCACCAGCTCGCCCGGTTCGCCCGGGTGCGTCAGGCCGCCTTCGGCGCGCAACCGCGCGTCCAACGCAGTGCGGTCGCCGTCTGCCGGGACGCGGACCGAGACCGTCGTGCGGGAATTGCCCGCGATGAACTCCGCCACCGGGGCGTCGGCCAGCAGCTTGCCCCGGCCGATCACCACCAGGTGGTCGGCGGTCAGCTGCATCTCGCTCATCAGGTGGCTGGAGACGAACACCGTCCGCCCCTCCGCGGCCAGCGAGCGCATCAGCTGCCGGACCCAGCGGACGCCGTCCGGGTCGAGGCCGTTGACCGGCTCGTCGAACATCAGCACCCCCGGGTCGCCCAGCAGCGCGCCCGCGATGCCCAGCCGCTGCCCCATGCCGAGGGAGAACTGGCCGGCCCGCTTGCCGGCGACGTCGGACAGCCCGACCGTCGCCAGGACCTCCTCGACGCGGCCGGCCGCGATGCCGTTGCTCCGCGCCATGGCCAGCAGGTGCTTCCCGGCGCTGCGCCCGGGGTGCAGGGCCTTGGCGTCGAGCAGGGCGCCGACCTCGCGCAGCGGGTGCCGCAGCTGGGCGTACCGCTTCCCGCCGACCAGGGCCTCGCCCGCCTGCGGGTGGTCGAGCCCGACGGTCATCCGCATGGTCGTCGACTTCCCGGCGCCGTTGGGGCCGAGGAACCCCGTCACCTGACCCGGTGTGACGTCGCAGGTGAGCGAGTCGACGACGGTTTTCTCCCCGTAGCGCTTCGTGAGTCCCCTGAGTGTGATCATGCGTCGAAGTCTGCGGCCCGCGGGGGTGCGCGGGCATCGGCCGACGGTCGAGGGTGGCCCCCGACTTTCGGCAGGGGTTCAGGTCCGGGGCTTCTCCACGGCCAGTTTCGCCCAGCTGGTCAGCTCGCCCTGCTCGATGCGCGTGACCGTGCGGACGAGGACTTCTTCACGGGTCGCCGGGTCGGCGTACGGCTCCGCGCCGATGTGGTAGAGCCGCCGCTCGGAGTCGATCGCTTCGCGGGCCGCGCTGTACCGGAGGTAGTTGTCCTGCCAGTGGAACACCGACCGCAGGCCGGAACCGACGACGAGCACCGCGCCGATGACGGCCAGCAGGACCGTGCTCGCCGAATTGATCGCGGCGATGACCGGAATGCTGGCCGAGAGCGCGAGCATCGTCACCTCGGTCACCTTGTACCACCGCCGCGAGCGGATGGCGTGCGACCGGTACCAGTCGTAGGAGGCGTCGGCCAGCGCCAGCCCCGGCCCGGGATCCTGGTCGCCCATCGGGACCTCCCTGTCACCCGGCCGCGTACTTCAGCAGCCGCAATCCTTCCAGACGCACGGCTTGCGGGTAAATGGTCCGGTAGATGGCGCAGTTCGGCGACCGGACGTCGAACCGGCCGGTCGCCCGGAAGGTGGCCGCCGCGCACCCGCCGGAACACCAGTGGCGCCACGTGCAGTCGCGGCAGCCCTGCTTGTCCTCGACGAGCAGGTTCCGGATGCCGCGCGGGTCGTTGCGGACGGCCAGCACGGGGTCGGTGGTCCGGACGTCGCCGACGGTGTCGGAGATTTCCATGTGGCACTTGGCGATCTTGCCGCGCTGGTCGATCACGACGTAGTCGTCGCCGACACCGCAGGCGCGCCGGCGCGGCGCGATCAGCTGCCCCCGGTCCAGCACGCAGCCGAGAACGCTCCACCGGGGCAGGTTCTCTTCGATCTCCGCGAAGGCCGACGCCAGGCCCGCCAGCATCGCCTGCTCTTCGTACTGGAGGTCGGCCACGGCGGCCGAGCAGTCGTTGTCCCGGAAGAAGTTGAAGCTGAACGTGAGGTCCCGTTCGAGCGCGAACCGGACGACCGGGCCGACCGCGTCGACGTTCCGGCTGGTGATGGTGATCGAGATGTGCGGCCGCACGCCGGCCTCGAGCAGCCGCCCGACCGTCCGGAGCACCAGGTGCGACGAGCGGTGCCCGCCCACGGTGGGGCGCTGGGCGTCGTGCGCTTCCCCGATGCCGTCGAGGGAGATCATCACCCCGATGCCGTGCTCGGTGAGGGCGGCCGCCAGGCGCCGGTTGATCGCGACGCCGTTGCTCAGCAGCACCGCGCTCAGCGTCAACCCGGCCGCGTCGCACCGCTCCCGGGCGTACTGGTGCAGATCCAGCAGGACGTCGGCGTTGAGGCTCGCCTCGCCGCCCGCGTATTTGAGGCGCAGCGCGGAAAACCCGTTCCGGACCGCCGAGCGGACGAGCGCGTCGACGGAATCCCGGCCGGTGTCCCGGGTCATGCCTTCGTCGGACTTGCTGACGTAGCAGTAGGGACACTTGAGGTTGCACTTGTTCGTGACGTGCAGCCAGGCGGTCAGCTGCCTGCTTTCGGCGAACCGGGGATCCGGCGGGGCGCCCGCCGGGTGCAGCAGATCGTGCGAGAAAAGGTGACGCGCGGCCGCTTCCACCGATTCGTCCGCCGCGAGTTCGCCGATCTCCCGCGGTGCGGCGAAAAGATCGAGAAGGGCGCGGGCCCGCCGGTTGACGATCAGCACCCCGCCGTTCCCGTCCGGGTTGAACAACGCGGTGTGGTCGTCGTCGACCGCGCATTCCACGATCTCCCGCGCGCGCACCAGCGGGCCGCCGGGCAGTTCGGCCGCCGTCCGGACGGCACTCCCGCCGCTCGGCGGGCAGGCGCAGTCCTCGCAGCTGTGGACGAGCAGCTCGTGCGCTCCCGGAACGTCCGAACCGGACAGTGCGACTGCGCGCTGGTCGCTGGAATGCATCGCAGAACCCTCTCACTGGCCGGACGACACCTGACACGCGGGTGGCTTTTGTGCCGTGGGGAAGCGGCGGAGCTTAGTACAATTGCTCGAGCCTGGCCAACAACGACGTCGAACGGCTCTTGGTCGACCAATCCTCTCGCAACCTGCCGTACCACCGGGCCTGCGTTTCGGTGCTCAGCAGTGAGAAAAGCTGGTGGAATCTTTCGAACTCGCTGGCGATCGCGGCGGCACCGTGCGATCCGACGCGGCGGTCCGCCAGGGTGCGGAAGCCGAGGGAGTAGTGCGTCAGTGCGACGTCCAACGTCTCCGAAGTGGCACCGTCGAGGTTGTCGTGCAGGATCAGGTGGCCCTGGAGCAGATCCCAGCGGGCCTCGAGATCGGTGTAGTCGTATTCCTCGATGGCCCGCTCGATGTCCGCCACGCGCGACTTGATGAGGGCTCGGTAGCGCGGCTCCCGGGTGCGGGTCCAGAGCTGGTAGACCAGCTCCAGGTATTCGATGAGACTGGCCGAGACGAACCAGCCGTCGGCGACCTTCGTGGCTTCGGCGATGGACTTGTCCAGGTAGTCGAGGCCCAGGTCGGGGTCATCGTCGCCGAAGATCCGCCCGGCCCGGTTGAGCGCGGAGGGATACCACCTGATCGCGTAGTCGCGGCAGATCTCCAGTGAGCGCAGGATGATCTGCTTGGCCTGGGTGACGGCGTCGGGCAGCAGCTCGTAGCCGGATTCGTGGGCCTGGAAGAGGCAGATCGCCTGTTCCTGGAGGATCATCCCGATCCACGGCCAGTTACGCAGCGTCGAAAAGCAGGTCTCCGCCTGGGCATACGATTCCCACGCCAGGGTGAACTTGCGTTCGTAGCGGTAGATCTCGCCGGAGACGCTGTAGGAGACCGCGAGCTGGTGGTCCGAACCCAGCCGCCGCCGCACGGCGATCGCGCTTTCGATGAGGTTGCGGGCGTCGTCGTACTGGCCGTGCAGGGCCTTGAGGTACGCCCAGTTCGCCTGGATGGAGGCGAGCTCCTCCCGGTCGGCGCTCGGCCGGCCCGGGCCGACGACGCCGGCGATGACCTCGTAGGCCAGCTGGTAGTACCGGTCGGCCTGCTTCCACCGGCCGAGGTTCCTGGTGTAGTACCCCAGTTCCTTGTACGCCTGGGCCTGCCGGTGCTCCCGGTCCGGTGAGGGCAGCTCGCCCGCGTGCTCCAGGGCCAGGTCGAAGTGGTGCTTGGCCACCTCGACCTGCCCGGGAATGCCCATCCAGGCGTTGCCGCGCTCGTTCGCCAGCCGGTACCGCAGGTCCGGGCCGGCCTGCCCCTCCGGCAGCCGGTCGAGCAGCGACAGCGCGGCCCTGGACTGCGCGTTGTTGGTGAGGAACTGCGCGATCCGGATCCCGATGTCGAGGTACCGGAGCGGCATCGTGGCCAGCCAGGCGCGGAACCGCTCGATGACGACGCCGACGGCGTCCTCCATCGGCGCCGCTTCCGACGCCGGCGGCAGGAACCGTTCGAGCTCGTGGCACGCCAGCTCCTGGAAGTGCAGGTCGTGCTGGGCGGCGGCGCTGCTGAACGCGCCGAGGAACAGTTCGGTGCCGGATTCGAAGTCGCTCAGCAACCGGTAGTAGAGCGCGGCGGTGCGCAGCTGGTCGAACTCGCGCTTCCGGATGTCCAGCTCCGCGACCCGACGGAACACGGTGTTGTCGGGTTCGTCGCCGGTGTCGAACACGGTGGACAGCTCGCCGACCACGGCCTCGTACTCTTCGCCGACGAGGCTCTCGTAGGCCTCGAAGGCCTTGCGCCACATCAGGTTGCGCCACGTCTCGTCCTGGTCGTGCAGCGGGACCAGCCGCAGGCACAGCTCTTCGGCGAGGGCGTCGTGCAGGGTGACGTAGCGGGCGTTGGCCCGGCGGCGGATCCACGGACGGCGGCACAGCTGGAGCCACGCCTCGTCCCAGTCATCGGCGCCGTCGGGCAGGTCCTGGTCGTCCATCAGCAGCCGCCACACGCGCTGGTCGATGCTGTGGCGGACGACCGCGAGCCGCTTGATGGCCTCCGACCAGAAGTTCGCGCTGCGGTAGGGCGTGACCAGCCGGCGCCGGAAGGCCTCGCGCAGCGGCCCGTCGCACGGCCGGTCGTCGGCCATCTCCGGCGGCGGATCGCGTTTCTGCAGGTAGTCGACGGCGAGCGCGAGCCAGAGCGGGTGGCCCGCGGTCAGCTCGGCCAGCCGTTCCTTCTGCTCGGCGGTGAGGGCGCCGCCGAGCACGCTCGCGTCGAGGAACCCGATGGCGTCGTCGTGGCCGAAGCCGCGAAGCTCCCGCTGGACCACCGGGAGAGGGTTGCGGGGGTCGTCGAGGTGCTCGCGGATGGGGTCACGCCCGTCCCAGCCGGTCGCGGGCCGCCCCGACAGCACGAAGAGGGTGGCCGGGAGCCGGCGCATCCACTGGGTGAGCGTGATCAGCAGGTAGGTGCTGCGGATCGTCTCGACGGTGTCCAAGGTGATCACCACCGTCGCGCCGGTCTTTTCGACGAACCCGGTGTAGCACTGCACGAACAGCTCGCGCATGCGCCGGTGGTGGCTGGCGATGGTGTCCCGGCCGATCCGGCGGGCCGAGTACTGCGGCAGCTGGGACAGGTAGGTGAGGAAGGGACCGAAGAAGTCCAGCTCGGGGTCCAGCTCCTCGGCGACCACCCGCTGCAGGTTCTCCAGCAGCCAGAACTCCGAGTCGTCGATGTCGATCGGGGTGATCCAGTGCGTGCGGCGGTCCGGTCCGCCGAGGGCGGCCAGCGCCCGGACCATCCGGGTCTTGCCCACCCCGCCGACGCCGTAGATCAGCAGGACGCTGCTGCGGCGGCTGGACCGGACCCGGTCCACCTGGTCCAGGAGCTCGGTCTCCTCCCGGCGCGGCACGTAGTCGGTGACGGGCGTCGGCTGCATCAGCCACCTCCGGAGACGGTTTCGCCGAGCGTGCGGACAACGTCGTCGAACAGGCCTTCGTACGGGCGCAGGAGCGAGGCGAACTCGAAGTCGGCGCCGAGCTTCTGCATGACGTAGCGGCTGAACTCCGCCGGGCTGAACCGCTCCGGCCGGCGGAACGCCGTCGCCAGCTCGACGGTGGCGGCGAGCAGCTTCGGCCGCAGGTCCTGGTGCTCCTCCAGGCGCAGTTTCGTGGTTTCGTGCCACAGGCACTCGATCAGCACGACGCCTTGCTCGACGCCGGCGGGGGTCACCGCCCACTTCTCGTAGAAGTCCCGTGCCGCCACGTGCGCCCGGAGCCGGGCCCGCGTGTCCGGGTGGTAGTACCGGTACAGCAGCCGGCGGATCGGCGGGTTGAGCACCTGCCACAGCTCTTCGGACGGGCTCGCCAGCAGCGCGGTCCGGCTCATCGCCTCCCACAGCCCGGTTTCGTCCCACCCCGCCTCCCGCAGCGCGGCCGCGAGCTCGGCGTCGTGCTCGATGTGGTGGCGCAGGTGGGACTGCGTGAAGATCCGGTAGGGCACGATCGCCCGCAACGTCAGCTCGAGGGCAGTCTTGCGGTCGGAGAGCCGGTCACCGCCGAACGGCAGGAGGCTGTCCGCGGCGAGCAGGTCTTCGCTGATGTACGGCCGGGCGACCGTGTCGAAGACGCTCTGGTGGCCGTTCTCGCAGTCGGTGAGCCGCATGAACGCGGTCTCCTCCGCCCACCGGAGCCCCTTGACGAGGAGGGCGGGCAGGCCCTCGCTGAGCTGGTGGAGCCCTTCGGCCCAGCGGTTCAGCCGGTCGGCGCCGAAGCTGCGCTTGAACTCGTGGAGGGCCTGCCGGACGACGCTCACCGTGAACTCGGTCAGCGGGAGGGCCTGGAACAGCACCGAGGAACCGCCCGAGCTGCGGAAGCCCTGCCATTCGTCCTGGCGGCGCGTGCCGACCACCACGCTCATCCGCGTGTTCTCGTTGCCGCTGTCGCCGACGAGCTCGTAGATCTCCGTCAGCTCCCGGCGCAGCCGGTGCGCGGCCGGCTGCTCCAGCAGTTCGGCGCTGTCGAGCAGGAAGAGCTGACGGCACGAGCGGTTGCTGACGGCCGCGGCGGCCCGGTAGCGGTCCTCCTCGGTGAAGGGCCCGGCGGGTTCGGTCACGTCGAGGAGCTGGCACAGCACCCGCGCCCAGTCGGCGCGGTAGCCGGCCGGGAGGTTGCGCAGGTCGATCAGCCGGGCGCGCCAGTCCCCTTCCTTGAGCTCCCAGAGCAGCCGGTGGAGGAACCACGACTTCCCCATGCGCGGTGGCGAAACGACGAGCCAGAAGTCGTCCGTGCCGGTGGTGCCCAGCGTCGTGCGGATGCGGGTGAGCTCGTCGGTGCGGTTGCGGAAGACGTTGGGCGGCGTGCCGTTGGTCCCGCTCCCGGCGTGCGCCGGCCGTTCCCGTTCCAGCACGGCCAGCGCCCGGCCGAGCTTGCGGTCGTCGACCGGCGCCTTCAGGTCGGCCCAGGCGTAGGTGCGCAGGAACCCCGTTCCGTCGATCTTCGTCGGAGCGACTTCGAAGACGTAAACGAATTGCCGCTTCAACTGTTCTTCGCGGTGGAAAGCCACATCGCGTTCCCGCGCGCACCACGTCGAGGCGAGACCGGCCGGGGAAATCAGGGCGACGAAGATGTCGGCGGTTTCGATTTCGGTCTGGAGCCGCTCGACGAACCGTTCGGCCTGGTTTTCGGGGTCCTCCCAGCGGAAGACTTCGAGACCCGAGGTGCGCAACCGGTCGGCGACCCGTCCGGCGACGGCCGCGTCCGCCTCGGTGTAGCTGAGGAAGACACGGGTCACCGGCTACCTCCGGCCCTCTGGTCGCCCGCCTTCGCCGTCGTCACCGTACCTCCCTCTTCGCGGGTGACCCGCGCCCGCGCCGCCCCACGAAGTCGCGCGCGGGGTGTTCCACGTTACCGAAGGGAACCGATTCGATACAGAGCGGAAATGCGGCGGAACTGCGTGAAGATCGTTTACCGCGCGGTGGTTCCGGCGTCAGCCGCGGCGGCGGGTGTGCCGGGTCGGGACGGCGCCCGCCGGGTCCTCCGGCCAGGGGTGCTTCGGGTAGCGGCCACGCAGGTCGGCGCGCACGGCGGGGTAGCCGGACGTCCAGAAGGACGCGAGGTCGGCGGTGATCGCCGCGGGCCGGCCGGCGGGGGAGAGCAGGTGCAGCACCACCGGGACGCCGGCGAGCACCGGGGTTTCGGTCCAGCCGAAGGTTTCCTGGAGCTTCACGGCCAGGACGGGCTGGTCGCCGCGGTAGTCGACGCGGATGTGCGACCCCGACGGCACGGCGAGGCGGTCCGGGGCGAGGTCGTCGAGCTTCGCCGCTTCCGGCCAGGGGAGGAGGGCCTTCAGGGCGGTGCCCGCGTCGAGGTTCGCCAGGTCGGCCTTCCGGCGGGCGGTGCCGAGGTCCAGCCAGCTGTCCACATCGGACAGCAGGGCGGCGTCGTCCACCGGGGGCCACGGCGGGCCGAGGACGCGGTGCAGGAACGCCATCCGTTCGCGGAGCCGGGTCGCGTCCTGACTCCACCTGAGGAGGCCCAGGCCCTCGGTTTTCAAGCCGGCGACGAGGGCGTCGTGGACGTCGGCGTTCCTGAGCGGCTTCGCGGACAGGACGATGGCACCGAGCTTGCGGACCCGCCGGGCGACGACGTCGCCGTCCCAGGTGATCTCGTCCACTTCGGACACCTCGCCGGCGCGGACGGCGAGGGTTTCGTCGGCGGCCGCGGCGAGCCGGATGGTGCCGTGCACGCGGCCGGGATCGCGGGTGGCTTCGGCGATCGCCAGCCACTCGGCGTCGAGGCCGCTGCCGGGCGGGAGCTCGGCAGCGGTGCCGCCGGCCATGAGGTAGACGGGCGCCCCGCCGGGACGCCGCTTGGCGAGCCGCTCGGGGTGCGCGAGGGCGACGACGAGCGCGGGATCGGGCTTGCCCGCACCGGTGACGAGCTTGGCGAGGCGGTCGGCCTCGCGCTTCCAGCGGCGCGCACCCTCGTCCCCGGCCGAGCGCAGGCGGCGGAGCTCCGCGGCCACGTCCGTCAGCGTCCCGCCTGCATCGAGCAGTGCCACCACCTCGGCAGCGTTCCGCGCGCCCACTTCGGCGGCCCCGTCCAGCAGCGCCCGGGCCAGCCGCGGGTGCAGGCCCAGCTCGGCCATCCGGCGCCCGCGCGGGGTCACCGTGCCGTCCGGGGCCGTCGCGCCCAGCGTCACCAGGAGGGCCCGGCCCGCCGCCAGTGCGCCCTCGCCCGGCGGGTCCCACCAGGCCAGCCCGCTGCCGTCCGGGGTCGACCAGCACGCCAGCTCCAGCGCCAGCCGGGCCAGCTCGGCCGTGCGGATCTCGGGCTCGGGGTACGCCGGCAGCGTCGCCTGCTCGTGCTCGGCCCAGCAGCGGTACGCCCGCCCGGGTGCTTCGCGGCCCGCGCGGCCCGACCGTTGCGCGGCCACCGCGGCCGACACCCGGACCGTCGCCAGGCCCGGCAGCCCGCGCCGGTGGTCGACGCGCGGCACGCGCGCCAGTCCCGAGTCCACCACCGCGCGCACGCCCGGCACGGTCAGGCTCGACTCGGCCACCGCCGTTGCCAGCACCACCCGGCGCCGTGAACGCGGCCGCAGCGCGTCGTCCTGGTGCGCCGCCGGCAACCGGCCGTGCAAGGGCAGAACGTCCACATCGTCCAATTCGGACAAGGACAGCAGTCCCGTGGTGCGCGCGATCTCCCCGGCGCCCGGCAGGAAGGCGAGCACATCGCCGTCACCGGAAGCCAACGCCGTCCGCACTGCCCGCGCGACGCACGCCTCGACACGCTCACCGCGCGCGGGCGGGACATACGAGAACTCCACCGGGTACGTCCGGGCCGTGGCCGTGACGACCGGGGCGTCGCCGAGCAGGGCCGCGAGCCGTCCGGACGCGACCGTCGCCGACGTGGCCAGCAGCCGCAGGTCTTCGCGCAGCCCGGCGCGGACGTCGAGGAGCAGCGCGAGCAGCAGGTCGGCGTCCAGGTGCCGCTCGTGGCACTCGTCGAGCAGCACGGTCGAGACGCCCGGCAGCTCCGGGTCGCCCTGCACCCGCCGCACCAGCAGCCCCGACGTCACGACCTCGATGCGGGTCCGCCCGGACACCTTCCGGTCGCCGCGCACGGCGTACCCGACGGTCTCGCCGACCGGTTCACCCAGCAGGGCCGCCATCCGCGCGGCGGCGGCGCGGGCGGCCAGCCGCCTCGGCTCGGCGACCACGACCCGGCCGTCGGTGGCCGACGCCAGTGCGAGCGGGACCAGCGTCGTCTTGCCCGTGCCGGGCGGCGCGACGAGCACCGCGGCACCGCGTTCGTCCAGTGCGGCGACGACGTCGGGCAGCACGGACCGGACCGGCAGGTCGGGGAGCTTCACTTGGCGGTGACCTCGGGGGGCGGGGGCAGCTGGTAGCCGGACGGGCCGATATTCGCGTTGAGCGAGCGCAGCCATTCGCCGGAGGAGATCATCTTCCGGATCGCGTCGTCGACCGCGGCCACCCCCTGGGTGTCGTCCTTGCGCAGGCCGATGCCGTAGTTCTCCTTCGAGAACGGCTTCCCGACGATCTTCAGCAGCTCCGGGTCGCGCGCGACGTAGCCGGCCAGGATCACCGCGTCCGTGGTCACCGCGTCGATCTGCCCGGCCAGCAGCGCGGTCACGCAGTCGGAGTACCGCGGGTACTCGACCAGCTGGACGGCCTGGGCGTACTTGTCCTTCACCTGCTGCGCCGGCGTCGACCCGGTGACCGAGCACAGTCGGCGGCCGTTGAGCGCCTCCGGCCCGGCGATGTCGGCCGACGTCCGCCGCACGAGCAGGTCCTGGCCGGTGGTGAAGTACGGGCCGGCGAACGACACGACCTGCTTGCGCTTGTCGGTGATCGAGTAGCTCGCCACGACCAGGTCGACGGCGCCGGAGGTGAGGTCCGTCTCCCGCGTCGCCGACGTCGTCTCGCGCCACGTGATGCCCTTCGCGGGGACGCCGAGCTCACTCGCGACGAAAGTCGCGACATCGACGTCGAAGCCGACGAACCGGCCGTCGACGGTGTGCTCCGAAAGCCCCGGCGCGTCGAACCGGATGCCGATGGTCAGGTGATCCGCGGCACTCGCCCGGGTGACCAGCGAGTCGGTCGGCGACACCTTCGCCGGGCCGCACGCCGACGCCGTGACCAGCAGCAACACCGAGCCGAGGAGCATGCGCCAGCGCATCCGGCCGCTCCCTCCGCCTCACGTTGTTCTCAGGTCCCCCCGTTAGCCTAAGTGCGTGGTGCGACCGTCCCAACCCGTGCTGAACACCGTCGGCACGCTCGCCCGGCTCGGGCTGGCAGCCGTCTGGCTCGTCTCCGGTGCGCTCAAGCTCGCCGATCCCGGCCAGACGCTGATCGCGGTGCAGGCGTACGAGGTACTGCCGGACGCCCTCGAAAACGTGGTGGCCATCGCGCTGCCGCTCGTCGAGCTCGTGCTCGGGCTGCTGCTGCTCGCCGGCCTGGCGACCCGGTGGGCCGCCGCGGCGGCGCTGGGCCTGCTGCTCGTGCTCATCGCCGGGATCGCCCAGTCGTGGGCGCGCGGCCTGAGCATCGACTGCGGCTGCTTCGGCGGTGGCGGCCACGTGGCGGCGGGGCAGACCGAGTACCCGCAGGAGATCCTCCGCGACTCGGGGTTCGCGCTGTTCGCCGTGTGGCTGCTGGCGCGTCCGCGCACCTGGCTGTCGCTCGACGGCTGGCTGGCGCGAGGTCGCGGGAACTCGGGCGAACCCGGGCACGACTACTCGGGTATCGCGGAAGGGAACTGATACACAGTGGGTGGAGCTGAGCGGACCGCGCGGAAGCGCCGTCAGGCGGCGCAGGCCGGTCCGAAGGTCGTCGCGCAGGCCAGGGGAGCGTCCGGCGACCAGCGGAAGTGGATCATCGGGATCGTGGCCGTGGTCGTCGTGGCCCTGCTGGTGATCGGCGGGGTGATCTGGACGATCGCGGACCGGAACCAGACCGAGGGCCAGGTCATCGACTCGGGCAAGGGATCGAGTTCACTGGCGGCCGACGTCACGCAGAAGCGCGACGGCGTGGTCGTCACCGTGGGCAAGACCGGCGCCAAGGCCTCGATCGACGTCTACGCGGACTTCCTCTGCCCGATCTGCGGCGAGTTCGAGAAGCAGTACAAGACCCAGGTCGAGCAGGCGATCAACGACGGCAAGCTGCAGGTGCGCTACCACATGGTGCCGCTGCTCAACGAGCGGTCGAGCCCGCCGGGCTACTCGCTCGACTCGGCGAACGCGGCGCTGGCCGCCGCCGACGCCGGCAAGTTCCTCCAGTTCCACGACGCGCTGTTCGCCAACCAGCCCCAGGAGGGCAAGCGCGGCTACGACAAGGCGCAGCTGATCGAGCTCGGCAAGAACGTCGGCATCACCGACCCGGCGTTCGCCCAGACGGTCAACGCCGGCACCTACGACCAGCAGCTCAACACGGCGTTCCAGCAGATCGAGAACGACCCGAAGCTGGCGCAGGACTTCGGCGGCGGGCAGACCGGGTTCGGCACGCCGACGGTCACCGCGAACGGCTCGATCGTGTCCTGGCAGGACCCGTCCTGGCTCGCGAAGGTGATCGGCTGACTCCGGGCAATTCGCCCACCCGGGTACGGACCGTGGACTAGGCTGACTCCCGTCACAGGGAACCGGGGGTGCGGCGTGCGCGTCGCATCCCCGGTGACAGGGAGGGCCAGTGGACGGTTCGGGGTTTCACGTCGAGGACGGCGCGTACACGCGGTACGCGCGCGAAGTCGACCCGCTCGGTGACGACGTCAAAGGGGCTGCCGACAAGCACGTCGGCCCGCACGTGACGCTGGGCGGCCACGGTTTCTCCGAGATGGGCGGCGAGTCCGGGTTCACCGGCGCCTACGGCGGCCGGATGCGCGCGCTGCAGGAGCGGATGCACCGCGTCGGCGGCGGCTGGGGGCAGATCGGGGAGGCCGCCCGGCAGACCGACCGCAACTACGCGGCGGTCGAGGGCGAGCACGGCGACGTCATCCGGCGGCTCAGTGGCGAGCTTGGGCAGGGCGGCTCGTGACCGAGCACACCGACCAGCTCGTCCGGCACCACCTGGACACGACGAACCAGTTCGCGCAGAAGCTGCGGCACGACCCGGCCGCCATCGGCGGCGCGCGGGACGCCCACGTCGCGCTCCAGACGTCGGTCGGCCGCACGCGCGACGTCGCCTCGGAGCAGCGCGTCAACCTGGCTTCGGCCAGCTCGGGCTCGACGACCGACCGCGCCACGGCGACGTCGCAGAGCCTGGAGAAGGAGGTCCAGGACCTCCTCGACGAGAGCGCCGAGATCGAGAAGGCCGTCGCGGAGGCGGCCGAGACGCTGCACGTCGGCGAGATCAAGAACGACCAGGTCCGCGACCAGATCATCAAGGAGATCGCGGCGTCGATGAAGGCGCTGGAAGCGGTGAAGACCATCCAGCCGCCGGAGAGCCGCGGCGCCGCTTCGCGCGACATCCTGATGAAGCTGCAGACCAAGATCAGCCAGCTCACCGGCCAGGCGGCGACGTTCAGCGAGCAGACGATCAACGACCTCACCGCCATCGGCACCCGGCTCGGCGGGGAAGAGCAGTCGACGTCGGCGTCTTCGGCGTCCTCGACGAAGGTCGGGTCGTCGTTCAACAGCAACAGCGGGTATTCCGGCGGTTCGGACGGCGGCGGCGGTGGGGGCGGTGGCGGCGCCGTCCACAAACCCCGGCTGCCGGTGGCGATCCCGCCGCAGCCCGGCAGCGGCGTCGCGATCAACCTGCCCGGCGGCAAGCAGGTCATGGCGCCGAACGAAACCGCGGCCAAGGCCGTGCGCAACGCGCTTTCCCAGCTCGGGGTGCCGTACGTGTGGGGCGGCACCGCCCGCGGCGTCGGCCTCGACTGCAGCGGGCTGACCATGACGTCGTACCAGGACGCCGGCCTGCAGCTGCCGCGCACGGCCGCGCAGCAGACGGTCGGGGCGGAGGTGCCCTCGATCGACCAGCTCCTGCCCGGCGACCTCGTGGTGTGGTCCGGGCACGTGGCGATGGTGATCGGCGACGGCCAGATGGTCGAGGCGGGCGACCCGGTGCAGATCAGCAAGATCCGCACCACGAACGCGGGACAGTCGTTCATCGGCTTCTACCGGCCTACGGGGTGAGCTGTGGCTGAATTCGACATCGACCTGGCGTCCGCGCGGATCGCCGAGCAGGCGTCGCGGGCCGGCGCGGAGGTTTCCGGGCGGCTGGCGCGTTCGGGTCCGGTGGTGGGCAAGGCTTCGGCCGACGGCATCGACGTCGAGGTGGCGCCGGGCGGGCTGCTGACGGGACTCACCATCCACCGCTCGGTGCTGCGCCACGGGTCCGCGGTGGTCGCCGACCGGATCTTCGAGCTGGCCCAGCGCGCGACCCGGCGGGCGGGCGACCGGATGTACCACGCTCTGTCTTCGGCTGTTCCTCCGGAGCAGCTCGAGACGCTGGGCTACGAGCCGATCCCGGACGACGACCCGGACGCCGAGACGTTTTCGTACGGGGAGGGCCCGCGGTGATCACGACCCGTCAGCTGATCGCCCAGGCCCGGGCCCGCGAAGAGGCGATGGCCCGCGTGGAGGAGTTGCTGGCGTCGGCGTCCGGCACGGCGCACGACCGCGACGGCCAGGTCGAGGTGACGGTCGACGCCCGGGGCAAGCTGCTGCGGCTGTGGCTGGCGCCGTCGGCGGTGGAGCTGGGCGAGGGCCTGGGGCCGCTGGTGGTGGAGATCGCCCAGGCGGCCATGCGCGAGGCCACGCAGGACGGCTACAACAAGGTGGCCTTGCTGGTGGGCGAGGACATGACGTACATGATCGAGCAGATGACCGGGATGCCGGCGCCGGCGCGAGCCGAGGACGACGACCCGGGCATGACGGTCGAGGAGTTCCAGCGGCTGCGAGAGGAGCGGCTGGGGTCTTCGGCGCCTGCGGCCGCGCCCGCTTCGAGCGTCGAGGACGAGGACGCTTACTGGGAGAGCTTCGACCCGGCTTCGCTGCGCTCGGATCGCTGACAGTTTGTGTTACCGTGATGCTGCCCATTGAGGGCGGCGGTCTGCGTGAAGGACCGTGACGGTATTGGCGGTAAGGCTCCGGCGCCACACCGCTGACAATGCCGAGGGTGTAGTGCACCCGCTTCACGCACACCCCGTAGTCGTCCATGTTCGTCGTGACCATTCGCGGGCCGGTCTTCGTGCGACTTTGGCCGTGCACCTGTTCAACGAGAACAACGGCAGAACCCCGTTCTCGTTCGCCGACCTGCACAGTTCCCGTGCTTTCCTTTCGTACACGATGACCGTTTCGCCGAGGTACGACGAGCTCTTGTGCATCGTGCCCGGAGCGCTCGAGAACGCTCTCTACCGATTGCTCTCGAGCTCCTCGGATCCCGGTCATCGCATTCCGGGGCTGCGGGTGGCAGCGGCGGCGGACTATCAGGCTTACTACCTGGTCGACCTCATCACCGGTGGACGGCTGACTCTCGCCAAGCAGTCGCTCTACCCGTCCATGGCGGAGATCCAGAGCGGTCCGCTGGCCAGGGCTCAGGCGGTGATTGGGAGCTGAAATGGACCGAATGCCCTCATCCTGACGACATCGTCGGGTGCCTGACCGATCCGGAGATCGGGGTGCCCGGAGTGTCCGCCGTCCGGCTTTCCGGCCACCAGCGGGAAATCCGGCTGGGCGCCTCCGTGCTCAGGCTGCGCTACGGGGTTGCCGATGGCTGACGCGGCCGTCCTGGTCATCGCCGTGCTGGTGGTTGCCTACCTCGGGTTGGCAGTGTCGGTCGCTCTGTTCCACCCGGACGAACGTCGCCGGGAAGATGCGCTCGCCGTTCTGCGCTGCCTGGTCACCTTGCTGCGGAAACCGAAGAGCCCGAAGTGATCGAGCGGGCCGGTTGATCCAGGCGGGGTCCCGGTGAGCGGTAACCGAGTTCGTTGAGAGGTCTGGACCAGCTGCCTGCTGCTGTGTCTTAATCCAAGGCGTGAATTTTGGTCTCTCGACGAGGAGGACCCGGATGCGCCTCGGACGCAGGCTGGGCATCGGCGCGCTGGCCGTCGGGTTGCTGCTCGGCTCCGGAACGCCGGCCCTGGCCGGAAACGGCCCTGCCTACAAGGACTCCTGGCGTCCGGTCAAGGTCCGGGTGGCCGATCTGCTCTCCCGGATGTCCCTCGACGACAAGCTCGGCCAGATGATGCAGGCCGAACGGCTCGGCGTGAAATCGCCGCAGGACGTCACCACCGGGCGGCTCGGGTCGCTGCTCTCCGGGGGCAGCTCGCAGCCGACGCCGAACACGCCCGTCACCTGGGCCGACATGTACGACGGCTTCCAGAAGGCCGCGCTGGCCACGCCGCTCGGGATTCCGCTCGTCTACGGTGTCGACGCCGTTCACGGCCACAACGGTCTGTACGGCGCCACCGTCTTCCCGCACAACATCGGCCTCGGCGCGACGCGCGATCCGCGGCTGGTCGAGAAGATCGGCCGCGCCACCGCGGAAGAGGTCTCCGGCACCGGGATCGACTGGGACTTCGCACCCTGCCTGTGCGTCGCCCGCAACGACCGCTGGGGCCGGACCTACGAGTCCTTCGGCGAGGTTCCGCAGCTCGCCACCGAAATGACGTCGATCATCACCGGGCTGCAGGGCCGAGAGCTGGACCGGCCCGGCTCGGTCATGGCCACCGCCAAGCACTACGTCGGCGACGGCGGCACCACCGGCGGCGTCAACGAAGGCAACACCGAGATCAGCGAGCAGGAGCTGCGCGCGATCCACCTCCCGCCGTTCAAGGCCGCGGTCCAGCGTGGGGTCGGCTCGGTGATGATCTCCTACAGCAGCTGGAACGGCGTCAAGATGCACGCCGGGGCGTACCTGGTCAACGGCGTCCTCAAGAAGGAACTCGGCTTCACCGGGATCGTCGTCTCCGACTACAACGGCGTCGACAAGATCGACGGCAAGTCCGGCTTCACCCCCGAAGAGGTCGAAGCCGCCATCAACGCGGGCATCGACATGGTGATGGTGCCCTACGAGTGGCAGAAGTTCATCGACACGCTGCGGACGCTGGTGGAGCAAGGCCGCGTGCCGATGGCCCGGATCGACGACGCCAACCGCCGCATCCTCACCAAGAAGTTCGAGCTCGGCCTGTTCGAGCACCCGCTGACCGACCGGCGGTTCCTGAACACCATCGGCAGCAGGCCGCACCGCGACCTCGCGCGCCAGGCCGTGCGGGAATCGCAGGTGCTGCTGAAGAACGAGAACCACGTCCTGCCGCTTGCGAAGCGCGGCAAGATCTTCGTGGCCGGCAAGAGCGCCGACGACCTCGGCAACCAGTCCGGCGGCTGGACGGTCGGCTGGCAGGGCACCAGCGGCCCGGTCATCCCGGGCACCACCATCCTGCAGGGCCTGCGGCAGAAGTCCTCGAACGTCACTTTCGCCAAGGACGGCACCGGGATCGACTCCAGCTACGACGTCGCCGTCGCGGTCGTGGGGGAGACGCCGTACGCCGAGGGCAAGGGCGACCGTCCACAAGGGATGGGACTGGACGCCACCGACCTCGCCACGCTGCAGAAGCTGAAGGACTCCGGCGTGCCGACGGTGGTCGTGCTCGTGTCCGGGCGGCCGCTCGACATCGCCGCGCAGCTGCCGGACTGGGCCGGGCTCGTCGCGTCCTGGCTGCCGGGCAGCGAAGGCCAGGGCGTCGCCGACGTCCTCTTCGGCGACTACAACCCGACCGGCAAGCTGCCGGTGACCTGGATGCGCAGCGCCGACCAGCAGCCGATCAACGTCGGCGACGGCAAACCCGCGCTGTTCCCGTTCGGCTTCGGCCTGCGGTACTCGCACCACTGGTGATCCCCGTCCCCCACCGGAAAGGTTCGCGCATGCCTCGCCGTCCCCTGCTCAGAATCCTGGCCTTCTTCGCCGCCTGCTTGGGGCTTTCGCTGGGTGCTCCGGCGGTGCAGGCCGCCACGCCGTTCAAGGTCCTGGCCTTCTACAGCGGCAGCTACGACGCCGCGCACATCAGCTTCGAGAAGGAGGCCAACGTCTGGTTCCCCCAGCAGGCGGCGGCCAACGGGTTCGCCTACACCGCGACGACCGACTGGAACCGGCTCACGAGCCTCACGAAGGCCACCGCCGACGTCGTGCTGTTCCTCGACGACCAGCCGCAGTCGGCCGCGCAGTTCCAGGGCTTCCAGAACTACATGCAGAACGGGGGCGGGTTCTTCGGCTTCCACGTCACCGCCTACAACGACAGCTCGACGCCGTCGTACGCGAACTGGTTCCACAACGACTTCCTCGGCACCGGCCGGTTCACGTCGAACACGTGGGGCCCGACCCCGGAGACACTGCGCATCGAGAACCGCACGCACCCGTCGACGGTGAACCTGCCGGCGACGATCCGGTCGTCGACGTCGGAGTGGTACGCCTGGCAGAACGACCTGCGCCAGAACGGCAACATCTCGATTCTGGCGTCGATGGACTCCTCGACGTTCCCGATCGGCACCGACCCGAACCAGACCTGGTACAGCGGCTACTACCCGATCGCGTGGACGAACAAGAACTACAAGATGCTCTACGCCAACTTCGGCCACAACGCGATGAACTACGAGACGAACACGGCGCTGTCGTCGACGTTCGAGAGCGCCGACCAGAACCGGTTCGTGCTCGACGGCCTGAAGTGGCTCGGCGGCGGTTCGACGACCACGCCGCCGGACCCGGGCACGATCGACCCCGCGGCCTGGTACGCCGTGACGAACAAGGCGTCCGGCAAGTGCATCGACGCCCGCGCGGCGGGGAGTGCGAACGGCACGGTGATCCAGCAGTACACGTGCAACGGCACCACGGCCCAGCAGTACCAGTTCGCCCCGATCGGCGGCGGCTACGACCGGATCAACAACCGGACGAACGCGGCCGAGGTCATCGACGTCACGGACGTGTCGACGGCGGACAACGCGGGACTGCAGCTGTGGTCCTACAGCGGCGGCGGCAACCAGCAGTGGCAGCCGGTGTCCGAGGGTGGCGGCTACTACCACTTCGTCGCCCGCCACAGCGGCAAGTGCCTGACCGTGCCGGGCTCGTCCACGGCGGACAGCGTCCAGCTGGTCCAGGCGGCCTGCAGCGGCAGCGCCGCTCAGTCGTTCAAGGTCGCCTAGCGGGGGGTCGTGAGGGGCCACCTCCCGAGGTGGCCCCTCACGAAATCAGTCCCGCTCGATGAGGTGGCCGACCACGTCGGGGCCCGGGTGGGCGTGGCCCGAGCCGTCGCGGCGGACATCGATCTCCGGGAGTTCCACCGGGTCGCCGTTGCGGGCCGCCCCTGCCGGGCGCGGGCCGATCCAGGCCACCCGCAGTGCCGTCTCGCCCTTGAGGAACCGCTGGGCCCGGACCCCGCCCGTGGCGCGGCCCTTCGGCGGGTACTCGCTGAACGGCGTCACCTTCACGCTCTGGCCGGTCGCGGTGATCACCATCGGCTCGCCGTGCTCGTCGTCGTCCGTGCGGACCGCGCCGAAGAACACCACCGAGCCAGCACCGACGTTCATGCCCGCCATGCCGCCGCCCTTGAGGCCCTGCGGGCGGACCAGGGAGGCCGCGTACTTCAGCAGCGATGCCTCCGACGACACGAAGGCCAGTGTCTCCGAGCCGTCCGTCAGCCACGATGCGCCGACGACCTCGTCGCCGTCCTTCAGGGAGATCACTTCGAACTCGTCCGAGCGGACCGGCCACTCGGGCGAACAGATCTTCACGACGCCGGCCTTCGTGCCCAGCGCCAGGCCCGGCGACCCGGCCGCCTGCTCGCCGAGCGGCGCGATGCCGATCACCGTCTCGCCCTTTTCCAGCGGGACCAGCTCGCGAGCCGCCATGCCGCCGCGCAGCGAGACCGTGCCGGCCTGCTCGGGCAGCACCGGCAGCGGCAGCACGTCCGTCTTGAACGCCCGGCCGCGGCTGGTCACCAGCAGGACCTGGCCGCGCGCGGTCGTGTGGACCAGGGCCGCCACCGCGTCGTGCTTCACGCGGCCGTTGCGGCGACGCGTCTCGGTGGCTTCTTCGGACTCGGCCGCGGTGCGCGCCACCAGCCCGGTGGCCGACAGGATCACCTGGCACGGGTCGTCCGCGACTTCGAGCGGGCCCGAAGGCTTCGACGCGGCCAGGACCTCCTTCAGGTCGCCGTCGATCAGCGCGGTGCGGCGCTCGGTCGTGAAGTCCTTCGCGACCTTCGCCAGCTCCGCCGAGACGAGCTTCTTCAACACCGACTCGTCGTCGAGGATCTTGGTCAGCTCCGCAATCTCCTCGCGCAGCCGCTCCTGCTCCGACTCGAGCTCGAGGCGGTCGTACTTGGTCAGCCGGCGCAGCGGGGTGTCCAGGATGTACGTCGCCTGGATCTCCGACAGCTTGAAGCGCGTCATCAGGCCGTCCTTCGCGGCCTGCGCGTTCTCGCTTTCGCGGATGAGCTTGATCACCTTGTCGATGTTCAGCAGCGCGATCAGCAGGCCGTCGACCAGGTGCAGGCGCTCTTCGCGCTTGCGGCGCCGGTACTTCGTGCGCCGCGTGACGACGTCGTAGCGGTGCCGCAGGAAGACCTCCAGCAGCTCCTTCAGGCCCAGCGTCTGCGGCTGGCCGTCGACGAGCACCAGGTTGTTGATGCCGAACGACTGCTCCAGCGGCGTGAGCCGGTAGAGGTCGGCCAGCAGGGCCTGCGGGTTGACGCCGACCTTGCACTCGATGACCAGCCGGGTGCCGTTCTCGCGGTCGGTGAGGTCCTTGACGTCGGCGATGCCGGTGAGCCGCTTGGACTTGTTCACCTCGTCGGTGATCTTCTCGATCACCTTCTCCGGGCCGACGCCGTAGGGCAGCTCGGTGACGGTGATCGCCTGCCGCCCGCGGCTGCCCTCCAGGGGCCCGGTTTCGACGTTCGCGCGCATCCGGACCACGCCGCGGCCGGTCTCGTAGGCGCGGCGGACCTCGTCGAGGCCGAGCAGCTTGCCGCCGGTGGGCAGGTCGGGGCCGGGAACGAACTCCATCAGCTTGTCGAGCGTCGCGGTCGGGTGCGTGATCAGCCACCGCGCCGCGGCGATGACCTCGCCGAGGTTGTGCGGGATCATGTTGGTCGCCATGCCGACCGCGATCCCGGACGTGCCGTTGACCAGCAGGTTCGGGAACGCCGCGGGCAGCACGGACGGCTCTTCGAGCGAGCCGTCGTAGTTCGGGCGGAAGTCGACGGTGTCCTCGCCGAGCTCGCCGACCAGCTGCATCGCCTCGGGCGACATGCGTGCTTCGGTGTACCGGGAGGCCGCCGGGCCGTCGTCGGGGGAGCCGAAGTTGCCGTGGCCGTCGATCAGCGGGACGTTCAGCGAGAAGTCCTGGGCCAGCCGCACCATCGCGTCGTAGATCGCGACGTCGCCGTGCGGGTGGTACTTGCCCATCACGTCGCCGACCACGCGCGACGACTTCACGTACGCGTGCGTCGGGCGGTAGCCGTTCTCGTTCATCGAGTACAGGATCCGGCGGTGCACCGGCTTCAGCCCGTCACGCGCGTCCGGCAGGGCGCGCGAGTGGATGACCGAGTACGCGTACTCCAGGTAGGAGTCTTCGATCTCGGTCTTCAGCGAGTTGTCGAAGACGTGCGCACCGGGGGAGTCGAACGCGCTGGGATCGACCTTGGTGGTGGTGCCCTTGCGGCGTGCCACGGCAGAACTCCTTGGTAGCTATGAAAACTCAGGCGTCGATGGCTTCGCGGTCGATCCGGTCCGAAGAGGCGACCAGCCAGTTGCGCCGGGGCTCGACCTTCTCGCCCATCAGCAGCTCCAGCGCGCCTTCGGCGGCTTCGACGTCGTCCATGGTGATGCGGCGGACCGAGCGGGTGGCCGGGTTCATCGTGGTCTCCCACAGCTCGTCGGCGTCCATCTCGCCGAGACCCTTGAACCGCGGCACCGGGGTGACGATGCTCTTGCCGGCCCGCTCCAGCTCGGCGAACTTCGTCTCCATCTCCTGCTGCGTGTACGTGAAGTGCGTCTCCGAGTTGCGGCCCTTGGTGACGAGCTTGTGCAGCGGCGGCATCGCCGCGTACAGCCGGCCGTCCTCGATCACCGGGCGCATGTACTTCGCGAACAGCGTGATCAGCAGCGTGCGGATGTGCGAGCCGTCGACGTCGGCGTCCGCCATCAGGATCACCCGGCCGTAGCGCATGGTCGTCAGGTCGAACGTGCGGCCGGTGCCCGCGCCCAGGACCTGCACGATCGACGCGATCTCGGCGTTCTTCAGCGTGTCGCCCAGGGACGCCTTCTGCACGTTCAGGATCTTGCCGCGCAGCGGCAGCAGCGCCTGGTACTCCGACACGCGTGCCATCCGCGCCGACCCGAGCGCGCTGTCGCCCTCGACCAGGAACAGCTCGCTGCGGGCGACGCCGGTGGTGCGGCAGTCGACCAGCTTCGGCGGCATCGCCGCGCCTTCGAGCGCGGTCTTGCGCCGGGCGGCGTCCTTCTGCTGCTTCTGGGTGAGCCGGACGCGGGAGGCGTCGACCACCTTCTGCAGCACGACCTTGGCCTCGGACTTCGTCTTGCGGTCCTCGGTCCAGGCCTTGACGTGCTTGTCGACGATGCCCTGCAGCACGCGGGTGATGCCGGCGGTGGACAGCTCGTCCTTGGTCTGCGACGTGAACTGCGGCTCCGGCAGCCGGACGTGGATCACGGCGGTCATGCCCTCGAGGACGTCCTCGATCGTCGGCATGTCCTCCTTGGGCTTGAGCAGCCCGCGGGTCTTGGAGATGGCGTCCTGCAACGCCTTCGCCATCGCGCGGTCGAAGCCGCGGCGGTGGGTGCCGCCGTGGACGTTGCGGATCGTGTTGGTGAAGCACTCGACCGTGCGCTCGTAGCCGGTGCCCCAGCGCAGCGCCACCTCGATCTCGGCGTGCCGCTCCACATTGGACTGCATGACGCCGGCGGCGTCGGCCGCGTTCTCCTTGTACGTGCCTTCGCCGGTGATCAGCAGCGTGCCGCAGACCGGCTTCTCGCCCGACGGCGAGAGGAAGTCGACCATGTCGACCAGGCCGTTCGGGAAGTGGAACGTCTCTTCGTTGATCGTGTCTTCGATCGCGGTGCGCAGCACGTACGTGACGCCCGGGACGAGGAACGCGGTGTTGCGCAGCTTCGCCCGGACGCCTTCGATGTCGAGCGCCGCGCCGGACTCGAAGTAGCGCGCGTCGTACCAGTAGCGGATCGACGTGCCGCTGCGCTCGCCGCGCTTCATCTTGCCGGTGACGTTCAGCCCGGACCGGCGGGTGAACTTCGCCTTCGGGCCGGGCGCGTCGAAGGTGCCCGGGACGCCGTGCTTGAACGACATCTGGTGGACCTTGCCGTCCTGCTTCACCGTGACATCGAAGCGGTGCGACAGCGCGTTGACCGCCGAAGCGCCGACGCCGTGCAGGCCGCCGGAGGTCTTGTAGCCGGAGCCGCCGAACTTGCCGCCGGCGTGCAGCCGCGTCAGCACCAGCTCGACGCCGGACAAACCGGACTTGGCGTGGGTGCCGGTCGGGATGCCGCGGCCGTCGTCGTCCACCTGGACGCTGCCGTCGGCGTGCAGCGTGACGACGATCTTCGTCGCGTGGCCGGCGACGCCCTCGTCCGTGGAGTTGTCCACCACCTCCGAGAAGAGGTGGTTGATGCCCCGGCTGTCGGTGGAGCCGATGTACATCCCGGGTCGTTTGCGGACGGCTTCGAGACCCTCGAGATGCGTCAGGTCGTCGGCCCCGTACAAGGTCTCGGCAGTCACAGGGTCGTTCTCCCGGATCGTGGCTCGCGAAAGTGCTGGTGGTGGTGCGGACTCGCCTGCACCGTAGTGCAGGATATCCGCCACCCCCGACAACTTCCGCGCGCGCACCGTCCCCGGAGTGGCGTGCGCCGTCCCTAGCGGGGGTCGTAGCCCAGGTCGGGCCACAGGCCCAGCAGGGCTTCGATCTTCCGCGGGACCTGGAAGCTGTTCCGGAAGTTCGGCTTCTCGCCGATCGCGGCGAGGGCCTTCCGGAGGTCGCCGAAGGCCGGTTTGGCGGCGGACTGCCGGGTCAGGACGTAGCAGTACGTCCGGCGGGGGTACGCGAATTCGTCGATGTACGCCTGCAGGACGAGACCGGGGGCCTCGATCCGCGACCCGACGAGGGGCCGCCCCTGCTTCTGGCTGTAGACGGGGATCACGTGCACGCCCGCGCGGAGCGTCCGCGGCGGGTCCTGGCCCTGGCCGTCGTCGGCCCAGAGCAGTTCGACCCGGAACGGCGACTCGCCGTCGTCGCCGGGGTGGGTGTACTCGCGCTGCAGTTCCTCGAGCCGGTACGCGGCCTCGGCGTTCGGTTCGCCGCCTTCGACGAGGCTGACCAGGTACAGCTCGGCCGGCCGCGGCCAGGACGGCCGGGGCACGTCGGTGTCGTTTTCGCCGGCCGCGACGGTTTCGGGAGCGGCCGGCTCGGCCGTAACCGGTTCCGTGGCCGCGGCGGCCTCCGGGGTGACGGTGTCCGGGGTGCCGAGCTCCTCCGGGGCGGCGGGCTGCGGGGTGACGGCCGGTTCGTCGGCGGCCGCGGCGGGCGGCGCGGCCGGGCGCACCGGCGAGGGCGGCGGCGTCACGGCCGCGGGCCGGACCGGCGTCACCGGGCGGCTGGTCACCACCGGCCGGGCGGCCGCGGGGGCCGGCCGGGTCGCCGCGGGGCGGGCCGTGACCAGCTTGCCGGCGCCGTACTGCTCCAGCAGCGGCTCCAGGTCACCGGCGGTCAGCGAGGGGCCCGCGAGGTCGCACCACTCGAGCCAGGCCTCCTGGGCCTCCTCGACGGTCTGCCGCTCGTGGGAGAGCGTGACGGCCTCGAACAGCTGCCGCGGGCCGGCGGCGGTGACGTCGGCCGAGCCGACGACGACGAAGGACGGGTCGTCCTCGGCGATCACCAGCTTCGCGTTCAGCCCCCGCAGCGAGTGCACGATCACGCCCGCCTTGACCCAGTGCAGCAGCGCGTGCGGGCTCGTCGCGCCGGACAGCACGGTGTCCAGGCTCGCGTCCGTGATCAGCGTGTCGCCGGGTTGCAAGGGCAGCAGGGCCGCCGCGCCGGGCCCGACGTGACCGAAGGCGGCCACCAGGTTCCGGCGCGGGGCGAGCAGGGGGGTGATCGAGGCCCAGATGTCGCGACCGGCGAGTAGTCGTACCGAACGTTCTGCCAAACCCAGCCGAGCGAGCTCCGCGTCCATGCCCCCGACCTTAGCCGGTGCCTCCCGAGGGCCTGACGGCCGGAATATCTCTTGCTTGGAAGTAGTTGAACGCGCATGTAAGATGGTGCTCGCGAAGGGAGCAGGTCATGCAGTTCGGAATCTTCACGGTGGGCGACGTCACGACCGATCCCACCAACGGAACCACGCCGACGGAGCACGAGCGGATCAAGGCGATGGTCCGCATCGCGCTCAAGGCGGAGGAGGTCGGCCTCGACGTCTTCGCGACCGGCGAGCACCACAACCCGCCGTTCGTCCCGTCGTCGCCCACGACGATGCTGGGCCACATCGCGGCGCAGACGTCCAAGCTGGTCCTGTCGACGTCGACGACGCTGATCACCACGAACGACCCGGTGAAGATCGCCGAGGACTTCGCGATGCTGCAGCACCTCGCCGACGGCCGCGTCGACCTCATGATGGGCCGCGGCAACACCGGCCCGGTCTACCCGTGGTTCGGCCAGGACATCCGTCAGGGCATCCCCCTGGCGATCGAGAACTACGCGCTGCTGCGCAAGCTGTGGCGCGAGGACGTCGTCGACTGGGAAGGCAAGTTCCGCACCCCGCTGCAGGGCTTCACGTCGACACCGCGGCCCCTGGACGGCGTCCCGCCGTTCGTCTGGCACGGGTCCATCCGCAGCCCGGAGATCGCCGAGCAGGCGGCGTACTACGGCGACGGCTTCTTCGCCAACCACATCTTCTGGCCGACCTCTCACTTCCAGCAGCTGATCGCCTTCTACCGCCGGCGCTTCGAGCACTACGGTCACGGTTCGGCGGACCAGGCGATCGTCGGACTGGGCGGCCAGGCGTTCATCCGGCCCAAGTCGCAGGACGCGTGGAACGAGTTCCGGCCGTACTTCGACAACGCACCGGTGTACGGGCACGGGCCGTCGCTGGAGGAGTTCACTTCGCAGACGCCGCTGACGGTGGGCAGCCCGCAGGAGGTCATCGAGAAGACGCTGACCTTCCGCGAGCACTTCGGTGACTACCAGCGCCAGCTGTTCCTGATGGACCACGCGGGCCTGCCGCTGAAGACGGTGCTGGAGCAGCTCGACCTGCTCGGGGAGCACGTGATCCCGGTGCTGCGCAAGGAACTGGATGCGCTGCGGCCGGCCCACGTGCCGGACGCGCCGACCCACGAGTCCCTGAAGGCGGCCGCCGCCGCGGCTTCGGCTTCGGCTTCGGTGGAGGCGACGGTATGAAGCTCGCAGTGGTGACGGCGGGCCTGTCGGTGCCTTCGTCGACCCGCCTGCTGGCCGACCGCTTGGCCGCGGCGACGGTCGCCGCGGCCGGGGAACCGGTTTCGGTGTCCGTGGTGGAGCTGCGGGACATCGCGTTGGACATCACGAAGAACCTGTTGACGGGCTTCCCGAGCCCCCAGCTGCGCACGGCGATCGAGACGGTGACCGGCGCGGACGCGCTGATCGCGGTGACGCCCGTGTTCACGGCGGGCTACAGCGGGTTGTTCAAGTCGTTCTTCGACGTGCTGGACGCGGATTCACTGGTGGGCAAGCCGGTCCTGCTCGCGGCCACGGGCGGGACGGAACGCCATTCGCTGGTCCTCGACTACCAGCTGCGGCCGCTGTTCGGCTACTTGAAGGCGGATCCGGTCGCCACGGGCGTGTACGCGGCTTCGTCCGACTGGGGCAGTGGTGAGGCTTCGGGGGCGTTGCAGCGGCGGATCGAGAAGGCGGGGGCGGAGCTGGCTTCGGCGGCTGAGGGGCGGCCTGCCGGGCCGCGGGAGCCGGAGTTCGTTCCGTTCGACCAGCTGCTGGCGGCTGACTGAGGTCGCCGGGGAGCCGCCGGTTCGGGCCGGAACCAGCGGCTTCCGCGGCGCCGGAATCGACCGGCCCGCCATCGGCGGTGCGGGTGTAGGCCCGTAGCCGTAGGGCTGCGGGCCGTTCCCGTTGTCAGGCTGCGAAGGGCAGTGGTTCGCGCAGGTTGTTGCGCCTGGGTCTTCGGCGCCGGTCGATGAACACCGGTGGGAGGAATTCGGGGAGGCCGTCGGCGGCGATGCGGACTTCCCAGCCCGAGCGGTGCAGCAGCCGATGGTGGTGGGCGCACATCAGCACGAGGTTGTTCAGTTCGGTGGGGCCGCCGTCTGCCCAGTGTCGGATGTGGTGACCTTGACAGTGCCGTGGTGGCCGATGGCAGCCGGGGAAGGCGCAGCCCCGGTCGCGTATGAACAGCGCCCGGCGCAGTCCCGCGGAGATGAGGCGGCGGAGGCGGCCGAGGTTGAGGGGTTCGTTCTTGCCGCCGAGGACGGCGGGGATGATCATGGCGTCGCAGGCGTGCACCCGCGCTTCGGCGGCTGAGATCGTGCCGGTGTCGCCGAGGGTGGCCTTCCCGACTCCGGTCTTCAGGTCCTCCAGGGAGACTGCGACCATGACATGGGCTCGTTCCCCGGCCTGCATCGGCAGGTCCGGCGAGTTCAACGCGAGATCGACCGCATCGGAGAACGCATCCCCGAAGCGCTGCGGCAAGGTCCGGAAGTCCGGGCCGTCGTCGCCGGTGCGGCGTTCGGCGAGGGCGTCGAGTAGCGCGCTGGCGCGGGTGCCGGTCTCGTCGTCGAACCGGCCGCTCAGTTCCCAGATCCCGGTTCTTTTCCGGCGGAGGAACAGTTCTCGGGTCGGGGTGGTGGGTTCGGTGTCGTCGGGTGCGGGGCCGTCGGGGTTGAGGTGGGCGAGGATGCGGGCACCCAACGCAGCGACCTGTTTGTGCCCGGCCTCTTCGGCGAAGGTCAGCAGGTTCGCTTCGGCGCTCTCCCGGTGCTCGACAGGAACTTCCGCCAGGACCCCGGTGATCACATCGATCATCGGGGTGCTCAACCGCCCGTCAAGAGCAGCCGCACCGGTAGCGGGCGCGAGAGCGGGAATCGGGCTGCCATCAAGGTTCCGGCCCGGATTCACCAACCGGGCGCGTTTCACCACCCGCGCCGCCTCCTGCCGGGAGACATCGGCGAGGTGTTCGTAAAGCCGGGCGGCGGAGCGGTAACCGAACAGCTCCATCACCCCGCGCTGCTCGATCTCTACCAGCAGGGCACCAATTTCGGCTTCAGCGGACCGGACGCACGCGACCAGCTCACCGATGCGGTCGGCAAGAGCCACCGCCTCGGAGGAAAGAGCCGCGTCACTGGTCATACCTCCAAGCTACCGATCATCGAACACGGGTTCATCACTCGATCGGGCAAAGATCAACGGTGGTGCACCCGATACCGCAGATGCGTAACCCCTTTCCCCGCAACGACTTCCACCTGCTCCAGCTCCGCCTTCCCGGTGTCGAGGCGCTCGAAGTACTGCACGCCTTCGCCGAGCAGGGCGGGCACCAGGTCGATCCGCACCTCGTCGAGCAGCCCCAGGTTCAAGCACTGCTGGGCGATCGACGGCCCGGACACGCCGACCGTTCCGTCGCCGGCCGCCTTGGCCTGCTCGATCGCGCTCTCGACGTCCGCGCAGAACGTGAAGGGGGCCAAGTGTTCCGCGGGCCAGCTGGTGGGTGGCGGGCGGTGTGTCACGACGAACGCCGCGCCGCCGCCCGGGGGTCGGCCGCCCCAGCCTCGGGTGTGGTCGAACACGCGGCGGCCGCAGACGAAGGCGCTGTGGCGCACCGAATCGAGGAATGCGCCCAGGTACTCCGCGCTGGCCGGGGCCACGCGGAACGTCATCGGGTAGCCGACCATCGGCAGCTCGACGTCGCCGGCCTGGTACCAGTCGAAGAGCGGTTCGACGCTGTTGTCGGGCCGGGCCACGAATCCGTCGAGCGACATGCAGAAGCTCGCCACCACTCCGGGCATGATTCTCCTAAACCAGTAGGTTTATCAACCGATGAGTTGAGAATAAGAACGCCGAGGCCACTCGTCAAGAGTTGCCGAAAGTAGGGGGTCGACCCAGCCGTCCGACAGCAGCGACCGCCACCCCGCGCTGCCTACGTTCACCGTCATGACAAGGCTCCTCCTCGTCCTCGCGGCGCTCCTGCTGGCGACGGCGACCCCGGCCGCCGCCGCCCAGCCCCGGGACATCGACAGTTACGTCCGCGCCTACCTGGAGCACACCGGCCTGCCCGGCGCGGCCGTCGCCGTCACCCACGACGGCGACGTCGTCCGCGTCGCCGGCTACGGTCACGACGCCGCCGGGACGCCCCTCACCGCGTCGACCCCGCTCCCGATCGCGTCGGTGAGCAAGTCCATGACGGCCTTCGCGGTCCTGCAACTGGCCGAAGCGGGCCGGCTGGGGCTGGACGAGCCGGTGACGCGGTACCTGCCGGACTTCCGGCTCGCCGATCCGCGTGGCGCGCGGATCACCGTCCGGATGCTGCTGGACCAGACGTCCGGGATGGCCGACTCGGCGTTCCCCGACCTGACGCTGCCGCAGCCGCACACGCTCGCCGAGGCCGTCACCCGGCTGAAGGACGCGAACCTCGCCGACGAGCCGGGCGCGCGGCACCACTACCACAACCCGAACTACGAGGTCGCGGCCCGGATCGTCGAGGTCGTCGGCGGGCAGCCGTTCGCGGGCTACCTGGCCGGGCACGTCTTCCGGCCGCTGGGCATGACCGGCAGCAGCTCCGTGGACGCGCCGCCGGCCGGGACCGAGGGGTACGTCCGGGCCTTCGGGATCGAGGTGCCGGTGTCCGAACCGGACTGGTTCACCGGCGGCAGCCACGGCGTGCTCAGCACCGCGGAGGACATGGCGAAGTGGCTGGTGGCGCAGCGGGACGGCGGTGGGGTGGTCTCGCCGGCCGGCGCGGCGCTGGCCCACACGCCCGCGCCCGGCCGCGACTACGCACTGGGCTGGCGAGTCGTGGACGGCCGTGTCTCGCACGGCGGCGAATGGTTCTCCCACACCGCGTGGCAGGTGCTGCTGCCCGGTGGGTACGGCGTCGCCGTGCTCGCGAACACCGGGATGGCGCTGGACAACGACGCCCAGCAGCTGGCCGAGGGCCTCGCGAGCCTGCTGGACGGCGGTGCGCCGGAGCCGGCCCTGCCCGCCGGGGTGGTCGCGGACCGGGTGCTCGGCGCGCTGGCGCTGGTCGCGGTGGGCCTTGCGGTCCTGGGTGTCCGGCGGGCCGGGCGGAAGCCCCGGTGGTGGCGGCTCGTGCCGCCGCTGCTGCCGCTGCTCCCGCTGGCGTTCCTGCCGCAGCTGCTCGGATGGGTATTCGCCGGACGGCGGGGTACCTACGCCCAGGTGCTCTACGTCTGGCCGGGGCTCGTGGTCGCGCTCGGCGTGGTCGCGCTGGCGGGCCTGACCGTAGCCGCGGCCAGGGCGCGGGTCCTCGTGAGTGGCACGCGAGGCCGCGACCAGGAAGAATCGGACGAGACGAGGGGAGACGCCCAGTGGGCATCGGCAAACAGACCAAGCGGGTCCTGATCACGGTGGCGGGGGCCGTCCTGCTGCTGGTCGGGGTGCTGCTGCTGGTCCTGCCCGGCCCCGGGCTGCTCCTCGTGCTCGCCGGGTTGCTGGTGCTGGCGTCGGAGTTCCCGGCGCTCGAGAAGTACGTCGACCCGGTGCGCGACCGCGCGATGAAGGCGGCCGAAGACAGCGTGTCGTCGCCGCTGCGCATCGCCGGCTCGGTGCTGGCCGGGCTGGCGCTGCTGGCGGCGGGGATCGTCTGGGGCACGGTGAAGTCGCTGCCGTTCAGCGGCTGGAGCACCGGGTCGAGCCTGATCCTGTCGTCGGTGATCCTGTTCGCGCTGCTGGGCTGGAGCTACCAGCGGGTCAAGTCGCGCCGCGAGACCGGGACCAAGGCGTCGACCGACCGGTAGCCTCGGCGCCATGAGCGCCGGATTCCAGCGCGCCCGCCGGCCCGAGCAGATCGAGGCGCGCCGGCGGGCCATCCTCGCCGTCGCGAGGGAGCTGCTCGCCGAGCGGCCGGTCGCCGACATCAGCCTCCGGGAGCTCAGCTGCCGGGTCGGGCTGGCGAAGTCCAACGTGCTCCGGTACTTCGACAGCCGCGAAGCGATCTTCCTGGAGGTCCTCGACGGCGCGTGGACGGCGTGGCTCGACGACCTGGAAGGGGCGCTCGGTGAACCGGGCCCGGCGGAGCCCGGCTTCGCCCGGGAGGAGCGGATCGCCGCCGCGATCGCGGCGACGCTCGCCGGGCAGCCGGTGCTGTGCGAGCTGATGAGCGCCATGGCGCCGGTGCTGGAACGCAACATCCCGGTGGAGTTCGCCCGCAGCTTCAAGCGCCGGGCCGCCGCGAACACCGAGCGGCTGGGCGAGCTGGTGCGGGTCCGGGTGCCGGAGCTGCCGCCGGACGCGGCCCGGCACTTCGCCCGCGGGGTGGTGGTCCTGGTGTCGGGCACCTGGCCCGCCGCCCACCCGACGGCGGCCGTGGCGGCCGCCGAGCAGGGGGAGCCGCCGGTGTTCGAGCTGGCGGAGGGTCTCACGAACCTGCTGGCCGGGCTGGTCGCGCGGCAGGGGTGAGGATCAGCTCGCGGTCACCGGCAGCAGGCCGCGCTCGCCGAAGACCTTCTTGGCCGTGAAGGTCGCGTTCAGCGCCTTCGGGAATCCACAGTAGACCGCCGAGTGCAGGAGCGCCTCGACGATCTCCGCGGGCGTCAGCCCGACGTTGAGGGACGCGTTGACGTGCACCTCCAGCTGCGGCTCGCAGCCGCCGAGGGCGGTGAGCATGCCGAGCGTGACGAGCTGGCGCTCACGCGGCGGCAGGCCGGGCCGGGCGTAGATCTCGCCGAACCCCCACGACACCACGGCTTCCGCGAGCGCGGGGGAGACGTCGGCGAGGTTGTCGAGCACGCGCTGCCCGCTTTCACCGTCGATGGCGGACAGGGTCTTCAGGCCGAGTTCGAAGCGCTCGTCGGTCATGGCGGGTTCCTTTCCCCGGTACGTCGTGGCGAAACCGACGCTAGGGGCTGGAGCGTGCTCCAGGTCCAGCGTGACGGCCACCACAGCGGGTGGCCGTCACGCCGGGTTCGTCACTTCCCGCTGGAGTACAGCGCGCTCACGTCGGCGTCGGACAGTGCCCGGTCGTAGACGTGGACCTGGTCGACCGCCCCGTCGAGGTAGTCGACCGGGCCGCCGCCGTACTTGCCGCGGCCGATCACCGTGTGGCCCGTCGACGCTTCGCCGAGGCAGACGCTCTTCGTGGCCGCCAACTGCCCGTCGACGTACAGCTTGAGCGTGCCCGAAGCCGCGTCGCGGACGCCGACGAGGTGGTACCAGCGGTTCGGCTCCGGCGCCGTGGGCGCCAGGGCCCGCGTGCCCACGAAGCTCATCGCCAGCCGGTGGTCCGCGCCCGAGTACTGCAGGAAGAACGCGCTGTTGCTGTCGCCGTCCTGGCTGACCACGGTCTGGAAGCCGTCACCCACGGCGTTGAAGCGCACCCACGCCGCCGCGCTGTAGCTGCCTTCGGTGTTCACCAGCGCGGCACCCGTGTCGGCGTACTGGCCCGATCCGGTGACCGCCAGCGCCGAACCGCTCTTGCCCGCGGTCCAGGACGCGCCGCCGATGAGCGTGGCGTCGTGGTCGCCGACGCTGTCCGCGGCCGTCGTGCCGGTGTTCTCGTCGAAGCCGTACGCCGCGATGCCGTCGATGCCCGGCGTGCCCTGGGGCACCGAGGGGCCCGCGGTCACCGGCGCACCGGTGGCGCCCTTGATCACCGCGAGGTTCGTCGCGCGGACCGCCGCGAAGTCCATCTTCTTCACCTGCCGGTCGTAGGTGAAGAAGCCGTTGACCTCCTTCTCGACGTCGGTGGTCTGCGTGTAGACGCCCGCGGACACCCCGCACCGCTGGGCGACCAGCAGCAGGCGCTGCTGCAGCTCGCCGTAGCGCCGGGTGAGCGTCGCGCTGTCGGGCTCCATCTCGTAGGCGAAGCTGCCCGCGGCGTCGAACTCGTGGCCGGCGACCTTGAGGCCGAGGCCGCCGTACTCGCCGTCGACCGCCGCGCGCGTCCCGGACTGCGCCGGGGTGCCCGGCCCGGTGTAGCTGTGGTCGTCGTAGACGTCACCGCGACCGCTGTCCGGTTCGGACCGGCAGCAGTTGACGCCGGATTCGGCATTGACCAAGCGGGAGGGATCCCAGGACTTCACGAGGTCGGCGACGCGGCCGACTTCGTAGTCGCCCCAGCCCTCGTTGAACGGCACCCAGCTGACGATCGACGGGAAGCTGCGGTGCTGGTCGATCATCCGCTTCATCTCGGACTCGAAGGTGACCCGGGCGGCCGCGGACGGCTCGACGTCGTCCTTCATCGCCGGCATGTCCTGCCACACCAGCAACCCGAGCTTGTCGGCGTGGTAGTACCAGCGGTCCGGCTCGACCTTGATGTGCTTGCGCACCATGTTGAAGCCGAGCGCCTTCTCCTGCTCCAGGTCGAACTTCAGCGCCGCGTCGGTCGGCGCGGTGTAGATCCCGTCCGGCCAGAAGCCCTGGTCGAGCGGGCCGACCTGCATGACGAACTTGCCGTTGAGCAGCATCCGCTGCTTGCCGTCGGCGGTCTTGCCGAGCCCGATCGTGCGGAGCCCGAAGTACGAGCCGACCTCGTCGCCCGACGGGACGAGCTTCACCCGCAGGTCGTAGAGGAACGGGTCGTCCGGTGACCACAGGTGCGGCCGGTCCACCTTGAGCTTCAGCGGCTTGTTCGCGTCGCCGGACACGCGCCCGACCGGGCGGCCGTGGTCGTAGGCGACGGCTTCGACGCGCTGCTTCACCGGCCCGCCGACGACCGCGGTCACCGTCACGGAACCGAGGTCCGGCGTGACGTCGAGCCGGTCGATGCGCGCGGAGGCCACCGGTTCCATCCAGACGGTCTGCCAGATGCCCGACGACGGCGTGTAGAAGATGCCGTCACCGGCGCGCCGCTGCTTGCCGAGCGGCTGCCCGCCCTGGTCGTTCGGGTCCGCGACGCCGACGATCAGCTCCTGGTCGCGCGCGGTGGTCAGTGCGTCGGTGACGTCGACGGAGAAACTGTCGTAGCCGCCGGTGTGGCGGGACACGGTCTTGCCGTTGACGAGGACCGTGGTGTCGTAGTCGACGGCCTGGAAGTGCAGCAGGATCCGCTGGCCCCGCCAGTCGCGCGGCAGCTGGAACGTGCGGCGGTACCACATGTTCGTCTCGTGGCGCATGATCCCCGACAGCGCCGATTCCACCGGGTACGGCACGAGGATCCGCTCGCCCAGTGTCTTCCCGATCGGGGCGGCTTCACCGGGCTTGGCCGACGAGAACTCCCAGACGCCGTTGAGGTTCTGCCACCGGGCGCGGGTCAGCTGTGGTCTCGGGTAGTCGGGGAGGGCGTTGGCGGGGGAGACGTCGTTCGTCCACGGCGTGGACAGCGGCGGGGTGAGCCGCTGCCACTGCGGTGGGGACGCGGCGTGCGCGGCGGGGACCGCGAGCCCCGTGAGGGCCAGTGCCAGCACGGCGGCCAGGCGGGCAGGGCGGAACATTCGGTGAACCTCCTGGTAGGGGATACGGGTTCAGCGGGTACGGGAGCGCGCGAGCAGGCGCTGGATCACCACGACGACGAGCAGGAAGGCCCCGCTCACCACCGTCTGGTAGCTGGAGTCGAGGGTGCCGATCTGGTTGATGACGTTCTGGATGAGCGTGCGCAGCAGCACGCCGACGAGCGTGCCGATGATCGTCCCGGCGCCGCCGGTGAGCAGCGTGCCGCCGATGACGACGACCGAGATCGCGTCGAGCTCGGTGCCGACGCCGATCACCGTGACGCCGGACTGCAGGTACGCGGCGGTGAGGACGCCGGCGAACCCGGCGAGCGCGCCGCTGAGGGTGTAGAGGCCGATCTTCGTGCGGACGACCGGAAGCCCCATCAGCAGCGCCGACTGCTCGGCACCGCCGATGGCGAACACGGACTGGCCGAACCGGGTGCGGCGCAGCAGCACCCCGCCGAGGGCGAAGAGGAGCAAAGCCACGTACACGGGCACGCCGATGCCGAAGACCGTGCCCTGGCCGAGCCAGAGGAACGCCGATCCCGTGTCCACTTTGTACGTCGTCGCGCCCTCGGACGTCAGCGCCAGCAGGAGGCCCCTGGCGAACAGCAGCGACGCCAGCGTGACGATGAACGGCGCCATCCCGGTGCGGGCGATGAGCAGGCCGTTGACGAACCCGATCAGCGAGCACACCGCCAGCGGCAGGAGGACCGCCACGACCAGGCCGTGCTGGGCGCCGTACGCGGCGAGGACACCGCCGAGCGCGTAGTTCGAGCCGACGGAGAGGTCGATGCCGCCGGAGATGATCACGAACGTCATGCCGAGCGCGATGATCGCCAGGAAGGAACTTTGCAGCGCGAGGTCGCGCAGGTTGTCGGGGGAACCGAAGCGCGGGAAGGTGAACCACGCGGCGGCGATGCCGAGCACGAGGACGACGGCGGCGCCCTGGCGTTGCAGGACACCGGCGAGAGCGGCGTTGCGTTCCGCGGTCCGGGTCATCTGCTGCTCCGCTCGCGGGCGACGTAGACCGCGGCGACGATGATGGCCGCCTGGACCATCTGCGCGGTCGAGTCCGGCAGGTTGTGCTTGATCAGGGTGGCGTGCACGAGCTGCATGAGCAGCGCGCCGAACACGGTGCCGAGCACGCGGACCCGGCCGCCGGTCAGCGGCGTGCCGCCGACGACGACCGCGGTGATCGCGGACAGCTCCATGAGCAGTCCGAGGTCGTTCGGATCGCTCGCGCCCAGCCTCGACGTCGCCAGCACCCCGGCCACCGCGGAGAGGGCCCCGGAGATGACGTAGACGCCGACGAGCACGCGTTTCACCGGCAGCCCGGCCAGGGCGCTCGCGGCGCGGTTGCCGCCGACGGCGACCAGGTGCCGCCCGAACGTCGTGCGCTGCACGACCAGCCCGGCCAGCACCGCGAGCACGCCCGCGACGAGCACCATGACCGGCACGCCGAGGACGTCACCGGTGCCGAGTTCCAGGAAGTCGCGGTTGTGCAGCTGGACGAGCCGGCCGTGGGCGATGACCAGGGCGAGCCCGCGCCCGCCGACCAGCAGCGCGAGGGTCGCGATGATCGGCTGGATGCCCAGGTAGGCGACCAGGTACCCGCTGAACAGGCCGGACACGACCCCGGCGACGACGGCGACGAGGATCGCCGTCAGCGGGCCCGCACCGAGGTAGAGCGGGATGAGCGCGGCGGCGATCGCCATCACCGAGCCGACCGACAGGTCGATGCCCTCGGTGCCGATCACCAGCGCCATGCCGAGCGCGACGATGCAGACCGGCGCCGCCTGCACCAGCTGCGTGCGGAAGTTGGCCGTGGACAGGAAGTTCTCGGTGAACACCACGTTGAACAGCAGCAGGACGACGACGGCCAGGTAGACGCCGTAGTCCTGCAGCCACGCGGTGACCTTCGCCCGCTCAAGGGTGGCGGTGGACATCGTTGTCACCCTCCGCTGCGATGGCCGTGAGCACGTTCTCCTCGGTGATGCGGTCGCCGGTCAGCTCGCCGGCGACCGAGCCGTCGCGCAGGACGACCACGCGGTCGGAGCCGTCGATCAGTTCCTCCAGTTCCGACGAGATGAGCAGCACGCCGAGGCCTTCACGGGCGAGTTCGCCGATCAGGGCCTGGACCTCCGCCTTGGCGCCGACGTCGATGCCGCGGGTCGGCTCGTCGAGGAGCAGGACCTTCGGGCCGGTGGCGAGCCAGCGGGCGAGGAGCACCTTCTGCTGGTTGCCGCCGGACAGTTCCGACACCTTCTGTTCGGGGCTCGCGGCCTTGATGCGCAGCCGTTCCATGAAGGTCTTGACGATCCGGTCCTGTTTCGCCTTGCTGACCAGGCCGAACGGCGAGAGCGACGGCAGCGCGGCGAGGACGATGTTCTCGCGGACCGACAGGTTCGGGATGATGCCGTCGGTCTTGCGGTCCTCGGCCAGCAACGCGATCCCGGCCCGCACGGCGTTCTTGATCCGGCCTCGCTTGAGCGGTTTGCCCGCGAGCAGCACGCTCCCGCCGTCCAGGGGGAACGCGCCGACGATGGCCCGTGCCGTCTCGCTGCGGCCCGAGCCGAGCAGGCCGGCCAGGCCGACGACCTCGCCGGGCCGGATGCTCACCGAGACGTCGTGCAGCTTCCGCAGGCCACTCAGGTTCTCGGCCTCGAGCAGCGGCTCGCGCTCGACGTCGTGCTCCTCGCCGAACGCCGTGACGCCCTCTTCGCGGATCTGGCGGATTTCGCGGCCGAGCATCAGCGACACGAGTTCGATGCGCGGCAGCGGCTTCAGCGGTCCACTGTGGACGACCCGGCCGTCGCGCAGCACGGTGACGCTGTCGCACACCCGGTACAGCTCGTCCATCCGGTGGCTGACGTAGACGATCGCGATGCCTTCGGCGTGCAGCCGGTGCAGCACCTCGAACAGCGTCTCGACCTCGCGGGGTTCGAGCGACGACGTCGGCTCGTCCATGATGACGACCTTCGCGTCGGCCGACACCGCGCGGGCGAGCGCGACCATCTGCTGCGCGCCGACACCCAGCGTGTGCAGCGGGTGTCTGACATCGTTGTCGACGCCGTAGCCCTTGAGCAGTTCGCGGGCGTCGGCGTACATCCTCCTCCAGTCGACGAGCCCGGTTTTCGTGCGGGGCTCGCGGCCGAGGAAGACGTTGCCGGCGATGCTCATCAGCGGGACGAGGTTGACCTCCTGGTAGATCGTGGAGATCCCGGCGCGCTGCGCGTCGATCGGCCGCTTGAACGTCACCGGCTCGCCGAGGTGGCGGATCTCGCCCTCGTCGGGCCGGTGGACGCCGGTGAGCACCTTGATCAGCGTGGACTTGCCGGCCCCGTTCTCGCCGACCAGCGCGTGCACCTCGCCCGGCGCCAGCGCGAACCCGACGTCGTCGAGCGCGAGGGTGCCGGGGAACCGCTTGGTCACCCCGGTCACCTCGAGCACCGGCGCGGTCCGCACTTCGGTGGTGGCCGTCATTGGTAGGAGTTCCCGACCTTCTGCGCGGCGTTCGTCTCGTCGTACTGGTCGTCGGCGATGACGATGCTCGCCGGGATCGGCTCGCCGTTCTCGAACTTCTGCAGTGTCTGGAAGGCCAGCGGGCCGAAGCGCGGGTTCGACTCGATCACGGCGTTGTAGCTGCCGTCGACGATGAGCTGCACGGCGTTGCGGGTGCCGTCGACGGAGACGATCTTGACGTCCTTGCCCGGGGTCTTGCCCGCCGTCTTGAGCGCGTTGACCGCGCCGACGCCCATCTCGTCGTTCTCGGCGTAGACGGCGGTGATGTCGGGGTGGCTCTGGATGAGCTGCTCCATCACGGCCTGGCCCTTGGACCGGTCGAACTCGCCGGTCTGTTCGGCGACCACGGACAGCCCCGGCGTCTTCGCGAGCTCGTCCTTGAACCCCTTGGTGCGGTCGGTGGTGACGTTGTTGCCGGACGCACCGAGCAGGATCGCGACCTTGCCGGTGCCGCCGGTCGACTTCGCCATCGCCTGCGCCGCGCGCCGGCCCTGCTCGACGAAGTTCGAGCCGATGAAGGTCAGGTAGTCGGTGCACGGCTGCGACGTCACCTTGCGGTCGATGGTGACGACCGGGACCTTCTTGGCCTTCGCCGCGTCGAGGGCAGGCTGGAGGCCGTCGGAGTTCAGCGGTGCCACGACCAGCAGCTGGGCGCCCCGGTCGAGCATCGACTTGATGTCGCTGATCTGCCGGTTCAGGTCGCTCTGGGCGTTGGTGACGAGCAGCTTGTCCGTCGAGATGCCCAGCTTCGCGGCTTCGTCGCGGATGGACTGCGTCTCGGTGGTCCGGAAGGGGTTGGCCTCCTTTTCGGACTGTGAGAAACCGACCACCGCCGTCTTCAGGTCGACCTTGGGGTAACCGGTCTTGCCGAGCGTGCAGCCGTCGGCAGACGGTGCGGCGGACTGGGCGCTGGCGGCCGGGCCGCCGCCGCTCGACGGCGCCGCGGGGGTTTCTTCCCTGCTGGTGCACGAGGTGAGGGTCAGCGCGGCGGCGGCCGCGGTGACCAGGACCCGTCGGGGACGGGAGGGCAAAGGCACGGCGACTCCTCGGGCAGCATCGTTGGTGGCCCGCTCGCCGGGGTGACAGTGGTCACCACGGGAGCCTTGAAGTACTTTTTACATCGTTGGAACAACGTTGTAAACCGGCACTCGTTGGCTACACTTCGTGCTCACTCTCTGAAGGGACCGCCCGTGACCGTGACGCTCAAGGACGTCGCCATGCTGGCCGGAGTCTCGGTGAAGACGGTGTCGAACGTCGTGAACGGCTACGCCTTCGTCAAGCCCGAGAACCGCCGGCGCGTCGAGGAAGCCCTGGCGGCGACCGGGTACCGGCCCAACGTCGGGGCCCGCAACCTCCGTCGCGGCCGCACCGGGTTCCTGGCGCTGATGGTGCCGGAGCTGTCGATCCCGTACTTCGGCGAGCTGGCCGGCCTGGTGATCACGGCGGCCCAGAAGCGCGGCTGGAGCGTCCTGATCGAACAGACGCAGGGGACGCGGGAGCGGGAGCGGGAGACGCTTTCGTCGCTGGGCCCCCACCTGGTGGACGGCGCCCTGGTGCACCCGGAAGCCCTGCAGGCAGCCGACTTCCCGGCCGACCCGGGCGGGATCCCCCTGGTCATGCTGGGCGAGCACGCGGTGGACATGCCGATCGACCACGTGGCGATCGACAACGTCCTGGCGGCGCGCACGGCGGTGGCGCACCTGACCGCGCTGGGCCGCACGCGCATCGCGGCGATCGGCCGCAACCCGGAGCGCGGGACGTCGTCGCAGCGGCTGGCCGGCTACCGCGCGGCCCTGCAGGCGGCCGGTTTGCCCTATTCGGACGCTTTGGTGGCCCCGGCCCAGATGTGGCACCGGTCGGTGGGGGCGGCGGCGATGGAGTCGTTGCTGGCGCTGGATTCCCCGCCGGACGCGGTGTTCTGCTTCAACGACCTGCTGGCCGTCGGCGCGCTGCGGGCGGTGGCCGAGCGGGGCCTGCGGGTGCCGGAGGACGTGGCGATCGTGGGTTTCGACAACAACGAAGAGAGCGCATTCTCACTGCCGTCGCTGACGACGATCGCGCCGGACAAGACGGCACTGGCCGAGGCCGCGGTGGACCTCGTGCACCGGCGGATCACCGGGGACAAGACGTCCCCGCCGCAGGACATCCAGACCCCGTTCGCCCTGGAGATCCGCGAAAGCACCCGCGGCCGCTGAAGCCTTGGTCAGCGGCCGGGCCAGTGCCAGGCGGGGCGGTCCAGGTGGCCCTGGCCGGCCACCTTCGTCTCGCCGTACTCCTTCTCCAGCTCCACCGTCCCGACCTCGGTCACTTCCGCGAGCGCGCGGATCAGCGGCCGGGCGTGGGAGACCACCACCAGCTGGGTTTCCTTGGCCGCCGTCGCGATCAGGGTGGCCAGGGCCGGCAGCAGATCCGGGTGCAGGCTCGTCTCCGGCTCGTTCAGCACCAGCAGCTCCGGCGGGCGCGGGGTGAGCAGGGCCGCCACCCACAGCAGGAAGCGCAGCGTGCCGTCCGACAGCTCCGCCGCCGTCAGCGGGCGCAGCAACCCGTGCTGGCGCAGGTGGACCGACAGCAGGCCGTCCTGGGACGCCACCTCCACGGTCGAGCCGGGGAAGGCCGCGTCGACCACCTCCGCGAGCTCCGCGGCCCGGCCCACCTCGATGATCGTCTGCAAGGCCGCCGCGAGGTCGGCGCCGTCGTGGGAGAGCACCGGGGTGCGGGTGCCGATGCGGGACTGGCGGGCCGGGGCGTCGGCGTCGGTGCGGAAGTGGTCGTAGAACCGCCACGACCGGATGCGTTCCCGCAGTACCAGCAGTTCCGGGCACGCCCGCGGGTCCGCGAACTCGCTCAGCATGCTGTCGGTCAACCGGATCTTGAACCGGTCCCCGCCCCAGGCACCGGACTCGACGCGCGTGCGCACCGACGGGCCCGCCCGGTCCGCGAGCAGCGCGGCCGTCCGCAGGACCGGCCCCGACCACACCGCTTCCCGCTTGAACTCCGGGTCGAGGTTGAACAGCGTCGCCCCCGGCACCGGCAGTCCCAGGTCGAGCGCGTAGCCGAACTCGTCGCCCGCGAAGCCGAGCCGCAGGCCGACGGCCTTCGTGTGCACCTTGCCCTGGACGCGGGTGGTGCCTCGTCGTACGCCGTTCTCCGGGCCGGCCCACAGCGTCGACGGCAGCCCGCCCTCCCGGGCCAGTGCCGCCACGGCGCCGTTGCGCGACGCGTCCGCCAGCAGGCGCAGCGCCCGGTACAGGCTCGACTTGCCGCTGCCGTTGGGTCCGGTGACGACGGTCAGGCCGGACAGCGGCAGCACCAGGTCACGCAGGGAGCGGTAGTTCGCGACGGCCAGCGTGGTGAGCATGCCCAGAACCTAGCCCGCCGCGGGTTCGGCCGGTGTTTGCCCGGCCGGGTTTGGGCATCATGCGTGATCAGCGGGGCATGACACGTGATCGAGGGGGCATCACGGCTGATGCCCCCTCGATCACGCGTGATGCCCCTGCAGTCACGCGTGATGCCCGTTACTTCACCGGCATCGTCACTTCGTAGACGCGGGTCGCGGCCTTGCGGGCGCCGGTGAAGCCGTTGGCCCACAGGGATTCCACCTGCGAGGCTTCCTGGGCGTTCGGGTTGGCGTTGGTGCAGGACGGGCCGGGGCCGCCGCCGGACATCAGCTCGGAGCACGGGCCTTCGTAGTGGTCCGGCAGGCCCAGCGCGTGCCCGGTCTCGTGGGCCGCGATGCGCGTCTGGTCGTACTGCTGGGCCTGGGTGTGGTCGAGGAAGATCGTGCCGCTGCCGTGGCCGTCGGTCTGGGCGTACGAACCGCGGGGGTCGTTGCCCTCGGTGTAGTGCAGCGACGCGCCCGAAGAGCGCTCCTGGAGCTTGACGTTCGACACCGCCGCGTTCCAGTTGGCCGCGCCCGCGTTGATCACCGCGCGGTAGCTGGGGGCGTCCGAGGTGTCGTAGTAGACGATCGTGGCCGCTTCGGGGGCCGCGAAGGCCGGGCCGGCCGTGAGCGGGGTCGCGATCATCGCCAGGGCGACAGCGGCGCCGGGCAGCAGGTACTTCCGGGACATCGGGACGACTCCTTGCCGTGGGGAATTTGCCAGGTGTGCGCGCGCTGGGTGTCGAACTTACGGAATCGCCCGGCGTTTGTGACCCGACTTTCGTACCGGCTTGGGGCCGTTCGGCTCAGTCGACCGGTTCCGCCAGGCGGATCTCGTCCTCGCCGAGCCACGACCCGTGCCAGGCCAGGTCGTCCCTGGCCAGGGATTTCCCGCAGCTGTCGCACTTCGCGCCCGGCCGGGTGGGCTGCCCGCAGCGCGTGTGGACCAGCGTCGTCGGCCCGGCTTCCGAAGAAGTGTGGGAGTGCCCCCACGTGCCGAGGGCGTGCAGGACCGGCAGCGCGTCCGACCCGGCCTGGGTGAGGCGGTACTCGTGGCGGGTGCGGCCGCCGTCGCGGTAGGGGAGCTTCGTCAGCAGGCCGCGGTCGACCAGCTTGGCCAGCCGGGTCGTCAGCACGTTGTCGGCGATGCCGAGCTGGCTGCGGAAGTCCTCGAACCGGGTGGTGCCCGCGGTGGCGTTGCGCAGGATCAGCAGCGTCCACGGCTCGCCGAGGACGTCGGCGGCGCGAGCGATCGGGCAGGCGGCGTCCGCCCAGGTGATGCGACGGCTCATGGGTGATCCCTTCGACCTGGCTTGCTCGGAGCAAGTCTACGTCGTACGCTCGGTCTCAGCTAGCTTGCAACGAGCAAGCCAGGTGCGAGAGGAGCTCGTCATGGAGATCACGGGTGCGGTGGCGCTGGTCACCGGAGCCAACCGGGGCCTCGGCCGCCGGTTCGCCGCGGCGCTGCTGGAGCGGGGTGCGACGAAGGTCTACGCCGCCGCGCGGAACCCGGAGTCGATCGATCTGCCGGGAGTGGTCCCGCTGAAGCTGGACGTCACCGACCCGGCGTCCATCCGGGAAGCGGCCGCGGTCGCGGGCGACGTCACGCTGCTGGTGAACAACGCCGGTTCGTCCACCGGGGCATCGCTGCTCGGCGGGTCCCTCGAGGACATCCGGCTGGAGATGGACACGCACTACTTCGGCACCCTGGCCGTGACGCGCGAGTTCGCGCCGGTCCTCGAGCGCAACGGCGGCGGCGCCGTGCTCAACGTGCTGTCGGTGCTTTCCTGGTTCACCGCACCGCAGGCCGCGGCCTACTCCGCGGCGAAGTCGGCGGCCTGGTCGCTGACCAACGCGCTGCGGCTGGAACTGGCGCCGCAGAAGACGCAGGTGACGGCCCTGCACGTCGGGTACATGGACACCGACATGGCCAAGGGCATCGACGGCCCGAAGAGCGACCCGGCGGTCGTGGCGGGACTGGCGTTGGACGGTGTCGAGGAAGGCCGCTTCGAGGTGCTCGCCGACGACGTCAGCCGGAACGTGCGGGCCGGGCTCGCCGGCGATCTCACCGGGCTGTACCCCGCGCTGGTTTCCTGAAGGCGTTTTTCCGCACCCCGGAATACGGGGCTGTCTGCCGCGGGCGTATGAATAGGCGGGTGGTCGAACGCGTCGAAGCGGGAATGGGTCGGACGAGAAATCGCTGGGGCGAAGGCGAACGCTTGCGCGGCGAGATTCTGGCCGCGGCCGGCCGGTTGCTCGCCGAGCTCGGGGGCGAGGACGGGCTGACGATCCGCGGCGTCGCCCGCGCCGTCGGCATCGCCCCGGCGAGCATCTACCAGCATTTCGCCGACCGTGCGGAATTGGTCCGCGGATTGCTCGACCACGAATACGTCCGGCTGCGGGATTCGATGCGCGCGGCGGAGTCGGCAATCGGCGAATCCGACCCCGTCGGCCGGGTACGGGCGCAGATTCACGCGTACTGCGCGTTCGCCATGGAGAATCCGGGCCATTACCGCCTGATGCTGGCCAACGGGGCATCCCGCCCGGACCCGGACGCCCGCGCGGAGGGCCCGCTGCTGGACGTGATCGACCGTCTGGCAGCGGGCTTCGAGCGGTGCGTCGAGGCGGGCCACCCGCTGCGGGTGACGCCGGGCCGCGCGGCGGCGGTGGTGTTCGTGGGCGCGCACGGGCGGGTGGCGTTGTTCCACAGTGTGCTCAACCGGACCGGGGCGGAGCTGGTGGAGCCGTTCGTGGACGAGCTGGTGTCGCTGGTGTTCAGGTGAGCGGTTTCCGCATCGGGACGCAGGTGGTTTCGTAGCGGCGGACGATTTCGGAGCGCACGGCCGCACGGTATCGAGCTCCGCGGCGAGGTGCCGCCGAATATCGCGTGCTCAGCCGAAGACCATGCGGTGACCGCGGGCGGTGTCCATGTACTCGCGCACGCGGTGGATGCGCCCTTCGCGGAGTTCGAAGACGAAGCAGTAGTCGTTGGCGTAGTGGTTGCCGTTGGCCAGGGTGGCCGTCATCGTCTCCTCCACGACCACCCGGTCGCCGTCCGCGTGGAAGCCGGTGAACGTCACCTTGACGTCGCTGACGAAGAAGCGCGGGAAGTCCTCGGCGAGGAACCGCACGATCGCCGCGCGGCCGACGAGGTGCGACGGGCCCGCCAAGGCGGCCGCGGTGGCGTTGCCCGGCGGCGCCAGCCATTCCGCGTCTTCGGTGAAGACGGCGGAGATCCGGTCCGCGTCGTGGGAGGCGAAGGCTTTCCAGGCGTTCTCGACGATCTCGCGGCTCGGCATGTCCGTGACCCTAGAGGGATCCGACCGGCCCGAGCTGGCGGATTCGCGACGTCATCAGAGCGCGCGCTGGGCCGCGTCCAGGTTCTCCGCCAGCCAGGCCGAAACGAACCGCTGCCGGTCCGCGTCCGTGTCCTGCCGCGGGACCATCTCCGCCAGCATGATCAAGCCCAGGTACACCCGGTACAACGTCAGCCGCCGCCGGGCCGGGGCGTCGAAACGAACGCCGTAGCCCTCCAGCAGGGGTGTGTCCAAGTCGTGGAACAACGTCAGCGACACGAACTCCGCCACCGGGTCGCCCCAGAACGCGCGCTCCGCGTCGATGATGCCCGAGACGCGGTCGCCGTCGAGGAGGATGTTGCCCTTCCACAGGTCGAAGTGGACCAGGACCGGTGTCTCGACCAGCTCCAGCAGCGGCTCGTGGCGACGCACCAGGTGCGCGATCTCCGCCGCCGGGCGGGGCAGGCGCACCCGGTAGCGGACGGCGTCGGCCAGGATCGTGTCCACCATCGCGCGAAACGCCGAAAACCAGGTCGGGTGCAGGGGGTCCTGGAGGTAGCCGAACCCGGTGCCGGTCGTCCCGTGCAGGCCCGCCACGATCGCGCCCAGCTCCCGGCGCAGGTGCGGGGCGGGGCCGCGCCCGCGTGACCACGGCTTGCCCGGCACCTCCGTCATCAGCAGGAACCCCGGTCCCGCGCCCACCACCGACGGCAGCGGCCCGGAAGCCAGGCGGTAGTACGCCGCCTCCGTCTCCAGCAGGTCGTGCTCGTACGTCAGGCCGGGGCCGGCCGGCGCGATCTTGAGCACCAGCCGCCGGCCGTCCGCCAAGGTCAGCCGCACCGCCCGGTTGTACGTGCCGCCGCCGATGTCCTCGGCCGCCACCACCGAAGCCGGGTCGATGCCCGATGCCGTCAGTTCCCCTTCCACCCGGCCGAGTCTTCCAGCTTTTCCGCCGCGTCGGCCAGGTCCTCCGGGGTCGGGGCGTCGTCCTGGGTCAGGCTGCGCCGCCAGTAGCCGGTGAACTCGACGACGTTCTTGGCCAGGCCCCGCTCGCCGACGAGGTGGCGGCGCAACGCGCGCACCGTCGCCGCCTCCCCGGCCAGCCAGGCCGCCGAGCCCTCCGGCAGCGTCGCGCCGCGCACCGCCTCCAGCAGGCGGCTGCCGTGCTCGGCGCCGTCCCGGTGCAGCCAGTGGACCTCGCCGGGCAGCTCCTGCTCCTCCGCCGCGTCCGCGACCTCCAGGAACACGATCGCATTGTCCACTTCGGACAGGATGGAAGCGACGGCGGGGATCGCCGTCTCGTCGCCCGCGCACAGCAGGGTGTCCGCTGTGGACAGTGGGCGGCGGTAGGCCGGGTCCGGGCCGTACCGGCCGAGGACGTCTCCCACCGCCGCCTGCGCGGCCCAGGCCGTGGCGGGTCCCGCCGAACCGGGGTGCAGCACGAAGTCGACGTCGATCGTGTCGCCCTGTCGCGAGCGCACCGTGTAGCTGCGCATCACCGGGCGTTCCTCGGCAGGGATCGCCAGGTACGCCTGGTACCAGCGCATCACGTCGTCGTCGGCCGACGGCAGCCGCACCGGGCGCCCCGGCGGCGGGAACAGGAGCTTGAGCTGCTGGTCCGGCCACGGCTCCAGGTCGGCCAGGCCGGACCCGGTGAAGGTGACGCGCACCATCCGCGGCGTCACCCGGCGCACCGCCGTCACCTCGAGCAGACCGGTGGGTTTCACGGCTTCCCCAGGTATTCGCGCAGGTGGCGGGCGGTGAGCGTGGAGGCGTCGGCGACGAGTGCGGCCGGCGTGCCCTCGAATACGACCCGGCCGCCGTCGTGCCCGGCACCGGGGCCGAGGTCGATCAGCCAGTCGGCGTGGGCCATCACGGCCTGGTGGTGCTCGATGACGATCACCGTGTTGCCCGCGTCGACGATCCGGTCGAGCAGGGCCAGCAGCTGGTCGACGTCGGCGAGGTGCAGCCCGGTCGTCGGCTCGTCGAGGATGTAGGTCGAGCCGCGTTCGGCCATCCGGATCGCCAGCTTGAGCCGCTGCCGTTCACCGCCGGACAGCGTGGTGAGCGGCTGCCCGAGCGTCAGGTAGCCGAGGCCGACGTCGGCGAGGCGGTCGAGGACCGTCCGCGCGTTGCCGCCCGCGAAGAACTCGCGCGCCTCGGCGACCGACATGGCCAGGACCTCGCTGATGTTCTTGCCGCGCAGCTCGAAGGTGAGCACCTTGGGCGTGAACCGCCGGCCCTCGCACTCTTCGCAGACCGACGCGACCCCGGCCATCATCGCCAGGTCGGTGTAGATCACGCCGAGGCCCTTGCACTTCGGGCAGGCGCCCTCGGAGTTGGCGCTGAACAGGCTCGCCTTGACCCCGTTGGCCTTGGCGAACGCCGCCCGGATCGGGTCGAGCAGGCCGGTGTAGGTCGCCGGGTTGGACCGGCGGGACCCGCGGATCGCCGACTGGTCGACCACGACGACGTCGTCGCGGTGGGCCAGGGAGCCGTGGACCAGCGACGACTTCCCGGACCCCGCCACCCCGGTGACCACGGTCAGCACGCCGAGTGGGACGTCGACGCTGACGTCCCGCAGGTTGTGCAGCCTGGCCCCGGTGATCGAGACGTGGCCGGTGGGCCGGCGCACCTGGGAACGCAGCGTGACCCGGTGGTCGAGGTGGCGGCCGGTGAGCGTGCCGGACGCGCGCAGGCCGTCGACGCTGCCGGTGTAGCAGAGCCGCCCGCCGTCGGCGCCCGCGCCGGGCCCGAGGTCGACGACGTGGTCGGCGATCCGGATCGTCTCCGGCTTGTGCTCGACGACCAGGATCGTGTTCCCCTTGTCCCGCAGGCACAACAGCAGGTTGTTCATCCGCTCGATGTCGTGCGGGTGCAGCCCGACGGTCGGCTCGTCGAAGACGTAGGTGACGTCGGTGAGGCTGGACCCCAGGTGCCGCACCATCTTCACGCGCTGCGCCTCGCCGCCGGAGAGCGTCGCGGACTCGCGGTCGAGCGAGAGGTAGCCGAGACCGATCTCGACCAGCGAGTCGAGGGTGTCGCGCAGGTTGCCCAGCAGCGGCCGGATCGACGGCGCGTCGAGGTTCCGGACGAACTCGGCGAGGTCGCTGATCTGCATCGCGGCGCAGTCGGCGATGTTCTTGCCGTCGATCTTGGCCGCCAGCGCGGCCTGGTTGAGCCGGGCGCCGCCGCACTCGCCGCAGGTCTTGAACGTCGCGGCCCTTTCGATGAACCCGCGGACGTGCGATTGCAGCGACTCGGTGTCCTTCTGCAGGTAGAGCCGCTTGACCTTGACCGCGAGGCCTTCGTAGGTGAGGTTGCTGGTGCCGACCTTCACCTTGCACGGCCCCTTGTGCAGCAGGTCGTCGAGCTGCTCCGGCGTGAAGTCGCGGATCTTGGTGTCCGGGTCGAAGAACCCGGAGGTGATGTAGATCTGGACGTACCAGCTGTCGGGCGCCCAGCCGGGGACGACGACCGCGCCCTCATTGAGCGAGCGGTCGAAGTCGAGCAGGGCGTGGACGTCGAGGTCGGACACCCGGCCGAGGCCCTCGCAGGCCGGGCACATGCCCTCCGGCAGGTTGAAGCTGAACGCGCCCGACGTGCCGACGTACGGATCGCCGAGCCGCGAGAAGGCGATCCGCAGCATCGCGTAGGCGTCGGTCGCGGTGCCGACCGTGGAGCGCGAGTTCGCGCCCATCCGCTCCTGGTCGACGACGATGGCCGCGCTCAGGTTCTCCAGCAGGTCGACGTCGGGGCGAGACAGGCTCGGCATGAACGACTGGAGGAACGCGCTGTAGGTCTCGTTGATCAGCCGCTGGGACTCGGCCGCGATGGTGCCGAAGACCAGGGACGACTTGCCGGAGCCGGACACGCCGGTGAACACCGTGAGCCGGCGCTTCGGGATGTCCAGGTCGATGCCGGTCAGGTTGTTCTCCCGGGCCCCCCGGACCTCGATCACGTCGTGGGTGTCGGCGGCCCGCCTGGGTGAGGTCATACCGTCCTTCTAGATAGTTTAGGCTGTAAAGTGATTCTCCAGCGTACATTACTTTAGGGTGTAAGGAGTCGGCAAGGTGGTCGTCTTCGCGGGTCAGGGCGACGCCCGGCGGTCCATGGAGCTGCTCTGGGGGCCGCAGGTGGTGGCGCCGCGCACGGGCCCGGGGCCCAAACCGGGCCTGTCCGTCGAGGCGATCGTCGCGGCAGCGATCGAGATCGCCGACGCCGAGGGCATGACGGCGCTGTCGATGCGGTCGGTCGGCGAACGGCTCGGCCGCACCGCGATGGCGCTGTACACGTACGTACCGGGCAAGACGGAGCTGGTCGACCTCATGTACGACCGCACGCTGAGTGAGCTGCCGTCGTCGTTCGCGGTTTCCGATGGCTGGCGCTCCGCGGCCGTGGAGCTCGCGGGTGCGCTGTGGGACCTGCACCTGCGGCACCCGTGGCTGCTCCAGGTCTCGCCGGCGCGGCCGGTGCTCGGGCCGGGTGAGTTCCACGTCCAGGAGACGCTGCTCAGCGTGCTGGCCGCGACGGGGCTGCCGCTGTCCCGGGTGCGCTGGGTGGTGGCGGCGCTGTTCAACGTCGTCCGCGGATCGGTGCAGGCCGCGGCGGAGTCCCGGCAGGCGGCGCGCGAGACGGGACAGTCCGAAGAGGACTGGTGGTACGCGCGGTCGGCGTTGCTCGGTGAGCTGGCCCCGGACCTGGCCGCGCGGTTCCCGACGGTGGCGCGGCTGGGAGAGGAGGGCGGGTACTCGTCGGCCCCGGAGGACGAGCCCTACCTCGAGCGCGAGGCTCGGCTGTCGTTCGAGGCCGGCTTGGAGCTGCTGCTGGACGGCGTCGACGCGGCGATCCTCAAGGCTTCCGGGCCTCGATGAGGAAGACCACCGCGCCGACGTCGTGGAACTCGGTGCGCAGCGACTCCGTCGGTCGCGACCGTCAGCGGCGGGAGGCGCGGGCAGCCGTCGACGGACACCGCTTCGGCGTCGGCCACCAGTTCGTCGATCATGCCCTCGATCGTCACGAAGCGGGCGGTGGCTCGCCACCCGGTTTCCGGACCGGCGGCGGAGGCACCGGCTTGGCGAGGGTGACCGCGGCCAGGTCCACCACCACGGGACCTCGCCGGGTTTCCACCGTGCACGTGGTTTCGTCGCGCGCCACCAGGTTCCCGAGCGCGTCGGTGAACCCGCCCTCGATCCGGTAGCGGACCACGACCCGGGTGCCCAAGGGCAGCTCCCGCAGCAGCTTCACAGGCGCGCGCTCAGCTCGTCGTCGGACGGCTCGACCAGGAACGAACCGTCCTCCCAGACGATGGTCGGGATGCGGCGGGCGCCGTCCTGCAGCTCGCGGACCCGGCGCTCGGCGTCCTCGTCCGCCTCGACGTCCACATAGGAATATTTCACGCCTGCGCGGTCGAGCAGCGCGCGGCTGCGCTTCACGTCCGGGCACCAGCTCGCGCCGTAGACCGTCAGCTTCACGAAACTACCTCCATAACCAGGGTTTCCCCGGCGCCGCCACCGGGGGATCAGGCCGGCCACCGCGGTGGCCGGCAGGACGAGCACCGTCGCCAGCAGCGTCGCGACGAGGGGCGAGTCGAAGAGGCCGCCGCTGAGGATACCGAGCAGGGTGTACGCGGTCGCCCAGAGGACACAGGCGCCGAACGCGGCGGGCAGCAGGCGTCGCCACGGGTAGCCCAGCGCGGCCGCCGCGAGCAGCACCGGGATGCGGCCGGCCGGGACGAGCCTGCCGATCACCACGAGCTGCCAGCCGCGGCGGGCGAACTGCTCGCGCGCCTTCTCCAGCCGTCCGGCGGGCTGGCGCCGGCTGATCCAGCGGAACGCGGCTTCGCTGCCCAGCCGCGGGATCCCGAACGTCACGACGTCGCCGAGGTAGGCGCCGAGGGTGGCGAGGACGATCACGAGCGGCAGGGACAGGTGGCCGGTCGTCGTCGCGACGGCGGCCGCGGCACCGACCACCGCGCCGGTCGGCACGACGGGGACGATGGAGCCGAGCAGCACGCCGCCGAACAGCGCCGGGTACCCGATGGCGGCGGGGTCGGTCCAGTTCACGCACGGTCCTCCGGCGCGGACGGCACGACCCGGCCGCCGGGGTCCGGGCGGACGGTCGGATGCCCGGGGAACCGCAGGCTGAGGCCGCTCACGCCCCGAGTATCACCTCCTCCGGCCCCGAACGCCCGCAGGAGTGGCCAGGACAACGCCGTTCAGCGAACCCGGAGGGTCGGCTTGCGTACCTGGACGGTCGGTTCGCGTACTCAGGGCGTCGGAAGCAGGGAGGAGATGCGCAGCGAGGACGTGCCGAGGCCGGTGGGGCCGCCGAACGTGGTGACCGGTGCCGGGTGGTAGTTCAGTTCCGGTTCCGTGTAGCGGCCCGAATTCTCGTGCCAGTGCAGCATCCCGGCCATCCAGTCGCGCAGCTCCTCGACGAACCCGAGCAGCGTCTCCTCGGTCGTGTCGTCGCGGTAGAGGGCCGGCAGCTCGGTCGCCGCCGCGTGCTCGAACTCCGCCGTGCGGACGTGGACCAGGTCGGTCACCACCTCGGCCGCGCGCTGCTCGGTGCAGTCCAGGAAGTTGCGCACCACCAGCACGGCGTTGTGCAGCTCGCCTTCGTACCGGATCTCCTTGCGGTAGGAGTACAGGTCGTTGGCCAGGCACACCACGTCCGCCGCCGCGTGTGCCAGGGTCTGCACCGGACGCGCGCGGTGCAGCGCCGGCGGCGTCGCGTGGCGACGCGCGAGGCTCATCGTGAGGTCCGCGCCGAACGTGCGGCGGCGCATCTCGACGTAGTCGATCGGGTCCGGGATGCGGTTCTGGGCCTGGTTCGCCAGCTCCCACAGCCAGCTCGACGTCATCGCCTCGACCGCCCGGCGCACGGCGGGCCGGCGCTCCGCGGCGGTCCGGGGCCAGAGGTCGGCCAAGCCCGCTTCCAGCGGTGTCGCCGGTGCCGGCATCGGGGCACCGGCTGCCGGCATGAACGCCGGCAAGCGGAAGGTGGCCGCCTTCGCCCCCGCGAGGTCGCGGGTGGCGCCGAACACCAGCGGGTAGTGGTCGTCGGCGTAGGTGCGCCAGGTCAGCCAGTCGCTCGTGACGTCGAGGGTGTCGGCAGGCGCGTCCGGGTGGAGGCCGGCCGCGCACAGCGGCAGGTCGGCGGCCCGCAGCTTCCGCTCGTCCCACACCACGCCGTCGAGCAGGCCCGTGCGCCGCGCCCAGTCGACGTTGCGGGCGCGGGCCGCGGGGAGGTGCGGGCTGAGCCGCGGCGGCGACGGCGGTGCGAGTGACGGCCGCGGCACGTCGGCCGCGGAGAACGGTGTCGAGCTGTAGGCCCGCAGCCGTTGCGGCGCGGTGGCGAGCACCGAGGAGAAGAGGTGGGCCGCGGACGTGCCGCGACCGGTCAGGGCGCCTTCGTTCATGTACCGGCTGGACCGCAGGTGCCATTCGTGGCCGCCGGACTGCCAGTCCTGCAGGCCCTTGACGTAGGCGAACGTCGCCGCGCGGGCGCCCGGGTCGACGCAGTGGTCCTCGAGCAGCGCGGGCACCTCGGTGAGGGCGGTGTGCTCGAACTGGTGCAGCCGCGAGGTGATCAGGTCGTTGACCGCGTCGGCCGCCTGCTGCGTGCCCAGCCCGAGGAACTTCTCGAACACGAGCACGCCGTTGGACAGCTCGCCCTCGTCCTGCACCTCGCGCTGGTAGGAGAACAGGTCGTTGCGGAGGTGGACACTGTCGGCGAAGCAGTCGCGCAGGACCTCCAGGGGCCGGGACGCGGCGATCGCGTCGGGCACCTCCGCGTGCACCGAGTGCTCGACGAGGTTCGCCGACCATGGTGCGCCGCCGACCTTCCGCCGCATCTCGACGTACTCGATCGGGTTGGCGAGCCGGCCTTCGTTGATGTTGGCCAGCTCCCACAGCGATTCGTCCAGCAGCGCCTTCGTGCTGTCGACGAACCTCCGCCGCCAGCCGGCGGACCGGTGCGGGACCGTCCGGTTCCACAGGTCGGTGAGGCCGCGCTCGACCGGGTTCTCCGGCGTCGCGGTGATTTCGCCCTCGGCCGGCATGAACAGCGCCAGGCGGTCGAGGTAGCCCCGCGCGCTGTCGATGTCGCCGGTGCGCTTGTACAGCTCGAGGAAGTGGTCGTCGAAGTAGAAGACCCAGACGTACCAGTCGGTGATCAGGTCGAGCTCGCCGGCGCCGGCGTCGGGGTGGGTGTAGGCGCAGAGCAGCGCGTAGTCGTGGGAGTCGAGGTCGCGCTCGGTCCAGATCACGGTGCCGTGCTGCGGCACGTCGATCATGTCGAACTCGCGCGCCCACGCCTTGCTGTGCTCGCGCGCCCGGTCCAGGTGCGGGTTCAGGCGCGCCGGGTGGGGCAGGTAGAACTCGGGGAGGAGGAACGGCTGATCGGGCACTCCGCGAGGCAACCAGCCGCTCGCGGTGTCCGCCAAGGGGAACAGCCGCGAAGCACACGAACGGGACGAGCGCTTCCCCCGCCCGGCCCAGCGGCGTGCCCGGCCCGATCGGCGCGCGGTGGCGGGCCGTCGCACGATGGTGTCCCCGAGAGGAGAGCTGATGACCGACGAAAACCGGGTGGTCGACAACCCGGACGAGGACCGCTACGAGCTGTGGCAGGGCGAAAAGCTGGCGGGCATCGCGCAGTACGACCGCCGCGGCGACCTCACCGTGTTCACCCACACCGAGGTCGACGACGCCTTCTCCGGGCAGGGCCTTGGCAAGGTGCTGGCCGCCGGCGCGCTCGACGACGTCGTCGCCCAGGGCCGGACGATCGTGCCGGTGTGCCCGTTCATCGCCGGGTACCTGAAGAAGAACCCGGGGTACGGAGACCACGTCCGCTGGCCGCGTGAGTAGGCCGTAAGGGGTGTCGCGGTAGGCCGTTCGGGGCGGTCTGAGTGGTATGTCCGGATCCCTTGGTTATTAACCAACCTTCGTCGGTGGTGCGTTGGTTGCCTGGCAACGAAAGTGTCCGCACAGGCTTCGCACGCCCACCCTGGAGGACCTTGATGACTCCCCGGAAGACCGCCCTCAAGACCTTCGCCGTCCTGTCGGCCGCCGCGCTGACCAGCGGCGTTTGTGCTTCGGCGGCCACCGCGTCCCCGCTGGCCTTCGCCGAGCTGCAGGCCCGCGCGATCACCAGTGCCACCCAGGTGGCGAACGCGCTCGGTGCCGCTTCCGGCGGCGTCTACCTCGAAAACGGCAAGGCCGTCGTGAACGTCGTGGACGACGCCGCGCTGCGGCAGGTGCAGGCCGCCGGCTTGACCGCGAAGAAGGTCAAGCACACCTTCGCCGCGCTCACGAGTGTCAAGAACCAGCTGGACGCGGTGAAGAACGTGCCGCAGACCGCCTGGGGCATCGACACGAAGACCAACCAGGTCGTCGTGAAGGTCTACGACGCGGCCGGCAAGGAGACCGCAGGCAAGGTTGCCGCGGCCGCCGCGAAGTACGGCGACAGCGTCCGCGTCGAGCACCGCACCGGCAAGCTGGAGCTGTACATCGCCGACGGCGACGCGATCCAGAACAGCCAGGGCCGCTGCTCGCTCGGCTTCAACGTGACGCGCGGCGGCTCGCCGTTCCTGCTCACCGCGGGGCACTGCACCAACCTCGGCGGCACCTGGTCCGGCGGCGACGTCTCCGGCGCGCAGGTCGTCGAAAGCGACTGCCCCGGCGCCGATTCCGGCCTGCTGACCCGCCCGAACGGCACCGGACCCGGCCAGATCAACACCGGCCAGCGGATCACCAGCGCGGCGACACCGACCGTCGGCGAGCAGATGCAGAAGCAGGGTTCGACCACCGGCGGCGGCAGCGGTGAGGTCACCTCGGTCGACGAGTCGGTCAACTTCGACGTCGGCGTGCTCAACCACGAGTTCGGCACCACCGCGCACACCGACCACGGCGACTCCGGCGGCCCGGCCTACGACGGCTCCAAGGGCCTCGGCACGCTGTCCGGCGGCGACACCCAGACCAGCTACTTCTACCCGCTCACCCTCGAACTGCAGGCGTACGGCCTCCAGCTCGCCTGAGCCTGGGGTGGAGGGCCCGCTCACTTCCGTCGGGGGAAGTGAGCGGGCCCTCGTTGCGTCACGCTTCGAGCCGCCGCGCGCGGTAGACGGCGTCGGTGTGGTGGCCCTCGCCGCGCGTCTCGCACGTCTCGACCACCCACTGCCCCGGGTCGCCGAGGTACCCGGTGATCTCCTCGGGCTCGAAGTACAGCTCCTCCGGCGGCTTCTGGCCGTCGAACTGCCGCATGGCCTTCGGCGAGTGCCCGACGACCAGCAGTGAACCGCCCGGCCGTATCGCCGCTGCGGCCGCCGTGAAGACGTCGCGGCGCAGGTCCGGCGGGAGGTGCATGTACTGCGCCGAAACCAGGTCGTACTGCGCTTCCGGCCGCCACTCGGTGATGTTGCGGTGCAGCCAGTTCACCGTCACGCCGGCCTCGGCGCCGGCTTCGGCCGCGCGGGCGAGCGCGATGGTCGAGATGTCGACACCGTCGACCGTCCAGCCCTGCTTGGCCAGCCAGATCGCGTCGCCGCCCTCGCCGCTGCCGAGGTCGAGCGCGTGGCCGGGTTTCAGCCCTTCGACCTCGGTGCGCAGGTTGGCGTTGACGTTCCCGCTCCAGATCCGGTGCTCGTCACGCTGGTAGAGCGCCTCCCAGAAGTCCTGCTTGAGCATCGCGTCGACGGTCATCGGGTGGTCGTGGGGCATGGTTCCTCCTCAGGGACGTCCTCCGAGCATGCGGACAACGTCCCCGAGAAGGCAAACCTCGTTGCCGGAATGGCAACTAGCTCCCGTACACCTGGAGCTCGTACAGCGAGTACCCGTACGACGTGCCGCGCGTGACGCCGTTCATCCGCACGTACCGGCCGCTGCCGGTCAGGCCGGTGAGGTCGTCGGTGCCGCCGTTGCCGGTCGTGGTGCTGTAGATCGTCGTCCAGGTCGTGCCGTCGGCCGAGGTCTGGATGCCGTACGCCTTGCCGTACGCGGCTTCCCAGGTGAGCTTGACGTGCGTGACGGACTTGCTCGCGCCGAGGTCGACGCGCAGCCACTCCGCGTTGCTGCCTTCCTTCGACGCCCAGCGCGTGCTGGTCAGGTTGCCGTCGAAGGCCGCCCCCGCCGGGTAGGACGACGATTCGGTGGAGGACGCCGTCGCGGGTTTTCCTTGGGAGAGCAGCGTTTCCGAGCCAGTGCCGCTCACGGTGACGCTCAGCGACGCCGTCTTCGTGCCGCCGGTGAGGGTGATCGTCGCCGAGCCGGGGGCCGCGGTGGCCGCGGCGGCGACCGTCACGGTCGAGGAGCCGCCGGCGGGCACCGACGCGGGGGAGAAGGACACGGTCACGCCCGCGGGCGCGCCGCTCGCGGAGAGCGTGACGGCGTCGGTCGAGGTCACGGTGGCCGTCGCCGAGGCGCCCGGCGCGACCGACACCGACGACGGCGTCACGCTGAGGCCCGCGGTGTTCCCGGCCGCGGTGAACGTCCAGCGGGCGGCGGTGCCGGAGCAGCTGCCCGCGGTGAGTGTCGTGCCCGAGGCGCGGAAGCACTTGCTGCTCGACTGGATGTCGGAAATGGTGCCGTCGGGGTTGATCGACCACTGCTGGGCGGGGCCGCCGGTGCAGGTCTGGAGCACGATCGAGCTGCCGGAGATGCCCGCGCACCTGTCGTTGATCACCAGGAAGGCGCCGTGGAAGGTGAACCGCTGCTCGGCGCCGCCGGTGCAGGCGGCCACCTTCAGCGTGGTCCCGCTGCTCGGCGCGGCCAGGCAGGTGCCGGTGGAGTTGTTCTTGTACTGGCCGACCGTCGTGTTCGGCTGCGCGCCGCCCCAGCACTCACCGGTGCCGGTGTCGAAGATCGGCGTCGCGTCGTACGGCTCGTTCGAGGGCGGGTCGACGACGACCGGCTCCATCACCGGGGTGTTGTCGGCGTTGTAGTGCGTGAGCGCGTCCTCGCAGTCGATCGCGTCGAAGGCGCTGCCACCCTTGCCGCCGAGCCAGAGGTCGATGTGGCGCAGGCCGGGGCCGCCGTTCGGGCCGTGGCTGTTCCAGTCGTCGGAACACTCGTCGCAGCCGTCCTCCATGATGAAGTACTTCTTCACCCGCGGCACCCAGACCTTGGTGCCCGGCTTGAGCTCGTCGCTGCTGGTGGCGAAGGTGATCGGGTCGGCGTAGGTGCCCTTGCCGCCCGCGGTGTCGTGGATCTGCGGGTAGGAGATGTCCCCGCCCGGCGGGGTGTTGTCCCACCAGCCGTAGAAGGTGAGGAAGGTCGGCTGGGTGGTGGCCGCGCTCGCCGTCGAGGCGCCGCCGAGGGCGGCGGCCAGGGCGAGGAACAGGGTCACGACGAGCACGAGCGCGCGCCGGGTCATGCTGCCTCCGGGAGGACTGGGCGGACGATGACTGCGGCGTGCGTCCAGGGTCGCCGGGCCCCCGGTCGCCGTCAAGACTTATTCGTAAAGTTTCCTAACTAACGCGGTTTCGTGTCCCGCTCGCCGGGAAAATCCGGTGCGGCGACAGGCTCCTCGGCGAAGATGGCGGCATGAGCGAACAGCGGGAAATCGTGGTCACCGGGGGCGGCACCGGCATCGGGCTGGCGATCGCCGCCCGGTTCGCGGCGGCGGGCGAGCGGGTGACGGTGACCGGGCGGCGCAAGGACGTCCTCGAAGCGGCGGCGGAGAAGATCGGCGCGCGGGCGGTGGCCTTCGACGCGAGCGACCCGGCGGCGGTGCAGGCCGCGCTGGCGGATCTGCCTTCGCGGGTGGACGTCCTGGTCAACAACGCCGGCGGCAACACCGACCGGGTTCGGGAGGCACCCGCGGCCGGCGACCTGAAGGGTCTCGCCGACGCGTGGCAGGCCAACTTCGAGGCCAACGTGCTCTCCGCCGTGCTCGTCACCACGGCACTGAAGCCGCGCTTCGCGGACAACGTGCGCGTCGTGACTCTCGGCTCCATCGCGGCGAAGCAGGGCTCAGGCTCGTACGGCGCGGCGAAGGCGGCGATCGAGGCGTGGAACACCGACCTCGCGCGGCAGCTGGGCGCCGGGGGAACGGCCAACGTCGTCGCGCCGGGCGTGGTCCTGGACACGGAGTTCTTCCACGGCACGCTCACCGAAGAGTGGCTGAAGGCGCGTCTTTCGGTGGCGCTCAACGGGCGGGCCGGCCGTCCGGAGGAGGTCGCCGCCACCGTGTGCTTCCTGGCCGCGCCGGAAGCCGCGCATCTCACCGGCCAGGTCGTGCACGTGAACGGCGGCGCGTACGGCGCCCGCTAGGCCATCCGGGTCGCAAGTGCGGCGCGCGGCCGCCGTCGTCTCCATGGTGGAAGTGTGGGAACCACCGGAAGAGAGAGGTGATCCGCCGTGACGGCCGCACCCGCAACCCCGGCCCTCCCGACGACCCGGCCGGCCGGCTGCCCGTTCGACCCGCCCGCGGACTACGCCACCCGCCGGGAAACCGCGCCGACGTCGAAGGTGCGGTGCCCGGCGGGCATGGACGCCTGGCTGGTGACGCGGTACGCCGACGTTCGCGCGGTGCTGGCCGACCGCACGATGAGCTCGCGCGGCGCGTCTTCGGTGCACGTCAACCCGAACGCCGACCTGGAGGAGGAAGTCAGCCCGGGTTCGATCATCCAGCTGGACGGCGCGGCGCATTCGCGGCTGCGCAAGAAGGTGATCGCGGAGTTCACCGTGCGGCGCATGAAGGCGCTGCGCGGATACGTCCGGGACCTGGTGGAGAGCCACCTCGACGCGATGCTCGCGCACGGGTCGCCGGCCGATCTGGTGCAGGACTTCGCGTTGCCGATCCCGTCACTGGTGATCTGCGAGCTGCTCGGCGTCCCGTACGCCGACCGCTCGCGCTTCCAGCGGCAGAGCGCCACGATGGTCAGCACCGACGCCACGCGGGAGGAAGGCGAGCAGGCGTACCACGAGCTTTCCGGTTATCTGGGTGAGTTGTTCGTGGCGAAGCAGCGGAATCCGCAGGACGACCTGTTCAGCAGGCTGTCTTCGTCGGATGACCCCTTGACCACGGAGGAACTCGTCGTGCTGGGGTTGAGCCTTCTGGTGGCCGGCCACGAGACGACGGCCAACATGATCGCGCTGAGCACGGTGGTGCTGCTGGAGCACCCCGGTTCGCGGGAGGCGGTACTCGCTTCGCCGGAAGGGGCGGTCGAGGAACTGCTGCGCTACCTGTCGGTGGTGCAGTGGGGCGTGCTGCGGTACGCGACATCGGACGTGCAGGTCGGGTCCCGCTCGGTCCGCGCGGGCGAGTGGCTGGTGGCGGCGCTGAACTCGGCGAACCGCGACGAGTCGGTGTTCCGGGGCGCGGACAAGCTGGACTTCGGCCGCGAGTCGCCGCGGACGCACGTGGCGTTCGGGTTCGGGGCGCACCAGTGCGTGGGGCAGCAGCTGGCGCGGGTGGAGCTGCAGGAGGCGTTGACGGGGTTGTTCCGGCGGGTGCCCGACCTGCGCTTGGCGGTGCCGCGGGAGGAGCTGGAGTTCAAGCACAACACGCTGGTGTACGGGGTGCGGGAGCTGCCGGTCGCCTGGGGCTGACCGCGTGAGCCGCAAAAATGCGGAGGCGTCTTCGCGGCTCGCCGGTTACCGTGGCCGGCAACGCGCTGATGGAGACGAGTAGTCCCCGGATCGCACGGGTCCAGAGAGCCGCCGGCAGCTGGGAAGGCGGTCCCGTGCCCGGGCGGCGAAGACCCTCCGGAGTGCGGGGAGGAACGGCGCCCGCGCCCCATGCCCCGCCGGCCGGCCCCCGTCACCGGGCCGCGACGAGGCCGCCTCCGGGCGGTGAAAGTGCGGTGGCACCGCGGTTTTCCCGATCGCCCGCACTCCCGAGGGATCCGTGTTGGGAGGGCGAAAATGAGTTCTCGTGTCCTGGCCGCCGACCTGCCCCGGCACGTCGGCGCCCGCGTCCGCGTCGCCGGCTGGGTGCACCGACGGCGGCGCCTCAAATCCGTCACGTTCGTCGTGGTCCGGGACCGGTCCGGGTTCGCGCAGGTCGTGCTGCGCGAAGCCGCGCCGCCGGAAGAAACCGTGGTGGAGGTGCACGCCACGGTGACCGCGAACCCGCGCGCGCCCGGGGGTGTCGAGCTGACCGGGGCCGTCGTGACGACGCTGGCCGAAGCGGTGCCGCCCCCGTTCGACCTCTACCGGCCCACCGTCACCGCGTCGCTGCCGACCATCCTCGACCACGCGCCGGTCGCCCTGCGGCATCCCGCGCTGAAGGAGCGCTTCGCCGTGGCCGCGGCCGCCGTCCGCGGGTTTCGGTCCACTTTGGACGCCCTCGGCTTCACCGAGGTGCACACGCCCAAGATCGTGGCGTCGGCGACCGAGTCCGGCGCGAACGTCTTCGGCATCGACTACTTCGGCAGGTCCGCCTACCTCGCGCAGTCGCCGCAGTTCTTCAAGCAGGCGCTCGTCGGCGTGTTCGAACGCGTCTACGAGGTCGGCCCGGTCTTCCGCGCCGAACCGCACGACACCGCCCGGCACCTCGCGCAGTACACCAGCCTCGATGTCGAGCTCGGGTTCGTCCGGGACCACCACGACGTGATGGCCGTGCTGCGCGACGTCCTGGCCGGGATGGCGGACCCGGCGCTGGTCACCGTGCCCGCCGAGATCCCGGAGATCCACTTCACGGCGGCGCTGGAACTCGTGGGTGCCCCGGCGGACGAGCCGGACCTCGCCCCCGCGCACGAGCGGGCGCTGTCGGAGTGGGCGCGGCGCGAGCACGGATCGGACTTCCTGTTCGTCGTCGGCTACCCGATGGCGAAACGGCCCTTCTACACGCACCCGGACCCGGCGCGGCCCGGCTACTCGAACAGCTTCGACCTGCTCTTCCGCGGGATGGAGCTGGTCACCGGCGGCCAGCGCCTGCACCGGCACGCCGACTACCTCGCCGTGCTCGGCGACGCCGCCCCCGAACACGCGGACTACCTGCAGGCCTTCGCGCACGGCATGCCACCCCACGGCGGGTTCGCGATCGGTCTGGAACGCTGGACGGCGCGGCTGCTCGGCGCCGCGAACGTCCGGGAGGTCACGCTGTTCCCGCGCGACCTGCACCGGCTGACCCCGTGAGGAGGGCCCGTGACCGCTCGTCGCCTGTGGGCGGCCGTGGAACCGCTGCACGCCGTCGTCTACTTCGCCCCCGAGACGGCCGCAGCGGCGAAAGCGGCCGGCCTGCGCGGCTACTGGATGGGCTACTTCGCGGGGCGGGTGGCGCCCCTGGGCCCGATCGGCCCCGAACCGGCGACGGCGGTGCTGTTCGGCTTCGCACCGGCGATGGTGGCCCGGGCGTTGCCGGACGCGTGGTCGTTCGCCTCGCCCGAGACCGTCGTCGCCACCCGGATGGAGGCGGTGGCCGCGGCGTTGCGCCCGGTCGCGGGCGACGTCTCGGAGCTGAGCGCGCTGCTGTGGCGGGCGGTGGACGCGAGCGAGTTCGGCGGCCGTCCGCTCGCGGCGGCGTGGGCGGCGGTGCCGAAGCCGGCGGACCCGCTGGCCCGGCTGTGGCTGGCGGCGACGATCCTGCGCGAGCACCGCGGCGACGGCCACGTCCTGGCGGCGGTCCACGCCGGGTTGAGCGGCTTGGAGACGACGCTCACCCACATCGGTGACGGAGTGCTCGCCCGCGCGGACATCCAGCCCCACCGCGGCTGGTCGGACGCGCAGTGGGACGCGGCGGTGGACCGGCTGCGGGCCCGCGGCATCCTCGGCGCGGACGGCGTCCTGACCGAGGCGGGCCGCGAGCTGCGCCGCAGGATCGAGGCGGACACGGACCGGCTGGCGGCGGTGGGCACCGACGTCGAGCGGGCCCTGGAGCTGGCGGTGCCGCTGAGCCGGGCGGTGATCGACACCGGGCTGGTCACCGTGCCGAACCCGGTGGGCGTCCCGCGTCCGTGAGTGTCGATTCCGGGCCCGGCCGTTCGACGCACCGGTGAACGCACCCGGACATCGGAGGACTTCATGACGTTGCTCGCCGGCAAGAACGCGATCGTGTACGGGGCCGCGGGGCGGATCGGCGCGGCCGTCGCCACCGCGTTCGCCGGGGAAGGCGCGCGGGTGTTCCTCGCCGGCCGCACCCGGGCCAGGCTGGACGAGGTGGCGGCCCGGATCCGCGAGGCGGGCGGCCGGGCCGAGACGGCGGAGGTCGACGCCCTCGACGAACGAGCGGTGGACGAGCACGCCGCGGCCGTGGGGACCATCGACGTCTCGTTCAACCTCATCGGCCACGGCGACGTCCAGGGCACACCGCTGGTGGACATGGCTTTGGCGGACTACGAGCGCCCGGTGCTGACCGCGGTGCGCACCCAGTTCCTGACGGCCCGGGCGGCGGCCCGCCACATGATCGCGCGGCGGTCGGGCGCGATCCTGTTCTTCGGGGGAGCGGCCGACCCGGTGCGGGAGTTTTCGGTCGGTGGGCTGCAGGTGGCGTTCCACGCGCTGGAGGCGATGCGCCGCCAGCTCGCGGCGGAGCTCGGTCCGCACGGGATCCGCACGGTGACGCTCCGCACGGGCGGCATCCCGGAGACGATCCCGGCGGGGTTCCCGGGCCGCCCGGAGCTGGCGGAGAACATCGCGGGCAAGACGATGCTGGGCCGCGCGGCCACGCTGGCCGACGTGGGCGCGGTGGCGGCGTTCGTGGCCTCGGACCGGGCGGCCTCGATGACGGCGGCGACGGTGAACGTCAGCTGCGGCGCGCTGGTGGACTAGCCGCGGCCGGCGGAGTGGGCTGTGATGGACGTGCGCTGAAGGGCACCTTCCTTGCATCTGACGGGAGGAAGGTGCCCTTCAGCGCATCTGACGGGAGGAAGGTGCCCTTCAGCGCATCTGACGGGAGGAAGGTGCCCTTCAGCCCGTGGGGACCACTCCGGCGGGCCCTCAGCGGGAGCCGTCGCGCTGCTCGACCACCAGGCGCTGGTGGCGGGCCGCGCGGACCCGGTCGCCGCAGGTCGTCGAGCACCAGCGGCGGCGGGCGTGCTCGCGGACGTAGTACCTGATGCACCCGTGCGCTTCACAGGGCCGCACCAGCCGCCCCACCTCGCCGCTCACCACCTCGATCGCGTCCCTGGCCAAGGCGGCCACCGCCGCCTCGACGCTGCCCGGCCGGCCGCTCCGCCACTCGCGAGACGGCCCGTCATCCCAGGCCAAGACCAGCGCCGCCCCGTCCGAGCGCGCTGCCGCGTTCACCGTCTCCACCGCCGCCGCGTCGGGTGACCGGCCCTCCGAACGGGCCGCCAACAGCTCGCGAACCGAAGCGCGCAAGTCCGTCAGCCGGCGCAACGAGTCCGCGTCACCGACGTCCGCGCCCAGGCCGCGCGCGGCCAGCCAGTCCGAAGCCGCGCCGGGGGAGGCGAGGTCGTCTCCCGTCACGCGCCGGGTGTTGACCAGCGCCAAGGCCGGCGAGCGCTCCTCGCCGGGTGCCGTCGTGACCATCTTCGCCTCCCGCGGTGTCCCCCGATGTTGACAGCCTACCGCATCTCATGGATAAAGGACTCAATAACCATGAGAGAAGGAGACGTCGTGCATCACCGCTACGCCACCGTCGACGGGCACCGGCTGTTCTACCGGGAGGCCGGTCCCGCCGACGCCCCCACGATCGTGCTGCTCCACGGCTTCCCGACGAGCTCGCACATGTTCCGGCACCTCATCCCGGCCCTGGCCGACCGCTACCACGTCGTCGCCCCGGACTACCTCGGCGCCGGCGCCTCGGACGCGCCGTCCACCAGCGAATTCACCTACACCTTCGACGCGCTCGCCGACCTCACGCTCGGCCTGCTCGACCAGCTCGGCCTCGGCCGGTTCGCGCTCTACATCCAGGACTTCGGCGCCCCGGTCGGCCTGCGCATCGCGGCCGCGAACCCCGATCGGGTGACCGCGATCGTCACGCAGAACGGCAACGCCTACGTCGACGGCCTGGGTGCCGGGCTGCCGCAGAAGCTCGCCGCCGGCACGCTGTCCGAGGACGACCTGCGCGGCATGGTCACCCTCGAAGCCACCAAGGCGCAGTACCTCGTCGGCGTGCCCGACCCGACGCTGGTCAGCCCGGACGTCTGGATCCACGACCAGGCGCTGCTGGACCGGCCCGGCGCCGCGGCCGTCCAGCAGGCGCTGCTCGCCGATTACCACCACAACATCGGCCGGTACCCGAAGTTCCACGAATACTTCCGGACCAGCCAGGTGCCGCTGCTCGCCGTCTGGGGCGGGAACGACGAAATCTTCGTCGCCGACGGCGCCCGCGCCTACGCCCGCGACCTGCCCGACGCCGAGATCCACCTGCTCGATTCCGGCCATTTCGCCCTGGAAACGCACCTGGACGCGATCGCCGGGTACATCCGCGGCTTCCTCGGCCGGGTCCTGCCCGTTGACCGGGACGCCAGTTGACCATCGGGCCGGTGCGCTCGTAGGGTTTTCCGGACCTCCGCCGTCGTCATCAGCCCCATGGAGGACGGTATGCGCAGACGGATTCTGGCGGGGGCGATCGCGCTCGCGCTCGTCGCCGGGACGAGCACCCCGGCAGCGGCCGCCGATCCCTTGCTGTCGCAGGGAAAACCGGTCACGGCGTCGTCGTCGGGCGGCTGCTGCCCGGCGGGGAACGCGGTCGACGGCGACTCCGCGACCCGCTGGGCGAGCGCGGCCGGCGTCGATCCACAGTGGATTTACGTGGACCTCGGCGCGGCCGTGCACGTCAGCCGCGTGCGGCTGCAGTGGGACGCTTCCTGCGCCACCGCCTACGAAATCGACACCTCGGCCGACCACGTCACCTGGACGAAGATCTACGCGACGGACGCGGGCAAGGGCGGCGTCGAGGATCTGACGTCGCTGGACGGCACCGGCCGGTACGTCCGGGTGTACGGCACGAAACGCTGCCGCACCGACGCCTCGAAGGGCTATTCGCTGCAGGAGTTCGGCGTCTACGGCTCGGCGGGGGACGTCCGGCCGCCGTCACCGCCCGGCACGCCGACGCTCGTCGGCGTCACGCCCACCAGCGCCACGATCGAGTGGACCGCGGCCACCGACGACGTCGGCGTCACGGGCTACGAGGTCTACCGCGACGGCCAGCTCTGCGCGAGCACGACCGGCGCGCTGACGGCGACCTGCGGCAACCTCGGCCCGAACGGCAGCTACGGCTTCTACGTCAACGCGCGTGACGCGGCCGGGAACGTTTCGCAGGCCAGCGGGACGCTCCAGGTGAAGACGCCGCCGTCCGACGACCACACGCCGCCGTCCGCGCCGTCGAACGTGCACACCACTTCGGTGAACAGCACGTCGATCGGCCTGGCGTGGACGGCGTCGACCGACGACGTCGGCGTGACCGGCTACCGGATCTACGACGGGAGCACGCAGGTCGGGACGTCGGACACGGCGAGCACCACGCTCGGCGGCCTGACCCCGAGCACCGCCTACCACCTGCAGGTGCGCGCGGTCGACGGCAACGGCAACCTCAGCGCCCCGAGCACGCCGGTCCTGGACGTCACGACCACCGGCGGCTCGAACTGCACGCCGTCGCAGGGTGTCTGCGGCGCCACCCAGGTCGGCACCGACGACGACGTCGTGTGGGGCCTGGTGACCCTGCCGGACGGCACGATCCTCTACAACCAGCGCGACGCGCACGCCGTCGTCCACCTCAACCCGAAGACCGGCGCGAAGAAGACGATCGGCACCGTGCCGAACGTGCAGAGCACCGACGGCGAGGGCGGCCTGACCGGGCTGGAGATCAACCCGGTCTCGTTCGGCTCCGACCACTGGCTCTACCTCATGCACACTTCGGGCAGCGACAACCGGATCGTGCGGATCAAGTACGACCCGGCCGCCGACGCGCTGGTCACGAGCACCGAGCAGATCCTGCTGACGGGCATCGCGCGCAACAAGTTCCACAACGGCGGCCGCCTGCGGTTCAGCCCGGACGGCCGGTACCTGTTCGCGGGCACGGGCGACGCGCAGAACAGCAGCAACGCGCCGAACACCAGCAGTCTCAACGGAAAGGTGCTGCGCATCAACCCGGACGGCTCGATCCCGGCGGACAACCCGTTCCACAACGCGGTGTGGAGCTACGGCCACCGCAACGTCCAGGGGCTGGCGTTCGACTCCCAGGGCCGGTTGTGGGAGCAGGAGTTCGGCAACAGCATCATGGACGAGACGAACCTGATCGTGAAGGGCGGCAACTACGGCTGGCCCTCGTGCGAGGGGACGTCGGGGTCGTGCGACGGGTTCGTCGCGCCGAAGAAGACCTACCCCGTGGCGCAGGGTTCGTGCAGCGGTATCACGATCATCCGTGACGCGTTGTACGTGGCCTGCCAGCGCGGCGCACGGCTCTACCGGGCGGTGATCAGCGGCAGCTCGCTGACGAACTTCCAGACGTTCTTCAACGGCACCTACGGCAGGCTCCGCACGGTCGAGCCCGCCCCGGACGGCCAGATGTGGCTGGCCACCAGCGTGGACGGCGACAAGGACAGCACCCCGCACAACAGCCACAACAAGATCCTGCGGGTGTCGGTCGGGTAGCGGCGGACCGGGCCGGGGAGCTCAACCGCCCAGCAGGCGGGACAGCGCTTCGCGGGCCTTCGCGTCTTTCTCCGCCAGCGCCGTCAGCTCCCCGGCCAACGCCGCCAGCCAGCCGTCGACCGTGGCCGGCTTGCGGCTGATCACCACACCCCGGACCACCTGGTGGATCTCCGCCGCGACGCCGCCGTGCGCGTCCGCGCTCAGCACCAGCACCCGGTCCGGGGTGGTCACCCGCACCGACGTCGCCCGGCCGTCCCGTCGCGCGGCGCGGTCGGCGAGCGTCCGGCGGCGGGCGACCTCGACCATGCCCGGCGGCAGCGCGCCGCCGAGCGTCTCCACCAGGACCCGGTGGTAGGACTCGACGTCCGCGCGGTCCGCGCGCAGGGCCGCCACCAGCAGGTGGAAGTCCAGCTCGCCCATCAGTCGGTGAGCGGCAGCACGAGCTGCGGCTTGGCGATGTGGTGGTCGGGGCGCAGCGGCTTCACGGCGGTACCGATCGCGAAGAACTCCGTCGTCTGCCCGCTCCACTGGTGCGGCAGCGAGAGCAGCTGCACCCCGACGATGCCCTCCGCCTCCAGCTGCTCGGCCTCCGCCTGCATCCGGGACATCGCCAGCTCACGGGCGTCGTACAGCGCTTCGGTGTACTGCGGGATCTCGACGTTCTGGCCGAAGTTGCCCACCATCTGCCGGAACCGCTGGTGCGCGATGTGGTAGACGCACGTGCCCATCACCATCCCCAGCGGGGCGTAGCCGGCCTGCACGAGCGTCCAGAAGTCCTGCCCGGACAGGTCCGAGGTGAACGGCTTCCCGGCGTTGGTGCGCCATTCGCCGGGCTCCTCGGCCTTGACCGCGGTGCCGACGGCGATGAACTCGGCCAGGTCGGTGCCGAACTCCTTGAACTCGATCTCCAGGCGGACCGCGACGATGCCGTCCGCGCCGAGGACGTCCGCCTCCGCCTCCATCCGGGTCATCGCCAGCTCGCGCGCGTGGTACATCGCCTGCGAAAGCCGGTCCAGCTCCTGGTTCTTGGTCCACTGCCGCCACTGGAACCCGACGTGGTAGATGCTCGAGCCGAGCACCAGCCCGAGCGGCCGGAACCCGGCTTCGCGCACGAGGAGGAACTCGTTGACGGTCAGGTCCGAAGTGAACAGGCCGGCCTTCCCGCCGGGGCGCATCTCGGTGAGCCGTCGCATCGCATCCGCGGGAATACCGGGATCTTCGGCCGTCACAGAGCCTCCTCAGAACGCTTCAACGGCAGGATCTTCAACGTCGGCGCCGGGGCGGCCGGTCCGGCACGGAACTGCGCGATGGCGGTGCCGATCACGGTGGCCATGGCGGCCACCGCGATGTCGTGGACCGGCCAGAGGTCGAACTTCAGGTCCGAGACGATGCCGCCATCGGCGCCGCAGTCGCCGATCTCGCGGGCGAACTCCGCCCGCGCCTCGGCCCGCACGGCGGTGGCGAGTTCCGTGGCGATGGGGACTTCGAGGTTCCCGGACCACTCGCTGATCAGGGATCGTTGCCACAGGTCGGTGAAGGCCCGGCCGCAGATCCCGACCGCGACGCGCACCGGGACCCAGCCCGCGTGCATCAGCTTCGCGACGTCCTGGCCCGGCAGGCCGGTGGTGAACGGGCGCCGCAGCCGCGGCCCGGTCGTGGCGCGGACGGCGGTGCCGAGCGCGACGAACTCCTGCGCCATGCCGTCGGGCGAAGTCACCGTGAAGTCGATCCCGAGCACGCCGTCGGCGCCGATCGCGGACGCCTCCTCCACGAGCCGGTCGAGTGCCGTCTCGTAGCCCGCGCGCAGGATCTCCGCCAGCTGTCCGATGCGGTCGGCGGACCAGGTGGTCGTGTCCGTGAAGCCGACCTGGTGGACGACGCAGCCCATGACGTCGCCGACGGGGGTGAAACCGGCCACCTCGGCTCCCACCGCACCCGGCACGGTGAGCAGCGACGTCTTCGGCCCGGTGGGGGAGAACCGGTCGAATCGCGCCCGCGTCCCCGGAGACAGGTCGCGCGCTCCCCGCTCGGGCACAGGCGGCCTCCCTCCGGCGCTGCTCCACATCGTGGCACGGATCCGGCCCGGGTGGAATCAGCGCCAGCTGTCGTCGCCGAAGCCGAGGGTGACCGGGCCGCGGCGGATGCCGGCCACGGTCTCGGACGGCAGTACCTCGTCCAGGAACGCGTACTCCGGGCTGCGGGTCCGCGCGTGCCACTGCGCGATCTCGTGCCAGCCCGGCGCCGCCAGCGCGCCGCCGAAGTGCTGGACCGACAGGCTCGCCGTCAGGCACGCGAACCGCAGCCGCTCCACCAGCGGCCAGCCCGTCAGCGTCGCGGCCACGAACCCGGCGCCGAACACGTCGCCCGCGCCGGTGGCGTCGAGCACGTCGACCGGGAGAGCCGGGACGGCCGCCGTCTCGCCGGTCGTCCCGTCCACCGCCAGCACGCCCTCGCCGCCGCGGGTGATCACCGCGATCGGGACCAGGTCCGCGAGCCTGGCCAGCGCCGCCTCCGCCGTGTCCGTGCGGGTGTAGCGCATGGCCTCGACCTCGTTCGGCACGAACGCGTGGCAGCACGCGAGCTGCTCCAGCAGCGCCGCCGACCAGGCCTCGGACGGGTCCCAGCCGACGTCGGCGAACACCAGGCTGCCCGACTGGTGTGCGGTGTGGACCCACTCGGCCGTGTCGAGGCCGATGTGCGCCACCGTCGCGCGGCTCGGCGGCGGCGAGCCGGCCAGCTCCGCGACCGGGACGGGGGGCGGGTGGCCGTGGGTGACCATCGCGCGGTCGCCGGCGTAGGCCAGCGAGACCGTCACCGGCGAGTGCCATTCCGGGAACCGCCGGGACCGCGACAGGTCGATGTGCTCCTGCCGGGCCAGCACGTCCCAGCAGTACCGCCCGTAGACGTCGGTGCCGAACGCCGCCGCCAGCGACGTCCGCAGGCCGAGCCGGCTCAGCGCGACGGCGAAGTTCGCGATCCCGCCCGGTCCCGAGCCCATGCCGCCCGTCCACACCTCGGTGCCCGGCGCCGGCGGGTGTTCCAGCCCGGTGAAGACCAGGTCGAAGAACAGCAGGCCGGACAGGAAGACGTCGACTTCGGGTGCGGGCTCAGCCGGCACGGGCACCTCCACTCCGATCACGCAAGGGTGGCCCGAGCCTGCGTCAGCGAAGCGAGATTCGCAAGGGCTGGGCCACTTCGGCCACGGATTGCGTGAATCCGGTTGGTAAGGTCGCCGGATGAGGCTGGCGATCCTCGGCGGCGGCGGGTTCCGCGTGCCGCTGGTGCACGGCGCGCTGCTGGACGGCGGCGACGTCACCGAACTCGTCCTGCACGACGTCGACGCCGGGCGCCTCGCCGCGATCGAGCGCGTCCTGGCCGAGCAGGCCGCCGGTGCGGAGAACGCGCCGCGGGTGCGCACGACGACCGACCTCGCCGCCGCGGTGTCCGATGTGGACTTCGTGTTCTCGGCCGTCCGCGTCGGCGGCCTGCGCGGCCGTCGGCTCGACGAGCAGCTCGCGCACGCGGAAGGCGTGCTGGGCCAGGAAACCGTCGGCGCGGGCGGGATCGCCTACGGGCTGCGGACGGTCCCGGTCGCGGTCGCCCTCGCGCGGCTGATCGGCGAGCTGGCGCCCCGCGCGTGGGTCGTCAACTTCACCAACCCCGCCGGGCTGGTCACCGAAGCGATGGCCGCGCACCTCGGCGGCCGGGTGATCGGCATCTGCGACTCCCCGGTCGCGCTGTGCCGCCGCGTCGCCCGGGCCCTCGGGATCGACGCAGCAGCGGCGAAGTTCGGCTACGCCGGGCTCAACCACCTCGGCTGGCTGCGCTCGGTGCGCGTCGACGGCGAGGACGTCCTGCCACGGCTGGTGGCCGACACCGCCGCATGCGAGTCGTTCGAGGAGGGCAAGCTCTTCGGCGCGGACTGGCTGCGCACGCTCGGCGCGATCCCCAACGAATACCTGCACTATTACTACTTCGCCCGCGAGACAGCCGGTTCCGAGTCGCGCGGGGCGCTGATCCTCGAGCAGCAACGGGATTTCTACGCGTCGCCTTCACTGGCGTCGTGGGAACGCACGCGTCTGGAACGCGAAGCGACGTACATGGCCGAGACGCGCGAGGGAGCGCGTGACGACCTCGAGGGCGGCGGCTACGAGAAGGTCGCGCTGGCCTTGATGCGCGCCCTCGCGCACGACGAGCGGACAACGCTGATCCTCAACGTCCGCAACGGTTCCACGCTCCCGGGCGTACCGGGTGACGCGATCGTCGAGGTCCCGTGCGCGGTCGACGCCGACGGCGCCCGCCCGCTCGCCACCGCACCGCTCGCGGACCACGCGCTCGGCCTGGTGACGACGGTGAAGGCCGTCGAGCGCGCGGTGCTGGAGGCGGCGACGACGGGTTCGCGGGCGGCGGCGCTGCGGGCGTTCGCGCTGCACCCGCTGGTCGGCTCGGTGCCGGTCGCCCGGCGGCTGCTCGACGCCTACGTCGCCGCCCACCCGGAACTCGCCTACCTCGCTTAGACCGCCGCCATCGCGTTGAACTCGGCTTCGGCCTCCCGCTCGGTGTACAGCGGCCACGCCCGGTCGGCGATGTCGTCCGGATCGAGCGTGCCCACCGGGAAACCGTGGTCCTGCGCGGTGAACACGCGGTGGATGTCGCCGCGCTCGATGAGGCCGCCGATGGTGAGGATCCCGGCGTGGACACCGGTTTCCCGCAGGGCCGCGTGCAGCGTGAGCACGTACATCCGCAGCGCCGCCGACGCCGGGGCCAGGCTGCCGAGCATCGGCATCGGGTACTTGCCGCTGAGGCCGCCGGCGAACAGCAGCGAACCCGAGCCGCGCTCGAGCATGCCCGGCAGCACGGCTTCGACGAGCTGCGCCGCCGGGCGCACGACGGAATCGAACGTCGCACGCAGCGTGCCGGCGCCGGCTTCGGTGAGCGGCGTGATGCCGGGGCCGGCCGTGGCGTCGGCCGGCCCGAAGTACACCGTGTCGATCTCGCCGGCGTCCGCGGTGATGCGGCCGAGCACGTCGCGGAGCCGGTCTTCGTCGGTCACATCGGCCGTGTAGGTGAAGGCGTTGACCCCGGCCAGCGACGCGCGGTAGGCGGCGTGCCGGGCGTCGCTGCGGGAAACCAGCGCCGTCGTGAAGCCTTCGCGGCCGAAGCGGCGGGCGATCGACAGGCCGAGCCCGGGACCGGCGCCCAGGACGGCGAGCACTTTCGGCAAGGAAACCTCCTGAAGTTGAGTATGACCTCAACTTAGCTACAAGATGAGGGTGCCGTCAACTTGCCCTGGTGTCCACAAAGGACGCAGGGTGGGTGAGCCCGTCCGGGCGGTTTGCGGCGTCCGGACGGGTTTCTCCTGGTCGCGCGCCTTCCGCCACGTCCGGAGCGGCGCCCATCATCGGCGGCATGACCGCTGTCTATCCCGCCGAGAAGGACCACCCCGCCGTCCCGATGGGGGCGATCTACGCCGGCCACCCGCCGGTGTCCCGGATCGTGTTCCCCAGCGGCCACGAAGGCTGGCTGGTGACGCGCTACGACGACGTCCGCACGGTCTTCTCCGACCCGCGGTTCAGCCGCAACCTGCTGTACCCGGGCGCGCCCTGCCTGATCGAGCCGGGCGACTTCTCGACCGGCGAGCACAGCATCCTCAACATGGACCCGCCCGACCACACCCGCCTGCGGCGGCTGTCGGCGCAGGCGTTCACCGTCCGCCGGATCGCCGCGTTCCGGCCGCGGATCCAGGAGATCGCCGACGAGCTCCTCGACGCGATGGTGGCGCACGGCCCGCCGGCGGACCTGGTCGAGCGGTTCGCCTTCCCGCTGCCGACGCTGGTCATGTGCGAGCTGCTCGGCGTCCCGTTCGCCGGCCGCGAGCGGTTCCGGCGGTGGTCGCGCGTGATCGTGACACCGATGCAGCACACGCCGGCCGACGTCGAGCAGGCGCGCCGCGACGGCGCCGAGGACATGGCGGCACTGGTGGCGGAGAAGCGAGCGCACCCCGCGGACGACTTCCTGAGCGCTTTGGTGCACGCCCGCGACGAAGACGGCGACCGGCTCACCGAGCCGGAGCTCATCGACCTCGCCACGCAGTTGCTGCTGGCCGGCCACGAGACGACGGTCAGCCTCATCGGGTGCGGCGTCGTCCTGCTGTGCCGGCACCCGGAGCAGCTGGCGGCGTTGCGCGCGGATCCTTCGCTGACGCCGGGGGCGATCGAGGAGATCATGCGTTTCGACGGCCCGGTCGACTCGTCCCTGCTGCGCGTGGCGCTCGAGGACGTCGTGCTGAGCGGGGTGCCGGTGCGGCGCGGCGAGGCGGTGCTGGCGCACGTCGGGGCGGCGAACCGCGACGAGAACGCGTTCCCGTCGGCGACGGAGTTCGACATCCGCCGCGCGGACGCCCAGCAGCTCGGCTTCGGCCACGGCATCCACTTCTGCCTGGGTGCGGCCCTGGCCCGGCTGGAGGGCGAGATCGCCCTGCGGGCCCTGGTGGACCGGCTGCCCGGACTGGACCTGGCGGTCCCGTGGGAGACGATCGCGTGGCGGCCCCCGCTGTCGGTCCGCGGACCCGAAGAGGTGCCGGTGGCCTGGACTTCCTGACTCCGGCACGCCGGTCGCCGCCGATGCCGCGAATGACTCGTTCGGGACCTCGCGCGTCCCGAACGAGTCATTCGCGGCACCCGGAATCGCTGTCTCGCCCGCATCCGCGCCCGCTGCCCCGGCTTGGATCCGCGCGCTTGCGCCGAATGCCGGTTCCCATTGGGACCACCGGCCGAGCCGAGCCGGGCGACACTGCTCCAGTCGGGTAGAACCTGTTCCAGTTCCCGGGTTGCTGTGTAGACCATGTCCCTCGCCGTTCCCGCGAGCGAGGAGTCGCCATGGATGCCGACCTGACCCGCCGCCAGCTCCTCCGCGGCAGCGCCGCCGGGATGGGCCTCGCCGTCACCGCCGGGCTCGCGACTCCCGCGGCCGCGGCGCCGCTCGGCGAGTACGACGTCGTCGTGGTCGGCTCGGGCGCGGCCGGCATGACCGCGGCGCTCACCGCGGCCAAGCGCGGGCTCAGCGTCGTCGTGCTCGAGAAGGCGCCGACCTTCGGCGGGTCCGCGGCCCGGTCCGGGGCCGGCATCTGGATCCCCAACAACCAGGTGCTGCTCGCCGCCGGGGTGCCGGACACACCCGCGAAAGCCGCGCAGTACCTCGCCGCCGTCGTCGGCCCGGACGTCCCCGCCGCACGGCAGGACGCCTTCCTGCGCAACGGCCCGGCGATGATCGACTTCGTCCTGGCCAACAGCCCGCTGCGGTTCCGCTTCATGGCGGGCTACAGCGACTACTACCCGGAACTGCCGGGCGGGCTGCCGAACGGCCGGTCGATCGAACCGGACCAGTTCGACGGGAACCTGCTCGGCGCCGAGCTGGCGAACCTCAACCCGCCCTACCTCGCCACGCCGTCCGGGCTCGTCGTCTTCAGCGCCGACTACAAGTGGCTGAACCTCGCCCTGGTCAACGCGAAGGGTGCCGCGGTCGCCGCCGAATGCCTGGCCCGCGGCACGGCCGCCGCGCTGGCCGGGCAGAAGCCGCTCACCATGGGGCAGTCGCTCGCCGCCGGGCTGCGCGTCGGCCTGCTCCGGGCGAACGTCCCGGTGCTGCTGAACACCCCGCTCCTCGACCTCAACGTCGAAAACGGCGCGGTCACCGGGGTGGTGACGCCGAACGGGCTGGTGCGGGCGCGGCGCGGCGTGATCGTCGGCTCGGGCGGCTTCGAGCACAACGCGGCGATGCGCGCGCAGTACCAGCGGCAGCCGATCGGCACCGACTGGACGGTCGGCGCCAAGGAGAACACCGGCGACGGCCACCGCGCCGGGCAGCGCGCCGGCGCCGCCCTCGACCTGATGGACGACGCCTGGTGGGGCCCGGCCATCCCGACCCCCGGCGACCCGTACTTCTGCCTGGCCGAGCGGACCCTGCCCGGCGGGCTGATCGTGAACCAGGCGGGGCAGCGGTTCGTCAACGAAGCCGCGCCCTACAGCGACGTCGTGCACACCATGTACGACAAGAACCCGTCGGCGCCGGACATCCCGGCGTGGCTGATCGTCGACCAGAACTACCGCAACCGGTACCTCTTCCGCGACATCGCGCCGCTGCTGCCGTTCCCGGACGCCTGGTACGCCGCCGGTGCGGTCTTCAAGGCGTCGACGGTCCAGGGCCTCGCGACGCAGATCGGGGTGCCGTCCGCGGCGTTGAAGTCCACTGTGGACCGATTCAACGGCTTCGCCAGGTCCGGTGTGGACCCCGAGTTCCGCCGCGGCGCGAGTGCGTACGACCACTACTACACCGACCCGTCGGTGACGCCGAACTCCTGCCTGGCGCCGCTGTGGGCGGCCCCGTACTACGCGCTGCGGCTCGTCCCGGGCGACCTCGGCACGAAGGGCGGCATGCGCACGGACGCCCGGGCCCGGGTGCTGCGTCCGGACGGCTCGGTGATCCGCGGCCTGTACGCGGCGGGCAACGCGAGCGCGGCGGTGATGGGCCACAGCTACGCCGGCGCGGGGTCGACGATCGGCCCGGCGATGACGTTCGGCTACATCGCCGGGAACGACGTCTAGAACTCCTTTTCCACCAGCGGAAGCACCTCGGTGCCGAGGAGTTCGATGGCCCGCATGACCTCGGCGTGCGGGACGCCGGACCAGTCCATCTGCATCGCGTACCGGTCCGCGCCGGTGAGCTTGCCGACCGCGATCAGCCGCTCGGCGATCTCCTGCGGGCTGCCGACGAACAGCGCGTTCGCGTCGCGGGTGTACTCGTCGTACTCCGTGCGGGTCGGGACCGCCCAGCCGCGGGCGCGCGCGCCGTACTTCATCGTTTCGAGCCAGTACGGGTAGAACGTTTCCTTGGCGTCCTGGGACTTCTCGGCGATGAAGCCGATCGCGCCCATGGTGACGTGCAGGTCGGCGGGGTCCTGTTCGCCCGCCTCGCCGGCCTGGCGGTAGAGGTCGACGAGCGGCGCGAAGCGCTCGGGCTGCCCGCCGATCACCGCGTACACCACCGGCAGGCCGAGCAGCCCGGCCCGGATGGACGACTCGGGGTTGCCGCCGGTGCCGACCGAGATGCGCAGGCGCCTGCCGTACGGCCGGGGCAGGATCCGCGCGTTCTCCAGCGGCGGGCGGAACCGGCCGGACCAGGTCAGCGGGTCTTCGCGGTCGATGCGCAGGAGCAGGGCGAGTTTCTCCTCGAAGAGCTCGTCGTAGTCGCCGAGGTCGTGGCCGAACAGCGGGAACGACTCGGTGAACGACCCGCGCCCGGCGAGCAGTTCGGCGCGGCCGTGGCTGAGCTGGTCGAGCGTGGTGAACTGCTGGTAGACGCGGACCGGGTCCTCGGTGCTCAGCACGGTGACGGCGGAGCTGAGGGTGATCTGGTTCGTCACGCTCGCGGCGGCGGCCAGGACGGTGCCCGGGTTGGAGATCGCGTACTGGTCGAGGTGGTGCTCGCCGAGGCCGTAGAAGCCGAGGCCCAGCTCGTCGGCGAGCTTGATCCGCTCGAGGGTGTTGGCCAGCGTCTGCGCGACGGAGGGCTGCTCGCCGGTGCGCGGGTCCGGCGCGCGGTCGCCGAAGCTGTAGATGCCGAGTTTCATACAACGCTCAACTACCCGGGCGCCCGATTCGTTCCCCCAGCCCTCAGCCGAAGCGGGCTTGGATGGCCTCGAGGTTCTTCTCCGACAGCTGCAGCGCGGCGGCGCGCAGGCTCAGGCCGTCCAGCGTGGCGACCTCGAACATGCTGGTCACCAGTGCACGCATCCGGGAGCGGACCTTGCCGAAGGCTTCGTCGGCGTCCGCGCCGACGTCGCCGAACAGCGTCCACCACCACCACGAGCTGGTCGCCGAGTTGGCGACGAAGTCCGGCACCACGCGGATGCCGCGCGTGTCGAGGAGCGCTTCGGCATCCGGCGTGACCGGCAGGTTCGCGGCCTCGACGATCAGCTTGGCGCCGATCTTGGCCTGGTTGTCGGCGTCGACGCAGTAGGAGATCGCGGCCGGCACCAGCACCTCGGCGGGCACGTCGAGCCAGGCTTCCGGCGGCAGGAGCTCGTCACCGGGCTTGAGGTTGTCGCGGTCGATGCCGCCGAAGCGGTCGCGGTGCCGGAGCAGGTTTTCGACGTCGAGCCCGTCCGGGTTGGCCACGACCCCACGGACATCCGAGACGCCGACGACGCGCAGCCCGGCGTCGGCCAGGAAGCGGGCGGTGGCGCCGCCCATCGCGCCGAAGCCCTGCAGCACGACCCGGTTGTCGTCGTTTTCCCGGCCGAGCATTTCGAGCCCGGTGAGCGTGGCCTGCGCGACGCCGAGGCCGCCGACGAGCTCGTCGAGCCCCAGGCCGCCGACCTCCATCCGGAGCGCGTCCGCCAGCCGGGCGGTCGCCGCCTCGCGGTCTTCGAGCAGCGGGTAGACGGCCTGCACCGGGCTGAGCAGGCCGATCTCGGCGATGACGCCGTCGATGACGTCCTGCCGCAGGCCCAGGTCCTCGCCCATGGTCCAGTACTGCTCGATGAGCGGCCGCATGGCGTGCAGGTACCGGGCGACGACGTCCCGGGCGCGCTCGTCGTAGGGGTCGAAGTCGATGCCGCCCTTGGCACCGCCGAGCGGGACGTACCGGCCGTCGGGGTCGTAGTTGAGGCCTTCCTTGAGCGTCATGCCCCTGGCCAGGCCGCGGACCTCGAACAGCGAGCAGCCGCGGCGCATCCGCAGGCCCCCGCTGGCCACGCCGCGCACGAGCCGGTCGATCACCAGGTACCCGCGGCACCCGGTGACGGGGTCGGTCCACGCCACTTCGAGCAAGGCTGTTTCGGTCATCGCCCCTCCTGATCCCCCGGTCAACATCCGAGCTCGTAGGCCATCGCCTGGTCGACCCACCGGTCGCAGTCCCCGGTGGTGACGGTGCCCTGCCGGGCGACGACCTGGACGGCGAGCCCGTCGAGCAGGGCGGTGAGCCGCCACGCGGCGCCGTGCGGATCGGGGCACCGGAAGGCCCCCGCCCCGACACCCTCCGCGATCAGCGCGACCACGGCATCCCGCCACCGCAGGTCGAGGCGTTGCAGAACGGCCCGCAGGGCGGCATCCCGCATGGCCGCGGCCCCGGCTTCGATCCACAGCGGCCAGTTGTCGTGTTTCGAGGGCCCGTACAGGGCGAGGACGGCGCGGAGCCGCTGCTCGGCGGGGCCGCTTTTGCCGAGCTCGTCGTTCAGCTTGGCCAGTTCGTGCTCGGCGGCCTGCCGGAACGCTTCGATGACGAGCGTTTCGAGGGTCCCGAAGTGGTAGAAGATCAGCGCGGTGCTGACATCGAGTGAGTGAGCGACGTCGGCGGCCCGTACCCCCGAGATGCCCCGCGCACGGATGTTGTCGAGCGCGGCGCGCACGATTTCCTCCCGCCGCACGGCCACGGCCTTCCGCATCATTCGGCCACCGTACCGAGGGGGCACGGCCGGCGGGAGGCGCCGAATGTGGGTTCCTCGGCCTGTGCGGACAGTCAGGACCGCAGGTGAGGCGGTTGGCGCGGCCTCGGCTCCCGACGCCGGGGGTGGGCGCGGACGGCGGGGC
>JARAWT010000036.1:9906-110380 GCA_033793495.1 Streptomyces sp. MN03-5084-2B | reverse complement strand
CCCGGTGGGCGGTCGAGCTGCACGGCGGGACGATCGGGGTGGTGGATCCCTCGCCGGGGACGGGGAGCCGGATCCGGGTGACGCTGCCGGCTTAGTCCCGGGCTGTCCGTGGCCCGGCGGCGATGTCATGAACGAGTCGTTCATGACGCCAGATGTCGTGAACGAGTCGTTCAGGGCATCTCAGAACGTGCGTGATTTGCTAAAGTAAAGGCGGGCGAGATGCCGAAGAACAGAGTCGACCCCGGCGCGGGGAAGAGTGCGCCGCGGGGGAAGAGGGTCCGGGAGGCCGCGGGCCCTGGCGCAGGTGCCTTCGGGACGCCGGGTGCTTCGGCTGCCGGTGGGGGAGCCTTTGCGCCCCCGGGCCCTTCGGTCGCCGGTGGCGTGGCCGTGGCCGCTCCGCCGGTTCTCTTCCGGCCGTTGCCGCCGCCGAAGTCCGTCGTCGTTCCGCTTCCGGAGGCTGTGCTGCCTGCTTCCGGGCTGGCCGGGATCGCCGGTGCGCTGCTGTTGCCCGTCGATCGGCCCGGGGTCGGGTGGCTGCTCTCCGGGCTGGCCGTCGTCGCCGCCGTCGTGGTGGCCGACCGGCGTTCGCGGGAAGGTGCGGAGGGCGCCTTCACCTGGCGTAGTGCCGGGTGGGCCGTCCTCGCGCTCGCGCTGCTCGCCACGGGGGCCGTGCGGGCGTCCGGGTGGCTGTTCGTCCTCTGCGTCATCGCCGCCGCGGTGGCCGGGTCGCTGGCCGTGGTCGGGGAGCGGACCGTGCACTCCGTTCTCTACGACATGCTCGCCGTCCCGATCGAGGCCTTCCGGGCCATTCCGTGGGTCGGGCGCGGGGCCGGCCGGTTCGCCGCCCGCCGTGACGGGGTCGCCCGGCGGATCGCGCTGGCCGTGCTCGCCGCCGCCGGGCTCGTCGGGGTCTTCGTGCCGCTGCTCGCCAGTGCCGATGCCGCCTTCGCCGCCGTCGTCAACGCCGTCATACCCGATCTCAGCGTCGCGACGCTGGTGCGGTGGTGCTCGGTCTTCGCCGTCGTCGGCCTGGTCGTCGCCGGGGCCTGCTACTTCCTCGCCGCGCCGGCGCCGCGTGCGTCGGCCGGCCGTCCACATCGGACGAAGTACGGTCTGGAGTGGACGGTGCCGCTCGGTGTTCTGGCCCTGGTGTTCGGCGTCTTCGTCGGCGTGCGGCTGGTCGTGCTGTTCGGCGGGACGGAATACGTCCTGCGCACCAGCAACCTGACGTCGGCGGAGTACGCCCGCAGCGGCTTCTGGCAGCTGTGTGCCGTCACGGTGCTGACGCTGGCCATCGTCGCCGCGGCGCTGCGCTGGGCGCCGGACGCGACGAAGGCCGACCGGCTCCGGCAGCGCGTCCTGCTCGGGACGCTCAGCGCGCTGTCCCTGGTGCTCGTCGGCTCGGCGTTGAGCCGCATGTGGACCTACCAGCAGGCGTACGGCTTCACCGTGCTGCGGCTGCTGGTCGAGGTCTGCGAACTGTGGTTCGGCGCGGTGTTCGTGCTGGTACTGGCGGCGCTGGTCCGGCTGCGCCCGACGTGGCTGCCCCGGGCGGCGATCGGCTCGGCCGCGGCGGCGCTGCTGGTGCTGGCGGTTCTCGACCCGGAACGCCTGATCGCCGACGCCAACCTCGACCGCGCGGCCGCCGGCAAGGCCCTCGACGACCGCTACCTGGCCCGGTTTTCGGCCGACGTGGTCCCGGTCGTCTCGGAGCGCCTCCAGGAACCACTGCGCACGTGCGTGCTGCGGCAGGTCCTGCACGACGACACCCCGGACGGCTGGCCGGCCTGGAACCTCAGCCGCTCGACGGCTCGCGGAGTGACGTTCGGCCCGGTCACCCCCTGCGGCTGAACCGGACCGGCGAGTAGCGCGTGGTTAAGAGTTATGCGGAAGCCACCGGGCCGTCGTGGGGGCGGCCCGGCGGCTTCCGCGCGCTCAAGCGAGCCAGCAGCGCTTCCCACGATCGGGTGGTAACGGAGAGTGTGCCGCCCGCGCGGTCTTTGGTGTCGCGGATCTGCGACAGCCCGGCGAGCCGAACTTCGACACAGTTGCCATCAGGGTCTTCGCCGCTGTGAGAGGACTTCCGCCAGGTGGCATCTGACATTTCAGGCCTCCAGTTCGGTGATCACCCCCTGGATGAGCTGCTCGGAATCCTGCTCGCTCAACGCCAGGGCGGACAAGGTCGCGACTGCCGCACGGTAGTCGGCCAGGTGATCGTCATGGTAGACGTACCCGTTGCTGCGGTAGTGCTCCAGATAGACGATGGGCGGCAGGTCCGCGAAGTCGAAGATGACGAACGGCCCGTAGAGCCCCGGGTGATAGCCGCTGCGCTCCGGCAGGACGCGAACCGAGACATTGCGTGCGCGGGATGCCGCGAGCACGTGGCGAAGCTGGTCGGCCATCACCGGCTGGTCGCCGATGTTCTGGTGCAGCACGGCCTCGTTGAGCACGGCCCGGTACTGCAGCGGCGGCCGGCCGATCAAGACATCGCGACGAGCGAGCCGGACCATCACGTGTTTCTCGATGTCCTGCTTCGGGCGCGCCGCGGCGGCGAAGATCGCCCGCATGTAGGCGGGGGTCTGCAGCAGTCCGGGGATCAGCCCGGCAGCCCACTCGAACATGTCGGTGGCGGTCCGCTCGTAGTCGACGAAAGTCGCCGTCGGCGGAGCGTGCTGTTCGAGCCAGTTGGGCTCGTTGGCGTTGCGGGCCAGCTCCAGGAGCCGGTCGCGTTCGCTCGTATCCACCCGCAACGCGGTGAGGATCGTGGCGACATCCTCGATCTTGGGGATGCGTTTGCCGCTCTCCCAGCTGGAAATGTTCTGCGGCAGCACATCTATCAACCGGCCCAGTTCGCGGACCTTCAGGTTCCGCGCCTGCCGGGCTCTCTTCATCCCGAAACCCAGCGCGCGGGCCCGGGGCGTGGCGATCGGTGGTGGCATGGGCACAGCCTGCCCGGAAGGGGGCCTTGCCCGATCGGGCGATCGTGTTCAGCTGTCGCGGAGCTGCGTCAGAACGCGAAGACCTCGTTCGAGTCGCGGTCGGCCTCGCAGCGGTTCGCGTACGTCGTGGTGTACGACACCGGCTTTCCGCGCCACGTTCCGATCGCCGTTGCCTCGACCGGGGCGTAGATCAGCGTGCACGCCTGGTGCCGGGCGGTGATCCGGGAAAAATCACCACCGGCCTCCGACAGCACCGCGCACGCCTTGTCGCGCTTGGGGTGCGTGCCACCCGCCGGCTCGCACGTCAGGACCACCGAGCCGATCCGGCCGGCGGTGTCGTGGGTGGTCAGCTGCAACGTCGAGGCCGGGAGTTGCGCCGGCGCCAGGCAGCCGAGGCTCAGCAAGCATGCTGCGAAGGGGATCAGGGCCATATCGGTGTCATCGGCCGTCCGATGCTGATCACTGCACGGCACGTCCGGGTGAGTCTTCGTCGCTCGGGCGGGTGAGGTCCCACGCCAACAGCGCCACATACAGCGACAACATCGACTCCGGGTCCTCCAGCCGCACCCCCAGGACCTGCTCGATCCGGGCGAGCTGCTGGTAGTACGCCGTCCGGGACGTGTGGGCCGCCACGGCCGCCGCCGACTTGTTGCCGCCCTGCTCGCAGTAGTGCCGCAACGCCTGGACGAGCCGGCTGCCCGATGCCGCGTCGCGCTGCAGCAGCGGGCCCAGCTCGCGAAGAGCGAACGCCGTCACGCGCTCGTCGCCGGACAGCAGGTGCAGCAGCCCGCGCAGGCGGACGTCCGACAACCGGTGCAGCACCCGGTCCGTGCCCGTGCCCAGGGCCGCCGCCGCGACCTGGCTCGCTTCCAGCAACGTCCGGCGCGCCTCGGCCGGGGACGTCACCGTCGTGCCGACCGCGAGCACGCCCGGCGCGCTGCCGCGAGCCTCGTGGACGTCGGTGGCGAGCCGGTGCAGCACGGCGTCGGCGTTCGCTTCCGGGGACAGCGCGACCAGGGCCCGCACGCCGAGGTCGTCCGTCGCCACCAGCGCCGACACCTTCGCGCGGCGGGCTGCCAGCACCGTCGCCTCGGCCAGCTCGCGCAGCACCGGCGGGGTGGACAGCGCCGGTCGTGCCGTCGCGGTCAGCCGCGGCCGGACCGCCAGCCCGACCAGCTGCCGTCCGGGCAGCGGCACGGCCAGCGCCGAGGCCCGGGCCAGCAGCTCCGCCGTCGGCGCGGGGGACGCCAGCAGCTCGGCGAGCACCGCGCGGTGGGCCTGGCGCTCGAGACCGTCGGAATCCTTCGCGACCAGGCGGTGCACGGCCAGCGCCGACGCCGCCCGCTCGGCGACCACCCGGTGGCGGTGCGGCGGCTGGTCGGCGCAGACGAGGATCAGCCGTCCCCAGTCGTGGCCCCGCGCGCCCACGACGGTCACCAGCCAGCCCGAACCCGGGTGGTAGCCGGTCCGCTCGCCGACCTGGACCACCCGCGACCGGGCCGGCCAGCCGGTGAGCAGCTCGGCCGGGTCGGTGCCGGCCGCGTCGTAGGCGAGGACCTCGTGCGACAGGGTCTCCAGCACCACCGGCTGCTCGGTGAGCCGGGCGACCTCGCCCAGGACGACGCCGGGTTCGGCGCCCGCGACCGTCAGCGCGGTGAACGTCTCGTGCACGCGCTCGGCGGCGCGCAGCTCGGCGACCTGGGCGTCGACGATCTGGCCGTTCACCGCCTCGGTGACGCTCACGAACCGCGTCTCTCGCGAAAGCGTCACCAACGGGAGCCCGTGTTCCTCGGCCGCGCCGACCAGCGCGGCGGGCAGCTTGTCGCTCCAGTGCCGGACCAGCTCGACCACGACCCCGGCGGCGCCGACGCCGGCCAGGTCGGCGACGTACCGGGCGAGCGCCGGGCCGTCGTCGGGCAGCGCGACGCCGGTGGTCAGCACCAGCTCGCCGCCGCGCAGCAGGTGCGCGATGTCGGCGACCTCGGCGACGTGCGCCCAGCGCACCGGCGCGTCCAGCCCGGCGGCGCCGGCGACGACGTGCGGGCGGCCCTGGCGCAGCACCGGCAGCGCGAGGACCTCGGCGACGGTCGGGTACATGGCTCCTCGGCAGGTGATCAGCGGCAGGGGACAGACTGTACGGCCGCGACGCCGAGTCCGTACACGTTGCTGATGGCCTGGCGTGGCGCCCGCCCGGAGACTCGGGGGGACGCTTGCCGGAGCAAAGGAGTGCCTGCCGTGACCGACCGCATCAGCCACTGGATCGACGGCAAGCCGTTCGGCGGGGACGCCGCCCGGTCCGGCGAGGTTTTCGACCCCGCCACCGGTGAAGTCCGGGCGCACGTCGACTTCGCCGGCGAGGCCGAGGTCGAAGCCGCCGTCGCCGCGGCCAAGGCGGCGCTGCCGGGCTGGCGCGGGACGTCGCTGGCCGGCCGGACGCGGGTGCTGTTCGCCTTCCGCGAGCTGCTGTCCGCCCGCAAGCACGAGCTGGCGAAGATCATCACGAGCGAGCACGGCAAGGTCGAGTCCGACGCGGCCGGGGAGATCGCCCGCGCGATCGAGAACGTCGAGTTCGCCTGCGGCGCCGCCCAGCTGCTCAAGGGCGGGTTCAGCGAGAACGCCTCGACCGGCGTCGACGTCTATTCGATCGCCCAGCCGCTGGGCGTGGTCGGCGTGATCTCGCCGTTCAACTTCCCGGCCATGGTGCCGCTGTGGTTCGTCCCCAACGCGCTGGCCTGCGGGAACACCGTGGTGCTCAAGCCCAGCGAGAAGGACCCGTCGGCGGCGGTGTTCATCGCCGAGCTGTTCGCCGAGGCCGGGCTGCCCGCGGGCGCGCTCAACGTGCTGCACGGCGACAAGGCCGCCGTCGACGGGCTCCTCGAACACGCCGACGTCAAGGCGATCTCGTTCGTCGGGTCGACGCCGATCGCGCGGTACGTCTACGAAACCGGCACCCGGCACGGCAAGCGCGTCCAGGCCCTCGGCGGGGCGAAGAACCACATGGTGGTGCTGCCGGACGCCGACCTCGACCTCGCCGCCGACGCCGCGGTGTCGGCCGGGTTCGGCTCCGCGGGGGAGCGGTGCATGGCGGTGTCGGTGGTGGTGGCCGTCGACCCCGTCGGCGACGAGCTGGTGCGCAAGATCGCCGAGCGGATGGGCCGGCTGCGCGTCGGCGACGGCCGTGACCCGGCGTCGGAGATGGGCCCGCTCGTGACGGCGGCGCACCACGCCCGGGTGTCGTCCTATGTGGACGCCGGGGTCTCGGCGGGTGCTTCCCTGGTGGTCGACGGCCGCGGGATCGAGGTGCCCGGAGACGGCTTCTGGCTCGGCCCGACGCTGTTCGACCACGTCCGCACGGACATGTCGATCTACACCGACGAGATCTTCGGCCCGGTGCTGTCGGTCGCGCGGACGGCGTCGTACGACGAGGCCTTGGAGCTGATCAACGCCAACCCGTACGGCAACGGAGTCGCGATCTTCACCGGCGACGGGTCCTCGGCGCGGCGGTTCCAGAACGAGGTCGAGGTGGGCATGGTCGGGGTGAACGTCCCGATCCCGGTGCCGGTCGGCTACTACTCCTTCGGCGGCTGGAAGGACTCGCTGTTCGGCGACAGCCACGCGTACGGGCCGGAAGGGTTCCACTTCTTCACCCGGACGAAGGTGGTCACGTCGCGGTGGCCGGACCGCTCGCACGCCGGGGTGAACCTGGGCTTCCCGCGCAACTCCTGAACGTTTCCGGGAATCGTCCGGGGTACCCCGGGGGTTCACCCTCGAGAGCACCCCGGACGAAGATGGGACGAACCATGAGCGCGAAGAACTCCGGCACCTTCACCATCGGCGGCGACCTCCCGGTCACCCGCCTCGGGTACGGCGCCATGCAGCTCACCGGGCCGGGCGTGTGGGGCGACCCGAAGGACCCCGACGAGGCCGTCCGCGTGCTGCGGCGGGCCGTCGAGCTGGGCGTGAACCTGATCGACACCGCCGACGCGTACGGTCCGTTCGTCGCCGACCTGCTGATCAAGAAGGCCCTGCACCCCTACGCCGACGACCTGGTCATCGCGACCAAGGCCGGTTTCGCCCGGACCGGCCCGGGCCAGTGGGTCCCGGTCGGGCGGCCCGAGTACCTGCGCCAGCAGGTCGAGCTGAGCCTGCGGCACCTCGGCGTCGACCGGATCGACCTGCTGCAGCTGCACCGGATCGACCCGAAGGTCCCCGTCGCCGAGCAGGTCGGCGAGCTGAAGAAGCTGCAGGACGAGGGCAAGATCCGGCACATCGGCCTGTCCGAGGTCGGGGTGGACGACCTCGTCGAAGCGCAGAAGACCGCGGAGATCGTCTCCGTGCAGAACCTGTTCAACCTGGCCAAGCGCGACGCCGAACCGCTGCTGGAGCACGCCGCGGAGCACGGCATCGCGTTCATCCCGTGGTTCCCGCTCGCCACCGGTGCCCTCGCGGGGCCGGACAGCCCGCTGACCGCGCTTGCGAAGGAGCACGACGCCTCGCCGTCGCAGCTCGCCCTGGCCTGGCTGCTCAAGCGGTCGCCGGTCGTGCTGCCGATCCCCGGGACGTCGTCGGTGGCGCACCTCGAGGACAACGTCGCCGCCGCGGACATCGAGCTCTCCGACGCCGAGTTCGACGCCCTCAGCAAGGCGGTCTAAGCCGGGAGGACGTTGATCAGCAGCTTGGACCTCGGCGCGATCAGGACGGTGTTGACCCGGTCCGGCCGGATCCGCTCGCGGAGCTTGCGCTCCAGCGGGTAGGTCCGGCCGGCGGCGCGGAGGCTGAACGATTCGAGGCTCTTGAACCCCTCCGGGCTGCGGTGCAGGCCGATCGGGTACTCGTCCGTGAGGCGCGCGGTGTCGAAGTCGTGCGTCCAGCCGGTTACCGCGGTCAGGCGGCCGCCGAAGGCGTCGGCGAGCCGGCGCCAGCAGACGTACGCGAACCAGCCGGTGATTGCCAGGAGCGGGACCACGGTGCCCAGCACTTCGCCCACCGTCTCCGCCACGAGGGCGAGGCTCACCGTCACCACGAGACCGGCGGCGACGAGGGCCGCCGCCACCCAGAAGTTCAGGTCTAGCAGTGCGCCGCGCTGCGCCGGGTGGAGCCGGCCGTTGCGGTTGGCCAGCTCCACCTCGGGCCGGTCGCTCACTCGCCCTCGCCTTCGGGGTGTTCCTTCTCGTAGGCCTCTCGGGCCTCGTGATAGCGGTCGTACTGTTCGTTCTCCTGGCGGCGACCTTCGGTCGCCACGCCGACGGTGTCGGCGGTGTTCCAGTGCACCTTCTCGTTCGGGTCGAGGAGCTTGTGCTGGTTCAGGACGCTGCGGCCCTCCTCGGAGTACTCGCCGGGGCCTTCCAGCTTCTCGCGGCCCGGGACGCGCGCTTTGGCGGCGTCGCTCCAGCCCTTCGCCGTCTCTTCGGCGGACTTCGCCTCGCGGCCCGCCTGCTTCAGCTCGTTCGCCTTGCGCTCGATGCCCGCCGCCGTCTCGACGCTCTTGTCCACGATCCGGTCGGCCGCCTTGCCCGCCTTCTTCAGCGCGTTCGCCGCCCCTTCGAGGGCCGCCTTCGACCTGCCCGCGCCCTTGGCCAGGCCTTCCAGCTTCTCGACGATCTTCGCGATGCGCGTGCTGATCTTCTCCGCCAGCACGCCGCCCTCGATCACCGTGTCCGCGATGAACGCCGCGATCGTCCCGCCGAACGTGCACCACGACGCCGCCAGCGCGGCCAGCGCCTTGACGATCAGCTCGCCGACGAACGACGAGATCATGTCGCGGATCAGCCCGCGTTCGGTGCCGACCAGGGCCGCTCCGACGTTCATCGCGGTCGACGCGCCGTCGGCGTGCGAAGCGGCGCCGCGCAGGACGCCGACGTAGCTCTCGGCCGTCCGCTGGTAGGCCTCCGCGGACCCGCAGTCGCTGAACGACTGCTGGACCTTCTTGGCCTTCTGCTCGTAGCTCTCGGCCGTCTCGGTGAGCTGCTTGGCGATGTTCGTCCAGGTCACGGCCTTGGCGGTGATCGCTTCGGGCTTGCCCGCGAGCTTGTCGAGGCCGTCCTTGAGGAAGCTGATGTGCTCGATCAGCCAGCCGACCCCGGCACTGGCCAGCGTCCCGAGCGGGTCCATCGCCGCCCCGAGCAGGTCGAGGGCGTCGGTGCCGACGTCCATGGCGAGGTTGCCCCAGTCGCCGTTGCGCGCGTCGGTGAGCGTCGACGCCGCGTCGCTGAAGATGCCGGCGCCGCCGGTCTGCGCGTTGAGGTTGTCCAGCTCGCCCTTCGAGCCGTCGCCCATGCCGCTCCAGAAGCCACCCGGCGACTCGGCCGTGGCGACCAGCGCATTCTCGGTCATGCGGGCAGCTCCTTGCCGATGCCTTCGATCAGGCACTTCGTCTTGTGCTCGTGCTCGCGGAACGCCGTGTGCGCGGTCTTCACCCGGTCCGCGACCTCGTGGCCGGCCTCGACCGCGGCGGCGAGGAAGCTGTCGGCGGTGTCGATCCAGGCCTGGATGGGGAGGGCGAAGACCTGGCCGACGAGCCCGAACGCGTCGAAGTCGAGGGCCTGCGCGGTGCCGGCGGCGTCGAGCGCCTGCTGGACCTTGGCCGCGATCTCGCGGATCTCGTCCTCGTGGCCGCCGAGGACGTCGAAGTCGACCTTCATCGCCTGTCCCGCCATCAGAGCCCCCGGCGCAGGATCGAGCCGCCGAAGTCGTCGTCGGACGGCGGTTTCCGGCGCGGTTCCGCGGTGCGTTCTTCGGGAACTTCGGGCGCCGGAATCTGTTCCTTGAGGAATTCCATCGCCTCGCTTCGCTCGCCGATGACGGGCGCCATGATCACGGTCAGCTGCTGCGCCGCGTCGAGCTGAGCCCGCTTCGCCGTGGCCAGGACCGCCTGGGCCAGCCGGGTCCGCGGCAGCTCGTCCGCACGCGGGCCGAAGCTGAGTTCCTGCAGCGCACCGGCGGTGTTGACGGTGACCGTGACGGCCCCGTCGGCGCTCGTGGCGGTCGCCGACACACGCTCGAGCCGCGCCTTCGCCTCGGCCGCGCGCCGGGCGATTTCGGGCATACCGGCCGAAGCCGGATCAAAACTGTTCACGGCGACCTCGGAAGTCGGGGAAGGGTACCTGGATGAGAGGGAGCAAACCGCTTTTCGGTTCCCTGTTCAAGCCGAAAAGTATTTGTAGAAGAATGCATGGGGTTCCGTTTGCGTGCTCTTTACCCGACGGGGTTGGCCGGATGTCGTGAAAGAGTCGTTCCTGGCGTCGGACGTCATGAACGACTCGTTCACGACGTCGGGAGCCGGTGCGGGCGGCCCGTGTTGAGCGCGACCGGCTCAGGCTTCCGTAAACTCGGGTCGAGCAGCGAGCGAGGTAGGTGAGGAACCGGTGGCCAACGCGGAGGAACGCCGCTTCGACGTGCTGCGCGCGATCGTGGCCGACTACGTGTCCAACCAGGAACCCGTCGGGTCCAAGGCGATCGTCGAGCGGCACAACCTGGGTGTGTCGAGCGCCACCGTGCGCAACGACATGGCGACGCTCGAAGAAGAGGGCTACATCACGCAGCCGCACACCAGCGCCGGCCGCGTCCCGACCGACAAGGGCTACCGGCTCTTCGTCGACCGGCTCTCCGAGATCAAGCCGCTGAGCACCGCCGAGCGCCGCGCCATCACCACCTTCCTCGACAGCGGCACCGACCTCGACGACGTCCTCCGCCGCTCGGTCCGGCTGCTCGCGCAGCTGACCCGGCAGGTCGCCGTCGTCCAGTACCCGATGCTGACCAACGCCAAGGTGCGCCACCTCGAAGTGGTGCCGCTCACCCCGGCGCGGCTGATGCTGGTGCTGATCACCGACAACGGACGCGTCGACCAGCGCACGGTCGACCTCGGCGACGTCGTCACCGAAGACGACGTCGCCCGGCTCCGCACCGTGCTCAACGACGCCATGTCCGGACGGCGGCTCAACGACGCCGCGGCGCGCGTCGCCGAACTGCCCGACAAGTCGCCCGGCGAGCTGCGGGACGCGCTCATCCGGATCACCACCGTGCTGGTCGAGTCGCTGGCCGAGCACCCGGAAGAGCGCCTGGTGCTCGGCGGTACCGCGAACCTCACCCGGAACGTCGCCGACTTCCCGGGTTCGCTGCGCCAGGTCCTCGAGGCGCTCGAGGAACAGGTCGTCGTGCTCAAGCTGCTGGCCGCCGCGCGCAACCCCGGTGCGATCACGGTGCGCATCGGTGAGGAAAATGAAGACGAGCAGATGCGCAGCACCTCGGTCGTCTCGATCGGCTACGGCCGCGACGACCTGGTGCTCGGCGGCATGGGGGTGGTCGGCCCGACCCGGATGGACTACCCCGGCACGATCGCCGCGGTGCGTGCGGTCGCCAACTACGTGGGGCAGATCCTGGCCGGCCGCTGAGCCGGGCAGAGCAGAAGGAGAAGCAGAGACGGTGGCGAGGGACTACTACGGCATCCTCGGGGTGGCCAAGAACGCGAGCGATCAGGAGATCAAGCGCGCGTACCGGAAGCTGGCCCGGGAGCTGCACCCCGACGTCAACCCGTCGGAAGACGCGCAGCACAAGTTCGGCGAGGTCACGACGGCCTACGAGGTGCTGTCCGACCCGCAGAAGCGCAAGATCGTCGACCTCGGCGGCGACCCGATGGACGGCGGCGCGCGCGGCGGCGGTGGCGGCGACCCGTTCGCCGGCTTCGGCGGCCTCGGCGACATCATGGACGCCTTCTTCGGCGCGGCCGGCGGTGGCGGCGGGCGCGGGCGCGGCCCGCGCAGCCGCGTCCAGCCCGGCTCCGACGCGCTGATCCGGCTCGGTCTCACCCTCGAGGAGTGCGCCACCGGCATCGACAAGGAAATCGCCGTCGACACCGCGATCGTCTGCGACCTCTGCCGCGGCGCCGGCACCAGCGAAGGCACCTCGGTCAAGACCTGCGACACCTGCGGCGGCGCCGGCGAGGTCCAGTCCGTCCAGCGGTCGTTCCTCGGTCAGGTCGTCACGGCCCGCCCCTGCCCGGTCTGCCGCGGGTTCGGCGAGGTCATCCCCGACCCCTGCCGCCAGTGCGGCGGCGACGGCCGCATCCGCGCCCGCCGCAACGTCACCGCGAAGATCCCGCCGGGCGTCGGCGACGGCATGCGCATCCGGCTCTCCGGCCAGGGCGAGGTCGGCCCCGGCGGCGGCCCGGCCGGCGACCTGTACGTCGAGATCGACGAGACCCCGCACGAGGTCTTCGTCCGGCAGGGCCACGACCTGCACTGCAACTTCCGCATCCCGATGACCACGGCCGCGCTCGGCGCCACGGTGCCGATCTCGACCCTCGTCGACGGCGACTACGAACTCGACGTCGAACCGGGCACCCAGCCCAACGCCGAACTCGTCCTCACCGGCAAGGGCATGCCGCGGCTGCGGTCCTCCGGCCGCGTCGACGGCCGCGGCGACCTGCACGTCCACATCGACGTCGTCGTCCCGACCAAGCTCGACGAAGCCCAGCGCGAACTCCTCGTCGAGCTGGCCCAACAGCGCGGCGAAGAGGTCCCGACCCTGGCGTCCAACGGCACCAAGCACGGCGGGCTGTTCTCGAAGCTCCGCGCCAAGAACCACCGCTGACGTGCCCGACACCACCCTGCCGGTCTTCCTCGCCGCGTCGGTGCCGGCTTCCGGCCGCGCGGTCCTCGACGGCGAGGAGGCCCGGCACGCGGCCACCGTCCGCCGCCTGCGCACCGGCGAGCGGCTGGTCCTCTCCGACGGCGCCGGCGCGATGGCCCGCTGTGTCGTCGAGAGCGTCCAGGCCGGGCGGGACGCTTCGCTCACGCTGACGGTCGAGAAGCACTGGACCGAGGAGCCGCCCGCGCTGCGGGTCCTGGTCGCGCAGGCACTGGCGAAGGGCGACCGCGGGGAACTCGCGGTCGAACTCGCCACCGAGGCCGGAGTCGACGCGATCGTCCCCTGGCGGGCGGCTCGCAGCGTAGCCAAGTGGGACGACGGCGGGCGCGGGGACAAGGCCCTCGCGCGCTGGCGCGCCACGGCCCGGGCAGCGGCGAAGCAGGCCCGGCGGGCCCACGTGCCGGACGTCACCGAGCCGGTGACCACGGGAGAACTGGCCGGGCTCGTGGCGACCACGTCACTGGCCATCGTGCTGGAATCGGACGTCCCCGAGCGGCTCACCGACCTGGTGTTGCCGGACGCGGGAGACGTGCTGCTGGTCGTCGGGCCCGAAGGCGGGATCACGGACGACGAACTCGCTGTCCTGCGCGAAGCCGGCGCCCGGGCGGTGCGCCTGGGGACCACCGTCCTGCGGACCTCCACGGCCGCCGCGGTCGCGCTGGGCGCCCTCGGCGCTATGAGCACCCGCTGGCACTAGATCCCGGCGAAAAAACGCCGAATTTTTGCGCCCAGTTATGGCGCGATCACGCTCCGACCGGTTACTCTCATTTACTAACGCACCGTTCACCGTTCCGGTGCGCCACTGGGAAGACAGACTCCGCCGGGCACCTCCCCCCTCGGTCCGGCGGCCGCCGCGGCCGCGGTGAGGCGACCCCCAGGCTTCACCGCCGCCGCGGCATCTCCCTGCTCGCTTCGCTCGCTGTCGAGCCGCGGCTTTGGTTTCGTCCTCTTCTCTGGGGGTCGAACCCCCAGACCCCCAGCCGGGGGCACGCCCCCGGACCCCCCGCGAGTTTCCGTGTGGTCCGGTTGTGGACAGCGTGTTGCCTGTTCGCCAGTGGGGTGGGTTGTTCTGTTGGTTGCCGCGGGTTGCGTGCTCGGCGGCCTTCGGCCTTCTCGCTGGTGTGGATGTGGTGTCGATAGGGTGCTTCCATGAGCGGAACTGAGGCCGAGACGCTGTTCGAGCGGATCATTGGTGGGGAGATCCCTGCTGATGTTGTCTATCAGGATGAGACCACCTTTGCCTTCCGGGACATCCAGCCTCAGGCTCGGGTTCACGTGCTCGTTGTGCCTCGGAAGCGGTACCGGAATGTTGCGGAGCTCGCCGCCGCTGATCCGGAGCTGCTCGCTCAGGTGGCGCTGACCGCTCGGAAGGTTGCCGAGGTCGAGGGCATCGTCGAGAGCGGTTACCGGGTTGTCTTCAACACGGACTCCGATGCTGGGCAGACCGTCTTCCACGTTCACGCCCACGTGCTGGGTGGGGAGCCTCTGGGGTTGTTCGGGGCTCCGGACGAGGACTAGGGAAACCGGCCTGCGTCCTGTCGGTGGGTGCCAGTAGCATCGGTGGGGTCCGTTCTCCCTCACCGAGAAAGCAGGCCTGAGGCCACGTGGCCGGAACCGTACCGGGTGGTGCCGCCCGACCCGACGTCCCCGGAGACGTCGCCAAGACCGAGGATGCCTCCGTCCAGGCCGCGCAGTCCCGGTTTCCCATTCCCGACGCCGCCGCGCTGAGCCTGCTCGGCTCCCGTGACGAGAACCTGCGCGTCGCCGAGGAACTCCTCGCCGCCGACGTGCACGTTCGCGGCAACGAAGTCACCCTGACCGGCACACCCGCCGACGTCGCGTTCGCCGAACGCGTCTTCGCCGAGCTCGTCCAGCTCGCCGGCGGCGGCCAGCAGGTCGGGCCCGACACCGTCCGGCGCACCATCGGCATGCTCTCCACCGGCGACGCCTCGCCGGCCGAGGTCCTCAGCCTCAACATCGTCTCCCGCCGCGGCAAGACCATCCGGCCCAAGACGCTCAACCAGAAGCGGTACGTCGACGCCATCGACAAGCACACCGTCGTCTTCGGCATCGGCCCCGCCGGCACGGGCAAGACCTACCTCGCCATGGCGAAGGCCGTCCAGGCCCTGCAGGCCAAGCAGGTCACCCGCATCGTGCTGACCCGCCCGGCCGTCGAAGCCGGCGAGCGCCTCGGCTACCTGCCCGGCACCCTGAACGAGAAGATCGACCCCTACCTGCGGCCGCTCTACGACGCGCTGCACGACATGGTCGAACCGGAGTCGATTCCGCGGCTCATGCAGGCCGGCACCATCGAAATCGCACCGCTCGCCTACATGCGCGGCCGCACGCTCAACGACGCCTTCATCATCCTCGACGAGGCCCAGAACACCACGCCCGAGCAGATGAAGATGTTCCTCACCCGGCTCGGCTTCGGGTCCAAGATCGTCGTCACCGGCGACATCACGCAGGTCGACCTGCCCAGCGGGCAGCGCAGCGGCCTGCGCGTCGTGCGCGACATCCTCACCGGCGTCGAGGACCTCCACTTCGCCGAACTGACCAGCCAGGACGTCGTCCGGCACCGGCTCGTCGCGAGCATCGTCGACGCCTACGAGAAATGGCAGGCCGTGCAGGACGCCCAGCAGAACGACGGCTGGAAGGGCAACCGGCGTTGAGCATCGAGATCGCCAACGAGTCCGGCGTGAACGTCGACGAGACGTCCATCGTCTCGGCCGCCCGCTACGCCCTCGACAAGATGGAGGTCAGCCCGCTCGCCGAGCTGTCCATCCTGCTCGTCACCCTCGAAGTCATGGAAGACCTGCACGAACGCTGGATGGACCTCCCCGGGCCCACCGACGTCATGGCCTTCCCGATGGACGAGCTCGACTCCTCCCGCCGCCCCGACGCGCCCGACGCGTCACCGGCGCTGCTCGGGGACATCGTGCTCTGCCCGGCGTTCGCCAAGGACCAGGCCAAGACCGCGGGCCACGCCCTGATCGACGAGCTGCACCTGCTCACCGTGCACGGCGTGCTCCACCTCCTCGGCTACGACCACGCCGAACCCGCCGAGGAACGCGAGATGTTCGCCCTCCAGAAGCGCATCCTCGGCGAGTACCAGGACGCCGTCGCCGCCCTGGACAAGCGGGACGCCCAGCGCAGCACCGACGACCGCGTCCTCGGCATCGCCGGGCTCGAGGCCCCGGCCGCCGCCGAACCACCCGCCGGGGAAACGCCCTAGTGTCGCGCGTCCCCGCTCCCGGCTCCGGCTCCAACGCCCCAATGTGGCCTTGGGTGCGTTCAACGCACCGAAGGCCACATTGGGGCGCTTGCTACCGGCACCCCGAAGCGCGGTACTAGGCGCCAGCCATGGAACAGCTCTTCTTCGCGATCGCGCTCATCCTCCTGGCGGGCGTGTTCGCGGCGGCGGACGCCGCGATCAGCACCGTGTCGCAGGCCCGGGCCGACGGCCTCGCCCGGCTCGGGCTGCCCGGCGCCCGGCACCTCGCCGCCGTCGTCGCCGAACGACGCCGGCACATCAACCTGCTGCTCCTGCTCCGGCTCGGCTGCGAGCTCACCGCCACCGTGCTCGTCACCGTGTTCGTGGGCACCCGCCTGGCGCCGCTCGGCGTCGCCGTGCTGGTCGCCGCCGTCGTCATGGTCGTGGTCAGCTACGTCCTCATCGGCGTCGGCCCGCGCACCCTCGGCCGCCAGCACCCCTACCGCATCGGCCGCTACGTCGCCGGGCCCGTCCGCGTCCTCGGCTCTGTCCTCGGCCCGCTGTCCCGGCTGCTCATCCTCATCGGTAACGCCATCACCCCGGGCCAGGGCTTCCGCGAGGGCCCGTTCACCTCCGAGGTCGAGCTGCGCGAGCTCGTCGACATGGCCCAGGAACGCGGCGTCGTCGAGGACTCCGAGCGCGAGATGATCCACTCGGTGTTCGAGCTGGGGGACACCGTCGCCCGCGAGGTCATGGTGCCGCGCACCGAGATCGTCTGGATCGAGCGCACCAAGACCGTCCGGCAGGCCCTCGCCCTCGCGCTGCGCACCGGGTTCACCCGGCTGCCGGTGGTCGACGAGTCCGTCGACGACATCGTCGGCGTCGTCAACATCAAGGACCTGATGACCGGCTACCTCGACCCCGACGGGCCGAGCACGGTCGTCGACTCCGTGATGAACCCGGCGTCCTTCGTCCCCGACTCGAAACGGCTCGACGAGCTGCTCAAGGAGATGCAGCGCTCGCACAACCACATGGCGATCGCCGTCGACGAGTACGGCGGCACCGCGGGCCTGCTCACCATCGAAGACGTCCTCGAGGAGATCGTCGGCGAGATCACCGACGAGTCCGACGCCGACGAGCGCCCCGAGGTCGAGGAGCTCGACGGCGGCGCGGTCCGCGTCTCGTCCCGGATGACCGTCGACGACCTGGGCGAACTGTTCGGCATCGACCTCGAAGACCACGACGTGGAGACCGTGGGCGGGCTGCTCGCGGAACGACTGGGTAGGGTCCCGCTGCCGGGGGCCGAAGCCGAGGTCGCCGGCCTTCGGCTGTTCGCCGAAGGGGGCAAGGACCGCCGCGGCCGCATGCGGATCACCTCCGTGGTCGTGCACCCGGCCGACGCCGAAGCCATGACGGACCCCGTCGACCGGACGCGCCGCCGCACGCGCCTGCCCCACCCCGACGAACGCGACAGGAGCGTCGAACATGCCTGACCTCGAGGCCGAGGACCGGAAACTGGTCACGCTGGCCAGGTCCTCGCGCGCCCGCATCCAGGCTCCCGAGGGCGCCGCGGTCCGCGACACCGACGGCCGCACCTACGCCGCCGGCACGGTCGACCAGCCTTCGTTCAAGCTCACCGCGCTCCAGGCCGCGGTCGCCGCCGCGCTGTCCAGCGGCGCCGAAGGCATCGAGGCCGCCGCCGTCGTCAGCGGCGACGTGCTGCTGAAGGAGGCGTCCGTGCACGCGGTGCGCGACATCGCGAAGGACGCCCCGATCATCCTCGCCGACCCGCACGGCGAAGTCCTCCAGGTGCTCGGCCGATGACCGAGCACCGTTCCGGCTTCGCCTGTTTCGTCGGCCGGCCCAACGCCGGCAAGTCGACGCTGACCAACGCCCTCGTCGGCACCAAGGTCGCGATCACCTCCAGCAAGCCGCAGACCACCCGGCACGCGATCCGCGGGATCGTCCACCGCGAGGACGCCCAGCTCGTCCTCATCGACACGCCCGGCCTGCACCGCCCGCGCACCCTGCTCGGCGAGCGGCTCAACGACATCGTGCACACGACGTGGTCCGAAGTGGACGTCGTCGGCTTCTGCGTGCCGGCGAACGAGAAGATCGGGCCCGGTGACAAGTTCATCGCCGCCGAGCTGCAGAAGATCGCCAAGCGAACCCCGGTGATCGGGATCGTCACCAAGACCGACCTCGTCCAGCCCCAGCAGGTCGCCGAACAGTTGCTTGCGCTGCAGCAAGTGATGGAGTTCGCCGAGCTCGTCCCGGTGTCCGCGGTGGACGGCTTCCAGGTCGGCACCCTGGCCGACCTGCTGGTCCAGCGGCTGCCCGAGGGGCCGCAGCTGTACCCGGGCGGCGAGCTCACCGACGAGCCCGAGCAGACCCTGGTCGCCGAGCTGATCCGCGAGGCGGCGCTGGAAGGCGTCCGCGACGAGCTGCCCCACTCGATCGCCGTCACCGTCGAGGAGATGCTGCCCCGCGAAGGCCGCGACGACCTCGTCGACGTGCACGCGTTCCTCTACGTGGAACGGCCCAGCCAGAAGGGGATCATCCTGGGGCACAAGGGCGAGCGGCTGCGCGAGGTCGGGGCCACCGCCCGCAAGAGCATCGAGGCCCTGCTCGGCTCGAAGGTCTACCTCGACCTGCACATCAAGGTGGCCAAGGAGTGGCAGCGCGACCCCCGTCAGTTACGTCGGCTGGGCTTCTGACCGGCGCTTTCCCCGCCCCGGGGAGGATCAGCGGAATTCCTGGTCTCGATTCGGTCGCGGCGGGACGAAACGGGGGGTGCGCGATGATCTCGCCCCCTACAGTCTCGGCTTCGACCACACCGCGGCCGGTCGGGGCGGCCCGCGGATCCGGTGGTCGTCTGTGGAGCACGACGAAGGGGAACGACCGACCATGAGCGACAGCCAGGGCATGCCCAACTACCCCGGCGACCAGCCGAACCAGCCCGGCGGCCAGCCGAACTACCCCGGTGGGCAGCCGGGCGGCTACCAGCCGGGCCCGCCCCCCAGCAACAACCTCGTGTGGGCGATCCTGACCACGATCCTGTGCTGCCTCCCGTTCGGCATCGTGTCGATCGTGCAGGCCGCGAAGGTGAACGGCCTGTGGGCGCAGGGCCAGACGGCCGCCGCGCAGGAGGCCGCCGACGCCGCCAAGAAGTGGGCGATCATCGCCGCGATCGTCGGTGTCATCGTCAACGTGCTGTGGATCATCCTGCTGCTGGCGGGTGTCCTGTCGCTCGGCACGACCACGCCGCGATACTGACGTAACGCAGCAGCAGGAGGATCCCGGTGACCGACCAGTACCCGCCGCCGTACCCGCCCCCGGGCGGGCCGGGACCCGGCTACGGCTACCCGCCGCCGAACTACGGGCCGCCGCCGGACAACAACCTCGTGTGGGCCATCCTGAGCACCGTGCTCTGCTGCCTGCCCCTGGGGATCGTCGCGATCGTCAAGGCGAACCAGGTGCACACGCTGTGGTTCCAGGGCTTCCCCGCCGAGGCGCAGAAGGCCGCCGCCGACGCCCGCAAGTGGGCGATGTGGTCGGCCATCTCGACCGGGATCCTCCTGCTGCTCTACGTCGCCTTCGCCGTGGTGATGATCGTGTTCGTCGGCGTCAACGCGTATCGGCTGACGCCGTGACCACGACCGTCTACACGGGCTACCCCGCCCGCGGCGCCAAGGCCAAGCTGCGCGCCCTCGGTGCGCCGATGGCCGTCGTCGCCGGCCTCGGTGCGTGCTGCGTGGCCGTCTGGGTCGGCGACCCGACCACGCCCGGCGGCTTCCTGCCCCTCTGCCCGACGAAGGCGCTGCTCGGCATCGACTGCCCGGGCTGCGGCGGCATGCGGATGGCCTACAGCCTGATGCACGGCGACATCCCCGCGGCCCTGCACTACAACGCCGTCTCCTTCGTCGTCGTGCTGCTGCTGGTGTGGAGCACCGTCGCGTGGACCCTCGGACGCCTGCGCGGCCGCGCGATGAACAGCTGGCTCCACTGGCGGTGGACGCCGCTGGCGTTTTCGGTCGTGTTCGTCGTCTGGTTCGTCATCCGCAACCTGCCGTTCGCCCCGTTCACGGGCCTGCGCGTCTGACTTCCGGCGGACCGGAACCGGGCGGCCGCGGACCACGTCGGACGGACGTGGGATTCACCCGGACAGCTGAAGCCTGGGCGGCGAGGCCGAACGCGAACCGAGTACGCTCCCGCGGACCGGGCCGATGAGGGCGGATCCGTTTCCGCGTGTCGGGGAAGTGACCAGCGAGGGGAAGACACCTGATGACCGATCCCTACGGTCAGCAATCCTTCGGGCAGCAGCCCGGCGGCCAGCCGCAGCCGGGGCAGGCGCCGTACGGGCAGCCCACGCCCTACGGGCAGCAGGCGCCGTTCGGCCAGCCCGCGCCGTTCGGGCAGCAGGGCAACCCCTTCGGTCCGCCGCGCAACTACGCGAACTGGGGCCAGCGCGCCCTCGCCTGGCTGATCGACCTGAGCCCCATCCTCATCATCTACCTCATCGGCGGTTTGTTCTCGGCGATCGTCGGCGAGGCCGGGCCGATCCTGGTCATCGGCGGCCTCGGCTGGGTCGCGTGGATCGGCTGGACCATCTACAACCGGTGGATCACGCAGGGCAACACCGGCCAGTCGATGGGCAAGCGGTACGCCAAGATCAAGCTGGTCCGGGAGGACACCGGGCAGCCGGTCGGGCCGGGCATGGCCTTCCTGCGCGATCTCGCGCACGCCGTCGACAGCGCCGTCTGCTACGTCGGCTGGCTGTGGCCGCTGTGGGACGACAAGTCCCAGACCCTCTCGGACAAGATCGTCGGCACGGTCGTGATCAACGCCGACGAAGCGCCCGCGCCGTTCGCCCAGCAGAGCGCGCCGGGGTTCGCCGGCGGCTTCCCGCCGCCGAGCCAGCCCGGCCAGTTCGGCCAGCCGCCTTCCGGTGGTTTCCCGCAGCAGCCCGCGTCCGGTGGCTTCCCCCAGCAGCCGCAGTCCGGTGGCTTCGAGCAGCAGCCCGCCCCGGGTGGCTTCGGCCAGCCGCAGCCGGGCGGGTTCGGCCAGCCGCCGTCCTCCGGCGGCTTCGCGCAGCCCCCGCAGCCGGGTGGCTTCGGGCAGCCGCCGCAGCCGGGTGGCTTCGGGCAGCAGCCGGGCCAGCCGCCGGGTGGCGGGAGCGCCTTCGACGAGCAGGCCGAGCGCACGCAGATGCTGCGCCCGGGCTCCGGGAGTGCCTTCGACGAACAGGCCGAGCGCACCCAGATGCTGCGCCCGGACGCCCAGGACGAACCCGAGGCGACCCAGAAGATCCAGCCGGGTCAGTTCGGTCAGCCGCCGAACGAGCAGCGCTGACCTTCCTTTCCGACAGCACCGCCTTCCGCACCACCGCCGGAGTCACCCGGCGGAAGTTCACGAATAGTTGGGGTACAACGTCATGACCAATCCCTACGGCCAGCAGCAGCCCTACGGCCAGCAGCCGCAGCAGCCGCAGCAGCCGGGCTACGGCCCGCCGTCCGGCGGCATGCCCGCGCCCTACGGCCAGCAGGCGCCGTACGGGCAGCCCGCGCCGTACGGCCAGCCGCCCACCGGCGGCTTCGGCGCCCCCGGTTACGGGGCTCCGGGCTACGGCATGCCCGGCGGTGGTGACATCAACCAGATCAAGGACTACAAGGGCTGGGCGATCGCCTCGCTGTTCCTCGGCGGCCTCATCCTCGGGATCTTCGCGATCATGAAGTCCAACGAGGTCGGCACGTACAAGATGCAGGGCAACTACATGATGGCGGAGCAGGCGTCGCGGACGACCAAGACGCTGTGCCTGGTCTCCTCGATCCTGGGCGGTCTCGGCTGCGTCCTGTTCCTGTTCGCCTTCCTGGTCCCGCTGATCGCGTACGGCGTCTCCTGAGACCGGCCGCTTCCGCGGGGCGCTCCACCCCGGCATCGCCCGAGAGTGGGACGATGTCGGGGTGGTGAACCTCTACCGCGACACCGGGGTGGTGTTGCGCACGCACAAGCTGGGTGAGGCCGACCGGATCGTCACCCTGCTGAGCCGGCGGCACGGCAAGGTCCGCGCCGTGGCGAAGGGCGTGCGGCGCACGTCGTCGCGCTTCGGGGCCCGGCTGGAGCCGTTCGGCCACGTCGACGTGCAGTTCTACACCGGGCGCACGCTCGACGTCATCACCCAGGTCGAGACCGTCGACGCGTTCCAGGTGCCGCTGGTCGCCGACTACCAGCGCTACACCGCGGCCAGCGCGATCGCCGAAACCGCGGACCGGCTCTCGGCCGAAGAGGGCGAGCCGGTGCTCAAGCTGTACCTCCTCGTCGTCGGGGCGCTGCGGGCGCTGGCCGAGGGGGAGCGCGACGCCTCCCTGGTGCTCGACGCGTTCCTGCTCCGCGCGATGTCCTACGCCGGCTGGGCGCCCGCGCTCACCGAGTGCGCCCGCTGCGGCCTGCCGGGTCCGCACAAGGCGTTCAGCGTCGCCGCGGGCGGCTCGATGTGCTCCGACTGCCGGATCGCCGGCAGCGTGCACCCCGCGCCCGAGGTCCTCGACCTGCTCACCGCCCTGCTGCACGGCGAATGGCCGCTGGCCGAGTCGACCCTGCCCGGCACCCGCCGCGACGCGAGCGGCCTGGTCGCGGCGCACCTGCAGTGGCACCTGGAACGGCAGCTGCGCTCCCTGCCCCTGGTCGAGCGACGCGCCCGGGAGGCGGTGCCCTCCGGGGGCTCACCCACCAGAACCCCCGACAGGCAGGTGGTGCCCGGGCAGTAGGGTCGGGCTGACCGGTTTCACCCATCCAGGGAGGCTCGCAGTGCTGCGCAGGGGACGCGAGAACAAGGCGTCGCGATACGAGCTGCGGGCCCCGGATCCGCACCCCTCGGGCGCGAAGCCGCCGGAAATCCCGCGCGAGCTGGTGCCCAAGCACGTCGCGCTGGTCATGGACGGCAACGGGCGCTGGGCCAACCAGCGCGGCCTGCCGCGGATCGAGGGTCACAAGCGCGGCGAAGCGGTGATGATCGACGTCGCCAGCGGCGCGGTCGAGCTCGGCGTCAAGTGGCTCTCGGTGTACGCGTTCTCGACGGAGAACTGGAAGCGCAGTCCCGAAGAGGTGCGGTTCCTGATGGGCTTCAACCGCGACACCATCCGCCGCCAGGTCGACTACCTGGGCTCGATCGGCGTGCGCATCCGCTGGGCGGGGCGGCGGCCGAAGCTGTGGGCGTCGGTGATCAAGGAACTGCAGGCGGCCGAGGAGAAGACCAAGGACAACACGGCGCTGAACATGACCATGTGCGTCAACTACGGCGGCCGTGCCGAGCTGGGTGACGCGATGCAGCGGATCGCGCAGGACGTCGCGGCCGGAAAGCTCAACCCCGACAAGGTCAACGAGAAGACCATCGGGAAGTACCTCTACCAGCCGGACATGCCGGACGTCGACCTGTTCCTGCGGCCTTCGGGCGAGCAGCGGACGTCGAACTTCCTGCTGTGGCAGTCCGCCTACGCCGAGATGGTCTACCAGGACACGCTGTTCCCGGACTTCGACCGCACGCACCTGTGGCGGGCCTGCCTGGAGTTCGCGAAGCGGGATCGCCGCTTCGGCGGCGCGGTCGACCAGGCGGCTTCTTCGTGAGCGCCACGGAAGCGGTCGAAACCGCGGAGCTGCTGACGCGGGCTCGCGAGGCGCTGGAGCGCTACCTCGAGGTCCACGTCGACGACGACGGCGCGCTGACGTTCTCCCACGGCGGCGTCCCCTGCGTGATCCAGGCGACCCGGCTCGGCGAGGGCCTCACGGTGCTCACCCTGACCTGCGTGGTCGGCTGGGACCTGGCGGACGCGCCGGAGCTGTCGATCGCCGTCGCCGAGCGGGCGGGGCAGGGGCTGTTCGGGACGCTCGGGGTCGGGCATTCGGACAACGGGGCCGACGTCACGCTGCGGTACGCCTTCCCGGCGGCCGGGCTGGACCCCGCGGCGCTCGGGACGTTGCTGATGCTGGTCGTGTCGACGGCTTCGCAGCTGCGGACCGATCTGCCCGGAATCGTGCCCGGCGACTGACCCGTCCGGGGTGGACTTTCCGCCGCGAACGGAGGATTCCGTACCGAAACGGACCGTGATCCTCCGTTCGCGGCCCGTGCGGGTCACTTCGTGTCGGAGGGGCCTGGCATCATCGCCGTCGTGAACATCGTTTCCGACACCGAGGCCGAGCCCGGCCGGCGCACGCGCCGGTTCCGGATCAGCTCGGTCGAGGTGCTGTGCGCGATCCTGCTGATCGCGATCCTCGCCCAAGGCTGGCTGCAGGACCTGTTCGACGTGCCCGCGCTGCGCACCGGTTCGACCGTGTTCGTCGCCGTCTGCGTGCAGGCGCTGCCGTTCCTGGTGCTGGGCGTCCTGATCAGCGGGGCCATCGCCGCGTTCGTGCCCGCGCGCGTCCTGCAGAAGGTGCTGCCCCGCCGCGCCGGGGCGGCGGTCGGCGTCGCCGGGCTGGCCGGGGTCGCGCTGCCGGGGTGCGAATGCGCGTCGGTGCCGGTGGCCCGGCGGCTGATGGGACAGGGCGTGGCGCCGGCCGCGGCGCTGACGTTCCTGCTCGCGGCGCCGGCGGTGAACCCGGTGGTGCTGGTGGCGACCGCGGTCGCGTTCCCCGGCAAGCCGGAGATGGTGCTGGCGCGGTTCGCCGGCTCGCTCGCCACGGCGATGGTGATGGGCTGGCTGTGGGCCCGCTGGGGCAAGCTCGAGTGGATCACCGCGCGGGCGCTGCAGCGTCTCCCGGACGTCGAGGGCGGTCAGCGGTGGCGGGTGTTCGCCGAGACCGCGCGGACGGATCTGGTCGAGGCCGGCGGTTTCCTGGTGCTGGGGGCGATGATCTCGTCGGCGCTGAACGTCCTGGTGCCGGCTCGCTGGTTCGGCGTGCTGGGCGACCAGCTGGTGCTGGGCGTGGTGGTGATGGCGGTCCTGGCGGTGGTGCTGGCGCTGTGCAGCGAGGCGGACGCGTTCGTGGCGGCGTCGCTGACGGCGTTGCCGCTGCTGCCGAAGCTGGTGTTCCTGGTCGTCGGGCCGGCGATCGACGTCAAGCTGTTCGCGTTGCAGGCGGGCACGTTCGGGAAGTCGTTCGCGGTGCGGTTCGCGCCGGTGACGTTCGTGGCGGCGGTGGCCTGCGCGCTCGGGGCCGGATTCCTGGTGGGGGTCGCGTGAAACGGGAAACCCAGAACATCCTGCTGATCCTGCTCGGCGGGGCGCTGGTCAAGATCGCGGTCAACGGCGACTACCTGCGGTACGTCAAGCCGGCGCAACAGCCGTGGATCATCGCGGGCGGGGCGGTGATGGTGCTGCTGGGCGCGGTCGCGATCGTCCGGGACCTGGTGGTGTCGCGCAAAGCCGTCGCCGACGAGCACGACGGCCACGCGCACTCGGCGCGTCCGGCGTGGCTGCTGCTGGTGCCGGTGCTCGCGGTGTTCCTGATCGCCCCGCCGGCCCTGGGCGCGGATTCGGTGATCCGCACGGAAGCCCGTGCCCCGTCGAGCGCGGCGGTGGCCAACGCGGCGGCGTTCCCGCCGTTGCCCGCGGGGAACGTGGTTCCGTTGAGCGTCAACGAGTTCGTCACCCGCGCGGGCTGGGACTCGGCGGGCACGTTGAACGGCCGCACGGTTTCGCTGACGGGGTTCGTCGTGCACACCGACGGCAGCACGCTCCTGGCCCGCCTGGTGATCAGCTGCTGCGCGGCGGACGCGTTCCCGGTGACGGTCCGCCTCCGCGGCGGCCAAGCCGACCACCTGGCGAGCGACGCGTGGATCCAGGTGACCGGTCAGGTGGTCCCCGGCACGGCGACGAAGGACAACAGCTACACGCCCGACTTCGCCCCGGCCTCGCTGACCTCGGTTCCCACCCCGAAGGACCCGTACGAGTACTGACATCCGTCCAAGACGGCCGGGCCGACACTCCCGGTACTCGGGTCGACCGCCTGGGTACGGGGCCGGGTCCGCGTAGTCTCGGTCCGGTGAGGATCACGGGGGTGGCCGGGCTTTTCGTGCTGTGCGTGGTGTCGCTGGTGGCGTGCGCGCCGGGGGACACCGAGACCGATCGGGTCGCCAAGCAGGTGGCCGCGCAGATCGACTCCCCGCCGCAGACTTCCGCGGCAGGGTACGCCCGGAAGGCGCTCGAAACCGACCTCGGCCGTTCGCCGGACTTCGCGGTGGTCGAAATGCGGGACACGCCTTCGGACGACCTGAAGGCGGCGACCGTGCACCTCGTCTTCCGGGTGCACCACGACGGTTCCCAGGACGGGTGGTCCTCCCGGAAGCCGGTGACGGCCTGCTACGACGTCGGCTTCAACTTCCGCGGGTGGGTGAGCGGGCCGGGCCGGCGGGACTGCCCGGCGGGCGCGGCGCCGGTGAACCCGCCGCCGATCCCGCGCTGGGAGGTGCCGGAAGGCGCCGACCCGGCCTTGCAGTCCGTGCTCACCGGGCTGCCGGCCTCCGTGACCGAAAACGACGTGCTCGCCGCCTTGGCGCGTTCGATGCCGGCGCCGAGGTCGTTCAACCCCGACACGCAGACCGCGGACCGGGCGCCGCAGCAGGACGTCGCCCTGCGGGGTGCCGACGTCGGCGTCGCCTACCGGGCGGGTGATCGGTCGACCGGCGGGATCGACTGCCTGCTGGGCTCACGGGTGAAGGGCGCGACCCTCGTGTGGCGTCCCTCGTGGGCGCAGGTCCAGCCCGGTGAACTCCCGTGCACGGCGGAGACCGCACTGGACCGGCAGGGAACCACCCCGCCGCACTAGACGAGTAAGTCCTAAGTCCTGATGGTGTCTGGAGACGGGCGAAGGGTGTTCAAGATCAGTTTGTGACGACCGACCTGAACACCCTTCTGACCGCACTCTACGTCAAGATTGACGACCACCTGGGCAAGCCCGCCGCCCGGACCGGACGGCCACCACGGCTGACCGACGCCGAACTGATCACCCTCGCTGTGGCCCAGGCCTTGCTTGGCATTCGTTCCGAGGCCCGCTGGCTGCGGTTCCTGCCCCGCCATCTACCCGGCGCTTTCACATACCTGCCCCAGCAATCCGGCTACAACAAGCGACTGCGCACCGCGGTCCCGCTGCTCAAGAAGGTCATCCGGCTACTCGCCCTCGACACCGACCTGTGGACCGACGCGACCTGGATCGTGGACTCCACCCCGGTCGAGTGCGGCCGCTCCCGCGAGACCGCCAAGCGCTCCGAGCTGGCCGGCTGGGCCGGTTACGGCTACTGCTCGTCGCATTCGCGGTTCTTCTGGGGCCTGCGCCTGCACCTGATCTGCACCCCGGCCGGGCTGCCGATCACCTGGGCCCTGGCCAACCCAAAACTCGATGAACGTCAGGTGCTGATGGCGATCCTGGATCACGACCCGTCCGTGCTGGCGGACCGGCCCGGACTGCTCATCATCGCGGACAAGGGCTACGTCTCCCGCGAACTGGACACATTCCTCGCCGCACGCGGGGTCCGGCTACTGCGGCCCAACTACCGCAACCGCACCCCGCACCCGGCCGAGCACCTGCTCAAACCCGTCCGCCAGCTGATCGAATCGGTCAACGACACACTCAAAGGCCAGCTCGACCTCGAACTGCACGGCGGCCGCACCATCGACGGCGTGACCGCACGCATAGCCCAACGCGTACTCGCACTGACCGCCGCCATCTGGCACAACCGCGCCACCGGCCAGCCCATCACCCGATCATTGATCGCCTACGACCACTGATCAGTTAGGACTTACTCGTCTAGTGCTCGGCGCAGGTGCCGGTGATCTCGACCGTGTGCGAAATCTCCGAAAAACCGTGCTCGGCCGCGATCTTCTCGGCCCAGCGCTCCACCGCCGGCCCTTCGACCTCGACCGTCCGGCCGCACAGGCGGCACACCAGGTGATGGTGGTGGTGCGCCGAACACCGGCGGTAGATCGCCTCGCCCGAATCGGTGCGCAGCACGTCGATCTCGCCGGCCTCCGACAGCGACTGCAGCGTGCGGTACACCGTCGTCAGGCCGATTCCGTCGCCGCGTTTGCGCAGCTCGTCGTGGAGTTCCTGGGCGGAACGGAAGTCGTCGATCGTGCTCAGCAGCTCGACGACCGCGGATCGCTGCCGGGTGGATCGGCGCCCGGGGACCGGGGCCTGGCTGCGCGACGCGGCGGTGCTCATCACTTTCCTTCCTGCACGTGGGCGACGGCGTCGACCACGATGTGCGCCAGGTGGTCGTCGGCGAGCCGGTAGACGACCTCGCGGCCGCGGCGCTCGCCCTGGACCACCCCGGCCGTCTTCAGCACCCGCAGGTGCTGGCTGATCAGCGGCTGGGCGACGTCGAGCGCGTCCACCAGCTCGTGCACGCACCGGTCGGCCGCCCGCAGCTGCAGCACGATCGCGATCCGGACCGGCGCGGCCAGCGCGCGCAGCAGGTCACCCGCGTCGGTCAGCACCGACTGCGCGGGGTGGGCCGGTGCCGCCTCGGCCGCCGGGGTGCAGTCCGCGAGCCCCGGCTGGGCGCCACTCCCGGTGACCGTCGCCATTCCCACCTCCACGCTGCCCGCGACCATGAATTCCGTAGTCATTGCCGATAACGGTGCCGCCCATCCTAGTGTTCCCCCGTCCGGGACCCCCGCCTCGGCGCCGAGCTGCGGGGTACGGCCGGTCGTATTACCCCGTTCGGGTGAGTTCGTGGGATATTGTCCCTGCGGCTTCGCATGTGGTGGCGGACGGTGCAAGGTTGTCGCGGAGCGTTTCGCCGTTTCCCGGCCGCCGGCGAGCCGCCCGAGCAGAGCAGTGGGGAGACATGACGCGTTTCGTGACGAAGGCAGCCGCGCTGGCGGTAGCGGTGTTCCCGCTGGTCGGCGTGGGTGTCGCCGGGGCGCAGACCCAGGCCGTCGACGAGAAGACCGGTCCGGTCTCGTTCGCGAACATCGCCTCGGTGCGGATCGGGGACGACGGTCAGCGCGGCGGTGCCCTGATCACCGAAACGCAACGGTCCCCGCTGCTGCCCGGCCAGTCGAAGCTCGGCGCGGACCGCGTCTCGGTCCCCAAGGACGACGGCGAGCGCGCCACCTTCGGCGGGCACTACCAGATCGCCCTCGGTCGTTACAGTGCGTCACAGAACCCGTACCCGCCGGGGGTCGCGAGCCGGGACCACGACGTCTTCGCCGCGTTGCAGGCCACCACCGTGCCGACCGCCGCCGCGGAGACCAACTACGCGCTGCGGGACAACTGGCAGGGCGGCACCAAGCCGGCCGACAACACCGTGCTCGTGCTGGAAGGCGCCAAGACGTCGGTGGAGTGCACCGGCCCGGCCAAGCTTTCGGCCGCCTCGGCGGTGACCAGGCTCTGGGTGCGCCAGGCCGGCGGTGGGCTCGGGATCGTGCCGATGCCCGGCGGCAACGCCGGTCTCGAGCTGAAGAACCTCCGGCTCGGCCCGCCCGGTGACATCACGAACGCCGACCGGGCGACCACCGTTTCCGACCTCAAGCTGATCCGCGTCACCGCTTTCGACCAGCTGATCCGCCAGGACGGCTGGCGCGCGGGCGACTTCACCGCCGTCGCCGGCTGGCGGGTCGAAATCACCACCCACGTCAAGGACGCCCAAGGCGCCGCGTTGCAGGACGTGAAGACGAACATCGTGCTCGGTGGGGTCAGCTGCTCGGTGCCGAAGGGCTTCGTCGCGAAGTCCGCCGCTCCCGCGGGCGGCACGACGGCCACGCAGGCCGCGGTGCCGACGCAGGTCCCGGCCGGTTACCTGGGCGCGGCCGCGCCTGCCACCGACGGCGACGGCTCCCGCGTGCCGTTCGGGATCGGCCTGCTCTTCGCCGGGGTCTTCTTCGCCGCCGTCGCCCTGCTGCTGGGCCGGCGGCGCAAGACCGGGTCGGACTAGGTGCTGCGCACCGCGCTGGCCGCCGTCGCGGCGGCGCTGGCCGTGGCCGCCTTCGCGGCCGGCATCGTCGTGCTGACCTGGCTGCCGCCGACGGCGACGCCGCAGGCGGCGGCACCTCCGCCCGGCACGCTGCCGGGGGAGAACGCGGCACCGGCCGTGCTCCCGGCCGACAGCGAGACCGCCACCCAGCAGCGGCCGGGCACGGTCCGGCTGCCGGACGGCGCCACCGCCCGCCTGGTCCGCACCGAACTCACCGACACCGGCGTGCTGCCGATCCCGCGCGGCCTCGGCAACGCGGCCTGGTGGGGCGCCAAGCTGGGCGCGGCCCGGGGTGCGGCGCTGTTGTCCGGGCACGTGAACTGGGAGGGCCGGCGCGGGCCGTTCGACGAGCTGTGGCGCATGCGGGCCGGCGACCAGGTCAGCGTCGTCGACGCGCGCGGCGGCCGGTGGGTGTACCGCGTCGACGAGGTCGTCACGCTGCCGAAGGAGGCGCTGCCGGCCCAGGCCGCCCGGTGGTTCGGGCAGGACGGCCCGCACCGGCTCGTGCTGGTGACCTGCGGCGGCGACTACGTCGGCGGCACCGAGGGCTACGACGAGAACCGCCTGGTCACCGCCCGGCTGGTGACGCGCCCCACCGGCTGATCGAGTTCGCTGCAACCTTCCGGGCCCTTCGCGGCATGCCTGTCCGTGCACTGGGAATGACAGGCACTGGCCGTGACAACGAAGGAGCACAAGCCCATGCAGCAGCAGAACCCGGAGCCGAAGAAGGGCTCCGGCCGCTGGTGGATCGTCGGCGTCGCCGGGGCGTTCGTGGTCGCCGCCCTCGTCGTGACCTTGCTCGTGTTCACCGGAAAGGATGAACCCGCGGTGGCGAACGGCGCCGGGACGCCCGTCCCGGTGGCGAACCAGCCGGCCCCGCAGGGTGCCCCGCAGGACACCGGCAGCGACCCGGACCGGCTGTCCCTGCCCGGTGGCGGCACCGCGAAGCTGATCAAAGAGGACCTCGACGCCGCGGGTGCGCTGAAGATCCCGGAGGGGATCGACGAGGCCGCTTGGTGGGGCGCGCGGCTGGGCGCCGACCACGGCGTCGCGCTGCTGTCCGGGCACGTGAACTGGAAGGGCAAGAAGGGCCCGTTCACCGAGCTTTGGCAGGTCAAGCCGGGGCAGGAGGTCAAGCTGACCGACGCCGCGGGCGGCGCCTGGGTGTACCGGGTCGACGCCGCCGAGACCGTGCACAAGACGGACCTCGCCGGCCGGTCCGAGCAGCTGTTCAACCCCGACGGGCCGCACAAGCTGCTGCTGGTCACCTGCGGCGGCGAGTACGTCGGCGGGAGCGAGGGGTACGAGGACAACCGGGTCGTGACGGCGTCGCTGGTGTCGCGGCCGTAGGCTCACCTGCGCGAAAAGCGGTGGGCCCCGGCCGATACCCTGGACGTTCAGTCCTGAACCGTCCCCGCAAGCTTTTCGGAGCGTGGAGTGCCCACGAACACCATTGAGAAGATCATCAGCCTGTGCAAGCGCCGTGGTTTCGTCTTCGCCAGCGGAGAGATCTACGGCGGCACCCGCTCCGCGTGGGACTACGGGCCGCTCGGGGTCGAGCTCAAGGACAACATCAAGCGCCAGTGGTGGAAGACCGTCGTGCAGGGCCGCGACGACGTCGTCGGCCTCGACTCCTCGGTGATCCTGCCGCGCCAGGTGTGGGTGGCTTCGGGGCACGTCAACGTGTTCACCGACCCGCTGATCGAGTGCCTCTCGTGCCACAAGCGGTTCCGCGCCGACCAGCTCGCCGAGGACTTCGCGGCGCGCACCGGCAAGGAGACGACCGAGAACGACCTGTCCGAGGTGCCGTGCCCGAACTGCGGCACGCGCGGCAAGTACACCGAGCCGCGGGACTTCAACATGATGCTGAAGACCCACCTCGGCCCGGTGGAGTCCGAAGAGGGCCTGCACTACCTCCGCCCGGAGACCGCGCAGGGCATCTTCGTGAACTTCTCCAACGTCCAGACGACGTCGCGGAAGAAGCCGCCGTTCGGCATCGGCCAGATCGGCAAGTCCTTCCGCAACGAGATCACGCCGGGCAACTTCATCTTCCGGACGCGCGAGTTCGAGCAGATGGAGATGGAGTTCTTCGTCGAGCCGGGCGAGGACGAGCGCTGGCACCAGTACTGGATCGACCAGCGCACCGAGTGGTACAAGGACCTCGGCATCAAGGCCGAGAACCTGCGCCACTTCGAGCACCCGAAGGAAAAGCTCTCGCACTACGCGAAGCGCACCGTCGACATCGAGTACCGGTTCGCGTTCAACGCCGGTCAGGAGTGGGGCGAGCTCGAGGGCATCGCCAACCGCACCGACTTCGACCTGACGACGCACTCGAACCACTCGGGCCAGGACCTGTCGTTCTTCGACCAGGCCTCGGGCCAGCGGTACCGGCCGTTCGTCATCGAGCCGGCGGCCGGTGTCGGCCGCTCGATGATGGCGTTCCTGGTCGACTCCTACGTCGAGGAAGAGGTGCCGAACGCCAAGGGCGGCACCGACACGCGCGTGGTGCTCAAGCTCGACCCGCGGCTGTCGCCGTTCAAGGTCGCGGTGCTGCCGCTGTCGCGCAACGCCGACCTGACCCCGAAGGCGAAGGAGGTGGCCGCCACGCTGCGCAAGCACTGGAACGTCGACTTCGACGACGCCCAGGCGATCGGCCGCCGCTACCGCCGTCAGGACGAGATCGGCACGCCGTACTGCGTCACGGTGGACTTCGACTCGCTCGAGGACCAGGCCGTGACCGTCCGCGAGCGCGACTCGATGTCGCAGGAGCGGATCGCGATCGACAAGCTCGAGTCCTACCTGGCGGGCCGCCTCATCGGCTGCTGACCCCGCCCGGGCCCGGGCACCCCTGACACCTGTCACGGCCAAGTCGTGACGCACGATCCGGGGTCCCGGGCCCGCCGGGCGGCAGCCTGGGGGCATGCGAGAAACAGACATCCAGGCGGTGGCGGCGGGGGCCGCGATCCACCTCACCGGCCTGCGCAAGCACTACGGCGAAGTCCACGCGGTCGACGGCGTCGACCTGACGATCGCCCCGGGCGAAGTGGTCGCCCTGCTCGGCCCCAACGGCGCCGGCAAGTCCACCACCGTCGACATGATCCTCGGCCTGAGCAGCCCCGGGGCCGGCGAAGTGCGCGTGTTCGGCCGCAAGCCGATCGACGCCGTCCGCGCCGGCCTGATCGGCGCGATGCTGCAGGGCGGTGCCCTGATGGACGACCTGACCGTCGGCGAGACCGTCGGCATGGTCGCGGCCCTGCACCGCAAGCCGATGCCGGTGGCCGAGGCCCTGCGCGCCGCCGGCGTCGAGGAGCTGGCCGGCCGCCGCGCGAACAAGCTCTCCGGCGGGCAGAAGCAGCGCGTCCGGTTCGCCGTCGCCCTGGTCAGCAACCCCGACCTGCTGATCCTCGACGAACCGACCGCGGCGATGGACGTCGGGACGCGGCGTGAGTTCTGGCAGTCGATGTACTCCTTCACCGAGTCCGGCCGCACGGTCCTGTTCGCCACGCACTACCTCGAAGAGGCCGAGGAGTTCGCCGACCGCGTGGTGCTGATGCGCCGCGGCCGGATCGTCGCCGACGGTTCCGTCGCCGAGGTCCGCGCGCTGGCCGGCGGGCGCACCCTGCGCGCCGCCGTCCCGGGCGCCACCGACGCGGTCATCGCCGCGCTGCCCGGCGTCAAGGAGTTCGAGCTGCGCGGCGACCGCGTCGCGATCTCCAGCGCCGACTCCGACGCCACGCTCTGGGCGCTCAAGGCCGCGGTGCCGGCCGTGCACGACGTCGAAATCAGCGCCGTCGGCCTCGAAGGCGCCTTCCTGTCCCTGACCGCCGACGAGACCGCGGAGCCCGTGCGATGAACGCCACCTACCTGCTCACCGAGATCCGCCGGAACTTCCGGGCGCCGCGCTTCCTGATCTTCGTCGTGGCCTTCCCGGTGCTGATGTTCCTGTTGCAGACCAACGTCTTCACGAAGGCGAGCGACCCGGACCACGCGCAGATCGCGGCCGTGATCATGATCAACATGATGACGTTCGGCGTCTTCGCCGCGGCGACCAACAGCGGGGCCCGGCTGGCCCTGGAGCGAGCCGTCGGCTGGCAGCGGCAGCTGCGCCTGACCCCGCTGACCGGCACCGGCTACCTGGCCGGCAAGGGGATCTCCGGGATGCTCGTGGGCCTGCCCGCGCTGGTCCTCGTGCCGCTGCTGGGCGTGCTGGCCGAGGGCGTGCACGTCGACGCGAGCGGCTGGGTCCGCATCTTCGCCGGCATCTGGCTCGGCACGATCCCGCTGGTGCTGCTCGGGCTGCTGCTCGGCCAGTTCGGCACGCCGGACTCGATGCAGCCGATCAACATGCTCGTCACGCTCGGCATGGGCTTCCTCGGCGGCCTCTGGATCCCGATCGAGTCGATGCCGGGCTGGATGCACGACGTCGCCCAGATCATGCCGACGTACTGGGTGCTGCAGGTGGCGCGGCCCGCCGTGACCACCGACATGGTGGTGTCGCTGCCGCAGGCCGCGGGGGTGCTCGGCGCGTGGACGGTCGTGCTGGGGGCATTGGTGATCAGGCGTTACCGTAAGGACAGCGCCCGCGTCTGAGGGCCGGAGGGGAACGACGATGGCGAAGCCGAAGCCGAAGCGGGGCAAGTTCGGCCTCAACACCAGGGAAGCGTGGTGGGAGGATCCTCTCCCGGATCCGAAGGGCCAAGGGCCGCGCGGCATCCGCTGGCCGATCCTCGCGCTCGCGTTCCTGCTGCCGTTCCTGATCCCGGTCACGCGTTCGCTGTTCGCCGGGCCCGAGGTGACCGTCCACGCCGTGGTCACCGGGCTGCTGATCTACCCGTATTCGCTGTGCTACCTGGCGTTCCCGGTGTTCTTCGGCCGGGAGCGCCGGGTGCGGCTGGTGTTCGGGATCGCGATGAACCTCCTGGGGCTCGGCTCGCTCGCCGTGGCCGGCGGCACTCCGTTCGTGCTGCTCTACGGCACGGCCGTGCTGGTGTTCCTGGTCCCGGCGGCCTGGTCGGTGATCATCGACCTGTCGACACTGGCCGTCGGCGGGGTGGTCCTGCTGGCGCAGGGCCGGTTCGTGGACAACTACGGCGACCTGATCACGGTCGGGTCGATCACCCTCGCCATGTTCTTCATGGGCAACCTCGTGCGCGCGGTCCGGCGGCTGGAACGCGCGAACGAGGAGATCGCCACGCTGGCCGTGGCGAACGAGCGGGAGCGGCTGGCCCGCGACCTGCACGACCTGCTCGGGCACAGCCTCACCACGATCACCGTCAAGGCGGGGCTGGCCCGGCGGGTGCTGGAGAGCGCCGGCGACATCCCGCGCGCGGTCGAGGAGATCCGCGAGGTGGAGAGCCTCACCCGCAGTGCCCTCTCCGACGTCCGCGCGACCGTCTCGGCGAACCGCGAGGTGTCGCTGTCGGCGGAGCTCGTCGGCGCCCGCGCGGCGCTGCGGGCCGCGGAAATCGACGCCGACCTGCCGCACGCCGTCGACAACGTCCGGCCGGAGTTCCAGCCCACCTTCGGCTACGTGCTGCGCGAAGCCGTCACGAACGTGCTGCGGCACTCCGGGGCCAAGCGGGTGCGCGTGCGGCTGGGGGACAACTGGCTGGAGATCGAGGACGACGGCACCGCCACCGACGTCGTCGCGGGCAACGGCCTGCGCGGGCTTTCCGAGCGGCTGGCCGCGGCCGGGGGCACGGTGCGGACGTCCGTCCGGCCCGCGGGAGGATTGACCGTGCGGGCGGAGATCCCACCGTCCGAACCGAGCCCGGCCACCCCGGCCGTGCGCGCCGAACCCGCGGGAGGACTCGCTTGATCCGGGTGCTGCTGGCCGACGACCAGGCCATGGTCCGCGGGGCACTGGCCACCGTGCTGGGCCTCGAGAACGACATCGAAGTGGTCGGGCAGGTCGGTTCCGGCGACGAGGTGGTGGCCGCCGCGCGCGAGGCCCGGCCGGACGTCGCCCTGCTGGACGTCCAGATGCCGGGCAAGGACGGCCTGGAGGCCGCGGCCGACCTGCGCGCGGCGCTCCCGTCGTGCCGGGTGATCATCTGCACCACGTTCGGCAGGCCCGGCTACCTGGCCCGGGCGATGGCGGCGGGCGCGGCCGGGTTCGTCGTCAAGGACGCACCGCCGGAGCAGCTCGTCGAAGCCGTCCGCCGAGTCCACAGTGGACTGCGCGTGGTGGATCCGGCGCTGGCCGCGGAGTCCCTCGCCACCGGGGCCAGCCCGCTCACCGGGCGCGAGCGGGACGTCCTGCGGGAGGCCAAGGACGGCAGCACGGTGGCCGACGTGGCCCGGGCCCTGCACCTTTCCGAAGGCACCGTCCGCAACCACCTGTCGGCCGCGATCGGGAAGACCGGCGCGCGGACGCGGGCCGAAGCGGTGCGCGTCGCGGAGGAGCGTGGCTGGCTCTGAGCCGCTTCTGAAAGAATGGGGTGGATGGGTACCGCTGAACGCACCAAACCGTCGCTCGCGAACTGGGCGCGCCGGATCGCCTTCGGCACGGTCCTCATGCTGCTGGCGCTCGTCGGCGGCACCGCGTTCCGGGTCTGGCAGGTGGCCCGCGAGAACGACCGGACGGCCGCCGACGTCATCGTGGTGCTGGGCGCCGCCCAGTACAACGGCAAGCCGTCGGACATCTACGCCGCCCGGCTGGCGAAGGCCAAGCAGCTCTACGACACCGGCGTCGCGAAGACGATCGTGACCGCGGGCGGCAAGAAGGCCGAGGACAACTTCACCGAGGCCAGGGCCGGCCAGCTCTGGCTGACCCGGCGCGGGGTGCCGGCGTCGGCGACGCTCGCCGTCGGCGAGGGCAGCGACACGCTGCGCAGCCTGCGCGCGGTCGCCCAGCAGGTCGAAGCCCGCGGCTGGCGGACGGCGGTGCTGGTCAGCGACCCGTGGCACTCCTTCCGCGCCCGCACCATGGCCGACGACCTGGGCCTGGACGCCTGGACCGCGCCGACGCACAGCGGGCCGATCGTCCAGGAGCGCGTCACCCAGGTGCGGTACATCGTCCGCGAGACCGGCGCGCTGCTGTACTACCGGCTGACGAAGACGCCGGCGGACGACCTGTTCGCCACTTTCCTGGGTTGAGTTTTTGTCGGTGTGCGCGTTTACGCTGGTCACGTGAACTACACCGAGCACGACACCGCCCGCCTGCTGCCGGAGCCGGCCAAGGGTGCGGCGCTGCCCGGCGCCCGGGCGGACGGGCGCAGCGCGTTCTCCCGCGACCGGGCCCGGGTGCTGCACTCCGCGGCGCTGCGGCGGCTCGCCGGCAAGACCCAGGTGGTCGGGCCGGGGGAGGGCGCCGAGGTCACCGGCGTCCCGCGCACACGGCTGACGCACTCCCTGGAGGTCGCCCAGATCGGCCGGGGCATCGCCGACGAGCTGGGCGCCGACCCGGACCTGGTCGACACCGCCGGGCTGGCGCACGACATCGGGCACCCGCCGTTCGGGCACAACGGGGAGCGCGCGCTCGACGAAGTGGCCGCGGCGTGCGGCGGGTTCGAGGGCAACGCGCAGACGTTGCGCATCCTCACCCGGCTGGAGCCCAAGCTGCTGTCCGCCGAGGGTGACCCGGTGGGGCTCAACCTGACCCGCGCGTGCCTGGACGCGACCACGAAGTACCCGTGGCCGCGCCGGCCGGGGCAGGTGAAGTACGGCGTCTACGGCGACGACGCCGGAGTGTTCGAGTGGTTCCGCGCGGGCGCGCCGGCGGAGCAGCGGTGCCTGGAAGCGCAGATCATGGACTGGGCGGACGACGTCGCCTACTCGGTGCACGACGTCGAGGACGGGGTGCTGGCCGGCCGGATCAAGCTGCGCGTGCTCGCCCACCCGGACGAGCGCGCGGCCGTCGCCGAGGCCGCCGCCAAGCACTTTTCCGCGCAGTCGGTGTCCACTTTGGAGGATGCGGCGGCGGAACTGCTGGCGCTGCCGGTGGTGGCGGCGCTGGCGTCGGCTGAGCCGGACGGGTCGCCGGGCGCCCAGGTCGCGTTGAAGAGGCTGACGAGCGAGCTGGTCGGCCGCTTCACCACCGCGGCGGTCACCGGCACGCGGGAGAAGTTCGGCGAGGGACCGCTGGTGCGGTACGGCGCGAACCTGTGCGTCCCGGAGCAGGTGGCGGCGGAAGTGGCGTTGCTGAAGGCGCTGGCCCTGCGGTACGTCATGAGCGACCGCCGCCGGCTGGCGATGCAGGAGGGCCAGCGCGAGCTGCTGGCCGAGCTGGTCCACGCCCTGGCCCGCCGGGCCCCGGAGTCCCTCGACCCCCTGTTCGTCCCGGCCTGGAACGCGGCCGCGGACGACGCCGGCCTGCTGCGCGTGGTCGTCGACCAGGTCGCCTCCCTCACCGACGCCCAGGCCCACGCCTGGTACTCCTGGCACGTGACCCGCCACCACCGCTGAGCACCCGTGACCCGAGTGGCATCACCCGTGATTGGCGGGGCATCACGCGAGATGCCCGCTCAATCACGCGAGATGCCCGGTCGATCACGCGAGATGCCCATTGGCGCACGGCCGATTACCGTGAAAGTTTCGCGGGGGAATGGGCATCCTCGGGTGGAGTTGCGCGTGGGCGGCCGGAGGGGGGCGGCATTCCGGTAGTCTCGCCCGCATGGCCACGGACAGCCACCTCCGGTTCGCCCTCGCCGTCCACGCGGCCCTCGGTGCCGGGGGCGGAAACACCTGCTTTTCGCCGTATTCGGTGGCCAGCGCGCTGACCCTCGCCGCGCACGCCGCCCGGGGCCGGACCCGGGAGGAGCTCGCCGCGCTGCTCGGCGACCCGGACGAGCAGACCGTCCTGCTGCGGGAGGCCGCCCAGCTCGTCGGCGACGAGCAGGCCGAGCTGGCCGTCGCCAACACGCTGTGGGCCGACGACCGGCTGCCGCTCGAAGACTCCTTCAAGGCTGCGCTCGCCGAATGGCCCGGGGCCGCCGTCGCGAGCGCGCCCTTCGAAAAGGAACCCGAAGCCGCTCGCGCCCTCATCAACGACGACGTCGAGCGCACCACACGCGGGCTGATCCCGCAGCTGCTGCCGCCCGGTTCGATCGATGCCGACGTCGCCGCCGTGCTCGTCAACGCGCTCTACCTGAAGGCCGCGTGGAAACTGCCGTTCCGCGAAGCCAACACCAGCGACGCGCCGTTCCACGCGCCTTCCGGCACCCGGGACGTGCCGACCATGTGGCTCGGCGAGAACCTCGGTTACGCGCACGCCGACGGCTGGCAGGCGGTGCAGCTGGCCGGGGCCGGTGGCCTGCAGGCCGTCGTGCTGCTGCCGGACGGCGACCTCGCGGAGGCGGAAGCCCAGCTCGACCAGGCGAAACTGACGAGCCTGCTCGGCAAGGTCAGCTTCAAGCGGATCGAGCTCTCGCTCCCCAAGATTTCGCTCGACGTGTCCAGCAAGCTCGCCGGCGTGCTGCGCGGCCTCGGCGTGTCCACGATGTTCACCGACGCCGCCGACCTGGCCGGGCTCTCGCCGGATCCGCGGCTGACCGTGTCCGAGGTGCTGCACCAGGCCGTGCTGCGCGTCGACGAACAAGGCTTCGAGGGGGCCGCCGCCACCGCGCTGGTCATGCGCCTCGCCTCGATGATGATCGACGACCCGGTCGCCGTGACGGTGGACCGGCCGTTCCTGCTGCTGGTCCGGCACGCCGGGACCGGGGCGCTCTACTTCCTCGCCAGGGTGGTCGAACCGTGAGCTTGAAGTCCGAAGCCGTCCCCGAGCTGGTGCCGCCCGCTCCCGAGCTTCCGGAAGGCCCGAAGCGCTGGGCGTGGCAGGACTCCGCGATCACCGGCGGGTTCCTGCTGTTCACGATCCTGCTCTACAACGGGCTGTGGTTCGACCTCAAGCGCGGCTACCTCTGGAACGGCGGAGCCGACCAGAGCCAGTGGGAGTGGTACTCGACGGTCGTCGCGAAGGCCGTCCTGCACTTCCAGAACCCGTTCACCACGGACCTGCAGAACTACCCGCGCGGCGTCAACATGGCCGCGAACGCGGCGATGTTCGGCCTGAACATCCCGCTGGCGCCGCTCACCCTCACCTTCGGCGCGACGCTCACCTGGGCGATCGTGCTCACCGCCGGCCTCGCCGGCACCGCGACCGGCTGGTACTGGGTGTTCTCCCGCCACCTCGTGCCGAACCGGACGGCGGCCGCGATCGGCGGCGCGTTCTGCGGCTTCGCGCCGCCGATGATCTCGCACGGCAACGCGCACCCGAACTTCGTCGTGCTGTTCGTGCTGCCGTTCATCGCGCTCAAGACGATCCAGATCGCGCACAACGAGCGCCCGGTGCGCAACGGCATCGTGCTCGGGCTGCTCGTCGCGTGGCAGATCCTGCTGGGCGAGGAGCCGCTGGCCATCTTCGCGCTCGCCTTCCTCGTGTTCGCGGTCGCCTACCTGGTCCCGCACCGCGCGGAGATCCGCGGCATGCTGGCGCCGCTGGGCAAGGGCGTCGGGGTCGGCGCGGTCGTCGCCCTGCTGATCGCCGGTTTCCCGTTGTACTGGCAGTTCTTCGGTCCGCAGAGCTTCCACTCGCTGCTGCACGGCTCGGCGGGCAACGACACGGCGGCGTTCACCCGGTTCGCGACGCAGTCGGTCGCCGGTGCGCCCGAGGCGGCCGCGGACGTCTCGATGAACCGCACCGAGGAGAACGCCTTCTTCGGCTGGCCGCTGATCGTGCTCGTGGTGGTGCTGACGATCTGGCTGTGGCGCGACGTCGTTTCGCGGGCGCTCGCCATCACGATGTACTTGATGGCCCTGCTTTCGCTGGGCATCGAGATCACCGTGGCGCACGAGGACACCGGCATCGCCGGCCCGTGGAAGTGGCTGGGCCAGCTGCCGCTGCTCGACTCGGTGCTCGAGTCCCGGCTCGCGATGGGCTGCATCCCGGTGGTGGGCGCGCTCCTGGCGATCGCGACGCACCGCGTCTGGACGGCGGCGGCCCAGCTGCCGGCGCCGCTCGAGGGCAAGCCCGTCTTCCCGCTGCGGATGATCTGGATCGGGGCGGTGGTGGCGGTGCTGCTGCCGATCGCCCCGACGGAGCTGGTGACGCACCAGCGCCCGCTCTCGCCGCCGTTCTTCGCCGACGGGATCTGGCGCCAGTACGTCGCCCCGGGCGGTTCGCTGGTGCCGGTGCCGCTGCCGAGCACGGGGGAGGCCGAGCCGTTGCACTGGCAGGTCGACGCGGGCCTCGGCTACCCGATGCCCGAGGGCTACTTCGTCGGCCCGACGTCCCCGGACGACCGCCGTGGCCGGTACGGGGCCGTCCCGCTCCCGACGTCGGACCTGTTCGCCCAGGTCGAGCGCACCGGTCAGGCCGCGGAGGTCGGCGAGGGCGACCGCACCCAGGCGCTCGCGGACCTGCGGGCCTGGAAAGCGAGCGTGCTCGTGGTCGGGCCGCGGCAGAACCAGGAAGCACTGAAGTCCACTGTGGAGCTGCTGCTGCGCAAGCCGGCGGAGTTCGTCGGCGGGGTGTGGATCTGGGACGTCCGCCCGCTGACGGCGTCGGCGTCGTGACCACTGTGGACGAACAGGGGCGGCCCGAGCCGCCCCTCGACGGCGACGAAACCGCCACGATCCTCGGTTTCCTCGACTTCCACCGCGCGACACTGGCCTGGAAGTGCGCCGGGCTGGACGCCGCGGCCCTGCGTGCGACGCACCCGCCGTCCACGATGACGCTCGGCGGCCTGCTCAAGCACCTGGCCTACGTGGAGGACCACTGGTTCTCCCACGTGTTGCAGGGCCGTGACCGGATGGCCCCGTTCGACGCGGTCGACTGGACGAAAACGCCGGACTGGGACTGGGATTCCGCCGCGCACGACACTCCGGAGCAGCTGCGCGAACTCTGGGCTGCCGCGGTCGAGCGGTCGCGGGCGGCGGTGACGGAGGCCATGGCGAACGGCGACCTGGCGCAGCGCGCGCGGCGTTCCCGGCGCGACGGCAGCACGCCGCCCCTGCGGTGGATCCTGGTCCACATGGTCGAGGAGTACTCCCGCCACAACGGCCACGCCGACCTGGTCCGCGAGTCGATCGACGGCAGCACGGGGGAGTAGCCGGCCCCTACGGCCGCAAGCCGACCAGCTTGACCAGGAACCGGTCCAGCTGCTCGACCGCGGGCGGCCACGGCAGGTCGGGCTCGTTGATCCGCTGGGCCAGCATGCCGTTGACGGCGGTCCGCAGGTCGATCGCGACCACGGCGGCATCGTCGGCCGGGGCCACGCCGGCGTCCATGCACGCTCGGACCGCCTCGATCGTGCGGGCGACCATGATCTCCTTGAACGGCATCCCGTGCCGCCGGTGGACCTTGCTCTCGTGGAGCACCTTGTAGAGCCCGGAATGCTCCTGTGCCCACGCGGCCTGCGCCAGGATCCGGGCGCGGAGGGCGGCCGCCGGGCCGGGAGCCGCCGCGGCGGCTTCGTCGCCGACGCCGACCAGCTCCTCGTGGCAGCGTTGCATGGCGGCCAGCACAAGCGCGTCGCGGTCCGGGAAGTGCAGGTAGACCGACGTCGCCGCGATCGACACCTCGCGGGCGACCGCCCGCAGGGACAACGCCTCGTCGTCGGCGAGCTCGTCGAGCATCCGGACGGCGGCCGTGACGATCTCTTCGCGCAGCAGCTCGCCCTTGCCGCGGGCGTTCGGGCGGCGTCTGGTCTCTTCCATCATCGCCCAGTGTAGCTGGACACCCATTGCGCTACAGGTGTAGCGTGATTTGGGCTACAGCTGTAGCGCTACGAACGTTCATTCACCTGAGGGAGCACGACTTGACCACCACCGAAACGCCATCGGAGCTTGCCGTCCTCGACCCGGTCTTCGCCCAGATGGCCGGGGCCACCGCGGAGTACGTCCGGTCGATCCCCGAGCTGACCGACCGCGAGAAGACGTTCCTGTGCGTCACGGCCGACGTCTGCCAGGCGAGCCTCGGCCTGGCGTTCGCGGCACACGTGCGGACCGGCCTGGCGGCCGGGGTGTCCACTGCGGACATCCGCGAGTTGCTGCGGTTCGTCTCGTACGACTGCGGCTACCACGCCGCGACCGCCGGTATCGAGCGGATCGCCGAGTTCGAAGCGGAACTCGGCCTCGCGTGCCCGGACGCCGAACCCCTGGCTGCGGAGCTGGTGTCGACCGGGCCGGACGCGGCGCCGAGCCCGCTGCCGGAGGCGGTGCGGGCCCGGGTGGCCGGGCTGGACCCGCACTTCGCCGGCTACTTCGACCTGCAGTCGCGGATGCGGACCGGGCACGGGCCGGGCACGCTCGGCGAGCGCGAGCGTGGCCTGGTCAGTCTCAGCGTCGACGTCCACTACCAGACCCTGGCCGACACCTTCCGCACGCACGTCGGGCGCGCGCTGCGGGGTGGCGCGTCGCCGGAGGACGTCCGCGCGGCACTGCGCTTCAACGCCCAGTTCGGCGTCACCCGGGCCTGGCACGCCTGGGAAGCGCTGAACGCGATCCTGGCTCAGCCGAGCACTTCGTCCGCGAGCCTGCTCAAGTAGCCGGCGAACCGCTCGCGGTCCTCCTCCGCCCAATGGCCCACCAGTGCATCGAACGCCTGACGCTGGTGGGCGCGCGAAGCGTCGAGGAACTCCTTCGCGGCCTCGGTGAGGGTCAGGACCGCGCGGCGCGCGTCCCGCGGCGACGTCGAGCGCACCACGAAGTCCGCTCGGGCCGCTTCGGCCACCATCCGGCTGGCCACCGAGCGGTCGATGCCCAGCTGGCGCGCCACGTCCGCGACGGTCACCTCGTCGCCCACCGTGCCGTCGATCGCCTGGATGACGAACAGGTTCGGCACGGTCCACGACGGCGGGGCGGCGGCGTCGAAGCGCTCGACGACGTCCGGGGCCCACTGGCGCGCCCAGTGGCGGACCAGACGGAACAGGGCCGGGCCACCCTCGCTTGATGTGTGCATAAGGCACGTTATAACGTGTGCTTTATGCACGCATCTCGGAACCTCGCCTACGCCGGCCTGCTGCTTGGCATGGCCATGGCCCAGCTGGACGGCCTGGTCCTCACCGCCGCCCTGCCGTCGATCGGCGCCGACCTGCACGCCCGCACCGGGCTCGTCGCCGTCACCGCCGCCGGCCTGCTGACCCTGACCGTCGCGACGCCGCTGCACGGCCGGCTCGGCGACCTGTACGGCCGCCGGATCTCGTTCGCCCTGTCGGTCCTCGTGTTCGCCGCCGCGTCGGCGTGGTGCGCCGCCGCCCCCGATCTCGGCTCGCTGATCGCCGCCCGGGCGCTGCAGGGCTTGGGCGGCAGCGGCCTGATCGTCACGGCGATGAGCGCGCTCGGCGAGCTGTTCGACCGCGACGAGCTGCTGCGCCGCCAGGGCTGGCAGACGGCGGTCTTCGCGGCCGCCACCTTGGGCGGACCGCCGCTGGGCGGGCTGCTCGCGGCCGGCCCCGGCTGGCGGTGGATCTTCCTGGTCAACCTGCCGCTGAGCGTGCCCGCGCTGGTCCTCGGCCTGCGGGGGCTGCCCGCGAAAGGGCGTCGGGACAAGGAAAAGTTCGACGTTCCGAGCAGTGCGCTGCTGGCCGTCGCGGGTGCCGCCGTCGTCGCGCTCGGCACGGTCGACGCGCTCGCCAGGAGTCCACTGTGGACGCCGATCCTGCTCGGAACCACCCTGGTGACGGGAGTTCTGTTCGTCCGGCGGCAGCGCCGCACGAAGAACCCGCTCATCTCCCCGAAGGTGTTCGCGGACGCCGTCCTCAAGCGCGCGGTGGTGGTCAACGGACTGGCGGGCGCCGCGCTCTACGGCACCTTCACCTACGTCGCCCTGGTCGCCGCCTCGGGCGCGGGTGCGGCGGCCACCGGGCTGCTGCTCGTCGCCATGACCGCGGGACAGCTCGTCCTGTCGACGTCCTTCGCCGCGCTGGCCCGGCGCTACCCGGAGATGACGGCGTGGGGCCGGTTCGGCTGCCTGCTCGGCACGGCCGGGCCGGCCGCGATCGCCGGTGCGGCAGCCTCGGGAGGCACGCCGTGGCTCCTCGCCCCGGGCTTGTTCGCGATCGGCGCGGCCTTCGCCGTCTGTACCTCCGCGTACACCGTGTTGGGGCAAACGCGGGCTCAGCGCCACCTGCTGGGCGTCACGCTGGGTTCGCTGACCTTCGCCCGGCAGGCCGGTGGCCTGGCCGGAGCCGCGGTGTTCGGCTGGCTCGCGCTCGCCACGACCGGCGGGCTCGCCGCGCCGGGACTCACCGTCGTGTTCGCCGCGGCCGCGGCGACGATGCTGGTGGCGTGGCTCACGTCGCCGGTCGTCACATCCGCCGGCGCCGTCTCGTCCAGCCCGTAGACGCCGGACGAAGGAGACCGAAATGCCGCGCATCCCCGCCAAGAAGACGTCCGAGGCCGGGCTCTTCACCAAGCTCGCCTACCGGATCGCCGGCCGCCGCTTCGGTGCGGTGCCCGAGCCGATGGCCGTCACCGCGCACCACCCCGGGCTGCTGCGGACGTCCGTGGTGCACGAGCTGCTGGCCGAGCGGGCGTCGAAGAAGATCCCGGCGAACGTGCGGGAGCTCGCCGTCTACCGGGTCGCGACCCGGATCGGCTGCTCGTGGTGCGTCGACTTCGGCACCATGCTGCAGAAGCACGACGGCCTCGACATCGAGCGGCTCACGAAGATCGACGGCTACGCCACTTCACCCGCCTTCAGCCACCAGGAGCGGCTGGCGCTCGCCTACGCCGACGCGATGTCCGGGGACCAGGTCGCCGTGACCGACGAGCAGGTCGCCGAGCTGGAGCGCGAGTTCGGCCGCGACGGCGTCCTGGAGCTGACCTACCAGATCGCGCTGGAGAACTCCCGCGCCCGGATGAACAGCGCGCTCGGCATCGCCGACCAGGGGTTCACCTCCGGCGACGCGTGCCGGGTCCCGCTCCCGTAGGAGGCGCCGAACCCGACCACGGTGGGACGCGCGAGCGGGGGCCGCCGCGGGACCGTTCTGCGCATGCACCTCGTCGCCAGTGAACGGATCAAGCTCTTCAGCATCGCCACCCCCTGGACGTGCGGCCTCTTCACCCTGGTCGCGCTGGTCTTCCCGGCCGTGATCACGGCGCTGCGCGCCGGGGAGGCCCACCTGCCGCCCACGGTGGCGAGCACCCAGTTCGGCTACCAGCTCGCGCTGGTCGCCGTGCTGGTGCTGGCCGCGCTCGCGGTGACCAGCGAGTACCAGTCCGGCACGATCCACGGCACCTTCCAGGCGGTGCCGAGCCGGACGCCGGTGCTGCTGGCCAAGGCCGCGCTCGTCGCCGGATACGCCTTCCTGCTCGGCGAAGCGGCCGCGTTCACCGCCTGGCTGGCGGCCCGGATCCTCGCCCCGGACGCCGACCTGGCCCTGGACAGCGCCGCGGACTGGCGGATCGTCGCCGGGACCGGTCCGGTGTTCGCGCTGGCCGCCGTCTGCGGGGTCGGCGTCGGCCTGCTCGTGCGCTACACCGCCGGTGCGGTGGCCGTGCTCGTCGTCTACCCGCTGATGGCGGAGAACGTCGTCCTGCTGATCCCGCGGGCGGGCCAGGCGATCCACCGGTGGCTGCCGTTGAACGCCGTCACGAAGTTCCTCAGCGGGAGCGGGGAGGCCAACGCGGGCCGGGACGGCGGCAACGCCGGTGTCCTGTCCGATTCGCCGTTGAGCCCGGGCTGGGCGCTGGCCTACTTCGGGGTCTTCGCCGCGCTCCTGCTGGCGGCCGGGATCGTCCGGGTCAAGCGCCGGGACGCGTGATCCGGGCCAGCTTGTCGGGGTTGACGACGTCGTAGATCGCGACGATCTTCCCGTCGCGGACGGTCATCGCCTGCACGTGCTCGTCGAGGGCGAAGAGGCCTTCGCGGGCCGGCTGCGGGGCGAGGTACACGCCCAGGTCGCCGTTGACGAGCACCGGCGTGCCGCTGGTGAGCACCCCGGACGGGTACTTCCTCGTGAGGCCGACGAAGAACCGGGCGATCTTGTCCGCGCCGACGATGAGCTGGCGCGTGGTCCGGCCCTTGCCGTTCGAGTCGCCGATGAGGACGACGTCGGGGGCCAGCAGCTCGGTCATCGCCCGGACGTCGCCCTGCTGCAGGGCGATGACGAACTTTTCGAGGATCTTCGCCTGGTCCTCCAGCGGGACGCGCGGTGCCGGGTCGGCGTCGGCGAGGGCCTTGCGGCCGCGGGAGGCGTACTGGCGGGCGGCGTCGACCGAGACGCCGAGGGCGTCCGCGATCTCCGCGAACGGCACCGAGAAGGCGTCGTGCAGGACGAAGGCGACGCGCTGCTCCGGCGTCAGCTTGTCGAGGACGACGAGCGCGGCCATCCGCAGGCCGTCGTCGCGGACAGCGACGTCCAGGGGGTCTTCGCTCACCGGCCGCCCGAACGGTGTGACGACCGGCTCCGGCAGCCAGTTGCCGACGTAGCGCTCCCGCTGCGCGGCGGCCGACTTGAGCCGGTCGAGGCAGATCCGGCCGACGACCGTGGTCAGCCAGCCCCGCAGGTCGCGGATCGCCGCTCGGCCCGCGTCGTCCAGCCCGGCCAGGCGGAACCAGGACTCCTGGACGGCGTCCTCGGCGTCGGCGCGCGTGCCGGTCAGCCGGTAGGCCACGCCGATCAGGTGACTGCGGTGCTCGGCGAACTCCGCGGCGAGCGTGTCCTGGGCGGTGGGCGTGGAGGCCATGCCCCGAGTGTGCCGCAAAGGGCGAGACTAGAGTGGGTGGCGTGGCAGGACGGATTCGGGAGAGCGACATCGCGGAGGTGCGCGAGCGGAACCGGATCGACGAGGTCGTCGGGGAGTACGTGGCGCTGCGCCGCGCCGGCGGGGGCAGCCTGAAGGGCCTCTGCCCGTTCCACAACGAGAAGACCCCGTCGTTCAACGTCCGCCCGGCGCACGGCACCTTCCACTGCTTCGGCTGTGGCGAGGGCGGCGACGTCATCAAGTTCATCCAGAAGATCGACCTGATCTCGTTCGTGGAGGCCGTCGAGCGGCTGGCCGACCGGGTCGGCATCCGGCTCACCTACGAGGGCGGCGGCGCGACGATCCAGCGCGACCGCGGCAGCCGCACCCGGCTGGTCGAGGCCCACCGCCTCGCGCAGGAGTTCTACGCCGAGCAGCTGGTCACCGACGAGGCGCGCCCGGCGCGGGACTTCCTGTCCGAGCGCGGGTTCGACGCGTCGATGGCGAAGACGTTCGGCTGCGGGTACGCACCCGGCGGCTGGGACAAGCTGACGAAGTTCCTGCTCAACCGCGGGTTCGAGGTCAAGGAACTGCTCACCGCGGGACTGTCGAAGGAGGGCCAGCGCGGCCCGATGGACCGGTTCCACCGGCGGCTGGTCTGGCCGATCCGCGACGTCGGCAACGACGTCGTCGGCTTCGGCGCGCGGCGGCTGTTCGAGGACGACCGCATCTCGGCGAAGTACCTCAACACCGCCGAGTCGCCGATCTACAAGAAGTCCCAGGTCATGTTCGGTCTCGACCTGGCCAAGCGCGAGATCGCGAAGCGGCACCAGGTCGTCGTGGTCGAGGGCTACACGGACGTCATGGCGATGCACGCGTCGGGCGTGCCGACGGCGGTGGCGTCGTCGGGTACGGCGTTCGGCGAGGACCACATGAAGGTGCTTCGCCGGCTGATGATGGACGACGACGCCTTCCGCGGCGAAGTCATCTTCACCTTCGACGGCGACGAAGCAGGCCAGAAGGCCGCTTTGAAAGCCTTCGAAGGCGACCAGACGTTCGCCGGCCAGACGTACATCGCGGTGGCGCCGGACGGCATGGACCCCTGCGAGCTGCGGCTGGCCAAGGGCGACAGCGCGGTGAAGGACCTGGTCGCGCGGCGGACCCCGCTGTTCGAGTTCGTCATCCGCAGCACGCTCAAGAACTACGACCTCGACTCGGTCGACGGGCAGGTCGCGGCGCTGCAGAAGACCGTGCCGATGGTGGCGTCGATCAAGGACCGTGCGGCCCGGGACGGCTACGCGTCGAAGCTCGCCTGGTGGGTCGGCTGGCAGGACGTCGCGCAGGTGGTCAACCGCGTCCGCGGCAGCGCGGGCGCGTCCGACAAGCGCGGCGGCGCGCCCCTCCGGCAGCCGGCGCGGGCCCAGGCGGCACCGGCCGCGCCCACCCAGGACGTCGCCCGCCCGGCCCCCAAGGACCCGCGGTTCGCCGTGCAGCGCGAGGCGCTGAAGGCCGCGCTGCAGCAGCCCGCGATCGCCGGGCCGGAGTACGACGCCCTGCCGCTGGAGGCGTTCACGCACCCGGTGTACGTCGCCGTCCACGAGGCTGTCCTGAAGGCCGGCGGCGCGGGGTCCGGCCTGACCGGGCCGGCGCTGCTGGACGCGGCCGCGCCGCACTGTCCGGAAGGGACGGTCCGGCGGGTGCTGTCGGAGCTGGCCGTGGAACCGTTGCAGGCCAAGGACGAGGTCGACTCGCGGTACATCTCGTCGATCCTCGCGCGGCTGCAGGAAGGGCTCGTCGGCCGGCAGATCGCGGAGATCAAGGGCAAGCTGCAGCGGCTGTCGCCGGTCGAAGCGCCGGACGACTACCGCGCGCTGTTCGGCGACCTCGTCGCGCTGGAGCAGTACAAGAAGTCGCTGGGCGAGCAGGCCGCCGCGGGCGCGTGGGGCTGAGATGGGCCTCCTGCGCCGGTTGCTGGGCGACCGCACGCCCGACGGGTTCGCCGGGGTTCTGGCGCCGGGCGAAGAGGTCGTCGACAGCGCCCCGGTCGAGGGCGGCGGTCACCTGGTCGTGACGGCGCTGGGCCTGTGGATCCCTTCTGACGACGGAGCGCGGCGCGTCGGCTGGCACCTCGTCGCGAAGGCGGCCTGGGCGGACGGCGTCTTCACGCTGACGGAGTCGTCCGAGGCCGGGACGGCGGGGGCGGCGGTCGTGCTGGCCGACCTCCCGCCGGTGCGGTTCCGGCTGCCGGCGCCGGGCAAGGTCCCGCGCGAGGCCTACCAGCGCGTCGAAGGCTCGGTCCGCTCGCGGCACCGGCAGGAGATCGGCAGCGGGGGAGCGTGGTTCGTCCAGCGCAAGGTGCCCGGCCGCGACGGCACCGTCCTCCAGGTCCGGCCGGACCCCGGCACCGACGTCGCCCTGGTCGAGGCCATCGCCGAGCAGGCCGCCGCGAAGCTGGTCAACCCGGCGGAGTAGCAGTACGCTCGTACTCAGTACAGGCGTACTGTTATCCGGGAGGCGGCCGTGTGGGATCCGGGCAAGTACCTCGACTACGCCGACCTGCGGGCCAGGCCGTTCTACGACCTGATCGCGCGCATCGGAGCCTCGTCGCCGCGGCGCGTCGTCGACCTGGGCTGCGGTCCGGGAAACCTGACGGTGTCTCTCCGTGACCGCTGGCCCGCGGCGACCCTGGAGTGCAGCGATAGTTCACCCGAAATGGTGACGGCGGCCCGCGCTCGCGGCCTCGACGCGGCCCTGCTCGACGTCCGCGACTGGCAGCCGGCACCCGACACCGACGTCGTGGTGTCGAACGCCGTCCTGCAGTGGGTGCCGGACCACGCGGCGTTGCTGCGCCGGTGGGTCGCTTCACTGCCCGAGGGTGCCTGGCTGGCGGTGCAGGTGCCGGGCAACTTCAACGCGCCTTCCCACGTGCTGACGCGCGAACTCGCGGCGTCCCCGGCGTGGGCGTCCCGCCTGGCCGAGGTGGTGTTGCGCGAGGACGACGCGGTGGCGGCCCCGCTGGAGTACGCGAACCTCCTGGCCGACGCGGGCTGCGCCGTCGACGCCTGGGAGACCACGTACGTCCAGCCCCTGACCGGGCGTTCGCCGGTGCTGGAGTGGATCGCGGGAACGGCGTTGCGCCCGATCCGCGCGGCGCTGTCCGATCTTGAATGGGATCAGTTCCGCGCCTCGCTGGCGCCCCTGCTGGACGCCGCCTACCCCACGCGGGGTGACGGCGTCACGTGGTTCGAGTTCCGCCGCGTGTTCTTCGTGGCCCGGGTCAGCGCTTGAACTTCTCCCCGATCTTGGCGCGCGCCACCCCCGCGGCGCCTTGGACCATCGGGTGGTCGACGACCCGGCGGTAGGTGCGCACGAGCTGCTCGTACCGCCCCCGGCCTGCCTTGGCGCCCAGTACGTACCCCAGGCCTGCCCCCAGCAGGAACTTCTTCATCCGCGTCCACGCCTTCCGTCGTTAGGTCGTCCGACTGTCCATTGTCCAGGAAAACCGGCCGGACGGGGGCGGTTGCGCTAAGTGGGGGGTGGTGTGAGGCACGTCCGGGGCATGGTCTAAAGTTCTTCTTGTCGGTCGGAGAGACCGGCACCGGAAGTGAGCCACATTCCCCTGTAGCTCAACTGGCAGAGCATTCGGCTGTTAACCGGAGGGTTCTTGGTTCGAGTCCAAGCGGGGGAGCAAAGCCCAGGTCAACGACCTGGGCTTTTTTGCTACCCCTGAGTAGGGGCGATTTAGTGTCTATCTTGACGATCGTCCAAGGATGGGGTCGGCCACCGACGCCGGTTCACAGGGGTGCGTGGGACGGTGCTGCCGACTTGTGCCTTGGTGCCCTGCACGGCGTCCCGTCGGGATGCCTGGGGTCGTTTGGGTCGTTCGATGACGCTGGAGCCGGGCTGGCCTGACCGGGGCTGACGGCGACGGACGTGCCTCGGATGCGCCAAGCGGGCAAGCTGTCCTTCATGGGCCGAGGTCCCCGCCGCGAACGGGTCAAATTCAGGGAGTCTCCTCAAGGTGCCCGCACGCGTGAGTTCGTGCGGAGTGACGAAGCTGATCCTGTCAACATGCGCAACCGCGACGGACAACCGATGCGGACGCTGGAGAACCGTCGGAACTGGCAGGAGGCGTCGGAGAGGCTCGCGGTGTGGTTTTCGGATCTTCACCCGGTGACGCAGAAGCGGCTGACTGCCTTCGTGCTCCGGTGTCCGATGAGAGGCTGTCTGCTAGGCCGCGTCTTCCGGCAGGGGGACCCGAAGGCAAGAATTCAGTATGTCTGGCTGGCTCGGGCTCATGCGGGCCAGAACTCGGCTGCCATCGTCAACTGGGCGTGGGATGGGGGTCGCGGCTCGAAGGAGTTCATGACCACGAGTTGCAGACACGGGACCGCGCGCGTCGACATCGGGCTTCTGCAGGGGATGATCGAGGCTTTGGACTTTCCGCCGTCGTCGCCGACGGAGGGTTGGCTGAACCACTACGAGATGGCCATCCAACGCGGGTATGCCCGCCGAACGATCATCGCGTCCGACGCGGACTGGTCTGCGCGGACCTAACTGGGGGAGCCAGGTTCGGTATAGTGATGACCACAATCCAAGATCGCCTGCTCGAGCTACAACGAGGCCTGCCCGGGCCGTTGGCGTCTGAGCGCCCCAGCTGTCACAGGAGAGCGCCGGCCGTAGCCGCTTGGAGATGAGCACCAGGACCATCCCCTGGAGGGTCCTGCAAGCATGCTCTTGAACATCCTTACTGCCGCGTTGCCGGGCGTGGCCGTGCCGGCCTTCAGCTACCTGAAGTACCGGGCCTACTTGAAAACCGTTCGGTACGTCGTCGACAACCTAGGTGGCGACGGTCTCGACAAACTTAACGCAGTTCTTCCGCCATCGACCTCAATGCGCCAGTCGCCGTCCCCTCGGCGAGACGCGAGTTCGCGCTGACGGGCAGGAGGAACTCGGCAGCTCACCGAAGGCCGTGCCCGGCAGCGATGTGAGGCTTCTGGGCGAGAAGCGTCTCCAGCCTGCTGTCGGGCCAGAGCTCGATAAGAGGCGAAGCTCCTGTCTCATTGTGCTTCTCTGCCCAGCTCACCGCATCGGCTGTGAAGCGACCGGTCGTCGCGATCATGAGACCGCGGACCACGGGTGGCTCCCACAGCTTGACCGTCGTGACGGTGTCCGCCACGTCGGTGGGGCGGACGGATCGCGTGCGCCAGTGCTTGGCTTGGACGATGACCCGCTCGTTGCGCACGCCGCCGGTGCCGTCACGAAGGACTCGGTCCAGCGAGAGATCCCGTCCTCGGTCAGGGGCTCTGGTCTGCATGAGCCACTGGACGTTCTCGTGTTCGGAGAAGCTTCGAAGCAGGTCGTACAGCAGGCGCTCGAAGCCGTCGTCATCAAGGCGGTCCCAGGGAAGAGCGACGGTGGCGCTTCCGGTCAGGTTACCTGCAGCGGCTTGCCCGAGATCAACATTTGGAACAGGAAGTGGGTCGTTGTCGGCGAGTGCGCCAGCCTCGATGTCGGAACGCACGCTCGGCCAATCGAACTCGGCGATGTCGTGCCAATCGTGGCCCTGGCTGAAGCGCAGATGACGGCGGAGGTCACTCCAGCGACCCTGGCGCTTGGCCGTGTCTCCCAAGAGCCGCTCAATCTCATCGACCGCGGCCCTGACCTTGTCTGGTTCCGGACCTTCCAGTTTCGTCGGAGAGTCACGAGCTACACCGACAAGCAGAACGGGCAGTGAGGCGTCGATGGTCGAAGTCAGCTCGTTGAGTCGCCGGCGGGCAGCGCGGCGACGAGCACGGTTGAGCCTGTACCGATACTCGGCCAGATCCTTCGAAGGCTGTTCCCCGAATTCATATGCCGCGATCGGGGGAACATCGATCTCGAAGCAGTCGATGAAAATCGCGCCGATCTCATCGATATCAGGCAGTCCGGAGGTGATGGTCCAGCCATCGATCTCGGGCAGACCCGCCAGAAGGTCTAACCAGGCGCGTCGAAGGTCGTCGTACTCAGGATGTGAGCCTCGTGCGGGTCCGGTCGGGATGAACGTCTCGGCTCTGCGCCAGACGTTTTCGAGCTTCGCGACGTTCGCTGCCGTCCGGTCCATGATGTTGAGCAGGTCGTCGAGCTCCACGATGGGAGTGTTGCAGACGGTCAGCTCATATCTTCGTCGCGACACGGAGCAGATCATGCTCAACTAGCTCGGGAGCTCAGGCTGCCCGCACATGATCTATAGCGGCACCCGGGCCGGTACGGGTTTGTCAAACTGGTCGCACATGACCATCACACGTCCGGGAAGGGGCATCTCTTCCGCTGTCAAGATGCCGAACTCGTGCGCAGCGCCGATGCCGAGCGAGATTCGCTCCGGGCGGTACTGGATCTGGGCGTACGACTCGTCCCGATCGGAGAAGCGCACGCGCGTAGCGTCGGCGTCTCCGATGTTCACCAGCCGGTATAGCGCGCCACGGACGTGCTCGACAGCGAACGCTGGCCGTCGCGTCTCCTCAGCTCGTGCACGGGCGGCCTCGGCATCCTTTTGATCTTGGCGGCGATCGAGCGCCTTACCAAGGCGCCCGAATCCGAAGCCGACCCCGCCGCCGAGAAGTGCGGTGATGATCGGCAGAGTTATCTGCAACCAAACAGGCATCTAGCCATTATCCACCGCGAAGTCCTGGAACGGTTACAACTAGGGACGCACCCCGGCTTCGTCGCAACTGCCACGCCGCTGGCGTTCTGCACTCGTTGGAGCCTGACCTTACTGCTGACGCCCTCTGCCGCTAGTGGCCAGCTCGGCATCACTTAGGGCGCCTCTGACGAGACTCCTACTCGCGACTAGCAGATTGCCTGCGCGCTCTCGTGACCGCGATCGACGTACCTCGTGGCGGCTAGGTATGGAGGACAGTCTCAGGGCGTGTTGGTGACCCCCTCACTGCCAGTGAGGTGCGCAAGGCCTTCTGACCTGCGGTTTTGGTGAATCAGCAGGTCGGCTGGGGCAGTCTGGGGCAGTTGAACGGACTTCAGCGCGGTTGAATGCGGTTCTGGAAGGGGCTTTGCCCCAGCTGTGCCCCAGTGAAATTAGTGAGAGAACTGTCCGCGTTCGTCTCGAACTGCTGTGCGGCCGACCGCGACCGTGGGCTTGGAGCCAGCCGAGCAGCATAAAGTTGAGCGGCGCCGAGCAGCCGGAGCTCCCACAGTGACGAGCTACGTCACTCACGTGGCTGGCCCTGCGTTGAGCTGCCGAGCGTGGCGTGCCGAGACGAGACGCACGCTCTGCGGCATAGAGCGGACGTTGGGCAGTTGACTATTTGTGTGTGGGTAGTCGGTGAAGAATGCCCGCCGGCTCGCCGTGTGCGACGAAGGCTCCCCAAACGGTTATGTCGTGGCCGCGTGCACGCATCCTTTGCTGGGCTGAGCGCAACGCGTCCGGTATCGGCTCGTCGGCCAGGAGTCGTTCGTAGAAAAGCACCATCAGTTCCCGGGTGGCCACGTCCGGCACTTTCCACAGGGTGGTGGCGATTGCTCGTGCACCCGCCACCGCGAACGCCCAGCGCAGGCCAACCGTTCCTTCCCCCGGCCGGTGATTGCCCAGCCCGGTTTCGCAGGCCGATAGAACTACCAGCCGCGTGCCCCTCAGATCGAGCGTGCACACCTCTTCGGCGGTCAGCACGCCGGTGTCGGTACCGGGTGGCGTCGGGTGCTCGCCGAGCCATGCGTTGAACCCGGCCAATGCCAAGCCGGATGACAGCAACGGATCGACGTTCGGTCTGTCGGGACGGCGGCGTTCTGCCTGAAGAACAAAGCGACCTTCGCCAGGGACGTCTAGGAGATGAACCTGGGAGTAGACGTCATCCTTTTCCGGTGGCTTGGCAGAGGGGAGGAACAAGCCGTGTGTTGCCAGGTGGAGCACGTGCGGCGAACGGGCAGCGAGCACCGCTGACTTGACGGCTTCCCTGTGCAGCAGCGGTTCGACGCCGAGCAGTCCGGCCACCTCCGTGCACTCGATCTCCGTTGCGGGCAGCCGTCGCATACCGTGCCGGCGAGTGGTGATGTCCAGGTCGAAGTCCGGGTCGCCGAGCACAATCGACGGTGTGGTCGCCTCTTGCGGGCGCCAGCGCAACACTTCCCGTGGTGAGGACAGGTAGCTGACTGTGTGGTTGTCCACCAGGAGATGGTCGGGACCGGTCGGCAGGACTTGCCACGGCAGTCCGGTGAGCGGACCGTTAGTCACCACCAGCAGCCGCTCGGCGGAGAGGTTCCGCAGCACCGGTGCCAGGAGCATCGTCCGCAGTGCCTCGGCGGCTGCTGCGTCGGGCGAGCGCCGGTAAAGCGAGGCGCGGAAATGCTCGACCTGCTCGTCGATCGAGTCCGCGTCACCGAGGTCGATCACATGTATGACAGAGGTGATCACGAACGCCAGGTAGCGGGCCGGAGGCCTCAGCCACGTGCGATCGAGCTCGTGGCTGCCGGAGGCAAGTGGCCTGCCGAGCGCCACGTTGTCGAAGTCGATCAGCTGGGTACGCACGACGTCGATCAGCGCGGTGCCGACTGGCAACGCCGCGATAACCGCGTCGATGTCAACCTTGCCGATGCGGTCGGCAAGCAGGTGCCCCGGAACCCGGGCTGCGAGGATCCTTTCCAGCTCGTCACGTCGCTCCCGAAGGTGGGGCAGGGCATCGACCGTGTTCGAGAGTACGGCACGGCCGATGTCCGCACGCACCTGCGCGAGGTCGTGCCGTAATTCGGCCGAATCCGGTGTGTCCTTGCGCAGGGCCAGGAATTCGGCGTCGAGTCCTCGGTATCGCACCGTCAGTTCCCATGCGTGCCGGACCATTGCCGGCTCGGGATCGTCGCCTGCCACCACCAGGGTCAGATAGGCGTCAACGACGCGCTCGAGTTCCGCGAACCGGGCGGCTCGATGCGATTCGGTGGCACGGGAGAGTATGCGCGGTAGCTCTTCCTCCTCTTGGGCGATGAGCCGCTGGATGGTTGCCAGCGCGTCGTCGCGGGCGCCGGTCGCGATCTGCAGCTCGGTCAGGGCCGAAAGATACCGTCGTGAAGACGGGACCAAGTCAAGCGCCTGCCGGTAGAGCCGTTCGGCTTCAGCGGGGTCGCCGGTGAACGCGCGGCATCGCGCCAAATTGGCGATGTGCGGTGCAAGCGCAGCATTGTGCGGACCGTAGCGCGCTCGGGCGACGCGTTCGGCGAACGCCGCGAACGAGAGGGCGGTGTCCCTGGCGCCGATGCGGAGGTACAACTCCGCTAGGTGTCCCTTCACGGTGAAACTGCTCTCGTGCTCGGGGCCGAGCGTGGCATCGAGGAGCCGGCTCGCTTCGACGAAGTGTCCGGCGGCCGCGGCATGGTCGTCGGCGCCCAGCTCGACCTGGCCGAGGATGGCGAGCGTCTCACCATAGGAGGGATGGTCGGCGTGGATTCGGTGGAGTGCATCAGCGAGGAGTTTTCGCGCCGTGGCGAGGTCGCCGAGATTCCCGTACGCCGCGGCCAGGTTCCTGGCGATGGTCGCGATCGTCACGTCGTTCAGTTCGGCGTTGGCGGCCAGTGCCCGCCGGTACCAGGGTTCGGCGCGGTGGGGCTCGCCCTGGTCTACTAGGCTCGTGGCCAAGTCGTTCATGGCCATGACGACTTCGGGGTGCTCCGGGCGGCACGTCCTTATCAGCGTGGAGTATGCGTGCCGAATCACCGTCTCGGCGTCGGTGTGGCGTCCGTCCGCGGCGAGCACGCGGGCGAAGGCCAGTTCCGCCACGGCGGTGAGGCGGTGCTCCGGGCCGAACGACGACCGCGCCAGGTGGACCGCCGCCGCCGCGACGTCGTACGCCTCGAGGAGATCGTGCGTGCGTACGAGTGCCAGCGTAAGCAATTGGCGGGCGAGTACCCGGTTCTCCGCGGCGTTCTCCTCGTCCGCGATGGTCAGGGCTTGGCGGAACAGCTGCTGGGCGTTCTCGATCGCGCCGGTCTGCTGCGCCACCAGCCCCAGGCCGCTCAGAGCGCGTCCACGGTATTGCTGATCACCCTGGTCAACCACAGTGACCAGCAGTTCTCTCGCCTCGTCATGCTCGCTCGCGCGGATCAAGGCACCAGCCAGTTCCACGCGGGTGGCGTCGTCAGGCCGGAGAGCGAGCGAATCGGAGAGCAGCTCGACGACACCCGCCGAGGTGCCGCGCAGGACGCGAGCCCGGGCGAGCCCGAACTTCATCGCGGCGACGTCGTCGTCTGCCCTGGCGAGTCTCAGGGCGTGGCCGAACAGGTGCTCGGCCTCGTCCGGCCGCTGTTCGCGCAGCGCCGCCTGTGCGCGCTCAACCAGGTCGCGGGCCCATTCCCGGCCCTCGGCGTCGGCGAAGCGCTCCGCCGCGTCGGCCTGCACTTCGGGATGGGCGCCCAGGTACGGCTGGACGTCGGCGAGCAGCTCGGCGGCTCGTTCTTCATGACCCGCTCGAAGATGCAGGTCGGCCACCGCGACCAGCGCGTGCAGCAGCTTGCGGTCATCACCGGGACGCTGCCGCCGATACTCGGCGAATGCGGCGTCGTGGGCGGCGAAAGCCTCGGCCACCTGGCCTTCCCGGTGTAGCACATTGGCGATGTTGTGGCGCAGGGCGAATGCGGCTTCCGCGTCGTCCGGATCCACCGCCCGCAAGATTTCCAACGCCTCCTGGTACAGGGGCAGCGCCTCGTCATGGCGGCCGGCCCAGTAGTGCGTATTCGCCAGCGAATTGATGGCATCGGCCAGCGCCGCCGACGACGGTGCGCGCGTACGCCGCAGCTCCACCAGTCGTTCCAGTACCTCGCGCGCGGGTTCCTCGTCGCCGAGACGCTGGTAGACCTCGCCCAGTCGGACCAGCACTTCGTCCTGTGGATCCCGCATGCGGCCGGCTGTCTCCCGAGCGCGAATCGCGGCGGCGCGAGCCTTCGCGGCGATGCCCGCATCCGCGTACAGCAACCCAAGGTCCGCCTCGGCCGACGCCACTTCGCCGTCCCGGCCGGGCAGGCGCTGCCACACCTCGATCGCCCGTCTCAACCACGACTCGGCCGCGCCCACATCACCGGCCTGCCGGTGCACGAGGCCGAGGTCACGCATCGCCGCGGCAACCAGGTCATGCGATTCGCCGTGCGCCTCCCGGCGGATCTCCAGTGCACGCTCGCACCACTCGACTGCCTCAGCGGCCCGGTCCTGCCGGAAAATGCTCTCGCCCAAGACGGAACACAAGGTGGCGAGCGGGTCTCCGGACGCCTTCGTGACCGCTACGGCCTCTCGCAGCAGGTCTTCGGCTTCCGTGAATCGGTGCGCGTCCATCAGCGCGGTGCCGAATCCGCGATAGACCCGCAGGACGTCAGGTGGTTCCACGGCCGCGGCCGGGTCCCGGACGACGGCCAATGCCTCCTCCAGCGCCGCGAATGCCCGGGCGTTCGACGGCGCCACTGCCGCACGGCTGACCAACAACGGCACCAGCGCGGCGCGATCCACGTCGGCCAGGGCGTCACGGGCTGCCATGAACAGCCGATCCGCGTCCGGACTGCCGACTCGCATCGCTAGTACCGCGTGATTCCCCAGCTGCCGGGCGTGCTCGGCGGACGCGATTCCGTACTGCTCCGCGGCGAGCCCTACGACCCGCGGTGCGAGCGCGTACGCTGTCGCGTGGTCTCCCTTTTCGTCGAGCTCGATCAACTTCGTCCGCAGCCGACGGTACGAATCGGGGTCGCCTGTGGGCGAAGAAGGCGGCAGGTGCTCATCCGGTGCGTCGTTCACAAGCAGCCGCAGGTCCTCGACCCGCCGCCAGCTCTCCGCCCGTAGCCCGGCGATACCCCCGTTCGCCACTCCGGTGACCAGCTCGATGAACTCGTCCGCGAGCACGAAGGGATAGATCTCGGCGAGTGCGGCGACCTCGTCGCCGGAGGCTGCGGCGAGCACTCCCAGCGCGGCCAGCCGGATATCGTCACGGTCTGCCTGCTCGAACAAGAATCGCCGTACTGAGTTCCGGGCCTTCACCGCACCCGGCGTTCCCGCGCGAGCCGCGTGAGCCAGGTGCGGATGGGCCTCCGCATAACGCCCGGCCCTGGCCAGCACAGTGCCGAGGTTGAGCCTTGCTTTGCCTTCCTGCGGCGCGAGCCGGACGGCCTCGGCCAGATCGCGCAGCGCGTCATCGGTACGGCCCACTCTGGAATGCACGGCGCCGCGGTCCGACCACAGATACCAGATGTCCGGCGTCGCCGTGATCAACCGGTCAAAGTCGGCGACAGCCTCGTCATATCGTTCGAGCGCGCCAAGTGCCACGGCGCGGTGGTAGCGGGCCATGAAATGCGCGGGCGCCGCGTCCAGCACCCGGCCGAACTCCGCTATCGCGTCAGTCAAGTCGGCCGTGCTCAACAGCGCGATGCCGAGTCCATGCCGAGCGTCGACGTCGTCCGAGTGCACGGCCAGGTGCCGCTCGTACGCGGACTTCGCCTCCTCCCACTGCCCCAGGCCACTGAGCTCGTCGGCTCGCCGTGCGACCATTGCCCACTTCCTCTCACGCGTTCGCGACCGTCGTGATAGCGGCCGCGCAGAGCGCGATCAGCGCGACGACCTGGACGACCAGACCGACTAGCACCCAGCGGGCCTTGAGCTCGTTGGCCCTCCGCAGGGTCCCCAAGGTCTCCACCAGCAGGGTCGCGACGTGGTTGCGGGCGTCCACCTCGTCGTCCGTCCAATGGTCGGTCAACATCCTGGTCAGCGTGGTCGCCTTTGCCACGGCGTAGTGCCGGTTCCATCCGACCGCGACTCCGCATCCCGCGGCCACCGCGAACAACAGCAACGCTGTTCCTACAGTGATCGACACTGACGGCGGGAAGCGCAGTGTCGCGGCCGTTTTGACCACCGCCGCCACCCCCACGAGCAAGGTGACCAACGCGCCCGACGTGGTGATCAACGCCTGACCACGCGCCTCCTGCCCCGTACGCCGTTCACGCTCGGCTTTCAACTCGGCCTCGATGAACGCCACATACGTCTTGCCTTGATCACTCATCGCGCCGCGCGAAGGGCCAGGTGCCCTCCTCGTCAGGATCGCTACCGCGGACATCCTCGACCTCAAGCCACGTCTTGTCCTCGGGCGGCGGCTTGGGCTGCTCAGTGGTGTTCACCGGCTCGGAGCTGCTCGACATACGTCCATCATTCCCGAATCTACCTGCCGCGGCAGCAAGATGGCTTAATCAGCGTCATGGTCCGCCGTAGGAGCGTGTGTGCCTGGGCGGTCTCCCGTTGTGCTAGTCGGAAAATGCCCCCCATGTGTGGCAACCCGCGAACCGGTCCTAGACCTTGCGACGAACAAGGGCGTGACCTTCGTGCGAGGAAATACTGTCGGGCCCCCGCGCCGGTCCAGACGCGTTGGTGCTCCACACCATTCGCGGCATAAGCGGACGTTGGGGATGTGGGTGGTTCGGTGGCTTGTAGCAGTCTGCTCGGTTCAGTCGATAGTGGTCGCAGAGAGTCCGGGTTGCGTCGAGGGTTCGGCGGTCGCCTCGGATTCCGGGCCCCGCGCTGCGGCCTCCCTGCATATTGGCTGGTGGTGGTGCGATCATGGTCGGAGCTGTCACGGTCAAGAGGGGAGCCTCATTGAGCACGTACTCCAGCCCACCCGTCGACGGCGTTGGCCCTATGAGTGCGTACGAGAGACGGGTATGGGAAACGCTCAACGAGCACTGGCAACGTCGCAGCAACCGCCGTGGCCTGCCGAACTGGGCGAGTGGCGCGCTTGAGCGCACCGGTGAGCTCACACGAAACACCGCGAGCCGCGTCGCGGACGCCGTGCCGGAGGCTGTCAAGCAACCGATCCGTCACGCCGGCGACACGGTGGCCGGTGCGGCCGTGCGACCGGTGCTTGAAGCCGCGGTAAAATTGCTGGAACTGGTCAACGCCTGGGCCGTAGAACTCAACGATCCGAAAAGTCTGGAGAAGCTCGCTCGCAAGCGTGGCCTGGAACTCGAAAGCTTCACCGAGTTACGGCAACAAGACCTCAAAGTTTGCGATCGGCTCCTGGCACGCAACAACCTCAAGTGGAGGACCGCCGGCGCGTTCGAGGGCGGCACCATGGGTCTGCTGGCGATGGTCCCCGTCGCCGGGATCCCGTTGGCGATGACAGCTGACATTCTCGTCGTCCAGGTTCTCAGTGTGTCGATCGCCTCGCGCATCGCATACTCCTACGGATACGACGCCCAGGACGGGGCCGAGCAGATATTCATCGAACGCCTGGTACGGCGATCCTTCATAGCGCAAGCAACGAAGGTCGAGCCGTTGCGTGAGACCGCGCGGGCGGCGAGCGCGGTCAAGGGACGTATCAAGTGGTCGGCCAAACTCCGCGCGGACCATCGCCTCCTGGCTGCCCTCGAGAAGTTGATGCAGCAGCTGAGCCCGGCTGGCTCCAGAGTCGCTGTCAAGGACGTTGCCAAGGTCATACCAGTCGTAGGCGTCCTCATCGGTGCGGGCATGAACGCCGCGATTCTGGGCAGGGTGGCCGCCGACGCGCAGCGGTACTGTCAGACCCGGTTCCTGTGTGACAAGTACGGGTTGCCCCTGCCAGCCGCATTGACGACCAACGGAGACGATGACGTCTACCCGGGAACGCCGTAGTATCGGCCGAATTTAAACGGATGTACGTTGAGCGTCGCGCCAGCGCAGTCGGCGACATGAGCAGATGGTCGACACGCGGCGGGTGACGGCGTGTCGGTGGCACAGGACAACCAGTCCATACCTGACTTTAGGCATAGATGAGCGTGCGACGACACCGTTCCGATGTCCACGAAGTGAGCATGACTCGGGTTTTTCCTCACGAACCGGCGCCTAGCCCGTGCACCCAGAGCTGCGGCGGTCCCCAGAATCCTGAGCCGGATGAAGTATCGACGTACCAGTCGCCGCCGGAGGAGAAGAAGGTCACCTCGTCGGCCATGCCGTCCCCGTTGACGTCGGCCACGAACTGATCGGTGGAGCCGCCACCCTGGCCGTAAGCCCAGTAAGTCGGCTGCCAGAAGCCCGATCCTGACGAGGTGCTGGCTTCCCACGTGCCCGAGGTGTAGTAGTAGGCGATGTCGGCTCGGTGGTCGCCGCTGATGTCGGCAGCAACCTGGTTGGCGCTGTTCATGCCGTGCCCGGCAGACCACTGTCCGGGGTAGCCGAAGCCGCCGCCCGTGGACAGGCCGACATACCAGTTTCCGGACGAGGCGAAATAGACCGCGGCGTCCGCCTTCCCGTCGCTGTTGAAGTCTCCGACCAGCTGCTGGCTGCTTCCGTAGCCGTGGCCTTGGATCCACCGCGTGGGCGGCCAGAAGCCACTGCCTGAGGAGGTCGAGACGTACCAGTCACCGGTGTTGGCGTCGAAGGTGACGAGGTCAGCCATGCTGTCGCCGTTGACGTCGACGAGGAACTGCTTGCTGGTGCCCACTGCCTGACCTGCGGCCCACTGTGCCGGTGACCAGAAACCGCTGCCGGATGACAGCGATACGTACCAGTTGCCGGCGGTGGCGAAGAACGACACTAGGTCGGCCAGACCGTCGCCGTTGACATCGGCCAGGAAGTATCTGCTCGCACCGACCGAGTGACCGGAGCTCCATTGGCCGGGGTTTCCGAAGCTGGTTCCGGTGGAGAGTCCGACGAACGCCGACCCGCTGTCGCGGTACATGACCACGGCGTCGGCCTTGTGGTCACCGTTGACGTCTCCGGTCAGGCGAGTGCCGACTTCCGCGATGTCGCGTGCGTGGATGTAGTGGAACGTCGATGTGGCGACCCGGCGCTCGTTGTACGTGCCGTTGTAGCTGTAGTTGTACTCTTCGATGGTGACCGTGCCGTCGCCGTTCACTGCTTCGACCCAGGCGACGTGTCCGGACGATTCGGCGATCGCGCCGACCCCGGGAGTGTCGTTCACGGCGTACCCGTGCGCGGAGAACCAGGGGCCCCAGCTGCCGGCGTTGCCGATCGCCCTTGGCATCTCGAATCCGTTGCGCGCGTGCAGCCGCCACGCGACGAAGCTGGTGCACTCACGGTTGTAGTAACCCCACGAGTCGATCGCCGAATCCTGGGCGACGTTGCGCCACTGCGCCGGATAGTCGTCCGTGCCCGCCTTGGCCATCGGCGCGAGAACTAGCCCCGCGAGCAAGGCGATAGCCAGAGCGATCAGCATGCGTCTTCGACTCACGACATCCTCCAGTCCCAAGAAACCCGACCAAGGAAGGTCGCTCGTCGGACACCGCAGCGCACGCTAGGGGCTTAAAGTCAACCGATCGGCGTAGCGGGCGCCCAAGCCCGCGCGCACCACCTGCGGCATGAGCGGATGTTCGTTCGCAAGGTGGATCTGGCTTAGCTGGGCGGGCGGACGATATCCCTCAAGTCGCCGGTATACGGATTGAGCTCTGCGAAGGCTGTTGGCGCGCGCAGCGCTTCGTCCAGGAAGGTGACAAACCACGCGATGCCGCTGTCTCTGGTATAGACCAATCGGCAGTTCACGAAGTAGTCGTCCTCATTGGGTACGAAGTGCTGTGCGAGTGCGGCACGCTCAGCTTCGCTGACCGCTCGGTCGGAGTCGACGAAGTTGAAGGTGATCGGTACTCGGTGGCCGCCATGGACAGTGGTTCGGGGCATCTCGCTGACGACCCCATCGTAGACGGTATACGCGGTGTGAATGCGATCCGCCTTGTTATAGTACTCCACAACCCAAGTGCGGCTGCGTCCCCCTTTCGCGTCTGCCTCGACCCAGTCTCCGGCGTGCATCGAGGTGCTTGATATGTATTGCTGCCATGTGCCTTGCTGTGAAAATGAAACTAGTTCACCGTTTGGATGTCTATTTTTATTTACCCAGCGTGCTGCCTCTTTCGCGGTCAAGCGCAGTCGGTCGCGTTCTGGAACGAGGAGGGAGTACAGCTGGTCGAACGTTCGAGAATATTTCTCTTCGCGGCGAAAGTCAAGGTATAACTTGCCGCGCAAGAAAAGCGGTATATCGCATTCGCGATACAGCAGTGGAACGATGCGGACTTCTTGCTCCTCGATCTGCCTGGTCATCGCCATTTCGAGCTCGACTTCGACCCAGCGGGACTTGACCGAGTCCGGGGACAGTACGACCGCGATGTAGTCGATGTTCTCGATACCCGCTGTGATCTTGTACAGGAGCGAGTCGCCCGGCTTCATCTCGCCCTCATCGATCCAGACATTGCAGCCCTTCGTCTTGAGGTCCCATGCGAGCTTGCGTGCGAAGGTCTTGTCGGCCCAGTTGTGCGAGAGGAACACGCTCTTGCCCTTCAGCGTGTTCATGGTCGAGATGAAGTCCACACCAGAAGGTCGGTGGTCGATGGCACCGTGTTACTCGGCAGTGTGCGGATCGAACTGGTCGGCCTGGCAGCGCCGAGGAGCGCGTAGGTCACCTCTGAGCCTCCGACTCCAGTCGTGCCCTGTCACCTGGACGTAGTCGCTAGGCTCACCGGCGGGTCATCTCGAGCGGGCCATTCCGCTGCTCGAGACCGCTCTCGCCGACAGCGCGGTGCTAAGTGAGATGGACCTGAAGCCGCCACTTGCTGTCATCACGGGATGGGCCGACGGTGTAGTCGGACCTCCGCTGATCGGCGTGAGCGCGCGTCTGGCCGTCCGCGGTCGCCTTGTGGCACCGACCTTCGCTCGAGTCCGACCGTACGACACCACTGTCGTGGCGCGGAGCGCAGAATAGTGCGCAGACCGTCGCCGACGGCGATACGTGATGACCTAAATGTCCCGCTCGTGCTCACCGCGGTTGGTACTCGACCGCTGCCCTTGCTTGGCCACAGATTCGTGGTGCTGATCTTGTAACACCGTACCGGGCATCCTCGACTGCTCGGAGGAACTTTGCACATGGATCGCCACCGTGGCGACGGCTTCCGCTCATGTCCTGGAGGCAACGTGTCCCTGTTTCGCAAACGTGGTGCCACCAACGCACCGACCACACAACTGGCGCTGCCTGCCGCTGCCGAACCGCCACAGACCGCATCACCGTTCCTGAACGTCTTCGGCCGGGAACTGTCGGAGGTCCTCGACGAGGAGCTCCGCGAGCAGATCTTCGGGGGCCGGCGGGACACAAGCCACATCATCGCCGCCGACGACGGCGCGCGGGCGTTCGCGACGCTGGACTGGCTCGTGCACATCTGGTTGCCGAGATGGGTCTCCCTCGTTCCGACGTACGGAGAGGTCCACCAGGCACTCATCGGCCTTCCTGCGGTACGCGACCTCGAAACAGCCGAGTCGGCCGGACGCGTCGTCGGTGCACTCGAGGAACTTCCGGGCCAAGCCGAGGCCGTCATTGCGAAGTACAAGGACAACTTCTTCGAAGAGGCAGCCGCCTCCGCGGCACGCACCGCCGCCGGCGAAGCGTGCGCCGAATCTGCGGGCAGCGCCGCGGTCGCCGCCGCATCGTCGGCGGACCTGGAAGCCTGCATGGCCGTCCGCACTGATATCGCCCTTGCAAATGCCCAGGCGATTGCGCTCCTGACCAGTCTGGACGGCGTGGTTCCGTACATCCAGACCTGGACTGCCGGTCCTGGCGACTTCGACGCGAAGCAGATCTCGATCTCGAACCTGGCCCCGCACGCCGCTCGCAGGACGCTCGAATCGACGACAGAACCGCTGCGCCAATCGGCACTCGAGCTGTACAAGGGCCTCTCCCAGCCACGAACGGCCTGACCATCGAGCAGACAGGCAGACGACCATGACGGACGAGGCTGACAAGAGCCCGGAGGGGCTCGCGTGCCGGATCGTACAGGACCAACTGGACCTGCACCGACGGCACCACACGACCGCCGAGCACGCGGCGGCGTTGACCCGCGCCGACGAACAGATCATGGCCGATCTGGAAGCCGGTCTGCTCAACTCGGCGACCAGCGCCACACTGCGAAGTGCCGGCGTGTCGACGCATCAGTTGTTCCAACTGATCCAGCAGCACATCGTGCTAGACGATTGGCGCGACGGACGCCCGTTCGGCGGGAACCATCCGGACGGCGTTCTCGCGAACGTGTTCCGCCAGGTCGCCGCAAGCTGGCAAGACGCCCTCAAGTCAGCAACCGATGCGGTGAGCAGCACTCGACAGGACCTCGAAAAGGCAGCAGCGGCTGCCGCCGATGAGGCTCGTCGACTGCGAGAAGACGACGAAACGTCCTTGCCGGATTCTTTTCTCCCGCAGGACGATTACATCGGCGAACAGTTGGCGAAGTCCGTCTCTCGCGGGCACGGCCGTCTCCCGGCTCCTCGTTGGCTCTTGGAGGTCGACGTGCTGCCCGGGCACGACACAGCGATCCTGCCTCGGATCGACTTCGGTGAACGCAGCGTCGTTCTCGTGCCCGACGAGCAGACCTTCTCCTACCGGAAAGTGGTCGAAACCGTCCGGGCTCTCGTGGTCGACCAGATGTCACGGTCGGCACCGAGCCAGCTCCGGATCACCTGGCTCGACCCCCTGGAGCAGGGCCACAGCGCCGGCCCGCTGCTGGATCTCATCGAACTGAACAGCCATGTGCTGGACGGTGAAGTGCGGTCCGACCCGGCGGACATCGAAGCGGCGGTCCGCCGGGTCGGCAATCGCATGACCGAGCTCGAACAGCGTTGCCTTCGCGGGGAGTTCGCCAGCCTGGACGCCTACAACCGCGAGACGCACGAGTCACCGGAAGCAAATCACGTGGTGGTGGTGACCGGCTATCCGTTCGGGTTCACCGAACAGGCTGCACGGCGCCTGCACCGCATCACCGAGAACGGCCGCCGGCTCGGCGTATCCGTGCTGGTGGCCTTGGACCGGCGGATGGCTGCTCTCTTCCGGCTGACCGACACAGCGGTCCCGCACTACGCCGCGATGGTCGATGGCCAGGCACCCGGCGACGCCCCGGAATGGTGGACGACGGCGATGCTGCCGCAAGGCGAGTACGTCGTCGGCGGTCCCAATGGCCCGTATGCCTGCCTCTTCACCCCACGGACCGGCGAAGGTGTCTGGGTGCCGTGCCGGTTCCGCATCCCCGACGAAGCAGCAGCACGACGCATCATCTACGGCTACGCCCGTGCCTCGGTCGAGCTGTCCCACGGCGGCACGAGCGCCCACGATCTGCGGCAGAAGCGGGCTGATCCAGCTCGGCGAACGGCGGCTCTGAGGTCGGCGATGATCCGGTCCCTGCACACCGGCGAGGGAGGCCGGCAAGTTGGCGACTGGGCCGAATTCCTGTCCTCGAATCCGGCGCACCTGGACGGTCTGCCCTACACCGAGGCCGAAGTCCGGCAGGAAGCCGCCTACCTCCGCCAGCAGGGTTACACGCACGCTGTCACCGAGGACGGCTGGACATCGCCGAAGCTGACCGCCAAAGGGATCGACGCCGCACTTAAAGGCGAGCACACCCTGTCCGACTTCATCAGCAATTCCGGAGGGGGCGCACCGATGGGCACCGAAAGCACGAACAACTACTTTGGCCCGGTCTTCCACGCCGACGCAACCGGCGCGCGGCTGGCTTGGCTCAACGGCTCCGCGCAGCAGAACCAAACCACCGTCAAACAGGTACAGCCCGGATTCGAGAACCTAGCCGACGTCGTGGCGAACGTCCTCAGGCAATTGCCCGGAACGGGAATGGGCGCCGACGACCTGGCGGACGCCGAGGCCAGCGCGAGTGAGATCCTCTCCGAGGTTGTCGAGCCCGAGCCAGATCGTAGCCGAATCCGTCGCGCACTCGCCGCGTTAAAAGGTTTCCTTCTTCCCTTTGCTCAGCAGGGCGCTCTGGGTGCTGGCGAGGCGATCCACGACTTGGCGAAGAAATCGCTCGATCAGCTCCAGTATGTGACTTTTTGACGGCGCCTGCAGTGAGTTCAGTTGTCAAGTATGGGGCGGCAGGATCTGCGCACTTGCTTCCCGAATATGTTATAGCAATAGAACCATAGTAAGATCTGTTGGCACGAGGCGACTTGAAAGCAGATCGCGACATATAAATCACCGTAAAGGTAGAGATGTTGGAATTTGCGTGGAACTCTTACGAAACTTAGTGATTACGGTCGGTCTTGCAATATTTACCGGTGGGCTGCAGTTGATACTTAAAGGGATTAGTCGAACTAATCTCCCTGGGAAGAAGCATGGCCTCACCAAAGACGACAGCCTATTCTGGAGCGACTGGATCATCGCAGCTTGCCTGGCGCTTGGCGGTTCGCTGCTTGTGGGCGCCATCGAGGGAAGGCCGGTCCCCCCGTTGCGGCTGGTACTAAGTCTGCTGTTCCTGTCTCTTGGATGTAGCGCCTTTCCCTTGTTGCTGCGTTTATATGCGTACGAGAATGGTGCTCGACTAAAAGAGTGGGGCTACAAAGGAATGGGCGGGGTGCTGGTCGCAAACGGTGTTGGGATGCTGGTCCTCCTTAGCGCCGTTTACGCAGGGGTGAGCATCTATGACTTCAAATAGGCCTGGCCGCAGCCCACGTCGTAGGCGCCGGATAGAAGAAGTGATTTCCATAGTGGGATCTTCTTTAGCTCTGATTGCAGCCGTGGTTAACATTGCGCTCGACGCTGGAAGTAACACACTCTTCGTGGTGATCGGCGTTCTGGCAGCGTCGTCTGCGATCTCTGCCGGAACATTCTTGACCATTAAGCGGTCTCGCGGAAAAGGCGATTAGGCGAATTTACCTTCATGCAACTTGGGCCTACTCGATAGGGAGGCCACCCTGAGCCACGAGCACAGCCGGATTGGTGAGTTCTGTGAGGACGAGGTCTCCGAGCTGCGAATGCCGGAGGGGTTACAAGCGGTCGATCGCCACCTGGTTCGACCGGCTTCGCGCCCGGCAAGCGGCCCAGTAGCGTCTCTCGCCGGGGCCGCTCGGCACGCTGTGCCATCAGCAACGGCGAGGTCAGGCGGTGAGCGCCAGGGGAGTGGTGGGTAAGTGATCGTTCAGAAGCGCTTGCAGAAGGTCAGGTAGCTGAGCAGGCAGCAGCTTGTCCCGGCAATCGGCAAGGTCGCTTGCCGACCACCAGCGGCGCTCGATGAGCCCGGCGCGCTCGTTGGCGGTGTGCCGGATGGCGGTGCGCGGTGCAGTGTCGTCCGTGCGTGCGAGGTAGACGTGATCGATGCGGTGATGCTCGCGGCCGCGGTAGATGAAGCGGCTCTCGCGGCTCCACAGCTTGCGGCCGATCTCGTCCAGGACAAGCCCTGTTTCCTCGGCGATCTCGCGGCGGGCGGTGTCCTCGAGCTTCTCGCCCGGGTCCTGGCCGCCGCCGGGGAGTTCCCACCAGTGATGGTCGGGGTTGTCGGGATCGCGGGCGTGGATGAGCAGGACTTCGTCGGCGGGGTTGAGGAGCAGGACGCGGGCACCGACCCGCAACGTCGGGTCGCTGGCGATGGTCATCCGGTGAGGCTCCTTGTGCTCGGCGGCTGGTGTGGCGGCCGGGCACGAGCCCTCTGGCTAGAACAGCGTTGCCTCGCGGTCCGCGGCCGGGTCGGAGGTTATCAGCGGCGCGGTCGCGGTGAGCGTCAGCTGGACGGCGAGTCCTGAATGGTCCGTGAGGGCGGGGTTCCCCGAACGGGTGTCGTGGACATACGTGCAGCTGGTGAGGTGGGCGAGGAGCGGGGTGGAGGCGTGGGCGTGGTCGTAGCGGTAGCCGAGTTCCGCGCGGCGGGCCCAGCTGTGCTCGACGGCGGTCGGGTGCAGCGCGCGGAAGAGGTCGGTGAGGCCGTGCCGGTGGGTGAGCGCGGTGTAGAAGGTGGTCTCGAACGGCGCGAACTGCCCTGGGTGCGACGGTACGTGCCCGGGTTCCAGGACGTTGAGGTCACCCAGCAGGAGAACGGCGGCGTCGTCCCCGGTGGCTTCGTAGACCTGGTGGAAGGCGTCGATCCACGCGCGCTTGCGGGTGGTCTTAGCTTCGGTGGCGTCGCGGGAGGGGACGTAGGCGCCGAGGACGCGCAGCGGACCGCCGTCGGTGTCCAGCACGATGCCGGCCAGCCGGGCGGGCAGGTAGGACATCGCAGCGCCGATGGGGTCCACCGTGCACTCGAACCGGGACAGCAGCATGACGCCGCGTTCCTTGTCGGCGTGGTGCGGGTAGGTGACCGACCAGCCGGCGTCGCGGTAGGACTCGGCGATCAGCTGAGTACCGGGCCCGGAACCGGTCTCGGTGAGCACGAAGACGTCCTCGTCGCGGCGGGCGAGCCAGTCGCGTTGGCGGCGGGCTCGTTCGAGGGCGGGGTTGCCGACGTTGAGGGTGAGGGCGGTCAGGGGCATGCCGGGCTCTCCGTGAGGGTGCGGTGGATCAGGTCGACGATGGTGTCAGCCGTGGCGCGGGGATCGTCGGCGCACTCGATCATTTCGACGGGCCAGCCCTGGTCGCGCAGGAACGTCATGGCCGCCAGGTAGCCGAGGGTTTCGCGGAAGCTGCTTCCGGGGGTGCGCTCGAAGCGGCTGTGTCCGCCGCGGGCGCGGAGGCGCTGTTCGACGTCCGCCGGTGGAGCTTTGAGCGCGCACACGAGGTCGGGGCGGCACACATCGTGGTTGAGCGCCCAGACGACATCGAGTGGGACGTCGTCGAGGCCCTGCAGGACCAGCGACGATGCCGCGTACCGGTCGCAGAGCACGATCTTGCCCTCGGCCAGGGCCGGGAGGATCTCACTGGCCAGCTGGTGGTGACGGTCGGCCGCGCAGAGGCAGGCCAGAGCCATGTCGCGGTAGGTATCGGTGCCATGCCGAGCCAGCTCACCCAGCGGGGAGCGCGACGGCTGGACGGTGGCGTGCACGGGAACGCCGTCCGCTCCGAGGAGCTCGGCGACCAGCGCAGTGATCGTCGTCTTGCCGACGCCGCCGGGGCCTTCGAAGGCCACCAGCTTGCCCGGCAGCCGCGGCCCGCTCATGCGACGTCCAGGGGCAGCAGTCGGCGGGTCTCGGCGGTGACGGGGCACTGCTCGGTGTCGACGTCGCCGATGCGTCCGCCCGCGGCGACGACCGCGGCCGGGCAGCCCTTGCCACATCGGGGTTCGAGGCTGCAGGACGTACAGGTCGGATTTGCGCCGACCTGGAATCGCTCGTGGAAGCGGTAGTTGTCGAGGCGAGCGGCGAGGTCGCGGTCGGTGAAGATGTTGCCGACGATGAATTCGGTGTCGGGGTGCCGTGAGATCGGTGTGCGGGCGGCGAAGACGAGGTAGGGGCAGACGGTGACCTCGCCCGGAGTGAAGACGTAGATGATCGTTCCGGCTTCGCAGCCGGCGAGGGGTTTGCCGTCGGTGTTGGGGAAGCGGATGTGGGCGATGTCGAGGTCAGGGCCGTCGAAGGGGGTAGTCAGTTCGAAGATCTCCTGCATGTGCATGGTGGTCTTCGCGAGCTTCCGCTGGGATTTCACGCCGCGGCCCATGCTGCCCAGCGGGTTGAGCAACACGTAGCGGGCGCCGTTCGCGCGGGCGAACTCGCACAGCTGCACGTACTCCTCGTTGGCGGCCAGAGAGTTCGGCGTGCACAGCAGCCCTTGCAGGAGTCCGGCCGCGGCGAGTTTGCGGACGTTGGCCACGGTCACGTCGAACGAGGCGCGGTCGCCGCGGAACAAGCCGTGGGAGTCGGCGGCGAACCCGTCGAGCGAGACATTGACGTGGACGCCGGCCGAGCTGAGGTCCTGGATGAGCTGGTCGTCGAGCTCGGTGGCGTTCGTGCAGATGCCGACGTCAATCCCGGCGTTGCGGAAGGCATGCACGATGCCGAGGAAGTCGGGGTGAACGGTCGGCTCGCCGCCGGTCAGCGTCACCCGGCATACCCGGGCGTCAGCCAGCCGAGGGACGACCTTCTTCACGACCTCGGTCAGTGGCATGTCCTTGCCGTGCTTGGTGGCGGAGACGAAGCAGTGCGCGCAGCGCAGGTTGCACCGCTCGGTGATCTGGACGAGTGCCTTGCGGTACGGGGTGTCGACGGTGGTGCGGAAGTAGCAGCTCGACGCCTGCTCGTCGACGGCGATCGGACGGACGGTCATCGTTCGGACCTCCAAGTCGGGCGAGCGGTGGCGGTGACACGAGTAGACCACTCAGTGCTCGCTAGAGCAATAAATTGATTGGTAATGCTCGAAAGAAAACTTCGGAGCATTATGGCTACACTTGCTCGAACTAGAACTGGAACTATCCGGCTGGAAAACAAGCGAGGAGACCCTGGTGAGGGACTCGGAAGTCGCCGAGCTGCTCGGCTTCCCCGCGGAGCTGCTGGACACGAGCCTCGACCAGCTGCGGACGCTGGCCGTCGTGCACGCCACCGGCAGTGCGCAGCGCGCGGCCCGGGTTCTGCAACGGTCGCAGTCCAGCGTGCAGAAGCAGCTCGACACGCTGAACGATGCGGCGGTCCGGCTGATGGGCGAGGCGCTTGTCGCGAAGCAGGGGCGCGGGAAGGACTTCCTGTTCACCAGCTCCGGCGACGAGGTCGTCGCGCTGGCCACAGGCACGCTGCGTGCCTGGACCGAACGCGTCCACGGCGCCCGTCGGCGGGTCGGGTCCACCATCACGGTGGGCACCACCGAGTTCACCGTCGAGTTCCTCGGCCAGGTGTGGCCGGAGCTGCGTGACACCTTCAACGCCGAGGCATCCAGCTCAAGATCGAGCACGTCCGGACCCGTGACCTCAAGACCAAGCTGGACGCCGAGCAGGTCGATCTCGTGTGCGGTTCGTTCGCCGCCGAACACGACTGCGGTCCGGACGTGCCGCACGATTTCCTCGAGTGGCACCGGGAACGCGTCGCCCTGCTGACCAACCTCAGTACTCGCGAGGTCCCCGACCGGCCGGTGGCGCGCGACGCCCTCGCCGACCTGCCGCTGCTCGCGCCGACCGCGGGTCTCCTGGCCGATTTCCTCACCCGCTGGTACGGGCCGGAGTACCGCGGCAAGCTCCATGTGGTCGCCGACATCGACGCCCTCAACTACGGCCTCAACCTGCTCAGCAGCAAGCTGATGTTCGGCTGTCTGCTTACGACCGAGCGGGTCGCCGACGCAGCGATCGACGGCCGGCTGCCCGGCGCGAACCTCCGCAAGATTCAGCTCGGCACAGGCTACGAACCTGAGCTCGAAATCGTCACGGGAATCTTCGCTCGCGCAGGCGAACGACAGCGATACGCCGCTGATCACCCACTCAACTTGCTCTGGGACGCCTTCGCGGCTGCCGCTCCGGCAGGCCGTGACGCTCAACATGAGGTCGCCGGGTCATAGGCGACAGCTACTCGCTGGAGCGCATCGAACGTCGACTTGTAGCGCCTCACTGTCGTCAGGTCGGACAGGTAGACCGTCGAGTGCTCGTGTCTCAAAACGACGGTGAAGGCCTTCTCCGCGGTCTCGTAGATGACGAAGGACTCGATCGTCGGAGAGACGGCCGCGTCGGCCGGGACGATCCGGGTGTCCACCCGCCACCGGTTCGGTGAGTTGGTGATCTCCTGAAGTTGCGCCTGCACGACCTCCGGCGGGATGCCTTCCAGGGTCAACGCGGCCGAGCCCAGCAGGAGGGTGTGCCGATGTCGGGAATCTCGATCGACCTGTCGGACGCGGCGCGCGAAGATTTCCTGGTCGACGTCGTCGGGCTGGGTGCGCGCTCCGGGAAGCGCGTGAGCGTAGCCGAACGTCTGGAGAAGGTCCGGGACGACCTTCGGTGCCCATTCATAGGTGTGAAGGGTGTATCGGTCGTACGCACGCTGGAGGCTGATCTCGCCGGAGTCGTTCCCTTCGACGTAGCTCGCGCGCTCGGATTCCGCATGCAGTCGGCTGAGGAGATGACATTCGGCGGCTGGCACTTCGAGCAGGCCGAGCGCCCAGCCCAGCGGCACCGCTGGAATGCGTCGTTCTCCTGTCTCCCAACTCGAAAGGAGACTTGGGCTGGTGCCCATCAGGCGGGCCAGCTTCCGAAGGCTCATGTCCCGAGCCATTCGATGTTCCCGGATCGCACGGCCGACCACGTAGAAGCCGGGGTAGCGCAACGATGCGTCGGTCATGCCAAGTGCCGTTCTGCGAGAAGAAAGTCGTGCGGAGTCGGCACGATGCCGGCGTCGACGTCCGCGGCGTGAGACTGCAGGATGTCCAGCAGCTCCTCGAGCCCGTCTGCGAAGTGCCGCTGATCGTCCGTTGTCGCCGTTCCGTCCTGAAGCTGGTGCACGAGCAGGCTGATTCGGACCTGCGTCGCCAGCAGCGTGTCGACGAGTCGGGTGGTTTCGCGGGACATCGGTGCTCCGGTCGATCGTGATGGTGATTCCGAAAAGGACGGACGGCGTAGCCCGAGGAGCACGCGGCAAAGAAGCACGTATCCGGCGTCTTCTGCGAGAAGCAAGTCGTCCTCGGAGGGCCATTGGACGTCGTTCGCTGCCATGGTGTTCACCCGGGCCATACCTGTGGTGGGGGCGGCGGAGTTGCGGTCGGGGCAGCAACTCCGCCGCCGTTCTGGGGGCTATCCGCGCTCGATCACATAGCCAATGGCGAGTTCGAGGGCGGTGCCGTGGTCCGAAGAGGGCACGGGAACGTTGGTTACCTCAAGGCTTTCGGCAACCCGGCGCACCCAGCGATCAGCAAGGCGCCGAAACACCTCGTCGTCGGTTTCTCCATCGGTCGCGGCTGTCTCGAGCGTCGTTCGGAAGAGCAGGTTGTAGTTCGAACTGTGGTTCCGCACCAGCCGCTCGAGCTGATCGACCTCTGCCTGACCGGGTACATCGCCGCGGTGCTCCAGGGCGGCGCGGTAGTACGCCAGAGCGTCGGGAACAGCACCGTTGACCAAGACGACGTCAGCGTGGACCCACGCTTCCAGTTCATCGCTGATGCCGCGGGTGATGAACCACATCGTCGATGCCCAGGAGTGGTTGTGCAGGATCGGTATCCCCAGCCGTTGGGCCCGCTCCACAAGCGCCGAAATGGTGGCGACTTGGTATCCGTTGCGTCGAAGCTCCAAGGCCAGGCGGGAGATGAACGTGCTCTTGCCTGTCAGGTGCGGACCCATGATCCCGATGGTCAGCGGCCGCTCGGAGGCCCCGGGCATCATCGAGTCCACCCTTCGGCGTTCCTCAAATCAGGTAGTGCTTCGCCGGATACCGGCATGGCGGTTGTGTTCACCGGTTCCCTCCTGCATCGTGACGTCGGAACGATCACCATGGGACCCTGGCCAGCGACGATGCCGGAAGGGGGTAAATGACGAACGTGCCGATTTACCCCCTGTGAACGGATCGGGAGAACGACGTGACTGACGAGCAGACGGAGACGCGGCCGGCCGCCGATCATCTTGTGCGGGAGATCCGGCGCCTCCGATCGGCCGCGGGCCTGAGTCAGTCCGAGCTGGCCCGGCGGATCGGCTACACGCGCAACTACGTGTCACTGGCCGAGCGGGAAGGGCGGAACCTGCCATCGCGTGAACTGGTCGATGCGCTCGACCGCGGTCTGCACACGGGTGGCGATTTGCGACGGCATTGGGAGGCAGCGAAGCAGGAGCAGGCGGAGCTCCGGCGCGAAAACCGATCCCCGCGCACCACTCAGCTCAGGGACGATGCAGTGCGTGTCGGCATGACGGCGCTAAGGCGGGCGCTGTTGGCTTGCGACGAGCCGGACGACGGTCCCGTTCGTCCGGAGCACGCCCTCCGAGCAGCTGTCTCCCAGGTGACAGAACAGCGTGTCCAGGCGCGTTATGCGCAACTGGTTGTCGATCTGCCGGATCTCCTGATGGAGCTGGGGCGGGCGCGCGACTTGGCGATCGATGAACGGGAACGCAGCAACACAACGGAGCTGTTGATCCTGGCTTACCGGGCAGCTGACGGCTTGGCTTTCAAGTACGGCTACGCCGACCTCTCGGGCCAGATCATCACCGCCATGCGATTGGCTGCTTCCCAGATCGATCGCCCCTTCCTTGATGCGGCCGTCGCCTATGTGCGTACTGAAATGTTCTTCGCCGTGCGAGATCTGGAAACGGCGCACCGCTCGCTCGTCCGTGCCATCGATCGGATACCGGCTACCCGATCCACAGTAGACAGCGAAGCTGCCCGCGGATCGCTGGCGATGCGGGCCGCTGTCGTTTCCGCACGTGCGGGTAAGGCGGAAGAAGCAGGTGATCACCTCACTGAGGCGTATCGAGCTGCCGAGCACACGCCCGAAGGTGTCTACCTCGGAACGGCCTTCGGTCCCGCTTCGGTCCGGATTCACGAAGTGGCCGTGGCGCAGGAGCTGGGTGACAGCCCGACAGCGGTCCAGCGCGGCACCGGTTGGAACCCGCCTCGCGAGCTTCCGGCCGAGCGTCGATCGCACTTCTACATCGACCTGGCTCCGGCGCAGCTCGAGGTCGGTCGGCTCGACGACGCTTTCGCATCGCTCCAGCTGGCCAAAAGCGTCGCGCCGCTCCACACCCGGGAGCATCCTCGGGTCAAGGCGGCACTGCGGTCGCTCCTGCGTGGGCAGCGGACGGTCAGCGACGAGTTGGCGACGTTCGCCGCATGGGCTGACGTGTCGTGATCAAGTTCTGGCGATCAGGTTGGGCAGCTCGTTCAGCGAGTTGATGACCCAGTTGGCGTTCGCCAGCACTGCCGGGTCGTCAGCCCACAAGTGTCCCCAGGGACCGCGACGGATCAATGCCGTCCAGAGTCCGGCGGCGTGACCGGCGACGACGTCGTTGTCCCGGTGGTCCCCGACGTAGAGCAGTTCGTTGGGAGCGACGCCGGCCAGCTCGATGACGTGCCGGAAGAAGGCGGGATCTGGCTTGGCGACGCCCCACTCAGCCGAGGTCGCGATGGCATCGACAGGGAGGTCGAGCTTGTGGAGCAGGCTCCCTGCCTTCGCGGTCTGGTTGCCGGCGAGCGCGATCCAGAGTCCGTTCCGCCGAAGCTGGGTTAGAGCGGGTCGGACGTCAGGGTAGAGGTCGCTCTCGTCGATGCGCTCGCCGTTGCCGGCGTCCTCGCGACGCTGCCGCTCGGCCGTGACGTCGAAGTCCGGCTTGAAGTACTGGAACGTCTCGGCGTTGTCCCGGCCGGACGCGGTTACCGCCCCGAGCACGGTCGAGAACGTGTGCCGGCCGACGCCGATCCAGTCCGCCCAGGCGTTCCACTCGCGCGTGTCGTCGAGCACGGTCTCCCCGATGTCGAGGACTACCGCCCTCACCGGCATGGCTCTTCCTTCCGTCGGTGACGTTCTGCGCCCGAGTCTGTCACTCTGTTGCTGCTACGGCAGGCCGCCCCCAACAAGGCTGGCTGGAGCTGTCGAGGTGGGCCAGATTGGAGCGGGCGCCTTGTGATGGCCTGACCTGAGTTGACTGGAAGCCGTAGATCGAACACATGTTCTAGTTGCGTGGTAGGTTCGGGTCGTTCGAGGTCGCGGAGTCCGGGAGGTCGGAGTGGCGTGGTTGCTGCGGGAGCGAGTCACTGGCTGCGAGTGGCGCGTCGGCGACAGTGATCTCGCCTGGGAGGCCGGCGGCTACGACACGGCCAGGTTCGAACTCCATGTCCTCGATGAGGAAGTCATTGGGGCGCCAGACGGCCTCCCTGGCTCTCGTCGACCATCGGAAGCCTGCACCGCGGCCGTGTAGCCGCCGTGCAGATCTCGCGCTCGGCGGCCGTGATGATCACTGCGGTGGCTGGCTCAGCTAGTCACGCTGAGCGGCGGGCGCCGTCAGAGTCTTGGCTCCGGCGATGCCGTGCCTGGGCGACGATATCCGGGTGCTGGCTCACCCAGTCGGCCAGCGGCTGCATGGCTTCGAGCGCCTCTCGCGTCGCCGGCGCCAGCGAGTAGGTGACTGACGGCGGGAACACGCCTGCCTCCTGGTCACGCACGATTAAGCGGTCGGCCGTCATCGTCTTCAACGTGCGCGTCAGAACGCTGGCGTGCAGCACCCGCGGCCGTCCGGACCAGCTGTTCGCCGCCGCGGCGTCGTTGAGCGAGCCGACCATGTCGAGCAGCTCGGTGTAGTGCTTCGGGCCGCTCTTCAGCGCCAGCAGGATTGCCGTCATCCAGTCGCCCCCGAAGAGCTGCCGCGCGTCGTGCAGCTTGCGCAAGCGCTCAGCGTCCTCGGCGGTGATCGTCTGTGTGCTCGGTCGAGTCATCGTTCCCTCCCCGGTTCGATCACCCCAGGCTGTTGATCTTAAGTTTCCGCAGGTCGTGTCTCAACTATCGGACGGGTGTTCACCTGATCGGGTCTTAATCTCAGTTAAGACCCCTGGTGAGCGGTACCGTCGAGGGGAGCTGAGGAGGGGTGATGGCCGAACGCGGGCGTGACTTCGCGGACAAGCTGAACCACCTGTTCGCCGTCACGAAATCGCCGGAGGGCGACGAGTACAGCAACGACTTCGCCGCAGACTCGATCACGGTCGCCGGCACGAAGATCTCCGGCACGTACATCTGGCAGCTGCGCAAGCGGAAGCGGGACAACCCCACGATCAAGCACGTCGAGGGCCTGGCCAAGTTCTTCGGGGTACCGGTCAACTACTTCTTCGACGACGACGTGACCGACCGCGTCGACCAGCAGCTCCGCGAGCTGGCGGCAGAACAGCAACGTCTCAAGGCGAACGCCGGTGACCAGGAAGCGCAGCGGATCGCGATGCGGGCCGGCGAGCTGACTCCGGATCGCCGTCAGCTCGTCATGGACCTGCTCGACGTCGTCTACCGCGACCAGCAGGCAGCGCGGGAGCGAGGCGAGCAGTGAACGAGCGGCTGCTGCGCCGCCGGTGCCGGCGGCTGCTGAAGGAGCTGGACATCCGGCCTCCGCTGGACGTCGTCGAGCTGTGCCGGCGCGTCGGTGAGCGCCGTGGCAAACCGATCAAGCTGCTGGCCCACTCCATTCCGGTGCCCGGACCCTTCGGCGTTTGGATCAGCACTCGCCCGGCGGACTACATCCTGTACCAGCGCGAGACCAGCAAGCCGCACCAGAACCACATCATTCTTCACGAGCTGGGCCACTTGCTCGCCGGTCACGAGAGCGATCCGTGCGATGACGAGCTGCTGGCGGGTTGTACCCGGACATGTCGCCGGAGAGCCTGCGTCAGCGGTATCCGGATCTCGAGCCCGACGCCGTCCGCCGGGCGCTTCGGCGTACCTCGTACGACACCGACCAGGAGCGGGAGGCCGAGACGACGGCGACGATCATCCTGGAGTGGGCGTCGGTCCTGGACCAGGTCGCTGTCGGTGGAAGATCGAGCGAAGTCACCCAGCAGATGGGAGCCGCGCTCGAAGGCCGTCTGGGGTGGCTGTGACGCCTCTGGTCCTCGCGTACGGGATTGTGTCGGCTGTCCTGCTGCTGTGGCTGGCCGGAAGGTTGGCGCGGAACCCGAGGAACACCGCGCTGCGCAGCGTGACGGCGCTCGTGGCCTGCCTGGCCGTCGCGTTTCCGTTCGGTGCTGCGGCCGACAAGGGCGTCCACGTGCTGGGCCTGCCGCCGATGATCGCGCGGCTGGTCCAGCACGGCCTTCTGCTGGTCGGCGTGTACAGCCTCGTGTGCTTCTTCCTGTTCTCGGCACGGGAGCGCGCGGCGGCCAGGCAACGCGCCGGTTGGTACGCCGGCCTGCTGCTGGCCGCCGAGACTGTGCTTTTCGTCGCCGCGCTTGCGACGCCAGCGTCCGCCCGGACCAACGACCAGTCGGTGCCCAGCGTCGCGGTCTTCTTCATCGCGGCCGACGTGTTTATGGCGGTCGGCTTCGCCGCAGCGGCGGTCTGGGCTTGGCGATACGCCCGCGAAGCGGGCGGCAGGCTGGCCCGAGGTCTGCGGATCGCCGCCGTCGGCCTGGTCGCGATCGTCTTGGCGAACTGCGTCTTCGTGCCCGCGATCGTGCTCGGGTTGATCTACCACGTCGGGGTTGCAGATCGCGCCGGTTCCGCCGGCACGGTGGTGGGCGCGCTCGCCGTCACCGTTCTGCTGATGCCGGGCGTCTTGCTCTTCCTGGCCGGCGTCAGCTACCCGGCCGCGATGACCAGGGTGGGTGCGGTGCGGATTTGGTGGCGTCACCGCCGTGGGTATCGGCAGCTCGCCCCGCTGTGGACGGTGCTGCACTCGGAGTTTCCCGATGACGCACTAGACCGGGTGCCAGCTGCACCTTGGCGTGACGCACTCCGTCTACGTGGGACGCACCGCAGGTACTACCGCCGGGTCGTCGAGTGCCGTGATGGCTTGGTTCGGATCAGTCCGTATCTGGCGCGAACGGACACCTCTGCCGACCTGCCGAGTCGTCTGCAGCAGGCGCTCGCAGCTCACGCAGCCGGTGAGCCGGCTCAGGCGAAGGCGGTGCCCGTCGCGCTCCCGGAGGGTGACGGGCTGGATTCGGACGTTCGCGAGCTGGTGCGGCTGGCTCGTGGCCTGGAGACGAGGGGAGTGGGATGACCAAGGCGCTGATCATCGGTGGAGGTATCGCCGGGCCGGTCACGGCCATGGCCTTGCAGAAGGCGGGCATCGACTCCGTCGTCTACGAGGCCTACCAGACGGGGGCGGACGACGTCGGCGCGTTCATGACGATGTGAGTGCTTCGCGGACTGAGGCCCCGAGGTCCTCGGGAGGTAACTGGCCATCAAGAACACGCGCACGGCTAAGCATGCTGCTGCGAGTCGCGTCGTCTAGCTTTAGGAACTCGTCTCTGGACGCTGCTGTATCCTTGTTGGTGGACTCTCTGGCTGCGATAAGAAGTCGGCTGGTGGCAGCATCGATGTTGAACGATGCTGGTCGTAGAGCGTGAGCGGCGGACCCTTCGGTGGCGATCGACGTTGTGACCAACAGTAGATCGGGTCCTTGAGGGTCGGCGCGGTCAGGGCGATCGAGCCAGATCTTGATCGTCTTCCAGATGTCTACGGCCATGTCGCCGAGGCCGGCCGACTTGGAGGTTGTGTGCAGCTTCACCTGTAGCAATTCGGCCGGGTCGGTGATGTCGCTGACCTCGCTCCATGCGACATCGTCGTGCAGTTCGAGTGTGATCGCCTGATCGGGTCGTGTGTGGCCCTTGCGAAGTAAGTCGACCAAGGCCCAGTCGGTCTGGTAGAGGTAGCCGCCGGCCGAAGCGGCGGCATCATGCCCTGCCATCCCGAGTACCTCCTTGCCACGTCCATGTGGTGGGCCGAAGCTTGTCACGTCACAGCGTCCAACGGTGACGGTGGGTTCGCAACAGTCGCTGCAAGATCCTCATCCGCCACTTGATCGCTGTTCCTCTTGTCGTGGCTGGCTGGGCCGCCGTTACTTGTGGTCGCAGGGCATGCGGCCAGGCGGCTGGGGCGCGCGACGTAGAAGAGGGGACTGGGCCGAGCCATCTTTCACTCGTTCGGGCGGTTGACGATTTCATGGCTTCGCAGTTCCTGCTCGACTAGTGGTTGGCGCGTCGTGCGAGGACCACGGTTTCGCGTGCGTCTGTCAGCATCAGCGACGCGGACTCCCGGCCGTGCTCGCTCATAACGGCTGGGCAGCGGGACCCGTGGCACTCGCTGCTGCCAGCGTCGCCGGGAGTCTTCCAGAGTGACGAAGTCGCCCACTGGCTAGGCGCGGACAGGCTATTTGGCGTGCTGAGGCCGACACAGAACACGGAGGGCTGGAAGCGGGCGAGCCTTGCGATCCCGACCACACCGCTCGACCTCCGTGAGCAGGTGACCGACGAACGTGTCAGCGTCGCGGCCGGTCGGCGATGTCGATCCAGCGCGTAAAGCGACGCGATGTGATTGGCAGAGCGTGCCTAGCCACATGATCCGCTGAAGAGACCAAGCTCCTTCTCGAGCAGCAAAGCGAGGGGGACGGCCGCAGAAAAGGCGGCACCTCCGCTGAGGAACTCCCCTGCGACGGTGGTCCCACCGATCGCAGTCAGGATGCCGGTAATCAAGCCCACTATCACTCCCAGTAACAGAGCAACTACAACAAGCAAGATGCGGCGGCGTGCGCAGCAGCTCATGGCAACTCCAGGCGATCATGTGACTGGAACTAAGTGGCACAATCTATAGTACGGAGGACGGTGCTGAAGGCAAGGGGGTGGAGGGTGTCGAGGCTTCCGGTTCCGCTTGATCTTCAGAGGGACGCTCTGCGGCGGTTTGCGCAGGAGTTGCGTGCGCTGCGGGACCAGTTGGGTGGTGACGCGCCGGGGGTCGACGAGGTCAGTGAGCGTGAAGGTGTCCCGCGAACTACGATCTACGCGGCTCTGCGGGGTGAGCGGCTGCCGCGGCGGGACGTGGTTGCGGCACTTGCTAGATCTTGGGGTGGAGACGAGCAAGAATGGTTACGGCGACGCCGTGAGGTTGAAGCCTTGCTTTCGAGCCGAGTCGCTACTGGACGTCCTCGAATAACTGACTCGAATGTGCGCAGTTCCCCTCGTCTTAGCTCTGAGGCCTTTGCTCAGCTGGTCAAGATCGGAAATCAGAAATCTTACGCAGCCGGCAGTGAAATCCTGCTAGAGGGGCAAGATGTCACTCATGTTTCCTTGGTGGAGACTGGGATTGTCAAGCTACTTTGTCGAACGGTGGATGGGTCAAGTGTGCTCCAGGGTGTCCTCGGGCCTGGTGATATAGTAGGCCTTGAGTCGATTGACGGACAGGGCTCAATGTTCTCGGCATATTCTGTTGTAGATTTGAATGTCACGGCCATTGATTTCGAGGCCTTTACGGACGCGCTTAGCGGAAGCAAAAAACTATCACTTGAGATTGCTAAGCAGATTTCCGGACGTTTGCGTGAAGCTAGCCGTCGCCGTTTGGACTTTTCTGCCTACGACGTGCATCTTCGAGTTCTTCGAGTACTTCGTGAGCTCTCGGATAGGTTTGGCGAGATTCAGTCGGATGGATCGGTTGTTATTAGACTCGGCTTATCTCAGGGGCAAATTGGTCAATTGGTCGGAGCGGGCGAGGCGTCAGTCGGAAGGGCGATTAGATTGTTGCGTGAAAAGGGGCTCTTGGAGACGGGGATGCGTTCTATGGTTCTGCGTAAGCGTGCTCTTGACTTTGACGTCAATGTGGAATAGTTGTCCCTTGTCTCTCGCGGCCTGCGTGACTGCCCGACCTGGGCACAGGTTGGCCCCGAGGCCGAGCCTTTGAATGTCTCGGCCGAGATGCTTGCCGCCGTCGGCGAAGGTTGCCCACTGTAGCGTGCGTTCCTGTCAAACCTAGCCCGCAACTCGAGTCGCCGTCGTGAGCTGGCTCGCCGCGATGTAACGGCTGACCCACCTCGTGCGACGTGTCGGTCACGATGTATAACTCCCCGCCCCTCCGGCCACCTGGCCGAAGCTCCCACGATGTGAGCAAACGCGTCTTGGTTCTCTCCCTGACTGCCGACGCCGTCAGGAAGGCTGAAGATCTCACGAGAAGACTGATCCAAGAAGGGTATGAGCGAGTATTCGCCGATCAGCTGTTCATTGAGGGAAGCTCCGGGGATATTACCGTCGAGCAACTGCACTTGCATGAAGGCTACGACGTTATCTTGGCAGTGTTCTCCTTGCGTGGAAATCAGCAGGTTGAGAAAGGGTTTCGGCCGTCGGTCGTCTTCGCAACCCTGCGCAACGTGGCGGCTCGTCGGCCTAGGATTGGCCAGAAGATTGTAGTGGTGGCCACTTCTCGAAATGCGTTCAACTTGATTCCGAATGATCTCGCATCTTTTCGTCGTCTTGTCGTAGAAAAGTTTGTTGGAAGAGCCTTCGAGGAACTACTGGACGTCCTGGACCTGATTCGTCCGCCGGACCCGGTCGAGATTGCTGTTCCGGCGTTTTCTGGAGAAACGACCAAGGGTGAGGATCTGCTTGGCATTCGAGACGACGCCACTTCGATTGCGGCACTGATTTCTTCTGTCTCGATGTCGCCGCCGCTGGCCCTCGGAGTTTACGGCGAGTGGGGCAGTGGCAAATCTTTCTTCATGCGAACGCTCGAAGACGAGATCCGATTCTTAGCGGCTCGGGATGGTGCGTTCTGTCGGAAGGTTGTAAGTGTTTGGTTCAATGCCTGGCACTACGCCGATGGTAACCTGTGGGCGAGTCTTGTTCATCAGATCTTTTCCTCCTTGCACAACGCTGGCCCCAAGCCTGGGCAGGTGCTCGACCAGGCGTTGATGCATGTCGAAAGTCTCCGGGAAACCAGGAGTGGCGCCGAGTCGAACCTCCACGAAGCGCAGCTCGCTGTCACTCGGCGGCAGGCCCAGCTTGCCGAACTGCAACGTGAGCAGGAGGAGGCGCGGGTCGAAGCCGCCGAGGTGACCCTGAGGGATGCCTGGGCAGAAGTGTCGGCAGACCCAAATCTGAAAAGGCAACTCAGCGAGGCAGTCGGAAGTCTCGGCCTTCCCGGTTTAGGCAACAGCGCGCGGGAACTCGTCGAAGCCGCCGAACAGGTTCGGACGATAGCCGGCCGCGCACGCCTGCTGGCGACGGCCGGACGGTGGTACAAGTCGCCGTTGGTCCTAGGCCTCCTCGTGGCCGTGATCATCGGAGTGGCAGGCCTGGTGTTAAGCGCGGTGATCGACTGGAGTCAGAGCTGGCTCGCGCCGACTGTGGGAGCGGTGTCGCAACTGGCCGCGGTGGCCAGTGGAGTCGCTGCCTGGATCACGCGTCAAGCCGGGCTTGCTCGATCGCTCCTGGCTCCGGCGGAGCGAGTTCAGCGCACGTTGGAACACAAACGCGCTGAGGCGGAAGCCAGGATCAAGCAGGCCGAAGCCGTAGTGCGCGAACGGCTGGCGTCGGCGGAGAGCGCGCTCGACCGTGCCCGGCAAAAGCTGGACTGTGCCGTTCGAGAAGAAGCTGGCGCCCAGGAAAAGGTGGCAGAACTAACTGGCCCAAGACTCCTCGAGCGCTACTTGGCCGAGCGTGCGCAGAGTGGCGACTACGGAAAGTATCTCGGAGTGGTGTCCCTCGTTCACAGAGATCTTCGCGACCTAGATCAGTATCTACGCCATTCGCTGGCGACCTCGGATGTGGAGGGTGGCATCGACCGCATCGTCCTTTACATCGACGATCTCGATCGATGTACGCCCGAGACTGTTGCGCTGGTCCTCGAGGCGGTTCATCTGCTTCTGGCCTTGCCGCTGTTCGTCGTGGTGGTCGGTGTCGACGGCGAATGGCTCGCGCACTCCCTCGAGCAGGTGCACCCAGTTCTGGCCGACTCAGGAGATGAGACGTCTTCGGCTTCGCCGGGCGACTACCTCGACAAGATATTCCAGCTGACCTACCGTCTTCCCGCTATGACGCCTGAGCGGAGTAGCAGCTTCCTTCGTGCCGTCGCGGGGGCTGCCCAGCTGGCTTCAGTCGAACATGCGAACACAGAGATGTCGGCCAGCATCGGCGTACTCGAGGCATCTGAGCGTGTTCCGCCCATGAGTCGGCCGATGCCCCGCGAGGACGTCGAGCTCGACTTGATCGTGTCGGCGATGCAGCTCGATGAAGACGAGTTGCAGGCCTTTGATGTAGTTGCACCTTTGGTCGGCGTCTCTCCACGACGCGCAAAGCGCTTCTTGAACATTTACCGAGTGACAAAGGCGCGTGTCATGGTCGATGCTGAGAGCCGGGAATCCCTTGCAGGGCACGTTGTCGAGCTGGTGATCGTCGTCGCGATGATCACCAGCCTGTCGCCTGTCGCCGGTTCTGCGCTGAGCAAGATCGAACCTTCAAGCGAGCTTTCCATTCATGATTGGCTGGTTGGCCAGCGTGACGTCTGCGACGGAAGGACTCGCAGGCGAGTGGACGACCTGCTGGCAGCCTCTGCCGAGGTGCTGGAACGGCCGGTCGTCTCCCTCGTTCGCTGGCAGAGGGTGGCGAACAGATTCGCCTGAGTGTGTCGCCTTCTTCCGCGATGGTCGGAGTTGCGGCCGGGCTGGTGCCTTGGCGCATCATCACTAACGGGCGTTGGCCGCGCTCGCCTCTGGCGGCCGCGCTTCGACCATGTGGATGAGGCTGAGCAGCTGACAGAATTGAGGTCGTGTTCGACGTTGTCCGCGTTGACAGGCTAGTAGGTTCGGTGTCGTCCTGACGGTTACGAGGTAACGCAAACTGGACCGGCGCGACCCATTTACTATGTGTGCGAGCTGTCGTGCTATGTTCCGCTGCGGCTGTGTCTGGCCCCGGATATCGAACGCGGGGCGATTTAAGGGCGAAATTGCAGGTCGAACGAGAACGACTGAGTACGACTGAGAGCATGAGCGATTGCAAACAATCCAGCTAGAACGACCGACCTCGACTCGAAAGTAGTCGAACCGGTAATCCGGAACGCTTCAGGTTCGAGTCCTGGCGGTGAGACGCGGACACTGGTCTACAGGATGTGGCCAGAATCGGCGGGTCACATGGCGATGGCGGAAGTGTCACGACTCTATGACGGTTACGCTCCGTTCGTAATGGCTGGGCGGCTTCACCGACTCAGGTCTTGTCGACCGGGCGAAGCTGATGGGACGACCATGCCGGGATGCTATGTGTGCACCATCGGGAACGCGGCCAACGCGTCCGCGATCGGCGTCTGCGGCCGCTGTCAGAGTCTCGCCTGCGCCCAGCATGGCGGAAAGCCGAATCAGCAACCAAGATTCCGTTGCGGCCTCTGCATTCGTGGCCTGTTGACCACCAGTTCCGGAGGTCCGTCTCAGCCGGGTGCACCAGGTGGGCCAGGAACAGGCGGCGGACCAGGCGCGGGTGGGCCAGGCGCCGGAGGCGGCCCAGGTGTTGGGCCCGTGCCTGACTCGGCGGCGGACGACAACGGACCCGAAATGGCGTTCCAGAGCACGCTCGACTTTGAACTGCAGCTTCCGGTGATCGCGGTCGCGTCGGAACCCTGGCGGCGCGCGATCGATCCCGGCTCGGTCCGCCATGCGGTGCATCGTCTGTTCGCCCTGCGAGAGAACGAATACCAGCGGAACGAGCTGTGCGACGCGGCCGCCGGCGAGCTGTGGGAACCGGTGCGCGATCAGGTGAACCGCCAGATCGCAAACAGCGATCGGATGTACCCGGTTTTCGAAGAGCGAGGCAGCGAAACGGCACTGACCGAAGCCGGCGTCGGTGAGATCGTCGAGCGGATCCGGGCATGGCTCGAAACCGAGCTGGATGGGTGGATGCGGACCATCCACGAACGGCTGGACGAGAGGCTCTGGCTCGGTGACCAGCATGGCTCACCGGGCGTCATCGACGTCGCGCTCCTCGCTGACGCTCTCGGTCTGAACGCCTACGTGTGGAACGCGCCGGTCGGCGCATCGCCGTTTCGCAGGCTCGATATGACGGCCGCGACGCCGATCGGAATACTGGTCCTCTCGGAGCTTTACGCCCAGGCGATACCGGTGGAAACGTCGTGAAGGTCAAGGACTGGCCGTTCGGAGCGGTGTTCCCCCTCGACGAGGTCGGGGATGGTCGCGCGCAATTCACCGAGGAATGGGTGAAGAAGAACGGGGAACCACCACCGGCCTCGCTCGTCATCCGCCGGCAAGATGGCACCGGCGAGACCTTGGTACTGCGTGCAGGCCCCGACCGGCCGGACGCCGACGGGATGATCGCCATCAGCAACACCCTCTTCACGAAGATCGCCAAGACCGGTGAAATGATAAGCGTGCCCGTGCGGTTTCGCCCGGCCGGATTCTGGCGCCGGGCGTGGTACCGGCAGGAAACGCAATGGGAGATCCTCGTCGCGCTGCTCGCGACCGTCGCGACCGTCGCGACCGGAGTCGTCACGCTGATCACCGGCCTGGTGCGGCAGGCCACCCCAGGTGCGCCGAGCTGGCTGCTCATCGGGGTGTTCGTCGTAGTCTGCGTCGCGGCGCTCGCCAAGCTCCGTCATGACGTCCGGAAGGCGGATCGGGCGAACGCCTAAGTGCCGGGCTCGTCGGGGAAGGCGGCTCGCGATTCCCGCCTCGCCCGGACACGTCGAGCTTGGTCAAGAGGGGCCCCACATCGACGGCCACGGTCCTCGAGCTGAGGAACCGCGCTCCGCCGATCTGGCTCTTCGTGAGCCAGCACCTGCCGCCGGTCCACGTGCGCAGCGACTAGTCCAGCGAGGTGCGCGGCACCGCGGGGCAACCGGTCCAGGGACACGCGGCCTGCCGCCGCGGAGTAGGTGCTCAGCGTGCCCTTGGTGGAGGAGTTCGGTATCGAAGTACTGCCGTACCTGCGCGGGCGAATCCTTCAGCGGTGCATCCGCACCGGACTGCGGAGCCGAGACGGCCATTAGCCCCCGTTACCTTTTTCGTAGTTCCTGATCAAGGAGTTGTGGTCGCCAGGCCTGGCATGACTTGCGCCCCCAGTCGAACCCATGATCCGGGGGGTGGTGTCACCGGGTCTGGTGGCATCGACCGACCGCTGATAGGGACACGGCCACCAGCTTGGTAGGTCTCGTCGTAACGTGGGTGCCGGCGCTCGATGCCTGATCGGTGACCACATTGCGGCGAACGAACGGCATGGTGGATGAGCAGCAGTTTCAGCGTGTTCCTCGGCCTGGACGTCGGCAAGGACGCCCACCACGCGGTCGGTCTCGACCCCGATGGGAAGCGGCTGCATGACGGGCCGCTTCCCAACAGCGAACCGAAGCTGAGAGCCCTGTTCGACAAGCTCGCCCAGCACGGGCCACTGCTGGTCGTAGTCGACCAGCCCGCCACCATCGGGGCGCTGCCCGTCGCGGTCGCCCGCGCAGCAGGCCACCAGGTCGCCTACCTGCCCGGCCTGGCCATGCGCCGCATCGCCGACCTCTACCCGGGCCGCGCCAAAACCGACGCCCGGGACGCGTTCGTCATCGCCGATGCCGCCCGCTCCCTGCCTCACACGCTGCGGCCGGTGGATGTCGGTGACGAGGCCCTGGCCGAGCTGGAGGTGCTGGTCGGGTTCGACGACGACCTGGCCGGTGAAGCCACCCGCATCGCCAACCGGATCCGCGGGCTGCTCACCGGCATCCACCCCGCTCTCGAGCACGCGATCGGCCCGCGGATCTCGCATCCGGCGGTGCTGGAGATCCTCTCGCGCTGCGGCGGACCGGCCGGGATCGCCAAGGCCGGCCGCCGCAAGCTGACCGCGATCGCGAAGGTCCACGCGCCTCGCATGGGTGAGCGGCTGGTCGAGGCGATCATGACCGCATTGGGCGAGCAGACGGTCACCGTCCCGGGCACCGCAGCCGCGGACACCGTGCTGCCGCGGCTGGCCGACAGCCTGAAAACCGTGCTCCTGCAGCGCAAGCAGGTGGCCGAGCAGGTTGAGGGGATACTTGATGCGCACCCTCTTGCCGGGGTCCTGACCTCGATGCCCGGCATCGGCGTCAGGACCGCAGCCCGCATCCTCCTCGAAGTCGGCGACGCCTCGAACTTCGCCAGCTCGGGGCACCTGGCGGCCTATGCCGGCATCGCCCCGGTCACCCGCAGCTCCGGCACCAGCATCAAGGGCGAACACCCCGCACGGACCGGCAACCGCCAGCTCAAACGCGCGTTCTTCCTCGCCGCATTCGCCGCTCTCTCGGATCCGACCAGCCGCACCTACTACGACAGGAAGAGAGCCGAGGGCAAGAAGCACAACGCTGCCCTCATCTGCCTCGCCCGACGCCGCTGCGACGTCCTCTACGCCATGCTCCGCAACGGCACCCACTACCGACACCCCGAACCAACCCCCGTCCCCACTGCGGCTTGACAACCACATAGGGACACCCCCCGCGGACACGGATGCCGTCTGGGCAGGCTCCACTGTCCCTGTGACTGTGGCGGTCCCCCTGGGGGCGGGTCGACTCGGCGGGCATGCTGGTCCGGCACTCATCCCTCGACTAGGCGCCACTGCAGCGTCATGAGCAAGCTGATGTAACGGCAGATTGCGTTGGTGCGACATGACTGACGAACTCCACGGGAGCGAACAGGCGGTTCCATGCTGCTTCCCCGGCTGTTGAAGGCAGCAGTCAGCGCGGCCTCGGTCGCCGTCACAACGATGGCGCAGCTCAACCTTCCGAACGCTGGCTTCTGGTCCAATCTGAAACCTCTCATGTACCTGGCTGTTGCCGGGTTGGTTTCCGTGGTGGTGGCTGAAGTGGTCGGGGCCGTAGTCGGCCGGCTTCAGATGCCCCGCGTCCGTGGGTATGATCAAGAACTCCGTGCGGTGCTTAGCGCTGGAATATCGCAGTTGGAGTTGAATACAACCGCACACTGGCGACAGATCGGAATTTCCGCGTACTACTTACGAGGTCATCTGTGGTGGCGCAGGCTGGTTCTCGTCGACACCCTCCAATTGGGCAGCGGGCCGAAACACGGTGTTCGCTGGCGGCCCGGGCGGAGCGTGATTGGTGCGGCTTACCAGCAACAGGTCCTACTGTCAGAGGATTGGGAGTCATACTTCAAATTGGCGGAGAGCGCTGGGCCGGCGGCCTGGCGGGCACGGAGCGAGCTGGAACGTTATGGTTTAACCTGGGGTCAGCTAATGCGCACCAAGGCACTCGTCAGCATTACTGCATGCCCAGTCTTCGGGGAGGATGGAACGCTGAACGGTGTGGTGTGCGCCGAAGCCCCAGCGAATCTGAGCACTGAGCATATCAGCGGGACGATGCAGGACATCGCCAACGCGGTCGGAGACCTCGGAGCACCGCCTGCCTCGTGGTGGGGCTACGTTGGGCGGAGGATAGGGTGAGAGACTTCAAGGTGTCCGCCGCGTTCGTCGACGATGTCGCCCGTTTCGGTGGTACGACCGCTCAAGTCGCTCGTCTACGTGCGCGGTCTGTTGCGCGTGCGAATTCCCTCTCGACTGAACTCCTTGATCGACGAGGGTGGCTGTCAGCGGCAAAGGAGACACAGACAAACTCGTCTGACGTCGCGGTGCTGCGGATCGACGTGGACGTATCGATCGTCAGGGATGCGCTTGGTCACGATGCGGCCGACCGTCTGGTGGTCGCGGCGGGTCGGCGCATCCGTGACGTGCTCGGTCCCGCCCCTTTGCTTGGTCGGCTTGAGGGCGGGTCTTTCGCAGTGCTCGTAGACTGTCCGCCAGGGGAGGTCCACGAGGTGGCGGCGCGACTGAGAGATGAACTCTCGGTGCCCTATCCAGTGGATCAGCTCTCAATTGATGCTAATGCAATGATTGGTTACGCGACGAAGTCAGTCGACGACGAAGATGCGGATGTTGAGACTCTCCTACAGGGTGCTAACCTGGCCGTGCGTGCCACGATAAGCGGCGAGGAGGTCCGCGGGTACGTGCCGAGCATGGGCCAGATCTTCCTGCGCCGCTTCCAGATGGTCACGCAGTTCCGGCAGTCGCTGGAGGACGGCCAGGTCAGCGTCCACTACCAGCCGAAGATCACCCTGCCGAACCGGCAGGTCCAGGGCGTCGAGGCGCTGGTGCGCTGGGTGCACCCGGAGTTCGGCAGGCTCGGCCCCGACGAGTTCGTCCCGGCCATCGAGGCGGCCGGCCTGATCGGCGTCCTGACGGGTTTCGTGCTCGGCGAGGCGCTCAAGCGCTGCCGCAAGTGGCTCGACGAGGGCCTGCGGATCTCGGTCGCGGTCAACCTGTCCGTGCGCAACCTGGCCGACGAGGACTTCCCGAACAAGGTCGCCCGCGAGCTGGAGCACCACGGCATCCCGCCGGAGCTGCTGACGTTCGAGCTGACCGAGTCCGGCGTGATGTCCGACCCGCAGAAGGCGCTGCCGATCCTGCGCGAGCTGCACTCGCTGGGCATCACCCTCGCCGTGGACGACTTCGGGACCGGCTACTCGTCGCTGGCCTACCTGCGGCAGCTGCCGGTCGACCAGGTCAAGATCGACAAGAGCTTCGTCCTCGGCATGGGCACCGACCTCGGCGACCTCGCGGTGGTCCGCTCGATCGTCGAGCTGGGGCACTCGCTGGGCCTGACGGTGGTCGCCGATGGCGTCGAGGAGGACGTAGCGCGTGACCAGCTGGAGGCGATGGGCTGCGATGTCGCGCAGGGCTACCTGATCTCGCGGCCGCTGCCGGAGGACCGCCTGGAGGCGTGGCTGCAGGCCCGCACGGCGCGTTCGCGTGGCCGCCACTCCGAGACCGTGTTGACGATGCTCACGAGCTAAGCAACTTCAAACGGTTAGTGGCACGAGGCGGTTTGGTTGGATGGCCTCGCTGCGATACGGGTCAGACCGATACAGGCCTCACCGGTCGGGGAGCGAAACGGCCATGGGGCGGCATAAGGCCCCGGTGGGCTCTGGCGAAGCGGGAACCGCGGGCCATTGCGTGCAAGACGTGCCGCCGGCACCTCGGCCAGCGAGGCTACGATGTGCAGCCCGCGCGTCCTGGGTGCGAGCCACGGAGGCACCGGCGCTGGCGGCGGATCGACTTTAGCCCGGAAGGCCGCGATGTGGGGATCTTCAGGCTAACTTGGGCGTCAGGTGTAGTTGGCGCCGCGGGCGCCGGCGCGAGGCAGGACTCGGCCGGAGGGCCCACGAGACCGCTGCTCTGGTCGGGGACGACGCGCTAAGCCGTGCCACCGAATTCTGGGAGCTTCGATACTGGCACGGATGGACATCTTTCACACGCTCAGGTGTCGCCGCCCACAGGTGCGGGAGCCTTGGCGACTGCGGGGTAGGCGCGCAGCGGCCGGGCTGTCGAACTAGGGGCGATTAAGGGCGAAATTGCAGGTCGAACGAGGTCGAGTGACGTCGACTGAGAGCATGAGCGATTGCAAACATTCCAGCTAGATCGACTGACTTCGCCTCGAAACGACTCGAACCAATAGTCCGGAGGCGAGGTGTTCTCTGTGAGGCTGCGGAGGCAGGAGACGGTCCTGCTACCCGACGGATGATTAGCGACTGAACCGACCGGGGACGGGCGGGGACTGGTCCGGCGGGCGCGGTCTGGCTACGTGCCTGGCATGCGCTAACACCTGGTGAAGTGCCAGAGGGTTGTCGCAGAAGGTCAGTGGCCTCATCGATCTCGGTGGGTCGCAGTTAGAAATCGTCGCCGGGGCGGGCGGCACCACCCTGATTTCCAGGACGTGCGCCCAGTTGCCGCACAACGCAGCGCGCATAGCCGAGGTCGGCTGCTGTCCCGTCGTCTAGCCTCGACCTCGTGCTGCCCGAGGAAAGTTTGACCGAGGCCGAGCGGAGACTCATCGAAGCGTTGCCGACCGGTGAGCTCGTCGACCTGCGCGAATGTCCTCCGCCGGAGCGGACGATCCGGGCGGAGCTCCTCGCCGAGGTGCTCACGGGCCGACGCTCGCTCGACGGGGCTGAGGTGCGCGGAGCGCGGCTTGCGGGTGCTGCGGTGAGCGGCGAGCTCGATCTCGAGGCGGCGACTCTCCGTTGTCCGATGCTGTTGTGGGAGTGCTCGTTCGACAGCCCCATCAACCTGCGGGAAGCACGGGCGATGACCGTGCGGATGCCGGGGTGTTCGCTGGCCGGGATCCAGGCCGATCTCCTGGAGGTCCGGGGCAGCCTCGACCTGCGCCGGGTGGTCACCCTGGACGCGGAGATCAGGCTGGTCGCCGCCCACGTCAGCGGGCAGCTGCACTTGGACGGGGCTGCGCTGGCCGGCCCCGGCGGGTACGCCCTCGCCGCGGACGGGCTCACCATCGATCAGAGCGTGTTCTGCCGGCAGGGGTTCACTGCGACCGGCGAGGTCTGCTTCGTCGGAAGCCGGGTGGGCGGCTCGATCGAGCTCGACGGCGCCCACCTGGTCAACCCGGATGGGCCCGCGCTCAACGCCACCGGGCTCACGACCGCCGGCGACCTGTCCGCGCGCGACCTCGTCACGGAGGGCACGGTCAGGTTGGCCGGAGCCCACATCGCGGGGACGCTGAGCCTCAGCGGGGCACAGCTGTCCGCACCCGGCGAGGCCGTGCTGCTGGCCGACGGTATCCGGGTCGACCAGGACTTGTTCCTGCGGCGCGGATTCACGGCCGATGGCGAGGTTCGGCTGATCGGCGGTCATGTGACCGGCACGGTCGACCTCGGCTCCGCTTGCCTGGTCAACCGGGGCGGGACGGCGCTCAACGCTGTGAGCCTCGCCGTCGAGCAGGAAGTCTTCTGCGGGAGGGGATTCCGGGCGGAGGGCGAGGTGGTCTTCAGTCGGGCCCGAATGAGCACCCTCTCGTTCGACGGTGCGCACTTGTCCGCGCCGGGTGGTTGCGCGCTGCTCGCCCGCGGGCTCACGGTCGAGCAGGATCTGCTCGGGGAGAACGGGTTCGGTGTCGAAGGTGAGCTGAGGTTGAGCGGCGCTCGGATTGGCGGACGGCTGGACTTCACCGGGGCGAAGCTGGAGAACCCGTCTGGTGTGGTGCTCGATCTACAGGGCGTGCACGCATTGGAGCTGTCGCTCTGCCTTGCAAGCGTGCCGCAGGGCCTGGTCGACTTGACCGCCGCCCAGGTGGGCGCCTTTCACGACGACCCGGTTTCGTGGCCGAGTTCGTTGCGGCTGCGCGATTCTCCTACGAGAGACTTGCCAACGACGAGGTGCAGCTTCGGGATCGACTCGATTGGTTGAAGCGCCACCAGGGCTACACACCGGGGGTGTACGACCGGCTCGCCGTGGCCTACCGGCGCGCGGGGCACGTCGAACTCGCTCGGCGCGTCGGCATGGCGAAACAGCGGCGCCGGCGCCGGCAACTGGGGCTACTGGGGAAGGCGTGGAGCCTGCTGCTGGGGGCCACGGTCGGGCACGGCTATCGCCCGTGGCTGGCGGGGGTGTGGCTGATGGGGTTGCTCGCGCTCGGCGGCCTGGTTTTCGGTACCGTCTTCCCCGGCGAGCTGACTCCGGCTGCGCCGGCGGCGCCGGAATTCAACGCGTTCGCCTACACGGTCGACGTGCTCGTTCCGGTGGTCGACCTCGGGCAGCGGAAAGCATGGGTGGCCCACGGCCCGGCGCAGTTGTGGGCCTGGGCGCTGACTGGCGCCGGCCGGATTCTCACCACGGCCGTGGTCGCTGGCCTCACCAACGCCCTGAAGCGGGAGTAGGTCGACCTGGTCCGAGTGCCCGCGGATGGTTCTGCAGGTCGGTGATTTTTCGACTGCGCCGCTGTGCGGATGCCGGACTTCCGAGGGCGACGAATGACGGCGTCGGCCGACTTCCCTCCGGCGTTGTGAACGTCGGGTTTTCACTCGGGTGCGGGCTAGGCGCCGGACGAGGCGGGTCTCATCGTGGTATCGCTGGGTTGACTTCTCGAGGGATGCATTATGGGGCCGTGGCGTGGCTGGGCTTTGGTTGCCGGTGCGGTAGTGCTGGCAGGGGGCACCGGTGCAGCGATCTTGTGGTTCGCGGGGCCTACGGCTGCGGCGGTCGGGTCGGTGCTTGCGGTTGCGGTGTTCGGCGTGGTCGGTGCGCGGGGGCGGGCGATGCTCGAGCGGCGGGCTTCCGAGCAGGAGGCGTTGCCCGACCTGGTCCTCTCCGGTCGGTTGCGGCGGGTGGGGGAGTGGGATGATCCGGTCCTGCTGCGGGTGCATCCAGCTGCCGCCCTGCGCACTGGCCGCAGCGGTCAGGCGGGTGAAAGGGTGCCGCCCTACGTGCTGCGGGATTGCTGGCGCGAGCTGCGGGACGCGGTGGCTGATGGCGGCTTTGTGTTGCTGGTGGGCGACTCGGCTGCGGGCAAGACTCGCGTGGCCTACGAGGCGGTCCGTGCGGTGCTGCCTGATTACGTGCTGGTCGCGCCCACTACGCGGGAGTCACTAGGCACCGTGCTACCCGCGGTTCTGAGGCAGCGGCGGTGCGTGGTCTGGTTGGACGACCTGGAGCGGTTCCTCGGCGCGGACGGGCTCACTGCGGCCATGACTGCCAGGATGCTCGGTGACGGAGGCCGTGATGTGCTTCTGCTGGCCACCATGCGCACCGCTGAGTACGACCGGTACAGCGCTCGCAAACAGGACACTCTAGGCCCGGGGAGGGAGACGTGGCGTGCCGGCCGGGAGGTCCTGGAGCTCGCGCGGCTGATCGAGGTACGACGAGAGTGGAGCGAAGCCGAGCTGCAGCTGGCATGCGTATACATCGACGATCCCCGAATCCGGCTCGCGCTGCGCCAGTGCCCCCGGTTCGGGCTGGCTGAGGCGTTGGCCGCAGGCCCAGAATTAGCGCACGATTGGCGCAACGCTTGGCGCGCCGGAGCGCACCCGCGCGGAGCGGCGCTGGTGGCCGCAGCGGTGGACTGTCGTCGTGCCGGGATGCACGACCCGGTACCCGACCGCCTGCTGGCGGAGCTGGCTGAGGCTTACCTGGCTCGCAGACAGGGGCCGTTGCTGCGCCCTGAGCCCGTTGCCGAAGCGTTGGCGTGGGCCGTCGACGTTAGCCATGGCACCAGCAGCCTGCTGGTGCCAACTAGCCAACCTGGCTGTTATCTAGCCTTCGACTACTTGATCGATTTGCCAGGCCACGACGTGATTCACCCCGCCACCTGGGACAGGCTCATCGAGCACGCCACTCCCGCCCAAGCCTTCGACATCGGCACCGCTGCCATCGAACACGTCCAGTTCCTCGTGGCGGTCGCGGCGTTCGCCAAAGCCGCGGCAGGCGGCGTCGCCGACGCCGACATCATGCTGGCCGACGCCACGGGCCTAATCGGCGACCGCGCAGGCGCGATACAGATGCTGGAAGAGGCTATTGCGCGCCGTACCGCCGCGACCGGGCCGGACGACCCCGGCGTTCTCCGCGCGCGGAACCACGTTGCCGTGGTCGTCTCGTATACCGCCGGTGCTGCCACAGCGGCGGCGATGCTTGAATCCGTCGCCGCAGACCAAAGCCGGGTCCTGGGCGCCAAACATCTCGACACACTGGCCAGCCGCAACTTACACGCCTATTTTGTCGGGATGGCAGGCGACCTCAGCCGCGCGTTGACGCTGTCCACAGATCTCCTTGCCGAGCGGCGCCAGCAGCAGCTCGGCTCAGATCACCCGCGAACGCTTGGTATCCGCCAACGGATCTGCAACTTCCTGTGGCTGGCAGGACAGACGCAGCGCGCCCTTGACCTGGCCGAAGACCTCGTGCTCGACATGGACAAAGCCCTCGGGGCCGACCACCCGAACACGCTGGCGATCCGCTACGTAGCCGCGAGGCTCACCGGAGATGCCGGCGATCCAGCTCGTGCTGTCGAACTGCTCCGAGGGGTCACGCATGACCGGGCTCGGGTGCTTGGACCCGATCACCACCACGTCCTCGCCACTCGAATTAGCCTTGCCCACTGGATGACCAAAAACGGGGAACGGGAAGCTGCCGCGTCCACGTTCGAGCAGGCCTTGGCCGACTGGAAGCGGCTACTTGGGCCAGGAAACCCCGCAATGCTGATGGCGCACGACACTAACCTAGCGGCGCTCGATATGCCCCCGCAGGACACACCCCGAGCTCGCAAGGTGTTACCGGAGTTTCTGTGGACATGCCAGCAGCTGCTAGGCCAAGAGCATCCATTGACCGTTGACACCGAGCGGCATTTGTCCCAGTTGGCGGGGCTCATCCGCTGAACAACCATCCCGCGCCCTGGCTCGACGTTGTTGCCGTCACACAACGTTCCCCGTGGTGCTGCGAGGTGAGTGACCCAGTTGTGGTTGACATAGTCACTGTTATCGGTACTTGGATCGGAGTCGAACCTTGTGTGGCGTCCGCAGACGAACAGCCGCGGCACTGGCGTAACACTTCGCCGGCCTGCGACGTCTTCGAGGTGTGCTTGGTACCGCGACTGAACGGTGTTCAGTGTGACCGACCGACGTCGGAGAGTCTTCGTACTGTTTGTATTTGGGTTCGCCTGTTCGGCGGCGCTCTGGGTTAGAAGTAGAGCAGTGTCTGTCGTCTCAGTTGGTGTCGGGCGAGCAAGTGGTCACAGGCGAAATTGGAGTGCTTCTAGTAAAGTCTCGAATCCTGAGCCTCGCGCTAGAATTGGCCTAGTTGTCTTTGGCGTTCTCCTGGCGGCCATTTCGGTGATTCTCGGGTACGTATCTTGGCTCTGGTACCTAGATGGTCGACCTGCAGTGATCGCCTCTACTGGCTCTCATCCTGGTATTGGTCTCGACGTGTACACATCGACTGATGTATCAGTCGATCTTTACGTCGGATTTTCTCCGGGTGTGGTCGGGGGCACGGGCATGGTTGTTATTCCACGATTTAGAACTGAACGAACATCGCCGTTCGTTTTTGTGATCGAACTCACTGATGACGCTAGGTTTAGGCCAGCTGGTCTAGTTGGCGGCTCAGTGTCTCTTTATATTCCGAAAGAAGATAACGGGTATCCGTTTGTTACGCGACGTCAAATATTCGTGTCATCTGTCGATCCAAAGGAACTAAATGGTGCCGGCTACTCTGGCCAGGCTGGTATCGGCGGTGAAACACTTGGGTCTTATGTTCAGCGATCAGGATTCAGAGTGTCTGCCCATCTGCCGGCAATCAATCGCCCAATAAGTTGTCGTCAACTCGACCAGGTAGACGTCAGGGTGCTCCAATCTTCGGCCGCCTCCGAAGAAGGCTGGGACAACTTGATCGATCCCTGCAATTCGGAGCTTGGCGAAAGGGGGGATGCTTGAAGTTGAGTTGAAGTACCTGGTGTCGGATCCTCGTATAGACTCAGCTAGTCCGCCTCCGGTGATCACGCAGAGCGGTGGCCTCAGCTGGTCGGCAGGGACGTCGGATGCGTTAATTGAGGCTCAGGCAAACTTCACGAGCATATCGTCGGAGGCGGACGGACAGCGCAAACTCTTCTTGTCCGGGATTGGTCTCGGTGGATCTATAGCGCTACTTCCAATAGGTGTTCAGGTTGCATGGGCTGGCCGTCGGTCAAGGCGTGTATGACCATGCATGCATAATGACTCCCATGCATGATCTCGTTGAGTCCACCTTTGGCCGACGTGTACGTGCAACGTGTCGCGCTGAATCGCGCCTGTGTTTGATGATCGTTGGTAATTGGTTCCCCTGTGGGTTGTGTCAACTTAAGAGTATGCGACGTACTGTAGGTAGTAATACTTCCTGGCTCAGACTGTCTGGTGGGAGGGCGGTGCCTCTGCAGAGCGGGTCAATGTCTCGCAACGCGGTCGAATACGATAACGTCCCACCCCGCCGCGATCACGACTTCTCCTCCAGGTCCAATTGCGACGGCGTCGACGCTGCGGAAGTCTAAAATAGCGATGCAATTCCCGGAGGTGAGATCCCAGACCCGGGCGGTGTTGTCGAGGCTGCCGGTGATGGCGACCGGGTGGCTGTCGAGGGTGCCGCAGCCCACTGACGACACCGAGTTGGTGTGGCCGCGAAAGGTGGCGAGCTCGTCGCCGGTGGAAATGTCCCAGACGCGTGCAGTGTTGTCGTGACCCGCGGTGATAGCGACCGGTCGGTTGTCGAGGGTAATGCAGGCGATCGCCATCACCGCATCGGTGTGGCCGGTGAACTTGGTGATTTGGACGCCAGTTGTGAGGTTCCAGACGCGCGCGGTCCCATCGAGGCTGCCGGTGATGACGACCGGCTGGCCAGCGACGACGTTGCACGCCGCCCCGGTTACCCAGCTGTCGTGGCCGGTTAGGGTGATGAGTTCGTTGCCTGTTGCAAGGTCCCAGACTCGTCCGATTTCGTCATAGCCGGCAGTAACGGCGACCGGCCGACCGGCGACCACGCTGCAGGCCGCCGCTGTCACCCAGCTGGTGTGGCCGGTGAACGTGGTGAGCTCCTCGCCTGTTCCGAGGTCCCAGACTCGCGCGGTGCGGTCGTAGCTACCCGTGACGGCGACCGGCCGCTTGGCAATGACGCCACAGGCGACAGACGCCACCCAGGTGTTGTGGCCGAAGAATGTGGTGAGCTCATCGCCTGTCGCGAGGTCCCAGACCCGCGCGGTGCCGTCGAGGCTGCCAGTAACGGCGACCGGGGAGCCATGGAGCACACTGCTCACCTCAGTGAGGATGCCGGCAGAGTGCCCAGGGGCTGCGTGCGAACGATCCGCTCCGATCGGAACCCGCCAGACCTGCGCTGTGGTGTCGTAGCTGCCGGTGATGGCGACAAGGTGAGTGTCTAGGGTGCTGCACGCCACCGCCACCACCGGGTCGGTATGGCCAGTGAAGATGGTGAGTTCTTCGCCGGTGGCTAGATCCCAGGCCCGCGCAGCGTCGTAGCCAGCAGTGATCGCGACCGGGCGGTCGCTTAGGTCGCTGCAAGCCACACCCGCCACCGTGCCGGTGTGGCCGGTGAAGGTTGTAATTTGGTTGCCGGTGGCGAGGTCCCATACCTGGGCGGTGTGGTCGTAGCCGCCGGCGGTGATGGCGACTGGGCGGTTGTCGAGGGTGCTGCAGGCTACTGCCGTCACCGAGTCGGTGTGGTCGGTGAAGGTTGTAATTTGGTTGCCGGTGGCGAGGTCCCACACTTGGACGGTGTCGTCGAGGCTGCCGGTGATGGCGACTGGGCGGTTGTGGAGAGTGCCG
>JARAWT010000036.1:0-9809 GCA_033793495.1 Streptomyces sp. MN03-5084-2B | reverse complement strand
CCGGTGAAGGTTGTAATTTGGTTGCCGGTGGCGAGGTCCCACACTTGGACGGTGTCGTCGAGGCTGCCGGTGATGGCGACTGGGCGGTTGTGGAGAGTGCCGGAAGCTACTGCTGTCACGGAAGCGGTGTGGCCGGTGAAGGTTGTAATTTGGTTGCCGGTGGCGAGGTCCCACACCTGGGCGGTGTGGTCGTAGCTGGTGGTGATGGCGACTGGGCGGTTGTCGAGGGTGCTGCAGGCTACTGCCGTCACCGAGTCGGTGTGGCCGGTGAAGGTTGTAATTTGGTTGCCGGTGGCGAGATCCCATACCCGGCCGGTGTCACTTCCGGCGGTGATGGCGACTGGGCGGTTGCCGAGGTTGCCGCAGGCTACCGCCGTTATGTCGGCCTTGTGGCCAGTAAAGGTTGTGCGCAGGATGGCATTTGCTTGTCGGCCGGTCGCCCAGCGTGGTTGCCACGTCAGCGGCCCAGCCAAGTCGTGTCGGAGACCTTCAGCCCGGAAGCGAGTGGCATCAGCGGTGAGAACTTGGCGACGCCGTGTTGTTGACAGAGAGCGGTGTATATCGCTGGAGCAGCGGTAGACGGCAGCGATAAACGCGCCGGCGTCCGTCGTGGTTCGGTGCAGGGCGAGCAAGAGCGCGTCTGGTTCCGCGTGCACGAGGTAGTCTGCGTCGGCGAGTAGCGCGTCGATCTGCGCCGCAAGCGCAGCGTGAGTGGCGAGGTGGCGGAGGGCGTAGGGGTGGGCGCGGCTCCAGCCACGGTGGCCTTCGAGTGTGCGCGGTACCCGGGCCAGCAGGACCTCGGCGATGGCCTGATTGACGGCGGTCGCGTCGATGTGTTCGCGGAGGTGCTCAGCGAGGGCCTGGTGGTAGAGCCGGTAGGTGGAGTGACCGTCCTCAGTGGCTTCGACGACGTAGGACCCGGCGTGCCGGCGCAGCCAGAGCAGGTCGTCGTCGGTGTAGGTGGCGCCGGCCGCGCGGGAGGCTACGGCGGCCCAGATGTCCTCCCAGGGCAGGCCCTGGCCTTCGGCGAAAGCTAACGGGCGCAGCAAGTTCCGCACCATGGCGGCTTTGGGCCCGAGTCTGGTGTCTAGATCGCGGCGCATCGCCTCGCCGGGCATCCGCGGCAGGCTCCGGCGCCAGACCGGATCGCGAGGATCGGCGGTGTCGGACTGGGCGGCGAGGGTGGCACTGGTGATCCGCGCGACTAGGAACGAGGGGTGAGCGGCTGTGGCGACGGCGTCGGCGACGGCGCGCACCAGCTCCGGTGGCTGATCGCGGTAGGGGCTGTCGGAGTGTGCTTCGAGCAGGCCGCGGGCGGCGTAGGTGGTGAGGGCAAGCGGGTCGGCGTAGCGGTCGGAGTCCAGATCGATCGCGGTCTCGCGGCGTAGGCCAAGCCGGTCGAGCAGGAAGTCCCGGGTGCCCAGCAGCAGCCGGAGCCGGCCCGCCGCGTGCTCGGCCAGCGGGCGCAACAGCATGCGAACGAGATGGTCGGGGTCGCTGGCTTCGTCGAGAGCATCGACGAGCACCGTCAACGGCGTGTCCCGACCGGTGAGGTCGTCCAGGAGCCGGCCGGGGGTGTCGGCGCGGGAATGCACGGCTGCGGCGATCCCGGCCAGCACTTGGTCAGTGGTCAGGCCCTGCGCGTAGATCGCCACATCCACCGCCTCAACTGCGGGGACCGCGGCAGCGGGCAACGCGAGGCTGTGCAGCGGAACCGTGGCCCGACGCTGGGGGTGGGTGAGGGTGGCGATGAGGCCGAGGACGGCGGTTTTCCCGGAACCGGGGTTACCAGTGACGGCCTGCAGCGGCCGCGCCGGGTCGGAGTACTGCAGCCAGGCGGTGATATCGAGCAGCGCGGCGTGCCGGCCGGCGAACCACCAGCCGCCGGTGCCGTTGCTGCTGCCGCCCATCGCCCGCACTAGCAACCGGGTCCGTAGTTCGGTGTCGCGGCGGTCGGCCTGGGCCTCGAACTCCGAGGCCTGCTGGATGGCCAGGTCTACCTCGGTCATCCGCGGGTCGTGGCGTGGGTTGGGCAGGAACGGCGGAACCTCGCCAGTCAGCCCGGTCACGCCGTAGCCGATCGTCTGGTAGAGGGGCTTGTCCGTGCTGGCGTTCATCGCGGTCACGAGCGCATCCAGCGGCAACGTTAACGGGTTCGATCCGGCGGTCGGCAATGCTTGGACCGCCTCGCGTAGAAGGCGCGGGAACGCGCCGGCTCCGGCTTCCTCGGCTGGCTGGGTGGAGGTGATCACAGCCAGGCCGGATCCGGGTTCGTCGCCCCAGCTGTGGGTCATGGTGGTGATGGCGGCTGCGGTGAGTTCGTTGCCGCCGTGGGCGGAGTAGCAGGTGTCCAGCATCAGCAGCACCCGCCGGACCCTGGTCGCGTGGAGCATCTTCTGAGCCAGGTGCGCGGTGCGCAGCGCGTCTTCGACGTCGTCGGGGTCGGCGTCGGCGGTGAGCAGGACGTGTTCGTGGGTGTCGTCGAGGACTTCGCCGTGGCCGGTGATGTAGACGGCCACGATGTCGTCGGGGTGGCGGGTCTGGTCTCGGCAGAAGGCGCGCAGAACGCTGGACAGCTGCTCTCTGGTCGGGTTGAGGCCGAGGGTGTGGACGTGTTCGTAGCCGAGTTCTTCGGTGAACAGGGTGATGATCTGGTCGCGGGCCTCGACCAGGCCAGGTTTGTCCAGGTGCGGAGCGTTCGGGTAGTGGGCGATGGCGGCGGCGATCAGGTAGCGGCGCGGGCCGGTGGTGTCAGCGGGCATGCAGGCCGTCCGCGATCGCTTTTCCTGTGAGTTTGTCGGTGAGGTAGGCGCTGGCGGCGTGGGCGTGCGCGCCGTTGTGCACGACGGCGTTGTCCACCTGCGGCCCGAACCGGGGGCGCAGGTCTTTCTCCAGCGCGACGACGTCACCGTGATCGGAGATGTTCGTCCAGGCCAGGCCGTCTGAGCCGGGCCAGGCGCCGAGCCCGCCACGGGGGGTCGGGTCCAGCCGGTCGAAGATCAGGTTCGCGATCCCCAGCGGTGACCCGAGCGTCACCAGCGCCCGCACCTGATGGCCGGGCGTCGCCGCGAGAGTCTCGTAGGCCACCACCGACCCGAGCGAGTGCGCCACAATCACGCGGGTGTCCTCGGTGATCAGCTTCCCAACTGCGGCCCGAGCCGCCTCCCGCAGTTGCGCGTCGCGAAGATACCGGCTGACCTGCTTGAGGTCGAACACCATTGCTCTTAACGCCAGGCCGCCGAAGAAGCGGGAACGGGACAGTTGCCGCAGCGCCGTCTGCGCCGAGCCGGGTGCCCGCACGAGCGTGTCTGCCTCCGGTGGCGCGACCTTCGGATCCACCCGCGCGGCCTCCCGCCACCACGCCAGCAGGAGTTCCTCCTCCAGACCGGCGTCGACGTCATTGGCCGTGAAGATCGGATCGCCGACGGCCAGGCGTTCCCCGGCTGGGCGGAACAGGTTCCCGTAGAACGCCATCACGACGTCGCTGGCGCTGACAGCGTCGCGGTGACCGGCGCGAGTGAGCCCGTCCAGGAGCGCAGGCCTCCAATCGCGGAGGAGAAGTTCCTCGCCCGCGGCTTGCTGGCCGATGCCGTGCACACAGACGATCCACCCCACCATGTCTCCTCACACGAAAGCACATCCCTGAATGGAGCGCTACGGCTAGTGATCGTCGGTATCGCTGGCGTCGTTCCGCCGCGGACTCCTGACCACCCGAATGGCCCATTATTCCTATGCGATCAAAGGTTCTGTCGGCCGCTCGCTTGGCCTACCCGAATCGGCGGCCACAAGGCCCGTTACCGGCTGCGAGTGAACCTGACAATGCTCGATTAGTCCGTTCGTGTGGTTGGGGTATGGAGCCGGAACGAGTGCGGCCACAGTCACGACCACAAGCTGAAGCGCGTGCAGAGGCGATCGCTGCATGCGGTTCAGACGGCAAGGGATGGGCGCGGACACGGGAGGTCGAGGTGCGCGATGACCACGACCAGCCGCGCCGTTACTTGATCGCGACGGCGTTCGCACGGTATTGGAAAGCACCTCAGTGGGACCGGCCCGGACTGGTCGAGGCCCGTGAACAAATCATCAGACTCTTCGCACGAGAGCTCGGCTACGAGCACGTCAGCGGACTCGGCCTGAACCCCGGCAAGGCGCAGCTGACCGATCAGCTGCGGGACTTCTGTCGCGACCCTGCGCGTCGTCCCGATGACTTGGTCGCTGTCTATATAGGCGGGCACGGCGAGGTTCTCAACGCGACCCACGAGCACGTACTGCTCACCTCGGACACGGATCCGGACGACCTCGCACGCGCTCTGCCGACAGCAGAGCTGGCGCGCAGCATGCTGCTGGATACGGGGATCCGGCGTGTACTGCTGATGCTGGATACCTGCTACTCCGCGCACGGCGGGAACGAACTGACCGCGGCCGCGATCACGTCGATGACGAGCACTTGGGGCCACGGCGACGAGTCCGGCCTGGTCGTGATCGCTTCGGCACACCCTGCGGAACAGGCCGATACCGGTGCGTTCCCCCGGCTGTTGCAAGCGGCCGTAGACGGATTGCCCGTCGCCGGTCACAACCCTGACTCGCTGCCCTTGGACTCGGTAGTCAAGGCGATGAACGCCAACACTGGCAAACCCGGCCACCAGCACATCGGTATCACCCTGGTGGGGTTGACCGGCGAAATCCCGCCGTTTCTACCCAACCCGCGCCGGGACAGGCAGATGACCGAGGTCGATCTGGCCATTCAGCAGGCCGCCGAATGGCAAGCTCAAGGTGAACGCCGTGACGCCGAGCTTCGCACCCGGCTGCTGGTCCGTGCCATGGGTGGCCACGACGGGCGCAGCTGGTGGTTCGCAGGTCGGCACGAGGCCCTGCTTGACATCACAGCATGGCTTCACGCGTCCTCGCCGGACCGGCCTCTGCTATCAGTCACTGGTGACCCGGGGTCCGGCAAGACCGCGGTCCTCGGCCTGATCGCCGCAGTCACGCAACCGCACCGGCGCAACACCGTGCCGCTGCACGCTCTCGGGCTTCCCCCTGCAGCCGTGCCGGCGGCCGGCGCGGTCGACGTGGCGATCTACGCCCAGAGCCTGACCACTGAACAGGTCTTGCGAGGCATCACGGCTGCTGCCCAGGTGCACGCGGCGACCCCTGGTCAGCTCCTAGACCAGCTTTCCAGCAGGCAGACCCCGTTGACGGTGCTGATCGACGCGGTCGACGAGGCAGCCGATCCCGACCACCTGACCCGCCGCCTGCTTCGCCCACTTGCCGAACACGCCGGCGGCCGGTTGCGGTTTCTCGTCGGTACCCGTCCGTACCTACTTGACCGGCTTGGTCAGCGGCGTGAAAGCTCGGTCAATCTGGTCGACTTGGACGCCGACCGATACGCCGACCTCGGTGCCTTGACTGCTTACGCCGCTCGAGGTCTCCTCGACAGCAATTCCGGCAGCCCCTACCGACACGGATCACCGCAACTGCTTCGAGCCGTAGCCGACGCGGTCGCCGCAGCGGCTCACCCGTCATTTCTCGTCGCCCGCATCACCAGTACCACCCTCGCTGCACAGGAGCGGGTCGCCGATCCTCATGAGCCCTGCTGGCGATCGAGCCTTCCGCGGTATCCGGGTGAGGCGATGCGTCAGGATCTAGAGATCCGGCTCGGCGACGACGCGGCGAGAGCCCGTGACCTGCTCCGCCCACTTGCCTTCGCCGAGGGCCAGGGACTGCCCTGGGAGGACATTTGGGCCGCCGTTGCGACCGAATCTGCCGGAACGGCATACAGTGACGACGACCTGCTCTGGCTTCGCCGAACCGCCGGCTCCTACGTCGTCGAAGCCATCGAATCCGGTCGGTCCACCTACCGCCTCTACCACCAAGCCCTCGCCGAACACCTCCGGACTGGAACTGATCCGGAGACCATGCAGCGCGCCATCGCCGCGGTTCTGGCAAAGCAAGTCCCCCGCAACCTCGACGGCTTGCGCGATTGGGCTCGCGCCCATCCCTACACGCTGCGCCACCTCGCCAGCCATGCCGCGGCCGCCGGCGAGCTGGACAAACTCATCACCGACGCTGACTACCTCGTCAACGCCGAGCCAGAAACCCTCCTGCAGGCTCTCCGCCTGGCAACGGGCACGGAGGGCATGCTCATCGCCGCGATCTATCGCTGCTCCGCAGACCTGCACCGAACGCTTTCACCGCAACGGCGACGCCACGTCCTTTGCGTCGATGCCGCCCGATTCGCCGCTAGCCGGCTTCACCGAGAATTGTCCGCTTCGCTCGGTTGGCTGCCGCGGTGGGCTACCGGACAGCAGACCGACCACGCCCTCCGCACCAGTTTCGGCGAACACACCGGCCCGGTTAGCTGGGTGGCCTGCGGGTCCCTCGATGGCCGCTCGGTTGCTGTCACTGCCTGCGCCGATGGCGCTCGGGTCTGGAACCTGGCGACAGGTACGGAGATCGTCCGATTGGCCGGATTCGTCTCGGCACTTGCTGTTTCCTGGGAGGGCATCGCCGGAAGGCCCTTTGCGGTGAGCAGCGGGCAGCTTGGCAAAGTCCGCGTGTGGGACTTGGCGACCGCGAGACTGATCAGCACCTTCGGCGAACGTGCTCACCCGGCAGCCGCATTAGCTTGCGGCACGTTCAACGGCCGACCGTGTGTGGTGACGGGCAGCTGGGACGAGACCGCGCGCGCATGGGATGTGGAGTCCGGCAAAGAGATCTCCCAATTCGAAGGACACACCGGGAAAGTGATCGCTGTGGCATGCGGTGTGCTCGATGGCCAGCCGGTCGCAGTGAGCGGCAGCTGGGACCGGACTGCGCGGGTCTGGGACCTCACGACGGGCTCGGAGATCAGCGCCTGCATCGGGCACGATGGTCCGGTCGATGCGGTCGCCTGGGGTGTACTGGCAGGCCAGGCTGTTGTCGTGACCGGCAGCCGGGATTACACCGCACGGGTGTGGAACCCGAAGACCGGCGAAGAGATCATCAGGTTCACCGGGCACATCGGCCACGTGGATGCCGTCGCCTGCGGTGAGCTCGACGGCCGGGCGGTGGTCGTGAGCGGAAGCCGCGACTTCACCGCACGGGTGTGGGATCTGGAGGCCGCATCGGAGATCGTCGCTTTCACCGGACATTCGCGCTCGGTGATGGCCGTGGCGTACGGCGTACTCGAAGGCCAACCTGTCGTGGTGACCGGAGGAGGTGACGCCACCGCCCGCGTCTGGCATCTTGGTATGCCGAGCTTCGACCGGCAGAACCGGCTGGGACACCTCGGCGACATTGTCGCCCTGGGGGTAGGGCAGGCCGATGGTCATGCAGTGGTGGTGACCGGAAGTTACGACGGCACCGCACGAGTACGGGATCTTGCAACCGGCGAGGAGACGTTGAATTTCGGCGGGCACAATGGTCCGGTCGACGCCGTAGCATGCGGGGATCTCGATGGCTGGCCGGTCGCAGTGTCAGGCAGCTACGACGGGACAGCACGGGTATGGGATCCGGTCACCGGCGACGAAATCATCGTCTTGGAGGACTGTGGCGGGTCGGTGGCAGCGGTCGCCTGCGGCAGGCTCGGTAGTCGTTTGGTCGTGGTCACGGCTACATATGAGGGTTCGGTGCGAGTGTGGGATCCAATGACCGGTCGCCGACTCCTCACCTTGGGAAATGGCGGAAGTTCGGTGGGTGCGGTGGCGTGTGGGACGTTCGGTGGACGCTCGATTGTCGTGACCGGCAGCGACGACAGGCTAGCCCGGGTGTGGGACCTCTCGACGGGGAGGAACGTCGTCACATTCGCGGGGCATCTCGGTTCGGTGACCGCTGTTACCTGTGGAGTGTTGAACGGGCGACCGGTTGCGGTGACGGCAAGTAGTGATCGAACGGCCAAAGTGTGGGATCTGGTGACAGCGAGAGAACTCGTCAGTTTCGGCGAGCATGTGGGCGCAGTAGCCGCGGTGGCGTGCGGAACGATCGACGGTCGAGCGGTCGCTGCCACTACCGGTGTAGATCAGACAGTGCGGCTGTGGGATCTGGCTACAGCGGTTGAGATTGGCGTCTTCGATCACCAGTGCGTCGGCCCGGTCGCGTTCGGCCCGACTGGTGAGGTAGTCATCGCGAGCGGCTGGGATCTCGTTGTGCTTGAACGGACGCCTTTTTAGCCGGCTGAGGAATAGCGTGCTGGCTGGAGATGTGGATTGTCGCCTTCGAAGAAGGCAAGAAGTTAGTCTGCGTCGACCGCGATCTATGGTCTTTGCCAGGCGCGTCGTGCATGGGCAGTGAATCCGGGACCAAGCTCCAAGTTTGACCCTATGAACGAGGTGTAACTCGGACGTAGCTGGTTGACCGCGCTACACAACGCCGATCGCGTCGATGGCGACCGCAGGGCAGACGCACGGCGTGCCTGCCTGTCGAACTAGGGGCGATTTAAGGGCGATATTGCAGGTCGAATGAGACCGACTGACGCCGATTGATATCGTGAGCGATTGGAAATCTTCCAGCTAGATCGACTGGTGTCGACACGAAACCACTCGAACCAATAATCCGGAGGGTTCTTGGTTCGAGTCCAAGCGGGGGAGCTTCGCAACGAGAAAGCCCAGGCCAGTGGCCTGGGCTTCTCTGCGTCGTGGGGTAGTGGCGCCTGGAGGGAGGATTTAGTGATTAAAAACTCCGGCAAGGTATCGCCGCTGCGGGCATCAGCACTTCGGCGTTCCGGGCGGGCTACTGGCACCTCCGCGATCGCGGGGGTGTTGGCAAGTTGATCGGCGATGACCGTGCAGGACAGATCTGCTTCGTCAGCGCCGGCTGCCCCGGCCAGCGAACATTGCAGCGAGAACCACGGGTCCGCTCGTCGGCACAGCAGTGCTTTGGGTGTCGGGTTGCGGATGCCATGTACGCCGCCAGGATGTAGTTCGGGTGCCGGTCGAGGTTCTTGCGGGCGCGGTCGTAGTGCATGGTCGTGCGTCGGTCGGCGTGTCGGGCTGCGATCTGGACGTCGCGCAGGTCGACGCCCGCGTCGAGCATTGTGGTGACGAAGGTGTGGCGAAGCATGTGCGGGTGCATCCGAGGCAGCCACACAACCGAGGCCTCGGCCAGCCAGCGTAACCGGCGGGTGCGCAGTGCCGGTCCATGCGGACGCCTCGTCGATTGAGCAGGATCGAACCGTGATTGCGGTCGCCTACGGCTCGGTCGATCGGCCCGGCCGCCGGCGGTAGCGGCACTGCTACGACTTTGCCGCCCTTGCCGACCACACGCAGCACTCGGTGTCCGTGTTCCTTCGCCGATGTCTGCGCCGCAGGCCTCGAACACCCGAAGGCCCAGTAGCCCGAGCATCGCCACCAGTGAGAAGTCGAACGGGTTCACCGATTCCCGAGCCGCGGTCAGTAGGGCCTAGAACTGCAGGTGGGAAAGGGAAAGGGTCGGTGACTCGTTGGGCACCATCGGGCGTACAGGTCGATCTGCGCCCGGCGCGCTGTCAGCGGGCCGAGGTCGCGTTCGCTGCACCGGGTGAAGAAGATCCGCAAGTCTGACTCCGAATGCGTCCGCGAAGCACCCGAGTACGCCGTAGCCGCCATTTGTAACGCTGTTTCGTCTAGGCCTGAGGGCTTCATGGCCTCCGATGCGGGGAGAGAACGTTCCATGTGCAAGGCCAGGAGAGCGCGCCACCCGCGGCATAGAGTGCGTTCACGTGAGCGTATCCTGCGGTGATGCACGCTCAGGTGACGGTGCGAAGTGGACGGTGACGGTCAGGCCGCCTTGGGGCCGTGCGGTCGTGGTGAGGGTGGCGTGGTGGGCTCGGGCTACGGCGTTGACGATGGCGAGGCCGA
>JARAWT010000035.1:4940-110906 GCA_033793495.1 Streptomyces sp. MN03-5084-2B | reverse complement strand
GGGGTAGGGCGGGTGGTTTGCCGCTCGAGCAGGGTGCGGGTACCGCTTGGCAATCCGCAGCGCCTGCTCGCGCGTCCGTCAGCAGCACCACGCGGTCCGCGCCGGGATCGAACCCGAGCACCGGGTGGCCGTACTGCTCCTGCAGTTCGCGAAGATCGACATCGAACTCGACCAGCTCCTCGGACATCGGGCGGAAGATCGCCGGCACGCCGGGAACGGGCCAGACCCGTAGGTCACCGACCTCCGCATCGGAGCGACGCGGGACGAGGTCGGCGGCCGCGGGCAGGGCACCCATCAGGTCCGGGTCGAAGAGGTCCTTGACCTCCGCCCAGCGCAGATCCGACATGCCGCCCTCAGCTCGCCGCCGCCACCAGGCGGGCGTACGAGCCGCCCGCCGACAGCAGCTCCTCGTGCGGGCCCAGCTCCGTGATGCGCCCGCCCTCGACCACCGCGACCCGGTCCGCCGCCGCGGCCGTGTGCAGGCGGTGGGCGATCGCGATCACCGTCCGGCCCGCCAGCACGCTGTTCAGCGACCGCTCCAGGTCCCGCGCCGAGCCCGTGTCCAGCAGCGACGTCGCCTCGTCGAGCACCAGCGTGTGCGGGTCCGCCAGCACCACCCGGGCCAGCGCCAGCTGCTGCGCGATCGCCGCCGGCACCGGGTGCTCGCCCGGCCCCAGCTTCGTGTCCAGGCCGGACGGCAGGGTCGCGACCCAGTCCGACGCGCCCGCCGACGCCAGCGCCGCCGTCAGCTCGTCGTCCGTCCAGTCGCCACCTTCGCGCCGCGCCGGCAGCGCCAGGTTCTGCCGCAGCGTCCCGGAGAACACGTGGTGCTCCTGGGTCAGCAGCAGCACCTCGCCGCGCAGCACGTCGTCGGCCAGCGCCGAGACGTCCTGGCCGCCGATGCGCACCGAGCCCGCCGACGGCGCCGCGATGCCGGCCAGCAGCCGGCCGAGCGTCGACTTGCCCGCGCCGGACGGCCCGACGATCGCCAGCCGCTCGCCGCGCGGGACCCGCAGGTCGATGCCGTGCAGCACCTCGCGGTCCGCGGTGTAGCCGAACCGGACGCCGTGGACGTCGATGTCCCGCCCGCGCGGCACCTCGGCCACCTTCTCCGCCTCCTCGACCGCGACCGACCGGACGCCGAGGATCCGGCGGGCCGCGGCCGCCGCGACCTGCAGGTCCTCCAGCCAGAACAGCGCCTCGTTGAGCGGCGCCGCCATGCCCTGCACGTACAGCAGCATCGTGGTGATCTCGCCGAGCCCGGCCCAGCCCCGCGTGTACGCGAGCAGCCCGAGCGGCAGCATGACCGCCAGCGGCAGCACGTAGCTGATCTCCAGCGACGGCAGCCACCGCAGCTGCAGCGCCCGCATCCGGCGTTCACCGAAGATGCTCTGGTCCAGCGCGGCGTGGGCGGCGTCGATCCGCCGCTCGGTCAGCCCGAGCGCCTCGGTCGTGCGCGCGCCCTCCGCGGTCTCGTGGACGCTGGTGGTCAGGTCCGCCCACCGGTCGAGCATCCACTGCATGACCACCGGGATCCGCCGCTGGTACCAGACGTTCACCGGGACCAGCAGCGGCAGCGCGACCAGCAGGCCCAGTGCCAGCAGCGGCGACGTCACCACCATCGCGACGATCGTGAAGACCACGGTGACGGCCGCGACCAGGATCTCCGGCGCCGCGAACCGGGCCGCGTGGTCGATCCGGCCGAGGTCGGTGGTGGCGCGGCTGAGCAGGTCGCCGGTGCCCGCCGCCTCGACCGTGCCGAGGGGCAGCCGCAGGGCCGTCCCGACGAACTCCTCGCGCGTGTTGGCCAGCACGAGCTCGCCGAAGACCGCACCGCGCATCCGCGCGATCTTCCGCGCCACCGCCTGCAGCAGCAGGATGCCGACGAACGCCAGCGCCAGCACGTCGACGTGCGCGGTCGTGGTGCCGCTCGCGACGTCGTCGACGAGCGAGCCGAGCAACTGCGGACCGGCCAGGCCGATCAGCGTGGCGACGGCCAGCGAGCCCAGCAGCAGGCCGAACTCGCGCTTGTGCACCTTCGCCGTCTGCCAGGCCCAGCGGCGGACGTCCCGCCGGGCCGCCGTGGGAAGCCGTTTCATACCGTGACTACCTTTGCCGTGAAGACTTCGTCCGCTACGTGTGTCCACAAGGGACTCTGGCTGAACACCACCGTCGTCCGGCCGCGGCGCAGCTCGGCGACGCGTTCGGTGATGCGGGCCTCCGTGTGCGCGTCCACCGCTGACGTGGGCTCGTCGAGCACCAGGACGTCGGCGTCGGTCGCCAGCGCGCGGGCCAGGTTCAGCCGCTGCCGCTGGCCGCCGGACACCTCGCGGCCGCGCTCGCCGATCACCTCTTCGACGCCGTCGGGCAGGGCCTCGACGATGTCGTCGGCGTCGGCCGCGTACAGCGCGTCGGTGGTGCTGACGCCGCCCGGCCGCGCCGGCGCCAGCTGCTCGCGCAGCACGCCCGAGAACCAGATGTCCTGGTTGTGCGCGTAGACGATCCGCCGCCGCAGCTCCGCGAGCGCGACGTGGTCCGCCCGGACCCCGCCGACCAGCACCTCTTCGCCCTCGGCCGGATCGGCGAACCGCGCCAGCCGGTCGGCCACCGCCTCGCCGCCGGCCCCGAAGTCGACGACCGTCAGGCGGCCGGGCGCGATCCGGACGCCGGACTCGGTGTCCACCAGCTCCAGCGGGCCGCCGGGCAGCGGCACCGGCGTCTCCGGATCCGCCAGCTTCGGGCGGATGGCCAGCAGCGCCACCACCTTCCGCGACGCGACCAGGCCCGACGTGATCGACCCGACGGCCTCCGTCGCGGCGTTGACCGGCCAGATCAGGAAGGCCGAGACGCCGTAGAACGCCACCAGTTGCCCGACGTCGATCGTGCCGGCCACGGCCAGCCGCGCGCCGAGCCAGGTGATCACCACGGTGACCAGGCCAGGCAGTGCGATCTCCGCCGCGGCCAGCCACGCCTCGGCCTTGCCGACCTCGACGCCGGCCCGCCGCACCCGCTGGCTCGTCTCGCGGAAGCGGGCGAAGAACCGCTGTTCACCGCCGATGCCGCGCAGGATCCGCAGGCCGGACACGATGTCCGCGCCGAGCGCGTTGACGTCCCCGCGCATCTCGCGCTGCTTCGCCTTGCGCTTCTGCAGCGGGGCGAGCAGCGGCCCGATGCCGAGCACCGCGACCGGCACGCCGACCAGCGCGACCACGCCGAGCAGCGGCGACGTCGAGACCAGCCACACCGCGACCACGACGAACGCCAGCAGCGAGCCGAACGCGCGGCCGGTCATCTCGACGGTGTTGCCGATGTGGTTGATGTCCGTCGTGGAGACGGCGACGAGGTCGCCGGTGGTGGTCTGCTCGCGCAGCCCGGCGCCGACGCGCGTGGTGTGCGCCGAGACGAGCCGCTGGGTCGAGCCGGCGCCGTGCAGCCACAGGCCGTAGTTGAGGAAGTGCAGCCAGGTCCCGAAGAGCGTCTGCACCAGCCCGAGCCCCGCCGCGACCAGCGCCCACCGCGCGACGGCGGCACCGTCGTGCGCCCCGACGGCACCGATGCCCTGGCCGACGACCAGCGGCAGCAGCGCACCGGGCAGCGCCCAGACGACCCCGATCGCGGCAGCGCCGAGCACCGTGCCGAGCCGGGCCCGGAACACGGCGAGCAGGAAGCGGCTCGCGGTCGGCTGCGCGGGCAGCCGCAGCGGCGGGAGGGGGTACGTGGCGGAAAGCACGATTTCCGACGGTAAGCCGAGGCCGGGAGGAAGGCGACCGATTTTCGCGCGCTCCGGCCGCCGTCGCCGGGTGCCCTTTCGTGCAGCCGCACGCCCGCCGCCGCTCGGGGGGCCCCCGGTTTCAACGTTACTCGCGGGCACCGACATTTCCGGGCCGCCGCCGGGGCCGCACCTCGAGTTGTCCCCATGGGTGCGCCGGCGCCCGAGTTGTCCCCAGCCGCACCCCCGGCTCCGGCAAAGTCGGGTCCGGGTTTGGCCTTGGCCGGGACTGCGGGGCAGCGCCGGGGCGATGTCATGAACGAGTCGTTCATGACGTCTGGTGTCAGGAAAGGGTCGTTCATGACGTCCGGCGTCGGGGACGGGTCTTCGTGGTTCCGAACCACACCGGAGCCGCACCCGAGTGTCCACAAGGCGCCCACCGGCCCGGCCACCCCGGAATGTCGGCTCGGTCACACCGTCGAGGGAGTGCCCGGTTTCGGTGGCCCACCGTCCGGGGTGGCCGGGCCCGGCACGTATCCTGACGGCCGTGGCGAACCCTGACACGGACACCGTGACCAGCACCGTTGACACCACCGAGCGCGCCGGGGCGACCCCGGACCACACCCAGCCCTACCGCGAACTGGGCCTCGCCGACGACGAGTACGCCCGCATCCGGGAGATCCTCGGCCGCCGGCCCACCGACGCGGAGCTGGCGATGTACTCGGTCATGTGGAGCGAGCACTGCTCGTACAAGTCGTCGAAGAAGCACCTGCGCTACTTCGGGGACACCGCCACCGACGAGATGAAGGCCAAGATGCTGGCCGGCATCGGCGAGAACGCCGGCGTCGTCGACATCGGCGAGGGCTGGGCGGTCACCTTCAAGGTGGAGAGCCACAACCACCCGTCCTATGTGGAGCCGTACCAGGGCGCGGCGACCGGCGTCGGCGGCATCGTCCGCGACATCATGGCGATGGGCGCGCGGCCCCTCGCGGTCGCCGACGCGCTGCGCTTCGGCCCGGCCGACGCCCCCGACACCAAGCGCGTGCTGCCCGGGGTGGTCGCCGGCGTCGGCGGCTACGGCAACTGCCTCGGCCTGCCGAACATCGGCGGCGAGCTGGTGTTCGACCCGTCCTACTCGGGCAACCCGCTGGTCAACGCGCTGTGCGTCGGCGCGATGCGCGTCGAGGACCTGCACCTGGCCTTTGCGTCCGGCACCGGCAACAAGATCATCCTGTTCGGCGCCCGCACCGGCCTCGACGGCATCGGCGGCGTTTCCGTCCTGGCGAGTGACACCTTTTCGGGTGACGAGTCGGCGTCGGGCCGGAAGAAGCTGCCGAGCGTCCAGGTCGGCGACCCGTTCACCGAGAAGGTGCTCATCGAGTGCTGCCTCGAGCTGTTCGCGCAGAAGCTGGTCGTCGGCATCCAGGACCTCGGTGGCGCCGGGCTGTCCTGCGCGACGTCGGAGCTGGCCGCGGCCGGTGACGGCGGCATGCACATCTACCTCGACCGGGTTCCGTTGCGCGCCACCGGGATGACGCCGGCGGAGGTGCTCTCCAGCGAGTCGCAGGAGCGCATGTGCGCGGTCGTCTCGCCGGAGAACGTCGAGGCGTTCATGGCGGTCTGCCGCAAGTGGGACGTCATCGCGACCGACATCGGCGAGGTCACCGACGGCGAGCACCTGGTCATCACCTGGCACGACGAGGTCGTCGTCGACGTCCCCGCGCACACGGTGGCCCACCAGGGCCCGGTGTACGACCGGCCGATCGAGCGTCCGTCCTTTCAGGACGCCCTGATCGCCGACACGTCGGCTTCGCTTCCCCGTCCGTCCACTCCGGACGAACTGCGTGCGGACGCGCTGAAGCTGATTTCGTCGCCGAACCAGGCGTCGAAGGAATGGGTGACGTCGCAGTACGACCGGTACGTGCGCGGCAATTCCGTGCTGTCCCAGCCGTCGGACTCGGGCATGATCCGGATCGACGAGTCGACCGGCCGCGGCGTCTCGGTGGCGACGGACTGCAACAGCAAGTTCGTGTACTTGGACCCGTACCGCGGCGCGCAGCTGGCGCTGGCGGAGGCGTACCGCAACGTGGCCACGGGCGGCGCGACGCCGGTCGCGGTGTCGGACTGCCTGAACTTCGGCGCCCCCACCGACCCGGGCGTGATGTGGCAGTTCGAGCAGGCGGTGCACGGCCTGGCGGACGGCTGCGTCGAGCTGGGCATCCCGGTGACGGGCGGCAACGTCAGCTTCTTCAACCAGACGGGGTCGACGGCGATCCTCCCGACCCCGGTGATCGGCGTCCTCGGCGTGATCGACGACGTGACCCGCCGCATCCCGACGGGCATCGGCGCCGAGGCGGGCGAAACCCTGCTGCTGCTGGGCGAAACGCACGACGAGCTGGACGGCTCGGCCTGGGCCCGCGAGCTCCACGGCCACCTCGGCGGCGTGCCCCCGCGCGTGGACCTGGCCCGCGAGAAGCTGCTGGGCGAAATCCTGGTGGCGGGTTCCCGCGACGGCATGATCTCGGCGGCCCACGACCTGTCGGACGGCGGCCTGATCCAGACCCTGGTCGAGACCGTCCTCATCGGACAGTGCGGCGCCCGGGTGTTCCTCGACGCGGACCAGGACCCGTTCGTGCAGCTGTTTTCCGAGTCGGCGGGCCGCGTGCTGGTGGCGGTCCCGCGCACGGAGGAACTCAGGTTCACGGAGATGTGCACCGCGCGCGGCCTCCCGTGGCGCAAGACCGGCGTGGTCGACCCGGACTCGGGAACGCTGGAGCTCCAGGGCATCACGGACTTCACGCTCGACGAGCTGCGCGAGGCCTGGGAGCGCACCCTCCCGGCCCTGTTCGACTGACCTGCCCACCGACCTGTCCACAGCCCTCCTGGGTTGTGGACAGGTCGGTGAATTCAGGCCGCTTTCGGCAGTTTCGTCACAGCCGGCCGATAGACTGGACTTGGGCACGCCCCCCTGGGAGGGCGGGGAGTTTCTGCGGGAGGGATGGGCTGCGGCAAAGTCGCCCTCTCCGGGGTTGAGCCGGGGCGGTCAAGGCCGTGGCCGGTGTCTTGAACGGGTCATGCAAGACACTGCAGGTCGGCGCCCACCCGCATGGGCATCCCGTTCGGACCTACCCAACCCGACCATCGCCGCCACCCCCTCCCCGAGCGGGCAGCGCTGGCCCTTTCGCGGGCAACCCACCGCACCGCACGCGACCTTCGAACCCGCAGCCGGACCCGCCGACACCAGCGACCCCTCCGCCGACCAAGCCACCGCCGTTCCCCAAGTTCGTACTTTGCCGGAACCCTGCCTTCCACGGGCGGGGGAGTTTCCGGGCCCGCTCCGCGGCCTCGGCGGGGCTGGGTTTGTGCGGGGCCATGGGGGATGCGGACGTCATGAAAGACTCGTTCATGACGTCCAGCGCCGGGAAAGGGTCGTTCATGACACCGGCGCCGGGGACAAGTCTTTCGTGGCGCCGAAACCCCAGGGACGCCCAAGCCGGTAGCTGCACTCTTGCCCGGCCCGGCCCGGCTCAGTCCACGAGCAGCAACAAGGAAGCAGCGGCGACAGCCGGATCGGGCAGGGCCGAACCGCGGTCACAGCAGGGCAAGACACCAGCCCGCCGAAAGCCGAAGCTCAACCCACCTTGGCGACGATCCGCACGTCCCCGTCCCGCAGTTCCTCGAAGTCCCACCCCGAGGGCAACCGCACGTCCTTCTCGCCACGGGCCAACGTGTTGTACAGCGAAACCGAGTCCGGCAGCGCCGCGAACCGCAGGTCGGTCTGGCCGGCGAACCGGGTGCGCCGCAGGTCCAGCGAATCCGTGGCGCGGGCCCCGGTGAACTCGGCGTCCTCGGCGAACTCGGCGTCCTTGAAGTTCGCCGGCCCGGCGAAGGTCGTCTCCGTGAAGTCCGCTGCTTCGGCGAACTTCGTCCCGCTGAACCACGCGTGGCTCTCGAAAACCGCGCCGCGGCAACGGAAGTAGCCCACCAGCCGGCCCTTGCCGGTGCCGGCGGCGGTGAGGTAGACGCGGCGCGTGAAGCGGCAGCCGCTGAAGTTGGTGGTGCTGTGCAGCGACGCGTGCCGCAGCAGCAGGCCGCCGACCAGCCTGCCCGACAGGTCCAGGTACTCCAGCACCGCGCCGGTCAGGTCCAGGTCGTACTCCGGGCCCGGGTCGTCGCGGGCCGGCAGCAGCTCCCTGATCAGCCGCTGTGCCGTGAGGCGGACCGTGAGTTCCTGTTCCTCTTCGGCGCTGCCTTCCCGCGGAGTATCGCCGTAGCGAGCGTGCTTGAACGGCCGCCGCAGGTACGAGCACAGCACGTCCAGCACCGTCTGCGTGTACGCCGGCCGGCTCCGGGCCAGCCCCGCCAGCGCGTGCAGCGCCCCCACGCGCACCTGGTCGGCCGCGTGCCCGAGCAGCTCGACCGCCTTCGCGAACCGCTCGTCGGCGACGCGCTCGCGGTCCTGTTCCGCGCGCTGCGCCTCGAGTTCGTGCCGCTGCCGCTCGATGTCCTGGCGGCGCTCCTCGACCCGGCGCCGCCGGTCGTTGAGCCACAGCGCGTACAGCGCCACGATCGCGCCGCCGGCCAGGCCGCCCGTCTTCAGCGCGTCACTGCGGCTGGTGGCGGGGTCGGTCAGCAGCCAGCCGCCGACCCCGAGCAGCAGCACCAGCGAGGCGAAGAACGTCCACGCCAACGGTGATCGCCACAGCTTCACCGGCTCAGGACACCAGCATCGTGCTGACGCAGAAGCCCTTTTTGTCGAAGTTCGTGGCGCTCAGCGTGCCCTTGACCGGCTTGCCCGCGGACGTCCCGGTGACCTCGCCCTCGACCAGGTACTTGTCCGCGGGCACGTCGCCGAGCTGCAACTGCAGCGGTGGCTTGAGGAACGTCTCGAGCCACGAGCTGAGCAGCTCCTTCGAGTCGGCGCAGCCCAGCGCGACCGCCCCGTTGTTGTCGCCCGCGTTCAGCTTGTCGATGAAGCCCTGCAGCACGGTCCTGGCGTCCGCGCCGCCGCCTCCGCCGTCGGGCGTCGACGGTTTCGTGGCCGGTGTCGTCGGCTTCTTGGTCGTCGGCTTCGACGTGGACGGCTTGGGCGGCGTGCTCGACGACGGGGCCGCGGCCGTGTTCGTGTCGTCCTTCGAGAGGAAGAACCCGGGCGCGACGAAACCCGTGATGCCCACCAGGGCGAGCACGACGACCACGGCGGCGCCGATCACGATCCACATCCCGGTCCGGCTCTTCTTCGGCGGCGCGGGCGGGCCGCCGAAGCCCTGCCCGTAGCCCCCGGTCGCCGGGTCCCAGCCGGACACCTGGCCGGCCGCGTTCGGGTCCCAGGCCTGCTGGCCGTACTGCTGCGCGTTCGGGTCCGCCCACGCCGACTGCTGCTGTTGCTGCTGCGCGTACGGGTCACCCCACGCCGGCTGCGGGTTCGCCGGGAAGCCGCCCGACGCCGGCGGGTAGCCCTGCTGCTGGTTCGGGTCCCAGCCCTGCGGGTACTGCTGCGTCGGGTACGGCTGTTGCTGCTGGTTGGGGTCCCACCCGCCCTGCTGCTGGAAACCCCCGGACTGGGGCTGGCCGTACGGGTCGGGCTGGCCGGGCTGGCCCGGCTGAGGCGGGTAGGTCATCTGTCCATGCCTTCCGGGCGCTGGGTGTTCGTGCGCTTCCGACGTCCGGTGGCGGCGTGCGGTTCCCCCAGGACGTGGCTGCAGCATTCTGCAAGCTCGGACGGTACGGCATGAAACCGGCTCCCGGACCGTGACGACGCAAACTGCGATTGAGGGGGTTCCGGGTGGCGGAGCCCCCGGCCCGGGGCGGAGCCCCGGATGTCACCGTCACGATCCGGGAGCCGGGTGGGTGGTCAGCCGTTGGCGAGGGCCTGGAGCCGGTCGAAGGCACCGTTGAAGGTGTCCTGGTCGAGCGGGCTCGAGGTGTACTGCCAGACGGTGTAGTAGCCCCAGTTGTAGGGCAGGGTGCCGACCGACGAGGCATAGCGGGCGACCCACAGCGGGGCTGTGCTGGAGAAGTCACCGCTCACGCAGCTGCTCCACCAGCTCTGCGACGTGTAGATCACCGGGTAGCGGCCGGTCAGCGAGTGGTAGGTGTCGTGGAAGTCGAGGATCCACGACGTCATCCCCGCCTTGCTGAACCCGTAGCAGGTCGCGCCGTACGGGTTGTACTCCATGTCCAGCGCGCCGGGCAGCGTCCTGCCGTCCTTCGACCAGCCGCCGCCGTGGGCGACGAAGTACCGGGCCTGCGCCGCGCCGCTCGAGGTGTTCGGCGTGGCGAAGTGGTACGCGCCGCGGATGAAGCCCTGGTTGTAGGAGCCGTTGTACTGCTGGGCGAAGTAGGGGTTGGTGTAGTTGGTGCTCTCCGTGGCCTTGGTCCAGACGAACCGCTTGCCTTGGTTCCACCAGTTCGCCCAGTCGACGTTGCCCTGGTAGCTGGCGACGTCCATGCCGGCCACTGTGGCCAGTACCTGGCCGGGGATGGCCTGGCCGGGCTGCGGCTGCTGCGCGGACCGCTGGGTGTCCGGAGTCGACTTGTCGCCTTCGACGCGCCGGATCTGCGAGCCCAGCTCGTGGTTGTGCTGGGCGATGTCCGCGTTGATCGCGGCCACGGGGTCTACTTCGGGGGAGAAGGTCGTCGCCTGCGCCGTGCTGCCGAGCAGGAGCAGCGTGGCCGGGACGACCAGGGCAGCGAACAGCCGCCCTCTTCGGGATGTGGACATCGTTGAATCCCTTCACGGATACCCTCGCGAAGGGCGGCTTACTGCAGGTAGCCGCCCGAGCACGATTGTTGAGGACGAAGTGGCGTTTGTCACTCAGTTCCGTGAAATTGGGTATACGTGTGGGTGATTTTCTCGGGAAGAAGATCGTTAAATGGTGACGAGTTAACACCTATTATTGGACGGTTGCGCCGTTCAGCCCACCGCGAGGGCGAGCAGCCGGTCCGCCGGGCCGTTGAACCAGTTCTGGTCCCCGGGCAGGGTGCCGCGGTCGGCGAACTGCCAGATCGTGTGGATGCTCCAGCCGGACGGCAGTTCGCCGATGAAGGTGTTGTAGCGCGCGATCCAGAGCGGGTTGGCGCCGAACCCGCCGTTGTTCGCGGTGCACCGCTTCCACCAGCTCGTCGACGTGTAGATCGTCGGGAACCGGCCGGTCGCCGCCCGGTAGGTGTCGGAGAAGGCGCGGATCCAGTCGACCATGCCCGCGGCGTCCTTGCCGTAACACGTTTCGCCGTACGGGTTGTACTCCGCGTCGAGCGCGCCGGGGAGGGTCTTGCCGTCCTTCGACCAGCCGCCGCCGTGGGCGAGGAAGTACCGCGCCTGCGCCGCGCCGTCGGAGATGTCCGGCCGCGCGAAGTGGTAGGCGCCGCGGATCAGCCCGGCCTGGTAGGAGCCGTTGTACTGCTGCGCGAACTGCGGGTTGACGAAGCCGGTGCCCTCGGTCGCCTTGACGTAGACGAACTTGGCGCCGGCCCCCGCCGCGCCGGGCCAGTCGACGGGACCCTGGTGCCCGCTGACGTCGTGCCCGAGCTGCTGCTCGTCACCGCCGTAGAACACGCCGGGCTCCTCGCCGACGCCCTCGACCTCGGCGATCTGCGAACCCGCGTAGTGGTCCTCGGCGCCGGCGTAGACGTCGACGGCCTTCGCCGGCGCCTGCCCGGCCACCAGCAGGACGGACGCGAGGACGGCGGCGAAGGGCAGCAGACGTCGTTTCACCCTCTTGCTCCCCACCGATCTCGTGAGACTTGTTCAGCCTCACGATGCACCGCCGTCGCCGGATCGGCGAGTCGATGATCACTCGATGGGGTGGTGCCCCCAGGTCAGCGCCGCTCGTCGGCGACGGCCTTCACCAGGTGCTCCGCCGGCACGACCGCGGTGATGAGGTCGTGCGGGTTGATCGCGACCGGGTGCCCGCCGAGCAGGTCGACGATGTCGCGGCCGAGCACCGCCCGCGCGTGCGGCCACTCGCGCGGCACCAGCGACTTGCGGGTGTAGGCGGGCACCATGACCCGGCCGTCGGTGTTGTGGAAGCCGATGACGGTCCGCTGCACCGGCGACATCGCGTAGACGAACAGCGTCGCGTCGAGGACGACCTTCGGCAGGTCCGACGGCGGCCGGTGCTCGGTGCGGACGAGTTGCAGCAGGTGCTCGAGGTCGTTCGCCGGGTCCGGGAAGCCGAGCGCCTTGGGCGAGGGCCGGTAGCGGTCGTTCGGGTGGAAGTCGGCGACGACGTCGCCGGCGCCGTTCACCGGGTACGCGCCGACGACCGCCCACGACGGCACCGGGCCGTTCGGGTCGAAGGCCTCGTCGATGACGTAGAGCCAGCTGTCGGGATTGGCCCGGGCGTTCGCGCGCATCTCGGCGGTGATCTCGGGTGTGCCGTGCTTGCCGGTGCGCCGCGCCTGCTGGCCTTCGCGCCGCGCGGCCCGGTTGTGCTTGCCGTGCCCGCCGGGGCGATCGGCTCCGCTTCCGGTGGGCTGCTGCGAAACCATCCGATCCGCCTCGTCCCGCTGCGCCATCGTCATCCCCACGTTCTCGGGTGGTGCCTGCCAAGTCTTGGTGCGCCACTCTACTGTTTGCCCATGGCCTCTTCGCGTTCGGTCGACCCCGGACAGTTACGTGCGGCGGTGCTGGCGATTTCGCCGTGGCTGCAGGGCGATGCGCCCGCTCCGGCACGCCCGGAACTGGCCGCCGCGGTCCGGCTCAGCCTGCGTGCCCTCGCGGCGGACGCGCCGGGACGGACGGTCGAGGTGCGGGTGCCGCCGTTCGCCGCGGTGCAGTGCGTGGAGGGGCCGCGGCACACCCGGGGCACCCCGCCGAACGTGATCGAGACCGACCCGCGCACATGGCTCGAGCTGGCCACCGGACGACTGGACTGGACCACGGCTGTGGCCGACGGCCGGGTGTCCGCATCGGGCTCCCGGGCCGACCTTTCGCACTGGCTTCCGCTGCTGCGTGTTTGATCGCTGTACCGGTGGGGACCGGGGACTGCCCTACGGCTTGCGGCCGATCCCGCCGGCGATGGTCCGCTGGGCCACGTTGAGCTCCTTGAGCCGCGGGCCGTCCGGCCACCAGTCGGCGCACCGGACCACGCCCGGGGGCACCATCTCCAGGCCCGGGAACAGGTTCTCGATCTCCTTCTGCGTCCGGAACGTGCCGGAGCCCATCGGGCTGTGCAGGAAGAAGTCCTCCATCTTGCGGGCGGTCGCGGAGTCCTCGTCCTCCGGGTCGAAGAAGTGCGAAATCGCCACGAACGAGCCCGACGGCAGCGCGTCGACGTACTCCTTCATGATCTCGGCCGGCCGCTCGTCCGGGCCGTTGTAGTGGTGCAGCGTGCCCATCTGGAGGAGGGCGACCGGCTGCGAGAAGTCGATGTGCTGCCGGACGACCTCGTGCTCGAGGATCCGCTGTGGCTCGAAGATGTCCTCGGCGACGAAGTGGGTGTTCTCGTTCTCTTCGAGCAGCGCGCGGCCGTGGGCGAGCACCACCGGGTCGTTGTCGACGTAGACGACCTTGATCTCCGGGTTGATCCGCTGGACGACCTGGTGGGTGTTCTCGGCGGTCGGCAGGCCGGAGCCGCAGTCGAGGAACTGGGTGATGCCGGTCTGGCTGGCGAGGAAGCGGCAGGCCCGGATCAGGAAACCCCGGTTTTCGAACGCCAGGTCCTGCGCCTCCGGGGCGGCCTTCTGCACCTTGTGCAGGACCTCCCGGTCGATCTCGTAGTTGTCCTTCCCGAGCAGGAAGGCGTCGTACACGCGCGCGATGCTCGCTCGGGTCGGGTCGACCCCCACGGGAACTCGCTCGGTCCGGGTCGCGGCGTCGGGCATGTTGAACCTCGCAAGTTCTGTGTCGAAAGTCTCGTACTCTACGTAGAGTAGGACTCCACACGCATGCGGTAAACCGGGTCACCTCTTTGCGCAGGACGGCCCAACGTGTACTTTCGGTAGTCGGGCTAGGACCCCCTGGTGACGTGAGCGCGGAAGGGCCGGGAATGAACGCGGTGAACGCGTCCGCAGGTGAACAGAACATCGGCCCGACGGCGCGCCGCATGATCCTGGGCTCGCAGCTGCGCCGGCTCCGTGAAGAGGCCGGCATCACCCGCCAGCAGGCCGGTTACAACATCCGTGGGTCCGAGTCGAAGATCAGCCGGCTGGAGCTGGGCCGGGTCGGGTTCAAGGAACGCGACGTCACCGACCTGCTGACGATGTACGGCGTCGACGACGCCACGGAGCGCCGGGCGTTCCTCGACATGGTCAAGCAGTCGAACGAGCCGGGCTGGTGGCGGCGCTTCGGTGACACCATGCCGAACTGGTTCACCGACCTCGTCGGCCTCGAAGAAGCCGCCGCGCGAATCCAGATCTGGGAGCCGATCTACGTGTCGGGGCTCCTGCAGATCGAGCCGTACGCCCGGGCGATCTTCAGCCACGGCCGTCCGGACATGGCCGACGAGCGGGTCGACCAGCTGGTCGCGCTGCGGATGCGGCGGCAGAAGATGTTCAGCAGGCCGGACGCGCCCCGCGTGTGGATGGTCCTCGACGAGTCGGTGCTGCACCGCCCGATCGGGGGCCCGAAGGTCCTCAAGCAGCAGATCGAATTCCTGCTCGAGATGAGCGCGCTGCCGCACGTGTCGGTCCAGGTGCTGCCGTACGCGAGCAGCGGGCTGTCCGCGGAACACGCCTTTTCGCTGCTGCGGTTCGGTGAGCCGGAGCTGCCCAACATCGCCTACGTCGAGTACCTGACGGGCGCGCACTACATCGAGAAGCGCGAAGAGATCGAAAAGTACAGCCGCGCGCTCGACATGCTGGCGGTCGATGCGGAGACTCCGGAGCGGAGCCGGACGATGCTCGCCAAGCGCCGCCAGGAGATCTAGAAAGCCCTGGCCTGTACCCGATTCGGCGGTGCCGGCGACTGTTCGCCCAGCGGTAACTTGGCGTAGCGATTAACCCGTTCGGGCGGGTTCCTGTCACCCGACAGGGTAACGTCGATCGGCTGATTCTTTACCGTCCGAGAACTTTGCAAGAAATTCTGCACGTGCATTTACCGCTGCAGGCACACGTGCTAGCCTCGGATACGCGGGCAAATGCACATGCAGATGCATCGTCCGGAAGGCTTTTCTGCTTCGAGAGGTGGGATCATGGCTGAGCGATTCGAGAACGGCGTCCCGGCTGATCGGCTGACCGGTGTCGAATGGCGTAAGGCGAGCTACAGCAACTTCAACGGCAACTGCGTGGAGGTCGCGCCGCTGTCCAACGGGGAGATCGCGATGCGCAACTCGCGGTTCCCGACCGGCCCGGCACTCGTGTACACGCGGGCCGAGATGGCGGCGTTCCTGGCGGGCGCGAAGGACGGTGAATTCGACGATGTCCTCGGCTGAGGCCGTCGCCCCCGTCTTCGACATCGAAACCGGACTGCAGGAGCTGGTGGCCCGCGGCTACCAGTTCGTCCACCCCGCCGACGACCGCGGTGAGGTCATCGCCGTCGTCGGCGTGCGGGTGCACGACGACGTGGTGGACGTGGTCCGGCTCAACGCCGAGGACGACGTCGTGGCGACCAGGATGCCCGGCACCGAGGAGAACATCCTCGAGCCGGAGCGGTGGCTGTGGCGCCGCCGCGGGGAAGGTGCGCAGGTGCTGACGGAGATCCTCTCGTTGCCGGATGCGTGCTAGACGTTCAGGCTTGCGGGCCCCGTCCGAAGTGGTCAGTGCCACGTCGGGCGGGGCCTGACTCATGTCGGCACCGTCTACACTGAAACCGGCCTGACCACGTCTTCCCAGGAGCTCCTCGGTGGTTTCCGACCCGCAGCTCGTGTCCGACCAGCCCGAACCGGAACCCCGTGAGGAGTGTGGCGTCTTCGGCGTCTGGGCTCCCGGGGAAGAAGTTGCGAAGCTGACCTACTACGGCCTCTACGCCCTGCAGCACCGGGGCCAGGAGGCCGCCGGCATCTCCGTCTCCGACGGCTCCCAGATCGTGGTCTTCAAGGACCTCGGCCTGGTCAGCCAGGTGTTCGACGAACAGATCCTGCAGTCGCTGCAGGGGCACATCGCCGTCGGGCACTGCCGGTACTCGACGACCGGCGCGACCATCTGGGAGAACGCCCAGCCGATCTTCCGCACCACCGAGACCGGCAGCGGCCTCTCCTTCGCCCACAACGGCAACCTCGTCAACACTGCCGAGCTGCGCGAACGCACCATCGAAGCGGGCCTCAAACCGCACGCGGGCCTGACCGGCTCGTCCAGCGACTCCGACCTGATCTGCGGCCTGCTCGCGGCGAACGCCGCCGACAAGGGCATCGAGGCCGCGGCCATGGAGCTGCTGCCCACCCTGAAGGGCGCCTTCTGCCTGGTGTTCTCCGACGAGAACACGCTGTACGCGGCGCGTGACCCGCACGGCGTGCACCCGCTGGTGCTCGGCCGGCTCGAGCGCGGCTGGGTCGTCTCGAGCGAGACGGCGGGCCTCGACATCGTCGGCGCGTCGTTCGTCCGCGAGGTCGAGCCGGGCGAGCTGATCGCCATCGACGCCGAGGGCCTGCGGTCCTCCCGGTTCGCGAACCCGGAACCCAAGGGCTGCGTCTTCGAGTACGTCTACCTGGCCCGCCCCGACACCACGATCGCCGGCCGCGGCGTGCACGCCACCCGCGTCGAGATCGGCCGCCGCCTCGCGGCCGAGCAGCCGGTCGAGGCCGACCTGGTGATGCCGGTGCCGGAGTCGGGCACGCCGGCCGCGATCGGCTACGCGCAGGGCTCGGGCATCCCCTACGGCACCGGCCTGGTGAAGAACGCCTACGTCGGGCGCACCTTCATCCAGCCGTCGCAGACCATCCGCCAGCTGGGCATCCGGCTCAAGCTGAACCCGCTGCGCGACGTCATCCGCGGCAAGCGCCTGGTCGTGGTGGACGACTCGATCGTCCGCGGCAACACCCAGCGGGCGCTCGTCCGCATGTTGCGGGAGGCCGGCGCGCTCGAGGTGCACGTCCGGATCGCGTCGCCGCCGGTGCGCTGGCCGTGCTTCTACGGCATCGACTTCGCTTCGCGGGCCGAACTGGTCGCCAACGGCGTCGACACCGACGGCATCAGGCGCTCGATCGGGGCCGACTCCCTGGGCTACATTTCCCTGGACGGCCTGGTCGCGGCCACGGAACAGCCGAAGTCGCGGCTGTGCACGGCGTGCTTCTCGGGCGAGTACCCGATCCCGCTGCCGGAGGACGCGCTGATCGGGAAACACCTGCTCGAAAGCCTCGACGCGGTCAATGGCGCGGCGACCCCCGTCAGTCCCGCCGGGTACGGTGCCGAAGACGCCGTCCGGCGTCCGTAACAGACCTTCCAGTAGGGAGTCCTTCCACCGTGAGCGAGTCCACGAGCGCCACGTACGCCGCTGCCGGCGTCAGCATCGACGCCGGCGATGAAGCCGTCGAGCTGCTCAAGCCGCACGCCGAGCGGGCGACGCGGCCCGAGGTCCTGGGTGGCGTCGGCGGTTTCGCCGGGCTCTTCTCCCTGAAGCTCGACAAGTGGAAGGAGCCGGTGCTCGCGTCGTCGACCGACGGCGTCGGCACGAAGATCGCGGTCGCACAGGCCCTCGACAAGCACGACACCGTCGGCATCGACCTGGTCGCCATGGTGGTCGACGACCTGGTCGTGACCGGGGCCGAGCCGCTGTTCCTGCAGGACTACATCGCCGTCGGCAAGGTGCACCCGGAGAAGATCGCCGCGCTGGTCGGTGGCATCGCCGAGGGCTGCGTCCAGGCCGGCTGCGCGCTGCTCGGCGGCGAGACGGCCGAGCACCCCGGCCTGATGGGCGAGCACGACTACGACATGTCGGCCACCGGCGTCGGCGTGGTCGAGGCGTCGCAGCTGCTCTCGCCGGAAAAGGTCCGCCCGGGTGACGTCGTGCTCGCGCTCGGGTCGTCGGGGCTTCACTCGAACGGCTACTCGCTGGCCCGGCACGTGCTGCTGGACATCGCCCGGATGCCGCTCGGCGGGCACGTCGAGGAGTTCGGCCGCACCCTCGGCGAGGAGATGCTGGAGCCGACGCGGATCTACGCGAAGGACTGCCTGGCGCTCGCCGCCGAGACCGAGGTCCGGACGTTCGCGCACATCACCGGCGGTGGCCTGGAGGCCAACCTGGCCCGCGTCATGCCGCGTGGCCTGGTCGCCCGGCTCGACCGCGGCACCTGGACGCCGGCGCCGGTGTTCGCGCTGATCGGCCAGCGCGGCAAGGTCGAGCGCGCCGAGCTGGAGAAGACGTTCAACATGGGCGTCGGCATGGTCGCGATCGTCGGCGCCGAAGACGTCGACCGGGCGCTGGCCATGCTGACCGCGCGGCACGTCCCGGCGTGGGTGCTCGGCGACGTCCAGCCCGCCGACGACGTCGACGGTCCGCGCGCGGTGCTCTCGGGCGACCACCCGCGGTTCTGAAACGCTCTTGCCAGCGGCTGTCACACTGGTTGACGTGGCAGCCGAAGACGTGGTGGTCGGCTCCCGGTTCACGATCCCGGGAGCCGAGTTGAGCGAGCGCTTTTCGCGGTCGTCCGGCCCGGGCGGGCAGGGCGTCAACACCACCGATTCGCGGGTCGAGCTGTCGTTCGACGTCGCCGCGTCGCCGTCGATCCCCGAGCACCTGCGTGACCGGGTGCTGACCGGCCTCGGTTCGCGGCTGGTCGACGGCGTCCTGACGATCGCCGCCAGCGAACACCGGTCGCAGCTGCAGAACCGCGAGGCCGCGCGCGGCCGGCTGGCGAACCTGCTGATGGACGCGTCGGCACCGCCGCCGGCCAAGCGGCGTCCCACGAAGCCGTCCCGCGGTTCGAAGGAGCGCCGCCTGGCCTCGAAGAAGCGCCGGAGCGACGTGAAGAAGGGCCGCTCCGGCCGCTTCAACGACTAACTCAGGGACAAGTGCACGCACTCGCCCGCCGGCCGGTAGCCGACGCGGGCGTAGACGGTCCCGATCCCCAGGTCACCGGGGGTGAGGAACGCCGTGTGCGCGCCCGCCTCGTGGACCTGCCGGGTGAGGTGCGCGGTGAGCGCCGCGGCGATCCCGCGGCCGCGGTACTCCTCGAGCACGGCGATTCCGGCGATTTCAGTGGTGCCATCGACGATTTCGAGGGCGAGCCCGCCGCCGATGATCTTTTTTGCCGCGAAATCCTCGGCCAGGAGGTGTCGAACCACGGTGTCGCCGCTCAGCCGCTCGATCTCTTCGTCGCCGATTTCCGCCGGTTCGCCGAACGCGGTGTTCTGCGCTTCCCGCATCCGCCGGAAGTCCACGCCGGACTCCGGCACGCGCAACCGGATGCCGGCCGGTGCCGGCTTGTCGACCCGCTGGGCCGGCGCGCACGTCATCAGCGGCACCCGTCGTTCGAGCTGGTAACCCGCTTCGATCAGCAGTTTCTCCAGGTCGGGAGCGACGTCGGTGAAGTACTCCAGCCGCGGGAGCAGGTCGCGGCGCCGGTAGGCCGCGGTCAGTGCGTCGATCTCGGCCGGCGTCGGCCGCGCGCCGTCGTCCGGGATCGCGTAGTTGAGCATCGGGTGGGACGTGCCCGGCGAATAGGTGGCGAGGAACGGGCCGACCTGCTCGGTCTCCCGGCCGCGCGGCGCCGTGGTGCGGACATAAGCCTGGATGGCAGACATTGCTGGGTTGGAGCCTTTCGAGAGCATGTCAAGGAACCGCAGCCCCAGACGGGCATGCGGGCGAGGCGCTGGGCGTCGGGCCTAGCGGGGGCCGACGCCGGTGACGGCGCCAGGCATAGGCGTTCATTCCTTGAAGTCGAAGTGGCTCTTCCCGGCCATGGTCGCACGGCCGGCAACCGGTTTACTGGCGTTCCGGGTGCGCGATGGCCGCGTAGCGCGTGTCCCACACCGATCTCGGCACCCGCAGCCGGAGCGCCGGAGCTTCGCAAATGCTGCGGCGCGGCAGCGGGATCGCCACCGGCGCCGACGGTGCCGGGTCCAGCGCGCGCCAGCGGCGGCGGCTGAGGGCCGCGCCGAGCGTCGCGCCCGCGGTGTTGAGCAGGACGTCGTCGGCCGACGTCACCCGGCCGGTGTGGATCAGATATTGCGTACCTTCCACCAGCACGGACGCGACCAGCGCGGCCAGGGCGATCCGCGGCAGCGCGCGCAGGCGGCGGATCCGCAGCGGGAGCAGCGCGCCGAGCGGGCAGAGCAGCAGGACGTTGCCGATCACCTGCCAGAGTGATCCGTCGCTGCCGAGCGCTGCGGCGATGTCGGCGCCGGGCACGAGGTCCAGCGTGCTCTCGGTGGAGCCGCCGACAGGCATCGTGACCAGGCAAAACACCAGGAAGGCGACGAGCAGGACAGCGCAGTCGACGGCGGCCGTCGCGCTCGCGCGGCGGGCGGCCATTCTTCGGCGGCGCCTCGCCGCGAGCAGCGGCCAGCCGAGCAGCGCGTACGGCAGCGCGATGGCCGAAATCGGAATCAACCCCCAGAAGGCGCGCAGCAGAGCTCCCATGCGCCTCCCTTCTCGAACCCCTCAAGATCTGCGGTGCGCAGTACTGACGACCCCTTGCAAGATCACCTTCGCATCACAAGATCGACTCGGCATTCCGAGCGGACCGCACTATTCGGTGATCTTTCCGGTGGCGCCGATTGTTCGGGCGTGGTTCGGTCAGGGGGCGTCTGTCCACAATGGAAGCTGTGGACAACCCTGTGGATGAATTCTGGGGGCAACTGTGAAAGCGTTGTAATGCAAGGAAAAAGCGGGAAACCGCCCTGTGTACTACTTCGCGGCCAGTTCGCGCGCCTGCTCGAGGAGTACCTGCAGGTGGAGGCCGCGCCGGACGTCGCAGGGGTGCGTCGTCGTGCCGCTCGCGATCATCGCCGCGAAATCGTCCAGCAATGCGGTGTAGGACTCCTGCGCCGAGCCCGGCTTGCGTCCGAGCGTCCGGTAGCCGTGCTGTCCCCAGACCGCGACTTCGACCACGGTCGGCTGGACCGGCAGGCGCAGCGAGAGCGTGGCCGTGCTGACCACGCCGCCGTCGTGGGCCAGCATCAGGTGCCAGAGGTCGCCGGGGCTCTGCCGGGCCGCCACCACCTCGGTGATCGGGCCGAGCGCGGCGTCGAGCATGTCCAGCGCGTGCGGGCCGATGTCGAACAGCGCACCGCCGTCGTCCTGCCGCCACTCGGAGGCGGCGTACTGGCCGCCGAGCAGCGCGCCGGACAGCCAGCGCGCCCCGCCACCCGCCCAGCCGCCCGCCTGCGCGAGGCCGGCGAGCCACTCCTGCGTCTGCGCGGAGTAGCGCAAGGTCAGCACGACGAGCGCGGCCACGTCGGCGGCGGCGACCGCGTCGGCCAGCCGCCGCGCGCCGTCGAGGTCGGCGGCGATCGGCTTCTCCAGGATCAGGTGCTTCCCGGCCTCGGCTGCCCGCACGGCCAGTTCGGCCTGGATCGACGGCGGAACGGCGAACGCGACCGCGTCAACCTGCGCGAACAGCTCCTCGACGCTGCCGGCGGTGGCCGCGCAGTGGGTCTCCGCAAGCGTTTGCGCCGCCTCCGGCCGCCGGGCCCAGACCGCGGTCAGCGCCGTGCCGGGGTGATCCGCCAGTCCGGGTGCGTGGATCGTCGTCGCCCACGGGCCGGCGCCGATCAGGCCGACACGCAGCTGTCCGTCCGCGATGAGCTGTCCCACGGCCCGCAGTCTAGGTGTGTTCCGCGTCGCTCCGGAACCGCGTCCGGGCTGGTTAAGGTTCTTGCATGATCGCCTCCCGGTTCGCCGTCGTTTGCGCCCTCCTGTTCGGCGCCGCCTTCGTGGGTGCCGCACCCGCTTCGGCGGCCGGCACCGACGGGGCCTGCGCGGACGGCGGCGGCGTGACGGTGGTCGTCGACTTCGGCGACCTGGGCCCGCAGCCGCTGGTCCGCTGCGCCGCCGGCACGCCGGCGAACGGCATCGCCGCCCTGCAGGAGGCCGGGATCGAGGTGGCCGGCTCCCAGAAGTACGGGCTGGCGGTGGCCTGCCGGATCGACGGCAAGCCCGGTCCGGACGTCGAGTCCTGCGCGGGGATGCCGTCGGCGACGGCGTACTGGAGCTACTGGCACGCCTCCGCCGGGGGCAGCTGGACGTCGAGCCAGGAAGGGGCGCAGACGGCCAAGCCTGCCGCGAACGGGTTCGAGGGGTGGGCGTTCGCGCGGCCGAAGTCGGCGAACGACCTGCCCACGCCGCCGCGGGTGCCGCCGGTGCGCCAGGTTTCTTCGCCGGCGCCCGCGCCCGCCCCTGACCAGGGCGGTTCGTTCCCGTGGGGCCTGGTCGTCGGGGCCGTCGTGATCGTGCTGGTCGGCGGCGCCGGGATCGTCGTCGCCCGTCGCCGGCGTGCGCAGTAGGGCGCTGCACCCCGGCGCCTGGTGGGCCTGGGCGCTCGCGCTGGCCGTCGCCGCGAGCCGGACGACGAACCCCCTGCTGCTCGGCCTGATCATCGCCGTCGCCGGGTTCGTCGTCGCGAACCGGCGGAGCGACGCGCCCTGGGCGCTGGCGTTCCGGCTGTACGTCTACGTCGGCGCGCTGATCGTCGCCTCGCGCGTGCTGTTCCGGATCCTGGTCGGCGGTGAGGACGGCGGCCACGTGCTGCTCGCGCTGCCGCGCATCCCGCTCGCCGCCGGGTTGTCCCTGTTCGGGCCGACGTCGGCGGAAGAGCTGCTCGGCGGGTTCTACGACGGCTTGCGGCTGGCGACGATGGTCGTCTGCGTCGGCGCGGCGAACGCCCTGGCCAACCCGAAACGCCTGCTCAAGGCGGTGCCGGGAGCGTTGTACGAGGTCGGCACGGCGGTGACGGTCGCGTTGACGGTCGCCCCGCAGCTCGTCGAGAGCGTGCAGCGCGTGCGGCGGGCCCGCCGGCTGCGGGCGGCCCCCCGGCGCGGGCTGCGGGCGGTCAAGGGCATCGTGGTGCCGGTGCTGGAGGACGCGATGGACCGGTCCCTGCGCCTGGCGGCGGCGATGGACTCCCGGGGCTACGGCCGCCGGGCCCACCTCGGCGGGCGGATGCGGGCGCTGATCGCGTCCTGCGTCCTGGCCGGGCTGGTCGGCGTGTGCGTCGGCGTCTACGGCGTCCTCGACGGGACGTCGTCCTGGCTCGGCGTGCCGTTGCTGGCGGCCGGGCTGGCCGTGGCGGTCGTGGGTTTCGTCCTGGGCGGGCGCCGGGTGCGGCGGACGGCGTACCGGCCGGACCCGTGGGGGTGGCCGGAGACGCTGGTCGTCGCGGCCGGCGTCGGGGCGTGCGCGCTGCTGTTCGCGACCGCCCGGATCGACGCGGCCCGGTTGTTCCCCTCGCTGAGCCCGCTGAGCTGGCCGGAGGTTTCCTGGGTGCACGCGTTGTCCGTGCTGGTCGCGGTGCTCCCGGCGTTCGTTGCGCCCCCTGTTCCGGAGGTCGTCCGGTGATCGAGTTCTCGCACGTCACGGTGACCTACCCGGACGCCTCGCGGCCGGTGCTGTCGGACGTGTCGCTGCTGGTCGAAGAAGGCGAGCTGTGCCTGGTCGCGGGCCCGACGGGAGCGGGCAAGTCGACGTTCCTGGGCGCGATCAACGGGCTCGTCCCGCACTTCACCGGCGGCCGGCTGGCCGGACGGGTCGTCGTCGCCGGGTTCGACACGTCCCGGTACCCGCCACGCGAGCTCGCGTCGGTCGTCGGCGTGGTCGGGCAGGACCCGCTCTCGGGGTTCGTGACGGACACCGTCGAGGAGGAGCTCGCGTACGCGATGGAGCAGCTGGCGGTGCCGCCGGACGTGATGCGCAAGCGCGTCGAGGAAACCCTGGACCTGCTGGGGATCGCGGAGCTGCGCAACCGTCCACTTCGGACGCTGTCCGGCGGGCAGCAGCAGCGGGTCGCGATCGGTTCGGTGCTGACGGCACACCCGTCCGTCGTCGTGCTGGACGAGCCGACGTCGGCACTGGACCCGACGGCCGCGGAGGACGTGCTCGCGGCGATCACCCGGCTGGTGCACGACCTGGGGACGACGGTGATCGTCGCCGAGCACCGGATGGAGCGGGTGGCCCAGTACGCGGACCGGCTCCTGTACCTGCCGGGCGACGGCTCGGTGCGGTCCGGCCCGCCGGCCGAGATCCTGGCGACGTCGGCGATCGCACCCCCGATCGCCGAGCTGGGGCGGCTGGCGGGCTGGTCACCGCTGCCGCTGTCGGTCCGGGACGCGCGGCGGGTCGCGGGGCCGCTGCGCTCGCGGCTCGCGGAATTGTCGGTGGTGGGTCGTAGTCTCTCGGTGACCGGTTCGGCACTGGACGTGAGAGGGGTGGTGGTCCGATACGGAGATGTCCTGGCGGTACGCGGGGTCGACCTGCGTGTCGGACCGGGAGAGGTGGTCGCGCTGATGGGACGCAACGGCTCCGGCAAGTCGTCGCTTCTCTGGGCGGTGCAGGGCAGCGGCCCGAGGTCGGCGGGGAAGGTCGACGTCGGTGGCGCGGACCCGGCTTCGCTCAAGCCACGGGTGGCCCGTCAGCGCGTGGGCCTGGTCCCGCAGACCCCGGCCGACCTGCTGTACCTCGATTCGGTGGATGCCGAGTGCGCACAGGCGGACACCGAGTCGGAGGTGGCAGCGGGAACGGCCCGGGCCCTGCTGGACCGGCTCGCCCCCGGGATCGCCGGTGAAGCGCACCCCGGCGACCTCTCGGAAGGGCAGCGACTGGCGTTGGTGCTGGCGGTCCAGCTGGCGTCGGCCCCACCGCTGGTCCTGCTCGACGAGCCGACGCGCGGCCTGGACTACCACGCCAAACGGCGCTTCGCGGCGACCCTGCGAGAGCTGGCCTCGCAGGGCCACGCGGTAGTGCTGGCCACCCACGACGTCGAGTTCGTGGCCACGGTGGCCGACCGCGTGGTGGTCATGGCCGAGGGCGAGGTGGTGGCGGACGGCCCGACGAAGGAGGTCGTCGTCGCCTCGCCGGCGTTCGCCCCGCAGGTGGCCAAGATCCTGGCCCCCGAGCGGTGGCTGACGGTGGACGAGGTGGCCGAGGCGCTGGCATGACCGACTTCCCCGGGTCGCCGCCCCGCACCATCCGCCTGACCCCGCGGCCCGCGCTGGTGCTCACCGTCGCGAGCCTGCTCGGGCTGGCCATGTTCTGCTGGCCCCTCTTGGCGCACCCCCAGCCGACCGCGGCCGCGCACACGGCCGACGCCCCCTTCGTCTTCATGGCGACCCTGCCGGTGCTCGTCCTGGTCGTGCTCGCCGAGCTGTCCCGCGGCGGCATCGACGCCAAGGCGCTCGCCCTCCTCGGCGTGCTCTCGGCCGTCAACGCCGGTCTGCGGCCACTCGGCGCCGGCACCGGGGGGATCGAGCTGGTCTTCTTCCTGCTCGTGCTCGCCGGGCGCGTCTTCGGGCCGGGGTTCGGGTTCGTGCTCGGCTCGACGTCGCTGTTCACGAGCGCGCTGCTCACCGCCGGGGTCGGGCCGTGGCTGCCGTTCCAGATGCTGGCGTCGTCGCTGATCGGGCTCGGGGCCGGCCTGCTGCCGCGGAAACCGCGCGGCAAAGCCGAAATCGCCATGCTCGTCGGCTACGGCGTCCTCGCGGCCTATTTCTTCGGGATGCTGATGAGCCTGTGGTCGTGGCCGTTCCTCGCCGGGAACAGCACACAGCTCGGCTACGTGCCCGGTGCGCCGCTGCCGGAGAACCTGCACCGGTTCGCCGTCTACACCGTCCTGACGTCGACCCTCGGCTGGGACACCGGCCGCGCGCTCACCAACGCGGTCGCCATCGTGCTGCTCGGGCCCGCCGTCCTGGCCGTGCTGAGGCGGGCCGCGAGACGCGCCGCCTTCGACGCGCCCGTGACCTTCGACCGGGGTCAGCCGTAGGAGTAGAAGCCGCGGCCCGTCTTCTTGCCGAGGAGACCCGCGTCCACCATGCGCAGCAGCAGCGGCGGCGACGAGTACAGCGGCTCCTTGAACTCCGCGTACATCGAGTCCGCGATGGCCTTGATCGTGTCCAGCCCGATCAGGTCGGACAGCCGCAGCGGACCCATCGGGTGGGCGGTGCCCAGCTCCATGCCGCGGTCGATGTCCTCGGCCGACGCGAAGCCCGACTCGATCATGCGGATCGCCGACAGCAGGTACGGCACCAGCAGCGAGTTCACGATGAACCCGGCGCGGTCCTGCGAGCGGATGACGGTCTTGCCCAGCGCCGTCGTCGCGTGCTCTTCCGCGCGGCGGGCGGTCTCCTCGCTGGTCAGCAGCGAGGGCACCAGCTCCACCAGCGGCAGCACCGGCACCGGGTTGAAGAAGTGGATGCCGACCACCTGCTGCGGCCGGCTGGTCGCCATGCCCAGCTTCATGATCGGGATCGACGACGTGTTGGACGCGAACAGCGCGTCCTCGGCCTCGACGATCTTGTCCAGCTGGCGGAAGACGTCGACCTTCGCCTGCTCCTGCTCGAGGATCGCCTCGATGACCAGTTCGCGGTCGGCGAACTCGGCGATGTCCGTGGTGAAGCGGAGCCTGGCGAGTGCCGCGTCGGCGTCCTCGGGGGAGAGTTTGCCGCTCTTGACGCCGCGTTGCAGCGACTTCTCGATGCGCGCCTTGCCCGCGTCGAGCGCCGGCTGGTTCACCTCGGTGATGACGACGTCCAACCCGGACCGTGCGTGCACCTCGGCGATGCCGGACCCCATGAGGCCCGCCCCGACGACTCCAACCCGACTTACCACCGGCTCACTCCCTCATCGCTTTGCCGCCCGGCGCTGGTGGACAGCGCTTTTGGGCAGCACACGACGCGCGAGGGCGGCTGCCGGATGTGGCCGGCCCCGCCCTCGCGCGTTTACGCGTGCTCAACGACGGTACTCGTCGTACCCGTCGTCGTATGGGTCTTGATCATCGCTGTCGGACTCCTCGTAATGACTACTGGAGGAGTTACTCGACAGCTCGCGCTGCAAAGCATCGAAGTCGGTCTCGTGCGAGCTGTACTTGAGCTCGCGCGCCACCTTCGTCTGCTTGGCCTTAGCCCGGCCGCGCCCCATGGCTCGACCCCCTCGCACAGGGGCGGGGCGGCCGGGGGAATCGGCGGCCCCGCATCGTCTCGACAATTCTTTCCTGGTCACACCGTACCGTGTCCGGGGGGTTCGATGCGACGTGGCACGGTGTGCCGGTCGCGACAGTGTTCGCCGGACACCGGTTACCGGCCGGTCGGTGGCGATCGATGCAGGTAGACGTGCCACGATCTACCCGTGCTCCGTCCCTTCGTGGCTTACCTGCGGGTGTACGAACCCCTGCTCGCCCTGGGCGATCCGCCGGACGAGCGGCTGCGTGCGGCCGTCGCGGCGGCCAAGCTGAGGCGGACGGACGCCGGGGCGCGCGAGCAGGCCATGTGGCTCAAGTCACAAGTGGCGGCTCCGCGGCGGCTGCTGCCCGCCGAGCTCGCCGACGGCCGTCCCGCGCCGAGCCTGCTGACCGACGTCCTGGTGCTCGACCCCGCGGACGTGCCGGGCGGCAAGGCCGAGTACGGCCCGCTCGTCTGCCCGCTGGAGCTGCGTGCCCGCTCGGCGGCCGCGCTGGTCACCTTCCTCGGCGACGCGCACCCGGCGCTGAAGAACGTCGTCCTCGACGAGGGCGGCTTCACCCAGGAGACGATCCGCGCCAGGACGAAGTCGGCGATGGTGGACCTGACCACGTCGGCGGCGCACACCTTGTCGACCACCTGGACCGTCCCGCTGCCGTGGTTCGTGCTGATCGAGCCGGAGGAGCGGCGCCTGGTGCTCGGCAACGGCCGCACCGACACGCGCCGCGAACTGTCCTGGCGGGCGACCCTCGCCGACGCGCAGCACCGCGCCCGCGAGGCCGGCGAGCTGCTGGAGCAGACCTTCGGCGACTCCGGGCCGGGCCGCGTGCTGTTCGAGACGCGCCGCTGGCTGGACAACTTCCACGAGGACTCGGTGGTCGAGCTCGACTACGGCGGCCTGGTGCAGCTGTTCACGGACCCGGTCCTGGAAGCCGACAACACGGCCGACGAGGTCCACGACATCCTGGACGCCCTGCGGTCGGGCAACGTCGAGGAGCTGGCCGAGCTGTTCTCGGACCTGCGCGAGTTCTGGGGCGACGTGGCCGCCCGCGAACGCGCCAACTAGTGGACAACCGGACGCCCGGGCGACGGGTCCGGCCCGAAACCGTCGGTGCCCGCCGGTAGCGTGGAAACCGGGGGCTGCTCAGCCACGCGCCCGCGGTACGCAGGGCCCGCTGACCAGCGAGTGGCTCTCGCGCAACCCGCCGCCGCGCGAGGCTGACCGGGCCGGTCAGCGCAGCTCCGGCACCCGGATCTCCCCGACCGGCCGGCCGCCGCCCGAAACCTCCGGATGAGCCAGCTCCTCGAGCCCCGACACGTCCGCCCCGAGGTACCGCAGGGCCTCCACCGCGAGCGGCGCGCAAGCCCGCTTGGCGCCGTCGTCCAGCTTCATCGCCACCGCGAACCCGTCCGGGAGCGCGAACGCCTGGACGCCCTCCGCGCCGGCCTTCGCGACGAGACCCTCCACACCGGACATCAGCACCGTGTCCTCGCGGCCCGTCCCCGCCACCAGCCACGGGTGCGCCCGCATCGCCGAAGCCACCTCCGCCGCCGTGCCGTCCGAAGCAGCCGCGATCCGGCCGAACGCGCGAGCCAGCCCCGTCAGCGAAAACGCGAACAGCGGCGCGCCGCACCCGTCGACACCCGTGTGGGCGATCGGCTCGCCCGTGAGCTCGGCGACACAAGACGCGAGTGACTGCTGCAGCGGGTGGTCCGGCGAGGCGTAGCCCGGCACCGGCCAGCCCGCGCGGACGCACGTCGTCAGCATCGCCGTGTGCTTGCCCGAGCAGTTCATCATCACGCGCCGCGGCTCGGCCGCGTCGCGCATGCTCGGCACGTGCAACGGGAAGTCCGGCGGGCACGCCAAGTCGTCCTCGCGCAGGCCGGCCGCCTCCAGCAGCTCCAGTACCCGCTTCACGTGACCGGGCTCGCCCGAGTGGGACGCGCACGCCAGCGCCAGGTCCTCACCCGAGAAGCCCAAGCCCGCCCGCAGCATGCCGACCGCCTGCAGCGGCTTGTTCGACGACCGCGGGAAGAACGGCGAGACCACGTCGCCGAGGGCCAGGCGAGCCGCACCCTCCGGGCCGGTGATCACGAGCGCGCCCCGATGGACGCTTTCGACGAACCCGGACCGGACCACTTCGGCGAGCACCGGGTTGGTCACTCGCCGCGGCCGCCTTCGTTCTCCAGCAGCTCGTCCACTGTGGCCGATCCCTGCTGGTAGCGCTGCGCGATCTCCGCGTTCAGCGTGTCCATCACGTTCTGGACCTCGCGGCGGAACGACGACACCGACAGCTCTTCGCGCGCGTACGTGTCCAAAGCGGAGGCGAGCTTTTCGTCCGAGAGGGACTCGACGTCGGTCAGGTCCGTGTCGCCGATCAGGGCCTCGGCGTGGCGCCGGTGCTCGCCGGCGCGGGACGGCTCCAGCTGCTGGTGACGGCCCGAGCCCGCCGCCGGGCCCAGTGCGTTGTCGGCCAGGATCGTCGCCAGCTGGTCGACGATGCTCGCTTCACCGCCCGAGCTGCGCCTGGCCTGCTCCGCGCGCACGATGTCGATCCGGGCGTGCAGGAGACGGCGCAGGTAGGACAGGTCGGTCTCTTCCTGGGCGGCTTCGTCACGCCGCTCGCGCAGCACCTTCAGCGGCAGCTCACCCAAGCCGCTGAGGTACCCCGGGCCGAGCACGCGGTCGATCCGCCGCCTGCCGCCGGGCCGCACTTCGATCACAGCGCAGTTTATCCCGGTTGAGCGTGATCTCGCTGTCAGGGGCTTTCGTTCAGCCACGGAGTTGCGCTGCTGCCGCACGACCCGGTGCGGCCTGCTCCGCGGGCACCGAGTCGGGGTCGATGGCCGCTTGGACGAGGTTGTCCTCCGAACCCGTCAGCAGCTCCGCACCCACCGGTGTCGACCGCTTGACCAGCGCCAACGCGATCGGGCCGAGCTCGTGGTGCTGGATCACCGTGCCGATCCGGCCGACCGTCCGGCCGTCCAGCAGCACCGGGTCGCCGGTCTCCGGGGTGACCTCGGGCGAGCCGTCGAGGTGCAGCAGCAAGAGGTTCCGCGGGGGGCGTCCCACGTTGTGGACCTTCGACACCGTCTCCTGGCCGCGGTAGCAGCCCTTCGCGACGTGCGCGGCCGAGCCGACCCAGCCCACTTCGTGCGGGATCGTGCGGTCGTCGGTGTCGACGCCCAGCCGTGGGCGCACCGACTCGACGCGCAGGGCGTCGAACACCCAGCTCCCCGCCGCCCGCGCGCCCGCATCGGTGAGCTTCTTCCACCAGTCCACCAGCGAAGCGCGCGGCACCGCCAGGTCGACGCTCGACCGGCCCGGCCACGGCATCCGCCGCACGAACCCGCCACCCGGCAGCGCCGCCACCGCGTACGGCTCCGGACCGACCTCGGCGCCGACCGCGCTCAGCACGCGCTCGGCGTCCGGGCCGAGCACGGTGAGCAGCGCGAGCTCGCCGGTCGCGTCCCGGATGTCCACCTTGGACCAGAACTTCATCGCCTCGAGGTACTCGTGCAGCGTCTGGGGGCCGCCCTTGGGCAGCGCGCTGGTCACCTTCGAGCCCGGGTCCGAGTCGAGGTACACCGTGCCGTCGAGGTGCGCGACCACCATGTGGGTCTCGACGCGGCCCTGGCTGTCGAGGACCAGCGCCTCGGTGCCGGAGCCCTCGGCCAGCCCGGTCACGTGCTGCGAGATCACCAGGTGCAGCCAGGACAGCCGTTCTTCGCCGGTCACCGCGAGGAACTCGCGGTGCGACCGGTCGATCACGACCACGCTGCGCGAGGCCGTGCGCTGCTCCGCGAAGGGGTCTCCCCAGTGCCAGGGGACGCCGGCCTCGGGGTGGTCGTCAGGAGAAGGGATCGATCCGGGCACGTCCAGCAGCGGCGAGCGGTACGGCATACCGCCCAGCCTAGGTGAGTACCGTGTTCGCATGCGCGTGCTCGTCTTCCTGGACGGAACCCCGGCCGACCCCGACGTGGCCCAGATCAAGGTCGACGACCTCGGGCTGATGCGCGGCGACGGCGTCTTCGAGACGATCCTCGTCGTCGACGGCCGCCCGCGGGAGCTGCGGCCGCACCTCGAGCGGCTGGCCCGGTCGGCGGCCATGCTCGACCTGCCCGAGCCCGACCTTGCCGACTGGGAGCGGGTCGTTTCGCTGGTGCTCGAAAGGTGGGCCGGCGGACCCGAAATGGTGCTGAAACTGGTGTACACGCGAGGATCCGACGGCGATCCGGCCGCGGGGCCGACCGGCTTCGCGCTCGGTTCGGAGGTCGCGCCGTCGATCTTCGAGGCCCGCGCCGATGGGGTCGCCGCGATCACCCTCGAACGGGGGTTCCCGCCGGATCTCGCCGAGCGCGCGCCGTGGCTGCTGCTCGGCGCGAAGCCGCTGTCGTACGCGGTGAACATGGCCGCGGTGCGGGAGGCAGGCCGTCGCGGTGCCGAAGATGTGATTTTCACCGCGGCCGACGGATCGGTGTTCGAAGGGCCGACCTCGACCGTCCTGCTCGCCAAGGGGCGGACGCTCTACACGCCGCCGCCGAGCATCGGGATCCTGCCGGGCACCACCCAGGCCGCGGTGTTCCGCGGCGCCGAGAAGGCGGGCTGGGCGGTCAAGGTGGAGCCGCTGACCGTGCGCGACCTCGTCGAGGGCGACGGCGTGTTCATGGCCTCCAGCGTCCGCAAGCTGACCCGGGTGCACACGCTCGACGGCGAGCGGCTGCCCGACTCCGGAGCGGTGTACGCCGAGCTCGTCGCGGCCTACGAGGGCGAATACGCCTGACCCTGGCTGATCCGGACGACGGCGGGGGCGACCTCTTCGGCGCGGTAGGCGGCGATCTTGTGGTGGCCGTCGAGGATCAGCTCGCGTTCGCCGTCGGCCAGCACCACCGCGACCGGCCGGTGCCCGGTGCGGATGGCGGTGCGGTAGTAGCCGACGCGAGCCTCGTCCGTCGGCGGCCAGGTGTCGGTCGGCGTGAGCAGCTGGTCTTCCGGCAGCCGTTCCGGGCCGCTGACGTGGTAGTCGCCGTCGACGAGCAGGTCGAGGACCGGCCCGAGGGTGGTCGCCAGCGGACGGCGCAGTTGCCCGGTGGCCAGCGCGATCCGCAGCGACTGGGGCAGCTCCGCCCGCACCCGCGCGTTCACGTCGAGGAAACCCGTGCCACCGCTGATCGTCACCTGTTCCACGCTTATGAGGACGGGCGACGGCGCGACATGGTTCCAGTCCCTACCCGGACGGGTGCACCGGGTGACCCCGGTCTCACCCGCGCGGCGGTACGCCTTGCTCAGGACGGCCGGAAGCGGATTCGGGTACCCGGGCGAGCCTGCGCGAGGGCGCTCAACGCGGCCGTTTTGACGACGGCGGCGACCGGATAGCCGCCGGTGGTCGGGTGGTCGGCGAGGAACACCACCGGCAACCCGCTCGGCGGCACCTGGATCGCGCCGGTGACGACGCCCTCGCTGGGCAGCTCGCCGTCGACGGCTCGCCGCAGCGGCGTCCCGTCGAGGCGCAGGCCGACGCGGTTGGACTCCGCGGTGATCGTCCACCCCGCCGCGAGCCCGCCCGCCGGGTCGTCGAACCAGTCGTCGCGCGGGCCGAGCGTCACCGGCACCACGAGCTCGCCCGGCGCCCTGACCGCCACGACGACGTCCGCGCCGACGGGGATCCCGGGCGCACCGAGCGGCAGGACGTCTCCGGCGCGCAACGGCGGCGGGCCGATGCCGGACAGGACGTCCCGGGACCGGCTGCCCAGCACCGGCTCCACCGCGATGCCGCCGGAGACGGCCAGGTAGCAGCGCAGGCCCGCCGAAGGCGTGCCCAGCGTCAACGTCTGGCCGGCGCGAACCGGCACTGGTGCGTGCGAGCCGACCGGACGACCGTCGACCCGGACGCCGACCCCCGGGCCGGTGACGGCCGCCGTCGCGGTGGTCGTGAACCGGACGGAGAGGCCGCCCAGCAGGGCCTCGATCCCGGCGGCGGCCTCGCGGTTGCCCACCAGGCGGTTCGCCAGCCGCAGCGACGCGGTGTCGAGCGCTCCGGACGGTGCCACCCCCAGGTGGGCGTAGCCGGGTCGGCCCAGGTCCTCGACCAGCGCGTACCGCCCCGGGTCGAGCACCTCCAGGCTCCTCATCGGACCCTCCGGAAGCGCACGCGGTCCCCCGGCGCGAACAGCGCGGGCGGGTCCGCGTGGGGGTCGAACAGCGTCGCCGACGTGTGCCCGAGCAGCCGCCAGCCACCGGGCGACTCGCGCGGGTAGACGCCGGTGAACTCGCCCGCGAGCCCGACCGACCCGGCCGGGACGCGCGTCCGCGGCGTCTCCAGGCGAGGCTGCCGGAGCTGCTCGGGAAGGCCGGTCAGGTAGCCGAAGCCGGGGGCGAACCCGGTGAACGCCACCGCGTAGACGGCTTCGGTGTGCATCGAGACGACGGCATCGGGCGAAACCCCGGCGTCGGCGGCGATCAGCGCCAGGTCCTCGCCGTCGTAGCGGACGTCGAGGGTCACTTCGCGAGGCTCGGCCGAAGGCGGGTGCGCGAGGTCGGCGGCTTCGAGCAGGGCCCGCACGGCCGCGACCCCGCCGACGACGAGGAGGCTGCGCGCGCCCGGCACGAGGTCGACGACCTCCGGCGGCCGGGCGGCGAGCACGGTCGCGTGGGCGGCCCGCATCCGGTCGAGCGAATCGCACTCCAGCAGGGCGGCGTCCTCGCCACACCGCCGCCAGCGCACGGCGTCAGCCGGCGACGCGGTGCAGCAGGGCCGAGGTGTGCGGCTGCATCTCCTGGCCCGCCATCGCCCGCTCCTCGACGTAGCCGAGGGAGCCTTCGACCAGGCCGTACAGGCGCTGGGCCGCGGTGACGTCCTTGGCCGTGGCCGTCCGGATCACCGCGTCCGTGCCGAGCTCCCAGGACGTCTGGTTGCGCGGCTTGCCGTAGTACAGCTCGACGATGCCGGTGTTGTGCGTGAGCAGCAGCTCGATCGTGTCGTCCGCGTGCGGCCGCCAGAACCCGGACTCGCGGGCGGCGGGGCGGATCACGTTGCCTTCGTCGTCCAGCAGCCACGCGCGGGACTCGTGGATGAGGAACGGACGGCCGTCGTGGGAGATCGTCAGCTGCTGCGCGAACTTGTAGGGGCCCTCGATGGTCGGGTAGTCGACCTCCCCCTCACCGCGCCAGACGCCGACGAGCGGCAGCAGCGCGAGGCAGGCGTCGTTGAGGTTCGGCCCCTCACGCAGGTTCGCGGTGTCGTTCGGGATGGGCAGGTCGTCCCACAGCGGGAGGTTGCGCGAGCGGGTGCTCTCCGCGCGCTTCTCCGCTGCCACGATGGCTTCGTCGCCGCTGGCGGTCATGGGTCAGCGCTGGTCCGCGTACAGCCGGTAGACGACGTACACGGCGAACCAGGTGATCGCGATGCCGGCGAGGACCAGCAGAGTCGTAAAGAAGGCTTCCACACGGGCAGAATAGTCCGCCCGGTCCGGGACGGCCCTGCGCAGGGTCGGCGCGGTGAGCACAGTCACCGCTTCGGGACCCAGAAAGCCGTGAAGGCCACCTTGAGGAACTTGAAGTTCCTCAAGGTGGCCTTCACGAACCACGAAACTCAGCCGACGGAGATGGCCAGCTGGTGCAGGCCGGGGCCCTCGGCGGTGACCGAGGCTTCGCCGTTGCCGGTGCGGTGCAGGGCGCGGACCGTCCACTCGCCCGGCGCCGCGTAGAAGCGGAAGTCGCCGTCGGCCGACGAGACGACCTCGCCGGTGAAGTCGCCGCCGCCGTCCAGGAGCCGGACGAACGCGCCGCCGACCGGCCCGTCCGCTCCGGTCACCTTGCCGGCGAGCACGACCTGCCCGCGCGTGTCGTAGTCCGCCGGCGTGGCCTCCTGGACCGGTGCGCCGCAGCTGTCGTCAACCGCCATCACTTGGCTCCCAACTCGACCGGCACGCCGACGAGCGAGCCGTATTCCGTCCATGAACCGTCGTAGTTCTTCACGTCCTCGTAGCCCAGCAGCTCGTGGAGCGCGAACCACGCGATCGAAGAGCGCTCGCCGATGCGGCAGTAGGCGATGGTGCCCTTGCCCTCGTCGATGCCCTCGTCCTTGTACAGCTCCTTGATCTCTTCCTCGGTCTTGAAGGTGCCGTCCTCGTTGGCGACCTTCGCCCACGGCACGTTCAGCGCGCCGGGGATGTGGCCGGGAACCTGGGACTGCTCCTGCGGCAGGTGCGCCGGGGCGAGCAGCTTGCCGGAGAACTCGTCGGGCGAGCGCACGTCGATGAAGTTCTTCGACCCGATCGACTGGACGACCTCGTCGCGGAACGCGCGCAGCGACAGGTCCTGGTCCTGCGCCTTGTAGTCGGTGGCGGCGCGCTTGACCTCGTCGGAGTTCAGCTCACGGCCGTCGAGCTCCCACTTCTTGCGGCCGCCGTCGAGCAGCTTGACGTTCTCGTGGCCGTACAGCTTGAAGTACCAGTACGCGTACGCGGCGAACCAGTTGTTGTTGCCGCCGTAGAGGACCACGAGGTCGTCGTTGGCGATGCCCTTCTCCGAGAGGAGCTTCTCGAAGCCCTCCTTGGAGACGAAGTCGCGGCGCACCCCGTCCTGCAGGTCGTTGCGCCAGTCGAGCTTCACCGCGCCCCGGATGTGGCCGGCGTCGTAGGCGGTGGTGTCCTCGTCGACCTCGGCGAACACGACGCCGGGGGTGTCCAGGTTCTCCTCGGCCCACTGGGTGGTGACCAGGACGTCTTCACGGCTCATGGACAGAACTCTCTTCCTTGGTTGTTCTTCAGGACGACGCGCGGGCGGGACTGAAGCGTTTGATCAGCAAGTACATTTCGCAGCCGAGGCAGAAGTCGAAGGCCGCGTTGAGGAAGGCCGCGAACAGCGCGAACGCCGTGGCGACGATGCCGAGCGGGGTGACGTCGAGCGCGAAGCCGATCGTGCCGACCAGCGCGAACACGAACCCGACGGCCTGCGCGAACCGCAGCGGCGCCGCGTCCTCCCGCTCGTCGGTCGGGCCGAGGCGCGGCGCCACCAGCGCGCGGTAGACGATCGAATACGGCGCCGGCTTCAAACCGGCGAACGCGCCGATGGCGAACACGACGGTCTGGACCGCCAGCAGCGGCCACCACTCGGTGACCAGCACGACCGCGAGCACGATCGTGGTCAGGATGGCGGCGAACCGCGGGCCTCGCGGGTCGACGGCCGGTCCGGCGGGCATGGTGCCTCCAGCTGGAGCAAGGGGTGCGTGCGAACGGCACGCGTCAGCGGCATCAGGGCTGGCGGGGACCGGATGGGGAGTTCAGTGCCGGTCGGACTGAACGCGACACAGGCTGCTGCGGACGCGGCAGAGGTCGACTGCGCGCCGCTGCGTCAAGAAGAAGGTGGTCAGCCCGGTCACGGGTGCGAGGGTACCCAGAGCTCCCTCAGGGTGGGAACCACGTTCATTCCTTGGGACGATTCCCGATTTCCGGCACAATGCCCTGGTCAGGGTGTCCGCGATGTGAGATGCGGCCGCAGGGCGTCGAGCAGTTCGGGGCCCTTGGGGACGCCGCCGACGCGCAGCAGCTCCCGGCCGTCCGGGGTCAGCGCGATCGTGGTCGGCGTCCGCAGCACGGACAGAGACTGCGCGACCTCCGGCTGGTTCGTCACGTCGAGTTCGACGTGGTGCAGGCCGTCGGTCCGCTCGGCCAGCGGCGCGAGCACGGCCTTCGCGTGCCGGCAGGGCGCGCAGAAGGTGGTGGAGATCTGGACCAGCGTCACCGCGGACGCCGGGTCGAGCGCGGCGGTGACGGGGGCGGGCAGCTCGCGGGCCGCCGGCTTGGCGTCCCGGATCCGGCCGTTGCGCACGCGCAGCAGCGCGCCGACGGCCGCGGCGGCCACCAGCGTCGCCACGAGCACCCACAGCCCCGTCACCGCACCGCTCCCTACTTGCTCAGGTCCGCGAAGGACACGTTCGCGGCCTTGCCCTTGATCGTCACCGATCCGCTCTGCACCCGCACGCCGGTCGGGGTGACCGACAGCGGCAGGTCCTTCGTGTTGATCGACGCGTTGAAGTTCGGCATCAGCGCCTTCTGCACCGCGGCCGGGACGACGGTGGTCTCCTGGTTGTTCCCGAACTGCAGTCGCTTGGGCAGGAAGTTGATCGTTCCCTTGGTCGCGTCGGCCTCGATCATCGCGAAGCAGAAGATTTCCAGATCCTTGCCCGCGAACTGAAGGTGTCCCGAAATGCGGACACCGGTGCTCGACTCGTCCTGGTCGGGCTGGCCCTCGGTGGTCTTCGTCGTGGTCGGCGTGGGCTCGCTCTGCCCGGCGTCGCCGTTCTGGACGTAATCGGTGCTCGACGGCTCGATCCGCAGGTCCTTGATCTTGTCCAGCGGGGACAGCCGCGCCAGGTCGGCGGCCTTGATGGTGACCGCACCGGTCAGCCGGCCGATGGTGATCGCCTTCGTGTTGCCGTTCGTGATGTCGGACAGCGGCGCCTTGACGTCCTCGAGCTCGGCGTTGACCGCGACGTCCTGCAGCTTGTTCGCGACCGGGAGGCCGGCGGCGGACACGCTGATGTGACTGTAGTCACCGCCCAGTGCCTGGGTGAGGAACGGGAAACCGTGGATCGTCACCGACGGGTCGTCGTTCAGCTGCAGCTGCGTCCGGGCCTTCTGCGAAATCATGTGCTCGGCGAACGCGGCGGCCCCGAAATCGGCGCCGACCAGCAGCAAGACCAGGACGATCAGCGCGATCACCCAGCGCCGGGCGCGGCGGCCGCGGCGCCGGGTGTCGGGCGTCGGTCCGGGTCGGTCGTCCCGGGTCACGGGCCTGCTCACCATCGCGTCCGTACTCCTGTTCGTCGTGGACACCCGGATACCTCCAGGTGTGATCGATCCAGCAAGGGTTAGGTGCCCGGCCGTTCAGCCGCTATTCTCACTTAGCACCGACCAACGCCGCTTTGCGGCGACGACTCGAGAAGGCGGTGCGGCTGATGAGCCTGGACCTTCTGGTACTGACTGCGGAGGCCGACGCCACCTCGGTGCTTCCCGCACTGGACCTGCTGCCGCACACCGTACGCGTCCGCGCTCCCGAAGTGACCGCCCTGCTCGACGCGGGCCACCGTGACGTGATCCTCCTCGACGCACGCAGCGACCTGGCCTCGGCGAAGAGCCTCTGCCGCCTCCTCAAGGGCACCGGCGAGGACGAGGCGGCCACCCCGATCATCGCGGTCGTCGGCGAAGGCGGCCTGGTGGCGGTCAGCGCCGAGTGGCGCACCGACGACATCCTGCTGCCGACCGCCGGCCCGGCCGAGGTCGACGCCCGGCTGCGGCTGGTGACGACCCGCGACGGCGGTTCCGCGCAGGTCGACGCCGAGCTGCGGGTCGGCGAGCTGGTGATCGACGAGGCGACCTACACCGCCCGCCTGCGCAAGCGCACCCTCGAGCTCACCTACAAGGAGTTCGAGCTGCTCAAGTACCTCGCGCAGCACGCGGGCCGGGTGTTCACCCGCGCCCAGCTGCTGCAGGAGGTCTGGGGCTATGACTTCTTCGGCGGCACCCGCACGGTCGACGTGCACGTCCGGCGGCTGCGCGCCAAGCTCGGCCCCGAGCACGAGCAGATGATCGGCACCGTGCGCAACGTCGGCTACAAGTTCGAGCGGCCGGCCAAGAGCGGCGGCCCGCGGCCGGGCGTGCCCGCGCAGGCGACCGCCGAAGCACCGGCCGAAGCTCCCGAACTCGCTCACTGATCCCCCTTCCGCGCAGGGAAGACGTTTCGCACAGCCGTCGCGTTGCGTCCGTCACGGGTACGGTCGCAGGGTGAGCGGAGACGGCGAGTGGCGCCAGGAACTGGACGAGAAGCAGCTCGAGGACGTGCGGAGGCTGCTGCTGGCCGTGCGCGAAGCCGACGGGCGGCCCGAGGTCGAGCCCCAGGGCGCGCTGCCGGGCGAGTTCGACGGCGGTGAGCACCTCGTCGCCTGCGTCGAGGGCGAGGTCGTCGGCTACGCGCACCTGGACACCACCGGCGACTCCTTCGGGCACCAGGTCGCCGAGCTGTTCGTGCACCCCGCCCACCGCGACCGCGGGTACGGCGCGAAGCTGCTTCAGGCGGTTGACGAGCGGGCCGCGGTCGGCTTCCGCGTCTGGGCGCACGGCGACCACCCGGCCGCGCAGAAGCTGGCGGTCAAGACCGGTCTGGAGCGCAAGCGCGAGCTGCTGATCCTGCACGTCGACGTCGAAGGCGCGGACTGGCCGGAGCCGGTCCTGCGCGACGGCGTCTCGCTGCGGACGTTCGTGCCGGGCCAGGACGAGGACGCCGTCGTCCGGGTCAACGCACGGGCCTTCGACTGGCACCCCGAGCAGGGCGCGCTGACCGCCGACGACATCCGCGCCGACGAGCGGCGGTCGTGGTTCGACGCCGGCGGCTTCTTCCTCGCCGAAGAAGCGGGCGAGGTGATCGGCTTCCACTGGACGAAGGTGCACGAGCCCACGCCGGGCCGGTTCGGCGGCGAGCGCGTCGGCGAGGTCTACGTCGTGGGCGTCGACCCGGCCGCGCAGGGCGGCGGGCTCGGACGGGCGCTCACGCTCGCCGGGCTGCGGTACCTCGCCGGCCGCGGGTTGCGGCAGATCATCCTGTACGTCGAGGGCGACAATGCCCCGGCTCTGGCGGTCTACACCAAGCTCGGGTTCGCGCGTCACGAAACCGACGTCCAGTACGGTCGGTGACCACGATCGACGCCGTGCGAGCATCTCGTCACTGACGGCATACACGCAGGTCACGGCCCGGACACGGGGGCCTCTCGGGGTAGTAGCACTGCTCACATCCGGAGGTCTGTTCACTTTGCGTTCATTTGTTCACGGCCGACCGTCCATCAGCGCTGCCTAGTGTCCGGTTCCGGCACGGCGACCACCGCCGCGGCCGAACCGGTGAAGCTCCTGATGGAGGAAACAGCAGTGAAGATCATGCGGCCCCTGAGCGCGGTCGGCATCGTGGCGAGCGCCGCTCTCGTGCTCGCCGCCTGTGGCACTGACCCCGCGGCGTCCAACAGCAGCGGCTCGAACTCCGCTGCTGCCCCCGCCGCGACCGAGACGGCCGACGTCCAGTGCGGTGGCAAGAGCCCGCTGTCCGCGGAAGGTTCGTCGGCGCAGAAGAACGCGATCGACATCTTCACGCAGCAGTACGGCAAGAAGTGCTCGGGCCAGCAGGTCAACTACAACCCGAGCGGTTCGGGCGCGGGCGTCAAGCAGTTCAACGCCAACCAGATCGACTTCGGCGGCTCCGACTCGCCGATCAAGGACGCCGACGCCGAGGCCGCCAAGGCCCGCTGCGGCAGCGACGCCTGGAACATCCCGCTGGTCGTCGGCCCGATCGCGGTCGCCTACAAGCTGTCCGGTGTGGACAAGCTGGTGCTGACCCCGTCGGTCACCGCCAAGATCTTCAGCGGCGCCATCACCAACTGGAACGACCCGGCCATCAAGGCGGTCAAGGGCAACGAGAGCCTGAACCTGCCGGACAAGGCCATCCAGGTCGTGTCCCGTGCCGACGAGTCGGGCACCACCGACAACTTCCAGAAGTACCTGGGCGCGGCCGCGAAGGCGGACTGGACCAAGGGTGCCGGCAAGAAGTTCAACGGCGGTGTCGGCAACGGTGCGCAGGGCTCCAACGGCGTCGCGACCGCGGTGAAGGCCTCCGACGGCGGCATCACCTACGTCGAGGGCGCGTTCGCCAAGGACGGCCTGACCCCGGCCCTGATCGACAGCGGTTCCGGCGGTGTCGAGCTCACCTCGGCGAACGTGGCGAAGTCCCTGGACGCGGCCAAGTTCCTCAAGGACGGCTCGAACGACCTCGCGCTCGACCTCAACGGCATCTACGCCAGCAACACCCCGGGTGCCTACCCGCTGCTGCTGACCACCTACGAGATCGTCTGCTCGAAGTACTCGAACCCGGACGTCGCGAAGGCCGTCAAGGCGTTCCTGACGGTGGCCGCGACCGCCGGTCAGGAGCCGCTGTCGGCGAAGGGCTACGTGCCGATCCCGCAGTCGCTGCAGACCAAGGTCCTGACCGCCGTCAAGGCCATCTCCTGAACCGGCATTGCGACTGATTACCGAGTGATAGAGGCTGGTCAGAAGTAGCTGATGAGCGAGTCATCCTCGACGCGAACGCCCACCGGCGACCCCGGTGGGCGTTCGTCGTCCGCCACGACGCCCCCGGAGGTCCCGATTTCGGAGCAGCCAGGCTCCCCGGCGGCGCCGCAGCCGCCCGCGAGCGAGAAACCGAAGAAGCGGCCCGGTGACCGCATCTTCCAGAACCTGACCACCGGGGCCGGGATCTTCGTCGTCGCCCTGATCGGCCTGATCGGGCTCTTCCTGCTGATCCAGGCGATCCCGGCGCTGAAGGCGAACAAGGTCAACTTCCTGACCAACCACGGCTGGTCGACCAGCGACCCGGCGAACATGTCGTTCGGCATCCTCGACCTGCTCGAGGTCACCGTGGCGACGTCGGTCGTGGCCCTGATCATCGCGATGCCGATCTCGCTGGGCATCGCGCTGTTCCTGACCCAGTACGCGCCGCCGCGCCTCGCGCGCCCGTTCGCCTACGTCGTCGACCTGCTCGCCGCGGTGCCGTCGATCATCTTCGGCCTCTGGGGCATCCTGGTGTTCGCCCCGGCGATCGAGCCGTTCGCGCAGTGGATCAACGAGACGTTCTCGTGGTTCCCGATCCTCGCGCCCGGCAACGTCGCGCCGAGCGTGCGCGGCACCATCTTCACCGCCGGCATCGTGCTGGCCGTGATGATCCTGCCGATCATCACGTCGCTCTCCCGCGAGGTGTTCGAGCGGACGCCGACCCCGCACATCGAGGGCGCGCTGGCCCTCGGCGCCACGCGCTGGGAGGTCATCCGCACCACGGTGCTGCCGTTCGGCAAGGCCGGGTACGTCGGCGCGTCCATGCTCGGCCTCGGCCGCGCGCTGGGCGAGACGATCGCGCTGGCCGTCATCCTGCTCATCCCGCAGGGCAAGAACTTCGACTGGAGCCTCTTCGACGGCGGCGCCACCTTCGCGTCGAAGATCGCGGCGAACTACAGCGAGTTCAACAACGAGGTCTCGGCCGGCGCGTACATCGCGGCCGGCCTGGTGCTGTTCGTGCTCACCTTCGTCGTCAACTTCTTCGCGCGGTCCATCATCGGCAAGAAGGGGGACTGAGCATGACCACCACCTCGCTCGAAGCGCCCGCGTCGACCCCCGCCTTCCAGCAGGTCAGCCTGGGCCGCAAGGTCAAGAACGGGCTCGCCACCACGCTGGTCTGGCTCTCGTTCCTGATCGCCGTCGTCCCGCTGGTGTGGGTGCTGTACACGGTCGTCGCGTACGGCATCAAGCGCATCCCCTACAGCAACTGGTGGTCCGAGGACTTCGGTGACGTCCTGTCGGACGAGGTCGGCGGCGGCGTGCTGCACGCCATCGTCGGCACGTTGCTGCAGGGCCTGGTCTGCGCGGTCATCGCGGTGCCGATCGGCATGCTGGTCGCGATCTACCTCGTCGAGTACGGCCGGGGCGGCAAGCTCGCCAAGGCCACCACGTTCATGGTGGACATCCTCTCCGGCGTTCCGTCGATCGTGGCGGCGCTGTTCATCTACGCGCTGTGGATCACCACGCTCGGCCTGCCGCGCAGTGGCTTCGCCGTCTCGCTCGCCTTGGTGCTGCTGATGATCCCGGTGGTCGTCCGCTCGTCGGAGGAGATGCTGCGGATCGTCCCGGACGACCTGCGCGAGGCGTCGTACGCGCTGGGCGTGCCGAAGTGGAAGACGATCATGAAGATCGTGCTGCCGACGGCGCTGTCCGGCATTGTCGGCGGCGTCATGATGGCGCTCGCCCGCGTGATGGGCGAAACCGCGCCGCTGCTGGTCCTCGTCGGTTACTCCGCCTTCACGAACTGGGACATCTTCCACGGCGAGCAGGCCGCGCTGCCGCTGCTGATGAACAACGAACGCGTCAGCAACCCGATGGACCCGGGCTCGGTCGGCTTCGACCGGATCTGGGGCGCGGCGCTGACCCTGGTGCTCATCATCGCCGTGATCAACCTCCTCGCCACCGTGTTCGCGCGCCTCGTCGCCCCGAAGAAGAAGTGAGCTCCTGATGGCCAAGCGAATCGACGTCAAGGACGTGGACATCTACTACGGCAAGTTCCACGCCGTGGACGGCGTCACCCTGTCGGTGCCGCCGCGCAACGTCACCGCGTTCATCGGCCCGTCGGGCTGTGGCAAGTCGACGGTGCTGCGCACGCTCAACCGCATGCACGAAGTGATCCCCGGCGCCCGCGTGGACGGCCAGGTGCTGCTCGACGGCGAGGACATCTACGCCTCGGCGGTCGACCCGGTCCAGGTGCGCCGCACGATCGGCATGGTGTTCCAGCGCCCCAACCCGTTCCCGACGATGTCCATTCGCGACAACGTCGTGGCGGGCCTGAAGCTGGGCGGTACCAAGGGCAAGAAGATCCTCGACGACATCGCCGAGCGCGCCCTGCGCGGCGCGAACCTGTGGAACGAGGTCAAGGACCGCCTCAACAAGCCGGGCGGCGGGCTCTCGGGTGGTCAGCAGCAGCGGCTGTGCATCGCGCGCGCGATCGCGGTCCAGCCGGACGTGCTGCTGATGGACGAGCCGTGCTCGGCCCTGGACCCGATTTCCACGCTGGCGATCGAGGACCTGATCGGCGAGCTGAAGAAGGACTACACGATCGTCATCGTGACGCACAACATGCAGCAGGCGGCCCGGGTTTCCGACCAGACGGCGTTCTTCAACCTCGCCGGCGTCGGCCAGCCGGGCCGGCTGGTGGAGCTGAACGACACGGAGAAGATCTTCTCCAACCCGGACGAAAAAGCCACGGAGGACTACATTTCCGGCCGGTTCGGCTGAGTCCTCAAGGGAATGGGAAATGCCCCCGGCCGCGGCCGGGGGCATTTTCGTTGGTACGGCTCAGAGATCTTCGTCGGTGCCGTAGCCCGGCATCTTGCCGGTGACCACGAAGATCATCCGCTTCGCGACGGACACCGCGTGGTCGGCGTAACGCTCGTAGAAGCGGCCCAGCAGTGTGACGTCGACCGCCGCGGCCACGCCGTACGCCCACTCGCGGTCCATGATCACCGTGAACAGGTGGCGGTGGATGTCGTCCACCTGGTCGTCATCGGACTCGATGGTCTTCGCCGCTTCGACGTCCTTCGAGTGGATGACCTGCTCGACCTGACGGGCGAGCTTGACCGCGACCTCGCCCATCTCGGCGAAGTACGGCTGCACCGACTCCGGCAGCACCGGCTCGGGGTGACGGCGCCGCGCGGCCTTCGCCACGTGCAAGGCCAGGTCGCCCATCCGCTCCAGGCTTTCCGCGGCGTGGATCGCCGCCAGCACGGTGCGCAGGTCGGTCGCCACCGGGGCCTGCAGCGCCAGCAGGGCGTACGCCTGCTCCTCGCACTGGGCGCGGGCGTCGTCGACCTTGGTGTCGTCGCTGATCACCTGCTCGGCGAGACTGAGGTCGACCTCCAGCAGTGCCCGTGTGGCGCGCTCCATGGCGTCGGCGACCTGGACGGACATCGCGGCCAGGTGGTCGGCGAGCTGTTCGAGTTCGACATGGTAAGCCTCACGCATGGCCCAACCCTACGGCCAACCGTGACCAAATACCGCATCGCCGGGTGAACCGCACGTGAACCCGGACTAACGATCCTCGCGGATCAGCCCGTGGTGGTGCTCTTCCGGGTGGTGGTCGACTTGGAACTGCCGCCGGCCTTCGGTTTCGACGTGCTGGTCGGCGGGGCCTGCTCGCCCGCCGGGACCGGCGCGTTCGGGTCGGGCAGCGGGGTGTTGTTGCGCAGCGCGTCGAAGAGGGCCTTCGTCTTGCTGACGACGAGGACCTCGTTGCCGCGGGTGTTGGCCATGCCGACCGTCGGGACGGTGAGGAACGTGATCTTGCCCGGGTCCAGGCCCTTCATCGACTGCGCCAGCGTCATCATCTGCTTGACGCCCAGGTTGTCACCGAAGGTGGCCTTCGCGAAGGCGTTGATGAAGTCGCCGAGCTTGCCGGGGTCGAGCACGACGTCCGAGGACATGACCTTCTTCAGCAGCGCACCGATGAACTCCTGCTGCCGCTTGATCCGGCCGTAGTCGGACGTCGGGTCGCCCTTGACGTGCCGCGCGCGGACGAAGTTCAGCGCCTGGTCGCCGGAGATCGTCACCTCGCCGGTCTGCAGCAGCACCTTGCCGAGGATGCTGTCGTCGATCGGGATCTCGTTGTTGATGGTGACGCCGTGCACCGCGTCGACCATCTCCTTGAAGCCGTTGAAGTCGATGCCGACGAAGTGGTTGATCCGCAGCCCGGTGATCTGCTGGATCACCTTGGTCACGCACGCCGGGCCGCCGACCGCGTAGGCGGTGTTCAGCTTGGCGAACTTCGCGCCCTTGTAGATCTGGTCGGTGGTCTTGTTCTGGGCCGGGTCCCACTTCTGGCAGTCCGGGCGGTTGATCTCGAGGTCACGCGGGAACGACGTGACGACGACCCGCTTCCGGTCGGCCGGGATGTGGGCGACCATCACGGTGTCGCTCCGGGCGCCCGGGGTGCTGTCGGCGGTGCCGACACCCTCCTCGTCGGTCGCGCCGTCACGGGTGTCGGAGCCGACCATCAGGAAGTTCTCGTCGTTGGCCTGCGCCTCGGCGTCCTGGATGTCGGCTGAGCTCTCGTCGAGCGCGGAGACCTGGGTGAACTTGGCGTCGAAGTAGGTCTGGGCGCCCCAGGCACCCCCGATGCCGAGGAAGACGAGCCCGGCGACGACGGCGGCGGCGATCCGCCCGGCCAGCGCCGACCGCCGCTTCTTCTCCTGCAGCCGGGTCTGTTCGGCTTCGGCTTGGGCTTCTTCGGCCGAAGGTGCCGTGGTGACGACGCGCTGCAGGGCGGTGCGCGTGCTTTCGATCAGCGAGGTGGGCGAGAGCCGCTCACGGCGTTCGCGCCGCTTCGCCTCTTCGGCTTCCATCTCGTCGTGCGCGGCGGAGAACCGGGCGAGCGTGTGGTCGATCTTGCGGCGGTACTGGGTCGCCTCGTCGATCGCTTCCATCTCGTCGGTCATGGTCAGCGGATCGAGCGCCGACCGCGGCGGAACCCCGTCGGAACCGCCCTCGCCACGCCGGGGCGCGGGGCTGTCGGGGGTGGCGCCGGTTCCGGCCACGGCACCCCGGGGCACGGGGTTTTCGCCGGTGCGGCGAGGTGCCGGGCCGTCGGCGGCGGGGCGCGCGGCTGTGGCCGGGTCGACCGGCGTGGGGCGCTGGGGTGCGGCTGCGTCGGCCGGAGCCGTGGAGCGCCGGGGCACGGGGTTTTCCCCGGTGCGGCGAGGTGCCGGGCCGTCCGCGGCGGGGCGCGAAGGTGCGGCCCCTTCGGCGGTGGCGCGGCGGGGTGCCGGGCCGTCCGCGGCGGGGCGCGAAGGTGCGGCCGGGTCGACCGGCGCGCCGGTGCGGCGGCCGGCGGGGCCGTCGCCGGCGGGGCGCGGAGGAACGGCCCCTTCGACGGTGGCGCGGCGGGGTGCCGGGCTGTCCGGGGTCGGCCGTCCCGGCGCAGCTGCGCCAGGGCCGGGAGCGCGGCGGGGCGGAGTGCCGTCGGCCTGGGGCGCCTCGCCCACCGGGCGGCGGGGGCGCCGGGGCGGCTGCTGCGCGGCCGACGTCGGCTGCGGGCCCGGGTTCGCCGCCGGACGCCGCTGGAGCGGCGCCTCCGGCACCGGGGCCGCGGCCGTCGTGCGGCGGGGCTGGCGCGGCCGCGGGGCGCGCGGTTGACGAGTGGCGTCCGTGGGTACTGGGTCTTCGGCAGCACCCTGCGCCGGCCTCGCGGCACGCGGGGAACGCGCTGGAGCGGGTGGCTCGGCGGGGCGGACCCGGCGGCCCGGCTGGTCGGAGCGGTCCTGCTGCTCGCGGGGCGGCAGCGGGCGGGCGCCGGTGGTCCTGGCGACCACGTCCGAGACGCTGATGCCGCCCTGGTCGTCCATCGACCGGCGCCGTCCGGGCCGGGGCCGCGCGGGACCGTCGAGGTGGCGACCGGTTCCCGGGCTGTCGAGCTCGTCCGGCACTCGGTCTCCTTTCGCGCGTTCGAAGAGGTGGCTTCGACTTGGCCGTCTTCCCCCGCAGGAGGTGATCGTTCCCCCGGAGGTTTTCGTTATCGTACGGATACCCCCCGTTCGTGACGACACCCTCCCGGAATTTTCTTCACCTTGAGTCGACGAACGGCCGGTGTGCGTCGACAAACGGGTGATACCCCTTCTCGGCGGACGGAGTAATGGGGCCTTTGTGTTACTCAGAGTGGGTCATTAACTGTGTCGTTTGCGCGTCGCGATAGACGACTTTGTTGCGGCCCGCGCGTTTTGCCTCATAAAGCAGGACGTCCGCGCGGCGCAGCTGGCGCTCCGGCGACACCGGCGTCCCGGACTCGTGCGCCACGCCGGCGCTGATGGTCACCCGCAGTCCCGGCTGGAGCGCTGACCAGGGATGACGGGCGACCCGTGCCCGGGCCTCCTCGACGACGCGGACCGCGCGCCGCGCGTCGGTCCCGGGCAGCCACAGGACGAACTCCTCGCCGCCGTAGCGGGCGCAGAAGCCGTTCGGCGGGAGATCCTCCTGGAGCAGCTCGGCGACCCGGCGCAGGACGCGGTCGCCGACGAGGTGACCGTACGTGTCGTTGACGCTCTTGAAGCGGTCGAGATCGATCAACGCGAGCGCCAGCGGCGGACGGTCGGTGAACGGTCCGTACAGCCGTTCGTCGAGGTAGCGGCGGTTGTAACTCGACGTCAGCGCGTCGCGGAAACTGCCGTCGCGGGCGATGTCCAGCGCGGACCGCAGGTGCTGGTAGGCGCGCCGCCAGTCGCCTTGGGTGGCGAAGAGACCGGCGATGGCCTCGTGCAGGCGGAGCAGGTCGGGCGGCTGCGGGCCGGCTGTCCCGCCCGCCGAGCCGTCGCCGTCGGCGACCATCCCCACCTCCACCACCCCTTGGTTGTCGTCGAGGCGACGGCCGCGCTTGAGGTACCGGTGCGGAAGAAGATGAATTTCGCTCAAACGGGACTGTCGTGGTGACGCTCCGGAGTGTTCGGCTCAGAGCCCGGAAAACGGTTCGATGTCCTTGAGCTGCTCGTACTGGTCTTTGGCCCAGTAACTCACATTAGCTGTCTCGTCGCCCAGTAACTCCGTGTAGTCGCGCCAGGCGACCCAGCGCCAGTCGCCGACCTCCTCCGGGTTCGGCGCGGGCTCGGCGTCGGCCCAGGCGGCGAACACCGGGCAGAACTCGTTCTCGACGATCCCCTGGAACGGCGGCGTCCGGTACCGGTAGTTCGGCACCACGCAGTGCAACCCGGACAGCGACGGCAGCCCGAGCTCGTAGCCGGCGCGGCGCAGGACGGCGTTCTCGAGGGCTTCGCCGGGCGCGGGGTGGCCGCAGACGCTGTTGGTCCAGACCCCCGGCCAGACCTTCTTGTGGAGGGCGCGCTGGGTGATCAGCAGGGCGTTGTCGCCGCGTCGGAGGACGTAGCAGGAGAAGGCCAGGTGCAACCGGGTGTGCTCGTGGTGGCTGGCCAGCTTGGGGCCGGTCTCGCCGGTGGGCACGCCGTCCTCGGTGACGAAGACGACCTGCTCGGTCTCGGGTTCGGTCGCGGTATCCACGTGCCCCAGTGAACACGACGGGCCGCGGCGTGCCGTACCGCGAGGCGGGTGGGTTACCGGCGGTCCGCCCGGCGGGGTGATGCGCCGTCACCGCGCGTTGAGGTGCTCCACGAGGAGCGTGGTGACGGCTTCCGGGGCCTCCTCGGGCGCCCAGTGCGTGACGTCTTCGAGCATTTCGAACCGGTACGGCCCGGTGACCCAGTTGGCGGTGTCGAGCGCGGCGGTGGAGCCGAAGGAGACGTCCTCGGTGCTCCAGACGTACAGCGTCGGCACGGCGACCTTCCCGATCTTCCCGCCCGGCCGCCCGGCCCGGTACCAGTTGAGGGCGGCGGTGAGCGCACCCGGCTCGGACAGCCGCTGCACGTAGTCGTCGACCTTCGAAGGCGACACGCGCCGATCGAACATCTCGCGCAGCGCGCGGGCGTCGTTCTCCAGCATCCGCCGTTCGGTGACGCGGGTCTGCCGCCACTCGGTCATGTACCGCGTCCGCAGGTGCTGGTCCTCATCGGTCTTCATGGCCTCGGCGAGCGCGGCGGGGTGCGGCGTGGAGACGACGGCGAGGCTGCGAAGGCGTCCGGGGTGCGCATCGGCGGTCCACCAGGCGACGGCGCCACCCCAGTCGTGCCCGACGAGGTCGAACTTCGGCCACCCCAGCGCTTCGGTGATCGCGACGACGTCCCCGACGAGGTGATCGATCGAGTAGTCGCTCGCCTGCTCGGGCCGGACGTCCGGCGAGTAGCCCCGCTGATCCGGCGCGACGGCCCGGAACCCGAGCACCCCGAGGGTGGCGACCTGGTGCTCCCACTCGATGGCGGCTTCGGGAAAGCCGTGGAGGAGCAGGACGGGCCTGCCGTCCTCGGGGCCGGCGGCGATGGCGTCGAAGGAACCGGCCTCGGTGGGGATGCTGATGTGGTCGATCACGGCCCGAATCTATCGGCCGCTCAGCGTCCTAGTCGAAGAGTGTGGGTGGGTGGACTGTCACCTTGAGGTCGGGCCGGTCGAGGAGGGGGTTCAGGTCGATGTCGGTGGTGCTCTGCAAGCGCAGCTCCCGGAGCGCACTGAGACCGGACACAAGCCGAAGGTCCGGAATGGGTGTGTGCACGAGCTCCAAGACCCGGAGTCCGGTAAGGGAGGGCAGCAGGCTCAGGTCAACCCTGGGACATCCGACGAAGCTGAGCGCGGTCAGGCTGTCGGCCCAGCGAACCAAGACGCGGACGTCTCGGAGGTTGTGACAGCGCTGGAAGCCGAGGTTGTTCGGCTGTTCCAGAAAGGACAAGCACCGCAGGTCTTCAAGCTCGGGGATCCCATCCAGCTCCAGCCCCAGCAAGTGCCGCAGAGGAGCCAGCTCGGCAAGCTGGTCGATGTGTTCGATGTTGCTCAGCCTGACTTCTCTCAGGTTGGGCAGGTCGGCCAGCCGCGCCCAGCCGCGCGTCGGCAGATCGGTGATGACCTTGCGCAGGGTACGAATGTCTGCCAGCGGTTCGACATCCACCCATGCCTGGTCCCAGGCACTCATCAAGGTGATGGTTTCCAGCGAGGTGCCTGCCAACAGTGCAAGGTCGAACTTGTCCGGGGCGTCGATGAGGCAGCCGAGTTTCCTGAGGTGTCGCAAGTGCTTCAGCCCGACGAGATCAGCCGGGTCGTCCACCGACAGGTACTCGATCGGCAGATCGGCCAGTACGCGTTCGGCGAATTCACCGGGATCGAATCGCTGCCGGGCGGCGAGCAGCTCGTCCAGCACGATGCCCTCCTGGGCCTCGCGGTAACCGGTTAGCAGCTCGAACGCGCCGGGGCCGCCGATCAGGGCGATCGCTTGGATGGTCGCCGCCGTCGCTTCGGGAGTCTCGGGTGCACAGTCGGCCAAAAGGTCGAGAACGAATTCGCCCGCTGCCGCCAGCGCCTTTGCTTCGTCTCTGTTCGACGGCGGGATCAGCGTGCTGGCCCGGTCCTCGATCTCGTTCCGCAGCCGCTCGCTCAACACCGGCGACGTCTCCAAACACGCCAACGCCACCAGGTCGAGCTTCAACCGCTCCTGCTCGTCCGTGTCCCACTGGAGGATCCCGTCGAGCAGGCGCTCGCGCTGCGCGGGATGGGCGTGGCCAGCCGCCAGGACCACCACCTCGCGCCACTCGTCGAGGTGGGCGTTCGCGGTCAGGATGCCGATGTCGTCCTCTTCGACCGCGGCCTGGGCGGCCAGGTACTCCTGGAACGTGCGGTGCACGAAGTCGATCCGCCCCGGGACCGGTTCGCGCAGCACCCCACCGCGATCGAGCAGGTGGCGGAACACCGTCCGCGGCGTCACGTCGATCTGGCCCATCGAACGCAGCTTCGCCGTGATGCGGGCTTCGGCGTCGGCGGCCGGGACGTCCGTGTGGCCGTTGCGGACCAGCCAGTACGCCAGGCTGCGCAGCAACACCAGCTTTTCGGTCAGCGAGAGCCGGACGGAAGGCTCGATCCCTCGCTCGACGTCGCGGCTGTCGAGCAGCATGCGCAACGCGACGTCGTACAGCTCCATCCGGTTCTCCGGAAGCCGTCCGTTGCCTTGGTGGTGCAGTGCGCAGAGCAACGCGCACAGCAGCGGGTTCTCGGCGAGCCGCCGCAGCGCGCTGCGGGCGCCGATCGCCGTGATCAGGGCGTCGCGTTCTTCGTCGAGCGGCTCGCCCGGCAGCGCCTGGTGCCAGCGCGTGACGAACGTCCGGACGTCGCGCGGGGTCATCGGCTGGAGCCGGACCTCGGTGAACTCCTCGTCGCGCAGCCAGCCGGCGGTCACCGCGGCCGGGCGCGTGGTGACGACGAACCGGGCATGGGGGAACGCGCCGACGAGTTCGCGCAGCCACTCGCGCACTTCGCGGCGGCGCTCGTCCGGGATCTCGTCGAGGCCGTCGACGAGCACGACGGCCCGGCCCTGACGCAGGCGTCGCTGCACCCAACCGGGCGGCATCTCGTCGGCGATGTGCCTGCCGACCTCGTCCAGGAAGTGTTCCGGGGTCGGCAGTTCCGACCGGCTGAAGCGGCGCAGCCGCACCAGGAACGGCTCGAGGTTGTCCCAGCCTTCGACGTCCTGCAGCTGCCGGCTTGCGCACTGGACGGCCAGCCACTGCAACAGCGTCGTCTTGCCCGATCCGGCCTCCCCCCGAAGCAGGATCCGCGACGTCCGCGGCAGCACGTGCTCGATCCGGTCGCCGGGGATCTCCCCTTCGGAGGTGACGCTCAGGCTCAGGTAGGCCACGGACAGCGGGTACAGCCTGGTCGCCTCGGCCAGGCCCGCGCCGAACAGGGCCATCCGGTCGAGGGCCGTCACGACCTGGCGGCGGAAGTCCGCGGCGAAGTCGTCCGGGTGACGGCGTTCGGGCAGCGTCGCCAGCACGTTCCGGACCGTCTCGAGGATCTCCGTCTCGCGCTGGAGGATCTCGACGAGGGCGCCCGGCTGGAAGCGCGGCAGGGTGCTCGTGACCTGCACGAGGTACGCGCAGCATTCCCGCAGCACCCGCTGGTACAGCTCGGTCGCGTCGGCTGACAGGAGCCTGGTGACGCCGGGGACGGTGCGGAGGAGGTAGCGGTAGAGGTACGCCGCGTCGAGGTCGGTGGCGAACAGGTCGTCGTCGGTCAACGCCGCGCGCTCGAACGTGTCGTGGACCGCGTTGACCGCGGCTGCGCGCTCGTTCTCCGGCAACGCGCGGAACTCGACGTCGAGAAAGGGCAGCAGCCGGTCGGCGACCCGGGATTCGAGGTTGGTGAACAGCAGCCGGAGCTTGCGGCGGTCGTTGAGCCCGGTGACCTGCTTCTCCAGCAGGTCGAGTGCCTTGGCCGAAGCGTCGGCGGCGATCGGGCGGTCACCCAGCCAGATCTTCGCGGCGGCCTTCACCACCGCAGTCGTCAACGCGATCGCCGAGGCTTCGAGGCTCACCGAACCCAGCCTAGCCGAGTACCTCCGCGGATGTGGCGACCGTCACCAGAGGGGCGTAGAGCCTCATGATGTCCAGCGCTTTCGCGTGGCTTTCGTCGTCGGCACCCGCGCAGGCGTCCGACACCACCGTCACCGCGACGCCCGCGTCCGCCGCGGCCAGTGCTGTCGACAACACGCAGCAGTCCGTTGAGACGCCCGCCAGCACCAGGCCCGCGCCACCCACTCGGGTGGCCATGCGGGCGTTCCACTTGCCGAACGTGGTCGCGTCCACTGTGGATGGTGGATCGAACGGGTCGACCACTTGGTACAGCGGCGCGTCCGGTGGTTGCAGGGCGAACGGCCACTGCTCGTAGTACCGCCGCCATGCCCCTTCCGGGTGTGGAGGTGCGAGGAATCGGGTGAACACGACGTCGTTGCCGAAGGCCGTCACCAAACGGTGGATCGGGGGGACCACCTCGGCGAAGCGTGGGGTGAACCACGGGCTTGCACTGTCGGCGAAGACGTTCTGCAGGTCGATGACCGCCAGGATTCTCTTCACACTGCCTCCTGTGCGCGGACTCGCTGCCGCGTCAGCAACGTCACCAGGAACCCCAGGGCCAGCGCCAGCAGGACGCCGAGGTTCGCGAAGGCCCACGCGCCTTCGCGGCCGCCCAGGCCGAACGGTTCCAGCAGGTACCCCTGCCACTTCAGCCAGTCCGCGGACGTGTTCGTCACCAGGCCCCAGCCGAGCGCCGTCGCCACCAGCACCAGGGCGATCGGGCCGAGCCGGACGTCGCCGTAGCGGCCGCCCGGGTCGAACAGCTCACGTTCGGCGTAGTCGCCTCGCCGCAGCAGGACGTCCGCGAGCATCACACCGCACCACGCCGCCACCGGGACGCCCAGCGTCACCAGGAAACCCTGGAACTGGCCCAGGAACTCGCCGCCGAAGAAGACGATGTAGATCGTGCCGAGGATCATGATCACGCCGTCGACCAGCGCCGCCGCCGGGCGGGGGATGCGCAGGCCCGCCGAGAGCAGCGCCAGCCCGGACGAGTAGATGTCCAGCACCGCGCCGCCGACCAGGCCGAGCACCGCGACGAGCGCGAACGGCACCAGGAACCACAGCGGCAGCAACGTCGTCAGCGCGCCGATCGGGTCCGCCGCGATCGCCTTGCTCAGGTCCGGCGACGAGCCGGCCAGCAGCAGCCCGAACACCAGCAGCACCACCGGTGCCACCGACGCGCCGAACGTCGTCCAGCCGACCACGCCCCGGCTCGACGACGACCGCGGCAGGTAGCGCGAGTAGTCCGCGGCCGCGTTGACCCAGCCCAGGCCGAAGCCGGTCATCAGGAACACCAGCGCGCCCACCCACTGCTGCGCCGAACCGGACGGCAGGGCGCTCACCGCCGCCCAGTGCACGTCGCCGGCCACGAGGACCACGTAGACGACGGTGAGCACCCCGGTGATCCAGGTGATCCACGTCTGCAGCTTCATGATCGCGTCGAAGCCGAGCACGCCGGCGGCGACGGTCAGCGCCGCCACCACGACGAGCGCGATCACCTTCGTCGGCGTCCCGCCGCCCCAGCCGAGGCGCTCGAACACCGTCGCCGTGGCCAGGGTCGCCAGCGCGGCGAGCACGGTTTCCCAGCCCACCGTCAGCAGCCACGAGATGGCCGACGGCAGCCGGTTGCCGCGCACCCCGAACGCCGCCCGTGAGAGCAGCATGGTCGGCGCTGACCCCCGTTTGCCCGCGATGGCGATGAACCCGCACAGCAGGAACGAGAACAGGATGCCGACGACGCCGGCGACCAGCGCCTGCCCGAACGAGATGCCGAAGCCAAGGGTGAACGAGCCGTAGCTCAGCCCCAGCACCGACACGTTCGCGCCGAACCACGGCCAGAACAGCTGCCGCGTGCGGCCGCGCCGCTCGGCGTCGTCGATCACGTCGAGGCCGTTGGTCTCCACCTCGAGCCTGCGGGAACCGCTCATCGCATGGCCTCCACCAGCTGGTCGATCTCCTGCCGGCCCGGCGCGGTCGCCGGGCCGCGCCGGGTCACCGAAAGCGCGGCCGCCGCGTTGGCGCGCACGGCGGCGTCGAGCAAGGTACTGCCGCGCAACAGCTCCGCGGCCAGCACGCCGCAGTGCGTGTCGCCGGCGCCGGTGGTGTCCACCGCGTCGACCGGGAACCCGGGGACGTCGGTGATCCGGCCGTGTTCGTGGACGCGGCAGCCCTTCGCACCATCGCGGACGACGGCGACGGGTGGCAGCTCACCCAGCACTTCGGCTTCGCGGGCGTTGCAGCTCAGTATGTCTATTGTGGACAAAAGGTCATGGATGTCTCCAGGGTTGATTTCGCCGATGAGCGGGCCAGGATCGAACAGGATCCTCGAGCCGGGAAGACGGGGTAGCCACTCGAGGAGGGCCCCGCGATTGATCTCGTGCAACCAACTGTATCCGCTCACGTACACGACGTCGTCATTCTTTGGGGTGACTCGGTCGAGCAATTCGGTGCGCAGTCGTCCTTCGGCGCCGCTGCCGGTCGCGAAGGTGCGCTCACCCGTCGCGTCCACCAACACTACGACAACAGCAGTGTCCATTTCGGACATCGGTTCCTGCGCCAGCACAATGCCTTCGGCCGCGAGCGCGCTGCGGGCGAGATCGCCGAACGCGCCGATTCCGTGGCTGCCCGCATAAAGCACCCGCGCGCCGGAGCGTGCCGCGGCGGCCATGACGTTGAAACCCCCGCCGGGCAACAGGTTCGTCGACGACGCGAGGACGTCGCCGCCGGGCGGTGGCAGGTCAGGCACCGCCATGACCAGGTCGACGACGACCTGTCCGGTGTGCACCAGCCGCCCGGTCATCGGCGGCGCAGCTTGAGGAGTTCGTCGACCAGCGGCCCGAATTCGAGCCGGTTGACCGCGAGCACGGTCTCGACGACGTCGGGGCGGAACGCACCGGCGCCGTGCGCGGCGCCGAGCATCGCCCCGCAGATCGCGGCGACGGTGTCGGTGTCGCCGCCCAGCCCGGCGGCCAGGCGCAACGCCGACGGCGGGTCGTCGCCCACGGCCTCGGCCAGCGCGAACGCGGCCACCACGGACTCCTGCGACGCGACCGACGTGCCGATGACCTGCGCGACCGCGTCGGCGACGGCGGCCGGGGCCATGCCCCGCACCCAGTCGCGCGCCCAGCGGATCCGGGCGGCGATCTCGCCGCCGGGTGCCCAGTGCCCGCGTTCCCCGCCGACGACGGCGGCGCGCTCACCCGCGTCGAGCGCTTCGGCCAGGTCCGCGCCGTCGACACCGGCGGAGACGGCGGCCGCGACCGCGGCGGCCGACGCGATGCCCAGGCTGGTGTTGTGGGTGACCCGCGCGGTCGCGACGACGGCGTCGACCAGCCGGTGCAAGTCGTCCGACGCCGTGGCGATGCCGACCGGCGTGACCCGCATGGCGGCGCCGTTGGTGGTACCGGTGCGGCCCGCTTCGTCCGCCGGAACGCCGTCCTGGAGCCGGGCGAGGGCGCGTTTGGTGGACGGCCCGAGCAGGTCCGCGGAACCGCGGCGGACCATGTCGGCCTCCCAGATCAGCAGGGCGTCGGCGAAGACGTGCGGCTCGACCGTGCCGCGGCCGTCGATGAGCAGCCGGGCCAGCAGCACGGCCTGCTCGGTGTCGTCGGTGACCGAGCCGGCGGGCATCGACGGCGCGACGGGCTGCTCGGCGACGGCGGTGAGCAGGCCGGTGACCGGCCCGTAGGTGGCGGCGATGGCGGCCCGGGACATCGACTGCGTCGGCATCCCGAGTGCGTCCCCGACGGCCAGCCCGGTGAACGCGCCGAGCGCCCGGTCCCGCGCGCTCATCGGTGCCCGAAGGTGAGGTGGAACTGGAACCGGTCCGGGTCCAGCAGGCTGACGACGCGCTCGACGAGCCGGCCTTCGATGTCGACCGAGGTGCGCTCGGCGCGGAGGAAGAGCTCGCCGATCGAACGGCCGAGGAGTTCGGCGGCGCAGGCGTCGAGGCGTTCGGTGCTGATCCACTGGTCGCCGCCGACGGAAATCCGCCCTGCTGCTTCGAGCGTCTTGGTCAGGGAGCCGTCCTGCAGGCCGGTCGCCGGGAGGTCGGCGAGCGGCCCGACGGCGGGCACGGTGGCGGTTTCGAGCGAGATCCCGCGGTCGTGCTCCCGCCGCAGCCGCCGCACGGCGACGTAGGCCCGTTCGCCGAATTCTTCTTCCAGGGCACCGTCTTCGACGCTCTCGATGCCGAGCACTTCGGTGCTGACCGGCGCCCCGGCGTCGGCGAGGGCCCGCGCCCAGCCGATCCGCTGGTCGAGCTGGACGCCGTCGAAGGTGACGAACGAACCGACACCGGCCTGGGTGGAGATGAGCTCGAGCTGCTGGAGCTCGGACAGCGCACTGCGGACGGTGCCGCGGCTGACCTGGTACTGCAGGGCGAGCTGGTTCTCGCCCGGGAGGCGTTCGCCGTGGGCGAGCCGCCCGGAGCGGATCAGGTCGGTGAGGTCGCCGACCAGCTGCTGCCGCTTGCTGTACATGTCCACACCTGTACACCGCGGATTCGTGCAGGTCAAGCGGCCACGAGGGTGCGCGCGGCGGCGTCGGCGGCGATCATCTTGCCCGCCTTTTCGGCCACCTTGCCGGAGGCGACCATGATCACCGCGAAGGCGCCCGCGAAGATGACGGTGCTCAGCCAGACCATGGTCGGGACGGGCAGCGTGAACGCCCCGGCGATGCGCGCCGCGCTCTCCAGCACGAAACCGATCCCCCAGATCACGCTGCATCGCCGCAGGATGGCGTTGAACCGTTCGTTTTCGCCGAGCCGTTCCCACGCGGCCTCGTTCTCGGCCTTGCCGCGGGTGAGGAAGGGACGCATCGTCTTGGTCATGATCGGGGCGGCGGTGAAGGCCGAGGCGAGGATGACCAGGCCGGTGATGCCGCTGCCGAGCGAGTCCTTGGCGATCATCATCCGGGCGTCGCCGGAGACGAAGGTGAGCAGCATGCCGACGACGTTCGTGACCAGCACGACGAGGGCGAGGCCGTTGAGTGTGCGGTCCTTGGCGAACTGGAAGAGCGTCCGGGCCAGCGGGAAGACGCCGGCGGCGGCGAGTGCGGTGAAGTCGCTCGCGCCGAGCGAGTGGAGTGCGTAGTAGACGCCGGTGGGGACGGCGATCTCGATCGCGAGGGTCTTGACCAGGGAGCTGGTGGGCTGGTTCGTCGTCTGCGTCGTCATGAGGAGAGCTTGTCGCGGGGAGCGGGTCCGGAAGGATGCCGTCCGCCACGACTTCGGGCTGACAGATGTCACGGGCGATCTCACGTTCCGGCCGGCTGCGTCGTCTACTGGGTATGACGATCTTCTTGCGCGCCACGGTCGCGCTGCAGACCCTCGCGGTCTTCCTCGCCCCGGTCACCGCCGGGCTGCTGCTGACCACCCCGAACGGGCACGTCCTCCACAGCGCTTCGGCGTACACGGTGTGGAGCGTCGCCGTTGTGCAGGTGGTGGCCGCGGTGCTGGCCTGGCGGCCGGGTGGCGGCTCGCCGCGGACGATCCTCTACGCGGGCGTGTTCCTGGGGCTCGTGACCACGCAGGTGTTCCTCGGGATCGCGCACGCCACGACCTTGCACGTCCCGCTCGGGGTGTTGCTGTTCGGCGTGAGCCTGGTGCAGCTCAGCCGCCTGAGTGCATGTCTTCCGCTTCGGGGACGCAGTCGTCGTCCGGATCGTCCAGCCAGCCATGTGGCAGCGTGACCTTGCCCGGCGAGCCCTGACGTCCACGGGGTCCGGTGGCCGCCTCGGGGAACGGCGCAGCGTGGTCGAGCTGGGCGATCAGGTCGTCGAGCTGGTCCATCGACGAGAGCATCGCGAAGCCGCGACGCAGCTCGGAGCCGACCGGGAAGCCCATCAGGTACCAGGCCATGTGCTTGCGGATGTCGCGCATCGCCTTGTCGTGGCCGTCGTGCTCGATGAGCAGTTCCGTATGGCGGCGCAACACCCCGGCGACCTCGCCCAGGTTGGGCGGGGTCGGCAAAGCGCGCCCCTGGAAGGCGGCTTCGAGCTCGCCGAACAGCCAGGGCCGGCCGAGGCAGCCGCGGCCGACGACCACGCCGTCGCAGCCCGTCTCCTCGACCATGCGCAGGGCGTCGGCGGCGGAGAAGATGTCGCCGTTGCCGAGCACCGGGATGCTGGTCACGGCCTCCTTCAGCGCGGCGATCTTCGTCCAGTCGGCCTGGCCGGAGTAGCGCTGGGCGGCGGTGCGGGCGTGCAGGCTGACGGCGGCGGCGCCCTCGGCTTCGGCGATGCGGCCGGCGTCGAGGTAGGTGCGGTGGTCGTCGTCGATGCCGATGCGGAACTTGACCGTGAACGGCGTGTCCCCGGCCGCTTTCACGGACTCGCGCACGATGGCTTCGAACAGCTTCCGCTTGAACGGCAGCGCGGCCCCGCCGCCCTTGCGCGTCACCTTCGCGACCGGGCAGCCGAAGTTGGAGTCGACGTGGTCGGCGAGACCCTCGCCGACGATGATCCGGACGGCCTCGGCCATGGTCTTCGGGTCGACGCCGTAGAGCTGCATGGACCTGGGCTTTTCGTTCGCCCCGAAGGTCATCATGTGCATGGTCCCGGGATGCCGTTCGACGACGGCGCGGGCGGTGATCATCTCGCACACGTAGATGCCGGCGCCGTACTCCTGGCACAGCTGCCGGAAGGCGACGTTGGTGATCCCGGCCATGGGGGCGAGCACGACCGGCGGATCGACCTCGTAGGGGCCGATCTTCAGGGCGGGCTTGCTCAGGGTCGCGATCACGTCCTCCATTGTCGCCTGTGGTGTCGATCACGGCGACCAGGGGCTTACTTGTCCCAGACCGTGACGTCGCCCGTGACGCCGCCGAACAGCTGCTCGCTCACCCCGGTGATGTCCACCCGGAACACGCGGCCCTCCGCCGTGCGGCCGCACACGTGGTTGCCTTTTTCGAGGCCGTGGACGTACGTGCTGCCGTGCTCGTCGACGGTGGATCCGCAGCCGTCCCGGTCCGGGGTTCCGCTGCTCGTCCAGACCGCCGCCTTCCCGGCGTCGTGGTAGCTCTCGAACACCCCGCCGCTGCCGCCGGAGAAGTACGTGTCGCCCGTGCGCTTCGGCGGTTTCAGGTCGAGGTTCAACCGGCCGAACTCGAGGTGGCCCTGGTAGTACACCGTCGCCGGGGCGGGCGGCTTGGTGCTTTCCGTCGCCGAGGCCTGCGGAGCGGACGCGGAGGTACCGCCGGAGGCACCGTCGCTCTTGAACAGCCCGCCGAAGTCGGCGATGCCGCTCAGCAGCGCGCCGACCGCCCCCATCAGCGCGACGGCTCCCGCGATGCACCCGGCCTTCTTCGCCTCCGCCATCTCTCCCCCTCACGGTGATCGACTCGTCACTCTAGCCAGGCATAGGGTTCGGCGTATGACGAACGCGCCCCTGCGCTGGGGAATCATGGGCACCGGCGGGATCGCCGGTGCCTTCGCCCATGACCTGCGGCTCACCTCCTCCGGCGTGGTCGCCGCGGTCGGGTCGCGCACCGCGGACAGCGCCGGGCGGTTTGCCGACGAGCTCGGCATCCCCACCCGCCACAACAGCTACGAAGCGCTCGCGAACGATCCGGACGTCGACGTCGTCTACGTCGCCACGCCGCATCCGATGCACCACGCCAACGCCCGCCTGGCCCTCGAAGCCGGGAAGCCCGTGCTCGTCGAGAAGCCGTTCACGATGAACGCCGACGAGGCGCGCGACCTCGCCGACCTGGCGCGGGCCGAGGGCCTCTTCCTGATGGAAGCCATGTGGACGCGCTTCCTGCCGCACGTCCGGCACATCCGCGAGCTGTTGCCGAGCCTCGGCCGGATAGTCACCGTCGCCGCCGATCACGGGCAGTGGTTCGCCGAAGACCCCGCCTTCCGGCTGTTCGCCCCCGAACTGGGTGGGGGTGCCCTGCTCGACCTGGGGATCTACCCCGTTTCGTTCGCCTCGATGATCCTCGGGCAGCCTGAGCGCGTGGCCGCGATGGCGACGCCCGCCTTCACCGGTGTCGACGCCCAGATGTCGATGCTGTTCGGCTACGCGAGCGGGGCGCAAGCCGTCCTGAGCTGCACCTTGAGCGCCGTTTCGCCGACCACCGCGTCGATCGTCGGCACGGACGCGCGCATCGAGGTCGACGGGCCCTTCTACGCTCCTGCCTCCTTCACCGTCGTTCCGCGTGAAGGCGAGCGAAGCCGCTTCGAATACGTCGATGAGGGCCGTGGCCTGCGGCACCAGGCCGACGAAGTGGCACTCCGGCTGGCCGCCGGGGAGACCGAAAGCCCGCTCATGCCGTTGGCCGAGACCGTCTCGATCATGACCACCATGGACGAGGTGCTGGCCGCGACCAGGACGTGACCCGCGATTGAGTAGTGCTACGGATCCGCAGGTGGGCGCCGTGCGTGACGCTGTCCGGTATGACCACCGAAGCAGATGTGCTCCTCCGGCTCGCCGGCGAGATCGACGACCTGGGGCGTCGTCTCGCCTTGGTGGGTTCCGAACTGCGGATCGTCCGGGACGTTCGGCCCGAGCAGGCCGGACACCCCGACGAGGCCGAGCAGGCCGCAGCACCGGAGCAGGCGCCGCAACCGCAGCCTGAGCCGCAACCGAAGCCTGAGCCGCAACCGCCGCTGCAATCGCAGCAGCCGCAGCCGCAACCGCAGCCGCAGCCGCAGCCGCAGCCGCCGCTGCAATCGCCGCAGCCGCAGCCGCAGCCTCGGGCGATGCGGCCCGAGTCGGTCCCGTGGCCGCAGTACCAGTGGCAGGCGCCGCCCCCGCCGCAGTACACCCCGCCCTCGCCGTCGCCGTACGTCCCGCGGCCCTACGTGCCGGTTCCGCGGCAGACGCTCGGCGAGAAGCTCGGCAAGGAAGGCGCCGGCAGCCGCGTGCTCGCCTGGGTGGGCGGGGCCGTGACGCTGCTCGGCGTCGTGCTGCTGCTCGTGCTCGCCGTCCAGCGCGGCTGGCTCGGACCGCTGCCGCGGGTGCTCGTCGGCGCCGGGTTCGGGCTGGCGCTGACCGGCACCGGTGTGTGGCTGCACCGCAAGCCCGCCGGTCGCACCGGGGCCTTCGCGCTGGCCGCCACCGGCATCGCGACGCTCTACCTTGACGTCGTCGCCGCGACCTCGCTGTACGAGTTCCTGCCGGTGCTCGCCGGGCTCGCCGCCGGGCTGGCGGTCACCGTCGGCGGGCTGCTGGTGGCGGTGCGCTGGGAGTCGTCGCTGCTGGCCTCCGCCGTCGTCGTCGGCTGCGTGGTGTGCGCCCCGATGATCGTCGGCGGGTTCACCCCCGAACTGGTCACCTTCCTGCTGGTGGTCCTGGTCGCGACGGCGCCGGTGCAGCTGCACCGCGACTGGTCGTCGCTGACGCTGGCCGCCGGTGTCCCGCCGCTGCTCGCCTCGGTGATCAGCACGGCGTGGCTCGGCGCGCACGGCAGCTGGGCCAACACCACCGCGGCCGGCGGCGCCGGGCTCGCCTGCGTCGCGCTCGCGCTGATCGTGCTGCGCCGCCGCGAGAACGATCCCGCGGCGCTCTCGCTGCTGGCGACCGCGGTGCTTCCCACCCTCATCGCGGCGGTGCTGCTGCCGAAGACGCAGGCGGTGCCGATCACGGCCGGGGCCGGCGTCCTGCTGCTCGCGGTCTGGGCGGCGCGCCGCTGGTGGCCCGGGTTCGCCGGGCAGGTCGCCGGGCTGGCCGGGCTGGTCGCGATCCTGCAGGCGACGGTCACCCAGTTCGACGGCCCGGCGCGCGCCGGGGTGCTGCTCGGCGAGGCCTTGCTGCTGGTCGTGGCCGCGGTTGGCGGCCGCAGCCGGGGTGCACTCGCCGCCGCGCTCGGGTTCGCGGCGATCGGCGGGCTGATCGGCGTCGTCTTCGACGTCACACCCGCGCTGCTGATCGTGCCCCGCACCCACCCGGCCGCCGAGCTGACCGGCGCACTCGTGGTCGCCGCGCTGATCCTGGCCGTGTCGGTCGCGCTGCCGTGGGCCGCCGCGCGCCTGGCGGTGTTCCGCGGGCCGGCCGACGACCTGCCGATCTGGCTGCTCGCCGGGGTTTCGGCGCTGTACGGCGCCGCCGGGGTGGTGCTGTGCGGGGCGCTGCTGGCGGTCCCCGGCCGGACCGGGTTCCTCCTCGGCCACGCGCTGATCACGGTGTCCTGGACGATCGCGGCGCTCGTGCTGCTCCTGCGCGGGATCGAGGTCGTCGCGCTGCGGGTGACCGGGCTGATCCTGGTCGGCGCCGCGGTGCTCAAGCTGGTGCTGTTCGACCTTGCGGCGCTGGACGGGCTGGCCAGGGTCGGCGCGTTCCTCGGCGCGGGCCTGGTGCTGCTGGCGGCCGGGACGCGGTACGCGCGGCGGGTGGCTTCGCGCTGAGACCACCGGAGCTGCGCTCCGGGCCGGGGGCTTCGCCACCCGGAACCCCCGGAAGCCGCTGGACCGGGAAGAAAATGTCGGTGCCCCGTGGTTACCTGGATCACAGACCTGACGACCAGGGGGCACCGACATGGCACAACCGAACCTCACCGACCGGGCGGGCGAGCCGATCGCCTGGCTGACCACTGTCACGCCGAAGGGGCGGCCCGCGCCGCGGCCGGTGTGGTTCGTCCTCGACGGCGAGGACATCGTGGTGTTCAGCGAGCCGGACACCGCGAAGCTCCGGCACATCGAGGCGAACCCCGACGTGAGCTTCCACCTCAACAGCGACGAGCACGGCGGCTCGATCCTGGTCGTGAGCGGGAAAGCGCACGTCGAGGCGGGCAAGGCGTCGGAGGCACCCGGGTACCTCGACAAGTACGGCTCCCACTACGCGGCGATCGGCTTGGACGCGGACGGGTTCGACGCCAAGTACTCCGTCCGCATCCGCGTGGTGCCCGAGCGGACTTGGGGGTTCTAGAAGTCGACGTCCAGGCAGGCGAGCCGGGCGCCCGCCGTGCCCGCGTGACCGGGATCGGTGTGGGTGTGGGTCTCGTGGACGACCACGGACTTCGCCCGCCGGCCGGTGACCGTCCAGTCCACTGTGGACCGGGCGAAGCCGGTGCCGGCCCGGTCGGTGGTGAAGTCGAGCCAGATCTCGTTGCGGGGGTTCGCGTAGGCGGGGTCGACCGACGGCTTCACCGGGTCCGGCACGTGCTGGAAGTGCGGTCCGGCGGCGTCGCCGGTGGCGCCGCACGGCTGGGTGTGCGCGTGGGCGCCGTAGGCCCGTCCCGGCTGCAGGCCGGTGACGAACAACGTGGTGGTCGTGCCGGCGCCCGCGGCCGAAAGGCTGAACACGTGCGCCTGGGCGCCGGGCGGGACGAGGTCGGGGCGGTACGTCACCGCGGAGGCGCCGGGGACATCCGCGGCGAAGGTGCCGTGCGCGGTCACGAACCCCACCGGTGACGGCGACGCGGCGGCCGAACCGGGAGCGAGGACGGACACGGCGGCCACGGCGGCGAAAGCGGGGAGAAGGCGCATTTCCCCTCCTTAGCCAGTCCGGCGGGAAGGCGCCATGATCATCACTCGAAAGCGTGACCGATTTGGTGGAAAAGTCACGGTTTTCTCAGCGGGTGGGCCCTCGCGGGCCCGGTTATGGTCGTCTCGTGCCCGAACACACCGGCGAAACCCGCAACGAGCAGCTCACGCGCAACGTCGGCGAGCTCCTGCAGGAGCTCCGCGTCGCGCAGGCCGGGGTGCAGATCCTCTTCGGCTTCCTGCTGTCGGTCGTGTTCACCGACCGGTTCCACGACGCCAGCGGGTTCGAGAAGTCGCTGCACCTGTCCGCGGTGACGCTCGCGGTGGCGGCCACGGCCCTGCTGACCGCGCCCGCGGCGTGGCACCGGCTGCTGTTCCGCACGGGCAGCCGGGAACGGATCCTGACCGTCGGCAACCGGCTCGTGCTGGTCGGGCTGGTCTGCCTGGCCCTGGCGATCACGTCCACGGTCGCGCTGATCGCCAAGGTGGTCTACGGCTGGATCGCCATGGTGGTCCTGGGCGTGCTGTGCCTGCTGATCTTCGGGATCCTCTGGTTCGTCATGCCGATGCGGCTGCACCCGGCCAACGGCGCTCAGCCGACGGGCCCGCCCAAGTAGAGCGTGTCCTCCTGGACGAAGCAGAGCGGGTTGCCGAACGGGTCGTCGGCGTAGAAGGAGCGTTCGCCCCAGAACTGGGTCTCGATGGCGTCGTCGGCCCAGCGCGGTCCGGCGGCGCGCACCCGCTCGAACGTCTCCTCGACGTCTTCGACCGCGAGGTAGACGATCCGCGGATCCCGCTGCGGGCGCGGCTCACGGTGTTCGAGCGGCGCCTCGACGCAGGCCAGCACCACGCCGCCGCAGGTGAAGTAGTGCCGGTTGACCGCGATGCGCTCGCCGGGGTCGCCGAAGACGGCAGCGTAGAACGCGACGGCGACCTCGATGTCGTCGACGGGCTGGATCAACCGGAACACCCGCGGGCCGCTCATGCGCACACCTCGCTGACGCTCGGTGCGCCCTGAGCGGGAAGCGCAGTGTTGAATGATTCGCTCGCAAGCTCGCTCATGCGCACACCTCGCTGACGCTCGGTGCGCCCTGAGCGGGAAGCGCAGTGTTGAATGATTCGCTCGCAAGCTCGCTCATCCGGGCACAGTACCGCTGTTCATCCGGTGTTCGGCAGCAGTTGCCGGGGTGGTCGGAAGCCGCCCGTAGCTTCCCGCCCGTGACTGACACTTCTCGCCGGACCTTCCTCCTCGGCGCCCCGGCCGTCGCCGCCGCGGCGACCCTGCCGAACGTCCTCGGCGCGCCGGCCGCCCAAGCCGCCGGCCGGCACCGCCCGGACACCGAAGATCCGCGCTTCACGCTCGTGGTCATGCCCGACACGCAGTACCTGTTCGACGAGGACCGCGGCGACGCGGCCCCGCTGGACGCCTCGCTGCGGTACGTCCTCGAAGACCAGGACGACAACGTTGTCTTCCTCGCCCACCTCGGCGACCTGACCCAGAACGGCCGGGCGGACGAGTTCGCCCGCGTCAGCCGCTCGTTCCAGGCGCTCGACCGCTGCCGGTTCCCGTACAGCACCCTCGCCGGCAACCACGACATCGACGGCTCCAAGGACGACCAGCGCGGGCCGTCGCCGTACCTCGACGCGTTCGGCCCGCAGCGCCAGCGCAACTCGCCGACGTTCCGCGGCGCGACGAAGGACGGCTACAACAGCTACCACGTCTTCCGCGGCGGCGGCCGCGAGTGGCTGCTGCTCGCCCTCGACTGGCGGCCCTCGGCCGGCGGCCTGAACTGGGCGAAGCAGGTCCTCGCGCAGCACCCGACGCTGCCGGCGATCCTCACCATCCACGAGCTGGTCTGGGCCGACGACGACCACCAGGCCCAGTTCTCGACGTTCGGCGAACTCGTCTGGAAGGACCTCGTCCAGGGCAACGACCAGATCTTCCTCACGCTCAACGGCCACTACTGGCCGACCGGGCGCACCGTCCGCAAGAACGCCGCCGGGCACGACGTGCACGTCCACCTCGCCAACTACCAGGACCGCTACTACGGCGGCAGCGCGATGATCCGGCTCTACCGGTTCGACCTCGCGCGCGGCGTGATCGACGTCCGGACGTTCTCGCCGTGGCTCGCCGCGCAGGACCACCTGAGCGAAATGCAGCAGGTGGAGGTCGAGCGCAGCGGCGCGGCCGACTACTTCAGCCTGGAGATCGACTTCGCCGAGCGGTTCCGGGGTTTCGTGCCGGTGCCGGTCCCGCCCGGACGGCCGGCGAGGCAGCTGCTGGTGCCCGGCACCGTCGCGTACTGGCGCTTCGAAGGAGGTCAGGACGGCAAGGCGGTGCCGGACGACGTCGTCGTGCGCGACCAGACCGGCCGCGGCAACGACCTCACGCGCGTGACCGCGCCCGGGAGCGGCCCGGACGCGTTGAAGTACTCGAAGGAGTTCTCGCCGCGGCAGCCGTCGCGGGCGAGCCTGCGGTTCGACGGCGGCCGCGACCCCAGCCGGGGCGCCTACCTGCGCACGGTCGACGCGGCGCCGATGAACCGGCTGAAGTTCGAGCGCGGCTACACCGTCGAGGCGTTCTTTTGGCTGCCCGCCGACTTCAAGGACGGCCACCACGGCTGGTGCGGCCTGTTCGCCCGCCAGGGCAGCGGCGCCGCCGCGGGCAAGACCGGCGACGACCCGCAGGAATCGGCGGCCACACTGTCCCTTTCGGACGGTGGCGAGCTGCAGTGGGCGGTGTACCCGCTGAACCAGGACCGGACGTCGACGAACTGGGGGCACGAGCTGCCGGTGGAGAAGTGGTGGCACGTCGCCGTGGTCAACGACGGCCGGCGCACGACGATGTACGTCGACGGCTGCCCGGTGGTCCGGAACCCGGCCACGCCCGCGCTCGGGCTCGCCGATCCGGGCGGGCCGTGGCTGGTCGGCGCGTCGTCCTACGGCGGGAAGGTCGACCGCAGTTTCGCGGGGCTGCTGGGTGACGTGCGGGTGGTGGACCGGCCGCTGAACCCGCGTGAATTCATGCTGAGCTGAGGCTCTTGACAGCGGGTGGACAATAAAAAATCGGCGTGCTCTTCATGAGAAACAGAAGAACTCGCCGAACCTGATAAGAGTCTAACCGCTGTGAGGGGAACTTGTCAAACCAGGGGTACGACGAGGAATTGCGGGAAGAACGGGCCTACGTCGCCGGGCTGTACGAGCGGCTCGACCGCGAGCGCGCGGCGGCGCAGGCCCGCTACCGAGGCGCACTCGGGCAAACCGAGGTGCCGCCGGGGGAACGGGAGAACGACGTCCGGTTCCGGTCGCGGGAGGCGGTCCGGCTGGACGTCGCCGACAACGGGCTCTGCTTCGGCCGGTTGGACGCCCTTTCGGGCGAAACCAGCTATATCGGCCGGATCGGGCTCTTCGATGCGGAAAACGACTACGAACCGTTCCTGCTGGATTGGCGGGCGCCGGCGGCGCGGCCGTTCTACGTCGCCACCGCGGCGACGCCGGAAAACATGCGCCGCCGTCGTCAGTTCCACACCGCCGGCCGCCGGGTCCTCGATTTCACCGATGAAGTGCTCGGCCGGCCCGGCGACACCGAACGCGGGGACGCGGCGCTGCTCGCCGCCGTCAACGCGCCCCGCGGCGAGGGCATGCGGGACATCGTCGCGACGATCCAGGCCGAGCAGGACGAGATCATCCGCCTCGGCCACGCGGGCGTGCTGGTGGTCGAAGGCGGCCCGGGAACCGGCAAGACGGCCGTCGCCCTGCACCGGGTGGCGTACCTGCTCTACACCCGGCGCGAGCGGATGTCGCGCAGCGGCGTGCTCGTCGTCGGCCCGAGCCCGCTGTTCCTCGACCACATCGGCCGCGTGCTGCCGTCGCTCGGTGAGTCGGACGTCGTCTTCCGGACCACCGGCGGGCTCTTCCCCGGCCTGCGCGTCACGGCCGAGGACGCGCCGGAGGTGGCGCGGCTCAAGGGTTCACTGAAGATCCTCGACGTGCTGGCCGCCGCGGTCGCCGACCGGCAGCAGGTACCGGTGGAGCCGGTGCCGGTCGACCTGGGTGACGTCGTCGTGGCACTCGACGCCGACCTCGTGGCCGAGGCCCGGCGCGAAGCGCGCGAAACCGGTCTGCCGCACAACGAAGCCCGCGCGGTCTTCCGCGAGCACGTCGTCGCGCTCGTCGCCGAGCGGGTCGTGGCGAAGATCGGCGAAGGCTGGCTGACGCCGGGGGACCGCGGGTTGTGGGCGGACCTGCGCGCCGACGTCCTCGACGAGCTCGCGGAGCACGAAACGCTCGCCTCCGCGCTCGACGGGCTGTGGCCGTACCTGACGCCGGAGACGCTGCTGGCGCCGCTGTACCTGTCGCCGCGCCGGCTCGAGGCCGCCGGGGCCGATCCGGCGTTGTTCCGCGCGGACGGCGCCGCCTGGACCGTGTCCGACGTGCCGCTGCTCGACGAGCTGGTCGACCTGCTCGGCCGGGACGACACCGCGGAACGCGCCGCCGCGCGCCGGCGGGCGGAAGCGGAGGCCGAATACGCCTCCGGCGTCATGGAGCTGATGAAGCTGGACGCCGAGGAGCTGGACGAGGACGTCGCGCTGGTCGCCGAGGACCTGCTCGACGCCGAGGACCTCGCCGGGCGGTTCACCGAGCGCGACCCCCGTGCCCTCGCCGAGCGGGCGGCCGCGGACCGCGACTGGACGTACGGGCACGTCGTCGTGGACGAGGCGCAGGAACTGTCCGAAATGGACTGGCGGGTGCTGATGCGGCGGTGCCCCAGCCGCTCGTTCACGATCGTCGGCGACCTCGCCCAGCGCCGCTCGGCGGCCGGCGCGACGCGGTGGGGCACCGTGCTCGCGCCGTACGTCGGAGACCGCTGGCAGTACCGCGCGCTGACCGTGAACTACCGCACACCGGCGGAGATCATGACCGTCGCGGGCGCGCTGCTGGCGCGGTTCGCGCCGGACGCGCGGCCGCCGGAATCGGTGCGCGCGTGCGGGGTCCGGCCGTGGTCCAGGCGAGTGGCGGACGACGAGCTGTCCGAGGCCGTCGAGGACTTCGTCCGCGATGAGGCCGGCCGCGAAGGCACCAGCGTCGTGATCGGCCCACCGGGGGTGCCGGGAACGATCCCGGCCGCGGCGGCCAAAGGACTGGAGTTCGACGCCGTGCTCGTCGTCGAGCCGGAGCGGATCCTGGCCGCGGGCCCGCGCGGCGCGGCGGAGCTCTACGTCGCGCTCACGCGCGCCACGCAGCGCCTCGGGGTGCTGCACCGGGATCCGCTCCCGGCGGCGCTGACCGGCCTCGCCGAGGCCGGGGTGCCCGCGAGGTCCGGGCACCGGCGGTTCCTGTAGCGAACCGGGGGTGGCGGGCGGGTGCCCGTCATCCCCGCGCCGCTACGCCGTGAGCCGGCCCCAGGAGTAGTTCTGCTTGGCCAGCTTCAGGTACACGAACAACTCGGTCCCGGATACGCCCGGGATCTTGCGCACCTCGTCGCCGAGCACCTCGAGCATGTGGTCGTCGTCCCGGCAGACCAGTTCGGCCAGCAGGTCGTAGCGACCGGCGCACAGCACGACGTAGTGCACGTTCTCCAGCTCGGACAGCTTGCCCGCGACGTCGCGGGGATCGACGCCGTCGACGCTGATGCCGACCATGGCCTGCCGCGTCAGATCCACGTTCACCGGGTCGGTCACCGCGACGATCTGCATCAGGTCGTCACGCAGCAGCCGCTGCACGCGCTGGCGGACCGCTCCCTCCGAAAGCCCGACCGCCTTGGCGAGTGCGGTGAACGAGGCGCGGCCGTCCTTCTGCAGCAGGTCGATCAGCGATCTGTCCGTATTGTCCAGCGCGCGCGCACGTGGTTCGTCACCCATGCCGTCCCTCCCTGTGTTTCGGCATGTGATTTGTCAAGTGCGCAGCGTATCGAGACCTGCCGAGAAAGCGAGCCTTCCGCGCCAGCTTCGCGCGATTCGACGTACACACCGCGCTCAGCCGAGGAATCGGTGGTCGAAGCCGAAATCCACGAGGCTTTCCGAGGCGGTTTTGTGCGCCCGCGCACAGCAGCAGGCGCCGGCCGGGCGGCGGCAGGTACCGTCTGGCGGCTTTCCCGTACCGGCAACCCAGGAGGACCAACGCATGTCGGAGGCCGTGGCGCTCGGCGTCGCCCCCGCCGTTCCCGCGAAAGGACTGCGCGGCGGCGCGCTGGGCATGGTGTCGTCGATGGTCATCGGGATGTCGTCGACGGCGCCGGCGTACTCCATCGCGGCCACGCTCGGGCTGATCGTGCTGGCCGGCACCGGGTTCAAGGCGGCCGCGTTCGTGCTGCTCTCGTTCGTCCCGGTGCTGTTCGTCGCCTTCGCCTTCCGCGAGCTGAACACCGCGGAACCCGACTGCGGCACCAACTTCACCTGGGCGGCGCGCGCGTTCGGCCCGCACGCCGGGTGGTTCACCGGCTGGGTCGTCACGGTCGCGCAGCTGCTGGTGATGAGCAGCCAGTCCGCGCTCACCGGCCGGTACACGCTGCTGCTGTTCGGCGCCTCCGGGGCGGCGGGCAACCGGTGGGTGACCACGGCGATCGGCGCCGGCTGGCTGGTGGCGCTGTGCTGGCTCTGCTACCGCGGGATCGAGGTGTCCGCGCGGGTGCAGTGGATCCTGCTCGGCGTGGAGCTCTCGATCCTGGCGCTCTTCTCGGTCGTCGCGCTGGTCCGCGTCTTCGAAGGAACGGCCGGGCCGCAGGCGTCGCTGCCGCGCCCGGACTGGCTGTGGCCGGGCGGGGTCTCCGCGGGCACCGCGGTTTCGGCGGTGCTGCTCGCCGTGTTCATCTACTGGGGCTGGGAAAGCTCGCTGTCGGTGAACGAGGAGTCCGCCGATCCGCGCCACGCGCCGGGCCGCGCGGCGGTGCTGTCGACGGTGTTGCTGGTGCTGAACTACCTGCTCGTGACGGTCGCCGCGCTGGCTTTCGCCGGTGTCGGCACCGACGGGATCGGCCTGGCGAACGAGGCGAACTCCGAAGACGTACTGGCCGGCCTGGGCGGCGCGGTGTTCGGCGACGGGACGGCCGGCAAGGTCCTGGGTGTGCTGCTGATCCTCTCCGTGCTGACCAGCGGCGCGGCCACCAGCCAGGCGACGATCATGCCGGCGGCGCGCACGACGTTGTCGATGGCCAGTTACGGCGCCCTCCCGCGGGTCTTCGGCCGCGTGCACCCGCGGTTCCGGACGCCGACCGTGGCGACCTGGGCGTTCGGGCTCGTCTCGCTCGCCGTGTACGTGCTCCTGGCGCTGGTCAGCGACAACGTGCTGGCGGACTCGGTGGACGCGGTCGGGCTGACCATCGCCATCGAGTACACGATGACGGCACTGGCCTGCGTCTGGGTGTTCCGCAGGACGCTGTTCGCGAGCGTGCGCAACTTCGTGCTGCGCGGGCTGCTGCCGTTCACCGGCGGCGTGTTCTTCCTGGCCGTGCTGGTGTTCGCGGTGCTCGAGTACGCGCGACCGGACGCGGGCGAGACGACGGTGTTCGGCATCGGCGGCGTCGCCGTGATCGGCGTGGTGTCGATCGTGCTGGGGGTGCCGCTGATGTTCGCCGTCCACCGCGCCTGCCGGGAGTTCTTCGCCGGCCGCCGCCTGCCGCGCGGGTACGTGCCGCGCGGCGGGGACAGCATCGTTACCCCAGATCACGCCGGCTGAGGTCCTCTTCGGTCTCGCGGCGCACCAGCAGCGTCGCGACGCCGTCGCGCACGCCGACCAGCGGCGGCCGGCCGACCTGGTTGTAGTTCGAGGCCAGCGAGTGGTGGTACGCGCCGGTGCACGGCACGGCCAGGAGGTCGCCCGCGTGCAGGTCGGCGGGCAGGCTGATGCCGTCGGCGAGGACGTCACCGGCTTCGCAGTGCCTGCCGACGACGGTCATCGGGACGCGCTGCGCCTTCGACCGCCGTCCCACCAGGCGCGTCGTGTAGCGGGCGCCGTAGAGGGACGGGCGTGCGTTGTCGCTCATGCCGCCGTCGACCGCGACGAACGTGCGGCTGCCGCGCTTGACCGCGCACACGCGGTAGACCGTGATCCCGGCCGGCCCGACGAGCGCCCGGCCGGGCTCGATCGTCAGGCGGGGCACCGGAAAGCCGTGCGCCACGCATTCGTAGGCGAGGGCGACCCGCAGGCGCCGCGAGTAGCCGCCGAGGTCGAACGCGGGCTCGCCACCGACGTACGGCACCGCGTGCCCGCCGCCGAGATCGAGCTCCCGCAGCGTGACGCCGTGGGTGTCGCGGATCCGGACGAGGACCTCGGCCATCCGCCGCGCGGCCGCCTCGTACCGGTCGATCCTGGTCACCTGGGAACCGATGTGGCAGTGCAGGCCGGTCAGCCGCAACCCCGGGTGTTTTCGGACGGCCGCGACCGCGGCGTCGACGTTGTCGGGGACGCCGTCGAGGAGCGAGAAGCCGAACTTCTGGCCTTCGGCGCCGGTGCTGATGGCGGCGTGCGCCCCGGCCGCGACGCCCGGCGTCACCCGGATCATCACCTGCTGAGCGCCGTGGGCGAGCGCGCCGAGCTGCTCGATCTCGTCGAGCGAGTCGACCACGATCCGCCGGACGCCGTAGCCGAGCGCGGCCTTCAGGTCTTCGGGCGTCTTCGCGTTGCCGTGTAGCAGCATGCGCTCCGCGGGGAAGCCGACCGAACGCGCGACGGCGATCTCGCCGGCGGAGCAGGTGTCGAGCGACAACCCCGCTTCGGCGATCCAACGCAGTACGGCCCGCGTACAGAGCGCCTTGCTCGCGTACGCGACTTCGACGTCCGGCAGCGCTTCGCGGTACTCGCGCGCGGTGTCGCGGACCTGCTGTTCGTCGATGAAGTACGACGGCGTCCCGAACCGGGCGGCGAGGTGACTGACCGGCGCACCGGCGAAGAACAGCTCGCCCTCATCGCCGATTCGGGTGCTTCGCGGCCAGATTCCTGGCTCGAGGTGATCGGCGGCTTCGCAGCCGAGGCTGGGAAGAAGCTCGCTGAGCGTCACAGGTGCCTCCGGGCGTCACGGCGGATCGGACTCCGTCAGGACACCTCCGCGGGCACGCCCGGAGATCACCCGTGAATGCCGTCCTGACGGATTCCGCGCGCCCGCTGACGCCTTGTTAACGCGCGAGTAACTTCCGTCACCGGCTAGGACAGCCCCCAGGTCGACAGCAGCCCGGAGAGCTGTTCCCGCTCGGGCCCGGTCAGCAGCCGGCTCGGGGGCCGGACGTCCGGCCGGCACAGGCCGAGCTGGCCGAGGGCGTCCTTGACCACGCTGACGTTGTTGGCGTTCCCGTTCGCCGCCCGGAGTTCCTCGAACGGGCGGATCCGCTCCCAGACCGTCATCGCCGCCGGGTAGTCCCCTGTGGACAGTGCCTGGAACATCTCCAGCGAGATCGCCGGGTCGACGTTCACCAGCCCGGAGGTGAAGCCGGTGGCGCCGACGGCGAAGTAGCCGGGCGCCGAAAGCTCCGCCAGTCCCGCGATCCACACGAACCGGTCGAAGCCCGCGTCCCGGGCGACCGCACCGAACCGCACCGGGTCCGGTACCGCGTACTTCACGCCGATGACGTTCGGTGCCCTCTCCCCGAGCGCGCGTAGCTGCTCACCGGCGATGGCCGGGTTGCGGACGTAGAGCACGACGCCGAGTTCCGGCACCGCGGCGGCGATCGCCGCGTGGTAGTCGACCCAGCCGTCGCCGGAGACGTACGGGTGCACCGGCTGGTGGATCATGATCAGGTCGGCGCCGGCGTCCCGGGCGTGGACCGCGGACCGCGTCGCCGACGCGACGTCGTGCCCGATCCCGGCGAGCACGCTGGCCCGGCCGGCGGCGGCTTCGACGGTGACCTCCAGGCACTGCCGCGCTTCGCCCGCGTCGAGCGCGTAGAACTCGCCGGTGTTGCCGTTCGGCGTCACGACCTCGATGCCGCCGGTGATCAGCCGGTCCACCAGCTTCGCGTACGTCTGGCCGTCGACGGCGCCCTCGGCGTCGAACGGCGTGACCGGGATGGCCACCACCCCGGACAGCCGCCGCCTCTGCTCCTCGAACGTCATCGGGCCCCCTTCGGATCGCCGGTCTCGGTGGTGCGTTCGCCGGGCAGCCCGAGGGCGACCCGGTCGATGAAATCGGTGATGTGCTTACGCAGCAGGTGTTCGGTCTGCCGGGCATTGCCGCTCTCGGCCGCGTTCAGGATCGCCCGGTGTTCGGCCGCTTCGCCCTGCCAGGTGGGGCTGATGCCCCAGCCCGTGACGGTGATCAGCGCGGCTTGGTCGCGCAGCCCGTCGAGGACCTCGACCAGCAGCGGGTTCCCGCACCCGGCGTAGAGCGCGCGGTGGAACAGCCGGTTCGCCAGGCTGGCCTTCGCGCGGTCGCCGGCCGCCGCGCCGGTCTCGACCCCGGCCAGCACCTGCCGCGCGTCCCCGAAGTCGGCGCCCCGTTCGACGGCCCGCCGGACGGCTTCGGGCTCCAGCAGCGCGCGCAGGTCATAGACCGCGTACGCGCTCTCCGCGTTCATGACGCGGACCGAGGCCCCCTTGTACGTGCTCATCGTGACCAAACCGGAACCGGCCAGGATCCGCAGTGCCTCGCGCACCGGCGTCTTCGACACCCCGAGCAGGGCGCCCACCTCGGCTTCCACGAGCGTTTCCCCTGGCCCGAACTCCCCGCTCAAGATCGCTTCTTTGATCGCGTCACGCACGAAATCCGTCCGCGAGACGGGCGGCGGCGGCCTCCGGGCCGAAGAAGTGCTCGCCACTGGCATGTCCGATCTGATATACGATGCGACATACAACATTATCACGGACCTAGGGAGCAGCCATGCAGCGTTGCACCGGCTTCCGATTCCGACGAGTGTTGCTGGCGGTGGGGCTCGCGGCCGGTCTGGCGGCGTGCGGCGCGCCCGGCGGCGACGGCGGCCAGACGGCAGCTCCGCAGGCCGTCCCGGACAAGCCGGGCAAGCCGGTCGAGCTGAACATCCTCGACGTCGCGGGCAACTTGCAGCTGACCAAGCAGATGATCGAGAACTTCAAGGCCGCGCACCCCGAAGTGCTCGCGAAGGTCACCTATTCGACGGCGCCCGCGCCGAGCATGGCGGGCAAGCTGAAGGCCGAGCAGGACGGCGGCGTCGCCCAGACCCACCTGGTGCTGAGCGGAACCGACGGCCTCTCCGCCGGCATCGCGAACGGCACCCTGGCGAAGGTCCTGCCGGACTTCTCGAACCGGTTCCCGAACCTGATGCAGAACTACCTCGAGCCCGCGGCCAAGATGCAGGAGCTGGCCAACGGCTACGGCATCGAGGTCGTGTACTACCCGTCGGGCCCGCTCCTGGAGTTCAACCCCGGCGCGGTGCCCGCCGCCCCGGCGTCCCCGCAGGAGCTGCTCGACTGGGCGAAGGCGCACCCGGAGAAGTTCCAGTACGCCCAGCCGTCGAACTCCGGACCGGGCCGGACGTTCCTGATGGGCCTGCCCTACCTGCTCGGCGACAAGGACCCGAAGGACCCGGACAAGGGCTGGGACAAGACCTGGGCGTTCCTGCAGGAGCTCGGCAAGTACGTGAAGTACTACCCGTCGGGCACCACGGAGACGATGAAGAACCTCGCGTCCGGGGCGGTGGACATGATCATGTCGACGACCGGCTGGGACATCAACCCGCGCAAGCTCGGCACCGTGCCCAACACGGTCAAGACGGCGATCATGCAGCCGATGCACTGGGTCACCGACGCCCAGTACGCCCTGATGCCCAAGGGCCTTTCCCCCGACCAGGAGTCGGCGATCCTGCAGCTGGTCGCGTGGATGCTCAAACCGGACCAGCAGGCGATCGCCTACGACGACGGGTACTTCTACCCCGGCCCCGCGGTCAAGGACGTCACGCTGCAGATGGCGCCGCAGAAGAGCCAGGACACGATCAAGCAGTTCGGGCGCCCGGAGTACGAGCAGTGGATCGCGCAGTACCCCAAGGAGACCTCGCTGCCCGCCGAGCAGCAGGTCAAGGCGTTCGACAAGTGGAACCAGCTGGTCGGCGGCTCGAAGGTCGGCAAGAAGTGACGTTCGGGCAGCTGCGGCTGGACGGCGTCTCGCGCAGCTTCGGCACCGCGAACGCCCTGCGCGGCCTCGACCTCGCCATCACTCGCGGCGAGTTCGTGGCCCTGCTCGGCCCGTCCGGCTGCGGCAAGTCGACGGCGCTGAACTGCCTGGCCGGCCTGCTGCCCCTGACGGAGGGCGGCATCTGGCTCGACGACACCCGCATCGACGGGCAGCCGCCGGAGCGGCGCGGGTTCGGGATGGTGTTCCAGAACTACGCGCTGTTCCCGCACATGTCCGTCCGCGCCAACGTCGGGTTCGGCCTCAAGATGCGCAAGGTCGGCCGCGCCGAGGCCCGCCGCCGGGTCGACGAGGCGCTCCGCCTGGTGCAGCTGACCGAGCACGCGGCGAAGTTCCCCGCGCAGCTCTCCGGCGGGCAGCAGCAACGCGTCGCCATCGCGCGCGCCGTGGTGCTGGAGCCGCCGGTCGTCCTGATGGACGAGCCGCTGTCCAACCTGGACGCCAAGCTCCGGCTCGAGATGCGGATGGAGATCCGCCGCCTCCACCAGACGCTCGGCCTGACCACGGTGTACGTCACCCACGACCAGGAGGAGGCCTTGTCGCTGGCCGACCGCCTGGTGGTGCTGCGCGAAGGATCGGTGCAGCAGATCGGCACGCCGGAGGAGGTCTACGCCCAGCCGGTGAACAGCTATGTGGCCTCCTTCATGGGGTATCGCAACCTCTTGGACGTGACGGTGACCGCCACGACGGCCTCCTCGGTCACCGTGGTGGGCGAGGGTGTCCGCCTCACCGGCCGCGGCTCGCTCGCGGAGGGCCCGGCGAAGGTGGCGATCCGCCCGGAGGACTTCGTCGTCGGCGACGGCACGGAGAACGCCCTCGACGTCACGGTCGAGATCGTCGAGTACCACGGCCGCGAGCTGTCGGTCTCGGCCCGCCTGGCGAGCGGGACGCCGGTCTACTTCCGGACCGACAAGCGCCTCGCGCCGGGAGACGCGGTCCGGATCGGCGTCCCCGCCGAGCGGGTCCTGGTGTTCGCGCCGTGACCGCCGTCGCGAGCGCTCGGCCCGCGTTGCGGCACCGCCTGGCCGAACGCGGCATCGACCGCACCCTGCTGCTCCTGGTGCCCGGCCTGCTCGTCACCGCCTGCCTGTTCCTGTACCCCTTCCTCTACGGCCTCCAGCTGTCGTTCGCACCCCGCAAGGGCGGCATCTTCGCCAACTACGCGCGCTTCTTCGGTGACCCCTACCTGCGCAACACCATCTGGACGACGCTCGGCATCGCGTTGCCCGCGACCTTCATCAACGTGCTCGCCAGCATCCCGATCGCCTACGTGATGCGCGGCCGCGTCCGCGGCAAACGCCTCCTGACGACGATCCTCGTCGTGCCGATCACCCTCGGCACGGTGCTCACCGCGCAGGGCCTGATCATGTACGGCGGGCCGGCGGGCTGGCTGAACAAGGTGCTCACCGTCCTCGGCGTCACCGACCAGCCGCTGCCGCTGATCCACAACTACACCGGCGTGCTGCTCTCGCTGGTGATCACCGGCTTCCCGTTCTCCTTCCTGCTCACGTTGTCCTACCTTTCGGGCATCGACCCCTCCCTGGAGAAGGCGGCCGCGACCCTCGGCGCCAACGGCGTCCAGCGCTTCCGCCGGATCACGCTGCCCCTGCTGGCGCCCGGCCTGGCGATCACCTTCTGCCTTTCGTTCGTCATGGCGTTCTCGGTGTTCCCGAGCGCCCAGCTCGTCGGCGACCCCGCGAACGAGACCCGCGTCATCTCGATCGCGGCCTACCACGCCGCGTTCGAGGAGTACGACTACTCGATGGGCTCGGCCGTCGCGATGCTCATGGCGGTGGTCATGCTGATCGTGATCGGCCTGGTCATGGCGTGGCGCGGCACGCTGTACCGCGGAGCGACCGGAGGCAAGGGATGACCGGTTGGGTCGCGCGTCCCGGACGTTGGGTCGTCTGGGCCGTCGTCGTGTTCTTCTTCGTCAACCTCGCGGGCGTGGTCCTCTCGGTGGTCGTCGATTCGTTCGGCACCCAGTGGTTCGGCACCTGGCTCCCGGACGGCTTCACCACCCACTGGTACGCCGACGCCTGGCGCGAGTTCGGCCTCTCCGACGTCCTCCTCACAACGGCGATCGTCGCGCTCGTGGTGATCGCCGTGTCGGTGGCTGTCGGCGTCCCGGCCGCCTACGCGCTGGCTCGCCGCTCGTTCCCCGGCAAGCGCCTGGTGATGCTGCTGTTCGTGCTGCCGATCCTGATCCCTCCCATCACCTACGGCATCCCGCTGGCCACCGTGCTGTACAAGTTCCACCTGGCCGGCACGATCACCGGCGTCATCCTGGCCAACCTCGTGCCTTCGGTGCCGTTCGTCGTGCTGACGATGACGCCGTTCATCGAGCAGATCGACCCGAAGATCGAGGCCGCGGCCCGCATGTCCGGCGCGCGGACCAGCTCGGTGTTCACCCGGATCCTCGGCCCGCTGCTGCTGCCGGGCATCCTGGCCGCGTCGATCCTGGTGCTGGTGCGGACGGTCGGCATGTTCGAGCTGACGTTCCTCACCGCCGGCCCGGACTCGACGACCCTCGTGGTGGCGCTCTACAACTCCGTGTTCGCCGCCGGCATCCGGGCCAACCAGTCCGTCGACGCCATGGCGACCATCTACACCGCGTCCATGCTCGTGCTCCTTCTCGTCGCGCTGCGGTTCGTGAACCCGACCCAGCTGGTGACCCGGATCCGGGAGGAAACCTGACCTGTTCGCTCATGCGTTCGACTCTACCGCCGAAAGTCGAACATCTGATCGACACGATCGGGCGAACCTGACGCTTGCGCCTCCCCCGAGGGGAGGTGTCACGCTGACGGCATGCGCTATTCGATCGGCGACCTGGCCCGCCGGACCGGGCTGACGATCAAGGCCGTCCGCTTCTACTCCGACCACGGCCTGGTGCCGCCGTCCGGCCGCAACACCGCAGGTCACCGCCGGTACGACGACGCCGCGCTCGCCCGGCTCGACCTCGTCCGGACCCTTCGCGACCTGGGGCTGGGCCTAGCCGCGATCCGGCGGGTCGTCGACGGTGAAGCGAGCGTCGCCGACATCGCGGCGAGGCACGCGGAGGCGTTGGAGACGGAGATCCGCGTGCTGCGCCTGCGGCAGGCGGTGTGGGCGGCCGTCGCCGCCCGCGGCTCGACCACCGAGGAGACGAGAATCGTGCACCAGCTGGCCCGACTGTCCGAAGTGGAGCGCCGTCGGCTGGTCGGCGACTTCCTCGCCGACGCGCTGGGCGATCGCCCCGAGCTCGCCGGGATCGCCCGCACGCTGACCCCGGAGCTGCCCGAGAACCCGGGTCCCGGCCAGCTCGACGCCTGGATCGAGCTGGCCGAGCTGACCCAGGACGCGGACTTCCGCGCCGTGCTGCGCAGGCTCGCGGACCGGCTCGTGGACCGGCAGGAGGCCGGGCTGCGCCGGGACCTGGCCGCCGTCGTGCGCGATGCGGTCGCGCCGGCGTTGGCGGCCGGGGTCGACCCGGGCTCGCCGCAGGCCGCGGCGATCGTGGACGGCCTCGGGTACGACCCCGCCGAGCTGCGGAAGTGGCTCGGTGTCGTGCACGATCCGCGGCGCGAGCGGTACTTGGAGCTGCTCGCGGTGATCAACGGCTGGGCGGCGCCGGAGAGCCTCGCCCCGGAGCTGGACTGGCTGACCGCGGCAGTGGCTTCCTGACCCGGTGGGCCTGACGTGCTGGCGCCAGAGGCGGTATCGAAGTCGCGCGATGGCGCGGGCTGAAGGTGCCCTTCCTCGCATCTGATGAGACGAAGGTGCCCTTCACCGCACCAGACGTGCGGAAGGTGCCCTTCAGCCCGCTCGCTCGGCGTCGGTGACTCAAGGCCGCTACGGCCTCCTGACCTCCGCCCCGATCCGCGCCAGCACCTCCGCCGCGGGCGCCGCGGCCGGCCGGCTCCCGTCGCGCAACCGCACGGAAAGCTGCCCCGCCGCGACCTCCCGTGGCCCGATCACGGCCTGGTACGGCACCAGCCGCCCGTCCCGGATCCGCGCGCCGAGGCTGCCGTCCTCCGCAATCTCCGCCCGCACCTCGCCGCACCGCTCCAAGACCTCCCGCGCGTACGGCACCTCCGCGGCCGACACCGGCAGCAGCCGCAGCTGCACCGGCGCCAGCCAGGCCGGGAACGCGCCGCCGTGGACCTCGAGCAGCTGGGCCACCGCGCGTTCGACGCTGCCGATGATGCTTCGGTGCACCATGACCGGCCGGTGCTTCGCCCCGTCGGCGCCGACGTACTCGAGACCGAACTGCGCGGGCTGGTGGAAGTCGACCTGGACGGTGGACAGGGTCGATTCGCGGCCCGCGCCGTCGGCGATCTGGACGTCGATCTTCGGCCCGTAGAACGCCGCTTCGCCCTCGACCGCGTCGTACGGGAGGCCGTCCAGCACCGAACGCAGGATGGCCACGGCGACGTCCCAGTTCCCGGACACGTACTTCCCGCCGGGACCGGGCAGGGACAGCCGGTAGCGGGCCGGGCTGATGCCGAGCGCGGCGTACGCCCGCCGGATCAGGGCGAGCGCGGCGGCGGCCTCGGCTTCGACCTGGTCGAGGGTGCAGAACACGTGCGCGTCGTTGAGCTGGATCGCGCGGACCCGGTTCAGCCCGCCGAGCGCTCCCGACTGTTCGCTGCGGTACATCCCGCCGAGCTCGGCCATCCGCAGCGGCAGCTCGCGGTGGCTGCGGCCGCGCGAACGGTAGATCAGCGCGTGGTGCGGGCACAGGCTCGGCCGCAGCACGAGCTGCTCGCCGCCGACGTCCATCGGCGGGTACATGTCGTCGCGGTACAGCGCCCAGTGCCCGGAGAGCTCGTACAGCTCGCGTTTGGCCAGCACCGGCGAATGGACGTGCCGGTACCCCGCGCGCCGTTCGAGGTCGTGGACGTACTCCTCCAGGCTGTGGCGGACGATCGCGCCGTCGGGCAGCCAGTAGGGCAGGCCGGCGCCGATCAGCGGGTCGGAGCCGAACAGGCCGAGTTCGCGGCCGAGCTTGCGGTGGTCGGGCATCGTGGGACTCCCTCGTGGATGGCGAGGCGGGGAGACCACAAGACGAAGCCCGGGGCACCCGCCCCGGGCTTCGTGAGCATGCTTCAGCGCGCCGGGACACTCCTCGGCGTCGTCGTCTGTGCAGCGCGCTTCATGGGATCGACGGTAGCAGCGGCCGCCAACCGTTTTCAGGAGCCGAGGAACAGCTCCAGCTGTTCGACGACGAACGCGTGGTCATCGGCCTGCGGGAGCCCGGACACGCCGACCGTGCCGACCGGTCCGACCCCGCGCACCAGCACCGGGAACACACCGCCGTGGGCCGCGTAGCGATCCGGGTCGAGGCGGGAGTCTTCCTCGAACGAGCCGCCCTCCGCGCGGAACTTCGTCCCGATCAGGAACGAGCTGTGCCCGTAGCGGTCGACGACGCGGCTCTTGCGGTCGATCCAGGCGTCGTTGTCGGCCGACGTCCCGGGCAGCGCGGCGTGGAAGAGCCGCTGGCCGTTGCGCCGGACCGAGATCGTCACCGGCAGCCCGCGGTCGCGGGCGATCGTCAGCATCTGCCGGCCGAGGGCGAGGGCGGTCTCGTTGTCGAACTTCGTGAACTGGAGGCGTTCCTCCTGCTCGGTGAGCTGGGCGAGGCGGTCGGCTTCGGTCATCGAGCCAGTAAATCAACACTGTTGTTTAATTGCCAGTGGTGAACTGGACGGCCTCGGCGTCCGTACCTTGGGCGAGGAGGTGGGCATGGGCCGGATCCGTCGGCGCACGGTGCTGGGCGGCGCGGCCGCGGCCACGGCCGCCGGCGCGTTGTCCGCGGCGTGTGCTCCCGCGCCGCGAAAGGGCACGGTCGAGGACGTGCGCCACGTCGTCGTCCTGATGCAGGAGAACCGGTCGTTCGACCACTACTACGGCACCATGGCCGGCGTGCGTGGCTTCGGCGACCGCGCGGCGCTGCGCGACGTCTTCCGCCAGCGCGGCGACAAGGGCGGCCCGGTGCTGCCGTTCCGGATCGACACGTCCGTTGTGGACGGTCAGGACCTCGGCGAGCTGCCGCACGACTGGAACAGCACGCACCGCGCGTGGAACGGCGGCGCCTACGACCGCTGGACGGCGGCGAAGAGCCCCATGACGATGGGGTACTTCACCGCCGACGACCTCCCGTTCCAGCACGCGCTGGCGAGCGCGTTCACCCTCTGCGACCACTACTTCTGCTCGATCCAGGGCCCGACGCACCCGAACCGGCTCTACCACTGGACCGGCACGATCGACCCGGACGGCATCGCCGGCGGCCCCGCGACGCACAACGCGCCGGACTACGAACCCTCCTTCCGCTGGACGACCTACCCGGAACGGCTCGAAGCCGCGGGCATCTCGTGGCGGATCTACGCGAACGACGAGGAGCGCGGCGTCCCGGAGCACTTCGTCGGCGACTACGGCGACAACCCGCTCTGGCTGTTCCGGAACTTCCACGACGCGCTGTACTCGATGGACCCCGTGAAGCGCCGGCTGGCCGAGCGCGGGAACCTGCGCAAGCAGCTGCTGCCCGACTCGGGGAAGGGGAAGGACCTCGACCACGTGCTGGCCGAGTTCATCGCCGACTGCGCCGCAGGCACGCTGCCCGCGGTCTCGTGGGTCGTGGCCCCGTACGGCTACTGCGAGCACCCGGCGGCGCGGCCCGTCGACGGTGCGGCGTACATCCAACGCATGCTGAAAGCGTTGTGGGACAAGCCGGAACTGTGGGAATCGACCGTCGTCTTCATCAACTACGACGAAAACGACGGCTTCTTCGACCACGTCGTCCCGCCGACGCCGCCGCCCGGTACCCCGGGCGAGTACCTGCCGGGGAACCGGCCGGAGAAGGGCACGCCGTCCGGGCCGCCCGTCCCGATCGGGCTGGGCCCGCGCGTGCCGATGACCGTCGTTTCGCCGTGGAGCCGCGGCGGCTGGGTGAACTCGCAGGTCTTCGACCACACCTCGGTGCTGCGGTTCCTGGAGACGTGGACCGGCGTGCGCGAGCCGAACATCTCGGCCTGGCGGCGGGTCATCTGCGGCGACCTGACCAGCTGTTTCGACTTCCGGACGCCCGACACGACCATCCCGCTGCTGCCCGACGCGAACGCGTTGCGCGCCGAAGCCGACCGGACGCAGCGGAAGCTGCCGAAGCCGGGGCTGGGACCCGGCGCGCTGGTGCAGGACCCCGGCACGGCGAAGGCGCGCCCGCTGCCGTACCAGCCGGTCGCCTGGGTCACGGCCGAGGCGAGCGTCCTGAAGCTGCACCTGGCCAACCACGGGACGCAGGCGCTGCAGCTGGCCGCGTACGCCTACCACGCCGGCGGAACGTCACAACGCTTCGACGTCGGCCCGAAGAGCGGGATGACGGGCGAAGTCGCGCACGGGGGCACGTACGACGTCGCGATCCACGGCCCGAACGGCTTCGTCGTCGAAGCTTCGGGCGGCACGGGCCTCGACGCGGCCGTCACGTTCACCGGCACGCCCGCGCTGCGGGTCACGGTGACCAACAGCGGGCCGGCACCGGTCACGCTGAACGACGTCACCCTCCCGCCCGGCGGCACGCACGACTTCCCGGTGCCGGCGAGCAACGGCTGGTACGACGTCACGTTCGAGACGCCGGGGTGGCGCCGCCGGTTCGCCGGGCACCTGGAAGACGGCCGCCCGTCGCGGACCGGGCCCTAGCGCAGGGCGTCGAGCGCGAAGGCGGCGAGCATCGCGACGCCGTGGGGCATTGCGTCCTCGTCGAAGAGCACCCGGTTGGAGTGGTTCGCCGCCGCTTCGGCGGGGTCGACGCCGGGCGGGCACGCGCCGAGGAACGCGTACGCGCCGGGGACGCGTTGCAGGACGTAGGAAAAGTCTTCGGCGCCCATCAGCGGGTCGGCGAGCAGCTCGACGTTGTCCGGCCCCAGCACTTCGGCGCCGATCCGCAGCACCTCGGCGGCGACCCGGTCGTCGTTCACCGTCACCGGGTAGCCCGGCTCGACGTCGGCGACCACGCGGCAGCCGTAGGCCGCGCCGACCTGCTCGCACACCTTGGGCAGCTCGGCGCGGACCAGCGCGCGCGTCTGCTCCGACAGCGTGCGGATCGTGCCTTCGAGCTCGGCGGTCTCCGGGATGATGTTCGTCGTCGTGCCGGCCTGGATCCGGGTCACCGAGAGCACCGCGGGGTCGAACACGCTGACCCGGCGGCTGATCATCGTGTGCAGCGCCCCGACCATGGCCGCGGCGGCCGGCACCGGGTCGATCGTGTGCTGCGGCGCCGAGCCGTGGCCGCCCTTGCCGGTGACACGCACGTGGAACGAGTCGGCCGACGCCATCAGCGGGCCGGGCCGCACCTGCAGCAGGCCGCTGGGCGCGTTGGCCAGGATGTGCACGCCGAACGCGCGCTCGACCCGCGTCCCGGCCGCGTCGAGGACGCCCTCGTGGATCATGAACCGGGCACCGTGGTGACCCTCCTCACCCGGCTGGAACATGAACACGACCGACCCGGCGAGCCGGTCGCGGCGCTCGGCGAGCAGCCGCGCCGCCGAAGCCAGCATCGCGACGTGCGTGTCGTGCCCGCACGCGTGCATCGACTCCGGGTCCTCCGACGCGAAGTCGAGGCCGGTCTCCTCGGTCAGCGGCAGCGCGTCCATGTCGCCGCGCAGCAGCACCGCCGGACCGGGCTTCCCGCCGCGCAGGACGGCCGTCAGCGACGTCGTGGCCTTGCCTTCGGTGATCTCGAGCGGCAGGCCGTCGAGGGCCTCGCGGATCGCCGCCTGCGTCCGCGGCAGGTGGAGGCCCTGTTCCGGGTGGCGGTGCACGGTCCGCCGGAGGGCGACCGTGCGGCCTTGCAGCGCCCGCGCGTCGTCGAGGAGCCCGGCGAACGGCGTGCCGGGCAAGGTGGGCAGGTCAGTGGGGCCGGTCATGGTCCCGATAGTGCCGCATGCGGCGCTTCGGGCGCACCGTGCGTGCGCCGGATCGACGGGCGGAATACGGTGTGCGCATGGCGGTGGAAGAGCCGGTCACGGGCTTCGCGGTGGCTGTGGTCCGGGAAGACGGTCGGTGGCGGTGCAGTGCGCTCGACCCGGGGGCGTTGACCGAGCTGGACGCAGCGATCACTGAACTGGGCAAACTACGTTCCACCGGCGCGAGCTTCGGGCTGCTGGCGGTCGACGACGAGTTCTTCGTGATCGTCCGGCCGAGCCCGCGGGGACCGTCGTTGCTGCTCTCGGACGCGGCGGCGGCCCTGGACTACGACATCGCGGCGGACGTCCTCGACGTCCTGCGCGTCGACCCGCCGGACGAGGAGGACGACTCCGTCTGGCCCGAGGGCGACCTGGAGATCCTGGCCGATCTCGGGCTGCCCGGGCCGGAGCTGGAGGTCATCGTCGGCGAGGTCGACCTGTACCCGGACGAGCAGCTGCAGATGGTCGCGCAGCGGTGCGGGTTCGGCAGCGAGTTCGCGAAGCTCCTGGACGAGCTCTGAGACGCCCCTCCGACACCGAGGCCGTGGAGGCCGCGCTGGAAGCGGCGCGCGCCCCCGGCTCGGACGTGCCGATCGGGGCCGTGGTGTTCGGCCCCGACGGCATCCCGCTGGCCGCGGCCCGCAACGCCCGCGTCGAGCTGGGCGACCCGACAGCGCACGCGGAGATCCTCGCTCTCCGCGCGGCGGCGGCGGTGGTCGGCGACGGCTGGCGGCTCGAGGGCTGCACGCTGGCGGTGACGCTGGAGCCGTGCACGATGTGCGCGGGCGCGCTGGTGCTGGCCAGGATCGAGCGGCTGGTGTTCGGGGCGTGGGAGCCCAAGACGGGCGCGGTGGGGTCGCTGTGGGACGTCGTGCGTGACCGCCGTCTCAACCACCGTCCTGAAGTGCACGGAGGCGTCCTCGTAGACGAGTGCGCGGGCCTCCTGGAGACGTACTTCGCGATGCGCCGCTGAATTCTGGGTACTCCTCCGGCATGACGATGAAGCACCGGATCCAGCAGGCAGTGGGCAGCGCTCGCGAGAAGGCCGGCATGGCGACCGGCAACCGCCGTCTGGAGGCCTCGGGCCGCGCCCAGAGGCGGGCGGCCCGCCTTCGTTCAACGGCGTCGGACGTCCGCCACCGCGCGCGTGGCGTGGTGCGCGAGGCGCAGGTCAGGCTGCGTGGCGGCCGCCCGGCCGACCCCAGGTGAGTCCCGGATCGGCCCTCCGGTATTGTTCTTCGCGGTGGCGTGTCCGAGCGGCCGAAGGAGCACGACTCGAAATCGTGTGACGGCTAATCCCCGTCCGTGGGTTCAAATCCCACCGCCACCGCTCTGAACAGGCAGAACGCCCGGCGACCTTCATGGGGCCGCCGGGCGTTCTGCTGTCCCGTCTCAGTTTCCGTCTCAGATGGCCTCGGATCAGGCGGGCACGAGCGCGACTTCCGGACCGTCGTCCTCCTCGTCTACTCGGAGGGCGACAAGATCCTGTACGTCTTCGGATGTGGAGAGCTGGGCAGTGACGAGGGCGCCATCGTGTTGGATGGCGCCGAACTCGACCACTGGGGTGGGTCTCGGTCGACCAGTTGGATGAGTACCTGATCCCGCGGCTTGCTCCCCGGCTGAGCCACGCGTACCAGGCCCACATGGACGGCACGACGCTCTACGTTGAGCATGGCGAGCCAGTTCTGGCGGAGGGCTGAGGAAGCCCTGTTGGTGGGAGTACAGCGCTGGCCGGCCTGTCTCACTCTCCATCTCAGTCCGCTCGTGTTCGACCTGTTTCCCCTGTGCTCCGGTCGCCTGCGTGACGACGTCCTGACAAGACCAGATCAGCGTCTCGAACAACCGAAGTGCCCGGTCAGTGCATCATCGCTGACCGGGTCCTTTCGCGGCTGTAGGTCGGCGACCTGCGCCAGATCTGAGGACGCAGCACCCGGTGATCCATGAAGGGAACACGTTCCGGGTCGCTCATGCAGACCGATCGTCGCTAGGGCAGTCGAATTTTCGGAATGTCGATGAGTGGAGTTGACAGTGTTGTCAATCAGAAACACTGAATTGTCGACGTACCTCGCTGATGATCAAGTCAAGTTGTTCTCGCGCAATTTTCAGATACTGCGTGTCATACTGTACTGACGCCCCGGTGCTGAGGACGCCTCGATGCACAAGGTCGTTCCTCATTCGACGCAGGGCGTCAAGTTCTCCGACTAGAGTCGGATCTTTTCTCTTGAGCTCGCGCGTCAGTTGCAGAATGGGCGATCCCCCTTGATTGCCCAGGTAAAACGGCAATTTTAGGACAAGATGCTCCAGGTTATTCCAACTTTCAAGGAATTTTCCAGCCTGCAGATAGAGCTCATTTTGCTCAGCGCTCACATTTTCTGTGTGGTATTTTCTAGATTCCTGTAGAATGGATTGATAAACGCGGAAGCGTGTCTCGTCTTGGGCGACAATGGTTTCGATAACTTGCTCTGCAAGTGGACGTATTTCGAGATTGCCGTGCAATGAATCCAAATATTGATGAAGTTTTTCTGGGGTGTCGATCTTCAGGCGACAAAGTAGCTCGAACAGGATATCCGCCCGTCCAACCCCAGAGTCATCTACCGGTGTGTCGACAAGGTTGTCGACCCGCTCTAGTAGGTAGGCTGCAAGCTCGTAGTGATTTCCAAACTTTCTTCCGCTTTCGGTAACCCTGCGCTTGCCGGCCCGCTGAAGTGATTCGAGTGCTATCTCGCCCGCGAGTACCATACCGTTGATTTGGTCGAGAATTGCTTTCTCGTCCTCGGATAGGTCACCCTCCATGGGTTTGTACTCCAGATCATGCTCGACTTCAGACCATGCATGCATGAGTACGGAAGCGACCTGAATCTCAACTCTTGCCCGAGAGTAGCGTTGGTTCGATTGGTCGAGATCTTCTTCTTTCAGGTATACGCGGTAGTGGCGTGCTGAGTAGCCAGAAAATCGCTTACCCTTCTTCTTGTTTTGCTCTTTCGGGAAATCGATCCTATCGTCGCTCAATCGAAATAGATTGACAATCGCTCTGTCAACTAGGTCGCGCTCGCCGGGAAAGTACAGCGCCACGCGTACGCCAGCCAGGTCGACAATGTCGTCGAACACGTCGTCGACTGAGCTATACATCTCGACGGAGTTGCGACGTCGGCATTTTTCGCCGAGCCGTGCAACATCCTTGGCCCGAGAGGTTACGATGCACCGCACTCCGGAAGTTCGGAGGCTAGCCTCTAGTCGCTCTCGCACAAGTCGTGCAGCCTGGTCGTAGAAGTCGTACTCCTTCACGTACCGCTCAAGGAAGGCGTCGATCACTTCCACTGAGGCCTCACCTGCTTCATCGCCCGGCATACTCCATTGATCGTCCGCTACGGCCGATCTGCTACAGCGGCAACCCAACCTCGCGTCTCAGTCTCCGTCTCAGTCCGCCCGTGTGCGAGCCGTTCCCCGTGTTCCAGTCGTCTCGCTGACCTGGGCAAACGTACCCGATCGTACGTCTCTGGACAGGGCGGATCGGAACTCGAAATCGTGTGACGGCTAATCCCTGTCCGTGGGTTCAAATCCCACCGCCACCGCGTGCGAGTGGGCGAGGTGTGTCGACGGAAATCGTCGACGTACCTCGCCCGCCGTGTTTTCTGGGGGTGCAACCCCCAGACCCCGCCCGGGGGCTTCGCCCCCGGACCCCCGGCCGTGGTCGGCTCCGGTGCGCATGGTTCCTACGGTTGCGCGGTTTCTACAGTTTCAGTGCGAGTACATCCGGGACGATCGAAGGTGCGCCGTTGATGACCGGGCTTCCGCTGATCGCCAGCACCCGGTCTTCGGATTCCGGGGCGCACACGAGCGATGCCGTGCCGTGCGGGAGCAGTGTGCTGAGCAGGTGCCACTTCCCGGTGCGGGGGTCGAAGATCTCCGTCGTACGGTGACGGGCGAGCCGATCCTGGAAGGGCCCTGGCCCGCCGCCCACCACGACGATGCGGCCGTCGGCGAGGACGGTCGCGCCCGGTAGCGCTCGCGGTTGGTGCATCGACCGCACGGGTGTCCACCGGTCGGATTCCGGCGAGTAGCGCTCCACCGTCGAGAACGCTTCCTGGAAGGTGCTGCGCACCCCGCCGATCGCGTACAGATGACCGTCGGCCGCCACGAGCCGGTGCCGGCCTCTCGGGTTCAGCATCGAGGCCACCGGCGACCATTGCTCCTCGTCCGGGTCGAAGACGAGGACGGAATCGGTGGCGTGTTCGTCGCCGTCGCTCTCGTCGGTCACGCCCCCGGCCACGTAGAGCAGCCCTCCCAGTCCGGCGGCCGACGTCAGGGAGCGCGTCGTGGGCAGTGGTGGCGCCGTCGTCCACCGGTCGGTGCCGGGGTCGTAGCGTTCGACCACATCGGTGCCGTGGTCGCCCTCGACGACGCCGCCGACCGCGTAGATCATCCCGTTCACCACGCCGACTCCGTGGTTCCCTCGCGCGGTGGGCATCGGGGCGACCTCGTGCCACTCCCCGTCCCCGTGCACCCGGCGGGTTTCGACCGAGCCGAGGAGCGCCGTCACGCTCACCCCGCCGGCGACGTAGATGTTCCCGTGAACCGTCGCCACGTCGTGGGCGAACCGCCCGATCCGGAGCGGTGGCCGTGCTTTCCACTGTCTGCTCATCGTTGCCCACTCTCGTTGCCGGTGATTCGTTCCCTCTCGTTTGCGGGGACAAGGGCAAAGTCCCGGCCGGGTGCCTCCTTGTTGCACCTTCGCGGCCGCCGATGCCGAATTGCGTCCCGGGCTTGACTTGAAGGGCTCTTGAAGTGTGACCGTGGTCGGCACAAGCTGATCATCAGGAGCGCATCATGAAGGTTCTCGTCACCGGGGCCACCGGCCACACCGGACGGCACGTCGTCGCCGGCCTGCGGGCCGCGGGCGTCGACACCAGAGTTCTCGTCCGGGATCCCGCGAAAGCGCCCGAAGGCGTCGAGGTCGTCCAGGGCGACATCACCGATCTCGCCGAAGCCGCCGAAGGCGTCGACGCCGTCTATCTCCTCTGGCCCTTCTTCAGCGCCGAAGGTGTCGAAAAGGCTGTGGCCCCCTTCAGGGGCAAGAAAATCGTCTACCTCTCCGCCATGTCCGCCGAAGACGGTGGCGTGTGGGGAGACGTCGAAGCCGCGATCGAGGAGGTCACCGGCGACTGGACCTTCCTCCGCGTCACCGGCCTGGCCACCAACGCGCTCGCCTGGGCGCGGCAGGTCGGGTCGGGTGTCGTCCGGGCCGCCTACGGGCAGGCGAAACGGTCGGTCGTCCACGAACGCGACGTCGCCGACATGGCCGTCGAGGCGCTCACCCGGGACCACGCGAAGCAGACTTACCTCGTCACCGGCCCGGAATCCCTCGCGCAGGCCGAACAGGTGCGGCTCATCGGGGAAGCGCTCGGAACGCCCGTCACGTGGGAAGAACAGCCGCCGGATGAGGCGATCGCGCAGCTGAGCCAGTACCTCGGTGCGGAGTTCGCGGCCGGCGCGGTGCACCACTGGGCGTCACTCGTCGAGGATCCGGAGCCGGTCTCGCCGGACGTCGCGCGCGTCACCGGGCACCCCGCGCGGCCCTTCTCCGAGTGGGCCCGCGAGCACTTCAGCTGAGCTCGACGACCGGGGCCGTCAGCGGCTCCAGCTCGGCCGCCAGCACGGTCAGCGCCGCGAGCTTCTTCTGCACGGTCCGGATCACCGCCGTGCACGTGGCGCTGACCTCGCTGACCACCTCGGCCGAGCGGTCGCCGGCCAGCACCGCCGACACCGCGGCCGAGGCGGTGGAAGCGAGGGCGCACACCTCTTCGGACGCCTCCGCCGCCAGCTCGTCCAGCCGGTCGGCGATGCGGACGCCCAGCGCCGCCGTCTCCGCGGCCGCGCGGGCCGCCGCGGCGTACTGACCGTCCACTGTGTCCGCCCAGGTGCCGAACGTCTCGGTGCTGCCGCCGTTTTCCGCGCGCTCGACGCCGGCGCGGAACTCCGCCTGCGCGGAGGTCACCGCCAGCGCGCCGGTGTCGAGCGCCGAGGCGGACGTGCGGATCGACGCCGGTGCGCAGTCGAGGTGGCGCAGCGCCGCGACCGGGTCGGGGACGCCGAGACGGCCCGCCGCCGCGCGCAGCTGCGCCAGCTCGGCCGCGGCCGACGACAGTGCCGGGTGCTCGAAGACCTCGGCGGTCACGGCGCCACCGCTAACCGCCCCCGGAAGCCGGTGCTCCGGGTGCTGCCGGCCGCCATCCGCAGCCGGCCCGCCAGGTCCGACGTCGCGTCGCCGAGGACGCGCGCGTCCGCTTCTCGCGCGGCCAGTGCCGTGGTCCAGCGCGCCGCCAGTTCGCGTGCCTGCGGCGAGATGCCGAACGGCGTCGAATCGACGCGGGCTTCGGCGAACCTCCCCGCCGCCTTGTCGTCCGCGGCCGCCGCCTGGTCGAGCAGGTCGGCGGCGGCGCGAAGCCGGGCACCCTTCTCCGGGGGGTTCCGGGTGGCGAAGCCCCCGGCCCCGGGGCCAAGCCCCGGGTTGTCGCTGATCCGCGAGCCTCTGCCTTCCGGCATGGGGACCTCCGTCATCAAGGGCGCTCACCCGATCGTGGAAGATCTTGCCGCATGCTCCCGAGCCGCCTGCATCGCGGTGACCTGCGGCGTTGTAAGCGTTCCACCCAGTGGACGTCTTGACCGCGCGTCGGGAAGGACGCGACCATGGACGCATGCCCGCCACCTCGGAAAGCACGCCGATCCGGGCCACCGCGCGGTCGATCGGGGAGGGCGTCGTGGAGCTCCTGCTGCGCCGCGGCCGCCTGGGTTCGCCGCCCGCCTGAGGCGAACCCGGCGTCCGATTTCCCCGAAAACCCTTGGAGCACAACCATGTCCGTAGATCTTCCTGCCCGGATTCAGCTGCGCGGAGCCGTCACGCCCGCGGATGGCATCGTCGAAGGCCCGCGAATTCTCCGGGAACCGCAGCGAAAGCAGTACGAGCTGTTCGCCCTCCGTCCGCTGGGCCGGGTGATCGGTGCCGAGGTCGACGGCGTCGACCTCGGCGAGCCGGTGGGCCCTGACCTGCGCGAAGAGCTCAACCACGCCCTCCTCGAGTGGAAGGTGCTCTTCTTCCGCGACCAGCGGATCACCTCGGCGCAGCAGCGCGGGTTCGCCGCGAACTGGGGCGAGCTGGAGACCAACCCGTTCATCCCGGCGGGCGACGACGACGCCGTCACCCGGTTCGAGCGCACCGCGGCCATGCCCGGTTACGAGAACATCTGGCACACCGACGTCACCTGGCGGCCCGAACCGGCGCTCGGCTCGGTGCTGCGGCTGATCGAGGTGCCGCCCGTCGGCGGCGACACGATGTGGGCCGACATGGCCGCGGCCTACGACAACCTGCCCGAAGCCGTCCGCGACCGCATCGACGGGCTCACCGCGGTGCACGACTACCTCCCCGGCTTCGACCGGTTCTCCGATCCCGCGCTGCTGGCGCGGTGGCAGGACCGCTTCCCGCCGGTCGAGCACCCGGTGGTCCGGACGCACCCGGAAACCGGGCGGCGCACCCTGTTCGTCAACCAGGCGTTCACCACGCACATCGTGGGCCTGGAGCGGGCCGAGAGCGACCGGCTGCTGCGGTACCTGTTCCTGCAGGCTCACACGCCCGAATTCCAGGTCCGGTTCAGCTGGCGGCCGAACTCGGTCGCGTTCTGGGACAACCGCGCGACCCAGCACTACGCGGTCAACGACTACCACCCGCACGTCCGGATCGCCGAGCGCGTCGCGATCGCGGGCGACCGGCCTTACTGAGCAGTAGCCTGGGGTCATGACCGATGAACCCAAGGCAGTGGTGACCGGTTTCCTCAACGCCCTCGAAGAGCTCGACGTCGACCGCGCGCTGACGTTCGTGGCGAGCGACATCGTGTACCAGAACGTGCCGTTGCCGCCCGCCCGCGGCGTCGCGGCGTTCGAGAAGCAACTGCGTGCGATGGCCAAGTACGGCTCCGGGTTCGAGGCGCGGACCCACCACATCGCCGCGGACGGCAACGTCGTGCTCACCGAGCGCACCGACGTGCTGCGCCGCGGCGCGTGGGAAGCGGAGTTCTGGGTGTGCGGCACGTTCCAGGTCGAGGCGGGCCGGATCGTGCTCTGGCGTGACTACTTCGACTGGACGACGGTGCTGGCCGCGAGCGCGAAGGGCGCCGGGCGGGTCGCGCTCGCCGGCGCTCGCACGCTCCTCGGCCGGTACCGGGCGAGGCAGGCGGTGCGCTAGACGCGGTGCTCGCCGCGGTCGTGGTCCCGAAGGTCCACGACCGCGGCTATCCCCAGCACCAGCACGAACACGCAGCTGAGAACAATCAGCCCCCACACGATCGTTCTCCCTCCCCCCGTGTTGTGCCGACAGCGAGCTGTCGGGGAGTGGTCTGTGCCACTTTTCCGGCGGCTCACGCAGACCGTACCGCCGCTTCACGCAGGTTGTTCCGGCCCTTGACCTTCATTTAAGGCAGATGCGCCGGATGGGTGACACGTCGGTGTCCCACTGTCACAGAGCGGGCGCAATCCGTTACGCGCCAACGAGTACCGATGCGATTCCGCTATGGACGGTCACCTTCGCCGAGCGCAGGGCCGAGACCTCCGCGACGTACCGCAGCACCTTGTCCGCTTCGTCGCCGGCGAGCGGCTCGCACTCTTGGCCGGCGGTCCGCCGCACCGGGATCAGCTCCAGCCGCGGTTCGTCGCCGAACATGCACCCGGCCAGCAGTCCGTCCGGCCGGTCGGAGACGAGGTTGCCGAGGCCGTAGAGGATCGGCCGGCCGCGGTGCACCTCGACGGCCTGGATGGTGTGCGAGCCGTGCCCGGCGACCAGGTCGGCGCCGGCGTCGATGGCCGCGCGCCCGTAGGTGACCTGGTATTCGGCGAGCTCCGCGCCCGGCAGGCCCCAGTGCATCGAGACGACGACGTGGTCGTGGTCGCGCTTCGCCTGCTCGATGTCGGCCACCAGCCGGTCCAGGTGCTCGGGCACCGGCGTGGTGCGGACGAGCGGCGGACGGCCCGGGATCTCCGCGACGTGCGGATCCGGCTGGTAAGCCGTCGTCGCAAACGCTTGCGCGACCGTCGGGAAGTCCGCCGGCGCGGCGAGTGGGCGGCGAAGTGACGTGTACGCCAGGAATGCGACCTTTTCGCCGGATCGCTCGAGCACCGCCGGCGCGTGCGCGGCGTCGAGGTTCGCGCCCGCGCCGCAGTGCGCGATCCCGGCGTGCTCGAGGGCCGCGAGGCTCGCCGCCGGGTGGGGCGCGTCGTTGGCGGCCGAGACGACGTCGATGCCGGTCGACTTCAGCGCTTCGGCCGCCGCCGCGTCGACGGGGCCTTCGAGGTTCGCGAACCGGAGATCGGCGCCTTCGAGCAGGGGGACCAGCCGGTCGAAGGCGGCCGAAGGGGTGGTGCGGGCGGGGAGGTGGACATCTCCGCCGATAACGAGCGTGATCACGAAACCTGCTCTGCCGAGTGAGTGACGACGAAAGTAGTTGTTACGAATCGTTGCACCTTTGTCTTCCTCCTCCTCACTTGTTCGGGGGACTATGCCACGACTGTTCAAGCACAAAGGGGACTCAGGGTGACCAAGACCCACAGATCCAAGGCTGCCTTCACGGTGGCCGTCGCGTCGGGCCTGGTGCTCGGCGGCGTGGCCGCACCGGCCGCGCTCGCCGCACCCAGCGCCGACGCGGTCATCGCCGAGGTCTACGGCGGTGGTGGCAACTCCGGCGCGACGCTCACCAGCGACTTCGTCGAGCTCGCCAACCGCGGCGCGGCCGTCGCGAGCCTGGCCGGCTTCAGCGTCCAGTACCTGCCCGGTTCGGCGAGCCCGTCGAGCACCTGGCAGGTGACGCCGCTGGCCGGCAGCGTTGCGCCGGGTGGGCGGTACCTCGTGGCCGAGGGCAAGGGCTCCGGCAGCACCGTCGCGCTGCCCACGCCGGACGCGACCGGCGCGATCGCGATGTCGGCCACCGCCGGCACGATCGCCCTCGTCTCCGGCACCACCGCGCTGGCCTGCAAGACCGTGGCCGACTGCGCGGCCGACGCGCGGATCAAGGACCTCGTCGGCTTCGGTGCGGCGACCGTGCGCGAGGGCAACCCGGCCGCGGCGCCGTCGAACACGACGTCCGTCGCGCGCGGCACGGCGCTCGCCGACACCGACGACAACGCCGCCGACTTCACCGCCGGCGAGCCGACCCCGACCAACACCGCGGGCGAGTCGACCGGCGGGGACCCCGGCCCGGCGCCGACCCCGGCGAAGATCCACGACATCCAGGGCACCACCCGGATTTCGCCCTTCAAGGACAAGAAGGTCTCCGGCGTCACCGGCGTCGTCACCGCGACCCGGACGTTCGGCTCGTCCCGGGGTTTCTGGGTCACCGACCCCAACCCGGACAGCGACCCGCGCACCAGCGAGGGCCTGTTCGTCTTCACCGGCTCGACGAGCCCGGCCGTCGCGGTCGGCGACGCGGTGACCGCCACCGGCACCGTCCGCGAGTTCTACCCGGACGCGCCCGCGACGTCGAACTACCAGTCCCTGACCGAGCTGAGCAGTGCACAGTGGACGGTCGACTCGCACGGGAACGCCCTGCCGGTCCCGACGGTGCTGAACCCGGACACCGTGCCGACGACGTACGCGCCGTCGCCCGGCGGGAACATCGAGCCGCTCACCCTGGAGCCGTCCAAGTACGCGCTCGACTTCTGGGAGGCGCACGAGAGCGAGATCGTTTCGGTCACCGACGCGCGGGTCGTCGGCCCGACGAACTCGTTCAACGAGCTGTACGTGACGTCGAAGCCGGACCAGCACAAGTCGGTCCGCGGCGGCAGCGTCTACCTCGGCTACGACCAGCTCAACAGCGGCGTCATGAAGGTTTCGTCGCTGATCCCGTTCGCCGAGCGGCCGTTCCCGAAGCTCAACGTCGGTGACGTGCTGACCGGCACCACGTCCGGGCCGGTCGAGTACAGCAACTTCGGTGGCTACACGCTGTTCGCCAGCGTGCTGGGGACCGAAAAGGACAACGGGCTGCAGGGCGAGACCACGCGCAAGCAGCGGACCGGCGAGCTCGCCGTCGCCACGTACAACGTCGAGAACCTGGCGCCGAGCGACCCGCAGGCGAAGTACGACCGCCTCGGCGAGGCGATCGTGACGCACCTGGCAACGCCGGACATCGTGAACCTGGAAGAGATCCAGGACAACACGGGCGCGACCGACGACGGCACCGTGGCGGCCGACCAGACGCTGCAGAAGTTCACCGACGCCATCGTGGCGAAGGGCGGCCCGCGCTACCAGTGGCGCGAGATCGACCCGGTCAACGACCAGGACGGCGGCCAGCCGGGCGGCAACATCCGGGTGGCGTTCCTGTTCAACCCGGCCCGGGTGTCCTTTGTGGACCGTCCGGGTGGGACGTCGACCACGGCCGTCGGCGTGGTGCGCGAGCACGGCAAGGCGCACCTGACCGCGTCGCCGGGCCGGGTCGATCCCGCGAACGAAGCGTGGACGACCAGCCGGAAGCCGCTCGCCGGCGAGTTCGTGTTCAAGGGCCGCACGGTGTTCGTCATCGCCAACCACTTCAACTCCAAGGGCGGCGACCAGCCGACGCACGGCCGGTTCCAGCCGCCGTCGCGCAGCTCCGAGGTGCAGCGGGCCAAGCAGGCGACGGTGCTGCGCGGGTTCGTCGACTCGCTGCTGGCGGCCGATCGCAACGCCAACATCGTCGTGGCGGGTGACCTGAACGACTACCCGTTCTCGTCGGCGGTCCAGACGCTGACCGCGGGCGGCGCGTTGAAGGACCTGATCGCGTCGGTGCCCGAAGCCGAGCGGTACAGCTACGTCTTCGAGGGCCAGTCGCAGGTGCTGGACCACATCCTGGCGTCGCGGGCGCCGCGCGGGGTGGACTACGACGTCGTCCACATCAACGCGGAGTTCGCCGACCAGGCCAGTGACCACGACCCGCAGGTGATCCGGTTCCGGCCGGGTGCGGGCAACCCCGTCGAGGACGGGTTCTACGACTTCCTCGACTGGCTGGAGCAGGTCTTCGGCAAGTAGTTCCGCGGCGGAAAAGGCCACCATCGGGCGCTTTGCCCGGTGGTGGCCTTTCTCGTTTCCGCTCCGATGGGTGACGATGGAACCCCGGAGCGTTGACGGTCGTCATAGGGTGGACGGAACCACAGGGGAGGGTGGCGTGGACGGGTATGCGGTGAAGGTCGACGAGCTGGGCAAGCTCATCGACGACCTCGACACGGCGGCGGGCAAGATGACCGACGCCAACAAGAAGCTCGGCGGCGGTGGGGCGTTCGGGTCCCTCGGCACCGCGGAGCTGGGCAAGGCCGGCGTCGAGTTCGAGGAGGCCTGGGGCTTCGGCATCGGCCGCCTCGGCGAGGCGGCTGCGGAAGTCACGGAGCGGCTGAAGGCGGCGAAGCAGAAGTACGAGCAGATCGAGGCCCAGTTCGGCGGCGAGCTGGGGAAGTTCGGCTCGGCGGTGCTGGGAGACGGTCCCGCCGGGGGTGAGCCCACGGGCGGGGTGAAGGGGAACCACCCGCGGATCGGGCAGCCGGCCGAAGGCCCGGTGGGCGGTGGCTACACCGGCGGGGTGCGGGGGATCGACGACCTGGCCGAGCGGACCGATCCGGGAGCCGACCTGGGCGAAGGTCCGGTGGGTGGTGGCTACACCGGGGGCGTGCCGGGGATCAACGAGCAGGCCGAGCGCGACGACCACCCGGTCGGCGGCGGCGCGACCGGCGGCATCACCGACCTCCTGAACGGACTCGACCGGTGAGCGTCCGCGACTTCCCGGCCCTGGGCTTCGACCCGGCGCCCGGCGACCTGGACGGCAGCACCGACCTCGCCGGCAAGTACCGCGCGGTGGGCGGCACCCTGACCGAGGCCGACGACTCGCTGCGCCGGATCGTCCGGAAGCAGGGCATCTGGCAGGGCGAGGCGAGCGACGCCTTCGCCCGGCGCGTCGGCCCGCTGCCGGGCTACCTCGACGATGCCGCCAAGTCGATGAACCGAGCCGCCGACGCGCTCGAAGGCTGGGTGCAGAGCCTGGGTGACCTGCAGAAGCGCGCGGCCGAGCTGGAGGCCCGCGCGGAAGCGGCGGCCCGGGCGGCCGAGCAGGCGCGCGCGAACCCGGATCTGGCGCTGGCCGACCGGACGTTCCCGGACCAGCAGTCCCTGCAACTCGCCCAGCGCCTCCTCGACAACGCGGGCCGGCAGCTCCAGACCGCCGTCGACGGCTGCCAGAACGTCCAAGACGCGGCGAAGCAGCTTCAGCAGGAGCACGAGGAGGCCGCGGGCCGGGTCGCGGAGCTGCTGCGGAAGGCGAAGGAGCTGGCGCCGGACGAGCCGGATGTCCTCGACAAGCTGGCTGACGCGGTCGGTGGGGCACTTGTCGACTTGTCGAACACCCTCGCGGACGGTGTCGACGAGGCGTGGAACTTCGTCCAGGACCACGCCGAGCTGCTCTCCAAGGTCTCGGACGTGGCGGGTGACATCGGCAACGGCCTCGGCGTCCTCAGTGACGTTCTCCCGTCCCCGGCCGGAGAGGTCACGAGTCTGGTCGCGACCACGTTCGGCCTGGCCGCACTCGGCGGTCACGCGGTTGCCAAGGCGGCCGGCGCGGACGTGGCGTCCGAGACCTTGATCTTCGACGTGGCGGGTGCGGTGACTTCCCTGGCCGGGATCAACCCGATGATGCCCGACAGCGTGATCAAGGGCGCGACCTATGGCGCACTGGTTGCCCAGCTGGCGGGCGAAACCGTGGCCGGGAACGACTTCGAGAGCCCGTTGGACGACTTCAAGAACTACTGGGTGCCCAAGGACGCCGGCCAGTGGGCGGTCACCGGTTCCTCGGTCGTGGCCGGGCCGTTGCCATGGATCGGGGTCGCGGTGAACAACGCTGCTGAAGCCGGGATGCAGGCCGACAACGCGCCGGAGCACCGGCGTGCGCGGGCAGAAGACGAGGTGTGGAACTGATGCCTCTGGAAATCGACCTGCCGCCCGGGTTCGCCGGCATGCCGGTGGGCAGCGACGACAAGCTCAACCGCGGGCACGCCTGGATGGTGGCCGAAAACGTGGCGTCCGGGGCGAGCCCCGAGCAGTTCGGCAGCTATCTGATGGCGCTGGTGCCGACCATGCAGGCCAACGGCATCCGGGTCTTCGGCAAGTTCGCCGTCGGGCCTCGAAAGGGTGACGTCGCGACCCTGACGCTCGGCGTGGCGCAGTGGCCTACGGAGGCACCCGGCAGCCGTGACGCCCTGGTGGCGGCCATGGCCGAGGAGTACCGCGGCCGCCACAAGCGGGCGGTGGTGCAGCCGGTCCGGCTCCCGATCGGGCCGGCCGTCGTGGCGATCAGCGGTGGCGAGTTCCACCTGCCCGAACGTGACGTGCGCACCCAGATCAAGGCGGAGTACCAGATTCCGCTGCCGGACGGCCGGTCCGTGGTGATCCTGTCGGTGGCGGCGGAGTCCGAAGATGCCTGGCCCGCGGTCGCCGAAGCGACGGCGAGGGTGGCATGGAGCCTTCGCAGCGGGGAAATTTCGTGATCAGCACGGTGGCAGCCGGTTCACCCGATTCTCCCGTCCTGCGGGTGATCTTCCTCGTTCTGATGGGCGTTGTGGCCGTCGGCGGCCTGACGCTGACGATCGTCCGTGTGCTTCGTTCGACGAAGTCGAGCGAGGAGCAAATGGCGCGCTTGGCCGCCCAGCTCGACGGCCGGGCCCGGGTGTGCATCCGGAAGATGGAAATAGGGTTGTCCCAGGAGGACCTGCTTCGGGTCGCGTACAGCCGGGGTTACTCGCTGATCGACCACCGAGCCTGGAAGTACTACGAGTTCGTCTTCACGCCGCATCAGCCGGGGAGGTTCGCATGAGCGGCAACGCGCAGCTCATCGAGGAAATGCGCTGGCAGCTCAGGCAGATCGAAGACCGCAAGGCCGAGAACCAGCGCCTCCTCGCGGGGATCGCCGGCAGCGAACACACCACCGTCACCTCGCCGGACCGGTCCGTCACCGTGCTCGCCGGGCCCGGGGGCGTCGTCAGCGAAGTCCGGCTCGCCCCCGAAGCCATGCGGTTCGACGCCGTCACGTTGAGCCGGACCATCACCGCCGCCATCCGGGAAGCCGTGGCCTCCGGGGCCCGACTGCAGCAGCCGCAGCAGCCACCCGGGCAAGCACCGCCGCAACCGCAACCGCAGCGCAGGCGAGCCCCGGTGGAGGAGGACACCTCCTACGACACGGTGTTCGACGTCTAGGCGGGCGGCGGCTGCTCCCCACGCTGCTTCGCGGCCGCCCGCTTGGCCCGCCACCCCAGGGCCAGTACCGCCTGGACCAGCTCCTGGTAGCTCGGCTTGACCTCCTCGAGGTACCGCTCCAGGTAGGCCGCGCGCGCCGTGGAGACCGGGCGCGGGTCGTCGCCCGGGTCGAGCCACGGCAGGCCCTGGATGTTGTGCAGCGCCATCTTCCACCAGCGCGTCGCGCGCTCGGCCGCCCTCGCTTCGCGCTCGGTCGCCACTTCGATCGCGGCCGAAGCCGCCTCGATCTCGGTGGCCAGCGCCTCGGCCCGCGCCAGTTCCCACTCGCGCAGGTTCTCCGCCGAACCCCGCGAAAGGGCGATGATTTCCTTGTACCGCATGGCCGCGGTGGCGTCGTCGGTCATCGGTCGTTCTCCGGACGCTGGAACGGGATGATCACTTCGGGTGCGCCGTGGGTGGTGCGGTCGAAGAACAACGCGCGGCCCGGCCGCGGCGACCAGTGCACGACCTGGCCCGCCGCGAACGGCGACAGCTCGTTGCCCTGGACGTCGAGTGCCGCCCAGGTGCCGATGTCGTCGGTGCCGCCGAAGCCCAGCGTGTCCTTGAGCCGGGCGATGCTGCGCCACCAGCCGATCGTGTGGATGCCGTGGCCCGGCCCCTGTTTCAGGATCACCCGCAGGTGGTCGAGGCCGCTCTTCAGCTGGCCGGCCGCCTTGGCTTCCAGCGACGGCAGCGCCGCGTCGACGCCGTAGAGGAGCAGCACCTTCGCGCCGCCGGACATCGAGCCGGTCATCGACTCCAGGACGCCGGTCAGGTCCTCCACCAGCGAGGCCGCGTGGCCGTCCGCGCGCAGCCGGTCGGTCAGCTCCATCGCCGCGTCGGCGCACGCCTCGATCGGGCAGCTCAGCACGAACTCGACTTCGCCCGGTTCGTACTGCCGGGACAGCGACCGCGCCGAAGAATCCATGATGGACAGTGCTTCGGCGGTCGCCGAGCCGAGCACCGCGACGTTGCGGCCCGGCGCGCGCGGCAGGTCGACGCCGCACGCCGTCTCGGTGACGTCGATCGACTGGCCGAGCAGGGCCCGCGGCTTCGAGTTCGGCTTGAGGTCCAGGTAGGCCGGAAACTGCTCCAGGACCGGCTGGTGCGCGCCGTCGAACAGGCGCGGCCGCGGGAAGCGGCCCGCGTACGCCTCCCACAGCCGGTGCTGCAGCCGGACGAAGACGTTCTTGCTGCTCGCGTCGGGGACGTGGGCCAGCTGGTTGCCGTGCGCGACGCCGGAGTCGTGGTTGATCACCGCGTGCCACTTCGGGGCCGACACCGCCGCGTTGTTCGTCTCGGCCAGCACGCGCCGCGCCTTCGGCATCGCGATCCGCAGCGTGCACTGCTCGAACACCGCCGGCTTGCCCCAGAACGCCTCGATGCCGGCGACGTCCTGGCTGGCCAGCACCAGGTGGATGCCCTGCGACCGGCCGCGCCGCGCGATGTCCTCCAGCAGCTGCGTCGCCGTCGCGGTCACCTGGTCGCGGCCTGCGAACAGGTACTGGAACTCGTCGATCACCGCGACGATCCGCGGCCAGTGCCCGCCCGGATCGGCTTCGCGGAGATCGGCGAGGTTCGTGACTTCGTGCTCCTTCGCCGCCGCCGACCGGCGGCGCAGCTCGTCGGCCAGGAACCGCAGCAGCGCCAGGCCGAACTCGCGGTCGGTGTTGACGTTGACGCCGACGAGCCGCGCGTGCGGCAGCCAGCTCGCGTCCTTCCGGCCCGGCGCCAGGCCGGCGAACGAGACGCCTTCCTTGAAGTCCAGCAGGTACAGCGCCAGCTCTTCCGGGGTGTACCGGGCCGCGAGGCTGCCGAGCAGCGCGTACAGGAAGTTCGTCTTGCCCGAACCGGACGGACCGCCGATCAGGGCGTGCGGGCTCGCGTCGCCGATCACGACCTCGACCGGCTCGCCTTCGAAGAAGCCGACCGGCGCCCGCAGTTCGCGCGCCGAGCTCTCCTGGCCCAGCTCGGCGGGCAGGAGGTCGTCGAACGACCGCGGCCCGCCCTGCTTGGCGATCAGCGCCTTGGCGATCGTGTCGACAGCGCGGATCACCTGCGCGGACGGCATTGCGGCGTCGAGGTCGACGACCAGGTCGGTGCCGGACATGCTGCTGATCGCGTGCCGGTCGTCGAGCAGGCTCAGCGTCTCGACGGGCGCGCTCACCGCGGTCGGCACGTCGACCATGATCAGGCAGATGCCGGCCGCCAGCGCACCGCTCGCGACGCGCTTGAGGTCGCGGGCGCGTTCGGGCTCGAGGGTCTCGCCGTTGCCGTAGAGCACGACGATGCGGTACGGCTCGCCCCGCTGCCCGGTCTTCGCCCGCATTTCCCGCAGCGACGTGTACCCGGCGGACATGCAGCTGGCGTGGATGCGCCGGATGTGCCCGGCCAGCTCGTCGAGGAGGTCCTCCAGCCGTCCCGGGTCGTACAGCGAGAGCGCGCTGGTCTGGCTGAGCGGGTAGAGGTCGGGCAGGATCGCGGTCAGCTGCCCGATGTCCCACAGGTGCACGCGCACCGCGCCCGGCTCGAACGTCGAGAGCACGCGGACCAGCAGGTTCTGCACTATGCCGTCGATCGCGGGCCGCGTCTTCGGCGCCGACGTGATCGCCAGGTGCGACTCGTCGAGCAACGGGACGGCGACGTCGAACGTGCGGGTCGCGTCACCGCCGGCGGCGGTGGCCGAGCCGACGCGCCACAGCCCGGGCGAGGTCAGGCCGGCGTTGTGCCCGACCTTGCCGAGCCAGTCGCCCGGCGGTAGCCCGGCCGAGCCGGGTGCGCTCTGCGCGACCAGCTCCCGCAGGGTCGCGGGGCCTTGACTCCAATCGGTGTAGAAAGCGCTTCGCACGCTGCCGAGCGCGCCGAACACTTCGTGCGCGGCGGGGTGGCGTGACCACTCGTTCTGCTGGTCGGCGCTGGCGTGGTTCATGCCGACCTTGACGATGTCCCGCTCCAGCTGGAGCTTCGCGAGGTCGGCTTCCGCGGCTTGGCGCGCCCCGGCCGCCGCGCCCAGCACCAGCCCGATCTGATGGCGGACCCGGTCGAGTGCGGTTTCGACGCGGTTGCGTTGCTCGGCTGACTTGTTGGCCATCGGCGTCCCCAAGAAAAAAGTGTCCCCAAGAAAGGATTACAGGCGCGACCGGTATCCGCTCACCAGATCCTCGGCGGCGTGCAGGCGGACGAGGAGCTGGTCCAGCCCCTCGCCGGCCTGTGCGTACTGCAAAGGAAGCCAGGGATCGGCCTTGGCCTGGGCGTCCACGAGAGCTTGCCGGGCTTCTCCGAGCAGGCTTGTGGCCCGTTCGGAGTGGGCGCGCGCGTCGGCGAGCCCGGTCACGGCAGCGGTGAGCAGCTGGTGGAGTTCGGCGAGCGTCATCCGGCTAGAGACGCGCCGAGTAGGAGTCGGCGGAGGAAATGCTTGCTTGGACGGTGCTCTGCAAGCCGTTGATGCCTTGCAGGGCTTCCGCCAGGAGTCCGTGCGCCTGGCTCACTTCGTGCTGGCTGCTCCCCTGCGTCGCCTGTGCGAGCGACTGCTGGGCTTCTTCGAGAGACTGCGCTGCCTGTTGCAGGGCGGCGATGCTCGCGGACGCCTTCTCGTTGGCGAGCGCGATGCCAGCGCGGATCTCTTCGACTCCGGCCATCGGGCCTCTACTCCTCGAATCTGGTGTCGTACGGGGACGGATTCCATTGAAACAGATCCAGCGACTCAGGGTGATCATCAGACTTTGCCGAGTGATCGCGGGCCCGCAATCAGCAAGGCCCCGGACGTGTAACGTCCGGGGCCGAGCCGATCACGGTCTGTGCGGGGGTCGTCCCGGCACCAGTACCGCGCACTGAAGTCGCTGGCCAGCGCTAACCCCAGGTCAGAGCGGTTTTCGTGCCACTGCTGGCCTTTCTCGACAGGGGCGGGCGAGGTGCTGGTGAGACTAGCGCGACCGGAGTAACGGCCTTCGGTCAGCCCTGTTCGTAACTCCTCGTACAGGCGCATAATTCCGCAGCACTGAAGGCATTTCACGTTCGACTGCGCCGAAAGTGCCGCGTAACCGTGTCCAGGACATACCTACGGTGGGTCGCACGAGGCACGAGTGGCAAGAGGGCCGAAGACGACGAAACGCCGGGCGGCCCGTGAAAGGCTGCCCGGCGTTGCCTGGTTACTGCGGCGGAGGATACAGGATTCGAACCTGCGAGGGCGTGAACCCAACACGCCTTCCAAGTCTGCTGCCCTCTGTTCGCGGGGGTCCGCGACCGCTTCCTCCCAGGTCAGAGCGTCAAGGTGCACCACGCTGACCTGTCCCGAACTGGTGCGAACGAGACTGGAACTGAGACCATCGCGAAGAGTTCGGTTCGGTGCAGCAACCCCCGACGAGTCGAATCGGCCCACGTCGGCTGGTCGCACAGCGTGAGAGGCCGGCGACCGTTCCTTGACCCTTCACGGCCGTGGTCGACGAACGCGAACAGCGTGTGGTGGCGCTGGAACGGCTGCTCTGACGCTGAAGCCGGGTTGATGCCGACCTGAAGCTGGGCCTGGCCATGATCCCCCGTGGTGCCCGCCTGCCTGCTCACCTGGGAAGTGCTTCCGAGGGGCTCGGGAACAAGGGTTTGGACAATTCTTTCAATGCGGTCATGGCTTTCGATTGAACGAGGTAGCAGAATCATGAGAACTCCACCCCAGAGCCCCGGCCGTCGCCGGATGCGCCGGCAGGCGTCCCGCCTTGGCGTTGTCTCCATGGCCGTGGCGGCAGCCCTGAGCGTGGTGGGATTGAATGGGGGCGGCCAGGCATTTGCCGGCACGCCGAGCTGCGATGTCATGACCTTGCACGAGGTCACGTTCTCCAACATCAGCTGGGGGCCGTACGAGGAAGGATACGTCGACAACAAGGACTATCCGGAAACAGTCACGCAGACAGTCAAGATGAGTAAGGGCGGGAAGGACCAGCTCACGCTCACGGGTGAAATCTCCGCCAAGGCTGACGCGATCTTCGGTGAGGTGTCTGCCAAGTTCTCCTCGGCGGGCACGACTGAGGCTTCCTGGGGGAGTGAATTCGCTTACGCGGTTACCGTTCCCTCCGGTACCGTGGCTTACTGGCGAGTGGGCAGCGCCCGGATCAACTACGACATCGCCGAGGTGCTGCAGCGATCGGACTGCAAGATCGTCCAGACCGGGCGTTATTCAAAGCTGTTCAGCGTCGCCAACTACAGCAAGGCCACCACGGTCGGTTCGCCCATGTGGGCTGAGATGGTCAGCCGCCCGGCAGGGGTGCCCATCCCGACACCGAAGAGCGGGCCCGGGGGTGGGGGCGGCGCACCTCCGGCAGGCGAGCTTCCGATGTATCGCGTCAGCGGCTCTTCCGGCGGCTCGGGCGGCGGTACCGGCACGCCCACCTACGTGACCGTGCCGCGGTTCGCCTTCACGAACGGGGCCGGCATCATCTTCGGCAAGGACAACCGTGACGACGGCTGGGCGGTGCTCAACCCCGACGGGCGATCGTCTGCGAGCCAGTTGGAGGGCGACCGCATCGGGGCGATCCTCGACGGCGACCTGTTCGTCAAGGACGGCCTCTACGACCAGTGGCACAAGCTGACCGGAGGCGGTGACGTCAAGTCGTTCAAGCTCTCCGGCGACCGGATCGCTTTCTCCAACAGTGCGGGTGTGGTTTTCGCGAAGGATGGTCGGGATTCTCAGTGGGCCAATCTGAATCCGGATGGCCGGGCGAGTGACTTCCTGCTTGACGGTGATCGGATCGGTGCGGTTCTGGATGGGTCCTTCTATGTGAAGGACGGCATTTATGGGTCGTGGGTCCCGTTGGCCGGTGGTGGCGATGTCAAGAAGGTCAGTATCCGTGGTGACAGGTTCGCTTTCTCCAACAGTGCGGGTGTGGTTTTCGCGAAGGATGGTCGGGATTCTCAGTGGGCCAATCTGAATCCGGATGGCCGGGCGAGTGACTTCCTGC
>JARAWT010000035.1:0-4840 GCA_033793495.1 Streptomyces sp. MN03-5084-2B | reverse complement strand
GGTGATCGGATCGGTGCGGTTCTGGATGGGTCCTTCTATGTGAAGGACGGCATTTATGGGTCGTGGGTCCCGTTGGCCGGTGGTGGCGATGTCAAGAAGGTCAGTATCCGTGGTGACAGGTTCGCTTTCTCCAACAGTGCGGGTGTGGTTTTCGCGAAGGATGGTCGCGATTCCCAGTGGGCCAATCTGAACCCGGATGGCCGGGCGAGTGACTTCCTGCTTGACGGTGATCGGATCGGTGCGGTTCTGGATGGGTCCTTCTATGTGAAGGACGGCATTTACGGGGCATGGGTCCAGCTCGCCGGTGGCGGCGACGTCAAGAAGATCACGATGAACCAGCGCCAGGTCCGGGTGTAGCGCTCGATCCTGCGTGACGGCCCGTCCGGACGACGACGAAGGCGATCGGCCGGCCTGACAGGGCCAACTGAGACCGAAACGACGAAACGCCTGGCTACCCCCGAGGGGTAACCAGGCGTTTCGCCTGTTCAAGCGCGGAGGATACAGGATTCGAACCTGCGAGGGCGTGAACCCAACACGCTTTCCAAGCGTGCGCCTTAGGCCGCTCGGCCAATCCTCCGCAGGAGACGATACCGGATGGCCTCCGCCGCCCGCGAAGGTGGGTCAGGCCGTGACGTCGGCGACCACGCACGTGATGTTGTCCGGGCCGCCGCCCTCGTTGGCCAGGCGGATCAGCTCCGGGATCACCTCGGCCGGCTCCGCGCCGCCGTCCAGCACGTCGCGCAAGGTCGCTTCGGAGACCGGGCCGCTCAGGCCGTCCGAACAGAGCAGGTAGCGGTCGCCCGGCTTGGCCTTGAACGTCCAGATGTCGGGGTCGCCCGAGCCCGCCGTCTGAAGCGCTTTCATCAGCAGCGATCGGCGGGGGTGCGTCTCGGCGTCCTCCGCGGCGACGCGGCCGTCCTCGACCAGGGCCTGGACCAACGTGTGGTCGCGGGTCAGCCGGCGCAGGCCGCCTTCGCGCAGGAGGTAGCCGCGGGAGTCGCCGATGTGGGCGGCGGCGAACTCGGCGCCGTCGAACAGCAGTGCCGTCAGCGTGGTGCCCATGCCTTCGGTCGTCGGCTCCTGCGACGCCACCTCGTGCAGCCGCTCGGCGATCGACTTGACCACGCCGGCCAGCGTCGCGGCCAGGTCCACGTTCGTCAGGTCGACCCGCCGGAGGTCGACCTCGAGCTCGCGCAGCACGTCGACCGCCGTCGCGCTGGCGACCTCGCCGTGCGGCTGACCACCGATGCCGTCGGCGACGGCGAGCAGGCGGGAACTCGCGTACATCGAGTCCTCGTTGACCCGGCGACGCTTGCCGACGTCCGACCCCGCGGCGTACCGCAGGACGTACCGATCGTGTGTCATGGCTCCCATGAAAGCATTGGTTGACTGAGTTCACAAGCGTCTCGGCTGAATGGAGCATCCTCCGATAGAGTCCTCGCCATGGACGATGACGCCACGGTCAGCGCGGCCGACATCGCGCGGCTCGCCGGGGTCGGCCGGGCCGCGGTCAGCAACTGGCGCCGCCGCTACCCGGACTTCCCGCAGCCGGTCGGCGGCACGGCGTCGAGCCCGCTGTTCGGCCTCTCCGCCGTCGCCGGCTGGTTCCACGCCCGCGGCAAGAAGTTCGAGCTGAGCGCCGGCGAACGCGCGTGGCAGCGCCTGCGCGCCCTCGGCGACGACCTCGACCTGGCCGAGCGCGTCAGCCGCGCGGGCGGCTTCTTCGCCTTCCAGGCCGGCGTCTTCGACACCTTCGACAGCGCGCTCGACGACCCGGAGCTGCTCACCCTGCTCAGCGAGATGACGCACCGGACGGGCCCGGTCGAGGCGTTCGAACTGTTGTGCCGCCGGTACTTCGAGGCGCACTCGCGGCGGCTTTCGGCGACGCCGGAGCCGATCGCCGAGCTGATGGCCCGGCTCGCCGGTCCGGTGTCGACGATCCTCGACCCCGCGTGCGGCTTCGGCGCGCTCGCGCTGGCGAGTGGCGCGAAAACCGTGCTGGCGCAGGACAGTGACCCGATGACGGCGTCGATCGCGGCGCTGCGGCTGCGGTTGCGCGGCATCGAGGCCGAGGTGCACGCGGTCGACGCGCTGCGCGAAGACGCCTTCGCCGGCCGCGCGGCCGAGGCGGTGTTGTGCGACCCGCCGTTCAACGAACGGGCCTGGGGGCACGACGAACTGGTCGGCGACGCGCGCTGGGAATACGGCCTGCCCCCGCGCGGCGAGCCGGAGCTCGCCTGGGTGCAGCACTGCCTCGCGCACGTCGAACCCGGCGGCACGGTGGCGATCCTGATGCCCGGCGCGGCGGCCGGGCGGCGCAGCGGCAAGCGCATCCGCGGCAACCTGCTACGCGCGGGCGCGGTCCGGGCCGTCGTCACGCTGACGCCGGCGGGCCCCGACCTCTGGCTGCTTCGGCGGCCGGCACCCGGCGAGCGCCCGCCGTCCACCGTGCTGCTCGGCGAAGCGGGCGACGAACTGTCCACAGTGGAAGAAAGCTGGCGGGAGTTCCGGGCGCACCCGGAAACCGGTGTCCGGATCATCGACCTGCTCGACGACGACGTCGACCTGACGCCGGCCCGCCGCCGCACCCGGGACGAGGACCCCGGCCAGGCCTTCCAGGCCGTGCGAGCCCGGTTCGCCGGGCTGACCCCGCAGCTGCCACCACTCGCGACGGCGGACGCCGAGCCGGCGTTCACGACGATCGGTGAGCTGGTCAAGGCCGGTGTCGTCGAGGTCAGGTACGCGCCGGTGCGCGCGGACGCCGAACACCCGTCGGCCGAAGCGGGCGACGTCGTCGCGTCGGTGACCGGCATCGCGTACGTCCACAGTGGACCGCCGCGGCCGGTGGGTGCCGGGCTCACCGTGTACCGCGTCGACGCGGAACTGCTGGACGCGGACTTCCTCGCCGGCTGCCTGCGCGCGGCCGACCTGCCCGCCGCGTCGGCGTCCACCCGGATCGACGGCAGGCGCGTGCGGATCCCGCGGCTCCCGATCGCCGTCCAGCGGGAGTACGGCGAGGTCTTCAAAGAGCTCGCCGAGTTCGACGACGTCCTGCGCGAGGCGGCCGAAACGGGCCGCGAGCTGGTCCGGCTAGGCTTCGCGGGACTTGTCGAAGGCCGGCTCAGGCCGGGCCACTAGGGGAACGGATGCTGATCGCCGACCGCTACGAGCTCGACGAGCTGCCGCTCGGCCGCGGCGGGATGGGTGCGGTGCACGGCGGGCACGACCGCCGGCTGGGCCGCCGCGTGGCGATCAAGCTGCTCAGGCTGCCGGGCCGGGACGAAGAGCTCGAAGCCCGCTTCGCCCGCGAGGCCCGCATCCTGGCGACGCTGGACCACCCCGGCGTCCCGACGCTGTACGACTACGGCACCCACGACGACCGGTTGTTCCAGGTCATGCAGTTCGTCGACGGCGTGACGGTGGCCGACCTGCTCGCCGAGCACGGCCCGCTGCCGGTGCCGTGGGCCGCGGCGATCGCGGCGCAGGCGTGCGCGGTGCTGACCGCCGCCCACGCGCTCGCCGTCTGCCACCGCGACCTCAAGCCGTCCAACCTGATGCTCGGGCCCGACGGTGGCGTGAAGGTGATGGACTTCGGGCTGGCGGTGCTCCGCGAAGCCGACGCGGCGCAGTTCACCCGGGCCGGGCAGCTGCTGGGGACGCCGTCGTACATGGCGCCCGAACAGATCCAGCGGGGCGGTGCCGAACCGCGCAGCGACCTCTACGCGCTGGGCTGCGTGCTGCACGAAATGCTCACCGGGCGGCGGCTCTTCGACGGACCGACCGCGTACGCGGTGTTCGAGCGGCAGGTCAAGGAGCTGCCGCCGCCGGTGCCGGGCCTGCCGAAACCGTTGAACAAGCTGCTCGCCGAAGTCCTGGCGAAGGATCCGGAAGCCCGCCCGGCCGGCGCCGCCGCGTTGTACGAGCGGCTCGGCGCGTTCGTCGGCGGGCTGCCGCCGCTGCCGGGCTTCCTGGTGCCGCCGTCGGTGCCCAGCCCGGGGCGGATGTACGCCCGGATGCTGGGCCGCGTCAGCGGCTGACCGCCGGGCGCCGTCCGGCGAGCGGCAGGCCGCGGCGCTGGATGCGCCGGTAGGTCGTCGCGTTCTGCACCGCGATGCTCACGCCGAGGGTGAGCGCGATCGACGCCGAGGTCAGCGGGCCGGTGACGCCGAGCGCGGTACTCAGTGCGGCCACGCCGATCCGGACCGCGACCGTCAGCGCCCACAGGCCGATCGTGACGGCCGAACCCCGCTGGAACGTCGTGCCGTCGCGCTCGGCGAGGGTGGTCGTGGTGCTGCGCAGCACGCCGAGCCCGGCGAGCACCAGCAGGTCGGCGGCGAGCAGGCCCAGCTCGGCCGCGGACGCGCCGGGCAGCGCTTTCAGCGTCAGGTAGCCGCCCACCGCCGTGAGCAGGAGCGGCACGGTGACCAGCGTCTTCAGGGTGAGCAGTGTGCCGCGGACCTGCTGGTAGACGACCTTGTACAGGACGAGGCCGGCGATGGCGGCGTAGAGCAGGACGTCGGGCATTTCGGCGCTCCCCGGGTTCGAAAGGTATCCCCAGCTTCGGCGCCCGGCGGCGCGGTTTCGTCGGCCCCAGGGCCGGATCCGGGTTGATTCGCGCCTCCACCCCCGGGTTGACCTGCGGCTGACCAAATCGTGACCTTCGCCGACGAACCTCGACCGGGTGAACGTCGTCTTTACCGGTGTCCAAATGCGATTGATCGAAAGCTGGGGGTACCGGATCGTGAAGAGGCTTCTGGCGGGAGCGGCCGCGCTGGCCACCGCGTTCGTGCTGACCGCGTGCTCCGGCGGGGGCTCGGCCGGGGGCTCGAACGCGGTGGCC
>JARAWT010000034.1:17573-112591 GCA_033793495.1 Streptomyces sp. MN03-5084-2B | reverse complement strand
GCTGCAGAAAGAGAAGGAGATCCTGCGGAAAGCGGCCGCCTATTTTGCGCGCGAGATGGATCGATGATCTACCGCTACCGGTTCATCTCCGAACACCGCACCGAGTTCGGCGTCAAGCGGTTGTGCCACGTCCTGGGCCTGCGCCGGCAGGGCTACCACGAATGGGTCGCCGCCGAAGCCACGCGGACGACGCGGGCGGAAGCCGAGGCCGACCTGGTTGCCCTGATCGGGACGATTCATGCCGAGCACCGCGGCGCCTACGGAGTGCCGCGGATCACCGCCGAACTGCACCGCCGTGGCCACACCATCAACCACAAGCGGGTGGAGCGGCTGATGCGCGAGCACGGCCTGGCCGGGATCACCCGCCGCAAACGCCGAGCGTTGACCCGGCCCGCGGCCGGCCCGGTCACCCCAGTCGCTGATCTGATCCGCCGCGACTTCACCGCCACCGCGCCGGGACTGCGCATGGTCGGGGACATCACCTGCCTGCCCACCTTCCAAGGCTGGCTCTACCTGGCCACCGTCATCGACCTGCACACCCGCGAAGTCGTCGGCCACGCCATGGCCGATCACATGCGCACCGACCTGGTCTGCGACGCCATCGACCTCGCGGCGGCCCGCGGCCTCATCAGCGACAACGCGGTGTTTCACTCCGACCGCGGAGTCCAATACACCTCGGGCCAGTTCCGCACCGCGCTGGCCGAACACACGATCCGACCCTCGGTCGGGCGGGTGGGATCCTGCTACGACAACGCCGTCGCCGAAGCCTTCTTCGCCACCCTCAAAACCGAAATCGGCGTCTCAATCTGGCCCACCCGCGCCCACGCCCGCCACGACATCTTCACCTGGCTGCACTACTACAACAACAACCGACTGCACTCCACCATCGACCAGAACACCCCGGCCGAAGCCCGAACCAACTACCGTCAGGCCCTGGCTGCCTGAAAACCCCGTGTCCGCCCCACCGGGGCAACTCCACGAGATGCCCGCCGGGTCACGCGAGATGCCCGCTGGGTCACCCGAGATGCCCGGCGGGTCGCGTGAGATGCCTGCTGGGTCACGCGAGATGCCTGCTGGATCGCGTGAGATGCCCGCCGGGTCACGCGAGGTGCCCGCTGGGTCACGCGAGATGCCTGCCGGGGCACGCGAGATGCCCGGCGGAGCACTGACCGGCCTACCGGGTACGCCGACCGACCGTCGAAGTACGCGAGCCGACTGTCCAGGTACGCGAGCCGACTGTCCAGGTACGCGAGCCGACCGTCCAGGTACGCGAGTGGACCAGGCAAGCACGGGGTCGGCTCCCCGGGTGAACCGAGGCTGAAACTTTCACCGCGCCCGCGGGGGCGCCCCCCGTCTCCAGCGTATCGGCGACGTCCGACACGAACCGGCCGCCGAAGCTGTGGCAAGCCAGGTTGTCCACAACCGGCGGCGGCTGTGGAGCGGTCCGCCGGCGGGTGCCCCCGGACACGACGAAGGCCGCCTCCCGAACTCGGGAGGCGGCCTTCGGAAGGAACGTCAGGCGACGGTGAGGCGGTTCTCGAAAGTTTCGACGAGCTTCCGCCACGCGCTCTGCTCGGCGTCGAACGGCGCCGACGGCTCCAGGCGCGTCGGGTCGGGACGCAGGACGAACGACACCAGCCAGCCCAGGCTTTCGTTGCCCGCCAGTGCCGTCTCGGCCGAGTCGTCGCCCGCCCAGTCCGCCGCGTCCGTGATCAGCTCGACCGCCAGCTCCAGCTGCGTCGGGTCGATCGCCTCCGGGCCCTCCGCGATGTCCGCGTCCAGGCCCGTCAGGACGTACGTGTTCTCCGGGTCGACGTCGATCTCGAGCTCGCCCGCCGTCGCCTTGGCCAGGACCTCGTCCCACGTGGACACGTCCGCGAGGTCCGTGTCGGCCAGGTCCTTGCCGTCCGCCAGGGCCCTGGCCAGCGCGCCCGTCGACGTGAACACGTCGATCTCGCCCTCGCTGCCGAGGAACACCGGCGTGTCGTCGAGGTAGCAGCGCAGCGTGTAGTACTCCGCGCCGGACGTGATGATCTTGATCGGGTCGATGCCGACCTCGGCCCAGAAGCCGACCGGGCCCTCGTCCTCTTCCTCGTCCTCGTCCGAAGAAGCAACGTCCAGAGCTTCGAGGTCCTCTTCACCCTCGGCGCCGGCTTCGGCCTCCGCGGACTCCTCGTGGAACGCGGCCAGCTCCTCGGCGGTCTGCTCCAGCACCTTCTCGTCGACCTCCGGCTGGGTCACCAGGCCGTCGATCGCGTCGAGCACGGTGTCCCACTTCTGCGACACCGTCTCGGACAGGTCGTTCCACACCTGGACGCCGACGCTCCCGGTGAACGGCAGCGTGCCCTGGTCGAGCAGCGAGAAGCCCTCGGTCGAGTCGAGGATCTCGTGGACCTCTTCGAGGTCGCAGACGTCGGCGAGCGACCGCACGATGCCGACGATCTCCGCCAGCTCCGCGATGTGCCAGACGTCCGGCTCCTCGGCGACCAGCTCCGGCACGCCCACGAGGTCGTACGTGTGGTCCTCGTCCGGGATCAGCTCGGGCACGTTCAGCGAGGGCACCGCGTCCCACGCCGGGTGGTCGAGCAGGTCGTGCCGCTCGGACGTGCGGACGAAGGCGGCCAGGTGCGCCGCGTCGGCGAAGGCGTACAGGTCGTCCTCGTCGCCGAGGAACGCTTCCCACTCCTCGCCGTCTTCCCGCCAGCGCGGCGCCCACAGGGTGACGACGTCGCCCTGCGGCAGGCCGAGTTCGATCGGGATGATGTCCTGTGCCATTCCTAAGCCCTCCGGAGTACCGCCCGTGTGCGCGCGTGATGGGAAGTATCACCCAGTCGACGCGCGGTACCGCGAAGCCTACGGGTTTCGCACTCGCGATGCGATCGCCCCTGCCGACTTTGCGACGAGCGGATGGCACGATGGACGCCTGATGACTCTCACAGACCTCCTGCCTGCGGATCCCGACCCCGACGCCCTCTTCGAAGCCTTCACCACCTGGACGGCCGAACGGGGCATCGAGCTGTACCCGGCGCAGGAGGAGGCGGTGATGGAGGTCGTCTCCGGATCGAACGTCATCCTCTCGACGCCGACCGGCTCCGGGAAGAGCCTCGTCGCCGTCGGCGCGCACTTCACCGCGCTCGCCCAGGGCCGCCGCAGCTACTACACCGCGCCCATCAAGGCCCTCGTCTCGGAGAAGTTCTTCCAGCTCATCGACATCTTCGGCGCCGACAACGTCGGCATGATGACCGGCGACTCCAGCGTCAACCCGGACGCCCCGATCATCTGCTGCACGGCCGAAATCCTGGCGAACATCGCGTTGCGGTTCGGGGCGGACGCCCCGGTCGGGCAGGTCGTGGCCGACGAGTTCCACTTCTACTCCGAGCCCGACCGCGGCTGGGCCTGGCAGGTGCCGCTGCTGGAGCTGCCGCACGCCCAGTTCGTCCTGATGTCGGCGACGCTGGGCGACGTCTCCTTCTTCGAAAAGGACCTCACCCGCCGCACCGGCAAGCCGACCGCGGTGGTCACGTCGGCGCAGCGCCCGGTGCCGCTGACCTTCCGGTACGCGCTGACGCCGCTGCACGAGACCATGTCCGAGCTGCTCAACGGCGGCCAGGCGCCGGTCTACGTCGTGCACTTCTCGCAGGCCGCGGCCATCGAGCGGGCGCAGACGCTGATGAGCATCAACGTGACGTCGAAGGCCGAGAAGGAGGCCATCGCCGAGCTGATCGGCGACTTCCGGTTCGCCGCCGGCTTCGGCAAGACGCTCTCGCGGCTGGTCCGCCACGGCATCGGCGTCCACCACGCCGGCATGCTGCCGAAGTACCGCCGGCTGGTCGAGACCCTGGCCCAGTCCGGGCTGCTCAAGGTGATCTGCGGGACCGACACCCTCGGCGTCGGCATCAACGTGCCGATCCGGACGGTCGTGTTCTCGGCGCTCACGAAGTACGACGGCGTCCGGCAGCGGCACCTCAAGGCGCGCGAGTTCCACCAGATCGCCGGTCGCGCCGGGCGCGCGGGCTACGACACCGACGGCTACGTCGTCGTGCAGGCGCCCGACCACGTCGTCGAGAACGCCAAGGCCCTCGAGAAGGCGGGCGACGACCCGAAGAAGAAAAAGAAGATCGTCCGGAAGAAGGCGCCCGAGGGGTTCGTCAACTGGACCGAGAGCACCTTCGACCGGCTCATCGCCGCCGACCCCGAGCCGCTGACGTCCAGCTTCAAGGTCACGCACTCGATGCTGCTGAACGTGATTTCGCGGCCGGGCAACGCGTTCGACTCGATGCGGCACCTGCTCGAGGACAACCACGAAGACCGGGCGTCGCAGCGCAAGCTCATCCTCCGCGCCATCGCGATCTACCGCGCGCTGCTCGCCGCCGGCGTCGTCGAACGACTGTCCGAACCGGACGAGCAGGGCCGGATCATCCGGCTCACCGTCGACCTGCAGTTCGACTTCGCGCTCAACCAGCCGCTTTCGCCGTTCGCGCTGGCCGCGATCGAGCTGTTCGACCTCGAGTCGCCGAGCTACGCCCTCGACGTCGTGTCCACTGTGGAGTCCACGGTGGACAATCCGCGGCCGGTGCTCTCGCAGCAGCAGTTCAAGGCGCGTGGCGAGGCCGTGCAGGCGATGAAGGCCGAAGGCATCGAGTACGACGAGCGGATGGAGCTGCTCGAGAACGTCAGCTACCCGAAGCCGCTCGAAGAGCTGCTGCAGGGGGCGTTCCACAGCTACCGGCAGGGCCACCCGTGGGTCGACGACTACGAGCTGTCGCCGAAGTCGGTCGTGCGGGACATGTACGAGCGCGCGATGAACTTCGTCGAGTACATCGGCTTCTACCAGCTGGCCCGGTCCGAAGGCCTGGTGCTGCGCTACCTCGCGGACGTCTACGACGCGCTGCGCCACACGGTCCCGGACGAGGCCAAGACCGAGTCGCTGCAGGACCTCATCGAGTGGCTCGGCGAGCTGGTCCGCCAGGTCGACTCCAGCCTGCTCGACGAGTGGGAAGCGCTGCGGAACCCGGAAGAAGAGGGCCCGGTCTCGGCGCGGCCGCCGTCCGAGCCGCCGGCCGTCACCCGCAACGAGCGCGCCTTCCGCGTCCTGGTCCGCAACGAGCTGTTCCGCCGGGTCGAGCTGTTCGGGCGCCGGGCGTGGAACGTGCTCGGCGAGCTGGACGCGGAGTCGGGCTGGGACGCCGAGGCGTGGGAAGACGCGATCGAGGACTACTTCGAGGAGTACGAGACGCTCGGCACCGGCCCGGACGCGCGCGGCCCGCAGCTGCTGCTGATCGAGCAGCAGCCGGACGTCTGGAAGGTGCGCCAGATCTTCGACGACCCGGCGGGCGACCACGACTGGGGCATCAGCGCCGAGGTCGACCTGGCCGCGTCGGACGAGGCCGGGGTGGCGGTGGTCCGGGTGACCGAGGTGGGCGCGCACTAGCCGGGTTGCGCTCAACGGCGCAACCCGGCGGCCCGGTTTCGCGTTAGCGTGGACGCTTCGCGACCCAGGAGGAAACCATGGTGGAATACATCATCCTGCTGTAGGAACGACCGGGGTCAGGATCGCCTGGGCGTCTTCGCCGGCGAACCACAGCCCGATGGCGAACGCCGCCGTGGCCTCCAGCAGGGCCGCGCGGTCCAGGCCGCCCGCGGGCACCGGCTTGGCGCCGACGTCCCGGACCAGGACGCTCACCGCGTCGAGCGCCGCGGAGTCGTCGCCGCACAACGGGACCGACAGTGGACGGCCGCCGAACACCGGCGGGGTCATCCGCCAGACGTCGACGGGGGCGAGGTTGAACGCCTTCACCACGTGGGCGTCCGTGGCGATCCGCGCCGCCACGGGGGTGCCGGTCAGGTCCGGGTGGTTGGTGCAGTCCACCAGCACCTTCCCGGTGAGCGGGCCCGCCTCGGCGAGCACCTCGCCGATCGCCCCGGCGGGCACGGCCAGAAGCAGCACCTCGGCGAAAGCGGCCGTCTCGCGCCAGGTTCCGGTGGCCGCGCCGAGCCGCGCGGCCAGCGGGCCGGGGTCGGACCGGCCGCTCACCATGAGGTCGTGGTGCGCCCACTGCGTGCCGAGCGCGTCCGCCATCCCGCCCGTGCCGAAGATCCCGATCCGCATGCGTCCTCCTTGTGCTTGGCTGGTACCAGCACGACGGTAGGAACCCGGGAAGGAACCGAACGGTAACCATGGACTTCCTCGCGGATTGCCGCACCCGCCTCGCCTTCGACCTGGTCGCCAACACGTGGAACCCGGTGGTGCTGTGGGCGTTGCGCGACGGGCCGCAGCGGCACGTCGACCTGCGGCGCACCATCGGCGGCATCAGCGCGAAGGTGCTCACGGAAACCGTGCGGCGCCTCGAGTTCGACGGTCTCGTCGAGCGGCGTGAAGGCGCGTACGCGCTCACGACGTTGGGGAAGACGCTGCTGGAGCCGATCGAGGGCTTCGGACGCTGGGCTGCCGAGCACGGCGACGACGTCGTCGCCGCTCAAAGCCGAGCAACACGATCAGCATGACCAGCTCCAAGGCCGGCAGCGGGTAGCCGAGGGTGATCCCGGCGGCGACGTCGACGACCGGCGCGCCGACGCCCGCCACGAACACCCAGGTCGGCGCGGCCGGCGGCTTCGCGGCCGGAGACCACGGCGTCCTGCGGCCCGGCTTCGCGACGGAAAGCCACGCCTGGAACGCGAGCGCGCTCGCCATCAGCGACGCTCCGGCGACCTGCGGCCAGGCGACGGTGCCGGTGTCCGCGGAGTCGCGCAGCGCGGGGGAGAGCAGGAAGATCCCGGCGTAGAGCTGGATCAGCGTCAGGGCGAACTTCGTGAGCACCCACCAGTGCCGGAAGTAGCCCCACGCGGTCGCGCCGGCGAGCAGGAGGCCGGTGAACGCGGAGACGTTGGCCATGGGCGCGAGCAGGACTGAGTCGAGCCGGTCGGCCGGCACGGGCGCACCCGACGACATGAGCACGACGAGGGCGAGGGCCTGGCTCATCCAGGCCACCGAGGACACGACGTGCAGCCAGACCACGGCTTGGCGCCAGCGGGGAGAAGTCTTCATGGGTTCCAGGCTCGCCGAGCGGCGGGAACGGCACATCGGGCGCGACCCGGGCTTCGTCCCGGACCCGCCGACGCCGGGCTTGCGCCCGCCGGCGTACGCCGCGGAGGCGGCCGTACCTCCGGGGGAGTAGCCGGATCTCGCGTGCTCAGAAGCGGATCTCGTGTGATTGAGCGCGGATCTCGCGTGATTGGAGGGGGATCTCGTGTGATCAGCGGGGCATCACGGGGTTCTTCGCGGCCAAGGCGAGGAGCGGGACCGCGGCGGCGGCGTCGGTGATGAGCGTGGAGACCATGCCCGAGCGGAGAACCGCGTCCACCGCCGCGGCCTTCGGGCGGCTGTAGCCCAGGGCGATCACCTCCGGGACCGCCATCAGCTCCTCGTGGCTGATCGCCAGGACGTGGTGGGCCAGGCCCGTCGAGAGAGCGTTTCCCGAAGCGTCGAAGAGGCGGGCCGCGACCTCCGCCGTCGCCCCTCGGGCCGCGATCGCCGCGCGCTCGGCCTCGTCCAGGGCGTCGTACACCGTCGACTCGCCCGGTTGCCACGCGCCGATGCTGACCACCGCTTTCGTCAGGTTCCGGAACTGGCCGAACGTCTCCGCGATCCCCGGTTGCCGCCGCAACGTCTCCGTCGTCCGGCGGTCGGGCAGCACCAGCGGCCCGAAGATCGGGTACGCGTCGCCGCCGGACACCGACGTCACGCGGCTGACCGTCTCCACCGAGCGGCCGCGCATGTCCATCCCGGCCTGCACCCCGCAGAGCTGGACGATCGGGCACCGCGGCAGCGACCGCACCGCCTCCGCCATCGCGTTCACCGACCGCGCCCACGACAGCCCGATGACGTCCGACGGGACCGCGATCTCCTCCAGCAGCCGGGCCGCCAGCGCGCCGATCTTCGCCCGGACGACCTCCTTCGGCTCGCGCTCGGTTGAGCGTTCGAGCACCAGGGCCCGCTCCAGGCCGTAGGCCGAGCGCACCTCGTCGGACAACGCCAGGTCCACCGGGGCCGGCAGGGAGAACTCCACCCTGACCAGCCCGGACTCCATGGCCGTGTCGAGCATCCGCGCCACCTTGAACCGGCTGACGCCGAACTCGCCGGCGATCTCCAGCTTGGAGCGTCCCTGCACGTAGAAGCGCCGGGCGACGGTGGCCAGCAGCATCGCTTCAGTGAGCGAAGGGCTCTTCCGAGAAGCGCTCATCTGAGCATAATACCGCGAAATCCAGCCGAAAGGTTGACGTAATACCGACGTCAGACCTGTAATGCCTTCACACGTTCTCGACGCGATAGGTCAATGTTGCTCATCTGAGCGCGAGAAAGGGGTCAGGCATGCGTGCCGCCATCGTCGACCGGCCCGGTGAGATCAGGGTCGGCGAGGTGCCCGATCCGAAACCCGGGGAACACGAGGTCGTCGTCAAGGTCGGAGCCTGCGGTATCTGCGGCACCGACCTGCACATCGCGGACGGGCACTTCCCGCCCACGCCGTACCCGATCGTCCCCGGGCACGAGTTCGCCGGGGAGATCGTCGAGCTCGGCGCGGACGTGCCGGGCGAGTGGAAGGTCGGCGACCGGGTCGCCGTCGACCCGTCCCTGTTCTGCGGCTACTGCGGCCCGTGCCGCGCCGGCCACGGAAACCTCTGCGCGAACTGGGGCGCCACCGGCGACACCGTCAACGGCGCCTTCGCCGAGTACGTCGCCGTCCCGTCGGCCACCTGCTACCGCATGCCCGACGCGATGACCTGGGAGCAGGGCGCGCTGGTCGAGCCGGTTTCCTGTGCGGTGCACGGCGTCCGCCGAGTGGGCGTCGAAGCCGGGGAACGCTTCCTCGTCGTCGGCGCCGGCACCATGGGCCTGATCATGCAGCAGCTGCTGCAGCGCTCCGGCGCGCAGGTCACCGTGGTCGACCGCAACGAAGCCCGGCTGCCCCGCGCGAAGAGCCTCGGTGCCGTCGCCACCGCTGCCGACACGAAAGACCTGAACGGCGAGAAGTTCGACGTCGCCGTCGACTGCACCGGCGCCGCGCCCGCCATCGAGGCCGCCTTCGACGCGATCCGGCGCGGGGGACGGCTGCTCGTCTTCGGCGTCGCTCCGGCCGAAGCCCGCGTCGCGCTTTCGCCGTTCCGCATCTACAACGACGAGATCACCGTCGTCGGCTCGATGGCCGTGCTGCACAGCTTCGGCGCCGCGCTCGACCTCGTGGCTTCCGGTGCGATCGACACGGACGCGCTGCTCACCGACACCCTGCCGCTGGAGCAGTACCCCGAGGCGCTGGCCAAGATGCGCAGCGGCGCGGGCCTTAAGGTGCAAGTCCTCCCCGGAGGTGGCCGTGCGTAAGTTCCTCACCCTCCTCGCGACGACGTCGCTGCTGGTCACGGGCTGCGCGGGCGCCGGCTCGCTGGGCACCGGCAGCAGCACGCTCGTCATCGCGATCGTGTCCAACCCGCAGATGAAGGACGCGATCGCGCTCGCGCCGGAGTTCGAGAAGGCCACCGGTATCGGGCTGAAGTTCGTGTCCCTGCCGGAAAACCAGGCCCGCGCGAAGATCACCGCGTCGACCGCCACCGAGGGCGGCGAGTTCGACGTCGTCATGATCAGCAACTACGAGGCCCCGCAGTGGGCGGCCAACGGCTGGCTCGAGAACCTCGAGCCGCACATGGCGGCCACCCCCGGCTACGACGAAGGCGACTTCATCCCCAGCATCAAGACGTCGCTGTCGTACCAGAACCAGATGTACGCGGTGCCGTTCTACGGCGAGTCGTCGTTCCTGGCCTACCGCAAGGACCTCTTCGACAAGGCCGGGCTCACCATGCCCGCCAAGCCGACCTGGCCGCAGATCGCGGACTTCGCCGCGAAGCTCGACGACAAGGCCAACGGCGTCGCGGGCATCTGCCTGCGCGGCAAGCCGGGCTGGGGCGAGAGCCTCGCGCCGTTCACGACCGTGGCCAACACCTTCGGGGCGCAGTGGTTCGACAAGGACTGGAACGCCAAGCTGACGTCACCGGAGTTCACGGAAGCCGCGAACTTCTACGTCAACCTGATCCGCGAGCACGGCGAGGTCGGCGCCTCCAGTGCCGGGTTCTCCGAGTGCGGAACGCGCTACACGCAGGGCAACGCGGCGATGTGGTACGACGCGACGGTCATGGCGGGCACCAACGAGGACCCGTCCAGCAGCAAGATCGTCGGCAAGTCCGGCTACGCGCCGGCGCCGGTCGTCAAGACGCAGGCGAGCGGCTGGCTCTACACCTGGGCGCTCGGGATCCCGAAGGTGGCCAAGGACAAGGACGCGGCCTGGAAGTTCATGGCCTGGATGACCGACAAGGCGTACGTGCAGAAGGTCGGGCAGACCTACGGCTGGAACCGCGTCCCGCCGGGCGTCCGCCAGTCGACGTACGCGATCCCCGAGTACGCCGACGCGGCGAAGGCCTACGCGAAGCCGACACTCGACGGCATCGCGGACGCCAACCAGCAGAAAGTCATGGCGAGCCCGGTGCCCTACCCCGGCATCCAGTTCGTCGGCATCCCCGAGTTCCAGGACCTGGGCACCCGGGTGAGCCAGCAGCTGTCGGCCGCGATCGCCGGCCGCGAATCCGTCGAAGACGCGCTGAAGCAGTCCCAGGACTACGCGCAAACCGTGGGTGACTCCTACAAGGCGGTGCAGTGATGTCCACGCTCTCGGTATCCACCCCCACCTCCCATGCGAAGACGAAGGTCGAGGAGAAACGCGGCCTGAGCACCGCGGCCAAGCGGCGGCTGCCGCTGCTGCCCGCGCTGATCTTCGTGATCGCGGTGACGCAGCTGCCGTTCCTGCTCACCGTGTTCTACTCGTTCCAGTCGTGGAACCTGGTCCGGCCCGGGTCGCGGCACTTCGTCGGCCTGCAGAACTACGTCGACGTCTTCAGCGACACGACGTTCCTGGTCGCACTGCTCAACACCGTCGTGCTGACCGTGGTGTGCGTGTTCGTCGCGCTGCTGCTCGGCCTCGGCCTGGCCATCCTGCTCGACCGGAAGTTCCTCGGCCGCGGCGTCGTCCGGACGCTGCTGATCACGCCGTTCCTCATCCTGCCGGCGGCCGGCGCGCTGCTGTGGAAGACGACGGTGTTCGACCCGACCTACGGGCTGCTGCACTTCGTCTTCGGCACCGACGTCGACTGGCTCTCGGAGTTCCCGCTGGCCGCGGTGATGGCGCAGATCGTGTGGCAGTGGACGCCGTTCATGATGCTGCTGATCCTGGCCGGCCTGCAGAGCCAGGCCAAGGACGTCCTCGAAGCGGCCAATGTGGACGGTGCCGGGCGGTGGCGGACGTTCGTCTCCATCACGCTGCCGCACCTGTCCCGGTTCCTGCAGCTGGCGACGTTGCTGGGCGCGATCTACATCGTGAACAGCTTCGACGCGATCTTCCTGATGACCCAGGGCGGCCCGGGCACGGCGAGCACCAACCTGCCGTACTACATCTACCAGCGCGCGTTCGAGGGCTTCGACGTCGGCCAGTCCTCGGCGATGGGCGTGATCGTGGTGATCCTGACGATGATCGTCGCGACCTTCGCGCTGCGCTTGATGTTCCGGACCTTCTCGGTGAGCGGAGGGATCAAATGACCACGGTTGCTCCCCGGAAAAGGCACTACGGCAAGGGGTCGCTGACCGTCGCTACCTGGGTGATCGCGATCCTGTTCGTGTTCCCGCTGCTGTGGATGATCCTCACGGCGTTCAAGCAGGAGGCGGACGCCTACACCGACCCGCCGAAGCTGTTCTTCACGCCGACGTTCGAGCAGCTCGGCAACGTCCTGGGCGGCGGGTTCCTGCCGTACCTGTCGAACTCGGCGTTCGTGACGATCCTGTCGACGGCCTTGGTGCTGCTCTTCGGCGTCCCGGCGGCGTACGCGCTTTCGCTGGCGCCGGTCAAGGGCACGTCGAACGCGCTCGGCTTCTTCCTCTCGACGAAGATGCTCCCGATCGTGGCGGCGATCATCCCGCTGTACGTGATCTCGCAGAACACCGAGCTGCTGGACACGGTGTGGGCGCTGGTCATCCTGTACACGTCGATGAACCTGCCGCTGGCCATCTGGATGATGCGGTCGTTCTTCCTCGAGGTGCCGCACGAGATGATCGAGGCGGGCCGCATCGACGGCGCCAACCTGCCGACGCTGCTGCGCAAGATCATCATGCCGGTGGTCGCGCCCGGGATCGCGGCGACGGCGCTGATCTGCGTGATCTTCTCCTGGACGGAGTTCTTCTACGCGGTCAACCTGACCGCGGCGCGGGCCGGGACGGTGCCGGTGTTCCTGGTCGGGTTCATCACGAGTGAAGGCCTGTACTGGGCGCAGCTGTCCGCGGCGGCGCTGCTGGCGTCGCTGCCGGTGATGATCGTCGGCTGGATCGCGCAGAACCACCTGGTCCGCGGCCTGTCCATGGGCGCGGTCAAGTAGGACGCCGAAGGCCACCTCGAGCCCGGCTCGAGGTGGCCTTCGCACGGGTCACTCCTGCAGGGAGAGGGCCTGGCTCGGGCAGACGTGCACGGCTTCACGGGCCTTGTCGACCAGCTCGCCCTGCGGCTGGTCGTCGAGCACGATGACCGTGCCGTCCTCCTCGCTCTGGTCGAACAGCGACGGCTCGGTGAGTACGCACTGACCCGCGCCGACGCACTTGCCGGTGTCCGCGATGATCTTCATGGTCCTCTTCTCCTGTGGTGGGATGGCAGTTCGTTCTCTACCAGGTCACCGGCAGCCGGTACAGGCCGTAGATGTTCGCGTCGTCCTTGAACGGCAGGTCGTCGACCGGCGCGGCCAGCTTCAACCCGGGGATGCGGCGGAACAGCGTGTCGAAGACGATCTGCAGTTCCATCCGGGCGAGGTTCTGGCCGAGGCACTGGTGCGGGCCGAAGCCGAAGGCGACGTGGTGGCGCGCGCCGCGCTCGATGTCGAGCTCGTCGGGATTTTCGAAGGCCGTATCGTCGCGGTTGGCCGCGTAGCCCAGCGCCAGCACGCCTTCGCCGGCCCGGATCAGCTGCCCGCCGACCTCCGCGTCCTCGACGCACAGCCGGGCGGTCGCGGCGTCGACGATGGTGAAGTACCGCAGCAGCTCCTCGACGGCGTCGAGGGTTTTGCCCGGGTCGCCGGTGATCAGCGCCAGCTGGCCCGGGTTCTCCAGCAGCCCGACCGTGCCGAGCGAGATCATGTTCGCCGTCGTCTCGTGGCCGGCGACGAGCAGCAGGAACCCGGTCGCGGCCAGCGATGCCCGCCGGTAGGTGCCCTCTTCGCGCAGCTTGACGATCTGGCGGCCGAGCAGGTCGTCCGGCGGGTTCGCCTCCTTGCCGCCGATGAGGTCGCTCATGTACTCGCGCACGGCTTCGACCGCGGCCCGCCGCTCCTGCGGAGGCGTGTCGCGCTTGATCAGCTTCGTCGTGTGGGTCTGGAAGAAGTCGTGGTCGGCGTACGGCACGCCGAGCATCTCGCAAATGACCAGCGACGGCACCGGCAGCGACAGCGTCTCGACCAGGTCGCCCGGCCTCGGGCCGGCCAGCAGCGCGTCGATCCGCTCGTCGACGATCTCCTGGATCCGTGGCCGCAGCGCCTCCATCCGGCGCACGGTGAACTCGCCGAGCACGGCCTTGCGGGCCGGCCCGTGCTCGGGCGCGTCCATGGTGATCATGGTGCGCTCGTCGTCCGGCCGCCGGAAGCCCGGCACGAGCTGCGGGAAGTCCGGGTGCTGCCGGTCGGCGCTGAACCGGCGGTCGTTCAGCACGGTCCGGACGTCCTCGTGCCTGCTGACCACCCACGCCTGCCTGCCGTCGGGCAGCCCCACCCGCGTGACCGGGTCCTTCTCGCGGATCTCGGCGTACGCCGGCGGCGGGGCGAACGGGCACGTGCGCGTCATCGGGAATTCGTGGACCGCGGTCATGACGTCTCCCTCACCAGGTCACGGGCAGGCAGTAGAGGCCGAAGATCGACGAGTCGTGCTTGTAGGGCAGCTGGTCCACCGGCGCGGCCAGCTTGAGCTCCGGGATGCGGCGGAACAGCGTGTCGAAGACGATCTGCAGTTCCATCCGGGCGAGGTTCTGGCCGAGGCACTGGTGCGGGCCGAACCCGAAGGCGACGTGGTGGCGCGCGCCACGCTCGATGTCCAGCTCGTCCGGGTTGTCGAAAGCGGCTTCGTCGCGGTTGCCGGAGTAGCTCAGGCCCAGGACGCCCTCGCCTTCGCGGATCAGCTGCCCGCCGATCTCGACGTCCTCGGTGGCGACGCGCGAGGTCGCGAACTCCGCGATGGTGAAGTACCGCAGCAGCTCCTCGACGGCGTCGAGGGTCTTGCCGGGGTCGTTCTTGATGATCTCCAGCTGGTCCGGGTTCTCCAGCAGGGCGACGGTGCCGAGGGAGATCATGTTCGCCGTCGTCTCGTGCCCGGCGAGGAGCAGCAGGAAGGCGAGCGAGACCAGCGAGTCGTGGTCGACGTCGCCGTGCTCCTCGCGCTGCTTGAGGACCTGGCGGCCGAGCAGGTCGTCGGTCGGGTCGGCCTCCTTCGCCGCGACCAGCTCGTCGAGGTAGCCCTGCAGCTCCTCCACCGACTGCATCCGCACCTCCTGCGTCACCTCCCGGTTCAGCAGGGTGGAGCTGCGCGACTGGAAGAAGTCGTGGTCGGCGTACGGAACGCCGAGCTGCTCGCAGATCACCAGCGACGGCACCGGCAGGGACAGCGCCGAGACCAGGTCCGCGGGCTTCGGGCCGGCCAGGATCGCGTCGATGTGCTCGTTGACGATCTGCTGGATCCGCGGCTGCAAGGCCTTCATCCGCTTGACGGTGAACTCGCCGACGACCTCGCGGCGCGCGGCGCCGTGCTCCGGCGGGTCCATGTTGATCAGCGACGCGGTGAAGCGGCGGCGCTGCGGTTGGCCGCCCTTCACCAGGATCGGGAAGCCCGGATTGAACCGGTCGGAGCTGAACCGCGGATCGGTCAGCATCTGCCGGACTTCCTCCAGGCGGGTGATGGCCCAGGCCTCCGAGCCGTCGGGCAGCCCGACGCGCTGGACCGGACCCGCTTCCCGGAGTTTCTCGTACGCCGGCGGCGGTGCGAACGGGCAGGTGCGGGCCAGCGGGAAGACGTTTTCCCGGGTCGCAGGGTCGGCCAGTTCAGTCATTTCGGACCCCCTAATCGGACGGAAAGTATGCGGAGGATTACATTCCGGTTCTCTCTCCCAAGGTACCGAAGCGGAAGGAAGTCGTCCACTAGGTGCCGCCTCCCCGTTCGAGGAGACATCGCGTGGCCGGTTGACCGTGCGAGAATCACCCCGCGCGATTCAGCGGAAGGCGAACGGCATGACGGCAGACCCCGAGACCACCCTGCGGGCGGACGCGCGCCGCAACCGCGACCAGATCCTGGCCGCCGCGAAGAGCATCTTCGCCGTTTCCGGGCCCGAGGTGCCGATGGAGGAGATCGCCCGCGCGGCCGGCGTCGGCGTCGGCACGCTGTACCGGCGCTTCCCGGACCGCGACGCCCTGGTCCGCGCCGTCGCCATGGACAACTTCGAGCGGGTGCTGATCGACGCGCGGGCGATCGCGGCCGAGGAGACGTCGTCGTGGCACGCGCTGGAGCGGCTGCTGCTGCAGTCGGTGGAGCTGCAGCTGAGCGTGCAGCTGGCGATGGTGTCGCACCGGGCGCTGGTGATCCTCAAGAACGACCCGGAGGTCCGCCGGCTGCGCGACGAGATCCTGGCGGTCCTCGACGGCTTCGTCGACGGCGCGCAGACCGAGGGCAAGCTTCGGCCGGACGTCGGGGCGGGCGACATCGCGATCCTGCTCGCGACCCTGCTGCGCCAGGCGCGCGCGAAGACGCCGGAGGTGGCCGAGATGGCGGCCCGGCGGTGCGTCGGCATCATGATCGACGGCCTCAGCGCCCGGCCGGGCACCGAGCTGCCGGGGCGTCCGATCACCTCCGGGGACCTCGACCCCGACTGATTTCGCGGATTTCCGTGTTAGGGTTCCGCCTCGTTCTGCCAAATTGCAGCTGCGGGCGGGAAAATGCGACGAAGAATGCTGGCCGTATTGTTGGCGATTTCCTTCCCGGTGCTCGCCGGGTGCGGCGGCACGCCCGTCGACGGCGTGGCGGCCGCGCCGGTGACACCCCCGCCGCCGGTAGCCTCTTCGTCGGCTACTCCCTCTTCTGCTGCGCCGGTGACCTCGGTGTCGCCCCCGTCCCGACCTGCGCCTCCGCCGACTCCGACGCCCCCGTCGACCACGCCGGTGCGGAGTTGCCGCACTCCGGAGTTCACCACCAGTGACGCCGACGGCGGCTGGTCGGACGGCGGTTACTACGTCCACAACAACATGTGGAACGCCGGGGAAGCGGGCCCGGAAACGCTGCGGGCGTGCGCCTACGACAACTGGTACGTCGATTCCGTCCAGCCCGATTCGACGTCGGTGAAAACCTATCCGAACGTGCACAAGGACATCAACAACCAGAACGGAAAGCCGTTCAACGACTATTCGGTGATCAAATCGACGTTCGCCGGTCGCGGCCCGGGCACGGGCGTCTACGACGTGGCCTACGACCTGTGGCTGAACGGCGTCGGCGACGGCAAGGGCGTCAGTGAGCTGATGGTGTGGACGGAGAACCTCAAGCAGCAACCCGCGGGCGACAAGCTGACGACGTACACGGCGGGCGGCTTCACCTACGACGTCTGGGCGGACGACGAGGGGTACGTGGCGTTCGTTTCCCGGTCGACGCAGTATTCGGGCAGCGTGGACCTGAAGGCGATGATCGCGTGGGCGATCGGCAAGGGCCTGATCCCCGCGAACCCGACGGTCAACCAGATCGGCTACGGCATCGAGTTCTGCTCCACCGGCGGCGGCAAGGCCCGGTTCACGCTGTCGGACTTCTCCGTGACGATGAGCTAGCGGAGGCCACCGCCCGGGCGGTGGCCTCCGCCGGTGACCTCAGACGCCCAGTGGGTGCCAGACCGTCTTGGCCTCCAGGTACCGCCGCAACCGCGTGAGGTCCGGTGCCGTCGTCCAGTCGGGTTCCGCCTCGGGGACCGTCAGTACCCGCTTCACCGTGTTCGCCGCGTCGCGCGCCAGGCCCGGGCGGTCCGCCGGGGCGGCTCCCGTCGGGTCGAGGGCGTTGACGTCACCGTGTGAAGCCAGCCAGGGGCCCAGCTCGGCCGCGTGACCGGTGAGGATGTTCGCCACGCCGCCCGGGACGTCGGACGTGGCCAGGACCTCCGACAGCGTGATCGCCGGGAGCGGCCGCTCCGCGCTCGACACGACCACCGCCGTCGAGCCCGTCGCCAGGACCGGGGCCAGGACCTCGACCAGGCCGAGCAGGGACGACTGCTGCGGTGCCAGCACGCCCACCACGCCGGTCGGCTCCGGGACCGTGAACGAGAAGTACGGGCCCGCCACCGGGTTCGCCGCGCCGAGGACGGTGGCGATCTTGTCCGTCCAGCCCGCGTACCAGACCCAGCGGTCGATCGCCGCGTCCACAAGGGACTCGGACTTCTTCGCCGCCAGCCCTTCCGAGGCCGATACCTCGGCGATGAACTGGTCGCGGCGGCCCTCCAGGACCTCGGCCACCCGGTAGAGCACCTGGCCGCGGTTGTAGGCCGTCGCGGAAGACCAGCCCGGGAACGCCTTGCGCGCGGCCACCACCGCGTCGCGGACGTCCTTGCGGGACGCGTGGGCCGCGTTCGCCAGGAACTTGCCCTTGCCGTCCGTCACCGGGTACACCCGGCCGGACTCCGAGCGCGGGAACTTGCCGCCGATGTACAGCTTGTACGTCTTCGCGACGGAGATGCGGTCAGACATTCAGGTACGCCTCCAGCCCGGTGCGGCCGCCTTCGCGCCCGAAGCCGGATTCCTGGTAGCCGCCGAACGGGGCGGCGGGGTCGAAGCGGTTGAAGGTGTTGGCCCAGACCACGCCGGCGCGCAGCTGGTTCGCCATCCACAGGATCCGGGAGCCCTTTTCGGTCCAGATGCCCGCCGAAAGCCCGTACGGCGTGTTGTTCGCCTTCGCGACGGCCTCGTCCGGCGTGCGGAACGTCAGCACCGACAGCACCGGGCCGAAGATCTCCTCGCGCGCGATCCGCATCGACTGCTGGACGTTCGCGAAGACCGTCGGGGCGAAGAAGAACCCGCGGTCGGGGACCGGGCACGGGCTGGTCCAGCGCTGCGCGCCCTCGGCGTCACCCGATTCGACGAGCCCGCGGATCTTGGCCAGCTGCTCGGCGGAGTTGATGGCGCCGATGTCGGTGTTCTTGTCCAGGGGGTCGCCGATGCGCAGCGTCGAGACGCGGTAGCGCAGCTTTTCGAGGACCTCTTCGGCGATGGACTCCTGGACCAGCAGCCGCGAGCCCGCGCAGCAGACGTGGCCCTGGTTGAAGAAGATGCCGTTGACGATGCCCTCGACGGCCTGGTCGAGCGGGGCGTCCTCGAAGACGATGTTCGCCGCCTTGCCGCCCAGTTCCAGGGTCAGCTTCTTCGGCGTGCCCGCGACCTGGCGCTGGATCGCCTTGCCGACCTCGGTCGAGCCGGTGAAGGCGATCTTGTCGATGCCGGCGTGCTCCACAATGGACGCACCGATGTCGCCCGCGCCCGGCAGGATGTTCACCACGCCCGGCGGCAGCTCGGCCTGCTGGCAGATCTCCGCGAAGACGAGCGCGGTCAGCGGCGTCGTCTCGGCCGGCTTGAGGACCACGGTGTTGCCGGTGGCCAGTGCCGGGGCGATCTTCCAGGCCAGCATCAGCAGCGGGAAGTTCCACGGGATGATCTGGCCCGCGACGCCCAGCGGCCGCGGGTTCGGCCCGTACCCCGCGTACTCGAGCTTGTCGGCCCAGCCCGCGTGGTAGAAGAAGTGCGCGGCGGCCGTCGGGACGTCGGAGTCGCGCGACTCCTTGATCGGCTTGCCGTTGTCGAGGCTTTCCAGCACCGCCAGCTCGCGCGAACGCTCCTGGATCAGCCGCGCGATCCGGAAGAGGTACTTGGCGCGTTCGGTGCCCGGCATCTTGGACCAGACACTCGTGTAGGCCTTGCGCGCGGCCTTCACCGCGATGTCCACATCGGACTTCGACGCGGTGCCGACCTCGGCCAGGACCTCTTCGGTGGCCGGGTTGACCGTCTTCAGCGGCTCACCCGAGCCGTCGACGAATTCGCCGTTGACGAAGGGCTTGTAGGAGTCCTTCAGGTTCGCGAGGGCGCGCGACTCGGGCGCCGGTGCGTACTCGAAAACAGGCATCAGTCCACCGTCACGTAGTCGGGGCCGCTGTAGTGGCCGTCCACCTGGGTGCGGCGCTGCAGCAGCAGGTCGTTGAGCAGGCTGGACGCGCCGAAGCGGAACAGGTCCGGGGTCAGCCACTGCTCGCCGGCGACCTCGTGCACCGCGACCAGGTACTTGATCGCGTCCTTCGTCGTCCGGATGCCGCCCGCGGGCTTGACGCCGCGCAGCTCGCCGGTCTGCGCGTGCCAGTCGTGGACGGCCTGCAGCATGATGTGCGTGACCGGCAGCGTCGCGGCGGGGGAGACCTTGCCGGTGGACGTCTTGATGAAGTCGCCGCCGGCCAGCAGCGCCAGCCACGACGCGCGCCGCACGTTGTCGTAGGTCGCCAGCTCGCCGGTCTCGAGGATGACCTTCAGGTGCGCGTCGCCGCAGGCCTGCTTGATGGCCTGGATCTCTTCGAAGACGGCCATGTAGCGGCCCTCGAGGAAGGCGCCGCGGTCGATCACCATGTCGACTTCGTGCGCACCGGCGTTCACGGCGATCTCGGTGTCGGCCAGCTTGATCTCGCGGCTGGTGCGCCCGGCGGGGAAGCCGGTGGCGACGCTCGCGACGTGCACCCCGCTGCCCTCGAGCGCTTCGACGGCCGTGGCAACCAGGTCGGGGTAGACGCAGACGGCGGCGACGCGCGGGGTGTCCTGGCGTTCGGGGTCGGGCCGGACGGCCTTCGCCGCGAGCGCGCGGACCTTGCCCTGGGTGTCGGCGCCCTCCAGGGTGGTCAGGTCGACCATCGAGATGGCGGTGTCGATGGCCCACCGCTTGGCGTCCTTCTTGATGCTGCGCGTGCCAAGGCCCGCCGCGCGCTGCTCGACGCCGACCTGGTCGACACCGGGCAGCCCGAGCAGGAAGCGGCGCAGGCTCGCGTCGTCGCGAGTCGCGTCCACCAGCGGTGCCGGGGTGGCCGGCGCCGCTGACGTGCTGGTCGTGGCTGTCATGCGCCTGAGTCTAGGCGGCGGGTCCGACACTTCGCGGCGCCTGCGCCCGGTGGGACGCGAATGGGAGAGTCAGGGGCATGATCGCGTTGCCGGACTGGCTGGACTTGCCGACGACAGGGTTGACACCAGAAGACTACGTGGGGTTACCGGAAGAGGTTTGTCGATGCATCGAGATCATCGATGGTGGTGTTCTGGTGAATCCGTCGCCATCTCGTTCGCACCAACGTGTCATGCGGCGCTTGGCCCACGTCTTGGAGGACGCCTGCGAAGCCGGGGTCGAGGTGGCGACGAGCGTCGATCTGCGGCTGCGCGACGTACCACTGCTCAACCGGCGCCCGGACATCGTGGTGTACAGCGCGGCCTTGCCGAGCGAAGCTGTCCTCAAGCCCGCACACTGCACCCTGGTGGTTGAAATCATGTCACCCGGTTCGGTCACCGCGGACCAGATCGACAAGCCCGGCGAGTACGCCGCCAGCGGCATCCAGCACTTTTGGCGGGTCGAGAACACCGACGACCCCGAGAAGCTTCGCGTGTTCCGCTACCAGCTGGACCCCACGACCCGGACGTACACTCCGGCCGCCGTGCACGACGGGCCGTTCACCGTGACCGATCCGTTCACGGTGAACATCGACCTCGCCGGGCTGCTTTAGGCCCCCTCGATCTGCGGCGGCTCGGCCCGTTTCGCCGGCTTCCGGTACACGACCACCCCGCCCCAGAACGCCAGCCCGTTGATCTTCACCGTCGGGGCCGTCGGTGGCGCGGGCGGCGCTCCCGACTTGTCCTCCAGCACGAAGCCGCCCATCAACCCCAGGCCGGTGACGTCCACGTTGATGTCGTCCGGGACCGTGATCTGGATGCCGCCCATGATCGCCACCGCGGTGATCGTGCAGTGCCGGTCGGCGAACCGGGCCTGCCGCAGGTCGATCTCCGCGCCGCCCCAGAAGGCGAAGCTGTTGTGCTGCGGGGGCAGGACCCAGCTGCCCTTGCGGACCGCCCCCGACAGCACGCCGATCGACACCGGGCTGCCCGGGTGGCCGCCGATGCGCTGGTCCGGGTGGCCCAGTGCCCGCGTGGTCGCCGGCTCGACGGCCGCCGACGCGACCGGCAGGTCCGCCGTCACCGGCTTCAGCTCGCCCAGCGTCTTCGCCGCGTAGACCGTCGTGAGCCGCTCTTCCAGCTCGTTCACCGTGATCCGCCCCTCCGAGAGGGCGTTGTGCAGCACCTGGGCGACGCGTTCGCGGTCCGCGTCGGAAGCCCGCATCTGGTCGGGCGTCAGTTCGCTCACCCGGCGCAGCCTATCGGCGAAAACCCCTCCGGGTGTCCATCTTCCGGAGGACACTGTCCCCATGGTCGAGTTTCCGGACGGCACCCGCGTGCACGGACGTGGGCTGCGGCGCCCCCGCCCCGACGGACCAGCGCCCGATTTCGGGCTCTACCTGGGGACGAGCAAGCTGCGGCGCAAGCACGGCGGGGGCATCACCTGGCCGCACGAATGGGTCACCTGGCCCGATTTCCTGCTGCCCACCCAGCCCGCCGACGCCCGCCGAAAGATCAAGGCGCTCCACGAACGGGCGAAGACCCAGACCGTCGAAGTCGCCTGCTACGGCGGCGCCGGCCGGACCGGGACGGTGATGGCCTGCCTGGCGATCCTCTCCGGCGTCCCCGCGGACCGGGCCGTCGCCTGGACGAGGGAGCACTACCACGAGCGAGCCGTCGAAACGCCCTGGCAGCGCGGCTGGGTGAAGAGCTTCGCGAAACAGCTAGATTGACCCGCATGGATGTGCACGTCGTCGACCACCCCCTCGCGAAGGCCCGGCTCTCCACGATGCGCGACGCGCGCACCGACAGCGCCGCGTTCCGGGCCGCGCTGCACGAGCTGACCGTCATGCTGGTCTACGAAGCCACGCGCGATGTGCCGGTGAAGATCGAGAAGATCCACACGCCGGTCGCCCGCACCGACGGCTACAAGCTGGCGAAGCCGCCGCTGCTGGTGCCGGTCCTGCGGGCCGGGCTGGGCATGGCCGACCAGGCGCACAAGCTGATCCCGGACGCGCAGATGGGCTTCGTCGGCCTGGCGCGCGACGAGGAGACGCTCAAGCCGACGCCGTACCTGGAGTCGCTGCCGGAGTCGCTCGCCGACCGGCCGGTCATGGTGCTCGACCCGATGCTCGCCACCGGCGGCTCGATGGAGTACACGATCCGCCTGCTCACCGACCGCGGCGCCGACGACGTCACGGCGATCTGCGCGCTCGCGGCCCCGGAAGGCCTGGCGCACCTGGAGAAGACCGGCCTGCCGGTCCGGGTGGTCACGGCGAGCATCGACGAGCGCCTCAACGACTCGGGCTTCATCGTCCCGGGCCTCGGCGACGCGGGCGACCGCCAGTACGGCGCCGTCTGAGCCGGTGCCCGTCCTGAAGTGGCGGTGGATCGCCGTGACCGCCGTCGTGGTCGCGGTCGTCACCGGCGCGCTGCTCTGGCTGTTCCTGGCCTGGTCGGGACGGCCGGACGCGCCGGTCCGGATCGACGCGGTCAAGACGGCGTTCGGCGTCGGCGCGGGCGCGGGCGGCGTGTTCGCGCTGTGGCTCGCGACGCGCCGCCAGCGCACCCTCGAACTGCAGCTGACCGAGACGACCCGTGACCTGGAGGAGCGGCGGGTCACCGAGCTGTACACGAAGGCCGTCGAGCAGCTCGGCAGCGACAAGGCGCCGGTGCGGCTCGGGGGTATGTACGCGCTCGAACGGCTCGGGCAGGACAACCCGAAGCAGCGCCAGACGATCGTCAACGTCTGGTGCGCCTACCTCCGGATGCCGTTCAAGGCGCCGGAGGAGGGGCTCAAGGGCACGGTGGCACGGGACAAGGAGGGGCACGACGACCCCGAGCTCCTGGTCCGCCTGACCGCGCAGGAACTGCTGAAGACGCACCTGAGTCACGAGCAGCCCGGGTACTGGCCGGGGATGTCGGTCGACCTGCAGCGGGCGGTCCTCGTCGACTTCCGGCTGAGCGGCTGCACCCTGGAGGCCGCGGACTTCAGCCGCGCCGAGTTCGTCGGCGCGGTCCACATCCGCGGCACGAACTTCACGCGCCGGGCGGGCTTCTACGGCACCCAGTTCACGGCGCTCGCCAACTTCGACCGGTCGGTCTTCCCGGAGGGCGCGTTCTTCTCCTGGGCGCACTTCGGCGGTGACGCCGTGTTCACCCGGACCCGGTCGGGCGGCCGGTTCGAGTTCTCCCACGCGGACTTCGAAGGCACCGCCGACTTCGACGGCGGCCGGCACGAGGAGCTGGTGGACCTTCCTCAGGCCGGCACCAGGTAGAGCTCCTGCGTCCCGAGCGTCGGGGCGTCGAGCGTCCAGTGCGCGAGCGCGTCCGGCGGCGGGACCGGCAGCCGCCGCAGCACGAGGTCGGGCCGGCGTGGCCGGACGTCGAAGTCGAAGAACGCGTAGTCCACCCGCAGTGCCGCGCGGACCCACCGGTTCCCCGCGCCGCGGGCTTCGATGGCCGCGGGAAGCAGGCCGCGGTCGGCGAAGACGTCGACGATCGCGCACTCGCACGTGTACGCCAGCACGCCGATTTCGCCCGCGCTGCCGATCACGCGTGACCCGGCCAGCGCGCGCAGGTCGCGGCCGATCTCGGCGTACTTCGCCGTCGACGCGTAGTTGGACGTCAGCGGCGCGAACTCCCGCGGCAGCCCCGGCGCCGCGTACGCGACCACGGAAGCGACCACCAGCGCGAGCACGCCGCCGACCGCGAGCCGGTGGCCCGAAGCCCACGCGCAGAGGAAGATCGTCGCCGTCGTGAGGCCCGGGCCGTAGTACCAGTGGTACGGCGGCACGGTCAGGAGTACGTACATCCCGTGGTAGAGCGCACCGCCCAGGGCCAGGAGCGCGAACGGCCGCAGTTCCCGGGCCCGCTTCAACGCCGGCGGTAGTGCCGCGAGCGGCAGGAACGACAGCACGGTCGTCCCCACCGCGGTCCGGGCGTAGAACAGCGGCCCGTTGCCGAAGTCCCAGTCGCCCCATGCACGTTGCGCGCCCTGCAGCGTCTTGATCACGACCGTGTCGGGCAGGGCCGCGCTGAGTACCACCCAGCTGAACGCGAACCACGGCACCGCGACCAGCGCGGCCGCGAGCACGGCGCGCCCGGAGCGCAGGCCGAACCCCAGGACGAGCGCGAAGACCAGCAGGTCCAGCCGCACGAGCGCGAGGAGGCCCGCCGCAACGCCGAAGGCCAGTGGCCGCCGCGAGACGGCGAACACGGCCAGCCACCCGAGCACCGCCGCCCCCAGCGCGACCTCCAGCCCGATCGACGACAGCAGCAGCGGGTTCACCGTCAGTGCCGCGAACGCCAGCGCCGGGAACCAGCGCGGCAGCGCGGTGCCGAGCCGCCGCAGGGCCAGGACGAGCGCGACCTGGCACAGCACGTACAGCACCCCGGCCGCGACGACCGCGTCACGCACCACGAACGTCAGTGCCGCCAGGGCCAGGACGTTCGCCGGTGACGTGGCGGAGTTCGACGTCGCGTCGGCCAGCAGGCCCCAGTGCCCGTGGAACGCCAGGTTCCGCGCGTAGGACAGCGTGATGAACGTGTCGTCGACGAGGTGCGGCCGGGCCAGCAGGAACACCACCGCCGACACGCACGCCGTGGCCGCCGGCAACCGCAGGCGAAGGTTGTCCGTCGTCCGGACCTGCTCCATGATCACGACCGGAAGTGGCCGTCCCGTTCGCGGAAGTTGCGCGCAACATCCGGATCGGTGCCGGCCACTGAGGGGTGTGACCAGCCATGCGACGGGGGCGCCGGTGGACGACCGGGCAGTGGGTGATCGAGCGCTGTGGGACCGGGCTGCCGGGGGCGACGAAGCGGCCTTCGGCGAGCTTTTCGAACGCCATGCCGAGGCCGTCTGGAACCACGCCTACCGGCTGACCGGCTCGTGGAGCGCCGCCGAGGACCTGACCTCGAACACGTTCCTGACCGCCTGGCGCCGCCGCGCCGACGTCACCCTGGTGCGGGACAGCGCCCTGCCGTGGCTCTACACGGTGGCCGGCAACGCGGCCCGCGACGAACACCGCGGCGCGAGACGGCGGCTGCGGCTGCTCCGGAAGATCCCGGACGCGCCGGTGGTGTCCGATCACGCCGACGCGGTGGCCGAGCGGATCGACGGCGAGCAGCGGCTGCGCGAGATCGTCGAAGCCGTGCGAGCGTTGCCGAAGTCGCAGCGGGAGGTCGTCGAGCTGTGCCTGCTGGGTGACGTGAGCGTCGCCGACGCGGCCGCGTTGCTGACGATCGCCGAGGTCACCGTCCGCGCCCACCTGTCCCGGGCCCGCGCCCGGCTGCGCACGCTGCTGGAGGAGAAATGAGCGACGACCTCGAGCTGCCTTCCCGGCGCGAACTGCCGGACGACGTCCGGGCGCGGTTGCGCGCCGAGGTCCGCCAGGGCATGGCGAAGCGCCGTCCGTCACGGGCCTGGTACGCCGCGGCCGCCGCGGTGCTCGTCCTGGCCGCGGGCGCGGTCGTCGCGACGAAGACGTTCCGCCAGCAGCCCGTTGCCGTCCCGCCGGCGGACCAGGGAAACCCGCTCACCCTGGACTCCAAGGTGGCGACGGCCGCGCTGGACCGCTGCTGGGCGGCCGTGCAGACGGCGGGCAAGGCGGACCGCGTGCCGCCGCGCGCGGACTGGGTCCCGTTGTTCACCAAAGTGCTGCGGGCGGACGCGGTGGTCGCGGCGACGGCCGCCGGCAAGCCGATGTTCTGCGAGACCACCGACACGACCGTGACGCTGACGGATCCGGAAGCCGCGCCCGCCTACGCCGCGGGCACGCGCACGGGGCTGCTGCTGCACAGCGCGACCGGGGCGGTCGGCGGGGTCCTCGCCCCGGGCGGGGACGGCAGCTACCTCGAGACGGAAACCGAGAGTGGGGACAGCGGCAGGTCGGACCTGTTCGCCTCCCCGGTCACCCGCCAGTTCGTCGACATGACCCAGAGTCGCCCGGCGGCGACGAGGCTCGCCATCGGCAAGCCGACGCAACCGAGCGTGCCGCTGCCCGCCGCACCGCCGCCGCTGCTCGCGGTCGTCGACCGGCCGGTGACCGCCGACCGGACGTCCCCCGCGGGCCGGGCGCTGGGCGACTGCCTGGCGGCGGCGGACTTCGAGGCGATTCCCGATGCCGCGGCGTACGCGCCAGGGCCGCTGCTCGAAACGGACCTCTACCGGGTGGCCACCGGTCGCCACGGCGACCGGACGGTGGTGTGCACGACCGAGCCTGACTACCAGCGGCCGGGCAAGACGAAGTCCCGTACCAGCTTGGACGAACCCCCACCGCAGGCGACACCCGCGTACACCTTGATGGTGGGCACCCTGGGTGCGGTCGAAGCGGGCGGCGAGCGGGGCAAGTCACAGACGCCGTTCGCGGTGGCGCTGCCCGCCACGGCGACCAGCGCGACAGTCGATTTCGGCGCCGGGACGAGCGTCGACGCCGCGGTCACCGTGGGGATGCTCGCCGTCTGGATCCCGAAGGACCGGTACGAGCCGGGCCGGCAGGTAGGGGTGGTGGCGCGGGACGCGCGCGGGGAGGTCGTCTATGCCGGCGAGCTGCTGCTGATGTGAGGCCGCAGCCAGCCGGAGGCGTTCGCGCGCAGGGCCGCTTCGTACGAGGTCGTCACGTCGAACTCCTCCGGCAGGTTGCCGGTCAGCTCCAGGGACACCAGGCCGTGCACGATGGCCCAGCAGCCGACCGCGACGGTCTCCGGTGGGACGTCGAGGAAGACGCCGTCGGCGATCGCGCGGCGGATGATCCGTTCCAGGGGCTTGAGCGTTTCGCGGGCGAGCTTCTCGGCGTCTTCGTTCGGCTCGAACCCGGGCACCGACTTGGTGAACATGATCCCGTAGAGGTGGGGGTCGGCCAGCGCGCTCGTGCGGTAGGCGCTGCCGAGGGCGACGAGGTCCTCGACGGCGTCGCCGGTCAGGTGCGTCCCGCCCATCCGGGCCCCGAAGCGGCGGAAGCCCTCGGTGTAGAGGGCGTTCACCAGGTCGGGCTTGCTGCCGAAGAGCGAGTACACGGCGGTGGTCGACGTCCCGGCGTCGGCGGCCAGCTTGCGCAGGGAAAGCGCCTTCGGCCCGTCGGCCGCGAGGAGCTCGCCCGCCCGGTCGAGCAGCTTGAGCCGGAGCGCTTCGTCGTGCGTGCGGGGTCGCGCCATGCACCCAGCGTATCGGAACAGTGTTATAGAAGCCAAGGGAAGGGATTTGACCTGGAGTGCACTCCAGGTCGTACTGTCGGGCGCATGAGCTACTCGATAGCGGAAGCCGCGCGACGTAGCGGACTGTCCATCGACACCCTCCGGTACTACGAGCGCATCAAACTGCTCGACCCGCCCGCGCGGGACACCGCCGGCCGCCGGGCCTATTCCGACGACGACCTCAACTGGCTGGGCTTCCTGACCAAGCTGCGCACCACGGGGATGCCCATCAAGAGCATGCGCGAGTACGCGTCGCTGCGCCGCCACGGCGTCGCGAGCGCGGGCCGCCGCAAGGCCCTGCTGGTGGAGCAGCGCCGGTCGGTCGCCGAGCGGATCGCCGAGCTGCAGGGCTGTCTCGAGATCCTCGACTACAAGATCGAGAACTACGCCCAGGTCGAGCGCAACGTGCTCGGCGTGGAACCCGGTATGGAGGAGATTTCCGCGTGAAGAACAGGAAGCTGGGCGGCCTGGAAGTCGGCGCCCAGGGGCTCGGCTGCATGGGGATGAGCCAGGCGTACGGCGTCCGCGACAACGACGACGAGTCGATCGCGACCATCCACCGCGCGCTCGAGCTCGGCGTGACGCTGCTGGACACCGCCAACGTCTACGCCAACGGCGTCAACGAGGAACTGGTCGGCCGCGCGATCGCCGGCCGCCGCGACGAGGTCGTGCTCGCCACGAAGTTCGGCATCGTGTGGAACGACGGCGCGATGGGCGCCCGCGGTGACGCTTCCTACGTGAAGCAGAGCTGCGACGAGTCGCTGCGGCGCCTCGGCGTCGACCACATCGACCTGTACTACCAGCACCGCGTCGACCCGGACACGCCGATCGAGGAGACGTGGGGTGCGCTCGCTTCCCTCGTGGAGGCCGGGAAGATCCGGTACGCCGGGATTTCCGAGGCGAGCGCGGCGACGATCCGGGCGGCGCACGCGGTGCACCCGGTGACGGCGCTGCAGAGCGAGTGGTCGCTGTGGACCCGGGGCATCGAGGGCGAGGTCCTGGCCACGTGCCGGGAGCTCGGCATCGGGATCGTCCCGTTTTCGCCGCTGGGCCGCGGTTTCCTGACGGGCGCGGTGACGTCGGTCGCCGACCTGCCGGAGGACGACATGCGCCGCGGCCTGCCGCGCTTCGCCGAGGGCAACTTCGAGCGGAACATGGCGATCGTCGACGCGCTGCGCAAGCTGGCCGCGGACAAGGGCGTGACGGCGGGGCAGCTGGCGCTGGCGTGGGTGCAGGCCCAGGGCGAGGACGTGGTGCCGATCCCGGGCACCAAGCGCCGCAAGTACCTCGAGGAGAACACCGCGGCGGCCTCCCTGGAACTGACGGCCGACGACCTCGCGGCCATCGAGGCGGCGGCCCCCGCCGACGCGGTCGCGGGGGAGCGCTATCCGGAGCGCCTGGCCCGCGCCGCCGGGAAGTAACTTACTTCTTCTGAGGCTTTTCTGAGATCTCCGGAGCAGGCTCGGCGCCGATCACGTGGTCGGTGCCGAGCCCCAGGAGGTCGTCGTGGCGGAGGAAGTGCTCGATTGTCTGGTCGTCGGGGCCGGGCCGGCCGGGGTGCAGCTGGGGCAGCACCTCGGCCACGCCGGGCACCGGTACCTCGTGCTGGAGGCGGGTTCCGCGCCCGGGCACTTCTTCGAGACCTTCCCCCGGCACCGGACCCTCATCTCCATCAACAAGAAGCACACCGGGTACACCGACCCGGAGCTGCGCATGCGGATGGACTGGAACTCGATCCTCGCCGACGGCGACGACGACCCGGTCCTCTTCACGGACTACAGCGAGAAGCTCTTCCCGGACGCGCCGGACTTCCTGCGCTATGTCGCCGACTACGCGGCGAAGCACCAGGTCGACATCCGCTACAACACGCGGGTGACGCGCATCCGCCGCGAGGGCGAGACCTTCGTCCTCACCGCCGGTGACACCGAGTTCCGGACAAAACGGCTGGTCATGGCCACCGGCGTCACCAAGCCGTACATCCCGCGGTTCCCCGGCGTCGAGCTGATCGACCAGTACGTGGACGTCGACGTCGACCCGAAGAGCTTCACCGGCCAGCGCGTTCTCGTGCTGGGCAAGGGAAACTCCGCCTTCGAGACCGCCGACAACCTCATCGAGACCGCCGCCGTCGTGCACGTCGGCGGGCCGAGGCCGGTGAAACTGGCCTGGCGCACGCACTTCGTCGGCCACCTCCGCGCCTACAACGCCGGCATCCTCGACATGTACCAGCTCAAGCTGCAGCACGCGATCCTCGACGGCGACGTGCGCGAAGTCCGCAAGGACGCCGACGGCTACCACGTCAAGTTCGCCTTCGCCCGCGCCGACGAGGTCGTCAAGGAGATCCGCTACGACCGCGTGATCGGCTGCACCGGCTTCCGGTTCGACGCGTCGCTGTTCGACGAGGACTGCCGCCCGGAACTCACCATCAACGACCGGTTCCCGGCGCAGACGCCCGACTGGGAGTCGGTCAACGTGCCCGGCCTCTACTTCGCCGGCACGATCACGCAGGTCCGCGACTTCAAGAAGGCCACCAGCGCGTTCATCCACGGCTTCCGCTACGGCGTCCGCGCGCTGGCGAAGGTGCTGAACGAGCGCCACCACGACGTCCCGTGGCCGCACACCGAGCTGCCCGCCAAGCCGGACGCGCTGACCGGCGCCGTGATCACCCGGATCAACCGGACTTCCGCGCTGTACCAGCAGTTCGGCTTCCTCGGTGACGTCGTGGTCGTGGACGGCGACACCGCGCGCTACCTCGAAGAGGTGCCGGTCGACCGGGTGCTGGAAGACCCGCCGGCCGACGCCTACGTCGTCACCCTCGACTACGGCCCGGACCACGACAAGGTCGACCCGTTCGACTTCGTCGCCCGCGCCGCCCAGGACAAGGCGAACGACCACGGCGAAGGCCACTACCTGCACCCGATCGTCCGCCACTACCGCCGCGGCGAGCTGGTCGCGACTCACCACGTCACCGAGAACCTCGAGAACGAGTGGGACAAAGAGGTGCACGTCGAGCCGCTGACGGCGTTCTTCACGCGGGAGCTGTGATGCGGACGATCGCGGAGTTCGAGGCGGCGGCCCGGCAGCGCCTCGATCCGGCGCACTACGACTACTTCGCGGGCGGTGCGCAGGAGGAGATCACCCTGCGGGAGAACGAAGAAGCGTACCGGCGGCTGCGGCTGGTGCCCCGGGTGCTGCGCGGCAGCGACAAACGGGACCTGAGCGTCGAGCTGCTCGGAACGCCGTCTTCGATGCCGATCCTCGTCGCGCCCACGGCGTTCCACCGGCTCGCGCACCCCGACGGCGAACTGGCCACGGCCCGGGCGGCGGCCCGCGCGGGCACGATCATGATCGTCAGCATGGCCGCGACCACGGCGATCGAGGACATCGCCGCGGCGGCCCGCGAGGTCGCGCCGGATCCCGGCCTGTGGTTCCAGCTCTACCTGCAGCCGGACCTGGAGTTCACCGAGGCGATCGTGCGGCGCGCGGAGAACGCCGGGATCAAGGCGTTCGTGGTGACCGTGGATTCGCCCGTGCTCGGCCGCCGCGAACGCGACGACCGCAACGCCTTCCACGACCTGCCGCCCGGCCTGGCCGTGGAGAACCTCCGCAACATCGGCGAGAACCGCAGCGGCGGCACCGCCAGCCATGTTCGCGACATCGTCATGTCGGCGCTGAACTGGGACCACATCGCCTGGCTGCGAGGCAAGACCAAGCTCCCGGTGCTGATCAAGGGCGTCCTCCACGCCGAGGACGCGCGGCTGGCGGTGCACCACGGCGTCGCCGGGATCGTCGTGTCCAACCACGGCGGCCGCCAGCTCGACACCGTGCCCGCCACCATCGACGTGCTCCCCGAGATCGCGGCGGCCGTCGGCGGCGCCCTGCCCGTGGTGCTGGACGGCGGGATCCGCCGCGGCACCGACGTCGTGAAAGCGCTCGCCCTCGGTGCGGACGCGGTCGGTGTCGGCCGCCCGGTCGTGTGGGGGCTGGCGGCGGGCGGCCGCGAAGGCGTCTCGGAGGTGCTGGAACTGCTGCGCGCCGACTTCGACCAGGCCCTCGCACTCTGCGGCGGGCGGCACCCGGCCGACCTCACCCCGGACCAGGTCCGGCCATGACCGGCGGGGTGCTCGGCTGGCTGCCCGCCCGCGTCGTCGCGCTGCGGATGCGGATCTTCGCGCTGGTCAACGGCCAGGACGCGGTGACGATCCCGGGACCGAAGGTGGGTGCCGCGGACTTCAAGCGCGTCTACGCCGACCCGGCGGCGAACGGCCGCAGCCGCGGTGCCGCGCTGTCCGACCTGTTCTGGTACTGGCTCTCGCCGGGGCCGCAGGTGCACCAGGAACACCTCGAAGCCGGGCCGCGCTACGACGAGGTCGCCAAGTGCACCCGCCACATCCTGGTCAGGTCCAAAAAGGACTCCGAAGAGCCGGCCCGGCGCGTCGCCCGCCACGTCCTCGACGGCATCCGCCCGGGGCTCGTCCGGCTGCGTGACGAGATGATGCCGATCTGGGCCGAGCTGTACTACGAGCTGGTGTTCGACGAGCCGTGCCCGCCCGAGGCGCGGGACCTGATCGTGGCGCACGCGGACGACGTCGCCTCGGCGCTGAAGTGCGTGCGGCCGCGGAACATGCGCCGCCGGGCGCGGCTGACGAAGTACCTCAGGCAGCGCCTCGCCGACGTCCCGCACCCGCTCCCCGAGTCCCTGACTCCCGAAGAGCAGGCCTACTACCTGCAGGGGACGTTCTTCACCACCGCCGTCGTGCAGATGTCGGAGGCGATGGCGCACCTGCTGATGATCATCGCGCAGGACGAGGGCCTCCAGCGGCGGCTCGCCGGCCACCCGGACGACATCGACGGCGTCATCGACGACGGCCTGCGCGCGTACCCGCTGTTCGGCATCGCGCACCGGATCACGACCGCGGACATCGAGCTGGACCACCTCACCATCCCGGCCGGGACGGTGCTGTGCTTCAGCTACCCCGACTTCGCCGAGCAGTCCACCCCGGAGGAGTTCATCCCGTTCGGCGTCGCGCAGAACCGCGCCTGCCCGGCCCGCGGGCTCGCGCCGCCGACCATGCGGGTCGTCGCGCAGGAAGTGCTGCGCCGCTTCAGCCTCGCCTCGACGGCCGCCCACACGCGTTCGATCCCCAACCGCGGCCCGGTGCTGCTCACGCCCCGCGGTGCCCGGCAGCGGCGCGTGCCGCTGGCGTGGCTCGCGGTCCGCGACCGCTGGGAAGACGTCTGGCGCAGCTTCGCCCAGCTCGTGTTCGGCACGTACATGGTCCTCGACGCCCGCCGCCAAGCCCTGTGTTCGACCTACTTCGCCGGAGGCAACCGATGAGCCCGTCCGAAGCGGCACCGGTCTTCTTCCTCGCCGTCGTGGCGATCCTCGTGGTGGTCCGGCTGGTCTGCTTGGTCGCGGTCAAGCTCGGCCAGCCGCCGGTGGTCGGGGAGATGATCGCCGGCGTGCTGCTCGGCCCGTCGCTGTTCGGACTGCTGCTGCCGGGCGTCCAGGGTGCCTTGTTCCCGGACGCGATCCGCCCGCTGCTCTACGTCGGCGGGCAGATCGGCCTGGTCATCTACATGTTCGGCGCCGGCTACGAATTCAACCTGAAGAGCATCATGCAGTCGCGGAAGTCGGTCGCGGCGATCTCGTCGGCCGGCACCCTGGTGCCCCTGGCGCTCGGGATCGGCGTCGCGGTGCTGGGCACGTCGTGGGTCGGCATCGGCAAGGACGGCGTTTCGCTGGTGACGTCGGCCGCGTTCGTCGGGGTGGCGGTGGCGATCACGGCGTTCCCGATGATGGTCCGGATCATCACCGAACGCGGGATCGGCTCGACGCGGTTCGGCTCGCTGGCGCTGGCCTGCGGTGCGCTCGACGACGTCCTCGCGTGGCTGCTGCTGGCGGTCGTGCTGGGGATGCACGCCGGGTCGCTGGGGCCGATCGCGCTCGCGCTCGGCGGCGGGCTGCTGTTCGCGCTCCTGGTGTTCATCGTCGGGCGGCGCCTGCTGGCCCGGGTGATGGGCAGCGACCGGGTGAGCGTCGACCAGCGGGTGCTCCTCACCGCGATGACGTTGTTCGCGGCCGCCTGGTTCACCGACACCATCGGGCTGTACGCGGTGTTCGGCGCGTTCACCGTGGGAGTGGCGTTCCCGCGCGGGGCGGCGTCCGACGCCGTGCTCGCGAAGATCATGCCGATCGGGTCGATCGTGTTCGTCCCGCTGTTCTTCACCTATTCCGGCCTGAACACCCGGTTCGCGCTGCTCGCCGACCCGAAGCTGCTCGCCTTCGCGCTGCTGACGGTGGCGGTCGCGATCATCGGCAAGCTGGGCGCGTCCTGGGGCGCGGCCCGGCTGGCGGGGGAGCCGCCGGCGATCGCCACGCGCGTCGGCGTGCTCGTCAACGCCCGCGGGCTGATGCAGCTGATCGCGCTCAACGTCGGGCTCGCCGCCGGGATCGTCTCGCCGGCGTTGTTCACGGTCCTGGTGCTCGTCGCGCTGGTCACCACGATCATGACCGCGCCGGTGCTGGGCTGGCTCGACCGGCGCGATGCCCGCAAGGGGAGCACCGAGGTACTCCTGACGGCCGAACCCGTGCCGGTGACCGGGAAAAGTTGATTATTCAAGGTCGGAAATAACTGTCAAGATGGATCGGTGCGCGACGGGGTGGCGAAACCGAGAGTGCTGCTGGTCGAAGACGACCGGGAACTGGCGGGCATGCTGGGGGAGCTGCTCGCGGACGAAGGCTACGAGACCGAAGCGGCGCACGACGGCCAGCGGGGGCTGCACCTCGGGCTCACCGGGCGGTACGACGTGATCGTCATCGACCGGCGGCTCCCGGTGCTCGACGGGCTGGAGCTGCTGCGGCGGCTGCGGGCCCGTGCGGTGACCACGCGGGTCCTCGTGCTTTCGGCGCTGGGGGAGGTGGCCGACCGCGTGGCGGGCCTGGACGCCGGCGCGGACGACTACCTCGTCAAGCCGTTCGAAGCCGAGGAACTGCTCGCGCGGCTGCGCGCGCTGGGCCGCCGTGACCTCGACGGCGCCGAGTGCCTGCCGCTCGGCACGGCGGCCCTCGACCTGCAGCGCCACGAGGTCGTGCTGCCCCGCGGCGAGCGGATCACGTTGTCCGGCAGGGAGTTCGAGCTGCTGCGGACGCTGGCGCAGCGGCCCAAGGCCATCCACCCGCGGGCGGCGTTGCGCACGCGCGTGTTCGCCGACTCGACCGGTGAGTCCATTGTGGACACCTACGTGTACTACCTGCGGCGCAAGCTGGGCCGGGACGCCGTGCGGACCGTGCACGGCCTGGGGTACCAGATCGGCGTGGTATGAGCCCGGACCCCGAGGAGCGGGCCCTGCGGCGGGCGCGGTGGGTGATCACCGCGCAGATCGCCGTCGTGGTGTCGCTGCTCGTGGCCGTCGCGGGCGCGATCGCGTACGGGATCCTGCTCTCGAGCCAGCACGCCGACGCGGACCGGCTGCTGGCCAGGACGATCCAGCTCGGCCCCGGCGCGACCCCGCCCGGCTGCGTCTGGCTGTTCACGCCGAGCGCGCACGCGCCCGCGGGGCCGCCGCCGGCGGGGATGCCGATCCCCGAGCTGAACGCGCTCGCGCCTTCGCCCGGTGACGTCCACACCGAACGGCGGGCGATCGACGGGATGACGTACTCGTTCCGGGTCGAGAACCGCGGCGGCGTCGTCTCCCAGGCGTTCTTCGAGGAGCGGTACCAGATCCAGGACCGGGCGTCGCTGGTGTTCGGGCTCTTCGTCGCCGAGGTGCTCGCGCTGCTCGCGGCCCTGGGCTGCGGCCGGGTGCTGGCCCGCCGGGCGATCCGGCCCCTGGAGGACGCCCTGCGGCGGCAGCGGACGTTCGTCGCGGACGCGTCCCACGAACTGCGGGCGCCGTTGACCCGGCTGCACACGCGCGCGCAGCTGCTGGCCCGCCGGGCCTCCGGCCGCGACGCCACCGAACTCGACCACCTGGTCCGCGGCACGCGGGAGCTCGGCGAGGTCGTCGAGGACCTGCTGCTGTCCGCGCAGGCGTGCGGCGAACGGCCGTCGCTGGAACTGGTCGAGCTGGGCGGCCTGGCCGAGGAGGCGGTGGCGGCGGAGGCGGTGCGCGCCTCGGAGGGCCAGGTCCGCCTGGCGGTGACCCGCGAGCGGCGGCCGTACGTCGTCCAAGGCGTCCCGACGGCCCTGCGCCGGGTGCTGTCGGCGTTGCTGGACAACGCGCTCGGCCACACCCCGCCGGGCGGCTCGATCGAGGTCTGGCTCGGTGTCCCGGACGAGCGGCACGTGGAGCTCCGCGTCCGCGACACCGGCGTCGGCTTCCCGGCCGCCGACGCCGACCGCATCTTCGAGCGCTTCGCCCGCGGCTCCGACGGCGACGGCCGCCGCTTCGGCCTCGGCCTCGCCCTGGTCCGCGAAGTGGTGACGGGCCACGGCGGAACGATCGCGGCCGCGGCCCGCCCCGGAGCCGGCGCAACCTTCACCCTCCGCCTCCTCCGCGCCGACCCCTCGTGATCACGCGAGATGCCTCTCCAGACACGTGTGATGCCTCTCTGGTCACGGGGAGGCGAGTGTGAAGCGGATCCATCGGGCCAGGTCCGGGGCGAGGTGGTCGCACGCGGCCTCGATCTCCGCGCGCAGCCGGGCCGGGGGTTTCGTGTAGACCTCGACCAGGTGCTGGTGGCAGGCGTGGAGGTCCTGCTGGGCGTCGGCGGCCAGGTCCGGGTCGGACAGCAGGGTGAGGTCCGTGTGCAGGCGCAGCCACACGTCGTGGTCGCGGAGGAGGGCCGCGGCCGCGCGGCGCGTGTGGAGCGGGTGGTCCCGGGACAGGAGGGGCCGCAGCGTCGCCGGGGCGGTGAACCGCCCGCGCAGGAACGTCACGACCTGGCGGGTCACCGCCGGAGACGGGTCCGTCAGCAACGGCAGCACCGAAGCCGACTCGGGCGCCACCCGGCGCAGGCCGCGGACGGCCGCCCGGCGGATCCGGGGCCGGTCGTCGGCGAGGTGACGCTCCAGGAGCGCAGCGTCGGCGGCGGTCCCGGTCTCGCCGAGCCCGGCGAGCGCGCCGAACGACACCGGCAGGGCGCGGTAGTGCGCCGCCGGGTCGCCGCCCGCCTTCAGGACGAGGGCCTGCGCCATCGACCGGACCGCCGAGGACCGGTCGGCCAGGTAAGTCACGGCGGTGTCGACGCCGAGCAGCGTCAACGCCCGCATCCGGACCTTCGGCGCCCCGGCCGCCACCAGCTCTTCGACGCACTCGCCGCGGTCGAGGAGCGTGTTGCCGTACATCGTGCGGACGACGAAGTCGTGGTCACGCACCGCGATGTCGAGCAGCCGCTCGCGGGAAAACAGCCTGATCGCCTCCGCGTGCACCCAGCGCCGGGTTTCCCGGTCCTCCAGCGCCAACGCGGTGTCGAGCAGGTCCGGCAGGTTCGAGCGGAAGAGCGCGGTCATCCAGTCGTCGACCTGACGCCGTCGCAGGATGCCGATCAGCGGCAGCATCGCCCGCAGTGCGGAGTCGTCCAGTTTGGACAGAACGATCGACCGGGCGCGCTCCCGGACCGGCCGCACCCAGTCGACGCACCGGAGCAGCAGCAGCGGTAGCGCTTCGGGATCGGTGCTGTTCGCCAGCAGTTCGACGGCGGCCTCGCGCAGGTACCCGTTGCGGCCGCACGCGGTTTCGGCCAGTTCTTCGCGCGAAGGCCGGCGGCTGAGCCGTCTTTCGCCGCGAAACCACGTCGTTCGCCGTGCGGCCGCCTCGAACTCGACCCACTGCCGCACGTCTCGGTAGACGATCATCGGCCCACCCCCTCCGCCGCTCAGGATGCCCGGGCGCCGGAGGGGAGTCGAACCGATTACGCCAGCAGCGCCCGCACCGCCGCCGGGGCGTCGGCGACCGCGACCGGGTTCTGCTCCCGCGTCGCCAGGCTCCGGACCGTCACGTTCCCGGCGGCCCAGTCCTCCTGGCCGACGATCACGACCGCGGCCGCGCCGGCCTTGTCCGCCCGGGTCAGCTCCTTGCCCAGCTTGCGGTGCTCGATCGGCGTCGACGTCCGCAGCCCGGCGGCCCGCAGCGAGCCCGCCACCGACCGCGCGGCGTCCGAAAGGTCTTCGGTCACCGGGATCACCATGACGTCGACCTCGCTGCGCGGGGCCGGCGTCAGGCCGTGCGTGTCGAGGAAGTCGATCAGCGTGACGTCGCCCATGCCGAACCCGATGCCGGGGATCTGCTGCGGCGTGAACATCGACGCCAGGTCGCTGTAGCGGCCGCCGCCGAAGAGGGCACGGCGGTTCTCCGGCGAGGTGTCGAAGACCTCGAACACGGTCGACGTGTAGTACGCCAGCCCGCGCACGATCATCGGCTCGTACTTCACCAGCGAGCCCGCGCTGCTGTTCAGGACGCGAACGAGGTTCGACTGCGCCTTCACCTCGGCCGGCAGCTCGTCGAGCAGCGCCTCGCCCGCGTCGAGCGTCTCGGCGAGCTTCTCGAACTGCTTGTCCGAGAGCCCGATCTCGCCGGCGCTCTCGGCCAGCTTCTCGCGCGGGTACTTCTCCCAGCGGTCGACCAGCGCGAACACCTGGCTCAGGTGGTCCTGCGACACGCCGGCGACGTCGGTGAGCGCCGACGTCAGCAGGTTCCGGTCGTTGACGCGCAGCACGAACATGTCCGGCGTCGCGCCCAGCGCGGCCATCATGTCGTGCACCAGCTCGAAGATCTCGATCTCGCAGTTGGCGCTGTCCGAGCCGAAGATGTCCGCGTTGATCTGCCAGTGCTCGCGCACGCGGCCGCGCTGCGGCGCCTCGTAGCGGTGGCAGTTCGGGTGGCTGTACCAGCGGACCGGGAACGACAGCGACTTCGCGCTCCCGGCGATCATCCGCGCCACCGACGGGGTCATCTCCGGCCGCAGCGCCAGCCGCCGCCCGCCCTTGTCGGTCAGCGTGTACAGCTGCTTGTCGGCGAGCTCCTGACCGGACTTCCGCTCGTAGATCTCGGCCGATTCGAGGATCGGGCCGTCGTAGCGGAGGAAGCCGCGGCGCTCGAGGACGTCGTAGAGATGACCGAACACCTGGGTACGCACGGACATTTCGGCGGGCAGGAAGTCCCGGGTCCCCTTGTAGGGCGCGGTCGGCAGGTATTCAGGCACGTCACCAGCTTAACGACCGGCGCTCAGGCGAAAGCGACCCCGTACGCCGTGAGCAGCGTCGCCGCGGCCAGCAGCACCGCGCCCACGGACGTCACGCGCCCGCCGAGCTTGCCCTGGTTCGGGATCAGGTGGAGGAAGAAGCCACCCGACTGGGCGAGGATCCCGAACAGCAGCAGGAAGCAGCCGATCCACAACGTCGGGTCCGGCAGCGTCGTTCTGCTGAGGATCTGCAGCGCGACCAGGGCGAGGATCAGCAGGACGCCGGCGTGCGCGTGGCCGGCGCGGAACATCGCGCGCTGGTGCTCGGTCAGCTTCCGGTCGCGCATGACGCCCATCAGCGCGTAGCCGCCGTACATCACGGTCGGCAGGGAGACCAGCGCGATCACCGTGAACAGCTGGGTCGGTCCGTGCATCGGGAGCTCCTTCGAGGTGGGGTAGCGCAACAGTAACACTGTTTTAAAACGCTGTCACCAAAATGGGCATTCCCCGATCGGGGACTAGGCCGGACGGCCCTGGGCGAGCACCAGCAGCGGGTTGCGGAGCGCGGCCAGCGACGCGAGGGGGTCGCCTTCGACGACCAGGACGTCCGCTGCCAGCCCGGGTTCGAGGCGGCCGGTCACCGAGGCGAGGCCCAGCCCGGCCGCGCTGTCCTCGGTCGCGATCTCCAGGATCCGGCGCCGGGGGAAACCGAGCCATTCGTACAGCTCCAGCGCGCCGACCGGGTCGTCGAACACCGAGCCGGGCAGGCCGGCGTCGGTCCCGGACAGCAGCCGGACGCCGTGTTCTTCGAGCCACGGCAGCCGCCCGTACATCGCCTGCGCGACGTCGTCGCCGAGCTTCTCGACGATCACCCGCCAGTTGCGGCTGCTCGTCGAGCACGCCGCAATGCCGCCGGCCGCCATCCGCTTCGCCACGTGCTCCCGGCGGTCGAAGGAGCGAGGCCCGGTCAGGAAGCTGCAGTGCTCGACCGTCGACACCCCGGCGTCGACGGCTGCCTCGATCGCGTCGGCGCCGTGGGCGTGGGCCGCCACCGGCAACCCGTGTGACGCCGCGTGCGCGACGATCAGCGACAGCTGCCGGGCGTCGAACTGCGACTCCCACATGTCGGCGCCGCCTTCGGTGATCTGGCCGCCGCTGGCCATCACCTTGATCACGTCGGCGCCCGCGGCCGCGTTGGCGTCGATCAGGGCGCGGATTTCGCCGTCGGAAGCCGTTTCACCGCCGAAGAAGTGGCAATGGCCGCCCGGCACGGTGATCGGTGGCCCCGACACGAGCAGCCGCGGCGCCGCCGCACCCTCGAACGAACGGCGGACGGCCGCGCCGAGGTGCCCGCGGTCGCCGAGGTCCCGCACGGTCGTGACGCCGCTGCGCAGCATCGCCGTGAGCCGCGAGCGCGCACCGTCCAGCGGGTCTTCGGTCCCGGAGAAATGGGCCAGCATCTCGCGGGACGCGTCGAAGGCCAGGTGGACGTGGACGTTGCACAGCCCGGCCAGCGCGGTTCCGGTGGGGAAGTCGTGCCGGGACGCGTCCGGCGCGGCCTGCGTGACGACCTCCGCGCGCGGGCCCGCGGCGACGATTACACCGTCGCGCACCAGCACGGCACCGTCGTCGACCGGCGTGGCCGGCCGGGGCAGCACCCGGCCGGCGGTGATCAGCGTGTCCACGTCACTTCCCGTCGGTCATCGCGGCCGACAGCGCGAGCAGCGGCCGCACGTCGGATTCGAGGTCGTCCGCCCCGGAGGGCAGCACCTGCTTGGCACGGCCGTCGTTCTCTTCGCCCGCCGCGTGCCGCTCCAGCGCCGCCTTCAGCGCGGCCGCCGCGGCGCCGGGATCGGTGGCGACGACTTCGCCGAAGTCCGCGTCCAGGTACGGCGACAGCTGCACCAGGCCGTCCCGGATCTCGATCACCCGGCGGTAGTGGACCCGGTTGACGCCGCCGCGCCGCCGGGGCGGCGTCCGCAGCACGATGCTGGGGAACGCCTCGACCAGCACCGTCCACAAGGGAGCCAGCGCCGCGTGCTCACGCCGGTGTTGGCGGCGGCGCCGCAGCGCCGCGACCCGCGCCCGCACCCCCGGGTAGGTGACGCCGGCGAGGAACAGCATCCCGCCGGCGATCACGAACGGCACACCCAGCAGCAACAGGACCTTGACGACGGGCCCGAACACCCACGCCACCACGATGTAGGCCGCCCGGAAGATGCTGCCGGCGGCCGCACTCGCCATGCCGATCGCGCCCAGCCGCAGCCCGATCCGCAGGTTCCGGTCCGCCACCCGCAGATACCGCACGATCCAGGCCGTGCAGGCGAGGAGACCGTAGATCAGGTACAGCCCGGCGCCGAGGTAGAAGACCGCGACCCCGCTGTCGTGGATCGTCGACGGCCCGAGCGGCAGGCCCCGCAGCTCCGGCGGTGTCGCCCCCATCGCGACGACCATCAGCACGATCGCCGCCGCGAGCGGGACGAGTTCCAGCGCCACCCGGCGGTACCGGCGGGGGCCCAGCGTGGAACCGAGGAAGAAGATCACCAGCGCGCAGACGCCGCACGCCAGCAGCGCGTTGTTCGCCACCCGCGCCGCACCCGGGCCCAGCAGCGCGTCGACGTCGTCGGAGAGCACCGGCTGCTGCAGCAGGAACGCGGCCGCGAACCCGGCCACGCACGCGGTGACGGCCCAGTTCGGCACGGTCGGCGCGCGCGTGACCTGGTAGATCCGCCACGCCAGCGCGGCGGCGAACAGCGCCAGGGCAATCAGGTTGACCGGGCTGAAAAGTGTGCTCACAACCACCCTTGGTGATCGCCGAGCGCCCCCTGGATCCGGCGGAGATCCCGGTCCGCGGCGCGCCGCGGGATCGTGTAGTTCAGGACCGACGCCCACTCGAGGATGATGGTCGCGACGGTCTCGGCTTCCCACTCGTGCGCGTCATCGTAGGACGAGCGGCGCAGGGCGCGGTGGACGGCGTCCGGGTCGAGACCGGGTGCCGGGCCGCGCAGGAAGTCGGCGGGCTCGGCGTCGCCGTGCGGGTGGTGGTCGGCCAGCATGTGCCCGAGCTCGTGCAGGATGATGTGGTCCTGGTGCGATTTCGTCGTTTCGGCCTGGTAGAAGATGTAGTCCGCGGACGACGTCGCGATCCAGCAGCCGAACGGCCCCGGCACTTCGAGCGGGTACGCCAGCAGCCGGATGGGCTTCCCGCGCCGCTCGCCCAGCCGCGCGCACAGCACCTCGACGTCCAGCGGCGGCCCGATGTCGAGTTCCTTGAGCAGCGTCCGGCAGCGGCGGCGCAGCTCGCGCTCCTTCATCGCGGCGCGTCCTCCGGGTTCCGGCCCTCGCGCTCGGCCCGCTCGTAGCGCTCGACGAGCTCCAGCAGGTCCATCACCTGGCGCCGGCCCTGCGGGGAGAGCTCCTGGGCCCGCATGGCCATCAGCTGGGCCTCACCCCCGGGCGCCGCGGCCGCCTCTTCGTCGAAGAAGTACGTCACCGGCACGCCGAACAGCCTCGCCAGCGCCTCGACGTAGTGGATCTTCGGGTTGACCCGCTTGCCGGTCGCGAGCTGCTGCAGGTAGGCAGGCGACATCGCCGGCCCGCCCGCCCGTTCGACAGCGGCCGAGATCTCCCGATAGCTGTGCGGCGCGCGGCCGTCCACCCGGGCGGCCTCGATCAGGGCGCTCAGGCGCTCCGCGAAAGTGCGTTCCCGTGCCATCTCCACCCCCATGGGAATTCAGCCGCGGAAATTCTAGCCGGAAACCATTGTACGCACATGTTGACAGCTGGCGTATGCAGTGGTTTACAGTTGGCTTGCCTCTCGCCTGGCGGTCCGTGCCCTGGGGGTGCACGGAACAGCCAGGCGAGAGGTTGTCGCGCCTTCGACTCGTCATGATCGGCCGTCTGTAGTACGCTTCAGGTGTCAAGGTTGATCGCCCTCGGGCGAACCCTTGGCCACGGCCTGTTGCCGGAGGTCGACCCCCAGGGCTTCCGGTGACAGGCCCCTTTACGTTTCAGCCCATGAGCGTGGCGGCCAGCGTGCCGCCCAATTCGGCGCACGCCTCGACGGTTCTTTTGTCCGGATCACCCGTACTGATGACGGGTTTTGCCGCGTTGGCCCAAGCCAGGCCGGTCGTGATGGCCAGCAGCTGGCGTTCCGTGCCCGAAGTGTCACTGTTGCCGTGAATCCAGTACCCGAACGGGCGACCTCGCGTCTCGTCCAGGCACGGGTAGTAGATCGTGTCGAAGAAGTGCTTGAGCGCGCCGCTCATGCTGCCCAGGTTCGCCGGGGTGCCGAGCAGGTAGCCGTCCGCCTCGAGGACGTCGGTGACCGTGGCCGCCAGCGCCGCGCGGCGGACCACTTCCACCCCTTCGATGTCCGGGTGCGTCGCGCCGGACACGACCGCTTCGAACAGCGCCTGCGTCGACGGCGACGGCGTGTGGTGCACGATCAGCAACCGCGACATCAGGTCAGCAGTTCCTCGACGTCGGCCCGCAACGCCGTCAGCCGCTCCTGCGCGTCGGCGCGGACGCCCGCGACCACCTGCAGGTACGCCTTCAGCTTCGGCTCGGTCCCTGACGGCCGCACGACCACGCGCACCCCGTCGCCGGCCAGCCGCACGACGTCGGCGTCCGGCAGCAGGTCTTCGAGGGTGACGTCGACGCCGCCGAGCCGCGCCGGCGGGGTCGCCCGCACCTTCGCCATCAGCTGCCCGCGGACGGCGAGATCGGTGACCCGCAGCGAAACCTGGTCGGTCAGGTGGACGCCGTGGCGCTGCGCCAGCTCGTCGAGCACGTCGAGGGGCGTACGGCCCTGCGCCTTGAGCTGGGCGGCGAGGCCCGCGGCCAGCGTCGCGGCGGCGATGCCGTCCTTGTCGCGCACGAAGCCCGGGTTCACGCACAGCCCGAGCGCCTCTTCGTAGGCGAACACCAGTCCTTCCCCGGCCCGCACCAGCCACTTGAAGCCGGTCAGCGTCTCGGCGTACCGGGCGCCCTCGGCCTTGGCGATCTCGCCGAGCATCGACGACGACACGATCGTGGTCGCCACCAGCGGGTCCGGCAGCACCGTGCGGTCCACAGTGGACAAGACGTACGAGCCGAGCAGCACGCCGGTCTCGTCGCCGCGCAGCATGCGCCACCGGCCGTCCCGCTCGCGCACGCCGAGCGCGCACCGGTCGGCGTCCGGGTCGAGCGCGATCGCCAGGTCGGCGTCCACATCGGACGCCAGCGCGAGAAGAAGGTCCGTCGCGCCCGGCTCTTCGGGGTTGGGGAAGGACACGGTCGGGAAGTCGGGGTCCGGCGCGGACTGGGCGCCGACCAGGTGCAGGTCGGTGAACCCGGCCCGCTCGAACGCGGCGCGCAGGGTGTCGGCACCGACGCCGTGCAACGCCGTCGCGGCCACCCGCACCGCGCGCTCGTGCCCCAGCGGCAGCGTCGCGACCTCGTCGAGGTAGCGGTCCAGCAGGTCGGCGACCTCCGCGCCGGGCGCCCGCGGCACGTCGACGGCGGCGGGCGCGGCTTCGATGGCGCGCTCGATCTCGCCGTCGGACGGCGGGACGATCTGCCCGCCGGTCGCGTCGTAGAGCTTGTACCCGTTGTCCGCCGGGGGATTGTGCGACGCGGTGATCTGGATCCCGGCCACCGCGCCGAGCCGGCCGACGGCGAAGGCGAGCACCGGCGTCGGCAGCGGGCGGGGGAACACCTTGACGTCGAACCCGGCCGCGGTCAGCACCTCGGCGGCGGCCGTCGCGAAGGCTTCCGAGCCGTGCCGCGCGTCGCGGCCGACGACGACCAGCGCGCCGGCGTGCCCGTGCGCCTTCAACCACTCCGCGACTCCGGCCGTCGTGCGGGTGACGACGGCGACGTTCATCCCGTTGGGCCCGGCGCGCACCGGGCCGCGCAGCCCCGCGGTGCCGAACTCGAGGGGGCCGGCCAGCCGGTCGGCCAGGTCCGCGGTGGCCGCGGGGTCGCCGTCCGCCCGGGCCAGCACGGCCTCGAGCTCGGCGCGGGTGGCCGCGTCCGGGTCGGCGGCGATCCAGCGGGCAGCGGCGTCACGCAGGGTGGAAATCGATGTCACCGCGTCAGCCTACGGGCTAGGGTCGGGTAGGTGCGCTTACTCTTCACCTCACTGGGGTCCTTCGGCCACACCTTCCCGCTCGTCCCGCTGGCGGTCGCCGCGCGCGACGCGGGCCACGACGTCGTCTTCGCCACCTCGGAAGACTTCCTGCCACAGCTGACGAAAGCGGGGCTCGAGACGGCGGCCGCCGGGCTCGCCATCAAGGACGCGTTCGGGCAGGCGTTCGGCGAAGCGGGCCCGCCCGGCCCGCCCGGGGACATCCCGCCGGAGGTGCTGTTCCCGATCGTCGCGAAGGTGTTCGGCGAGGTGATGCCGAAGCGGTTCCTCGCCGACCTGCTGCCGCTGTTCGAGCACGTCCGGCCCGATCTGGTGGTGAGCGAGGCGGGCAATTCGGGCGGGGCGTTCGCCGCGATCAAGGCCGGGCTCCCAGTGGTGGCGCACGGTTTCGGCCGGGTGTCGACCGGTGACCCGATGACGACGAAGATCCGGGACGCGATCCGTTCGCACGCCGCCGAGCTGGGGATCGAGATCGGCGAGGGCCTGACGTTCGGGGGCCCGTTCGTCGACATCTGCCCGGAATCGGTGCAGGACGCGGAGTTCCTGGCGCGCACCCACCGGGTGCCGCTGCGCCCGGTGGGCTGGAGCGAGCCGGGCGAGCTGCCGCCGGGCGTGCTGGACAAGCGGCGTCCGCTGGTCTACCTGACGCTGGGCACGGCGATGGGCCACGCGGGCGTGCTCACCGAAGCGATCGCCGGACTGTCCGGTTTGGACGTGGACGTCCTGGTCGCCACCGGCCCGTCGCTGCCCGAAGGCGCGCTGGGCGAGGTGCCGGAGAACGTCCGGCTCGAGGCGTGGGTCCCGCAGGCGGCGCTGCTCCCGCACGTCGACCTGGTGGTCCACCACGGCGGCAGCGGCACGACGCTCGGCGCGTTCGGCGCGGCCCTCCCGCAGCTGCTGCTCCCGCAGGGCGCGGACCAGTTCACCAACGCGGACGCGGTACTGGCGGCCGGCGTCGGCGACCGCCTGCTCGGCCCCGAGGTCACCGCCGAAGCCGTGGCCACCAAGGCCCGCCACCTCCTCACGGACACCTCGGTCCGCGACGCGGCCCGGACCCTCGCCGCCGAAGTCGCGGCCATGCCGTCCCCGGCCGAGGTGGCCGCGGAACTCCCCGCCCTGGCCTGAGTTCCGGCTTCGATCACGCGAGTTCCGGCTTGAATCACGCACGCACGTGATTCAAGCCGGAACTCGTCAGGCGCGGGTGACCAGCTCGCGCAGGAGCGAGCCCATCCGGGTCGCGGCCGCGCGGCCGGCTTCCAGGACTTCTTCGTGGTTGAGCGGCTCGCCGGTCATGCCCGCGGCGAGGTTCGTCACCAGGGACAGGCCGAAGACCTCGACGCCGGCCGCGCGGGCGGCGATCGCCTCCAGCACCGTCGACATGCCGACCAGGTCCGCGCCCAGCGTGCGCAGCATGTGGATCTCCGCCGGCGTCTCGAAGTGCGGCCCGGTCAGGCCCGCGTAGACGCCTTCTTCGAGCGACGGGTCGATCTCGCGGGCGATGCCGCGCAGCCGCGCCGAGTACAGGTCCGTCAGGTCGACGAAGTTCGCGCCGACGATCGGGGAGCGCGCGGTCAGGTTCAGGTGGTCCGAAATCAGCACCGGCTGACCCACCTGGAAGCCCTCGCGCAGGCCGCCCGCGGCGTTCGTGAGCAGCACCGACCGGACGCCGGCCGCCGCCGCGGTGCGCACGTTGTGCACCACCGGGTCGATGCCCTTGCCCTCGTAGAAGTGCGTCCGGCCCAGCATCACCAGGACGTTCTTGTCCCCGACCTTCAGCGAGCGGATGGTGCCGCCGTGGCCGACCGCGCCGGGCGTGGTGAAGCCGGGCAGTTCGGCGAACGGGATCTCCGTCTCGCACTCCCCGATGACGTCCGCCGCCGGTCGCCAGCCCGACCCCAGGACCACCGCGATGTCGTGCGCGTCGACGCCGGTGCGCTTGGCGATGGCGCTCGCGGCTTCTTGTTCACTCATGCGAGGGAGCGTATCCGGACGGCCCGCACCACGAGGAACACCACCAGCCCGAACGGCGACAGGAAGATCGTCAGCACCAGGATCGGGCTCACGATCCACGGCGAGATCCCGCGCGCCCGGCCTTCGAAGTACATCCACCGGGCGATGAAGAGGTCGAACGCGATCAGGTGCGCCCAGACGAGCCCGGCACCCCACGGCGTGGCCAGCAGCGCCTGCAGGACGCCGAGGTCGGGCTGCAGCATCGCCCGGCCCCACTCGCCGAAGTGCGGCAGCACCAGCCCGAAGTAGCAGACCAGCGGCAGCAGCGGCACCCACGGCGACCGCATGATCCGCTCGGTCCACCGCCAGTTCGGGGCCAGGATCAGCAGCGCCCAGAACGGCGCCGCCAGCGGGAACGCCAGGTCGAAGAGGTTCATCGGACGCGCACCGTAGCCCACGAACCCAGCCCGACCGCCGCGACCAGCAGCGCGAACGCCCAGAGCGTCGTCGCGTCCGGGTGCACGATCGACTGCGCCCGCAGCGCCTGCCAGGTGACCAGCGCGGTCAGGCCCGCGTAGCCGGCCGCGCCGACCAGGACGAGCCGCGCGCGGACGACGTCGTCACGCAGCCGCGGGAACTTCGGGGCCAGCGCCGCCAGCGCGATGGCGAGCAGCGGCAGGGCCTGCAGCGCGTGCATCCCGACGAAGTGCGGGATCCGCAGGTCGCCGCCGACCGTGCTCCAGCCGAGGATCGGCAGGCCGGGACCGCCGTCGTCGAGCCCGACGGTGTGCGCGCCGACCATGGACGGCCGTCCGCCGGTCTTCCACTGCGCGAGCTGCTGCGCGGTCGGGTCCGTCATCAGGATGCCCAGCGAGATGCCGACCAGCGAAAGCACGGCCCCGGCACGGACCGCCCAGAAGCTCGCCCGGTCCACGGTCTTCGTGAACAGCACCAGCACGGTCAGCCCGAACGTCGCCACCCACAACCCGATGACCATCTTGGCCATGATGCTGTAGATCGCGGCGTCCTGCGGGGTCGAAACGTTGAAGTGGCTCGCGCGGCCGCGCGCGGCCTGGAACACCAGGAGGACGTATTCGGCGGCGAAGGCGAGGACCAGGAGGTTCGCCAGCCAGGCCGCGGTGCGCCGGAACTTCGGGAGCAGCGAGACGAGCCAGCTCCAGGTGGCGAAGTAGAGCGCGCCGGACACCGCGAACTTGAACGGTTTCGCCCAGATCGGCGCGCCGGCCAGGGTCCGCTGGTCGAGGACCATGGCGGCAACGCACAGCAGGGCCACCACCGCGAGCGTGCCGGCCGCGAGCGCGGACGGCCGGTGCCACCTGTTCGTTCTTCTTCGGAGATCGGCGAGGCGCTTCTTTTCGGGGGTTCCGGGTGGCGGAGCCCCCGGCCCGGGGCGAAGCCCCGGAAGGCGCAAGATGGCCATGGTTCCCTCCCATTACGGATAGTGAAGCTCTCCGTTATGGGAAGTTAAACTCTCCATGCTGTGCTGTCTTCAGGGTTGCCCCCGAGAGGGACCCCGGGATCGGAGCGGAAACGCATGCGGATGGCCGAACTGAGCGCCGAGTCCGGGGTGCCGGTCGCGACCGTCAAGTTCTACCTGCGCGAGGGCCTGCTCCCGCCCGGCGAGCGCACCAGCCCGAACCAGGCGCGGTACTCCGCGGCGCACGTCCAGCGGCTGCGGCTGATCAAGGCGCTCACCGAGGTCGGCGGGCTGCCGCTGGCCTCGGTCGGCGTCGTGCTGAGCGCGATCGACGGCGACGAGACCCCGCACCGGACGATGGGCGTCGTCCAGCAGGAGCTGGCCGGACCCCCGCCGAAGGTGTCCGGCGAGGCCGCCGAATGGGCGTCGGGGCGGCTGGCTGACCTCATGCGCCGCCACGGCTGGCAGGCGCACCCGCCGGAGCACCGCACGATGGCGAACCTGGTCGCCGCGCTGGCGACGGCCAAGGAGCTGGGGCAGGAGAAGCTGACCGAGCGGCTCGAGGAGTACGCCGAACTGGCCATGCGCGTCGCGGAGCTCGACGTCGAGGTGGTGGCCGGACTGACGTCGCTGGACAAGATCATCGAGACCGGGCTGGTCGCCACCGTGCTCGGCGACCGGATCTTCGCCGGCCTGCGGCACCTCGCGCAGGAACAGGTCTCCCGTAAGGTGCTCGGCGGTTAGTCCGAGACGCTCAACGTCGGGGCGACGCGGTCGAAGACGTCCACGCGGCTGGAATCCTCCTGCTCGACCGGCACGGTGACCGAGAGGAGCCACAGGCTCGTGCCCGCCTGGACCAGGTTCATGAACGTCACCCGGGTGCCGCCGCCCCTGTCCCGGTCGGAGAGGGGGCCGCCCTCGGCCAGGCGGTACGTCAGCGTCGTGCCCTTGCGGTCGGGCAACGGCGACACCGAACCCATGAAGAACGCGTTGGGCGGGTAGGACCCCTTCAGCCAGGTGACGTACTCGTTGTCGTCGGGGTACTGGGCGAAGTACTTCACCAGCCGCTCCACCCGCAGCGACCGGCGGCCGTCGGGGGAGACGTACTGGACCGCCGTGCTCGCCCCGAACTTGGTGGTGTGCGGGGCGACGAACTTCTGCCAGCCCTCGGGCACCTCGAGGCCGAACTGCCCGCCGTTGCCGGTCGCGTAGCTCGCGTCGCCGGACTGCTGCACCAGCGACGGCGCCGGCACGTCGGTGACGCCGTTCGACGTGTTTCGCGGGGCCGCGTCCGGCGGCAGCAGCGGCTGGCCGCCGACCGTCCTGGCCAGCGCGAACCCGCCGCCCGCGGCGAGCAGGAAGAGCAGGATCGCGACCGCGACGAGCACGGCGGTGGCCGTGGCGCTGCGCCGCGCCGGCCGCGCCGGCGGCGGGGCGAACATCGTCGGCGCACTCGCGGCGGGACCCGCCGAGGTCGCCGGGGCGGGCGGGCGCAGGAACGGCAGCGGGCCGGGGTCGGCGGCGAGCTCGCTGCTCGACGCCTCGGCCTTCTTCTCCGCCTTGGCCTTCTCCGGCAGGACGGTCTTGATCACCTGGGTGTCGGTCGCGTCCGGCTGCGCCGACGTCTTCTTGCCGTCCGGGGTGTGGAACAGCTCGGACCCGAACAGGTCGAGCGGCGTCTTCGTCTGCAGCGGGTACAGCCGGTGCCGGACCTCGCGCAGCGTGATCCGCTTGCCCGGCTCCTTCTTCATCAGGGCGCCGATGACCTCGGCCAGCGGCCCCGCCTTCGGCTGCGGCACCTTGCCGTTGACGACCTTGCCGACCGTCTCCAGGGGATCGCCGTCGGCGTCGTACGGCGGCGCGCCCTCGACCGCGGCGAACAGCGTCGCGCCGAGACCCCAGAGGTCCGCGGCCGGCGTGACCGCGCCGCCGGAGGCCACCTCCGGCGCGATGTAGGCGGGCGAGCCGAGCATGATCCCGGTGCGGGTCATGGTCGCCTCGGAGACGTTGCGGGCGATGCCGAAGTCGGTCAGCTTGATCCGGCCGTCGCTGGCCACCAGGACGTTGCCCGGCTTGACGTCACGGTGGGTGATGCCGGCGGCGTGCGCGGCCTCCAGCGCGGACGCCACGGCGATGCCGACCGCGGCGGCCTGCCCGACGGTGAGCGGCCCGTGGTCGCGCAGGATGTGCGCCAGGCTGCGCGAGGGCAGCAGCTCCATCACCACGAACGGCTGGTCGTCCTCGCGGGCGACGTCGTGCAGGATGATCACGTTGGGGTGGGAGAGCACGGCGATGGCGCGCGCCTCGCGCAGCGTGCGCTCCCGCAGCTCGTCCGCCTGCGACGCCGGGATGCCCGGCGGCACCTTCATCTCCTTGACGGCCACCTGCCGGTGCAGGAACTCGTCGTAGGCTGACCAGACGGTGCCCATCGACCCGGCGCCGAGCACCGAACGCAGCCGGTAGCGACCGGCGACCACGCGTGTCTCTTCGCTGGAGGGGGGCACGCGTCAATTGTGTCGTACCCGCGCCACCGGCCCCTAACCTGCCCGGAACCGTCCCCCTAGCGCGACCAGACTCACAGGTCGAGCGCGGCGAGTGCCTCTACCATCACAGGTTATGACTGATGTGGCCGGTCCGGAGTCAGTGCCGATCTCCGAACTCGACCTCGCGGCCGAGTTTCCCCAGGCAACGCGCGAGCAGTGGCAGGAGCTGGTCGCCGGCGTGCTGCGCAAGAGCGGGAAGCTGCCGGAGGACTTCGCGGGTGCCCCGGAGAGCAAGCTCGTCACGCGGACCTACGACGGGATCGAGATCCAGCCGCTGTACACGGCCGAGGACGTCCCGGGTGACACCGGCTTCCCGGGCCTGCCGCCGTACGTGCGCGGCTCGCGACCGGAAGGCCAGGTCAGCACCGGCTGGGATGTCCGGGCGCGCTTCACCGGCGACGACCCGCGCGAGGTCAACAAGGCGATCCTCGCCGACCTCGAAGGCGGTGTGACGTCGATCTGGCTCTCCGTGCCGCCTTCGGCACTGGCCGACGCGCTCAACGAGGTCTACCTCGACCTGGCGCCGGTGGTCCTGGATCCCGGCGCCGACTACGAGGCCGCCGCTTCCGAACTGCTGGCGCTGTTCGAGGAGCGCGAGATCCCGGCCAGCGAAGCCACCGCCGTGCTGGGTGCCGACCCGATCGGGCTGGCGGCCCGCTCCGGCTCCGAGGTGGCGCTGGAACCGGCGGCCGCGCTCGCGGCGCGTGTCGCCGGCAAGTACCCGAAAGTGCGGACGATCGTCGCCGACGGCCTCCCGTTCCACGAAGCCGGCGGGTCGGACGCGCAGGAGCTGGGCGCCCTGGTCGCCGCCGGTGTCGCCTACCTGCGTGCGTTGACGGACGCGGGGCTCGACGTCGAGGCGGCGGCCGGGCAGCTGGAGTTCCGGCTCGCCGCCACCGCCGACCAGTTCTCGACCATCGCGAAGCTGCGCGCGGCCCGGCGCCTGTGGGCGCGCGTCGCCGAGGTCTGCGGCTTCACCTCGCCGATGCGGCAGCACGCCGTGACGTCGCCGGCCATGCTGACCAGGCGTGATCCCTGGGTGAACATGCTGCGCACGACCGTGGCGTGCTTCGGCGCGGGTGTCGGCGGCGCGGACGCCGTCACCGTGCTGCCCTTCGACGCGGCGATCGGCAGGCCCGACGCGTTCTCGGCGCGGATCGCCCGCAACACCCACGCCGTGCTGCTGGAGGAGTCCAAGCTGGCCGGCGTCGCCGACCCGGCGGGCGGCTCCTGGTACGTCGAGAAGCTCACCGACGACCTCGCGCACGCGGCCTGGGCCGAGTTCACCGCCATCGAGGGCGCGGGCGGCCTGGTCGCCGAGCTGACCTCCGGCGCTTTGGGCGAGCGGCTGGCGGCGACCTGGGAGAAGCGTTCCCGGCGGATCGCGACGCGGCGCGACCCGCTCACCGGCGTCAGCGAGTTCCCGAACCTGGCCGAGAAGCCGGTGGTCCGGGAACCGGTGGCGTCCGCTGTGGAAGGGGGCCTGCCGCGGCACCGGTACGCGGAAGGCTTCGAAGCCCTGCGGGACGCTTCGGACGCGTACCTCGCTTCGCAGGGTTCACGACCGAAGATCTTCCTCGCCACGCTGGGGCCGGTCGCCGCGCACACCGCGCGGGCCGGGTTCGCCGCCAACCTGTTCCAGGCGGGCGGGATCGAAGCCGTCAACCCGGGCGCGACCGACGACCTGCCCGGCGCGTTCCGCGCTTCCGGCGCGAAGATCGCCTGCCTCTGCGGCACCGACTCGGCCTACGAGGAGCAGGCGGCCGACGTTGCCGCATCCCTCGGCGCCGAGTACGTCCTCCTGGCGGGCAAGGGCACCTACGACGGCGTGGACGGCACCGTCTTCGCCGGCTGCGACGCCCTGGAAGTCCTCGACGGCCTGCACGCCAAGCTGGGAGTTGCGCGATGACCATCCCGAACTTCGCCGGTCTCGACCTCGGCACCCCGGCACCGGGCGACCGCGACACCTGGGCACGCGCGGTGGAGAGCGCCACCGGCAAGGGCCCCGACGCCCTGGCCTGGGAGACGCCCGAGGGCATCGGCGTCAAGCCCGTCTACACCGCCGCCGATCTGTCCGATGTGGACTTCCTGGGCACGTACCCCGGCATCGCGCCGTTCCTGCGCGGGCCGTACCCGACGATGTACGTCAACCAGCCGTGGACCATCCGCCAGTACGCCGGGTTCTCCACCGCTGAGGAGTCCAACGCCTTCTACCGGCGCAACCTCGCCGCCGGCCAGAAAGGGCTTTCGGTCGCCTTCGACCTGGCCACCCACCGCGGCTACGACTCCGACCACCCGCGCGTTTCGGGCGACGTCGGCATGGCGGGCGTGGCCATCGACTCGATCTACGACATGCGCCAGCTCTTCGACGGCATCCCGCTCGACAAGATGTCGGTGTCGATGACGATGAACGGCGCGGTGCTGCCGGTGCTCGCGCTGTACGTCGTCGCGGCCGAGGAGCAGGGGGTGAAGCCGGAGCAGCTCGCGGGGACCATCCAGAACGACATCCTCAAGGAGTTCATGGTCCGCAACACCTACATCTACCCGCCGCAGCCGTCGATGCGGATCATCTCCGACATCTTCTCCTTCACTTCGCAGCACATGCCGAAGTACAACTCGATCTCCATTTCCGGCTACCACATGCAGGAAGCCGGCGCGACCGCCGACCTGGAGTTGGCGTACACGCTCGCGGACGGCGTCGAGTACCTCCGCTCGGGCGTCGACGCCGGGCTGAGCGTCGACAAGTTCGCGCCGCGGCTGTCGTTCTTCTGGGCGATCGGGATGAACTTCTTCATGGAGGTCGCGAAGCTGCGCGCGGCGCGTCTGCTGTGGGCGAAGCTCGTGAAGGGCTTTGACCCTCAGAACTCGAAGTCGCTCTCGCTGCGCACGCACTCCCAGACGTCGGGCTGGTCGCTGACCGCGCAGGACGTCTACAACAACGTCGTCCGCACCTGCGTCGAGGCGATGGCCGCGACCCAGGGGCACACGCAGTCGCTGCACACGAACGCGTTGGACGAGGCCCTCGCGCTGCCGACGGACTTCTCCGCGCGGATCGCCCGCAACACCCAGCTGCTGCTGCAGCAGGAGTCCGGCACCACGCGCGTGATCGACCCGTGGGGTGGCAGCGCCTTCGTCGAGAAGCTGACCTACGACCTCGCGCGCAAGGCGTGGGGCCACATCACCGAGGTCGAGCAGGCCGGCGGGATGGCCAAGGCGATCGACGCGGGCATCCCGAAGCTGCGCATCGAGGAGGCCGCCGCGCGCACCCAGGCGCGCATCGACTCCGGGCGGCAGCCGGTGATCGGCGTGAACAAGTACCAGGTCACCTCCGACGAAGAGATCGACGTCCTGAAGGTCGACAACGCCGGCGTCCGCGCCCAGCAGCTGGAGAAGCTGCTGCGGCTGCGGTCCGAACGCGACTCGACGGCGACCGAAGACGCCCTGCGGCGGCTCACCGAGGGCGCTCAGCAGGGCGGCAACCTGCTGGAACTGGCCATCGACGCGGCGCGCGCGAAGGCCACCGTCGGCGAGATCTCCGACGCGCTCGAGAAGATCTGGGGCCGGCACTCCGGCCAGATCCGGACCATCTCGGGGGTGTACCGCGAGGAGGTGGGGAAGACGCAGAACGTGGAGAAGGCCCGTCAACTGGTCGACGAGTTCGCCGCGGAGGAGGGCCGCCGCCCGCGGATCCTCGTCGCGAAGATGGGCCAGGACGGCCACGACCGCGGCCAGAAGGTGATCGCCACCGGCTTCGCCGACCTCGGCTTCGACGTCGACGTCGGCCCGCTGTTCTCCACCCCCGCCGAGGTGGCGCGGCAGGCGATCGAGGCGGACGTGCACGTCGTCGGCGTCTCGTCGCTGGCCGCCGGGCACCTGTCGCTGGTGCCCGCGCTGCGCCACGAGCTCGCCGAGCTGGGCCGCGAGGACATCATGGTCGTCGTCGGCGGGGTCATCCCGCCGCAGGACTACCCGGCGCTGCGCGAGGCCGGCGCCGCCGCGATCTTCGGCCCCGGCACGGTGCTCGCGGACGCGGCCATCGACCTGCTCGGCCAGCTGTCGGCGCAGGAGTCCTGACCGTTGCCGCGCAAGATCGACGTCACCGCCTACGCCAAGGGCGTCCTGGCGGGTGACCGCGGGACGCTGTCGAAGGCGATCACGCTGGTCGAATCGCAGCGGGAGGACCACCGGGCGCTGGCGCAGGAGCTGCTGGTCGAGCTGCTGCCGTCGGCCGGCGGTGCCCGGCGCGTCGGCATCACCGGCGTCCCCGGTGTCGGCAAGTCGACATTCATCGACCAGCTGGGCACCGACCTGACCGCGGCCGGGCACCGCGTCGCCGTGCTGGCGGTGGACCCGTCGTCGACGCGGACCGGCGGGTCGATCCTCGGCGACAAGACCCGGATGGCGCGGCTGGCGGTCGACCCGCGGGCCTTCATCCGGCCGTCGCCGACGTCCGGGACCTTGGGCGGCGTCGCGCGGGCGACCCGCGAGACGATCGTGCTGATGGAAGCGGCCGGCTACGACGTCGTGCTGGTCGAGACGGTCGGCGTCGGACAGTCCGAAGTGACCGTCGCGAACATGGTCGACTGCTTCCTGTTCCTGACGCTCGCGCGGACGGGCGACCAGCTCCAGGGCATCAAGAAGGGCGTGCTGGAGCTCGCCGACGTCATCGCCGTCAACAAGGCCGACGGCGACCACGAGCGGGACGCCCGGCGCGCGGCCCGGGAGCTGGCGGGCGCGTTGCGGATGATCTACGGGCCCGAAGCGTCGTGGACGCCACCGGTGCTGACCTGCAGCGGCCTGCACAACCTGCGGCTCGACGAGGTCTGGGGCGCGATCGAGCAGCACCGCGACACGCTCACGGCGTCCGGCGAGCTCGACGCCCGGCGGCGGCAGCAGCAGGTCGACTGGACCTGGGCGATGGTGCGCGAGCAGCTGCTCGGTCGGCTGGCGGTGCATCCGGACGTGCGAACGGTCGTTCCCGACGTCGAGCGGGCGGTGCGGGACGGTGAACTGACGGCTACCCTCGGTGCGCAGCGGATCCTCGACGCGTTCGGTGGCTGACGGGGCGGGCGGTTCGCGGGCAGAATGCCTGGTCGTGGCGAAGGGATGACATGGCGAAACTGCGGGGTCTGGTCCTGGTCGGGCTGCTGGGAGCGGTGCTGTTCACCGCGTCGCCGGCACTGGCCGCACCGGTGCGGCCGGCTGCCGTCACGGTGAGCGTGGCGCATGCTGCCGTTGTTCCGGCTCCGGCGCAGACCCAGCCGCCAGGGCCGGTCCTCGATCCGGCCCAGACGGACAAGGCGAACAGCGAAAAGACCCGGAACAAGCTGGTCGCGGGCCTGATCGCGGTCGTCCTGCTCGGCATCGTGATCTGGGGGCGCAAGATCCGTTCGAAGCGGGCCAAGGGGTCCTGAGGTTTTCGGCTTTGCCGAAGTGGTGCACGCCGTTCAACGCAGATCCGGTACCGGCCGTCTAGGACGGCCGTTTTCGAGGCGCGGCTTGCCGCCTGCATGGTGCACGATCGTCTGCAAATGCGTACGACAGATCGATCGGCACGACGCGTGACCCCAGCCGCTGCGCGGGTTGCCCGTGTTGCGGGAGGAGGTGCGGCGTGACGGTGCTCGACTCACGGCCGGACGTTCCAGGCGACCCCCAAGGGCGCATCATCAACCCCATGGAGGGGTCCGAGGCGCTCATTTCCGAAGCCGGCGTAAGCATGGCTCCCGTGGAGGATCTTGGTGCGGGCCGCGGCCCGTTCTGGCTGGACGACTGGCTGCGTGCCAACGCGACCGACGTGCTGGCCTGGCGGCGGCACATCCACGCGCACCCGGAGCTGTCGCGGCACGAGTTCGCGACCACGGAACTGGTCGTCACGCTGCTGCGCTCGGTCGGCCTCAAGCCCTGGGTGCTGCCGGGCGGCACCGGCGTCGTCTGTGACATCGGCAGTGGTGAGCGGTGCGTGGCGCTGCGCGCGGACATGGACGCGCTGCCGCTGACGGAGGCGACGGGCCTGCCGTACGCGTCGACGACCGAGGGCGCGGCGCACATGTGCGGCCACGACGCCCACACGGCGATCCTGCTGGGCGCGGCCCGCGCCCTGGCCGGCGCGCCGGAGCTGCCGGGCCGCGTCCGGCTGATCTTCCAGCCGGCCGAGGAGGTCATGCCCGGCGGTGCGCTGGACATGATCGCGGCGGGCGCGCTCGACGGCGTCGAGCGCATCTACGGCCTGCACGTCGACCCGCGCCTCGAGGTGGGGCTGGTCGGGATGCGCGTCGGCGCCCTGACGTCGGCGGCGGACCTGATCGAGCTGCGCCTGACCTCGCCGGGCGGCCACACGTCCCGGCCCCACCTGACGGCCGACCTGGTGCACGCGCTGGGCACGGTGATCACGTCCCTGCCCGCGGTGCTCTCCCGCCGCGTCGACCCCCGCTCCGGCACGGTCCTGGTCTGGGGAGCGGTCCACGCGGGCCAGGCGGCCAACGCCGTCCCCCAGGACGGCGTCCTGCGCGGCACCCTGCGGACGGCCGACCACGAGGTCTGGACGGCCCTGGAGCCGCTGGTCGCCTCTTCGGTGGAGTCGTTGCTGGCCCCCACCGGCGTCGGCTTCCAGCTGGACTACCGCCGTGGCGTCCCTCCCGTGGTCTCCGACCCGGAGTCCACGGCCCTGATGCGCGCGGGCACGGAAGCAGCCCTCGGCGAGGGCGCAGTAGCGCCCACCGAACAGTCCTCGGGCGGCGAGGACTTCGGCTGGTACCTGGAGCACGTCCAGGGAGCCTTCGCCCGCCTCGGCGTCTGGTCCGGCCCGCCCGCCCCCCAATCGGACATCCACCGCCCGACGTTCATCCTCGACGAGCGAGCCCTCCTCTGCGGAGTCCGCACCCTGGTCCACACCGCCCTAACTACCCTCGCGTGAGATGCCCCTCCAATCACGCGTGATGCCCGCCCAGTCACGCGTGATGCCTCTTTCCACACAGAGTTATCCACAGGTATAGCGAGTTGTCCACAGGTCACGAGTGAGGCCCTTCCCTTCTTCGCGGGAAGGGCCGATTCTCGATTACGTGATCGATTGGGGAGGACCGCACGGCGCGGTTTCACGCGCTGAGGCGGACGGAATTCTGGGTCGTCGAGCAGTGCTCAAGGGGCTGGCGACGGGATTGCTCGCGCAACCTTGGCGCGGCGTGCTCATCCATGCTGCCGACTCGCTGAATCTACCGACGCTGGCTCAGGCGGCGTTGATCCACGTCGGGTCGCCTGCTGTGCTGTCGGGGGTGACTTCTCTTGCCCTACATGGGATTTCGGCGACAACAGACACGACCATCCATCTCTCGGTGCCACCTTCCAAGCGGGCTCGGTCGAAGCCGGGACTGGTCGTGCACCGGGCCGAATATCAGCCCGCCGACGTGCTCCAGCTCCAGGAGCTTCCGGTGTTCTCCCTCGATCTCGCTCTCGCCGATTACCTGTGTTCGGGCGAGGAGCGAACCGCGTTCGTCGCGATCGATCAGGCGATGGCGGGACTGCCGGATGACCACCGCCAGACCCTGCGGAAGAACGTCCGCGACCGCCTTATCGACCGTCGGGACCGGCGAGGTATCCACAGGGCGCAGATGCTGCTGGCCCTCGCGACAGGGAAGGCCGAATCGCCCCCGGAGAGCATCCTCCGGCTGATCGTGGTCGAGGCCGGGTTCCCGGTCCCGGAGGCGCAGTTCGAGATCACCACTGTCGACGGGCGCCGCCTCTACGTCCTCGACATCGCCTGGCCCGAGTTGAGGATCGCGCTCGAGTACGACGGGTTCGCCGCGCACGAGGAGCGGCACGAGCGCGATGCCGAGCGGGACGAGCGGATGGCCGGGCGAGGCTGGATCACCATCCGGGCGACCGCCGTCGATCTGCGAGAACCGGGACGCGTCCTTGCCGAGCTGCGGGACGCCTTCAAGTTACGTTCGGGGCATCACACGTGACTGGAGGGGCATCACACGTGATTGGAGGGGCATCAGCCGGTTATGCCGGAGCAGGGGCGGGTGCGGAGGTCGTCGACGTAGTCGGCGGGGGCTCCGGCCGCCTCGGCGGCGTCGGCGAGGACGCCGAGGTAGCGGGCTGACGGGAGGCCGCCTTCGTAGGCGTCCAGGACGTACAGCCAGGCCAGGACCGAGCCGTCCATCGTCTGGACGCGGAGGCGGATCTTCGAGTGGATGCCCAGCTCGCCGCCTTCCCAGCGGTCCAGCCCGTCCTCGTCCAGCGGCGTCACGTCGTAGAGGACGACGAAGACCCGGGCTCCCGGGTCTTCGACGATGGTGGCCAGGGCACCTTCCCAGCCGAAGTCCTCGCCGCCGAAGGTCAGGCGCCATCCCTCCAGCCAGCCGGTGCCGGCCATCGGAGAGTGCGGCGCGCGCTCCAGCATCTGGGCGGGCTCCATGTTCGATCCGTACGCGGCATACAACGGCACGCCGACAGCGTAGCGACACCTCCCTCGCCCGAGTGGACGCACTCGCCGTGTTCGCCCACTTCAGTGTCCGGTCACCTTCGCCGCGTACGGTGAGAGCACCGCACGAACTGCCTTGAGGAGGACCCAGGTGACCAGGATCGTGATCATGGGCGGGGGCCCGGCCGGCTACGAAGCGGCGCTGGTCGCGGCCCAGCACGGGGCCGACGTCACGATCGTCGAGCGGGACGGCCTGGGTGGCGCGTGCGTCCTCTACGACTGCGTTCCCTCGAAGACGTTCATCGCGAGCTCCGGCGCCCTGGCGAAGATGCACGATCTCAGCGAGCTCGGCATCAACACCGACCTGGCCGACACCAGCATCGACCTCCCGACCGTCCACGGCCGGGTGAAGGGGCTCGCGCTCGCCCAGTCCGCCGACATCCGGGCCCGCGTCCAGCGCGAGGGCGTCCGCGTCATCGCCGGCGAGGCCCGCTTCTGCGACGAAGAGCCCGGCCTGGCGACGCACAAGGTGGCCGTCACGACGAAGGACGGCACCGAGAAGCTGCCCGCCGACGTCGTCCTGATCGCCACCGGCGCCACCCCGCGCGTGCTGCCGGGCGCGGTGCCGGACGGCGAGCGCATCCTCGACTGGCGCCAGCTGTACGAGCTCCAGGAGCTGCCGGAGCACCTCGCCGTGATCGGCTCCGGCGTCACCGGCGCCGAGTTCGCGTCCGCCTACACCGAGATGGGCGTCAAGGTCACCGTCGTCTCCAGCCGTGACCGCGTCCTCCCGCACGAGGACGCCGACGCCGCCGCGGTGCTCGAGGAGGTCTTCTCGCAGCGCGGCACGACCGTCGCGAAGCAGGCGCGCGCCGACCGCGTCGAGCGCACCGAAAAGGGCGTCGAGATCCACCTCGCCGACGGCCGCGTCATCGAAGCCAGCCACGCGCTGATGACCGTCGGCTCGGTCCCCAACACCAAGGACATCGGCCTCGACAAGGTCGGCATCTCACCCGGCCCCGGCGGGTTCATCACCGTCGACCGCGTTTCGCGCACCTCCGTTCCCGGGATCTACGCCGCCGGCGACTGCACCGGCGTGCTCATGCTCGCCTCGGTGGCGAGCATGCAGGGCCGCATCGCGATGTGGCACGCGCTGGGCGAGGGCGTCGCGCCGATCAAGCTCAAGACCGTCGCCGCCAACGTGTTCACCCACCCGGAGATCGCCACCGTCGGCATCAGCCAGCAGGCGATCGACTCCGGCGAGGTGCCCGCGCGCACCATCATGCTGCCCCTGGCCACCAACGCGCGCGCGAAGATGGAGGGCCTCCGCCGAGGCTTCGTGAAGCTGTTCTGCCGCCCCGCCACCGGCGTGGTCGTCGGTGGTGTCGTCGTGGCGCCGCAGGCGAGCGAGCTCATCCTTCCCATCGCGCTCGCCGTCCAGAACCAGCTCACAGTGGACCACCTGGCACTGACATTTTCGGTTTACCCGTCGCTCTCGGGCTCGATCACCGAGGCCGGGCGCCAGCTCATGCGCCACGACGATCTCGACTGACGAAGGCACGCAACCCGGGCGCACCCGTCGCGTCTTGTCGGTTGTAAGGCTGAAGGACGCGAAGGGTGTGAAGGTGCGCAAGACGGTGTTTTTCGTTGCGGCAGCGGTGTTCGGGGCGACGGCGCTGACGGGACCGGCGATGGCGCAGAGCACCGGTCCGACGCCGAGCACGAGTCCGGCGCCGAGCGCGAAGGTGGGCAGCGTCCAGCTCAACGTGAACACCGCGATCAACCAGACGCTGGTGGACAAGTACGTTCGCGACGCGCCGAACGTCGCGCTGGCCAAGTGCGATGGCCCGTCGCCGGCGTTCTCCTCGCCGGTGCTGACCTTCGCCAACTACACGCCCGGGCCGTTCATGGGCGCGGACGCGAACATCAGCGCCGACGTCGAGCTGAAGCCCGGCACCGCGGCGGGGACGTACCCGCTGACCGTGACCTGCGGCGGCCAGACCTACAGCACGAAGTTCACGGTGCCCGCCGCGCAGGTGGCGAAGGTGCCGTCCGGTGCCGCGAAGGCCGGCGACGGCAGCATGGCCGGCTGATTCCCGAAAACCATCACGATCGCCCCGGAGCCCACGCTCCGGGGCGATTTTTTCTGGTCCGGCGCAACCTCTTCGCAGGTAGAGCGTCTTTCGAAGCAAAAGTCCCGGGGGAGGGAAAAGGGATGGAAACGAAAAAGATCTTGACGGTCGCCGCCGTTTCCGGCGGATTGCTGCTCTCGGCTCCGGCGGCCTTCGCCGCCACGCCGGCCGAGCACGCCGGGAACCCGAAGGCCTACCTCCGCGTCATGCCGAACGCGGCCCGCCCGGGGGCGAAGGTGCAGATCCGGCTCGGTTGCGAAGCCGCGAGCACGCGCGAGCCGGCGTCCCCGGTCCTCCAGGTCGGCGCGCTGCGGCGCGTCGGCCCGCAGAACGACCCGGCCAAGGCGCCCGCCGCGGCGGCGACGGCGATCGTGCAGCCCGCGAAACCCGGCGTCTACCGCCTGTCGTTCGCCTGCGGTGGCGCGGAACTGACCACGAAGTTCACCGTCCTGGGTGAACGTCGTCAGGTCGCGAAGGTACCGTCGGGGGCGCCGCAGACCGGTGGTGGCCCGGCCGATCACGGGCCGCTCGCCGCCGCGGGCGCCATGGGTGTGCTGGCCGTCGGCGGTGGTGGTCTGGTGCTGGCCCGGCGGTCCTGGCGACGCTGACCGTGGCCGGGGCAACCGTCCAGGCCCGCCGGACGTGTGACCGGTGAGCGAGGAGGGGAGAGCATGAGCACGAGGAGCACCGGCAGCAGGCGCGGCTTCCTGATCGCCCTCGTCGTGGCGCTGCTCGCCGCGCTGGTGGTGGTGCTGGTGCTGACCCTCGGCGGCGCCCCCGGCCCGGACACCGCGCAGCCGCCGCCCGCTCAGCCGGTCGCCGTCGTCCCGGTGCAGCCCCGGGTGAGCAGCCAGGACGCCGCCGCGGCGATGCCCAGGTCCGAGCCCGTCTCGATCGACATCCCGAAGATCGACGCGCACTCGACGCTGGTGCCGCTGGGGCTCAACCCGGACAACACCGTCGCGGTACCGCCGGTGACCACGCCGCTGCAGGCCGGTTGGTACACCTACGCGCCGACGCCGGGCGAGACCGGTCCGGCCGTCGTCCTCGGGCACGTCGACGGCAACCACCAGAAGGGCATCTTCTTCCGGCTCAAGGAGCTGGCGCCGGGCGACCAGGTCTCGATCGCCCGCAAGGACGGCACCACGGTGGTGTTCGAAGTGACGAAGGTGCACCAGGTGCCGAAGAAGGACTTCGAGGCCGAGGGCGTCTACGACGACACGGCCGGTCCCGAGCTGCGGCTGATCACCTGCGGCGGCGTCTTCGACCGGTCCGCGCACAACTACGTCGACAACATCGTCGTCTACGCCCGCCTGGTCCAGGCCTGATTTCGGTTTTTGTCGGTGCCCGGTGCCAGACTGTGCCCCTCGTCACCGGCAGGTGGCGCGGACGAGGGTTGGGAGTCGAGATGGTGTTCCGGGACGAAAGATGGCCCGACGGCACACCCGGGTGGGTGGACCTGATGGTGCCTGACCAGGCGAAGGCGATCGCCTTCTACGGCAGCCTGTTCGGCTGGGACGTGCGGCGGGGCGGTGCGGAGACCGGCTTCTACGGCATGGCGGAGCTGCGCGGGCGTCCGGTCGCCGGCATCGGCCAGGCCCCACCCGGTCAGGACATCCCGCCGTTCTGGACGACCTACCTCGCGGTGTCCGATGTGGACCGGACGGCCGCGGCCGTCACCGAGGCCGGCGGGCAGCTCGTCATGCCGGTGATGGAGGTGATGAAGGAGGGCCGGATGGCCGTCGCGGCCGATCCGGCGGGCGCGGTCTTCGGCCTGTGGGAGGCCGGCCACCACATCGGCACGCAGGTCACGGCGGCGCCGGGCACCCTGGCCTGGAACGAGTGCCTGAGCCGCGACTTCCCGGCGGCGAAGCCGTTCTACGAGGAGATCTTCGGCTACGGCTTCCAGGACATCTCCGGGGACAACTTCACGTACGCGGTGATCCTCATCGACGGGCGCCCGATCGGCGGCCTCGGCACGGTGCCCGCGTCGGCGCCACCGGAGGTGCCGTCGTACTGGTCGGCGTACTTCTGGGTGGCGGACGCCGACGCGGCCGCGGCCAAGGTGGCCGAGCTCGGCGGCACGGTCGACGGGAAACCGTTCGACTCGCCGTACGGGCGGCAGGTGCGGGTCACCGACGACCAGGGCGTGCCGTTCATGGTCATCGCCCCCAACGAGCAGTCGGGCGAGCCGGAGGGCTGGGAAGTGTGAGCGGGCGGGCCGGGAGCGCCACGGCGCGGCACCCCCGGCCTTCGCCGGTCAGTCCGCTCAGTCTTCTTCGGAGACCCAGTCGAAGGTCTTGGTGACAGCCTTCTTCCAGTTGCGGTACTCGCGCTCGCGGCGGGCGTCGTCCATGGCCGGATCCCACTGCTTGTCCTGGGCCCAGTTGGTGCGGATGTCGTCCTCGGACTCCCAGAAGCCGACGGCGAGACCGGCGGCGTACGCGGCACCCAGCGCGGTGGTCTCGTTGACCACCGGGCGGATCACCGGCACGCCGAGGATGTCGGCCTGGAACTGCATGAGCAGCTCGTTGACGACCATGCCGCCGTCGACCTTGAGCGACTTCAGCGGGACCCCGGAGTCGGCGTTCATCGCGTCGATGACCTCGCGCGACTGGAAGGCGGTCGCCTCCAGCACCGCGCGGGCGAGGTGGCCCTTGTTGACGAACCGAGTGAGCCCGACGATCGCACCGCGAGCGTCGGACCGCCAGTAAGGAGCGAACAGGCCCGAGAACGCCGGGACGAAGTAGGCGCCGCCGTTGTCTTCGACGCTGCGCGCGTGCTCCTCGATCTCGGCCGCGGTCGAGATCAGGCCGAGGTTGTCACGCAGCCACTGCACCAGCGAACCGGTGACCGCGACGGAGCCTTCCAGCGCGTAGATGGTGTCGTTCGAGCCGATCTTGTAGCAGACCGTGGTGAGCAGCCCGTTCTGCGACATCACCTTTTCGGTGCCGGTGTTGAGCAGCATGAAGTTGCCGGTGCCGTAGGTGTTCTTGGCCTCGCCGGGCGAGAGGCAGGCCTGGCCGAACGTCGCGGCCTGCTGGTCGCCGAGGATGCCCGCGATCGGGACACCGGCCAGCGCGCCCTTCTCGCGGACCTTGCCGTACTCCTCGGACGAGGAGCGGATCTCCGGCAGCATCGAAAGGGGGATGCCCATCTCGCCGGCGATCTCGGCGTCCCACTGCAGGGTGTCGAGGTCCATCAGCATGGTGCGGGAGGCGTTGGTCGGGTCGGTGACGTGCACGCCGCCGTCGGCCCCGCCGGTCATGTTCCACAGCACCCAGGTGTCCATGTTGCCGAAGATCAGGTCACCGGCCTCGGCCTTCTCGCGCGCGCCCTCGACGTTGTCCAGGATCCACTTGACCTTGGGCCCGGAGAAGTAGGTCGCGAGCGGGAGGCCGACCTTCTCGCGGTAGCGCTCCTGGCCGCCGCCGAGGTTGCCGAGCTCGGTGACGATCTTGTCGGTGCGCGTGTCCTGCCAGACGATCGCGTTGTACACCGGCTTGCCGGTGGTCTTGTCCCAGACCAGCGCGGTCTCGCGCTGGTTGGTGATGCCGACGGCGACGATGTCCTTGGCGGTGAGGTCGGCCTTGGCCAGCGCGCCCGCGGCGACCCGGCGCGTGTTCTCCCAGATCTCTTCCGCGTTGTGCTCGACCCAGCCGGCGCGGGGGAAGATCTGCTCGTGCTCGCGCTGGTCGACCGAGACGACGCGGCCCTCGTGGTTGAAGATCATGCACCGGGTGGACGTGGTGCCCTGGTCGATCGCTGCTACGTACGAAGTCATCTGTACTCCAGTAATCCGAGGGGGCGGGCGATCAGGTCAGGTTGTGGACGAGGAGGTACAGCAGGGCGGCCAGGGCGCCGCCGACGAGCGGGCCGACGACCGGGATCCACGAGTATCCCCAGTTCGCGTTGGCCTTGTTCTTGATCGGCAGCAGGAACGCGTACGCGATCCGGGGGCCGAGGTCGCGGGCCGGGTTGATGGCGTAGCCCGTCGGGCCGCCGAGGGAGGTACCGATCACGAGCACCACGAAGGAGACGCCCGCGTAGCCCAGTGCGGAGTTGCCGAAGGTCGGCACGCCGTCCGGCGACATGGCCGTGGCGACGGGGCTGAGCAGGATCCAGGCGACCAGGACGAAGGTGCCGATGATCTCGGTGACGAGGTTCCAGGCCTTGTTGGGGATCTGCGGCGCGGTGGAGAAGATGCCGAGCGTGTTCTCGGGCTCGGGGTGGTCGTCGAACTGCAGCTTGTAGGCGGCCCAGCAGAGCACGGCGCCGATGATCGCGCCGACCATCTCGCCGATGAAGTAGAACGGGACCTTGTCCCACCCGACCTTGTCGGCGATGGCGAGCCCCAGCGTCACCGCCGGGTTGAGGTGTGCGCCGCTGGGCGCGGCGATGCTGGCACCGGTGAAGACGGCGAACGCCCAGCCCATGGTGATGAAGAGAAATCCGCCGTTGTGACCGTTGTTCTTACGGAGTACGTGGTTCGCGACCACACCGTTGCCGAGCAGGATCAGCGCGGCCGTTCCCAGTATTTCCCAGACGATTATTGCTCCAGCACTCACCGCTGCACCTCCACACTGGACACTCTGCGCAGGGTCGATCACGGCGTGCCACGGCACCGTTGCCGACCCACGTCCGCGCGACGTTACCGGGGCGTAGAAGCTACTTCCAAGCACCTGGAAGGCGAATCTTTTCAAGATCGCGGAGGGTTACGCCACAAGTGTCATCCGTGGACGGGCGGATGATCACCGGGTCGTGCGATGCTGGAAGCCTCGCCGGCACGAGGAGGAAGTCACGTGGCTCAGCACGCAGCGGAGACGAACCCGGCTCGCCTGGGCCCGGTCAAGCGGGAAGAGACGTGGCAGCGGCTCGGCAAGGAGACGTTCGACCTCGTCGTCATCGGCGGCGGCGTGGTCGGGGCGGGCACGGCGCTGGACGCCGCGACGCGCGGGCTGCGGGTCGCCCTCGTCGAAGCTCGCGACCTCGCGTCCGGGACGTCGAGCCGGTCGAGCAAGCTCTTCCACGGCGGCCTGCGGTACCTGGAGCAGCTCGAGTTCGGCCTGGTCCGGGAAGCGCTGCGCGAGCGCGAGCTGATGCTGACGACCATCGCGCCGCACCTGGTGAAGCCGGTCAGCTTCCTCTACCCGCTGACGCACCGCGTGTGGGAACGGCCGTACACCGCGGCCGGCCTGCTGATGTACGACACGATGGGCGGCGCCCGCAGCGTCCCGGGTCAGAAGCACCTGACCCGCGCCGGCGCGCTGCGCATGGTGCCCGCGCTCAAGCGCTCGGCGCTGATCGGCGGCATCCGCTACTACGACGCCCAGTCCGACGACGCGCGCCACACGATGACAGTGGCCCGGACGGCGGCGCACTACGGCGCGGTCGTGCGGACGTCCACCCAGGTCGTCGGCTTCCTGCGCGAAGCCGACCGGGTGTCCGGCGTGCGCGTGCGCGACGTCGAGGACGGGCGCGAAACGGAGATCTCGGCGGCCGCGGTGATCAACTGCACCGGCGTCTGGACCGACGAGCTCCAGCGCCTCTCGGGCGGCCGCGGCCGGTTCCGAGTGCGGTCGAGCAAGGGCGTGCACATCGTCGTCCCGCGCGACCGGATCGTCTCGGAGTCGGGGATGATCCTGCGCACCGAGAAGTCGGTGCTGTTCGTGATCCCGTGGCGCAACCACTGGATCGTCGGCACGACGGACACGGACTGGAACCTCGATCTCGCCCACCCGGCGGCGACGAAGCACGACATCGACTACATCCTCGAGCACGTCAACACGGTCCTCGCGACACCGCTGACGCACGACGACATCGAAGGCGTGTACGCGGGCCTTCGTCCACTGCTGGCGGGGGAGAGCGAAGAGACGTCGAAGCTGTCGCGCGAGCACGCGGTGGCTCGCGTGGCCCCGGGGCTGGTGGCGATCGCGGGCGGCAAGTACACGACGTACCGGGTGATGGCGGCGGACGCGGTCGACGCGGCGGCGGTGGACCTGCCGGGCCGTTCCCAGCCGTCGATCACGGACAAGGTCCCCCTCCTGGGCGCGGACGGCTACCACGCGCTGGTCAACCAGGCCGACCACCTGGCGGCGGAGCACGGGCTCCACCCCTATCGGGTGAGGCACCTGCTGGACCGCTACGGCTCACTGGTCCACGAGGTCCTGGCCTCGGCGGAGGGCCGCCCGGAGCTGCTGAAGCCGATCGAACACGCCCCGGACTACCTGGGTGTCGAAGTCGTGTACGCGGCTTCGCACGAAGGGGCGCTGCACCTGGAGGACGTCCTGGCCCGCCGGACGCGCATCTCGATCGAGTACGCGCACCGCGGCGTGGACTGCGCCGAGCAGGTGGCCACCCTGGTGGGCGAGGTCCTGGGCTGGTCACCCGAAACGGTGAAGCACGAGATCGAGGTCTACCGGGCCCGGGTGGAGGCGGAGCGCAAGTCCCAGTCCCAGCCGAGCGACGAAGCGGCGGACGCGCTGAGGTCGGCGGCTCCGGAGGCCCGCGCGGGCATCGTGGAGCCGGTCAGCTGAGGCCCGGGAGGGGTTGTCCACAACGCGGCAGGGTTGTGGACAACCAGCGCGGTCGAGCGGTTTTCGCCGGGTTTTGTCCGAGCGGGCCGATAGACTGACCTTGGGGCCGCCCCCCAGGGAGTGGCCAGGGTTCCGGCAAAGTCTTTGGCCTGGTTGCAGGGCGGGCACGGCTCTCGTTGATCATGCGATTGTCGAAGTCCCATGATCGTGTGAGAGCCGTGCCTGCTGCGCAATCGTGCCTGATCCCTGTCGTACTTGATCGTCTGGCTCGACGACGTGATCAGCAGCTGGCTCACCGGCCACGACACCAGCACCACCGACCCGGCCGACACCGCGCCACCGGCGATCGCGGTGGACGGCAAATCCCTGCGCGGCACCTTCGCCCGCACCGGAGGCGCCGGAGTGCACCTGCTGGCCGCGATCACCCACGAGACACCGATAGTGGTCGGGCAACGCCAGGTCCCGGCCGGCAGCAGCGAAATCACCTGGTTCCAGCCACTGCTGGACACCGTCGACCTGACCGGACGGGTGATCACCGCCGACGCCCTGCACACCACCGCCGACACCACCCGAGCCCTCACCCTGCTCGGAATCCCCACATGACCAGCACAAACGACTTTGCCGGAACCCTGCTGGGAGTGGCGGGGGATGTTCGGCCTCGGTCAGGAAGTGCGGTGCCACCGGATCAACCGCTCACCCGTGGGCGCTCGTTCCGCCTCCGGGCCGACCAGCGTGAACCCGCAGCGTTCCGCCACGATCGCCGAGGCCGCGTTGCTCTCCTCGTACCGGTAGCTCACCTCGGTCAGCCCCAGGCCGCCGAAGCCGAAGCGCAGTGCCGCGTTCAACGCCGTCGTGGCGATGCCCTTGCCGCGCTCGGCCGGGTGGACCCAGATCGTCGCCTCCGCGTACGACGCTTCCAGGTTCAGCTCACGCAGGCCCACCTCGCCCAGGAGCCGGCCCGACGTCGGCTCCGCGATCGCCCACGAACAGCGCTCGTCGCCCGCCCACTGGGCCGCCCGCAGCGCCACGTACTCCGTGGCCTCGTCCAGCGTGCGCAGGCGGTAGTTCAGCACGTACTTGCGGTGCGTCGGGTCGGCGAACGCCTCCATCAGCAGCGGGCGGTCGTCGAGGTGCCGGTCGGCACGCAGCTGGCGCAGGTAGTACGTGCCCGCGTTGATCTCCACCGGTTCCACTCCGCCCAGCCTAGCCAGGCCGGGAGCACGCCGCCCCCGGCCCGGCGGTCAGGCCCGGTTCACCCCATCAGGCGCCACACCACCGGTACGCCCCCCTCGTCGAGCGGACCGTTCGACGCGACACCGGCGAACGTTCCGTCGTCGGTCACCCGGCTCGCCTGGTAGCTCGGATAGCTGCCGGGCTGCCGCAGGTCGCCGCTCGGGGTGGTGTCGAACCACGTGATCGGCTTCTCGCGGTACGAGCCCGGTACCGGAGCCGTCCCGGCCGTCAGCCCGGCGCGGTTCAGCGCATACGCGGCGTCGCCGCCGGGCAGCACGGTCGGCACCCCCGCCGAGTTCCAGCGCATGGCCCGGGAGCCCGCCACGGTGCCGTCCGAGGCCGAGCCGACGACGACGCCGTTGCGGATCGCCGAGCCGCTCGTGTACTGGAATCCTGCTGCGGTGAGCTCCCGGTAGCCGCCGTTCTTCCACAACAGCGCGGACTCGAACGAGGAGAACAGGACGGTCCCGTCGTCGTCGATGTCCATCGGGATCTCGTACTGGTGCGTCGCCGGGATGATCACCGGCGCGCTGCCGTCCGCCGGCCACACGATCGCGCCGTTCCGTGCCGGGTCCTCGTCGAAGACCTGGCCCACGACGTCTCCGCGGGCGTTGATGGCCGTGGTCTGGGCCTCCCGATAGCCCGCCGGGGTCTCGCGGAGGTGGAATCCGGCCGCGTCCAGCACGAACGATCGGACGGAGTTGCTGTCGTAGTCGATCGCCGTGCCGACGACGGTGCCGGCGCCGTTCTCGTCTTCGGCCATCGCCCATTCGAAGCCGTCCGGAACGCCACGCAGCACCGGCTTACCGCCGCGCCAGCTCACGACCTGCAGCTTGCCGTCGACGACGAACGACCCCGTGTACTCGCCGCGGTCGTTCGAACCCGTCAGATAACCGTGCCCGGCGGGATCGGCTCCGGCGGGCAACGGCAGCACTGTCGGCCGCCAGCTCAACCGCGCGGCCTGCGCCGGCCCCGCCGCCAAGGCCGCGACGGCGATCGCCACGGTGGCGAGCACCCCCGATCGCGCCCACATCTTGTTCATGGATTCCTCCCTTTCCCCCGACCTGCATGATCACCACGCCCGAAGGCGGGATCAGGTTGCCGGGCAAAAGGAGCAATCAGGAGCGGCGGCGGACCCTCGCGATCATCGCGACGACCAGTGGCAGCGCGACCGAGATGATCAGCAGCCGCCCGCGGGAGAGGATCAGCACCGCGATCGCGAGCACGATCGCGATCGGCACCGCGCCCGCGGTCAGGAAACGCACGAGCGCGGTGTCCTCGGAGGACGTCACCGGGACGCCGGGTGCGGCCGCACCGTTCAGCAGCGCGCTCGGGCGGGGCGACGGCAGGTCGTCGAACAGCGGGACGAGCTCGCTGACCCGCTTCGCCGCCGTCACCTTCGCGGTCCGGGCGCCGTACTCGTCGATGTCGAGGCGGCCGGTGCGGACGTGCTCTTCGAGGACGTCCAGGGCGTCCTGGCGTTCGGCGTCGCTCAACCGCATGTCGCCCACGGCCGGATCAGCGGCCCAGCTCGCGCCGGTAGGAGTCACGCAGCTCGCGGCGGCGTTCGCGGTCGCGCAGGTGCCGGTCGCGGCGGCCGCGGTGGTCGTGGTTCGGGTTCCAGTCGTGGCCCCACATGGACTTGCCGAGGACGGTGAGCCCGATCGGGACGAAGATCACCGGCCACAGGTGGCCACTGACGGCGGCGATCAGCGCGATCGCGGCGATCCAGGTCAACGGCAGGATGGCGGCGACGAACCGCTGCGGCGGCGTCCAGTTGTCGGGCGTTCGCGGGCGGGCCGGCTCAGGTGCGGCGGCCGCGGGCTCGGGTGCCGCGACGGCCTGGGGGACGTCCTCGTACCGGGGGTGCGGCGTCGGCAGGTCCGCGAAGATCTCGGCGAGCTCGCCGCGCGTCTTGGCCGCGGTGATCCGGGCCGAGCGTTCGCCGTACTCGTCGATGTCGATGCGTCCCGCCGTCATGTGCTCGCCGAGCGCGGACAGCGCGGACTCACGGTTCTGGTCGCTGATCCGCAGCTGCGGAGACGGGACTTCGGTCACGTAGTCGATGGTAGGCTGCCTCGGGGGCGGCCCACCACGACATCCGTAACGAACCTTGCTACTTGATCTCCAGCAGCTGTGTGCCCTGCGTCACGGCGGCGCCGACCTCGACCGAAAGCCCGGTGACGGTGCCCGCTTTGTGTGCGGTGACCGGGTTCTCCATCTTCATCGCCTCGAGGACGACGATCAGCTCACCGGCTTCGACCGCCTGGCCCTCTTCGACGGCCACCTTCACGATGGTGCCCTGCATCGGCGCCGTGACGGCGTCGCCGCTCACCGCCGCCTTGGTACCGCCGGCGCGCTTGCGCGGCTTCGCCTTGACGGCGGTGCCACCCACGCCGCCGCCTTCGAACGCGAACCCGCCCGGCAGCGACACCTCGAGGCGACGGCCGCCGACCTCGACGACGACGTTCTGGCGCGGTTCCTCTTCGGCCGCCTCGACGTCCGGTGCCACGAACGGCTCGATCTTGTTGTCGAACTCCGTCTCGATCCAGCGCGTGTGCACGCTGAAGCCGTTCTCGTCGCCGATGAAGGCGGGGTCGTTCACGATCACGCGGTCGAACGGCAGCACCGTCGCCATGCCTTCGACGACCATCTCGTCGAGCGCGCGGCGGCTGCGCTCGAGCGCGTTGTTCCGGTCCGACCCGGTGACGATCAGCTTGGCCAGCATCGAGTCGAACTGCCCGCCGATGACGCTGCCGGACTCGACACCGGAGTCGACGCGCACGCCCGGGCCGCTCGGCGCGACGAACTTCGTCACCGTGCCCGGCGCGGGCAGGAAGCCGCGGCCGGCGTCCTCGCCGTTGATGCGGAACTCGATCGAGTGGCCACGCGGCTCGGGGTCTTCGGTGATCCGCAGCTTTTCGCCGCGCGCGATGCGGAACATCTCGCGAACGAGGTCGAGCCCGGTGGTTTCCTCCGAGACCGGGTGCTCGACCTGCAGCCGCGTGTTGACCTCGAGGAAGGAGATCGTGCCGTCGACGGCGACGAGGTACTCGACCGTGCCGGCGCCGTAGTAGCCGGCTTCCTTGCAGATCGCCTTCGCGGACTCGTGGATGCGCTTGCGCTGCTCGTCGCTCAGGAACGGCGCGGGCGCCTCCTCGACGAGCTTCTGGTGCCGGCGCTGCAGCGAGCAGTCGCGGGTGCCGACGACGATCGCGTTGCCGTGCATGTCCGCCAGCACCTGCGCCTCGACGTGCCGCGGCTTGTCCAGGTAGCGCTCGACGAAGCACTCGCCGCGGCCGAACGCCGCGACCGCTTCGCGCGTGGCCGATTCGAACAGCTCGGGGATCTCTTCGCGGGTGCGCGCGACCTTCAGGCCGCGGCCGCCACCGCCGAACGCGGCCTTGATGGCTACCGGCAGGCCGTGCTCGTCGGCGAACGCGACGATCTCGGTGGCGTCCTTGACCGGTTCCTTCGTGCCCGGCACCAGCGGCGCGCCGGCGCGCATGGCGATGTGGCGCGCGGTGACCTTGTCGCCGAGGTCGCGGATGGCCTGCGGGCTCGGCCCGATCCAGGTCAGCCCCGCGTCGAGGACGGCCTGGGCGAAGTCCGCGTTTTCGGAGAGGAAGCCGTAGCCCGGGTGCACCGAGTCGGCGCCGGACCGCTTGGCGGCGTCCAGCAGCTTGTCGAAGTTCAGGTAGCTCTCGGCGGCCGTCGTGCCGCCCAGCGCGAAGGCTTCGTCGGCCAGGCGGACGTGGGGCGCGTCGCGATCCGGGTCCGCGTACACCGCGACGCTGGCCAGGCCAGCGTCCTTCGCGGCTCTGATGACGCGTACCGCGATTTCGCCACGGTTGGCGACCAGGATCTTGGTCACCGGACCACCCGTGGTTTCGCCGACCTGCTCGGCCACCCCGCACCTCCTGCGTCCGACAGCTGCATTGCTGACCGCCCACGCGGCATCAGGGAAGTCTACGGATATGACGTCGCGAGTCTCTTGAGTGAGAGGTGCACCACGCTCAGACGTGGTGGCGCAGTTCCTCGGGCAGCGGCGAGTCGAGCACGATCACGTCGTACGGGTTCGCGGAGTGCACCTTCGGCAGGTGCTCGGTGTTCACCAGCACCCACGGCTGGTGCTCGCCGCAGCAGTCGATCAGCCGGTCCAGCGCGGTGAAGGCGACCAGCGCGGTGCGGCCGTCCGGCGTGCGGCGCAGCTCGATCGACGCGCCTTCGGCCTCGGGGTCGACCGGGCCGGTCGGGAGGTACAGGGCGGGCGGCAGGTTCGGATTCGTCACCGGGACAACATAGACGGACACGTTCCGCTACTCGAGACCCCGTCGGGGCGCCCACGTTCGGGGGATCCGTGGGGGCGAAGCCCCCGGGCGGGGTACGGCCGTTGCACCCCCGGGGGATTCGGTCACATCGCGACGGGGCGCCGCCGACACACGGTCGCGAAGCGGCTTACGCTCTGTCTTATGCGGACTACGGCAGCGCGGACGCCCCGGTCGGCGCTGCTCACCGCGGTGCTGGCCGCGGTGATCACCGTGGGCGCGATCGGCGCGGTGTTCGTGCTGCGGCCGCGCCCCGGGGCGGCGCCCGGCCTGGCCGAACCCGCCGCCACCCCGGTGACCCCCGTGGTGACCTGCGGCGGCGGTCCGTGCCGCCAGCTCGCGGCCATGACGGTGGGAGGCACGCCGGTGGTGCTGCTGACCGACCAGGCCGGCGGCTCGGCGCGCCTGCGCGTCGGACCCGAGCCGGGCACGGTGTTCGAGCTGTCCATCGCCCAGCTGGGCGTGCGGCTGGACCAGAACTCGCTGCGCTGCATCGACGGCCCGGCCCCGGCGTGCCTGGTCCGCGGCGACGTCGGCAACGACGGCACGGCCGCGTACGGCGAGCTGCTCGTCGGCAGCGGGGGAGTGTGGCGCGACCCGGGCAAGCCGTTCTACGCGGATGCCGGGACGCTGTCGCTCTACGACGTCACGGCCGATGCCAGCCCCGACGTGATCGTGGTCCGCCACGACTGCCCGGACGCCGCCTCCGGTACTCCGAAGTGCGTGGCGGCGCCGGTGCTGGGCGAGGTGTACGACCTGTCCGGCAAGTCGGTCGGCTGCACGCGGCGGGTGACGGCGCCGTCGGACCTGCGCGGCTGGCCGGACATCCGCCTCACCCGCGCCGACCTCCACGCCTGCCCCGCGTCCTGACCAGAGCGCCCCAATGTGGCCTTGGTTGCGTTCAACGCACCCAATGTGGCCTTCGCTGCGCGCCACGATCGTCGGCACCACGATCTGGCCGGCCACGTTCGTGGCCGTGCGCATCATGTCCATGATCGGGTTGACCGAGTAGATCAGCGCCAGGCCCAGCGCCACCTGCTTGGCGTCGAGGCCGATGAACGACGTCGTCAGCGTGAACGCCGTCAGCCAGCCCGTGGTGCCGGCGGTCGCCAGTGCGCCGACCACGGCCACCACGACGATTCCGGCGTACTGCCAGAAGTTCAGCGACACCCCGGCCAGGTTCGCCACGAAGATCGCCGCGATCGCCGGGAACACCGCCGCGCAGCCGTCCATCTTCGTCGCACTGCCGAGCGGGGTGGCGAAGGCCGCGTACGCCGGCTGGACGCCGAGGTTGACCGCGGACTGACGGGTCAGCGGGAGGGTCGCGGCCGAGGACTGCGAGGCGAACGCGAACTGGATCGCCGTGCCCGCCTTGGCGAAGAACTTCAGCGGGCTGACCTTCGCCACGAACTGCAGCAGGATCGGGTAGACGACGAACAGCACGAGCAGGCAGCCGACGTACACCGCGAGCGTGGTGGAGAACAGCGGCCGGAACAGCGCGTCGCCGTAGTTCGAAACCGCCGCGCCGATCAGGCCGATGATGCCGATCGGGGCCAGCCGGACGATCCAGCCGAGGTAGCGCTGGATGATCTCGAACACGCTCGTCGTGAAGTCGACGAACGGCTTCGCCTTGTCACCGAGGCTGTAGGCGGCGGCGCCGATCACCAGTGCGAGGAACAGCACCTGCAGCGTCTCGCCGTCGGAGAACGCTTTCACGAAGTTCTCCGGCAGCAGCCCCTTGACGAAGGCGTCCCACGAGCCCCAGTGGTCGACGCTCTTCGCTGCCTTGTCGGCGTTCTTCGCGGTCGCCTCGACACCGCCGAGCCCGCCGGAGCCGGGGTTGAAGATCCGGCCGACCGCGATGCCGATCAGCGACGCGATGAACGACGTGATCGCGAACCACAGCACCGTCTTGCCGCCGAGGCGGGCGGCGGTGCGGCCACCGCCGAGGCCGCGGAGGCTGTTGATGCCGACCACGATCGCCGTGAAGACCAGCGGGATCACCGCGATCTGCAGCAGCGTGGTGAAGATGGTGCCGATCTGGTCGAGGAGATCGGTCAGCCAGCCGGCCTCGGTCTGTCGCGCGACGACGCCGAGCAGGGCGCCGACGACGAGCGAGCCGAGAACCGCGGCCGCGAACACCCGCGGCTTGGTGTATGTCCGTATGAAAGACACGGGGCGACTCCGGTGCTCGAAAGTTTCCAGTCTTGCCGGGTAAAGAGAACGTTAGGCAAGGAAGGACTCTTCCGGATCACCCGAAGGTGTGGCGTCTTTCTCAGGATGCGGGAGGCCGCCAGAGATCCACGACACTCACGCCGACCTCGGCCAGCAGCCGGCGCGTCAGCGGCAGGCTGATGCCGATGACGCTCGTGTGGCCGCCGTCCAGCCCTTCGACGAACCAGCCGCCCAGGCCGTCGATCGTGAAGCCGCCGGCGACGTTGAGCGGCTCGCCGCTGGCGACGTAGGCGTCGATCTCCGCCGGGTTCGGCGTGCCGAACCGGACGGTGGTCGATTCCCAGCCGGCAGCCTCCTTCGCGCGCGTCCCGCCGTCGAGCCGGACGACCGCGTGCCCGGTGAGGAGTTCACCGGATGTTCCCGCCATCGCGGCCCACCGGCTGCGGGCGATGTCCGGCGAACCCGGTTTGCCGACCATCTGCCCGCCGATGTTCAGCATCGAGTCGCAGGCGACGACGACGGCGTCCGGGTGCGCGGCGGCGACCTGGTCGATGACCGCTTCGGCCTTGGCCGCGGCGAGGGCCATGACCAGCTCGGACGGCGACGGGTCGGTGAGCGAGGCGGCGACGGCGTCCTCGTCGACGCCGGAGACGAACACGGCGGGATCGAGACCCGCGGAACGCAGGAGGGCGAGGCGGGCGGGGGACTGGGAGGCGAGGACGAACTGCACGACTGAAACTTACTTGACCAGGGGGACGTGACCGAATTGTGACCGGCGTCACGCCGCGGGCGAGCTAATTTGTTTTGGCTCGCAACTTATGGATCGACGGACTGTCACGGAGAACCGATGCCGCTCCTCCGCACCACGAGATCATTGCGAACCACTGTCCTGGCCGGCCTCCTCCTCACGGGGACGGCCCTCGTCCCGATGGCGTCCGCCACCGCGACGCCGCTCTACAAGGACCCGAGCGCTCCGGTGGCCGACCGCGTCACGGACCTGATGGCGCGAATGACGCTCGACGACAAGGTCGGGCAGATGACGCAGGGCGAGCGAGGATCCGCGACGCCCGCCCAGGCCGCCGCCAACCGGCTCGGCTCCATCCTCTCCGGCGGCGGTTCGACACCGGCGCAGAACACCCCGCAGGCGTGGGCGGACATGGTCGACGCCTACCAGCGAGCGGCGACGTCGACCGGCCTCGGCATCCCGATCGTCTACGGCTCCGACAGCGTGCACGGCCACAACAACGCTTACGGGGCCACGATCTTCCCGCACAACATCGGCCTGGGGGCCGCGAACGACCCGGCGCTGGTCCAGCAGATCGGCGCCGTCACCGCCCGGGAAACCGCCGCCACCGGCGTGAAGTGGGCCTTCGCGCCGTGCCTGTGCGTGGCCCGCGACGACCGCTGGGGCCGCACGTACGAGTCCTTCGGCGAGGTCCCGGCCAACGCCGTGGCGAACTCCGTGGTCATCGAGGGCCTGCAGGGCAGCTCGCTCGGCGCCCCGGCGTCGGTCCTGGCCACGGCCAAGCACTTCGTCGGCGACGGCGGCACCACCGGCGGTGTCGACCAGGGCAACACCCAGATCAGCCTGGACGAGCTGCGGCAGATCCACCTGCCGCCGTTCCAGGCCGCGATCGCCCACGGCGTCGGCTCGGTGATGATCAGCTTCAACAGCTGGAACGGCGTCAAGGACCACGGCAACAAGTTCCTGATCACCGACCTGCTCAAGGGGGAGCTGCACTTCTCCGGCTTCGTGGTTTCCGACTGGAACGGCATCGACCAGATCGACGGGCAGCAGGGGTTCACCGCCGCCGAGGTCAAGCAGGCCGTCAACGCCGGCATGGACATGGTCATGGTCCCGAACGACTACGCGAAGTTCGTCGGCACGCTGAAGGCGGAAGTCCTCAACGGACACATCCCGATGTCGCGCATCGACGACGCCAACCGGCGGATCCTCACGAAGAAGTTCGAGCTCGGCCTGTTCGAGCACCCGTACACCGATCGCTCGCTGCAGCAGGACTTCGGCAGCGCGGCGCACCACGCCCTGGCGCGGCAGGCGGCGCGCGAGTCGCAGGTGCTGCTGAAGAACGACGGCGTGCTCCCGCTGGCCAAGGCGGACAACAAGATCTTCGTGGCCGGGAAGAACGCGAACAACCTGGGCAACCAGGCGGGCGGCTGGACGCTGACCTGGCAGGGCCAGAGCGGCGAGCGGGTCATCCCCGGCACGACGATCCTCGACGGCATCAAAGCCGGTGCCGGGAAAGGCACGGTGGTGACCTATGACCGTGCGGGTGGCGGAATCAACTCGAGCTACAAGGTCGCTGTCGCCGTGGTGGGCGAGACGCCGTACGCCGAAGGGCAGGGAGACCGGCCGGGCGGAGTCGTCCTCGACGCCGAAGACGTCGCCCTCATCGGCAAGCTGAAGGCGTCGGGTGTCCCGCTGGTCGTGGTGACGGTCTCCGGACGGCCGGTGGACATCTCCACGCAGCTGCCGTCGATCAGGGGCCTGGTCGCGGCGTGGCTGCCCGGCTCGGAGGGCGCGGGCGTCGCGGACGTCCTCTACGGCGACTACAACCCGACCGGGAAGCTGAGCTTCACCTGGCCCAAGAGCGCTTCCCAGCAACCGGTCAACACCGGCGACGGCCAGCAGGGCCTGTTCCCGTACGGGTTCGGCCTGTCCTACGGCCGCCGCTAGACCACCGCTCCCGCGGTCCGTGCAGGCCCCCGCTCCGGTACCCGACACCGGAACGGGGGTCTGCGCGGTTTCAGGCCGCGGCCGCCTCGGGCGCCGGTGCCGGGGTCTGCCAGCGCGGCTTGACCCGCTGCATCACCGCCGCGGACACGATGCCGAGCAGGAGCACGCCCATCGGCAGCAGCATCGTCACGCGGGCGGCGTCGGTCAGTCCACTGTGGACTGCCTCGGTCGCCAGCTTCCCCGCCTGCGCGGCGATCTCCGCGGGCAGCCCGGGCATCGGCGACGGGCCGCCGGCTGAGCCGAACTCCCCGGTGCTCGCCGCCGCGTGCGCGATCCCCTCGGCGAACGGCGCCCGGTACTGCGCCGGCAGCTGCGCGGCCGCCTTCGTCGCCTCGTCGGCGATGGACGCGCTGATCCGCGCCTGCAGCAGCACGCCGATCGCCGCGCTGCCGAGCACGCCGCCCACCTGGCGCGCGGTGTTGAAGATGCCGGACGCGGTCCCGGCCAGCCGCGGCTCGACCGAGCCCATCGTCAGGTTGCTCATCGGCGAGAAGATGCAGCCGATGCCGAGCCCGCACACCAGCAGCGCCGGGACGAACGACCACGGGTTGCTGTCCGGCGTCGCCTGCAGCGCGACGACCCCGAGCCCGGCCGCGAGCGCCGCCAGGCCGAACATCACCAGGTACTTGCCGTTCACCTTGTCCGACGCGCGCCCGACGAACGGCGCGATGATCCCGGACAGCAGCGACATCGGCGCGGTGAGCAGGCCGCCCATGGTCGGGCTCAGCCCGAGCACGGACTGGATGTAGATGACCAGCGGCAGGAACATGCCGGTCATCGCGAACCCGACGGTCGACGCGGTGAGCGTCCCGGCCGAGAAGTTCCGGTTCGAGAACACCTGCAGCGGCAGCAGCGGCTCCCGCTTGTTGAAGCGCTGCCACACCACGAACGCGATCAGTAGCACCACGCCGGCGGCGATGATCTCGAAGACGGTGATCCCGCCGAAGACCGTGCCCCAGTCGTACTGCTGGCCGTTCTGGACGCCGAACACGATGCACAGCAGCGCCGCGCTCGAGAGCAGGATCCCCAGCAGGTCGAACGAGTGCGAATGCTTCGGCTGCCAGTCCGGCACCAGCAGCAGGGTGAGCACGATGGCGATCACGCCGATCGGCACGTTGACGAAGAAGATCCACTCCCAGCCGAGGTGGTCGACCAGCACGCCGCCGAGCAGCGGGCCCGCGATCGTGGCCAGGCCGGCGACGCCGCCCCACATGCCCATCGCCGGGCCGCGCTTGGCCGGCGGGAACAGGTGCGTGATGAAGGCCAGCGTCTGCGGCGTCATCAGCGCGGCGCCGAGCCCCTGCACGGCCCGCGCGGCGATGAGCATCTCGGCGTTGCCGGACAGGCCGCACCACAGCGACGCGCCGGTGAACACGACGAGCCCGGCGAGGAACACGCGCTTCGGGCCGAAGCGGTCACCGAGCCGGCTGGTGAACAGCATCGGCACGGCGTAGGTGAGCAGGTAGACGCTGATCACCCAGACGATCGAGTTCAGCCCGGCGTCCAGCTTGCGCAGCATGGTGGGGATCGCGATCGACACGATCGTCGTGTCGAGCAGGATCATGAAGAAGCCGAGGCACAGCGCGCCCAGCGCGGCCCACGGGTTAGCTTGTCTTGCGTTCATCGTCGTCTTCCCTGGTGATGAGCGTGAGTTTCGGTTGTCCGTCGTCCTCGAAGGGGATCCGCCCGGAGCGCAGGTCGTCGAAGAGCCGCTCGGTCCACTCGAGCTCGAACTTCCGGTGGTCGCACTGGTAGCGCCAGTCGAGCCAGTAGATCGGTGGCGTCCCGTCTTCGGTCAGCCGCTGCAGCACCGCCTCGTCCGCGGCCACCGCGGCGCGCAGCCGGGTGATCCGGTGCTCGAGTTCGATCAACGAAGCATCGCGCCCGAGTTCGTCGATCACCCCGAGGCCGGACAGGAAGGCGGGGAACTCCGTGACGAGGTCGCCGAGCAGCTCGCGGCCGCGCTGGGTGAACTCGTCGAGCCCGGTCTGCGTCATGCCGTAGACGGTCCGTTCGGGCCGCCGTCCGTCACGTTGCGTGTCGACGACCTCGATGAGTCCGTCCCGGAACAGGCGCTCCACGGTGTGGTAGAGCGAGCCGGCTTTCACGTTGACCCGCAGGTGGACGTACCGCTCGCGCATGAGCGTGGCCATCTCGTACGGGTGCATGGGCCTCTCGTGGAGCAGCTCCAGCACGGCGATGCCGAGTGGGGTCAGCTTGGGCGAGGCCATCAGGTCGATCCCTCCAGGTCGGTTATTCCACGTGGACTATACGACTTGGGCTAGTGGCTGGTCCACGGTCATTCCCGTGACGGTCCGTACACAGAGTGAAGGCCCCCATGGGTGTCATGGGGGCCTTCAGCGTCGTCTTCTCAGAAGGGCCAGTCGGCGTTCCAGCCCCGTTCGATCAAAGGAATCATCCGGAACGCCTGGTCGGTCAGGCCGCCGAACGTGTGCCGGTGCGCCCCGCCGGACGGTGCGTGGCCGGCCTGGTACCCCGCCAGGTTCCAGGTGTACAGCGGCACGTTCGCGGGCACTGCCTGCCCGACGTCGCCGTACGCGGCCTGCTCGTCGGTGAGGATCACGACGCGGTCGTGCTTCGCGAAGTGCTTCTTCACCGCGCCCGCCGTGTCGGTGCCGCCGCCGATGAAGTACCCGTCGGACTTCCAGCGCTCGACGTCGGCCAGCAGCGACCCGCCGCGGCGCAGCTTGAACACCTTGCTGCCCTGGCCGGGGGTCCAGTAGCTGTCCGAGTACGACACGACGTCGGCGTTCGCGCAGCGCCGGCCGAGGGCGAGACCGAACACCGCGGCCGCGTCCCATCGCCGGAGGCTGCCGTCCTTGCTGAACCGGTCGTTCATCGACGCCGACGTGTCGACGAGGACGAGCGTCCGGCCGCCCAGCGCGGGCACGTTGGCCAGCGCGTGCGCGATCGCCCGCTCGAGCGCCCACGCCCACCGCAGCGACGGCGCCGCGCGGTGGGCCGCGAGGAACCGCATCGGCAGCTGGCGCGACTTCGCGACCTGCACCGGGCTCGCGAGCCGCTCGGCAACCCGCTGGGCGACGTCGTCGGAGACACCGGCCTCGTCGAAGTTGCGGAGGTTCCGCAACTGAGCCATGTAGCCCATCGACGGGATCAGCGCCTCCCAGACACGCGCGTCCAGCGGACCCTGCAGCCAGCCGGCGACGGACTCCCACGTCATGCCCGCCGCGCGGAGCACGTCCGCGGCGCCGGGCCGCGTGAACAGCTCGCGCCGACGACCGGCGTCCCAGGACAGCAGCTCGGCGCGGGCGCGCAGGGTGCCGAGGGACTCGGGGATCGCGTTCCCGCGGTCGTGCCGCTCGTCGAGGACGTGCCGGAACAGGTCGCCCTGGGTGTCGTCGCGCTTCGCCGGGTGGGTCAGCTCGAGGACGTCGGCGAACCGGAACGCCCGCGCGGCGGAGTCCCACTTGACGAAGGACCGCTCGTCGTAGAGCTTCGCCGCGGCGTCGGCGACCCCGCGCTTGACCGGCTTCGGTACGGCGCGGCCGTGCGCGGAGGTCCAGTAGGCGAGCAGCTCACCGGGCTCGTCGGCCCGCTGCAGCACGTCGGCGACGACCTGACGGCTTTCCCCGTCGAGGCCGGCGTCGCGGCGCGCCTTGGCGAACTCGGCGGCACCCACGAGCGACGCCGTCCGCAGGTGCGCGCCGGAGCGCAGCCAGCGCAGGAACCGCGCCGTCCACTGTGGATCGTCCAGGGTGGACTGACGGACCAGCTCGGCGTACCGCGTGTCGCGCGTGCCGGCGGACTCGTAGAAGGTGTGCTCGCCGACCATGTTGGTGACGGCGAGCAGGAAGAGCTCGGACTTGGTGTCGCGCGCGTACCCGGCACCGCCCTCGTGCGTGACGGTGGACGGCGTGGCCTCGCCGCGGACCGGAGAGGTCGCGGCGGGTGCTCGTGCGGTGTTGAACTTGCTCATTTCTCCCCCTGTTGTGGAGGGAGCCACGGCCACAGCGATGCCCGAGATCGAGTCGGTGAAGGAACATTAGCTGCTCTAGGCCACTGAGCTACCGGACCAGGTGCGGTCCGGGAGGGATTCGAACCCCCGACCTGCCCATTAGGAGTGGAAGTAACCCTCGCCTGCGCACCGGGCATCGGTGTGGCCGTGGCTCCCGAGATCTTCGCCGCCTGCGTTTCCGCGGGCTTCGCACCGGGAGTGCTGACCCAAGGTAGCAAGCGATCGCCCGTGGCTCGACCGGTTTTCCGAGGGGGCTCCGGGACGCCGGTATGTGCGATTAGTTTGTATCAAGAACTACCTGTGCTATGTTCGTAGTACGAACTAACTGGGAGGAATCATGGTGCACTTCGGAATCGGCGTCTCGACGGCGGTCTCCGCCACGGCCGACACCCTGGCGCGGGCCGTCCAGGCCGACCGGGGCGGGCTCGACCTCGTCACCGTCTCCGATCACCCCTACTACGCCGACCGGCTCGACGCGTACGCCGAAATCGGGGTCCTGCTCGGGAAGACCGAACGGGTCTCCGGCCTGGTCAGCGTGACGAACCTGCCGACGCGCCCGGCGTCGATGCTCGCGCGGACCATCACGAGCCTGTCCGCGCTGACCGGCGGCCGGATCGTGCTCGGCATGGGTGTCGGCGGACTGTGGGACGACATCGCGCGGCTCGGCTTCACCAAGCTCACGCCGGGGCAGGCCGTGCGGGCGTTCGAAGAGGGGATCCGGCTCGTCAAGATGCTCGGCGGGGGCGGTGCGCCGGTCACCTTCGACGGCGAGTTCCACCAGGTCACGGACTTGGAACCGGCCGCGGAAGCCATGCCGCCGGTGTGGACCGGTTCGGTCGGGCCGAAGTCCCTGGCCGTCACCGGGCGCGTCGCCGACGGGTGGATGCCCGGGCACGCCGCCGACTGGCTCAGCGAGCGCTTCCGGACCTCGCGGCCGCTGATCGACAAGGCCGCCGTCGACGCCGGGCGCGATCCCGCCGAGATCGCCACCGTCTACAACTTCCCCGGTCGCATCACGGCCGAGCCGCTGGCCAAGACCCGTGCCGACGACGGCCGCTGGATCGGCGGCTCACCCGCCCAGTGGATCGAGGAACTGACCGGCGCGGTGCTGGAGCACGACGCCGCCGGGTTCGTGCTCTTCGGCCCCGGCGGCACCTCGCCCGACGAGACCGCCGTCGCGCGCTGGGCCGGGGAAATCGTGCCCGCGATCCGCGAGGCCGTCGCGAAGTAGGCTGACGAGATGGGCAAGAGCGGGGTGGACCTCGGTGTGGTGGCCGGGCTCGTGCGGGCGTCGTTCCTGGTGAACGCCGTCTACGCCGAGTCCGCCCGCGGGTACGGCCTCACGGTGCAGCAGGGGCAGCTGCTGTGCGTGCTGATGGGCCGGCCGTACGGCATGGGCGACCTCGGCGCGACGCTCGGCCTCGAGAAATCCAGCCTGACCGGCCTGGTCGACCGCGCGGTCCGGCGCGGGCTCGTCCGCCGCGAGCCCGACCCGGACGACCGCCGGGCCGTCCAGGTCCTGCTGACCGCGGAAGGCCACGAACTCGCCGAGGACTTCTACGCGGCGACGTGCCGCCGGGTCGACGAGCTGGCCGCCCGCCTGAGCACCCCGGACCGCGACCGGCTCGCGGTGCTGCTGGGCACGATCGTGCGGGACAACGAAGCTCCGACGGTCTTCCTCGACGCCTATCAGCCCTGAGGCAGACCCGAAGCGCGCCAAGCGTCTTCGCCGGGGTGAAGCGGCCGACGCAGTGAAGCCGCGCGATCGCCCCACCACGACGTACGCGGCTTCGGCTTCTCCGGCGTCTTCGCGACCGACGCCGCGGCGACGACCGCCGTCAGCGCCGCCAGCTCGGCGTCGCTCGGGTTGCCTCGGACCACCTTCAGCAGGGGACGGCTCTCCTCGCTCACAGCGGGATGTTCCCGTGCTTCTTGGGCGGCAGCGACTCCCGCTTGTTCCGCAGCAGCGAAAGCGCCCGCGCGACGTGCCCGCGGGTGTGCGCCGGCACGATCACCGAGTCGACGTACCCGCGTTCGGCCGCCGCGTACGGGTTCAGCAGCGTGTCCTCGTACTCCTGGATCAGCTCGGCGCGGAGCTGGTCCACGTCGCGGCCTTCGTTGGCCGCGTTGGCCAGGGTCTTGCGGTGGACGATGTTGGCCGCGCCCTGCGCGCCCATCACCGCGACCTGCGCGGTCGGCCAGGCCAGGTTGATGTCGGCGCCGAGGTGCTTGGACCCCATGACGTCGTACGCGCCGCCGAACGCCTTGCGCGTGATGATCGTGACCAGCGGGACCGTCGCCTCGGCGTAGGCGTAGATCAGCTTCGCGCCACGGCGGATGATGCCGTTCCACTCCTGGTCGGTGCCCGGCAGGAAGCCCGGGACGTCGACGAAGGTGAGCACCGGGATGTTGAACGCGTCGCAGGTGCGCACGAACCGCGCGGCCTTCTCGGAGGCGTCGATGTCGAGGCAGCCGGCGAACTGCGTCGGCTGGTTGGCCACCACGCCGACGCTGTGGCCGTCGACGCGGCCGAAGCCGACGATGATGTTCGGCGCGAACAGCTCGTGGACCTCGAGGAAGTCGCCGTCGTCGACGACCCGGGTGATCACCTCGTGCATGTCGTACGGGGTGTTCGGCGAGTCCGGGATGATCGTGTCGAGCTCGCGGTCGGCGTCGGTGACGTCGTCGAAGAACCCGGCGGGGTTGTCCGACGGTTCGAACACCGGCGCGTCCGACAGGTTGTTCTGCGGCAGGTAGGAGAGCAGTTCCTTGACGTAGGCGATGGCGTCCTCGTCATCGGAACCCAGGTAGTGCGCCACGCCGGACTTCGTGTTGTGCGTGCGGCCGCCGCCGAGCTCCTCGAAGGTGACGTCCTCACCGGTGACCGTCTTGACGACGTCCGGGCCGGTGATGAACATCTGCGAGGTCTCGTCGACCATCACGATGAAGTCGGTCAGCGCGGGGGAGTAGACGTGGCCGCCCGCGTTCGCGCCCATGATCAGCGAGATCTGCGGGATGACGCCCGAAGCCTTGACGTTCCGGTTGAAGATCTCGCCGTACAGGCCGAGCGAGACGACGCCCTCCTGGATGCGTGCGCCGCCGCCCTCGTTGATGCCGATGATCGGGCGGCCGGTCTTGATCGCCAGGTCCATCACCTTGACGATCTTCTCGCCGTAGACCTCGCCGAGGCTGCCGCCGAAGACGGTGACGTCCTGGCTGAACACGCACACCGGGCGGCCGTCGACGGTGCCGTAGCCGGTGACGACGCCGTCGCCGTACGGGCGGTTCTTCTCCTGCCCGAAGTTGGTCGAGCGGTGCCGGGCCAGCTCGTCGAGCTCGACGAACGAGTTCTCGTCGAGCAGCAGCTCGATCCGTTCCCGTGCGGTTTTCTTGCCCTTGGCGTGCTGCTTCTCCACCGCGCGGGCCGAGCCCGCGTGGACCGCCTCGTCGTACCGGCGGTACAGGTCGGCCAGCTTGCCGGCCGTGGTGTGGATGTCCGGTTCATCCTCGGGCGGCGTCCCGAGCGGCTCCGTCGCACTGCTCATGCCACGGGAGCTTAACTACTTGTCGGTCACTTGGCGTGTGGCGTAGGCAACGTCTCGCCGGTCGCCGCGTCCAGGTACGTCACCCGCAGGTACGTGATCTTCGACGCGGGGATCACCACCCGGCGCCAGTCCTCGCCGATGACCTTGGTTTCTTCGTCTTTCTCACAGGTCAAAGCTTCGCCTTCGAGGACCAGCTCGCGCTCGGCGAGCGGGCCGGACGGCGTGTACGAGCGGACGTACCCGTAGAACGACGTGCCGTTCTCCAGCTGCGCGTGCGCCCAGGCGCGGGACCCGGCGGGCCGGTCGGTGCGCAACGCCTGGGCCCACGCCGACCGCTGCTGCACCGTGGCGGCTTCGCCGCGGCGGTGGGCGAACAACGCTTCGAAACCCCACGCGAGCGCGCAGGCGATGGCCAGCTCGACGGCGACGCTGACGACGATCAGCGTCAGGTGCTCGCGCGCGTAGGCCTCGCCGCGGGTCAGCCAGTCCGCCGGGCGCACGAACAAGTGCGCGCCCGCCGCCTGCACCGCCGTCATGAGCAGCACGGCGGCCAGCGTGAAGACGAGGCTGCCCAAGGCGACGCGCGAGGCTTCGCGGAACGCCGTCTCCTGGTGGCGGCCGCGGCGGCGTTCGCGGCGCAGTTCGAACACGATGCCCGGCGCGACGAGCGCCAGGAACCCGGCGAGTGCGCCCAGGGTCTGCGGGATCACGGACGGCTCAGCCGATCGGCCCGCCGCGGCGGGGCGGGGGTCCGTCCTCCGAGTCGAGTTCGCGCATCGGGTGGTACGGGCCGGTGTCGGGGACGCTGCCCTGGTTGCCCCAGCCGGGACGCGGCTCGGGGTCCCAGTCCTCCTCCGGCGGCGGGAGTGGCGTGCCCTCCTCGTGACGTTCGGTGCTCAACGGTTCCCCCTTCGTGATCGGCCGCTCCACCCTACTCACGACGCCGTGGCGCGGACCAGCCCGGACTCGTACGCCGCGATCACCAGCTGGGCGCGGTCCCGCGCGGCGAGCTTGTGCAGCAGCCGCCCGATGTGCGTCTTCACCGTCGCGATCCCCAGGTGCAGGCGGGCCGCGATCTCGTCGTTCGACAGTCCCCGGGCGATCAGCGTCAGCACCTCCTGCTCGCGCGCGGTCACCCCGTCCAGCCGGGTCACCGGGCCCGAGGGCAGCCGCGCGAACTCCGCGACCAGGCGCCGCGTCACCGACGGCGCCAGCAGCGCGTCACCGGAGGCCACCACCTCGATCGCCGCCAGGAGGTCCGCCGGGCGGGTGTCCTTCAGGAGGAAGCCGCTCGCCCCCGCGCGCAGGGCCGAATACACGTACTCGTCGAGGTCGAACGTCGTCAGCATCAGGACCCGGACGTCGGTCTCCGCGCAGATCCGGCGGGTGGCCTCGATGCCGTCCATCTCCGGCATCCGGACGTCCATCAGCACGACGTCCGGCTGCTCGACGCGGGTCAGGGCCACCGCCTCGGCGCCGTCGGACGCCTCGCCGACGACTTCGAGGCCCGGTGCGCTGTCGACCAGGACCCGGAAGCTCCCGCGCAGCAGTGCCTGGTCGTCGGCGATCAGGACGCGGGTCATCGGGCCGCCACCGTTTCTTCGTAGGGCAGCCGCGCGAAGACGCGGAAGCCGGTTTCCGTGGGCGCCGCGGCGAATTCGCCGTCGTAGACGGCGACGCGCTCGCGCATCCCGATCAGCCCGTGGCCGGGGACGGCCTCGCCGCCGCGGCCGTCGTCGAGCACCTCGATGGTCACCTCGCCGTCGGCCCCGGTGACGTGGATGCGGCACGTCGCCGCGCCCGCGTGCTTGACCACGTTCGTCAGTGCTTCCTGGACGATCCGGTACACCGACTGGCCGACCCCGCTCGGCAGTTCGGTGAGGCCGTCGACGACCAGCTCGACGGTGGGGCCCGCCTGCTGCGCGCGTTCGGCGAGCGCCCGCAGGTCGTCGAGCGACGGCGCGGGCGCCAGCGCCGGGACCCCGGTGCCGTCCCGCAGCACGCCGAGCATGCGCCGCAGCTCGGCCAGGGTCTCGCGGCTGGTGTCTTCGATGACGCGCAGGGCGTCCCTGGCCTGGTCGGGCTGTTCGAGAGCGACGTGGTTGCCGACCGCCGCCTTGACCGCGATCAGGCTCATGCTGTGCGCGACGACGTCGTGCATCTCCCGCGCGATCCGCAGCCGCTCCGCCGAAACCGCTTGCTGGGCATGGGTTTCCCGCTCGATCGCGGCGTGCTCGCGGCGGCCGTGGACGGCGATGCCGAGTGCGAACCCGACGATCAGCGCCGACGCGCCGAAGTTCACCGTCGTCGCCGTGCTGGGGTTCGGCACCCCGATGCCCACCACGCCGACGCAGATCAGCCCGGCCGCGAAGCCGACCCGGGTCGCCCGGGTGCCGTGGGCCACCACGAACGTGTACAGCGCGCAGCCCGCCGCCACGACGGCGATCGCCAGCACCGGCCCGCCGATCGGCACCGCCGCCGCGGTCAGCACCAGCGACAGGAGGTAGGCGGGGCGTGGCCACCAGCGCCGCAGCACGATCGGCACGACGCTCAGCCCGAGGATGGTCCACCCGAGCCAAGCGGGCAGCCAAAGCGGAAGCGTCCACGCGCCGGCGGCGAGGTTGCCGCCGGCCCCCACGGCCAGCACGAGGACGGCCAGGACGTCCAGGACGACGCGAATGCGCATGAACCGACCGTAATGCGGACCTTCCGCCCGCGCGTCAACCCGGGGTCGGATGCTCCGCGTAATGCTTCCGCACGGCTTCGACGCGCTCGGCCGGCCAGTCCGGCAGGTCGACGCCGTGGGTGGCGGCGAACAGCTTGTCGAGCTGTTCGTGCCGCCGGGTCAGCTGCGCCGGGACGTCGTCGCCGGCCGCCTCGGTGAACTCGACGCGGGTGCCTTCGAGGGGGTCGTGGACCAGCCGCCAGCCGGGCTCGTCCGGCAGCAGCGGCCGGAGCTCGTCGACGGGCTTCCAGCCGAGGTCACGGCGGAAGCGGATGGTGCCGCCGGTGAGGACCTCGCCGTCGCCGAGGCCGAATTCGTCCACATAGGACGCCATCAGCTCGTGCCACCCCCGCGGCTGCTCGAAGTCCTGCCCGGCCAGGCGCGCGGCGAGCGCGTCGAGGCAGGTGTCCCAGCCGGCGGCGGTGCGGCCCGCGGCGAGCTTCGCGATGGCCGGGTCGCCACGGCCGAAGGTGTGGGTGAACTCCAGGAGGCTGCCGTCGCCGTCGGGGGTGATCAGCCAGCGCAGGGTGTCGTCGTTCCAGACGAAGGTGAACTCGCGCGGCGGGTCCGCGGTGACCACCCGCCCGGTCGTGGTGCTGTCCTCGCCGGGGAAGGTGAACCGGATCGCGCCGCCGTCCCGCAGCTCGACGTCGACCTGCGCGGGGAACCAGTGCGCGAGTTCCGCCGGGTCCGTGATAGCCCGCCAGACCTTCTCCGGCGCGTGCTTCACCCGGCGTTCCAGCCGGAGGGCGGGGCGTTCCTCGTCGGTCAGCAGTTTCGCGGGCATGCGTGCATATAACCACCGAGGCATATAAGGGTCAAGCGCCGCGGACGGCGGAGACGGCGCCGGCGAGCTCGGGGTCGCTCGCGGCCTTGTCGAGCGCGGTCCGCAGCACCGCGCAGTACGTCGGCTCGGTCTCGGCGTAGCGCTTGCGGCCGGCGTCGGTGATCACCGAGTAGACGCCGCGGCGGTCGTCTTCGCACAGGTCGCGGAGGGTCAGCCCGGCGTCTTCGAGGCGGGCGCACATCCGGCTGACCGAGCTCTGGTTGAGGCCGATCGCGTCGGCGAGTTCCTGCATCCGCAGGCCGCCGCGCGGGCCCGCGACGAGCTTGCCGAGCGCGCGGTACTCCGACAGGCCGAGCCCGTGGCGCCGCTGCAGGGCTTTGGCGAGTTCCTGTTCGATCCGGGCGTGCAGCACGAGAACGCGGCCCCAGGCCTGCTCGTCGACGGTCATCTTCCGGCCTCCTCTTGACGCCAGGATAGTCCAGGGACAGTATTTATATGTACATGCAAGTACATGGAGAGGGCAGTCATGAGCGATCGCAGCTTCCTGTTCCTGGTGGGTGCCGCGCGGGCCGGGGGCAACACCGAAATGCTGGCCCGCCTGGCGGCCAAGGAACTGCCCGCGGACGTCGAACAGCGCTGGATCCGGTTGCCGGAGGTGCCGCTGCCGCCGTTCGAAGACCGCCGCCACGGCGCCGGTGAGCACCCGCCGCCGGGGGCGAACGAACAGCTGCTGATGGACGCGACGTTCGCCGCGACGGACATCGTGGTCGTGTCACCGGTGTACTGGTACTCGGTGGCGGCCAGCGTGAAGCTTTACCTCGACTACTGGTCGGGCTGGATGCGGCTGCCGGTGGAGTTCAAGCCGCGGATGCGCGGCAAGACGCTGTGGGGCGTGAGCGTCCTGAGCGAGACGGCGCGCGAGGCCCAGCCGCTGATCGGCACGCTGGAACTGTGCGCCGAATACCTGGGCATGAACTGGGGCGGGGTGTTGCTCGGCAACGGCAGCCGCCCGGGTGACGTGCTGCTGGACGAAGGCGCGACGGCGGCCGCGCGGACGTTCTTCGCCGGCGCGGACCTGGTCACCGCCTGAGTGTGGGGGCACCGGCGGCGCTCAGCCGGCCTCGTCCCGGGGCTCGCCGTGCAGGAAGCCGCCGGTGCCCACCTCCGTGCCGTCCGGCTGCCACGCCCGGCAACTGCCGGTCACGTCCCAGAGCACGACCAGGCCCGGGTGGTAGGCGATCCCCGCGCCGGTCGAGTTTTCCGTCCATTCGACCCGCATCGGGTCGCCGTTCGGCGGGATGTCGCCCTCGCCGCACCAGGGTTCCCAGAAGGTGTCCAGTGGTTCGCCGGTCGCGTTGTGGATCCCGAACTCGTGCACCGCTGTCCCGCCGGGCAGCGGCTCGCTGCCCCACAGCTTCATCGCGTCGCCCGGGGCGGGTTCGGTCACCTCGATGGTCCCGCCCGGCGGTACCGACAGCGTGAGCCGGCCGGTGGCGCAGGTCAGCGCCGCGCGGCCGGACCAGGTCCACTCGACCACGAGTTCCTGACCGGGCGCCAAGAGCCGGTGCACCTCCGCCTGTTCGGCGATGAGCTCCACCGGCGATTCGTGCTCGTTCTTCAGGATGAACCTCATGTTCGGCGACACTACGGGAGATCGGTCAGCCCAGGACGTCCTTCGCGATCAGGCGCAGGCCGCGCACCAGGTCGGCGCCCGAGGGGGCGTGGTCCGGGTCGATCAGCCACTGGAGCATCGCGCCCGACAGCAGGGCCTGGTGCACCGTGCCGACGGCCCGGGCCTCGGCGCTCCCGTCGTCGAGGCCCTGGAAGAGGTTGGCCAGGCCGTGGCGGGCCTGCTCGACCGCGTTCGCCAGCTGGGCGCGGACGGTTTCGTCCAGGTCCGGCTGCGAGCAGGCCTCGAAGCTCACCGCCCACATCCGGCGGTGCTCGCCGAACGACTCGATCACCCGCTGCCAGATCAGCTCGAACCGCTCGGCCGGTGCCGCCTCCGGCGGTGTGTCCACCTGCAGTGTCTTCGCCAGCGTTTCGCCCCACTCCTCGTTCGCCTCGATCAGCGCGGCGTTGAGCAGCGCCTCGCGCGAGCCGAAGTGGTAGCCGATGGCCGCCATGCTCACGTTCGCCGCCGAGGCCAGGTCTCGCACGGTCGTGCGGGCGTAGCCCTTCTCGTACAGGCAGCGCTTCGCGCCGGCCAGCAGTGACTCCTTGTTGCCCATGGCCGAGAGACTAGCACGATCGTCTTAGGCGAACGCCTTGCGCGATCGCCCAAATCGGGGTTACCGTTCTCGGCATGCAGAACAGACGAGTCCTCATCTCCGGTGCGAGCGTCGCCGGCCCCGCCCTGGCCTTCTGGCTCCGCCGCCACGGCTTCACTCCGACGGTCGTCGAAAGAGCTCCCGAGCTGCGCGACGGCGGCTACGCGGTCGACTTCCGCGGCGCGTCCCTGCAGGTCCTCGAGCGCATGGGCCTGCTGGGCGCGGTCGAAGCGGCGGCGACCCGGATGGGCGACGTGACCTATGTGGACAGTGAGAACCGGCCGCTGGTGGTCACGCCCGCGACGTACCAGAGCGGCGAACTGGAGATCCTGCGCGGCGACCTCGCGCGCATCCTGTACGACGCGACGGAGGACGGCGTCGAGTACGTCTTCGGCGACTCGATCACCGGCATCACCGAGCACGGCGACGGCGTCACGGTGACCTTCGCCCACGCCGAGCCGCGCGAGTTCGACCTGGTCATCGGGGCCGACGGGCTGCACTCGAACGTGCGCTCCCTGGTCTTCGGCGAGGAGTCGGCGTATCGCCACGACCTCGGCTACTACGTCTCGATCTTCACCGTGCCGAACCACCTCGGCCTCGACCGCGTCGGCCGGTTCTACAACGAGCCGAACCGGACCGTCGGCGTCTACAGCGCGCGGGACAACACCGAGGCCAAGGCGCTGTTCTGGTTCGGAGCCGACCGGCTGGACCACGACCACCGCGACGTCGGGCAGCAGCGCCGGATCGTCGAGGAGACGTTCCGCGACGTCGGCTGGGAGACGCCGGCGCTGCTCGAAGCCATGCGGGAAGCGCCGGACTTCTACTTCGACTCGGCGAGCCAGATCAAGCTGGACTCGTACGCGCGCGGGCGTGTCGCACTGGTCGGCGACGCCGCGTACTGCGCCGCGCCGCTCTCGGGGATGGGAACGAGCCTGGCGATCGTCGGCGCGTACGTGCTCGCGGGCGAGCTGGCGGCTGCCGGCGGCGACCACGCGACGGCATTCGGCGCCTACTCCAGCGAGATGCGCGGGTTCGTCGACGCCTGCCAGAAACTGGCCGAGGGCAACGGGAAGTGGTTCGTTCCGCCGACGCGCGGGTGGCTGCGGTTCCGCAACCTGAACTACCGGCTCCTGCCGTACCTGCCGTGGCGCAAGCTGATCGAGGAGCTGCCGCTCAAGGCGGGCAACGCGATCACGCTGAAGCCGTATGCGGTGGCGCCGGCGTGACGCCGCGGCGCTTCGCGATGCCGGCCATGTTCTCCTCGCCCCAGTCGCCCAGCGGCAGCAATGCGGTGTTCAGCCGCTGACCGAGCTCGGTCAGCGAGTACTCGACCTTCGGCGGGATCTCGTGGAACACCTCGCGGTGCACGACCTCGTCCGCCTCCAGCTCCCGCAGTGCCTGGATCAGCATCTTCTCGCTGATCCCCGTCACCTTCCGCTTCAGCTCGCCGAACCGCAGCGGCTCGGCGTGCAGCGCCCAGAGGATCAGCGCCTTCCACCGGCCGCCGATGACGTCGACGGCCGCGTCCAACCCGCAGCGGTACCTTCGAGGCTGCATCCAGGATCCTTACGTTTTGGTGGGTACCCGACTTATTAGTCGGTACTTGTCCAGTGTAAAGCGCGTCAGCAGCATGGAACCCATGGGAGAAAGCAAGAAGAAGGTGGGCGTGCTCGGCCTGGGGCGGATGGGCGCCGCCCTCGCCGGGGCGCTCTTGGGGGCGGGACACGACGTCTCGGTGTGGAACCGGTCGCCGCTGAAGGCGGGGCCGCTGCTCGACCGCGGAGCCAAGCTCGCGGCCACGCCCGCGGAGGCGGCTTCGGCGGACTTCGTCCTCACCTGTCTGTCCACATACGACACTCAGCGGCCGGTGCTCGATGCTGCTTCACTCTCGGGGCGGACGCTGGTCAACCTCACGTCCGGGACACCGGAGCAGGCGCGTGCCGCCGCGAAGTGGGCCGCGTCCGAGGGGATCGACTACGTGGACGGCGTGATCATGGCCGTGCCGCAGGGAATCGGGACACCGGCGGCGCAGATCTTGTACAGCGGCTCGGAGCCGGTGTTCGCGGCGCGGCGCGAGGTGCTGGAAGTACTGGGGACGCCGGTGTTCCTCGGCGAGGACGCCGGTCTGGCGGCGCTGTACGACCTGGCGCTGCTGGGCATGATGTGGTCGACGATGGCCGGTTACCTGCACGCGCTGGCGCTGGTCGGGACCGAGGGCGTCACGCCGGCGCAGTTCGCGCCGATGGCGTCGGCGTGGCAGGCGGCCGTCGGCGGGTTCCTGCCCCGGATCGGCGAGCAGGTGGCCAGTGGCGACTACGCGACCGAGGTGTCCGCTTTGGACATCAACGCGGCCGGGCTCGCCCTGCTGGTCGAGACGAGCCGCGCGCAGGGGATCAGCCCGGAGCTGCCCACCGCGCTGAGGGAGTTGTTCGACCGCGCGGTCGCGGCGGGCCACGGCTCGCACGCGATCGCCAGCGTCATCGAGGAGATCCGATGAAGTACCAGGGGAAGAAGGCCGTCGTCACCGGCGGCACGCACGGCATGGGACTCGCGGTGGTGCGCGCCCTGCTCGACGGCGGCGCGGAGGTGCTGCTGACCGGCCGGGACGTGTCGCCGCTGGAAGGGACGCTGCCGGGCAAGGCACACCTGCTTTCGTCGGATGCCGCCCGCCTGGCCGACGTCGCCGAGCTGGGTGCGGTGGCCGCGGACACACTCGGCGAACTGGATCTGGTGTTCGTCAACGTCGGCTTCTCGACGCTGACGCCGTACGAGGAAGCGACGCCGGAGCTGTACGACCGGACGTTCGACGTCAACACCAAGGGCGCGTACTTCACGGCCCGGCGGCTCGCCCCGCTGGTCCGGTCCGGTGGTTCGTTCGTGTTCACGACATCGGTCGCGGCCGAGGCGGGGATCGCCGGGATGGGCCTGTATTCGGCGGCGAAGGCGGCGGTGCGCTCGTTCGCCCGCACGTACGCGGCCGAGCTGGCGCCGCGCGGGATCCGGGTCAACGTGGTCAGCCCCGGCTACACCGACACGCCGACGATGGGCGTCACCGGCGTGCCGGAGCCGGTGCTGGCGGAGTTCAAGGCGATCGGCGACGAGATCACCCCGCTGAAGAGGCACGCAACAGCGGAGGAAGTCGCGGCGGCGGTGCTGTTCCTGGCGTTCGAAGCGACGTTCACCACCGGCGCCGACCTGCCGGTGGACGGTGGGCTCGGACAGCGCCTCACCTTGCCCGCGTGAGGTGAGTGCTGGGGCCGGCGGTGCTTCGGCTTGCCTGCGTGAGGTGCGCGCCGAGGCTGGTGGTCCGGCGAGCGGCGGTGCCTCACTCTGCCTGCGTGAGGTGCGCGCTGAGGCCTGGTGGCTCGGCGAGCTGTGGTGCTTCGGCTTGCCTGCGTGAGGTGCGCGCCGAGGCTGGTGGTCCGGCGAGCGGCGGTGCCTCACTCTGCCTGCGTGAGGTGCGCGCTGAGGCCTGGG
>JARAWT010000034.1:0-17474 GCA_033793495.1 Streptomyces sp. MN03-5084-2B | reverse complement strand
TGGCTCGGCGAGCTGTGGTGCTTCGGCTTGCCTGCGTGAGGTGCGCGCCGAGGCCGGTGGCTCGGCGACCTGCGGTGCCTCACTCCCTCTGCGTGAGGTGCGCGCCCAAGCCGGTGACCTCCGGCGCGCGGTCCGGGTGCAGGACCAGGTCGTCGTCGTAGTCGCCGCCGTTCTGGGTGCGGAAGGGGATCGGTTCGGTCGTTGCGAGAGTCCGCAGCCGTTCACGGAGCAGGTCTTGTGCTGCCGCGAACCGGTCGTCCGGCAGGCGGTCGGCGCCGTAGACGGGTAGCGGTGGCAGGACCGACATCCCGGCGTAGAAGAGCGTCCCGTGGTGCAGCGGGAACAGGACCTCCTCCAGTGCGCCGTTCACGCCGCGCGGCCCCATCGACGGCTCGCGGGCGCCCGCGGTGAGCACCACCATCGCGCGCTTGCCCGCGAGCCGGCCTTCGCCGTAGCGGAGGGTCCGGCCGTCGCTGTCGCGGACGCCGTAGCCGAAGCCCTTCACGAAGACCCGGTCGAACCAGCCCTTGAGGATCGCCGGCAGGCCGTACCACCACAGCGGGAACTGCACGACGACCGCGTCCGCCCACGTCAGTTTTTCCTGCTCGGCCACGATGTCCGCGCTCAGCTCACCGTGCGCGTGCGCTCGGGCCGACGTCGCCCCGACGACCAGCCGCCCGTCGCCGGCTTCGGCGCCGAAGTCCGCGGCGTCGACCACCGGATTCCACTTCATGGCGTACAGATCCGACTCCCGGACGTCGTGACCCAGCTCCCGGAGCGTCCGGAGCCCGTCGTCACGGAGGGCCCCGCTCAGCGAGCGCGGCTCGGGATGCGCGAATACCCACAACACGTTCATGTCCTCGATGGTCGCGCGGCCGCCCGGTTCGATCGAGTGGCTTGATAGCCAACATGTGCAAGAATCGAGCCATGGCCGAATTCGTGCACCCGAACCGCCACCACGTCGCCGTGCTCGTCCGCCACGGCATGCTGGTGATGGAACTGGGCATCGTCCACCGGCTGTTCGGCCAGGCCCGCTCGGCGGCCGGCGAGCCGCTGTACGAGGTCGTGACCTGCACACTCGAGCCCGGCCCGGTGCGCACCGACGCGGACGTCACCATCCCGGTCGACCGCGGTTCCGAAGTGCTGGCCGAGGCCGACACCGTGATCGTCCCGGCGTCCCGGGCCGAGTACGAGCCCATGGCGCGCGTGCTCACCCCGGCGCTCAAGGCCGCCCTCGACCGCATCCCGCCGGACGCGCGCATCGCCTCCATCTGCACCGGCGCGTTCGTCCTCGCCGCGGCCGGCCTGCTCGACGGCCGCCGGGCCACCACCCACTGGCGTTCCGCGGAGGAACTGCAGGACCGCTTCCCCGAGGTCGACGTCGACCCCTGCGTGCTCTACACCGACGACGGCGAAGTTCTCACCTCGGCGGGCGTCGCCGCCGGCATCGACCTCGTGCTGCACATGATCCGCCGCGACCACGGCGCGGCGGTGGCCAACGAGGTCGCCCGCGGCACGGTCGTGTCCCCGCACCGTGAAGGCGGCCAGGCCCAGTTCGTCCGGCGGCCGGTCCCGGAACCCCGCACGTCGTCGACCAAGGCGGCGCGGGCGTGGGCCCTGGAGAACCTGCACCGGCCGCTGACCCTGCGCGAGCTCGCCGCCCGCGAGGCGATGAGCACCCGCACGTTCACCCGCCGCTTCCGGGAGGAGGTCGGCATCTCGGCCCTGCAGTGGCTGACCCAGCAACGGATCGAGCGCGCCCGCCAGCTCCTCGAGGAGACGGACCTGCCGGTCGACCGCGTCGCCACGGAAGCGGGCTTCGGCACGGCGGCCTCCCTGCGCCAGCACTTCCAGGCGGCGCTCGGGGTCTCGCCGAGCGCGTACCGGGCGACGTTCCGCGGAGAACTGGCTGTTCAATCTGCCTGAAATTCCGCTAGCTTCGGCCCTATGGAAGACTTTTATGTCAGCCACAGCCGCTTCACCGACCCCGGCTCGCACGCGGACTGGCTCGACGCCACCCCGGCCGATCTCGCTGTTCTGCGCGAAGCGGCGTCCCAGCTGGTGTTCCACTACTGGGCCTCGGGCGCCATCACCGACCACGGTTTCCCGGCCGCCCGCAACGACGAAATCACCCTGCGGTACGCCGCGGACATGTGGGCGCGCCTGCGCGAGCTCGACCCGGCGCCACCCGGCAAGCCGCGGCCGCCGCTGCACCGGATCGTCGGCTGCTGCCGCGATTTCACCCTCCTGTTCGTCTCGATGGCCCGCCACCACGGCATTCCGGCCCGCCTCCGCGTCGGTTTCGCGAGCTACCTGATTCCTGGCTGGTACCTCGACCACGTCGTCGCCGAGGTCCGCACCGCCGACGGCTGGCGCCTGGTCGAATCCCAGCTGGCACCCGGCTTCCGCGACCCGGTGGACGACGTCGAGTTCGATCTCCTCGACGTCCCCCGCGACCGGTTCCTGACCGCCCCCGACGCGTGGACCGCGGCCCGCGCCGGCGCGCTCGACCCAGCCCTCCTGGTCGTCGCGCCGGACCTGGACGTGCCGTTCCTGCGCGGGATCCCGTACGCGTGGCATAACCTCGTGCTCGACCTCGCCGCGCTCAACAAGCACGAGATGCTCCAGTGGGACATCTGGGGCGCACTCGACGATTCCGTCACGCTCGCCCCGGCCACCGTCGCCCGCGCCGACGAGCTGGCCTCGCTGATGGCCGACGCGGACGTCGAGCACCTGCAGGCGGCCTACGCGGCCGACGACGTCCGGGTACCGCCGGTCATCCGCACGGTCACCCCGCCGGGACAGCTCCCGGTCGAGGTAGTGCTTCGCTGACCTCGGCGGCGGTCCGCACGAACCGCGCGATCCGCGGATCCCGCGCGCCCGCCGGCCAGGCGAGCGCCAGCGAGTACGGCGTCGCGTCGACGACCGGCCGGTAGACGACGCCGGCCCGCGAGCGCAGCTCGGCGACCGACGCCGGCAGCAGCGCGACCGCCTGCCCGAGCGCGACCGTCTCGAGCAGCTGGGCGCTGTCGTGCACGACCGGCCCCGGCGTCACCGGTCCGCCGGTCACGTCCTGCCCGGACCAGTACGCCCGGTCCGCGGCCGAGGAGAGCGGCCAGCACGGCGTCGGCTGCCCGGCGAAGTCGGCGCAGGTCAGCACGGCCCGGCCGGCCAGCTCGTGGTCCGGCGGCAGCGCGGCCACCCGCGGCTCGCTGAACAGCACTTCGACGTCCAGTCCGTGGTGAGTGCCGCCCTGGCAGCCGAGCACGGCGACGTCGGCCCGGCCCTCACGCAGCATCTCCGTCTGTCCCCCGAACCCGCTGATCCGCACGTCGACCGGGTCCGGGTGCGCATCGGCGATCCGCCGCAGCAGATCGGTCGCGACCCCCGGCTTCGCGGTGACGACCAGTGCCGGTGTCCGCTGCGCTGCCCGCCGCGTGCGCCGGACCGCCGCGGTGACGGCGTCCAGCGCCTTCGCCGACTCGGTGAAGAGGACGGCGCCGGCCGGCGTCAGCGAGACGTGCCGGCTGGTGCGTTCGAAGAGCTGCACACCGAGCCGTCGTTCCAGCAACCGGATCGCGCGGGACAGGGGTGGCTGCGCCATCCCGAGCCGCTCGGCGGCGCGGGAGAAGTTCAGCTCTTCGGCGACCGCGCGGAAGTACCGCAGCTCACGGACCTCGACATCGTCCATACCGGGAGAGTATCGCGGCAGCGTCCACAGGTCTTTCCCTTTCTCTTTCGCGCATGGCGCACTTGGTGTCGATAACTCCACAAAGGACGGACACCTGACGACTCGGCACGACATGGCGTGCTCCTTGCCTTCGCCGGGTACGTCGGCGACGGCTACGCCTCCACGCCCCGGCGACCGCGGGCGCCTCGGCCGCCACCTGGCGGGTTCGTGGCCCGGTGCCCGGACCTCGGCCGGACGTGCGCCGGTGATCGCCGAGCACGGGGACGTGTGCAGGAGGCTCCCGGGGTGAGAGCCTGTTTCGATGTGCTGACCAGCGGAGTTTCTGGCTGGTGTTGGGGTGCGGGTGTCTTGGATCAGATAGATCGTGCCCAGCCCAGCGGCGACGGGGCGAGCCGATCCGACCGACGCGCAGTGGGCCACCCTGGAACCGCTGCTGCCCGTCGGCAAGACACCCGGCCGCCCGCCGCTGTGGAGCAAACGCCGGCTCCTGGACGGCATCCGCCGGCGGGTTCGTGTCGGTTCGCCGTGGCGTGACGTCCCACCTGTGTATGGCTGCTGGCAAACGTCTAAGGCTTGTCCCGGCGCTGGCCGCGGCCGGGCCGGTGGGCGGCCACAAACTCGCTACGAGGCAACCGTGCACATCGCGGCGGTCAACGAGTGGCTACGACATTGAAAACAGGCTCTAGGCGGGCGATCCGGGATCGGTCGGCGCGATGCCGTGCAGGGCGGCGCTCACGACCGCGTCCACCGGCGGGGGATCGAGCGGTGCCGTGTGCGGGAAGACCGTCGTCAGCACCGAGGCGTGGCAGTAGCCGACCAGCATCGCCGCCGTGGCGTCCACTTCGGACTCCGGGCGCAGCCGGCCCAGTGCCCGTTCCGCTTCGAGGTAGGCCACCAGCCGGTCGCGCCAGTAGCCGGACCGCTCGCTGATCTCCGCGAACCGCGCCAGCACCCTGGGCTGCGCGACCAGCCCGCTGAACGCCGGTACGAGCACCTTGTGCAGCGCCAGACCGAACTCCAGGTGGCGGCGGAGGTTCCCGGTGAGGGTGCCTTCGCCGGGCACCGGCAGCTCGCCCAGCTCCGCCTCCGTCGCGCGCACGTGCTCCAGCAGGGCCCGGGCCACCAGCTCCTCCTTGTCGGAGAAGTGGTTGTAGAGCACGCCGTCGGCGACACCCGCCATGCGCGCGATCTCGCGCACGGTCATGCCGGTCGTGCCGTGCGTGGCGATCATCTTCTGCGCGGTCTCGAGCAGCAGGTCGTGCAGTGACTGCCCGTCCTGCTGGGCGGCGGCTTTCCTCGGTGACATCACCGCCATCGTACGGGCGTGCCTTACCGCCTCCTTCCCGTGACCAGCCATGCGGTGCCGTGCAGGCGGACCGCGTCCGGCCCCGCGAACGGCCCGAGCGCCACGGCGAGTGCCTCGGTCGCCTTGGCCGCCCGCGCGCCGTCGACCAGGCCCAGGTGGTGCCGGACCGGCCCCCAGTCCGCGATGAACCGGGTCGCGTCGGGGACGTCCCGGCCCCAGACCTGGTCCGCCTCGACGCGAGTGCACTCCACGTCTTCGAAGCCGGCTTCGGTCAGTACCGCCCGGGTCCGGTCCGGGTCCGCGAACGACGTCGGCCCGCTTCCGTCCGGCCCCGTCGGCTGCGGCAGGTAGGCCGCCAGCGCGCCGAACACCCGGCCGAGGTCGGTGCCGGCGAGTGCGGTCATGCAGAGGAAGGCGAGCCGCCCGCCCGGGGACAGCGCACGCCGGACGTTGCCGAACGCCGCCACCGGGTCGGCGAAGAACATCACTCCGAACCGGCTGACCGCCAGGTCGAACCCGCCTTCGGCGAACGGGTGGACCTGGACGTCGGCCTGCTCGAACGCCACGTTCGGCACCTCGGCCGCGCGCGCCCGTGCGGTCGCGAGCATCGGCCCGGACAGGTCGGCGCCGAGCGCGGACCGGGCCCGGGCCGCGGCGAGCCGCGTCAGCTGGCCGTTGCCGCAGCCGATGTCCAGCACGCGATCGTCCGGGCCGACCTGATCGAGCAGGTAGCCGTTGAAGCCGCTGTTCACGGCGTCGTAACGGTCGGCGTGCGCCGCCCAGTGCTCGCCTTCGTAGCCGTTCCACGCCTCGGCCTGCGCGGTGTTGACGATCCCGGTCATCTCGGCTCCCTCCGTGGTGAACATGCGTTCATGAACACGTGTTCATGCTGCCCTCGCCGCCAGCGGCTGTCAAGGCATCGGCCACTCGTCGCGGGATGTCGGCCAGGTGGCAGATCTTCCGTCCGGGCGAACGCGGAAGACTTCTCGTCATCAGCGGCAAAGCGTCTCTGACCAGCAAAAAGGGAGTTCGAAATGGCTGACGTCATCGCCAACATGTCCATGTCCCTCGACGGCTTCGTGGCCGACCCGGAAGACCGCATCGATCACCTGTTCGAGTGGTTCGGCAACGGTGACGTCGAGGTCCCCACCGCCGTCGACTGGGCGACCTTCAAGACCTCCGAAGCCAGCGCGAAGATGCTGCGCAACGCGATGGAGAACGTCGGCGCCCTGATCACCGGCCGCCGGCTGTTCAACCTGACCCAGGGCTGGGGCGGCACGCACCCGATGGGCGTTCCGGTCTTCGTCGTCACCCACGAAGAGCCCGCGGACTGGCCGCACCCGGACGCGCCGTTCACCTTCGTCACCGACGGCCTCGAAAGCGCCGTCGAGCAGGCCAAGAAGACCGCCGGCGACAAGAACGTGGCGGTCGCCAGCACGACGATCGCCCAGCAGTGCCTCAACCTCGGCCTGCTCGACGGCGTCCAGGTGGACCTGATCCCCGTGCTGCTCGGCTCCGGCGTCCGCTTCTTCGACCACCTCGACGCCACCACCAAGCTGACCGACCCGGAGGTCACCGAAGGCACCGGCGTGACGCACCTGTCCTACCGGATCAAGCGCTGAGCAGCGTGACGTGCAGCGCGGCGAGGCGGGCGGGGTCGGCGATCACGTCGTACGCCGCCACCCGCTCGCCTTCGACGGTCACGGCCAAGGCGAGCACCAGCCGTCCGTGCGGCGCGACGACGACGCCGACCGCGCCGTCGACCAGGGCTGTTTCGGCGAACCGGGCCCGTTTCCCGAACACCCGGGTTTCGGCCGCCACCGCCCGGGCCCCGCGGGCCTCGAGCGGCACGCCCGCCGGCAGTGCGGCGGCGTCGGCGCGGCGGACGACGTCCGGGGCCAGCACGTCGAGCAGCGCGGCGAGGTCGCCGCCACGGGCCGCGGCGAGGAACGCCTCGACCACCCGGCGGTGCCGGGCCAGGTCGGCCGGGGCCGGCGGGGAAGTGCCCCGGACGCGCTGCCGCGCGCGGCTCGCCAGCTTCTTCGCGGCCACCGGGCTGCGGTCCAGCACCGCGGCGATCCGGTCGAAGGGCACCGCGAACAGGTCGTGCAGCACGAACGCGATCCGTTCGGCCGGCCCGAGCGCGTCCAGCACCACGAGCAGCGCGCGGCCGACCGAGTCGGCGAGCGCGGCATCGCCGGCCGGATCGGCGTCGGCCACCGGTTCCGGGAACACGGCGAACGGCTCCTCGCGGCGGGTCTTCCGCGAACGCAGGACGTCGAGGCAGACGCGGGAGACGACCGTCGTCAGCCAGGCCGCCAGGTTGTCGACCGCATCCACCCGGTTCAGCCGCAGCCACGCTTCCTGCACGGCGTCGTCCGCTTCGGCCGCCGAGCCGAGCATCCGGTGGGCGAGCGCGCGCAACCGGCCGCGTTCGGCCTCAAACTCCGCCGCCAGGTCGTCCATCGGTCACCTTTCGCTCGCGTCCACCGTCGCCTCCTCGACGTATCCCCGCGACCGGAGGTGACCGGATGAACCTGCTGACCCCTGCCTACCTGGCCGGATGGCGCCTGCCGAACCGGGTCGTCGTCGCGCCGACGACCCGGGCGCGCGTTCCCGGCGGCGTGCCCGGCGACCTCCAGGCCGCCTATTACGCGCAGCGTGCCGGGGCCGGGCTCATCGTCGCCGAAGGGACTTGGGTGAGCGAACGGGCCGTCGGCTTCCCGGACGTTCCCGGGGTGTACACCGAAGCCCAGGTCGCCGGGTGGCGGCGGGTCACCGACGTCGTGCACGCGCTCGGCGGCCGGATCGTGGTCCAGCTGTGGCACACCGGGGCCGTTTCGCACCCGGACCTCCTCGGCGGGCGGCCGGCGGGGCCATCGGCGGTGAACCCGGAGGAGCCGGTGTACCTGCCGTCCGGCCGCGGCCACACCGGCACGCCACGCGAGATGAGCGTGGCCGAGATCCAGGCGACGGTCGCGGCTTACGGCACGGCGGCGGAGAACGCGCGCAACGCCGGGTTCGACGGCGTCGAGATCGCGGCCAACGGCGTGTACCTGCTCGCGCAGTTCCTGCACCCGCGCCTGAACCACCGCGCCGACGCCTACGGCGGCTCCCCGGCCCGCCGGCGCAGGCTGCTCGCCGAGGTCGTCGACGCGGCCGCGTCGCACGGGCGCGTCGGCGTCCGGCTCTCGCCGTGGTGGACCGGCGGACTGTTCACTGTGGACGAACCACTCCGTGCCGAGTACGACGAACTGGTCGCCGGGCTCGCCGCCGACTACCTGCACCTCCGGGGTCCTGACACCGGGCCGGACTTCGCGGCCTTCGCCCGCTATCGGGAACTGTTCGACGGCCTCCTGATCGTCAACAACGGCTTCGACCGCGAGACGGGCAACGCGGTGATCGAGGCGGGCCTCGCGGACGCGGTGTCGTACGCCCGCCCCTTCGTCGCCCATCCGGACCTGGTGACGCGGTTCGCGCTCGACCTGCCGACCGCGCCGGCCGACCCCGCGACGTTCTACGGCGGTGGGGCCGCCGGTTACGTCGAGCAGGCGGCCGCGATGGCGGCGCTGTCCCGGTAGAACGGGCGGACTTCGGTGATGCGCCCGCCGGCCACGGTGATCGGGGACCGTCTCATGGTGCGGTGAAGGGGCCCTTCGTCTCATCAGATGCGAGGAAGGGCACCTTCAGCCCACGCCGGCGCGACCACCGAACGACTTCGATGTCAGCACTGGGCGTCCGGGCACCACACCGCCAGCTCGCTCCCGCCGGGCTCGCGGAAGTGGAACCGCCGCCCGCCCGGGAAGGCGAACGGTTCCTTCGTCACCACGCCACCCGCGGCCGCCACCGCCTCGCGGGCCGCGGCGAGGTCGTCCGTGCGGACCGTCACCAGCGGTGCGCGTGGCTGTTCGGCCGCGTCCGATTGGAAGCCCAGGGTGAGGCCGTCGGCCCGGACATCGGTGTAGTCCGGGCCGTACGGTGTCGCCGGCCAGCCGAACGCGCGCTCGAAGAACTGCCCGGACACCGCCGCCGACGTGGACGGAAACTCGGCAAAGTCGATTTCGTACATGCCGCCGACGTTAGCGGCGGCCACCGACAAAACCGCGCGCGCGAGCCATGGCCAGCCCGCCGAGCGCGAGCGCGACCACCCCGACGACCAGGGCGAGGAAGCCGCCGACGATCCCGTAGCCGGTGCCAGGACCCCCCTTGGCGGCGGCCACCACCCAGCCGCCGCCGATCACCGCGGCCAGGCCGCCGGCCAGCGCCACGACGGCTCCCCGGCCGCGGGTCAGTGCCAGCACACCCGCGACCACCCCGGCCACTCCCAGCAGCGCGGCGATCAGGGACCAGAGTCGCCCTGGCGTCAGGGCGTAGGCACTGACCGCGGCGAGGTGGACGTTCATGAGCAGCTCCTTCTCTCGTGCCTGATGCTGTCGAGAGCATGTCCGCCTGGCCCCTCGCCCGTCGTTGTGCACGAGCAGACACTTCGCGCTGCCGCGGGCGTCGCAGAAACCGGGGGACTACCGCGGGCGCAGTAGCCGGGAAATGCTTCGCTTGCGGGACTTCTCCGCGCGAGAACCCGGTTAGGGTGCGGAGGTGAGCCGGGCACAGATCGTCGACGGAGTGGTCGCCGCCGGGGTCGCGGCGGCCCTGCTGGTCGCCGGGCTGTCCACGACGCACCATCCGACGGCACCGTTCGGGTACGCGGCGCTGGCGGCCGGCGGGCTGGCGCTGGCCGCGCGCCGCCGGGCGCCCATCGCCGTGCTGGCGGCGACCGCGGGCTGCGCGCTCGCGTACCAGGTCGCCGGCTTCCCAGTGCCTGTCGTCGCTTACCTCTTCGCGGTGTACGCCGCCGTCCGGGCGGGACACCGGATCGCCGCGGTGGTCGCTTCGGTGCTCATGCTCGCCGCGATCCCGCTCGCGCTGCTGGCGTCCGGTGTGCACGACACCGCAGCGGCGTTCGCGCAGGCGCGGGACGTCCTCCAGCTGGCGTGGCTGATCGCCGCCGGCGCGGCCGGGGAGGCACTGCGCCAGGCCGAGCGCCGGGCCGACGAAGCCGAGCGCACCCGTGAAGAAACCGCACGGCGGCGCGCGGACGAGGAACGGCTGCACATCGCGCGGGAGCTGCACGATTCGCTCACCCACCAGATCTCCGTCATCAAGGTGCAGGCCGAAGTCGCCGTCCACCTGGCCCGCAAGCGCGGGGAAGACGTGCCCGAGGCGTTGCTGGCGATCCGCGACGCCGGTCGCGAGGCCGCCCGGGAGCTGCGCGCGACCCTGGAGGCGTTGCGCGACGACGACAAGGACCCGCCGCGCGGGCTGGACGACGTCCCGGACCTCGTGCGGCGGGCCCGGACCACCGGTCTCGACGCGCAGCTGACGGTCGAGGGCCGGTGCGACGCCGTGCCGGCTGCGGTCGGCCGGACCGCCTACCGGATCGTCCAGGAGTCGCTGACCAACGTCGCCCGGCACGCCGCGGCGGCCACCGCGTCGGTCCGGATCGACCACCGGCCCGGCACGCTGGTGATCCGGGTGGACGACGACGGTGAATCCATAGTGGACAGTCCGCCGGGCGTCGGCCTCACCGGGATGCGCGAGCGCGTCACGGCTTTGGGCGGCCGGCTCCACACCGGGCCTCGCCGCGAAGGCGGGTTCAGCGTCCGGGCCGAGCTTCCGGTGGGCCCGGCGTGATCCGCGTCCTGCTGGCCGACGACCAGCCGCTCATCCGCAGCGGGTTCCGCGCGCTGCTCGACGCCGAGGACGGCATCGAGGTGGTGGCCGAGGCCGCCGACGGCGGCGAAGCCGTGGCGCTGGCGCGGGAACACCGGCCGGACGTCGCGCTCGTCGACGTCCGGATGCCGGGGACCGACGGCATCGAGGCGACCCGGCGCATCGCCGCGGACCCGGCGCTGGCCGGCGTGCACGTGGTCATCCTGACCAACTACGGCCACGACGAATACGTCTTCGACGCGCTGCGCGCCGGCGCGGCCGGGTTCCTCGTCAAGGACATCCGGCCGGAGGACTTCCTGCACGCCGTCCGCGTCGCGGCCCGCGGGGACGCCCTGCTCGCGCCGTCGGTCACCCGCAAGCTGATCGACCGGTACGTCACGCAGCCGCCGGCGCCCGGCGCCGGGCTCGCGGAGCTGACCAACCGCGAGCGCGAGGCCGTCGGCCTGGTCGCACAGGGGCTGTCCAACGACGAGGTCGCGGCGCGGATGGTGATCAGCCCGCTGACCGCGAAGACGCACGTCAACCGGGCCATGGTGAAGCTGCGGGCGCGCGATCGCGCCCAGCTCGTGGTGTTCGCCTACGAGTCCGGCCTCGGTGCGCGTGGTTGACTGCGCACCATGCTGGTGGGAACGCACGAGGTCGAGGTGTTCGAGGGGGCCAGGGCGCGGTTGGAGGCGATCGCGTACCGCCTGCTGGGGTCGGCGAGCGACGCCGAGGACGCGGTGCAGGACACGTTCCTGCGCTGGCAGGCCGCCGACCGGGAGCGGATCGAGACGCCCGAGGCCTGGTTGACGAAGGTGCTCACCAACCTCTGCCTCAACCGGCTCACCTCGGCGCGGGCCCGGCGGGAGACCTACGTCGGGCAGTGGCTCCCCGAGCCGGTCTTCGCCGGGGACCGGATGCTCGGCCCGTCCGACACGGTCGAGCAGCGGGAATCGGTCTCGATCGCGGTGCTCACGCTGATGGAGCGGCTGTCGGCCAAGGAACGCGTGGTCTACGTGCTGCGCGAAGCGTTCGGCTACTCGCACGGCGAGATCGCCGAGGTGCTCGACCTCACCGAGGCGAACTGCCAGCAGGTCTACCGGCGGGCCAAGCAGCACCTGGCCGCCGACCGGCGCCGGGTGGCGGTCGACGCGGCCGCGGCCCGCAAGATCGTCGAGGAGTTCCTCGCCGCGGCCCTCAGCGGCAAGACCGACTCGCTGGTGCGGATGCTCGCCGACGACGCGATCAGCATCGGCGACGGGGGCGGCGTGGTCTTCTCGGTGCCGCGGCCGATCACCGGCGCGCTGCGGGTGGCCCGGTTCCTGCGCACGCTGTTCACGCCCAGCGAGGCCAAGTGGGAGATGGTCGGCGGCCGCCCCGAGCTGTTCGCCGCGGTCGCCAACGGCGCACCCGCGCTGGTCATGGTGGTCGGGGACCGGGTCGCCGGAGTCTTCGTGCTGGACGTGACCGACGACGGCATCGCGGCCGTCCACGCCCAGGCGAACCCCGCCAAGCTCGCCCGCGCGACGCGTCAATGGGCGCTCTCCGGACCCGAGGAGCCACTCCCCGGCAACTGGTGACGCGGGTCACAGACGGCAGCTGTCAGGTTTCGCGCCGCTGCCCGGTTCAGGGAGCACACACCGACCGGACAGGAGCGAAACCATGAAACACCGCATCGTCGTCCTCGGAGCCGGGTACGCGGGAGCCAACGCGGCCGGGCGCCTGGCCAGGCGGCTGCACCCCGCCGGCACCGAGATCACCCTCGTCAACGCCGACCCCGAGTTCGTCGAGCGCGTCCGCCTGCACCAGCTCGCGACCGGCCAGGACCTGAAGCCCCGCCCGCTGGCCGACGTCTTCGCGGGCACCGGCGTGCAGGTGCGGATCGCGCGGGTCACCGCCGTCGACGCCGAACGCAGGACCGTCACCGACGACCTCGGCGAGATCGCCTACGACACGCTCGTCTACGCCCTCGGCAGCACCGCCGCCGACTGCGGTGTCCCCGGCGTCGCCGAGCACGCCCACTTCGTCGCCGGCAAGCAGGCCGCGCTGCGGCTGCGGGCGCGGCTGGCCGAGCTCGCCGCGGGCGCGACCGTGCTCGTCGCCGGAGGTGGCCTCACCGGCATCGAAGCCGTCACCGAGATCGCCGAAGCCCGCCCGGACCTCGACGTCTCGCTCGCCGCCCGCGGCGGTCTCGGCGACTGGCTGAGCGACAAGGCCCAGGCCCACCTGCGGAAGACGTTCGACCGGCTCGGCATCACGGTGCACGAGCACACGGACCTCGCGGGCGTCGGGCCCGGCGCCGCGGTCACCGCCGACGGCCGCACGATCCCGGCCGAGGTCACCGTCTGGACGGCCGGTTTCGCCGTCCACCCCATCGCCGCGGCGACGACCCTGCGGGTGTCCGAGACGGGGCAGATCGTCGTGGACGACACCATGCGGTCGGTTTCGCACCCGGACGTCTACGCCGTCGGTGACGCCGCGTCCGCCCGGGGCGCGAGCGGGACGCCGCTGCGGATGTCGTGCGCCTCGGGTGTTCCCTCGGCCCACCTGGCGGCCGACGCCATCGCCGCGCGCCTGACCGGCCGCGAGCTGCCGCCGAACAAGATCGGCTACTCCGGCCAGTGCATCAGCCTCGGCCGCCGGGACGCCGTCGTGCAGTGGGTGACCCCGGACGACCGGCCGAAGGCCGCCGCGGTCACCGGCAGGACGGCCGCCCGCCTCAAGGAGATGATCTGCCGGACCGCGGCGTGGAGCATCTCGCACCCGACGTCGATGGCACCCAGCCGGCGCCGGCACGTCGTCCCGGTCGGCGAGGCCGTCGCCGCCACGGTGTGAACGGCCGTCAGGCCGGGCGGCCCGCGCCCGCGTAGTCGTCGCCCTTCGAGTGGTACGTGTGGATCTGGATCGCCTGGCCCTCGGTCGGCGCGTTGATCATCAGGCCGTTGCCGAGGTACAGGCCGACGTGGTGGATGCGCGTCGCCGGGGAGCCGTAGAACACCAGGTCGCCGAGGCGGGGTTCCTGGGCGGCCGGCACCGGCGGGAGCGCCCGGAACTGGCTGTCCGCCGTCCGCGGGAGGTCGACACCGGCGCTGTCGTACGACGCCTTCGTCAGGCCGGAGCAGTCGAAGCCCGCCGCACCCGCGTCCGGGCCGTTGCCGCCCCAGACGTACGGGAGGCCGAGCTGGCCCAGCGCGAACCGCGTCGCGCGGACCCGCGGCGAACCGGCCGACGCCGGGTCCAGCGACAGCGTCGCGTACAGCTGCGCCATGCCGAGCACGCGCTGGCGGAACAGTTCGGTGTCGCCGCCCGGGTGGTACGCCGCGATCGCCTTCCACCAGCCGGGGCCGGCGCCGAGGTCGGTGCCGCCCGCGCACAGCGCGCGCCCGGCCGCGACCGGCGCGTCGGCGCCGTACTTCTTGGCCTGTGCCGCCGTCAGCCCCAGGAGGTTCCCGCCGTCGCGGCCGTGGTTCGACGCCGCCGAGCCGACGCCCGCGAGCGTGACCCACGAAAGGTGGCACGACGGGTCTTCGCCGCGGAGTGCCAGCTCGCCGTTCGCGTAGCCGACCAGCGCGTCCGCCGGGATGTCGAGGGGGCCGGCCAGCTGCTCGGCCCACTGCTGCAACGGGCTCTTGCCGCCCTGTCCGGACGCGCCCTGGCCGGGCTCCTGGGCCTTCACCGGTGCGCTCACTTCGAGGACCGACGGGCCCGACGCCGCGTTGCGCACCACCGGCGGGGGAGCCGGGGCGGCCGCGGGTTCCGGCGACCGGTCGGCCAGCAGCCAGCCCGCCGTGACGAGCCCGGCGACGAGCGGCAGCGCCACCAGGCCGCGGAGGGCGGCACCGCGGGCCCACGAAGTCTGCTTCGTCGTCACGGGGTCCAACTTAGAAGAGCACACCCCTTACTGAACGAGTGAGTAGCTTGCACGTTAGGGGGACTCTCATATTGTGGGCACATGATTCAGCCAGTGGAGCGAAGCGACTCGATTGAGGGTGGTGGCGGGGGCATGGATGGAGAGATCGACGCTGTCCGGCTCACTGCGGCGCTTCAAGATCGTTACCCGAAGATCGAGGTCGTCGCGAGCACCGGGTCCACCAACGCCGACCTGCGGAAAGCCCTCGAAGACGGCGCCGCCGACCGGACCGTTCTGCTCGCCGAAGAGCAGACCGCGGGCGTCGGCAGGCGGGCTCGTTCGTGGAGCTCGCCGAAGGGGGCCGGGCTGTACCTGAGCGTCGCGCTGCGGCCGGGTGTCCCCTTCGCAGTGCTCGGCTCGCTGTCGCTCGTCGCCGGGCTCGCCGTCCGGGCCGCCGCCGCGTCCGTCGGGGTGGACGCCGTGCTCAAGTGGCCCAACGACGTCCTCGTCGGCGGCGCCAAGTGCGCCGGCATCCTCGCCGAAGCCGTCGCCGGGGACGACCCGTCGATCGTGCTCGGCATCGGCCTCAACGTCCTGCCCCTCGGGGACGTCCAGCCGGGGCCGGGCGGGCTGCCCGCGACGTCGCTGGCCGAGCAGGGCGCCACCAACACCGACCGCACCGATGTCGCCATCGCGCTGCTCACCGGGTTCGCCGACCTCGAACGGCGCTGGCGCCTCGCCGGCGGCGACCTCACCGAAGCCGGGCTGCTCGGCGACTACCGCGCCCACTGCGCGACCCTCGGCCAGGACGTCGAGGTGCAGCTGCCGGACGGGACGGCGCTGACCGGTCGCGCGGCCGACATCGACGCCGCCGGCCAGCTGCAGGTCGACGTCGCGGGCGGGCAGCGGCACACCGTCTTCGCGGGTGACGTGGTCCACGTCCGTCCGGCCTGATTCTTCGGGTGTTGCGCCCACCTCCCGTCGCGTCGCCGGTACGGTGAGACGACACCGCCGCACCGACCTTGGGAGCGTCCGCCGTGGCTTATCCGGACGATTTGCTCAGCGAGCAAGAGCACGTCGTGGTGCACAGTCACCCGCACTTCAAGATGCTGATCTTCCCGACGCTCGCGCTGCTGGTCACCCTGGGTGCGGGCACCTGGCTGGCGATCCTGGCCAAGGACGCGTCCTCGCCGTGGAACTCCGTCGGGCTGATCGCCATCGGGGTCGTGGCGCTCGTGCTGGTCGTGTGGCTGTTCCTGGCACCGCTCGTGCGCTGGCGGACCACCCACTTCATCGTGACGACCGACCGGCTGATCGCCCGCGAGGGCGTCCTCAAGCGCACCGGCATCGACATCCCGATGGGCCGGATCAACAGCGTCCAGTTCGAGCACGGCCTGCTCGACCGGGTCTTCGGCTGCGGCACGCTGATCATCGAGTCGGCGTCGGACGAGCCGTTGCGCTTCGAGGACATCCCGCACGTCGAGAAGGTGCACACGGTCATCTACCGCGAAGTCAACGACAACCCGTACGACGACTACCGGCCGGGCACCCAGCCGACCACGCCCCTGCCGCCGCAGGGCGGCGGGCACCCGCCGCGCGGCGAAAGACGCCGCTGATGGGCACCCGCGAACTGGGCCTGCCCGAGCGCGTCCCCGCGGCGGGCGAGCTGCCGGAGTCCGTCAAGATCTGGGAGGTCGGCCCGCGCGACGGGCTGCAGAACGAGAAGGCGATCGTCCCGGTCGAGGTCAAGCTGGAGTTCCTCGACCGGCTCGCGGGCGCCGGGCTCACCACGCTCGAGGCGACCAGCTTCGTGCACCCGAAGTGGGTGCCGCAGCTGGCCGACGCCGAGCAGCTGCTGGCCCGGCTCGACCGCCGCGAAGGCGTCCGGTACCCGGTGCTGGTCCCGAACGAGAAGGGCCTGAACCGGGCCCTCGAAGCCGGCGTCGAGCACATCGCGGTCTTCGCCAGCGCGACGGAGACGTTCGCGCGCAAGAACCTCAACTCCTCGCTGGACGAACAGTTCGCGATGTTCGAGCCGGTCGTCACGCGGGCCCGGGAAGCGGGCGTCGACGTCCGCGGGTACCTCTCGATGTGCTTCGGCGACCCTTGGGAGGGCGTCGTGCCGGCGAAGCAGGTCGCCGCCGCCGGTCGCCGCCTGCTGGACATGGGGTGCTCGCAGCTTTCACTGGGCGACACCATCGGCGTCGCGACGGCCGGGCAGGTCGAAACGCTCGTCGGGTTGTTCGGCGACGTCGGTACTTTGGCCGTGCACTTCCACGACACCTACGGCCAAGCTCTCGCCAACACCCTCGCGGCGCTCCGATGTGGAGTGTCGACTGTGGACGCTTCGGCGGGCGGGCTCGGCGGCTGCCCGTACGCCGAGTCGGCCACCGGGAACCTGGCGACCGAAGACCTGGTGTGGATGCTGGAGGGCCTCGGGGTGGCCACCGGTGTCGACCTGGACGCGCTGGTGGCGGCCAGCGCGTGGATGGCGGGACAGCTCGGCCGCCCGAGCCCGTCCCGGGTGGTCGCCGCACTGTGCCGTCCGGGGGCTCCGCCACCCGGAGCCCCCGAAAAGAAACACTGAGTTGACCTCGTCGCGCCTCGGGGGATGGGGTGCGGTATCAAGGGGGACCGGCAGCACCGCGGCCGCGTCGAACAGCGTGTGCCCACCGGGCACCGACCGAGCCGGAGGATGGGTGTGACCGAGCCTTCCGAGGCGGGCTCCGAACCGGTCGAGGCCGACCTCGACACCGGGCCGGTGCAGCTGCCCGGGTACGGCCTGGCGGATTCGGGCGCCTTCGAAGAGGCGCCGACCCCGCACTCGGGCAACCCCGCGGCCTGGCCGCACGCGGTGTCGCCGCTGCTGCCGCCGTTCCAGCTGCCGCCGGCCCGGTGTCGAGGTCGGCCTCGAC
>JARAWT010000033.1:0-113369 GCA_033793495.1 Streptomyces sp. MN03-5084-2B | reverse complement strand
TCGGCCTCGCCATCGTCAACGCCGTAGCCCGAGCCCACCACGCCACCCTCACCACGACCGCACGGCCCCAAGGCGGCCTGACCGTCACCGTCCACTTCGGACCGCCACCTGAGCCCGCCGAATCCACCCCAATGTGTTGACCGCGCCAGGTCAAGACCACGGTGATCCGGGAGATGGTCCACCAGTGGATCGCCGCAGGACACGCTCACGTGAGCGCACTCTCATGGCTCCCCTTTATGTCAAGGGGTGGCCGTGGCGGGGGTAGGCTGGGCGGTGGCAGGTTCGGGTTGTGGCTTGTCCGAAGGGCCGGTGTCCGGGGTCAGGCCGGTCACGCTGGATTGCAGAGTCGTCCCCGAGTGCCCTCCCGGGCCTGCCGCCTCACGTCGCTGTTGATCAGCGAGCATCCGTGCGTAGACGACGTTCGATAAGCGGCGTTTGAGGGCGCGCATCGCTTCCATCGACGTCTTGCCCGCCGCCTTCTTCGAGTCGAAATAGACACGCCCGGCGGTCGGATTTCGGAGCTGGACGATGCCCATAATGTGCAGCGTCCGGTTGATCCTGCGATTACCTGCCCGGGACAAGCGATGCCGTTGCTGCTCACCCGACGATGCGTCCAACGGCGCGGTGCCGTTCCAGGACACGAACCGGTCCCGGCCGGCAAACCGGTGAATGTCGCCGACATCGGCCAGCAGCCGCGCGGCGCCGGACGGGCCGATGCCGTGCAGGTCCAGCAACGTGGATCCGCGGGCAATCACCAGCTCACGAAGATCCTTCTCCGCGGTCTTGATCATCTTGTCGATCGCCTCGAGTTCGATGATCAACTCCACGGCCAGCCGGCGGCGAGTCTTGCCCACAATGTCGCGCGGTCTGACCGTCGCCACGAGCGCACGTGCTTGCGCCGCGGACAGGAACTTCTTCGCTCCACCGGGAAACAGCTCCAACAGCAGTCGGTGGAGGCGGTTGACGGTCTGGGTCCTGGCACGGCCGAGCTCGTCACGGCGATCGACGAGCATGCCCATCACGACCAGCTCAGGGTCAGCCTGGACGCGGACCAGATCCGGGTCCGCAGCGCCACCAGGGCTACCGAGTGCGCGTCGACCGGGTCGGTTTTGCGGCCGTTGCCGGTCGCGAACACCCGCACCTGCGCCGACAACTTCGCCGGCACATCCAGCACGGTCTCGCCGTCGTGGACCAGCCGGTGGGCGATATGCCGGCCAACGCCGTTACAGCCCTCGACCGCCCACACCCGGTCACCGAACCGGCGCCCGGCGGCCAGCATTTCGGCATACCCGACCTGATCCGTGCCGAACTTTCCGGTCCTGAGTATGTCGCCGAATTCGTCGATCACCTCGATCGTGGCCGACCGTTTGTGCGGATCCATCCCGATGATCACCGGCATGCGGTTCTCCCTTGCCTTGACGTGACGATGTCAGCAAGGAGGGCACCGCTACTTCGAGCAGAACAGACCCCTTTCCAGCCACTCCTCGCGCGGTGCTCGGCGAGACGCATGCCATGAGAGAGCCACACCAATGACACCGGCAGGCAGCCGCATTGTGGGAGCAACTCACCGAACACCTGGACCAGAGTCTGGCCGGACCCGGTCCTGCCACCCAGTCTTAAGTAGCCGACAAGCGGAAATGCCCAGGCAGCTACCCGGTCGGCGTGACAACTTCAGTTGTCAGTGGCGACGACGTCATCACCAGTCGCACTCCTCGGTGACGGTGTCCTTGTCGCGCAGCAGCCCGCCCCCGCGGTGACGCCCCGCGACCTGCCCAAACAGGTCATCCAGCCCGGACACCCAGGCAGCCAGGTCATCATCACATACCCTCGCTGGGCGCGATCCGGAGCTTGCCGAACACGTTCCGCTCGTACTCGTGGCATACGCCGCCCGAGACAGCCGACAGGCCGGCGTGTGCAGCGCCGCGATTCGGCCCCGGGCAGGGGGATTGCAGAAACATACAACCGTCCCACAAGAATCGTTCGTTAACGTGGGTCTGGCACCTTCGGATCAACTGATCGTCCAGTCAGCTCGCCGCCTCGGGCTTGGTGGGGGTGAGGAGCTCGGCAGGCGCCCGGGGCAGGCGGTCGCGGAGAATGTCGTTGATCATGAATCGTCGACGACGGCGCGCAGGGTGAAGTAGAGGCGCCGGTAGAGAGCCTGGTTGTTCTTGGTCTTGGTGTAGTGGCCGGGAACCTGGAACGGGGTTTCGGTGCCGGCGAATGCCTGCGTCAGCTCGGCGACGTGCTTGCGTACGGCCCGGGCGCCGTTGGTGATGAAGTTGGTCTCCGCCCGCTTCTGCTCCTCCGGGGTGAGCGCGGGATCGGGAGGCGGCTTGAGATCGGGGGCGAACAGCACCAGCTCCAGGCGGTTCATCGCTACGCCGGGGATCGGCCGGGCCATCTTGGGCGAGCCCGGGGCGTTGAGCTCCTCGCAGCGCTTTTCGATCGCGTTCTTGATCGTCGCGGCGAACGCGACGTCGTGGATACCGAAGCTGCCCAGCCACGACCAGTTCGTCATCGCGACGGCCTCGGCGGCTGGACCGCCGGCGATGGCACGGGCCGTGATCCGCATGGACGAGCCGTCGGTGACGCCGTTCTCGTGCAGGCTGCGGTTCGGGTCGAGCCGATGCGGCGTGCCGTCTTCGTCGACCAGGTCGACGGCGGTCTCCATGAACTGGCCACGCCGGTTGCGCACGGCTTCGTCGTCGTAGTGGTTGAGCACCGCGAACGGGATGTCCCGCACCGGCGTGCTGGCCGGCACCCCGCGCAGCTCGTACGGCGCGCCGTCGGGGCCGTAGACCACCACGCTGGCCAGCAGGTACGGCCGGAAGCCGTAGCTGGCGTAGCTGACGTCGGCGTTGATCTGCCGTGTGGCCAGCTCGTCCTTGATCCGGGCGGCCACTTCGCCCGCGCTCGCGCCCGGGTCCTGGATCCGGACCGCGGAGATCTGGCGGGTCGTGTAGAGCAGCTCCGCGTCGGGGTCGGCCACCGACCGCACGGCGTCGAGGAACTCCGCGTGCTGGGTGGTGTTGATCGCGAGGATCGCGAAGCAGTCGCCGTCCTCCTCCACCGCCGGCTGCGGCGGCCCGATGGATACACCCGCGGGGGCGTATCGTGCCTCGTCGTTGGCTGCGAGCTTCGCCGCTAGTTCCTGGAGCACCGGGTGCCCGGGGTACCACTCGGCGGCGGCGACCACGATCGTCGGGATGCCATCAGGCAGGACGCCCAGCTCCAGTTCCGAGACGACCTCCCTCCAGAACTGCCGTGCACTGCCGAACGGCAGGGGCCGGTCGACGGGATAGCCCACCTCGGTCAGGAACGACCGAGCAACCTGCTCGTCCCGGAAGCACTGCGCCAGCGCCGCCGCCAGCTCTCGCCCGCTCCCCGCGAGCGGATTCGGTGCGGCAGCGGCGACGGGCTGCTCAGGGTTGGTATAGCGGATGGTGAGCCGCTGCGTGTCGCCTTGGAGCGTATGCAGCTTGACGACCGTGCCAGCGGCCTCCGTGTTGTGGATGAAATGCGCGAGCGCAATCGCGTTCCGGATCACGACGCTGGGCTCGACGCCCTTGCTTGCCGCGATCTCCTGAACTGCGTCCCACGAGCCATCGGTGATAGAGACGTTCAGTCCTGCCTTGCGGGAGGGAGGCGCGAGGTCGTGTTCGGTCAGCTCGCCTTTCAGCATCCTCCGGTGCAGGATGAGTAGCTCCGCGCTCGGCCCGACACCTCGGCCGCGCAGCATGGCCTGGGACACGGTGCGGTACACCTCGAGTGCGTCGGTCAGGCGTCCGGCCAGGTACAGCGCGCGCATCAGCTGTCCCGCGGTCCGCTCGGTAAGCGGATCGGCCCGGACGAGAGGGCTCAGTTCCGCGATCAGCTCGGCGTGCCGGCCAAGTTCCAGGTCCGCGTCGACACGGGCGCTGTGGATGAGGCGGCGGAGATCTTCCAACGGGTCCCGGGGAACGGATTCCGGCACGCCGCCGAGCACCGGTCCCTGCCACAGTCCGAGCGCCCGGGTCAGCAAGATCGATGCGGTTTCCGCGTTCGCGGTGGCAGCGCGGTCGAACAGGTCGCGTGCCTGGTGTACGTCGATCCGGTCGGGTTCGACGTCCAGCACGTAGCCGGAGTAGGCGGTACGGATGCTGGTGCCGGGCTGAACGTCACGCAGCACCAGCCGCAGCTCGTGGACGGTCTTGTGCAGCACGGCCCGGGCCGACGCCGGCGGGTTCGTACCCCACAGCGCATGTTCGATCAGGGCCCCCGAGACGGCCTGGCCGGGCTGCATCGCCAGGACGGCCAGGACGCCGCGGACGTTCCGGCCGCCGAGCGGCACAGGTTTGCTGCCCACGAGAATCTCCACCGGGCCCAGCAGCTGGATCCGCCAGTGCGGCGTGGCCGCCGCCGGCCGCGTGCCATGGCTGGGTCGTTCCGGTTCTTCGGCAGGAACGGTGTCCCGCACGGCGCGGGGTGCGCGCCGGAGGTTCTCCCACTGGTCCAGGACATGATCGACCTGCTGGGAGGTGAGATTGCAGGCGGTGAGGAACACGCGCAGCTGGTCCCGTTTCCGGGGCAGAGTCCGCCGGTCCGAGTCGATCAGGTAGTACACCTGCGACCGATGGATACCGGTGGAGCGCGACAGTTCCAGCGCCGACAGCCCGGCCGCCTCCATCACCCTCCGCAACACCGCAGCCAGGTCGGTGGCGGTCTCGACACGCAGGTGTTCTTCCGGCAGCGACACCTCTTCCTGCAGATCAGCGGCGGTGAGCCGCCGCCGGGCGGCCAGCACCATGTCAGCCTGGTCCGGAGAGGCACCGCAGACCCGCAGCACACGGGCGAGGGCACCGCCGGGAAGGGCGCACAGCCTGGTGACCTCTCCAGCCCGGACACAACGGAGCACAATCGCCGACACACCGGTGCGGGCCGCGAGCGCGACCGATCCCAGCGGCGAGCTGCGCAGGAACCCTCCGACACTGACGGCCAGCTCTTCGATGTCTCGGGCCTGTTGTGCCGCGGTCGCCATCTGCCGGGCCCGCTCGCCGGCAGGCGGCCCCCCTTCTCCGGGGGCCTTCACCGCTAGCTCATCGCCTTGAAGGCGGCAAGCAGCTTCCGCGCCACTCGCGGGGTCGCGCCCATGCCGACGACGATCGCCGCACACCCGGCGGCGATCGCGAGCGCGGAACCGGCGCTGACCGGATGCGGTGTCATCCAGCCGACGAAGGTCAGCAGCAAGGCCAGCGCCAGGACGTGCGCGAGCGTCAGCGGTGATCTCGGGTCCTCACCGCCGGATCCGGGTGGCTGAGCAGACGGGGGTTGAGCAGGACTGGCCGGCTCCGGAGGGGACGCAAAAGATGCCATGCCGCAGGCCTTCCTGGGCTCGTTCACGCACCCTGTCGGTGGCCAGGGTGTCAGGTGCCGCAGCCGGAGCCGGAGGCTTCCAGATGCCACACGCAGGCGGGATTGCCGTCCGGATCTGCGTGACCTCCGGCGTGCGCACCGCACGTGACGAAGGTGCCGTTCATCCTCCCATGCGGCACTGAGACCGCTCCAGCCTTTGAATGTCGAAAACCCGCCCCACTTCAAGAAAGACTGTCCAAATTAGGAATCAGCAAGCACTACGACCGAAAGTGACGGACTAGAGCGAAACCGGTAATCGACCGCAGGTAGGGCCTGTCCAAAACCTGATGGCACGATCCCCTGGACAGCGGGTTGCCACCGATAGAATGGCTCGGAACCCACGGGTTCACCTCCTGGCTTGTCTGCGTGCCGCAGCCGGATCCAGGAAGACGTCAACGCCGTTGCCGCGGCCGACGTCGCCGAACGCCCCGGAGTCCCACGGACCAACCGGGGCGTTTTGCGTCGCCATCCAGCCAGGCGAACCGACAGGCCAGCTCGTGCAGGGCCGAGGAACCGGCTTGCGGACACGCGGTGGGGAGCGTCGGCGCAAAGCACCGAATCAGCCTCCTCCGAGCAGCGCACTTCCGCCAGCCCAGGAGCACCACGGCGATCAGCACGAGGGTGAGCACGATGCTGATGAAGATCATGCAGTCACGGCGGATCGCGCGGATCACCAGCGCCACCCTCGCCGCCCAACACCAAGCCGCCGACCCGAACGATCCGGCTTGGCGTACCTCGCTGCCAACCTATCCCGGCGAGGCGGTACGCCGCGATCTCGAAACCCGCCTCGGCGACAACGCCACCAAAGTCCGCGACCTGCTCCGCCCACTCGCGTTCGCCGAAGGCCAGGGCCTGCCCTGGGAAGACATCTGGGCCGCCGTCGCCGCCCGCGCCGCCGGCACTACTTACACCGACGACGACCGCCTTGCCGAAGAAGACGTGCTGGTCGCCGTCGCCACCGGCGGCCGGCCGCTGGATTCCCTGCCGCCGCTGCCCCCGAACGCCAGGGCCGCCGAGTTCCTGCCCTACGACGAACTGCTGCCGAAAACCGGCGTCTACGTCGTCAACGGCGGGTACGGCGGCGTCCAGTATGCCCTGCGCCACGGCGTGCCGATCGTCGCCGCCGGCCACCAGGAGGACAAACCCGAAGTCGTCGCCCGGGTCGCCTGGGCCGGAGTCGGACGCCGCATCACCGCCCGTGTCCCGACCGGTCGAGGGCACGTACGATTTCCTCCGGCAGAAGTTCGCGAGCAAGCCCGAGATCGCCGAAGCGAACTGGACAGGCTGAAGGAGAGCAAGAACAAGCACGTGCGATGGCGAGCTGCCCACACCTTGGGCGTTCTCGACGAGCTCTTCCTGGACGGCTCACCGTCGGCGAAACTCCGTGCGACTCGCGTCGAGATCCTGTTCGATCCTCCCGGACACAGCAGGCTGGCCATCGAAGACGATGAGATCGTCGACCGAGCCGTCGCGGCTCAGGCGTTGGCCTACCGGCCGGGGATCGGCCGGAACGTCGTCCTGCTGACCTACGACACGGGCCAGGCCAGCCGAGGCCGCCGAGCCGACCTGGACGTGCGGAAGCTGCCCCCAGCCACCGGAGGCCGAACCGGATCCGACCTGACGACACGCCGCCTGGTTCACTTCCACGCGTCGATTACTGCATTCGAGTATAGTGCGACGCCATGAGCGAGGAAGACGACGTCCTCACGGCCCTCCGTCGCCGCGGCGTGCTCGACGGGATTGCGTGGGCGCACCGGTCGGCGTACGGCCAGCTGCGCGAGGACTACAACCCGGCGGGCGGGCACAAGCAGTCCTGGATCGGGTTTAACGCCCACGTCTACCTCGTCGACCGGCTCGACCGCGTCTTCCAATGCGGCGACTTCGCTGTCCTGCCGGGTCAGGACTCCGTCGGCCGTGACGTGCTCGCCGAAGGCATCGCCGACCGGGACTCGCGGACCATGCCACTGCTGCCGGCCGGCACCGTCGTGCGCCGTGACCTCAACGGCTCGCCCGGCTGGTCCGTCGCCGGATGGCGGTGGCTACTCGCATCCTACGAGTTCGGCCAGGTCGCCAAGATCGCCTGGACCGAACGCAGCGAGACCAAGCAGCTGGTCGCGAAGCAACCCCACGCCGAAGAAGACGGCGGACTGTTCCCCCTCTCCAGCCTGCCGGGTCTCCCGCCACTCGGCGAGCTGCCGGACGAGCAGCGAGAACTCCGGCGCACGCTGGTGCTCGCCCACGCGATGGACCCTACGACAGCCGAAGTCGAGCTGTCCTTCGGGCGCATCCGCTGGAACCCCGACCACGGCGACGCCTGGGTCTGGCGCACCGAGCTAGCGGCCGGGAGCGGCCCGGACGGCGGGATCACGACGTCCCACCGGCCGACGAGCCTGGCCGAACCGAGCGGCGACGCCGTGGCGGACGCCGACGTGCGTATCCGTCGCCCGGCGCGCGACCACGACCGTCCACATGCTATTGGTGAGGCATGAGTGATCGGCTGGGCGACGTCGCCACCTTCTTCGACGGCGGGCGGCTGACCTTGGCGCGCCAGCTGGCGGGCCTGCGCAAGAACGGCCTAGCAGACCGCATCCACAAGACACCGACCGCCGTCGCAGCCTACGAGAGCGGGCTCAAGCGCCCTGCCGCGGCGACAGTCGCCGCGCTGGCCCTGGCGCTTGACGTGAGCCCGGACTTCTTCATCACGCGCGCGCACGAACTGCCCACCGCGACGACCACGCCGCACTTCCGATCCTTACGCTCCACCAGCCAGATCTCCCGGGACCAGGCCCACGCGTACGGGTGCATGGCCGTCGACGTCGCAACGACGATCGAACGCCACGCGGAGTTCCCCGAGCGGAACCTGCCCAGCCATCCGGTCGCCGTCGACGCACCGGCGACCGACACGCCGGAAGAAGCCGCGCGGCTGCTCCGGAAGCAGTGGAACCTGCCAGCGGGACCGGTCGGGCATCTGGTCAGGCTGGCTGAGAACCACGGATGCCTCGTGGTGTTCAGCCCGCCTGGCAACGCGGGCGTCGACGCGTACTCGTTCGACACACCGCTGCGCCCGATCATCATCCTCAACCCGGCGAAGGACGACTATTACCGCCAGCGGTTCGACGTCGCTCACGAGCTGGGCCACCTCGTCATGCACCTCGACGCCGAACCGGGCAGCCGTGCCATCGAGGACCAAGCACACCGGTTCGCCGCCGAGTTCCTCACACCGGCGGAGGAGATCGCGGACCAGCTGCCCGCGAATGCGGACTGGCGCCGACTCGGCCAGCTCAAGCAGCAGTGGAACGTCAGCCTCCAAGCCTTGCTGTACCGGGCACGCAGCCTCAAGGTGATGAGCGACGTCACCTACCGGAACGCCATGACCACGGTGTCCAACCGCGGCTGGCGACGCCGCGAGCCGGGCCCCATGCCACTGCTCGAGCAACCTTCACTACTGCCCCGCGCCGTCGAGCTCCTCAAGACGGAAACCGAGGTCGACGAGATTACGCTGGCATCGGAATGTCAGGCGCCGCTGAGTCTCTTCCGGACTATCACCGCCCGAGCACCGCAACCCGATCGGGGGGTCGAAGCGCTGTCCCGGCACTAACCGGCCGCGCGGGACACGCTGATTTTCCGCTTCTTTTGCCGCCAAAATGGAATGAACGATTCGCGAAGAGAAGGCACCATGGTCGACATGATCGAGCCCGCCGACGGCACTCCGGCTCCTACCACGCACTTCTACTCCGCGAAGACATCGCGAGGCGAACTGACGGTCTACCGCGGCCCGCTGGTCGGCCGTTCCGGCGCGCGGCAGTTCGATGCCACTGGCTCGATCACCTTGCGCTGGAACCCGTGGCCGATGCTGCAGTGGTCCGGAGGGTCCGAGGAGGTCGACGTCGGCATCGATCTCACGACTGGAAGCTTGGTGCTAGAAGATCCACAAGTCGAAGTTCCACAGAAGCATGCCTTTCAGATCGCCTCCACAGAACAAACTCCGACCGAAGAATTTCAATGGGAGGGCCGCGGACCGCAGCACCGGACGGTGGTGGGCGACCCGGAAGCCAAGGATCTCACGCACGCCACGTTCATCCTGGCGAACCTGCCCGCGATGACTGTCGGCGGGAAGCTGCGTCACAAAACGGGGTGGTACCTGGGCCGTACCCTGCTGGCCGGTGCAGGCTGGAAGGTAACGCTCGACTCCCCCAGCAATCGGCGGGAAATCGAAGAGGACCTGCGCGACAACGGAGGCCATGCGGCCACCCATACGGGCCGCATCGAACGAGAGGACGGCTCCGACTTCGACACCGAAAGTCTCCAGGACGTTCTCCACATCCTGCGGTATACACTAAGTCTCGCTTGTGGCCACTGGACTTCGCCCATCCTGCCGGTCGCTTACAACTCCTCGGCCGAACCCGCCTGGTCGGAATGGGCCTCTCCGCTCGTCTCCCCGTGGCGTACCTCGCCTGGGCTCGTCGACAGTTACCACCCTGAACAACTGCAGGAACTCTTCGGATGCATCGCGGTGGCTTGGACTGATCCGCTGAAGCAGGAAGTCGTTCGACGGGCCATCTACTACCTGATCGACGCGAACGATCCCCACCCGCTCGAACTCGCCGTCTCGTCGGCTCAGTCCGGACTGGAACTCCTGGGGTGGTCAGAACTCGTCGAAGACCGCCAGATCCATACGGCGGGGACCTACAAGAAACTGAAGGCGCACGAGTCCATGCGCGAACTGCTGGCCCTGCACTCGATCAGCCCGGCGTTCCCGTCCGATCTCGCCGAGCTAACGCCGGCAGCCGCAAAACTCACCGGCCTTTCAGTCAGCGATGGTCCCGAAGTACTCACGCGCATGCGGAACGGAGTCATGCACCCGAGCCGGACAAAGCCGAAGTTCAGCACCGGCGAGTGGTACGACGCGTGGTGCCTGGCCCGGCATTTATCTCCAGCTCGCCATCCTCGGATACGTCGGATACCGGGGCACCCACCGAGACCCCGCGGTGAAGGTTCACCACGCCGGACAGATCGAGAATGTCCCCTGGAACCCGTCGATCAGCGTCACCGGAGCGCCGTAACGACGTAGCCGCCGTACTGCCAGTCTGCTCCGACCTCGCGAAGCCCGGCACACGCATCAACGCCTCGCGTGCCGGGCAGGCCGAGTCGGTTGTCCCGTAGCCGGTCAACGTCTTTCGGGCATGGCGACACCGGCTGCCTCCGACGGACGCACGGATCGATCCGGAACCGCCGGTCGGCCTCGAGCGCGCACCCACGGCTCTCCGGCAGGTGCGTTGCCAGCCCATCGCCTGGATACCCCGACCGGTGGTGCCGTTCACGGTAGCAGGACCAGGAGGTTCGCAACCATTCTCCGCGCCTCGGGTTACGAGTGGATAGCGAGCGTAACACTGGCTGTTCCGCTGACGACATTTGGTCGTGGCCGAGGGATGTCGGGGCGTCAACTCGGACCGTATTCGCGCGGTGCGGACCCCGAACGCATAGTCACGAAAGTGCCTGCCGACGGTCGAACGGAGTGGTGGATGACTCGGGAGCGGGTTGCAGTTGTCGGGGCCGGGATCTCCGGCTTGACGGCCGCATACCTGTTGCGCAACAAGTATCATGTGGTGCTCTTCGAACGATCAGCCAAGCTGGGCGGGCATGCCGACACCCACGACGTATGCACCCCTGATGGGGGGAAATTCGGGGTCGACACGGGATTTCTCGTGCACAACTCCACCACCTACCCCACGTTGGTGAGATTGCTGCGGGAGCTCGAGGTCAGTACTTGTGAGACGGAGATGTCTCTGAGTGTTCGCTGCCTGGGATGCGGCCTCGAGTATGCCGGCGGCAAACGGCGAAAAGGGATGATCCCTGGTGGCGGCAGTGCCGTCGTCGGACCTTATGTCAGGATGCTAGCCGAGATATGGCGATTCTACAGATCGGCGCAGGCCTTCCTGGCGACGCCGGACGAGCGGCGAACGCTGCAGGACATCTTCGTGACGGGTCGGCACTCCCGGTACTTCGTCGAGCACTTTGCGATACCGCTTGTTTCCACGGTCTGGTCCGTGCGGGCGATCGATGCCTTGCGATACCCCGCGGCCTATCTGTTCAAGTTCCTGCACAACCATGGAATGCTGTCTCCGACGGAATCGCTGCAGTGGCGGACGATCGTCGGAGGCGCTCGCACCTACGTCGAGCACATTGCCGGGACGCTGCCGGAAGTTCGTTCGGCGACCTCTGTTCGCGCAGTCCGGCGGCACTTCGACGGGGTCGAGATTGTGACCGAAGGAGGAGAAACCTGCTGGGTCGATCGAGTCGTCGTGGCCACGCATGCCGATCAGGCACTGGCCATCTTGCCCGGAGCGACCAGCGAGGAGAGGCGGGTGCTGTCTGCGTTCGAGTACACCGGCAATGAGACCTGGCTGCACCGGGATTCCCGCCTGCTGCCGGGCCGGAGCCGGACGCGGGCGAGCTGGAACTACACCCGGCCTGGCTGCGCCGCCGGGAGCGCCGGCGTGGTGAGCTACGACATCAACCGACTGATGGGACTCGAAGCGCCGGTCGACCACGTGGTGACCTTGAACGGCGCCGGCGTGGTGGACGAATCGTCGGTGATCGCGAAAATGGCCTATCGGCACCCGCTGTACACCTTGGCTTCGGTGGCTGCTCAGCCGAAATTGCGAAGTCTCGGTGGGGTCAGACTGGCTTATGCGGGGGCCTACGATGGCTGGGGGTTCCACGAAGACGGCTGTGCCTCGGGCGTCCGGGCCGCGGAGAAGTTCGGGGCCGCCTGGTGACGACCGATCCGCGCACGGATTCGGCACCTCGGCGCGTCGGAACGGAGTGAAGGGCGGTGGCCCGGTGGAGTGGCCGGCTCCCGAACACGCACATGTGAACGGGACCAAGCTCGCCTACCGGCGGCTCGGCCTGCGGTCCGGACCGCCGGTCGTCCTGCTGCACGGCTTGGCGAGCAGCGGTGCCACCTGGCGCTCGTTCGCACTGGCGCTCGCGGCGGCACGGTTGCCTGTCATCGCACCGGACCTCCGTGGCCACGGGGCGAGCGGCCACCGGGACAACTACACCTTCGAAGACTTCGAACTCGATGTGGAGTCCCTGCTGGAGTACCTCGGCGTCGGCCGATTCGACCTGGTGGGCCATTCGCTGGGCGGCCGGATCGCGACGATGGTGGCGCAGCGGTGGCCCGACCGCGTCGGCAAACTGGTCCTCGAGGAAACCCGGCCACCACTGCGAGCCGCACCGGCGGCGATCGCTGATCCGCGAATCGCCCTCGGCCGTCTTTCCCTGGAGTGGGGGATGGTCACGCGGTGGTGGTCGTTCGACCGCAGAATGATCGGATCGCTGGCGCGCCAGTTTCGCGCGCCGGATTCGGACTGGTGGTCTTCACTCTCCTCCATTACGGCGCCCACCTTGGTGGTTCACGGCGGAGCCGGCAGCTTTGTACCCTTCGGCCGACTGCAGCAGGCCATGGCGCTGATTCCGGACTGCTCACTAGTCACCATCGAAGCGGGCCATCGAGTGCACAGTACTCGTGCCGCCGAATTTCAGGCAGCCGTCTTCCCATTCCTGCATCGTTGAGTTCACAAGCCGGCGGTCGGTTCGGTTACTTCCATTCTTGCCCTATTCCGTGACGGCGGCCAACATGTTGCTGCGTTCAGGCGATCCACAGGATCGGCCGTAACGGCTACGAACTCTTTGTCGACTAGGTCGGCATCGGCCACAACATTACTGCGCAGAGGAATGTTCAGCGACTGTTTGCAGGGCTGATCATTCCCGGTAGCGCCGTTCGAGGAGGAATTCTAGTGAGAGTCTGCGTTGTCGGATCGGGCATTTCCGGACTGTCCGCCGCGCACTACCTGACGGACAGCGCCGGGGTGTCGGTGGTGGTCGTCGAGGGCGGTGAGCAGTTCGGTGGACGCGCCAACGTGACCGAGGCGGGCGAGCACTGTACCCGACTGTTCCTAGCCGACTACCAGCACCTGCTGAGCCTGTTCCGGGAGATTCCGGGTGACGCAGGCGGCAGTGTGCTGGATTCTCTGCGAAGATGTCGACGATTCGCCAGCCGCAGTGACGGACGTTGGATCGAAATCGACCACATCTACGCCTTTCTCGCTCGAACACCCGGTTTGTCCGTACGGGACAAGTTCGCCATTGCGCGGTCGAATTGGCAAGCCATCCTGGTTGCCCGCCGCAGCGTGCGATCGTCGAACATCTTCGGATCGATCTGGAACTGGTCCGCGCGGTCTCTCGTGCGGGCGATGGCGAGTTCACGCAGTGAGGCGATCACCTACGCACTTCCCGGCTCGACCGATGACTGGCTCATCGAGCCCTGGGTGGGCTTCCTGCGCGGGCGGGGTGTGGAGTTTCGGAAGAACAGCCTCGTGGAAGAGATCGCACCCGGCTCCGCTGGCGTGGAAATAAAGGTGGCGGGAAAGCGAGAACGCTTCGACGCCGTCATCTTCACAGGATTCGTGCACGATGCCTATGCGCTGCTCGACAGATCTGGGGTGCCGCGTCCGATGGACTGCCGTCGCCACACCCACTGCAAAGCCTTCACGATCGATCTGGATCCGCGGGAGAAGGTCCTCGAGTCCGGCGATGTCCGGATTCACGCCGGTGGCGGTGTCACCACGGTCGTGCAGCCAGCCGAGCAGCGTTGCGTCACGCTGGCGGCTTTTCCTCCTTCGACAGAGGACGAGTACATCGTCGCCCGTGTTCGTGCGCAGCTGGAGCTCGAGTACCCGCCGCTGCGCGTCCGGACCCGGTCGAACCTGTCACCGTCGGAAGCGGTCTTCGTCGGAGAGTACGTCGATCCTCGCCGGCTCGAGGCATCGCTGGGCGGCAGTGTCTTGTTCGCCGGGAGCTACACGGACAACAGCTATCCGCTCGACTCCGCCGAAGGGGCCTGTCGATCGGCGTACTACGCGGTAACCCGGTTGGCACGAGCTCATCCGAAGGTCACGCCTCGATCGATGCTCGGCCTGCCCGCCGCGGCACGACCGCTCCCGGAGGTTCCCCGTCCCCACCCGAACGCGCCCGCACGACCCCTTGCCGACCGTGCGCTGCGAGGTGTCGTGAAAGCGACGGCCGCCGGCCTGGTGCCGCTGTTGGCCGCCGTGAGCTTCGAGGACGTCAGCGGGCGGTCCTGGCCGCTCGAGGGACCGGCCGTCTACGTAGCCAACCACCGTTCGATCTTCGACGTTCCCGCGGGAGTGCTGGCATTCCGGTATCTCGGTGTGTCACCGCGGCTGGTCATCGCGCAGAAATACTTCCACAAAGGCGCCTTTGGCAAGGTCCTCCACGCGACCGGGGCACTCCCCGCTTTCCGCCGCTCCGAAGCCACCGTGAACGCCGGGGTGGCCGCGATCCGGTCCGGCGAGTCCGTGGCGATCATGCCGGAAGGCCGGATCACCACGCCGGAAGAGGCCGAGACGGCCGGATACGGCCGCGGCGCCGCGATGATCGCGTTGGCGACCGGCGTCCCCGTCGTCCCGATCGGCGCAGCCGGCGCTCAGCAGGTCTGGGCCGGTTCGCGGCCGTGGCCGATCCTGCGCCGGCGGAGGCCGCGGGTGGCGATCAGGATCGGTGCGCCGATCGACCCCGCCGGCCAGACCTGCCAGGAGCTCACCGAACAGATCCGGGCGGCCGTCCGCGTGCTGGAGACCGGCGGTTCCGTGGCCGCCGAGACCGGGGAGGCGACCGCCGCATGACCACTACATCGGTGCTGCCGGAACTGCGCCGTCCGACCGCGTTCGTCTTCGGCGGTGGCGCTGCCTCGACCGCTTCACAGGTCGGCATGCTGGCCGCGGTCCTCGATGCGGGCATCCGGCCCGACCTCGTCATCGGGACGTCGGCTGGCGCGCTCAACGGCGTCGTGCTGGCCGACGACCCGGACGGTGCCGTCAACCACCTGATCGAGGTGTGGACCACGTGTGACCGTTCCCGGGTGATCGGCGACTCGCGGCTCCGGCTGGTGCGAAACCTCCTGGGCGGCCACTTCATGTTCCGCAACGGCCGCCTGGCCGAGTTGTTCGCGTCGGAGGTGACAGCGCGGTCGTTCGCGGAACTCGCCGTCCCGTTCGCCTGCGTCGCGACGAACCTCCGTACCGGCGAACCTGCCGTCCTCAACGAAGGCGAACTACTGGACGCGCTGCTCGCCACATGTGCCATCCCCGGCGTGTTCCCGCTGGTCCGCCGAGGTGGCGAGCTGCTCGCCGACGGTGGGTACGTCGCCAACACCCCGGTCAGACAGGCCATCGAGCTCGGGGCGGCCTCCCTCGTCCTCTTCGACGGCCGACCCCGCATCGCCGCCCGCGGCGAGCCCCGGGATGTCCGCGACTCGATGACCGCGGCGTTCGCCGCTGCCCTCAACAGGCAACACGTCAACGACGTCGAGTACGCTCGCGCGCACATGCCCGTACTGTGCCTGCCGGGACAGCCCGGAGGTCACATCAAGGGGTTCGACTTCACCAACGCGGGAACGTTGATTCGCGACGCGCAACGGGCGGTGGAAGCGTTCTTGGACGGCCACCCGGCCGCATCGCACGCTTGGATGCCGATCAAAGACGATGGTTTCGTCGCTTGATTCACGACCTTGCCAGGCGATTGCCTGCAGCTCGGCTCAGGCCTTCGACGGCGAGCTGGGCGGAACGGATTGCCGACTCCGCCGAGTCGTAGGGGTATCCAGAGGCCAGCCATGACCCGGCCAGCCACATGCCGGCAGGCCGGTCGCGCAGAACCCGCGAAGCTTTCGGCATGGTCGCCGACCACACCGCCTCGCCCCGCGCCTGGTTCGCCCGGGTCAGTACGTCGCCGACTTCGTGCTCGAGCGCCAGGAATTGCCGGACCAGTGCGAGCACGTAGGCGTCGTCGGTGGACGCGGCCCGGGTGCACAGGACAACGCACCGGGACGCGTGCGGCTGAAGGAGAACGGCAATGCCGGCGCGGCAGTAGAGGCGCGGAAGAGGGTCGGCGAACACGGGCTCCCGCGGATCGAGCGCGATGGTCAGCACCTTGCAGTGTGCGTGGCGCAATGACTGCGGCAAGCGATGGGCAACACCGCTCGCGTCGAGCAGGGCGGCGAGATCGCTAGGGAACGCGGCGATGATGACGGCGTCGAAGACGTCCTCGCGTGATTCTGTGAGGTCGATCCTGGTGATCGCGTGGCTCGCATGGAGTTCGACGCCCAGAGCTTCGAGGTGAGCCAGCAGCGGCGCCACGAGAAAATGGCTCGTCGAGCCGGGAAACGAAAAGATCCGGTCCGTCCGCCAGGCGTTACGTAGCATCGCCACCACGCTGGCCGGTGAATACTGGCGCCAGCTGCCGAAGGTGTTCTGGTTCGATCCGTGGATCGCCGCCACAATTGGTTTCCGTCTCCCTTTCCGGTAAATCGCCCAGTGATCACGCATCGAAAGACCGGACGCGCGGAACCGGTTGATGTGATCGAGTTCAATCCAGTTCCCGTACGGACCCCATTCCATCCGTCCGACCTTAGTGATGGAGTCCGCCACGGTCGCGTACCCGTCCGCCCCCGGGATGCCGGAGAGCAGCTCTCGTGTCGCGTGGTAGTCAGGGAGCAGCAACCGAGTGCAGTGTTCTCCTTCGCTAGCGGTCTCCGCCGCTCTGCCGCCGAACACTTCGCCTTTCTCGAAAACCGTAACGTCCCATCTGCGTTCTTCGGCAAGGAGTGCGGCGGCAGCCAGTCCGGCGAGCCCGCCGCCCACGACCGCCACGCGGCCGGCTTCGGCGGAGGAAGCCAGCCCGCTGTGGCGGACGCGCAACGTGGATCCATTCATCAGTCTTATCCGATCGTCGGCCGGAGTTGCTCGGGTAGCCCGCGCGCCGGGTTCGTACGAGTCTTGAGTCGTTACCGGCCTTTCCAGCTGCAACAGTCAGACGGCGACGAAGTGGTCACGATGACGTACTTGGCCATACCGCTACCGCCTGCCTCTATTCGACCTAGGGCCGAGGGCTGCTTTCGGCCGACGTCCACGGCGGCCGGGCTGGCTCTCGACGATCTGATCGTGCTCGATCTGGCCGGTGCCGCGCGCGACCAGGCCGATGCTGGACGCACTGGGCATGGAGGTTTATTCCTGCCTTGGCGTCCTGCACGTCAAAAACGAGATATCGATTTCAGCACGTCCCCCGTCGAGCACATTGACTCTCTGCCAAAAAAAATCAATTGAACCGGCGTAACAGCGCCGATGATCGTTACGACCGTGGTTAGTGTATTGGATGTCACTGCGCTCCAGCGAGGTTGCATATGGCCGTCAGAACGCGCTCCGCATCGCCGTACGGTCTGCGACGTCTGTCCTGCGCGCTAGCGCTGGTTCTGTGCTGCGGGGCAGCTGCCACGCCGAGCGCGGTCGTCTACCGGATTCGCGCAGCGGATGGGGCTTATCCATTCAGTGCTCGGCTGACGTTCATCAGTCCCGCAGGTCACGGTCGCCAGATGGCTTGTTCCGGGGTGCTGATCGCGCCCGCCTGGGTGCTGACAGCCGGACATTGCTTCCGGGACGCCGACGGGTTCCGGGTCAGTGGATCCCCTACGTACGCGACCAGGGTGCTGCTCGGGCGGCCAGACGTCGATGGCTCCGGCGGCATTGAGGCCGACGTGCAGGGCGTCCAGCAGTCGCTGATCAACGACGTGGCCCTCGTGCGATTGTCGAAGCCGGTCCGAGATATCGCCCCCGCTGCGGTATGGGATGGTGAACCGACTCCTGGTCTTCAGTTGTTGTTGGCAGGCTGGGGTGCTACCGACCCTGCGCGATCGACACCAGGCGATCACTTGATGCTCGGTACTGTCGCGGTCACCGCTGTCACCACAACGGAGATCGATGTCCGAGGTGTTGCACCGTCCCCCGCAACCAGCGCTTGCCGTTTCGACTCCGGTGCGCCCTACCTGAACATCTCCAGCGATCGGCCGCCGATGCTGGTATCGGTCGAGGGGCACGGCCCGGCTTGCCCCCATGCGTCACTCGAGACCACCTCCCGTGTCGATGTCCTGATCCCCTGGCTGACCGATCGATTGCGAGCGGACAGTTCGGCGTTGCAGGTTGCGCCGTGACCGCAGAAACCGGACGGTCGACGCTGAGTGCCAGGCAGCAGGGCCCGTGCCGGGAGTTGGCGGGCCACATCGTTGCTCCGATCGTCGGCGACGGAACTGGGCTCCGCCGAACGACGAACATTCTGCTATCGGCGACGCTGTGCTGGGGCATATTCGCCAGCGGTGCGTTTTTCGCCGAGGATCGCTTGGTGTTCACTATCCTCGCGGTTTTGACACTGCTCTCCGCATGGTCGGTGATCGATCGGCGGGAGGTGCGCTGGTGGATCCTCACCTTGGCGCCCGGTTGTGGCGCGGTCGTCACGTCCGGTCTCGTCCACCACGCCGTGGCCGACCTTCCCCTTGCGATCGCGCCGTTCATCGCCTCAGCTGCCCTCGGATTGGCCGCCTCGATCGCATCCCGGGGCCGCGATCAAGCACTGTTGCAACGGGTCGTGGTCGACGTCGCGACGGTCCTGGGGCTGCTGTGCTGGATCGGTGTGAGCTGGCATCTGGCCCCCTTCGCTGCGCACCTGAACCAGGGGTGGCGCGGCGAAGCCGGAATAGGCTATGCGAATGTCACGGGCGCTGTCCTTGCGCTCGGGGCCGTTATCGCGACTCGGCTGGCCGCCGCTTCGAATCATCCTGCCGACCTTGTCCGCTGCACCGTGCTCATGACAGCGATGGCGTCGACCCAGTCGCGAACACTAGCGGTGGCCGCGTTGGTCGCTTGGGGAGTGATGGCCTGGCGGCAGGCACGCATCGCCGGCGTCCTGCTCCACGTGGCCGTGCCAGCGGCCGTTGCGACAGCTGGGCTCATCCCCTCGATCCGGAGTAACGAAGCGCGGCCCATCGAAGCGATCGTTGCAGCGGCGATCGCCGGGTTGCTGCTTCTCCTTGCGCGGACACGGTGGCGTTCGCTTGGCCGAATGCGCGCCACAGCCAAGATCGTTAGCATCGCGGCAGCGCTCTCATGCGGTGTCCTCCTACGCGAACGCCTACTCGACATAGGAAGCGTGACCGGCCACTGGACACTGTGGCAAAGTTCGCTAGAAAAGGCTTGGCAGAGCGGGTTTTTCGGTCAAGGGCCCCGTGAACCAGCCAAGCTTAGCCGAGGAGACGCGGTTTTGGTCCTGGCACACAACGACATCCTGCAGTTAGCAGCATACTACGGGTTGCCAGCACTCGTAGCCGGGTTGTGGTTGATCGGGCGGGTGGTGTACGGCGCTTCCGAAAAGTTCGAATCTAGCCGCCGAGTCCGGCTGATCTCTCCAGTGACCAGCGCAGCCCTTCTCGTCGTTGTCGTTACCGGACTCACCGACTTTCCCCTCCAGATACCGGTCGTGCCAGCAGCTTTGGCCTTGGTGATCGGCATCGAACGTAGTCGGGCCGCGCGTCCCGTCTCGGCCGGACGCGCCGCACCGGCTTGTTCAGTTCCGCCGGAGAACAGGAGTAGTGATGAGGAAGCGATCCACTGATGAAAGACCCACCAGTACAGACCGGCCAAAACAGGGTCGGCGGAGGTGGTCCCGCCGGTACGGCATCGTGCCGGTGGTCGTGGCGCTGCTGACGATCGGGATCAGTGGGTTCACCGCGACCGGTCAGTCCGTGTCGACGTTGTCAGTCGGGGGAACGTACGTGGCGATGGGCGACTCGTACTCGTCGGGCGAGGGAATCCCACCGTTCCTCCCGGGCAGCATTACGAATGGTTGTCATCGTTCGGACAAAGCATACGCCTATGCGCTACGTGGTTCCCCGGGCTTCTCCACCAACCTGAGCTTCGTCGCGTGCAGCAACGCGGTGATCGGGGACGCGTACAACTCACAGCACAAAGACCAGCCACGCCAGCTCAGCGCACTGAACCCAGGCGTGACCGCCGTGACGATGACTATGGGTGGCAACGACATCCATTTCCGCGAGATCATGGCATTCTGCGTGGCCAGCTTCGCGTGCAACAACAACGTGGATCTCGATCTCGCCACCCGCGCCCTGATCTGGTGGGCCGGCCCCCGACTCGAGCGCCTTTACCGTGACGTGCTCGCCGGCGCGCGCAACGCTCAGGTTTACGTACTGGGCTATCCACACCTGTTCTCGCCGCACCCGGCGTTCTTCTGCTCCGGCATCGAAGCCGGCGAAGCCCGCTGGATCACCAGTAAGGAGGACGCGCTCAACAACGAGATTTCGCAAGCAGTCAAGCGAATCCGAGATCCCCGCCTGCACTACATCGACACCTCCAATGCATTCCGCGATGGTGAGCTGTGCGCGAAGAACCACACTCAGTACGTCACCGGGCTGGTCGTGGACACGCACAACTGGGTCTACAGTTTCCACCCAACCGCAGCCGGCCAGCAGCAACTGGCCAACACGGTCAAGTCGGCTGTACTCAGCGGACGACTCTGAGCGATATCCCTCACCGGGATGTCGCAGCTCCCGTGATTACAACGCACAATGAGCTACTTCGGCCCGTCGACACAGAACCACGGGACATTGCTCATGAGCATCATCACCAATTTCGCCAGTGCGCCGAAGCCCAGAATAGGCCTGGGCTTCGGCGCAAGGATGTTCAAGCCGGTCGGGCCATGCCGGTCCAGTACAGCGGATTGGTTCGCTTGAGCTTGATCTTCACCGTGATCTCGGCAGGGGTTAGCGGACAGTATCAGCACCATGCCGAGCTTGCTCTCGACTCCCGCGAGCACGTCGGCCCGGCCGTGCGCCTGTCTCCGATTTGCAGTGCGTGATCGGTGACCTGCACCACCGCCGCGCCGTTCGCGGTCACCGGCGAACGTGAACGAGCCGGCCTTGGAGCGCCTGCTTCGAGGTGTTCTTGATGGTGACGTCGAAGCGTGGGCCGCGTGTGAGATCCTTCGTCCGCGCGGGCCGGCGAGCAAGGAAACGCGGACGGCGTGCCGACGGTGCTGACGGTGCTGACGTCGCGCTTGCCAGCCCGTTCCTCTCCGAACTTCATCACCTGCCGCGGTGCGCTGCTGATGGAGTTCGCCGCGCTCGTCGGCGGAGTCTTGGGCGGGTTGGCCGGCGCAGCCCAGTAGGACCAGCCCGCCTGTCAGGATCAAGGTCACGGTGGGGCGTAGATTCGAACCTGTCGTATTCGCATTCGAGTTGGTTCCGGACTCATCAGGTCCAGCCGCGAGCGATCCGGAAGATTTGGCGGCCGGCGTGCTCACGCACCTGACGGAGTCGGAGCGCGACGCAGTCCATGTCCGTGCTGTGCACGTGCTCGAGATCCTGACCGGCCGGGCTGACGCCGCAGAACTTGCGGGGCCAGGCGAGCCGCGGCTTGGCCTCCGGCTGACATCGGGCTGTTGCACCGTCCGGGTCCGGATCAGCTACCGACAGCCGAGCCGGTCAAGACACTCGTTAGTGGACTCTCTCGCCCAGCATTCCGGGGTACAACAACGTCGAAAGACCTTTCTACCGCGTCGCGGCACGGAGGTTATACGCTGGCCGCGGATCGACGGTTACTCGTCGCGAAGGCGAAGCAGGCCAGGAACGCGATGCTGATCATGCAGTTCCCGAGCACACGGCGCCAGCCTGATAGTCGCGGATCGGGACTACCAGAACGTCATGGCGCCTGTTGGTCTGGCCGGGTGATCGCACACCTCGGTGTGTCACGCGTCAACGGTCCTCGCGTCCCACCAGTGATAGCCGGCGACGCGAAGGGTAGCGAGTATGGAATCTCCTGATCTTCTCAGCGAGTGGGGTCAGGGTGCCCGTCAGAGGCTGACGCACCGCCCCCATCAGCGGGCGCGTGGCGCGGTCAGGTTCGCGTTCTACGGTCGGACGTCGACGGTTGAACACCAGGATCCGGTGAGTTCCGCTGCGTGGCAGCGCGAGGCAGCCGAGACCTTGATCGCCAGGCACGGAGTGATCGTGACGGAGTATTTCGATGCCGGGTGTTCACGGCGGTTGCCGTGGCGCGACCGGCCGGAGGCGGCAGCGCTGCTGGCGGCTCTGCCTGATCCGGCTCGCGGGTTCGACGCGATCGTCGTGGGAGAGTACGAGCGCGCCTTTGCCGCGGACCAGTTCGAACAGCTGGCCCCGACACTCACCCGATACGAGGTTCGGGTCTGGCTCCCGGAGGCCGGCGGACCAGTCGAGGCCGGCAGTCCCCTGCACCGGATACTCATGACCGTGCTCGGCGCACAATCGCAGCGGGAGGTGCTGCGCGCCCGGCACAGGACGCTGGCAGCGATGCGCGCCCAGGTACGCATGCAGGGACGCTACCTGGGAGGACGTCCACCCTACGGGCACCGCCTGGTCGATGCCGGACCGCACCCGAACCGGACGCACTCCGGATGGGGGCGCCGGCTCCAGCGGCTGGATCCAGACCCGGTGACGGCACCGCACGTGAAATGGATCTTCGCCGAGCGGCTTACCGGCCGCAGCGCTGCCGGGATCGCTCGCGAACTGAACGAACGAGGCGTGCCATGCCCGTCTGCGACGGATCCGGGCCGCAACCGACACCGTTCCGGCCGAACATGGTCACTCCGCACCATCGTCGAGATCCTCCGAAATCCGCGATACACCGGCCGAGAAGTCTGGGACCGCGTCCCCGACCGCAACCAGCAAGACCCGGAAACGCCACGCGGCATGTCGACCATCGCAGCCCGGCCCTCGCATCCAGCGCTGGTCAGCGAACGGGATTTCATCGCCGTCCAGGCAGTACGGGTCCCCCGGACAGCCTCCGACGGCACCAAACGCGTCTACCGACTGTCGGGCCTGGTGCAGTGCGGGTCCTGCGGACGTCGGATGGATTCGCACTGGGTGAACGATCGCCCCGGCTACCGCTGCCGACATGGGTACACGAGCACTCAACCCCGGCCAGCAACGGGCGTGAAGAACCTCTACCTACGAGAAGACGACCTTCTCGCGCGGACCGCCACGCACCTACTCGACCGAGGCGACCCGGTTTGTGATGTTGCCGCATACCTGCGCACACACAAGTTGATGCTCAACTGCGACACCGAGACCTTGACGCTACGATCCGCGGGAGCTCAGCCAATATGATTGCCCAACGCCTGACCGCGAGGCGATCGTCCATGGGGCAATGATGTGTCCGAGGGACTCGAACACATGTTCGTGGCATCCCTGCGCGGGATGCGTGTTCATGCGACACACCATAGCGCTGCACCGCCACCGGATGCCAAACCGGTTCAGGTTCGCCTGCACGCGGAGAGCGCGGCGACCGAGATATCCGGCAGCCGCTTGGACCGTCGTACACCATCAAGCTGACCCGAGGATCGTTTCGGCGACCGCCGAGCCGTATACGCGCAGCCGCCGCCTTGGCTAGCCAGCCGGACAGCTGCAGGCAATCGGAGCGCTGCTCGTGCCGCGCGGAACCAATCCACCGATACTGGGACGGATACACAGTGTCACCGCATAGGTCGTTATACAGCCCTCGATGCCGCGAGCCGACCTGCGAAGCCGAATGACGTGACCAGCGCCGGATTATGAAATTCGACCACGCGGGAGATCCCGGTGAGCGTCGGGGTCAGCACCACGATGCCGTGCGCCCGGTGCTCGCCGCCGGCGTCCCGGCGGTACACGGCGGCGGCGGGCTGGCCGTTGGCGGTCGTGGCGGTCATCCGCCAGTCGCCCGGCTGGCCCAGCACGTAGGTGTCGAGCAACCGGAGGCAGGTCGCCCGGCCCGCGTACCAGTCGCGGAACGGGGTCGCTTCCAGCGTCGCGTCCGTGCGCAACACCTGCTCCAGCAGGCCGACGTCGGCGCGTTCGAAGGCGGCGATGTAGCCCTCGAGCAGCGCCCGCGCCCGCGGGTCGGTCGGCTCGAGAAGATCGTCGGAGGGTGTTTCCAACTCGTCCAGCCGCGCCCGGGCGCGCTGCAGGCCGCTCTTTACCGCCGCCGTGGTGGTCCCCAGGATCCGAGCAGTCTCCGGCGCGGTGAACGCCAGCACCTCCCGCAGCAGCAGGATCGCCCGCTAACGCGCCGGCAGGTGCTGCAAGCTGACGATCAGCGCGAGCCGCAGCGACTCGCGCGCCACCACGGCCGCCGCCGGATCGGCGACCCGGTGGTCCGGCACCGGCTCCACCCAGGTCACCGCACCGGGCGCCGCCGGGACCGGCGGCCGGTCGGGCCCGTCGTGGGGACCGGCCAGACCCGAGGGCAGCACCCGGTTCCGGCGCGGCTCCAACGCGGTCAGGCAGACGTTGGTGGCGATGGCATACAGCCACGACCGGATCGACGAACGGCCCTCGAACCCGGCGTAGGACCGCCACGCCCGCAGGTAGGTCTCCTGCACCAGGTCCTCGGCGTCGTGCGCCGAGCCGGCCATGCGGTAGCAGTGCGCCAGTAGCTCCCGGCGGTATCCCTCGGTCTCGGCCGCGAACCGGGCCTGGTCGCGCGCGGGCGCGGATTGCCTGCTGGCCATGCGTTGCTCCTCGTTCCTGCCGGTCGGCACCGGTTCCCGGTACGACCGGCACGCCACGGAAAAGGAATCGAAGCACAGGTCAGCAGGCATCCGCGGGTCACACGTCGTCGAGGCGGACGACCAAGCCGCGGAACGTCGCGTACCGCGCGAGGTTCGCCACGGCGTCCTCGGCGACACGGCGGCCGGCCTCGGACCCGAGCGCGGCTTGCAGCGCCGCCATGTCGTCCCAGTCCAGCATCACGACCAGGTAGCACGACTCGCCGATCACCGCCACCGGGTCATGACTGCGGGTGAACCGGCGCAACCCCGGGTACTGCATCGCCAGCGGGACGTGGACATCGTTGTAGTGCCGTTCGAACGCATCGACGTCCGACGGCGGGTCGTAGAGAACCACGAACCGCGCCCCGGTCACGGCAGCAGGACCAGTTTGCCGACGGTCGTCCGCGCAGCCAGATCCGCGAGCGCTCGGGGCCCGTCAGCGAGGTTGTAGGTGACCGGGTGCGCGGGACCGACGACCGCGGCGGCGACGAGCGCGGACAGCTCGCTTACGACCTCGCCGAAAACCCTGGGCGCCGACTGGATCAGCGTGCCGATGTTCAGCCCGATGACCTGCACCTGGAACCGGTACACGAGCTCCCGGTTGGTGAGTGAGGACTCCCCGCCGGCCAAGCCGTAGACGACGACGCGACCGGTGACCGGCTTGGCCATACCCAGACTGGCGGCGAACGCGGCACCGCCGGCCGATTCCAGCACCAGGTCCGCGCCGGCACCGCCGGTCAGGCGGCGTACTTCGGCGGTGAGGTCGCCGTCGCGGGAGTCCAGGACGTGATCGGCTCCCAGCGCCCGCACGGTCCCGTGCTTGCCCGCCGAAGCGATCCCGATCACGGTCGCCCCGTAGTGCTTGGCCAGGGTCACCGCCGCCTGACCCGTCGCACCTGCGGCCGCGGGGACGACCACGGTTTCGCCGACCGCTACCCGGCCGAGTGGCTTGAGCGCGGCGAGCGCGGTGGGCCAGTTCACGACCAGGCCCAGCGCCTGCTCGGCAGTCCACCCGGCCGGCACCGGCATCGCGGCCGCCGCGGGCAGGACCAGATACTCGGCGAACGCTCCATCACCGACACCGGTCACGTACGTCCCCGGAGTGGGACCGGTCACCGTCTCTCCCAACGCGACGACCTCGCCGGCCGCCTCGAACCCCGCCCGATAGGGCGGCTGCGGGCCGTCCCCGAACGTGCCGCAGGCCTTCGAGAGATCGGCGAAGTTGACCCCGGCGGCGGCAACCCGGATCAGCACCTCACCCGGCCCAGGTCTCGGCACCGGGGCATCGGTGACGAGGTGCATGTCCTGCGGGCCTTTCAGAGTGGTCTGCTGCAGGGCACGCATGGTGGCAGGAACGCTCACGGCTCTCCTTCTCGGTGAGTTCGTCACGGGCGGCCGCTCGGGCGGGCCGCACCGTCGACAGGGAGACCGCTGGAACCGGCGAAAGGTATCGGCGGCCTGGTCCGAGCAGCACTGGCCGAGTGGCACCGGAAGCGTCTCGACGGCCGGAGTGCCTCGAACGCCACCATGGCCAAGAATCTCGGGAAGACCTGTCGAGTCACGGCCGGTCCGTTCGTCATCCTCTGCGACGCACCCGAGCCACTGGAGGACACGTGCAGTACATGCTGCTGATCTACAACTGCGACCGTCCCGAACCCGGCGACCCGGCCTTCCCCGACGCGCTGGCCCGGGTCAACGCCTTCGCCGACGAATGCCGCCGACGCGGCGCATTCGTCTCCGGCCACCCTCTCCAGGGCGAGCACACCGCCACCACCGTCAGCGTCCGCGACGGCAAGACGCTGATCACCGACGGCCCGTTCCCCGAGACCCACGAGCACCTCGGCGGCACCTATGTCCTCGACTGCCGCTCCCTCGACGAAGCCCTCGAACTGGCCGCGCTCTGCCCCATGGCCGCCGACGGCACCATCGAGGTCAGGCCAATCGCCAGGGTCCCGGACCTCGACCACCGCCCGTCGACGGGCGCATGACGGCCGCGCTCCTCCTGTCGGAGACCTACCGCGAGCACCGCACGAAGATGCTCGCCGCCCTGGTCCGCGTACTGGGCGACTTCGAACTCGCCGAAGACGCGCTGCAGGACGCCTGCACGCTCGCCCTGCGCACCTGGGACGACCGGCCACCCGACGACCCGGTCGCCTGGCTGCTGACCGCAGCCCGCAACACCGCGATCGACCGGCTCCGGCGAGCCCGCACCGGCCGGGACAAGCTCGCCCAGCTCGCACCACAGCCGGAGGCGGCGACCACGAACTTCGACGAAGAGCGCCTGCTCAGCCTCGGCGACGAGCGGCTCAGCCTCATCTTCACCTGCTGCCACCCGGCCTTGGCCGAGGAAGCGCGGATCGCCCTCACACTGCAGGCCGTCGCCGGGATGACCGCCGGGCAGATCGCCCGCACCTTCCTCATCGCCGAGACGGCCCTGGCCCAGCGGCTCGTGCGCGCCAAACGCAAGATCCGCGACGCGGGCATCAGCCTCGACGTCCCCGCCGACCACCTGCTGCCCCAGCGGCTCTCCGGCGTCCTCGCGGTCATCTACCTGATCTTCACCCGCGGCTACACCTCCGCAGGCGAACCCGAATACCGCGAGCTGCAGCAGGAGGCGATCCGCCTCGCCAAGCTCGTCGCCACCCTCATGCCCGACGAACCGAAAGCCCTCGCCCTGGCCGCGCTGCTGCTGGCCCACCACTCGCGCTCGGCCACCCGCTACACCCCCACCGGGGACCTCATCCTGCTCGAAGACCAGGACCGGTCCCGCTGGGACCACGCCGAGATCGCCGAAGCCGTCGGGCTGCTCGACCGGGCCCTGCGCCTCGGCGCGCCAGGTCCGTACCAGCTGCAGGCCACCATCGCCGTGCTGCACACCCAGGCCCCGACGAACTGGTCCGCGATCGCCGCGCTCTACGAGCAACTGCTCGCGGCGACGCCTTCGCCGGTGGTCGCGCTCAACCACGCCGTGGCCGTCGCCATGGCCACCACGCCGGACGAAGGGCTCGCCTTTATCGACCGGATCGAGGGCCTCGACGGCTACCACCTCCTGCACGCCGCCCGCGCCGACCTCCTGCGCCGCCTCGGCCACACCGACGCCGCGGCCGCCGCGTACCGGCGGGCTCACGACCTCGCCACCAACCCCGCCGACCGGCGCTTCCTCGCCGGCCGGATCCGCGCTCTCGAAGATTGACGAGATGAGCTGTCGAGAAGGCGGGTGCCGGTTCGTCCTCTGGTGAATCAACTCACCGAAAGGGCCCCAGATGAGCACCACGTCGCAGGATTCGACCGCCGTGCACGTCGACATCGTCGTCGACGTATCCCCCGAGCAGGCTTTCCGCGTGTTCACCGAACGGTTCGACGAGGTCAAGCCGCGCGAGCACAACCTCCTCTCGGTGCCGATCGAGCGAACCGTGCTGGAGACCAGTACCGGCGGCACCGTGTACGACGTCGGCTCCGACGGCAGCCGCTGCACCTCGGCGCGGGTCCTCGCCTACGAGCCCTCGGACCGGCTCGTCCTCAGCTGGGACATCAGCCCGCGCTGGCAGCTGGAGCCCGACCACACCAGCGAGGTGGAGATCCGGTTCACCGCCGAAGGTACCGACCGCACCCGGGTCGCCCTCGAGCACCGCCACCTCGACCGGCACGGCGAAGGATGGGAGAGCTTCACCAGCCTCGGCGCCGGCTCGGGCTGGCCGCTGTAACTCGACCGGTTCCGGGCCGCGACGCAACGGGATGCTGCAGGCGCCTGAAGCGGATACCGTCCACACCGGACCCGATCCCGGAGGCCACGTGAGCACAGGAACCGACGACTCGCACCGCCATCACGCGGACACGGAACGCACGGTGATGGCCGGCGACACCGGCGTCACCGACCCGGCGCTGCGGACCGCGGCAGCGGCCCGGGCAGCGGGCGGACCGCCCATCGCCGCACCGTACGACGACCTGACCCGGCAGATCGGCGACGCCTCCCACCGGGTGACCGAGGCCGAGGTCGCCGCCGTCCGGCAGGCGAGCGGCAGCGACAAGGCAGCGTTCGAAATCGTCATGTCCGCCTGCATCGGCGCGGGCCTGGCCCGGTGGGAGGCCGCCGCCCGGGTGATCGCGGAGGCGACCGATGCGCCTGCCTGAAGTCGAACACGGTGACGGTCTCCGCAACCGGCTGCTGATCCGGGTCATCTCTTTGGCGCTGGGCGCGCGCCTTCCCGACGCGGCGAGGGTTGCCTTCTACCACAAGGGTTTCGTCGGTACGGCGCTCGGCACGTGGACGCATGCTGCGATGCGGGGACCGAGTGACTGGTCCGTCGCCGAGCGGGAACTGATGGCCGCGATGGTCGCGAAATGGAACTCGTGTCCGTTCTGCGTCGGGGCTCACCGCGCCATCGCCGTGCACGGGATGGACAAGGCGGTCGCCGACGCGGCCCTCACCGATTACCGCAACGCGCCCATCTCCGAGCCCCTGCGCGCGACGCTCGCGCTCCTGGAAACCATGACCCTGCATCCCGATCGGTTGGAGGGTGGGCACGTCCGAGCGGCGCTGGCCGCCGGGGTCACCCGGCGACAGCTCGAAGACGCGGCCGCGGTCGCCGCCGTGTTCAACATCATCACCCGCTACGCCAACGCGCTGGACTTCGCCATCCCGACCGACGCCGAATTCGACAAGGCCGCCGGCATGATGCTCAAGCGCGGCTACGCCTGACCTACCTCCGGGCAGAAGGAGCAAGACTACCCCTGGTCTTTACCGGTACGGGAAGTCAGTGCGCCGCGAGGGCGGACAGAGCGTGACGCACCGTGTCGTCGAGTTCAGCGGCGGGTGCGCCGGCGCGTGACCGCAGGTTGACGCCGTAGGCCAGCAGCGCGAGCTGACCGCCGGCGCTCTCCGGATCGACCCCTGGGTGGAGTTGACCGAGCCGGCGGGCAGTGCCGAGCGCGTCCCGGAACGCGGCGCGGAGCTGGCCGTGGTGGCGGTCGAGGCGGCGCCGCACATCGGGGTCGGCACTCTCCGCACCGGTGTGCGCGTTGACCATCAGACATCCCCATCGAGCACGTTCGCCGGAGCAGCGGACACGGATGAGCTGGTCGAAGAACCGGGCAATCGCCGGTAGCCCGCTCGGGTCGTCGGCGAGCCGCGCGAAGCCGGGCAGTGCGTTGTCGTCGAGGTAGCGATCAAGGGCAGCCAGGTAGAGCTGCTTCTTGTCACCGAATGTGGCGTAGAGGCTCGACCGGCTGACGCCGGTCGCGGCCACGACGTCCCGGATGCCGGTGGTGGCCATCCCCTGCCGCCAGAAGAGCTCCACGACCACGCCGAGCACGGCGGCTTCGTCGAAGTGCTTGACGTCGGCCATGATCTTTCCTTCGAACCTGGAACGGACGATCCAAGATACTATACTCTCTATCTCGGAACGACTGGTCCAAGTTCTGTACTGGAAGGAGCCGATGGCAAGATGGCCGAGTTCACTGTTTACGACGAAGAAACCGCGCCCGAGCAGGCACGTGAGATGTTGGCCGGCGCCAAGCGCCGCCTCGGATTCGTCAGCACGCTGGCCGGGGTGATGGCCGAGTCGCCGGAGCTACTGGCCGGGTACAACCTGCTGTTCGAGAAGTTCCAAGCGTCGTCACTGCCCGGGCCGGCCAAGCACGTGGTGCTGATCACCGCCAGCGTGGCCAACGAATGCTCCTACTGCGTGGCCGCGCACTCCACCATGGCCCTGCGTGCCGGCCTCGACCAGGAGACGGTGGCGAAACTGCGCGACGGCAAGCCGCTCGACGACCCGGCACTGGAGGCGATGCGCGCGTTCACCAAGGCCGTGGCGGACGGACGCGGCTGGGTGGACGACGCAGGAGTCGATGCGTTCCTCGCCGCCGGTTTCAGCCGCCGCCAGCTGCTGGACGTCGTCCTCGGCGTCGGCGTGAAGACGCTGTCGAACTACACCAACCACATCGCGAGCACTCCCCTCGATCCCGCCTGGGCCGCGCAGGAGTGGACGCCCCGGCAGGGGCACCGCTGAATTTTCGTGGATTCCGGTGTCGATCCGGGTGCGATCCGTTCGTTGTGAGGCGAGGATGCGGGGTAGGCCCGCCCGGCATGAGGAGAAGACACTGTGACGCGTTACTTGTTGTCGGTGCACAGCCGTGACGGTGAAGTTCGCGAGCCGATGCCCGAGGAGCAGATGCGGCAGTCCCACGCGCGGCTCGCAGAGATCGAGCGGGAGATGGCCGCGGCCGGGGCCTGGGTGTTCTCCGGCCGGTTGCACGAGCCGGACACCGCGACTGTGGTGCGGGAGTCCGGCGGGCAGCTGCTGACGACCGACGGCCCGTTCGCCGAGGCCAAGGACCACCTCGGCGGTTTCTACGTCATCGAGGCCGCCGACCTCGACGCCGCGCTCGGCTGGGCGGCCAAGGTCACCGGGTGCATCAAGGTACCGATCGAAGTCCGCCCGTTCGCTGCGTTCGCCGAGGAGCCGATGGCTTGACAGGCGTGGTCGACGAGGCGACGGTCGGCCGGATCTTCCGCGAGGAGTCCGGCCGCTCCGTCGCCGCGGTCATCGGCTTCTGCGGTGACATCGACCTGGCCGAAGACGCGGTGCAGGACGCGTTCGCCCTCGCCCTGCGCAAGTGGCCGCTCGACGGTCTGCCACCCAACCCCGGTGGCTGGATCACCACCACCGCCCGCAACCGTGCCGTCGACCGGCTGCGCCGGGACGCGCGAGGCCGGGAACTGCTCGCCGACCTGGCGGTGCTGGGTACTCGGGGCGATCTCGGAAAGGTGGACGTGGTGGCGGATGACCGGCTGCGGCTCATCTTCACCTGCTGCCACCCGGCCCTGTCCGCCGAGGCGCAGGTCGCGCTCACCCTGCGTCTGTTGGGTGGCCTGTCGACGACCGAGGTCGCCCGCGCGTTCCTGGTCACCGAGCAGACCATGGCGCAACGTGTGGTCCGCGCCAAACGCAAGATCAAGACGGCCCGCATCCCGTACCGAGTCCCGACTGCCGGGGAACTGCCCGGCCGGCTGCGGCCCGTGCTGGCCGTCGTCTACCTCGTCTACACCACCGGACTCAGCCAGCCCGGCCTCTGCCAGGAGGCGATCCGGCTGGCCCGGATCCTGACCACGCTCATGCCCGACGAACCCGAGGTCGCCGGGCTGCTCGCCCTGGTACTGCTGGCCGAGTCGCGACATCCGGCCCGGACCGGGCCGGACGGCTCCCTCGTACTGCTCGCCGACCAGGACCGCAGCCGCTGGGACCGCGCCCTGATCGCGGAGGGGCAGGGAATCGTGCGCCGATGCCTGCACCACAACCACCCCGGTCCTTACCAGTTCCAGGCGGCGATCCAGGCCGTGCACGCCGACGCCGCGACCGCCGCGCAGACCGACTGGCGGCAGATCCTCGCCCTCTACGATCAGCTGCTCGCTTTCGCGCCCACGCCGGTCGTGGCGCTCAACCGCGCCATCGCCGTCGCCGAGGTCCACGGCCCGGCCGCCGCGCTCACCCTCGTGGACGAGCTGGATCTGGACCACTACTACGCCTTCCACGCCACCCGGGCCGACCTGCTGCGGCAACTCGGCCACGACACCGAGGCCCGTACCGCCTACCAGCGAGCCGCCACCCTGGCACCCACCGACGCCGAACGGGACTTCCTCGCCCGTGGCGGCCGCGGTGTCCGATGAGGACGCGCTGATCACATACCGGAAGGTGGGTGGGCCCGTTCCAGCAATGCCTTCAGTGCGGCCAGATCCTTGCGGTTGGCCCGGCGCATCGCCGTGGTCATCAGCGGCGCGCTGATGGCCGAAAAGCCTTTCGGTTCACCGCGGTTACGCAACGTCATGTGCGTGGCGGCGTCTCCACGCGAGGCGAAGGTGTACGTCGTCTCCATCGGGAACGGCCCCTGCGCGGTGCGCATGACCAGCCGCTCGCCCGGGACGAGGTCGACGATCTCGTAGGTGTAGGCCAGCCTGCGTCCCAGGAACCGGGCGACGAACGCGACTCGTGAACCCACGCCCAGCGGTGCGGGGGTTTCCCACTCCACGGATTCGATGTTGGCGTACCACTCCGGTGCATGCGAGGGATCGATCGCATACACGGCAACCTCGTCGCAAGGAAGGTCGATCACGATCTCGGTCTGTACGTCGACTGCCATTCCCGCCTCCGACTGATGGCCCCCGGAGCGGCCCACCCTACGAACAACAGGACCTTGACGCGACACGAGCAACTCCTATTACGAGAGCCTGATCTCATCAAGGGAGTACCTGATGTCGAACGCCGAACTCTTCCGCACCTACCTGACGAGATTCACCTCCGGCGACCGCGAAGGCGCCGCGGAGCTGCTCACCGACGACTTCCGGTTCCACGGCCCGATGCTGCAGTCCGAGGGCAAGGCCGGTTTCCTGGAAGGCTCCGCCGGGCTGTGCCCGATCATGCGCAGCGCCGACCTGCACCGGCAGTGGGAAGACGGCGACGACGTCTGCTCGATCTACGACTTCAAGATCGAGACCGCGACCGGGGTCGTCTCGATCCCGATGGCGGAATGGACCACCTTCCGCGACGGCAAGCTCGCCGCCGCGCGCCTGCTCTTCGACACCGCGGCCCTCAACGCCGCGCTGCAGCCCGCCGCCTGACATGCCCCGAGCCCTCTGGACCGGCTACGGACGGTTCTGCCCCCCTGGCGAAGGCCCTGGACGTCGTCGGGAACGGTGGACCCTCGTGATCGTCCAAGAGCTCCTCAAACGCCCGTCCCGCTTCACCGAGCTGCTCGCCCGGCTCCCCGGCATCGGGACCAGCGCCCTCACCGACCGGTTGCGCACGCTCGAACGCGCCGCAGTCGTCACCCGCGAACCCGGCCCGGTCGGCGGCGGCGTGGTCTACGCTGACCGACCGCGGCCGGGCACTCGACGGCGCGCTGCGCGAACTGCGGCAGTGGAGGGGTCGGGGTTCCTCGCCGACCCGACCGCCGACGGTTCACCGGAGCAGCGCTTCGACGTCACCTAAGTGCGCGGCATCCGCGACCTGGCCGACGGCGAGTTCGAACTGACCGTCGACGGCGAGCCGGCCACCTTCCACTTCATCGGCGGCCCGGCTGCACCAGCGTCCCGGTTTCGCCGAGGAACCCGAAATGACGGTGCGGACCAGCGCGGAGTTCCTCGATCGCTGGGCCGCCGGCGAGCTTGGCTGGGACGACGGCCGAGCCCCCGGCGAAGTCCGCATCGAGGGACCGGAGTCAGCCTGGCCGCGATGCTGGCGGCCACTGGATATCTGCTGCGAGTCGAGTAGTAAGGAGGTGAGGTCGTGCCCGAATGCGTGGCCGCGTTCTTCCACGAGATGAGCGCCGCTGCACTCGCCCATCCCGATGTCGCGATCGGCACCATGATGGGCTTCCCCTGCCTGCGCCGATCAGGTGCGTTCTTCGCCTCCTGCGACCATCGCACCGGCGACCTGGTCGTCAAGCTGTCACGCCGCGTCCGGCAGCTGATCGCGGACGGAGTGGGCGGCCGTTCGCACCGGCGGGACGAGTGTTCCGCGAATGGGTCCTGATCGCCGACCGGGACGAACGCCGCTGGACCACGCTCATCGACGAAGCCCGCGAACTCGCCGGTGCAAGGGACAAGCAGGTCGCCGCGCCTCGCACACCGCAGCCGGTCCGCCGGCACGGTCGAGATCCTGCGTGATGCGTCTCGAAGGCCTAACCATCAGCAGCGACCCCGACGTGCACGTCCGGCTCTCCCACGCCCCGGTCAACCCGGCAAAGACGGCCGGGACATATTCGTCGCGGGCCGGTACCTCGACGTGGACAACTCAAGGGCGACAAGAGACAACGAGAACTCCCCCGACTGCCTGGCCGGATACACCGATCGGGCCAGTGCTCGCCGAACCTGCTTCGTTGTCGGTTGCCGGGCGCTCAGGGGCGCACGAGAACGACGGTCTTGCCGTTGCGCCGCTCGGCCGGGTTCAACGCCGGGACGGCGTCGTCGAGAGCCACGATGGTGCCGATGTGCATGCGAAGCCGCCCGTCCCGCACCCGGTCGACGATCTTCGCCAGCTGGTCCGGAACGGACTCGACCACGAAGTCAATCGCGAGGCCGTCGACCGGGCGCGCCTCGACAGGCCCGATCACCGACACCAGCGTCCCGCCCGGCCGGACGATGCCCGCCGAGCGCCGTTGGACGTCACCGCCGATGACGTCGAAGACCAGGTCGACCCCACCGATGTCGCTGAGATCGTCGTGGTCGAGGTCGAGGAACTCGTTCGCGCCGAAGTCGAGTGCTGCCTGGCGGTCCGCCGCCCGCCCGGTACCGATGACGTAGGCGCCGAACTCCCGGGCGAGCTGTGTCACCACGGACCCGACGGCGCCGACGGCGCCGGCGGCGCCGTGGGCGAGGACGCTCTGCCCCGCCCGCAGACGCCCGTGCTGGAACAGGCCCTGCCACGCGGTCAGACCGGAGATCGGCAGGCTCGCACCCACCGTGAAGTCGACGTTCCCCGGCAGCGGCGCAAGATTGCGTGCCTCCACGGCCACGTACTCGGCCAAAGTGCCATCGCGGTGCCAATCGGTGATCCCGAAAACCCGCTGTCCCACCGAGAGTCCCGTCGTGCCGTAGCCGAGGGAGGACACCACTCCGGCGAACTCGTGGCCGATGATTGCCGGGGCTCGATCGTGCCCGGAGCGATCGACCCACGTCGAGGGCCACTCCCACTCCGCGGGGACGAACCCCGACGAATGGACTTCGACGACGACGTCGTTGATTGCCGACGTCGGCTCGGGCCGCTCCATGAGGGTGATCCCGGCCGCTTCCGCGGCCTGATCCGTCGCGACTATTGCCCGCATGAGTGCCTCCGCATGTCTCGTGACCGTCAGTTTTGGGCTAGCAAGCCCATTAACGACAGTGAACGCTCACCAGAGTGGGCTGTCAAGCCCACTCTGAGCTACGCTGGGAAGCATGGGAGCCACCACGGAAGCGCGCGCGCCGCAGAAGCTCACGAGCAAGGGGCAGGCGACCCGGGCCCGCATCCTCGAGCACGCCGCGGAGCTCATTTACACCCACGGCGTCCACGCGACGAACAACGAGCAGCTCCGTCACGCCGCCGGCGTCAGCGGCTCACAGCTCAACCACTACTTCCCGACCAAGGAGAGCCTCGTCCTCGCGGTTATCGAGTGGCAGGCCGAGCGCGTCCTCACGTTCCACCGCAATGAGCGGTTCACGCACTTCGACAGCTTCGACTCGCTTCGGGACTGGGCGGACCACTACATCGCTTACGAGCGCTCCTACCAGGCAGGCTGCAGCCTCGGCTCACTCGCCAGCGAGATCATCAAGACCGACCTGGACGTCCGCACGGAACTCGCGAACGCGTTCCAGCAGTGGAGGGACGTCTTCCGGGATGGTTTCGAACGGATGCAGCGGCTCGGCCGCCTCAGCGCCGAGGCCGACCCCACCCGGCTGGCCCATCTCCTGCTTGCCGCCTTCCAAGGCGGCATGCTCCTGGCGCAGGTCGCCCGCGACATCACCCCGCTGAAAGACGCCCTGCAGGCGGCTATCGACCATGTACAGACATTCGCGACGCCACCCCGAGCCGCGAGGTGAACCGGCTCGAGCGGGTTGGAGCCGATGGCACCAGACCGCGAGCGCCTCAGTGAGCAGCAGCCGGCCTCAGCCGCGCAAACAGCGGCCTGGTGGCCGGCTCACGCGGTGAGCTCGCCGGAAGTCGTTCCGCGCCGACGAGACGCAGCAAGCTGACTTGCAACGCCGCTTCGGCTTCGGCGACCGAGAGCCATTCAGCCGCCGCCTCGCCGCCCGCGGCGTGACCGAGCGCGATGACCGCGGCATCGGCGCGGCGAGCGCGTGGCCCTTCCGTTGACTCAGACTCGTGGCGCACCTGCGGCCGCTGCGCAAGAACCTCGAGGACTACCGGTTCGACGTGCACGAGGCAGTCATCGACGGCACGAAACTCCCCGCAAACTCACCATCCACGCCCGCATGCGCCGCGACCGGACCGTCGTCACCGAAGTCCACCTGTTCGGCGAGCTCCTACCCGACGGCCAGCTCCGGCGCACCGATCAGCTCACCCCCGATCACGACCGGCGCACCGGCTCAACCGAGCGCGACACAGTAAAGGCGACTGCCTACGCGGAGGCCGGTTTGAGCGTCTCGCCGACGGGGCGGGGTTCGGCGGCCGGGGTGGAGTCGCCGCGGCCGAGGAAGCCGTAGCCCGCGCCGACCAGCAGGCCACCACCGACGAGGTTACCCAGGCCGACCAGGACCAAGTTCGTCGCAAAAGCGCCGAAGGTCGCGCCGGGGACATCCTCGAACAGCCCGAGCGAGAACACCGTCATGTTGGCCACGACGTGTTCGAACCCCGAGCCGATGAACGCCAGCAGGCACCAGAAGATCAGCGTCAGCTTTGCCCCGTCCGACTTCGTCCGGGCGGCCATCCACACCGCGAGACAGACCAGGAAGTTGCACAGCACCCCACGGAAGAATAGCATCGCCGCCGGCTCCGCGGCCTTGGCCTTCACCGTGGCCGCCAGCAGCGCGGCCGCGGGCGCCGCGTGCCCGGGAGTGGCTCCGGCCTGCAGGATCCCGCTCTCGTGGACCAGCCAAGCAAACACCACCGAACCGGCCAGGTTGCCCACGAACGACCCCGCGATCACCGCGAACCCGGCGCCCATCCCGCGACGGCGCGCGAACATCCCCTGCACCATCGTCATCATGTTCCCGGTCGAAAGCTCACCACCCGCGAACACCACCAACGTCAACGCGATGCCGAACACCAGACCCTGCACCAGTTTCGTCCACGGCGACTGCGCCGCGTTGAGCGGCCCGGTCACGGCCAGCAGCAGCACCACCGCGATCCCGATGTAGGCGCCCGCCAAAGCCGAGCTCAGCAGGTACCGGCCCGGCCGCCGCAGGTCGGCGATCTTGCCTTGCGCGGCTTCGAACTGAACGTCGAGGGCTTCGGAAATCGGGACGGGCACGGTGACTCCTTCTGGCGGTGTCGGCTACGGCAATCGCACGATTGCTTGCCCAGTCGAACTGTTGCCAGGAACATGACCGTGACGGGGTGATCACACTCTCGTGAGCGGAATCGCACCGTCGCGGCTTGGCCGCGTGAGGACACCCATACAGCCCAAAGAGGACACCCACGCACCCCTGAGGCTCAGGCGGAACACCCGCCGAGCTCGAGCGTCATGCGTCGAGTGAACCGGCGCGCGACCCAGCTGGGCTTGTCGCCCGGGACAGTGTCCGGAAAGCTCGGACCACGAGCGGGCAGGCAACGCGTGCCAGAGCGACGACCTCGACGATCGCTGCCGTGATCAGCGCGTCCGGTCGGGAGGGCGGCCGGGCTGCTGTTCCATCCCAGGAAGCGGATCCTCCGGATGGGCGCAGACTCCCTGGTCGTTCCCGTCCTCTACACCGTCGGCGTCGCCGGGCTGTTCGCCATCGCCGCCTGACCGGAAACAGCCACCGAGCCGGCGACCAGCTCCTCACGGCCCATTCAGACGGAAGGGGTTCCCCGCTTCGGTCCGCGGCGCACGCTGCCCCGACCTCGCCACGCAAAGCCAGCCGGACCCGGTCGGCCATGTCCGTCACCTGGTCCCGGTCCGGCTCAGTCAGGGACTCCGGCATCGCCCCGCAACCAGCGCCGCCTGCCGGGTCACCTCATCCCGCTGGTCTTCGTCACCAGACAGCGACGTCACGCAACATGCGCAGCAAAGCGTTCAAGGCGTCGGCTCAGCGCGGCCGTAGCGACGGATCGGCCCGTACACCAGTTCCGCAGCAGGCGCGGGGAAACGCAAGCACGCCACTCACCAAGGGTCACCACCACAACGACGTTCTGGAACACCCGGCCCGACGCTGATTCACGCCGTCAGCTCGCGGTGCGCGAAGTGGTCTTTCGTCTACGGTCTCGATCGATGATCGGCAGCGCGGACGTTCATCCCGTCGCCACACCGGTCAACCGTCGCAACCGTGGTCGCGCCGGATCGTGGGCGGTCAGCTGTGCGCTGCTTCGCGGCTGCGGTCCCCGGGGGCGCCGTTGATCCGATGCCGCTCGTAGGTGTAGACGGCCTGCCCCACGGCACCGAGCATCATCCCGAAGGACCCGACGATGAACAGCCAGATCGCGACGACTTCGGTGGCGTGCCACACGAACAGGACACTCCCCACGAAGAAGATGACGTTACCGAACACGCCGATGGCCAGGTGCACTGCCGGAAATTCGCGGATGAACGACTTGGCGTCCACAGCTGCAGTCTCCTCCCGTCACAGGACAGACGCGGCGATCCGCGCCATCGACGACACGGCTACCCGGCGACCCGATCCGGATACACTTTCCTCAGTCAACACTTCGCTAATGCAATATCTTCGGCATGATCGACCGTGCCGCGGGAACACCGGCAGTGGCTCGTCCGGATCGTCGAAGGGTTTCCGGCCAGAGCAGCTGTGCGGTCACCTTACGATTCCGTCAGGTACGTGTCGTCGTGTCCGGCGTGGGTATGTCGGCGCCATGCCGAACCTCCGAACCCTCGCACCGGCCGCCGCCGCACTCGTGCTCCTCGGCGGCTGCAGTGGAACGCCCGCGAACCCGACACCAACGACAGCCACCCCGTCGAACGCGCCGAGCGCCGCACCGGCCGGCAACGTTCCCGACCTGGTGGAACAGCTCGGTCCCAGCGTCGTCACCGTCACCGTCGCGAACGGGCTGGGCAGCGGCGTCGTGCTCAAACCCGACGTCGTCGTCACCAACCGGCACGTCGTGACCGACCAGAAGCAGGTCTCGATCACCTACGCCGACGGCACGCAATCGGCGGGTACGGTGCTGGCCACCGACCAGATCACCGACCTCGCGGTCATCCGCACCGACCGCAAGAACCTGCCCGTCCCCAAGCTGCGCACCGACCTCCCCCGGCCTGGCGAATCCGTCCTCGCCATCGGCAGCCCGCTCGGGTTCGAGAACACCGTCACCTCCGGCATCATCTCCGGTCTCCACCGCGACGTGCCGGGCTCCACCGCGCAGAGCGCTTCGCTGGTCGACCTGATCCAGACCGACGCCGCCATCTCCCCCGGCAACTCCGGCGGCGCGCTCCTCGACACCTCGGGGCAGCTGATCGGCATCAACGAGGCCTACCTCCCGCCGAGCACCGGCGCGGTGTCGATCGGCTTCGCGATCCCCACCGCCACCATGGTCGACACGACCGGCCAGCTGCTCGAATCCGGCGTCGCCAAGCACCCCTACCTCGGGGTTTCCCTGGGCCGGCTCACCCCGGCGATCCAGCAACGCCTCGGTGTCCAGACCGACCAGGGAGCGTTGGTGCTCGGCGTCGACCCGAAAGGCCCAGCCGACGGGGCCGGCGTTCGCGCCGGCGACGTCATCGTCAAGTTCGCCGGCCAAGCCATACGCTCCGTCGACGACTTGCTGACGGCCCTGCGCGCCCGCGATCCCGGCACGCAGGTCGGGCTGGAGGTCGTCCGCGGCGCCGATCACCGGCAGGTCACCGTCACGATCGGCAGCCGCACCGGGTGAAAGGGGTTTCAGCCGGGTCCGCCCGTCATGCCTCATCTCGGGCGGGCCGATCGTTCGTTCGACCGGCGCGCGGACAACCCCAACGGCGCGGTTCGCCGTCGCAGGACAGGATGCGTACTGAAGACCGCCCCGTCGCCGTGCGCTCCAGCGGGCCACGGCCGCGGCTGCCGACAACCCGGTCTCCGTCGGTCACCACCGCCGCGGCTCCAGGCCGGGATGTTCCCGCCGGATCTCCGTATCGGACGCGCCGAAGCCGGCAATGACAGCCGTGTACTGATTGGTCGTCGTCTCCGCCCGCCTTGCGGGGCCCCGCGGTCGTGCCTTGCGTCAGGTGGCCGTCAGCCGACGTGGCCCACTCGTCGCGGCGGCAGCCTGCGGAACCGGCGCTGTTCTTCATTGCAGCCGGCGATGCGGACCGCTACCGAAGCTGCCCGCCGGTAATGGGTTTCCGCACGGTGGAGCGCCGCGCCGGAACGGCCGAGGGCGGCGACCCAGCCCGCCGAGTCTTCGGGATGGCGCGCGGCTTCGTCCCGCGCTTCGAGGGCAACGGCGAGCTCCTGGTGGGCCATGGCGTGCTGCGCCACCACTTCACCCAGGTCGCGCTGTACCCGGGCGCGGTACAACCAGTCGGCGCCCTCGGCCAGCTCCAGCTCGACGGCTCGTGCTTGGTGGTCGGCCGAGGCACGCCACAGCGCGGCGGCACCGTCGCGCAGCCGGCATGCGTCGAAGTGTCCGGCCGCGGATTCCACGTTTCCGGTGCCGGTACCGGCTTCGGTCGTCATCCACCCACCCTCACACGGAAGGCGGACGTGGCACCTGACGACTGGCTTACGATCGCCGGCCCGGTGACGTCCCCGGCGAACCGTCGCCCGGCGACACGGTCCCGCGTCCACCACCAGTTCCGGGAGCACCGGGCTCACCCGTCGGCCGGGCCGTAGCTGCGGGCCGAAAGGCGCCGCACCGCCCCTCCCGGAGGGCGACCCGCAGCGCTTGGCCGAACCGGCCCGGCGCATGTGAAGTGTCCACCGTGTGTTCCGGCAGGACGAAGTGCAGATAGCCAAACTCGCAGCGCAGCGGACAAGACGGGCACAAGATTCGATCAGGCTGCGTAAGGCAATCGTCAGCCGCACGGGCCGTGGACTGCACATGGCGGGGTAACCGAAGCGGGATGATGTCCGCTGCCTGCCGGAAGGTTGCTGCTATGCCCGGCCCCTACGAGGAAAGCATCGTGTCGTCGAAAACCCGCCCGCCCGAACACGGTGGTCCCCCGGCACCTGAGATGGACCGGAACGGTCCCGGTTCACCCGCGCTGCGACTGCTCCTGGGCGTCGAAGCGGTGGCGGGACTCTGGCTGCTCGTGTCCACGGCCGTCCTGGGTCCGTCACTGAGTCTCGCGGCCACCGGACCGGCCTGGAACGAACTCGCCTGCGGCGTTGCGGTGGCCATCACCGCGTGGATCCGCTGGTCCGCCCCACGTGGCGCACCGTGGGCGGCCCTGGTCACCATCGCCGTCGGGGCCTGGCTGGTGATCGCCTCGCTGCTCATCGGACGGCCGGCGGCCGACCAGCCGGTTTTCGCCGGCCTCAACGAGCTGATCACCGGGATCGTGATCACTGTCCTCGCAGTCGTCACCGCCACGCTCGCCCGGCGCCGCAAGGCCCAGTGATTCGCAGCTGCCGGATGGCCACGGCGGTCGGACCGGCCGCTCCGACCGCCGGTGGTGCCGCCACTGCCGCACCTTGACGCCGGGCTCGCCGAGTTCGAACCGGATGGCACGCTTGGCCTCCCGGCCAGGCGCACCCGGCTTGGCCCGCTTGCCTATCGGCCGGATCACCCCGGCCCAGCCCGTCAAGCGGCTCGATGCCCCTCCGTGACGCGGCGTCCGGAAACGACGATTTCGCGAGTACGCGCTGGGTATCCGGAGTCACCGCTGGCCGGCCGGACCGAGGAGGACGACGTGGGCGACATCGAGTCGTTCGGCCTGACGCTGGTGATCGCGGCGCTGGTGGTCACGCTGGCGCTGCTGTCCAACCGGATCAGTACCGCCCTCAAGGTGCCCGCGCCCGCGTTCTTCCTGGTCGCCGCGGCCGCGGCGTCGGACCTGGTCCCGTCCCTGCGGCAGTTGTCGCTCGGCGTGGTCGAAAACGTCGTCACCGTCGCCTTGGTGGTGATCCTCTTCGACGGCGGCATGACCATCGGTGTCCGCAAGCTGCGGTCGGCGCTGGGCGCGGTGCTCTCCACCGGGGTGCTCGGCACCTTCCTCACCGCCGGCGCGCTGGCCGTCGCCACCCACCTGCTGTTCGGCCTGCCGTGGCTGCTCTCCCTGCTGCTCGGCGCCGCGCTCGCCCCTACTGACCCGGCCGTCGTGTTCTCTGTGCTCGGCAACCGCGGGATCACCGGCCGTGCGGGAACGGTGATCCAGGGTGAATCGGGGGCGAACGACCCGGTGGGCATCGCGCTGCTCCTCAGCTTGGCCGGCATCGCCGCCGACGCCGGGATCGGCAGTGCCTCCCTGAGCGTGCTGGGCGAGTTCGCTCTCGAGATGGGCGTGGGTGCGGCCGTCGGCCTGGTCGGTGGGTGGTTGCTGCTGCAACTGGTCCGCCGGGTGGAGATGCCGGCCGAAGGGCTCTACCCACTGCGCACCCTCGCGGTTTCGTTCGTGCTGTACGGCGCCGCGACGGTCGCCCACGGCTCAGGCTTCCTCGCCGTGTTCATCGCCGGGGTGCTCGTCGGCGACGCCGCGGCCCCGTTCAAACGGGAGGTCGAGCGGTTCCACTCCTCGCTCGCCAGCCTCGCCGAAATCGTCGCGTTCGTGGCCCTCGGGCTGACCGTCTCGCTGTCCTCGTTGTTCACCACGAACGCGTGGTGGATCGGGCTGGTGCTGGCCGTGCTGCTCACCTTCGTCGTCCGGCCGCTCGTGGTGGGGCCGCTGCTTGCGGCCACCCGCATGACCCGCGGCGAACGGGCGTTCGTCGTGTGGTCCGGGCTCAAGGGCGCCGTCCCGATCCTGCTCGGCACCTACATCCTCGCCTCCGACCAGGGCCAAGGCCTCCTGGCCTACGAGATCATCTTCGTCGTCGTGCTGTTCTCGGTACTCGTTCAAGGTGGACTGATCCCGGTGGTCGCCGCTCGGTGCGGGATCACCATGCGCGAACGGCCGCCCCGGCCCTGGGCCCTGGGGATCCGCACCAACCAGCAGCCGGAGGGAGCCCGGCGCTTCCGGATCACCGCGGACGCACCCGCCGCCGGCTGCACCGTCGAAGACCTCCACCTCGACGAAGACGTCTGGATCAGCCTGGTCGTGCGTCAGGGCAGGCAATTGCGGGTCCGGAGCGACCTCATCCTCGACGAAGGCGACGAGGTTCTGGTGCTGACCGATCCGGACAGCGAAACGGATCCCGCGACCCTCTTCACCGCACGAACCTAGCAGCGCCCTGCGGGCAGCACGCACAGCTGACGTCGCCGGGTTCCCCACCCACGCCGATTCCATACCTGCGCCGACCTTGCGTTTTCGCAACTCGAACGGCGGATAAATTTCTTACTACAACAGTTGCTGCAAGCACTTTCGAGTGGTTCGCTCTGGCCAGGTAAGCGCAGTCGGACCGGGGAGCTCGCCGGTCACGCCGCGCCGTCCCGACGGCGAGAGGAGACCGCACCATGGCCACGGAGTCCCGAGCGGCGACCCGCTCCGCACATCTGGCGTCGGGCGACGACACCCGCCTGAAGAAGCACTTCGGTACCGTCGGACTGCTGTTCACCGCCGTCGGCTCGGTCATCGGGTCCGGCTGGCTCTTCGGCGCCCTGAACGCAGCCCAGCTGGCCGGCCCGGCCGCGATCGTCTCGTGGGGCATCGGAGCGGTGATGTTCGTCCTCATCGGAATGAGCTACGCCGAGCTCGGCACGATGTTCCCGCACTCCGGCGGGGTCGCCCGTTTTCCGCACTACTCCTTCGGCTCGTTCGCCAGTTACTCGATGGGATGGGTCACCTGGATAGCCGCGGCCGCGGTCGCCCCCATCGAGGTTCTCGCCGTGGTGCAGTACGCGACCAACTACCTGCCGTGGCTGGAACACCTCGACGCGACCGGCGAGCCGACGCTGACCGGCGCCGGCACCGTCATCTCGATCGCGTTGCTCGCCTTGTTCGTCCTCGTCAACTTCTTCGGCGTGCGCTGGTTCGCCCGCATCAACAACGTGCTGGTCTGGTGGAAGCTCGCGATCATCGCCGTGGTGATCATCGTGTTCCTGGTGGTGGCTTTCGACGGTTCCCACTTCTCCGGCTTCGGCGGTTTCGCCCCTTATGGGGCACACGGCATCTTCTCCGCGGTCGCCAGCGCCGGGATCGCGTTTTCGTTCTTCGGCTTCCGGCAGGGCGTCGAACTCGCCGGCGAGACCGACAACCCGAAACGCAACGTTCCCCTGACCCTGATCGGCTCGGTCGTGCTGACCGGCATCCTCTACGTGCTCCTCCAAGTGGCTTTCATCGGCGCGGTGCCCTCGAGCGCCGTCGAGGCTCAGGGCTGGCAGGGAGTCGGCGCCAACTTCAGCTCCGGCGCGGACGTGCTGGCCACCTTCGGGCCGCTCGCCGCGATCGCGACGATCATCGGGACCGGCTGGCTGGCCGCGCTGCTCTACGCGGACGCGATCGTCTCCCCCGGCGACACGGGCCTGATCTACACCGGCGTCACCGCCCGCATTTCGTACGCGATGGGACGCAACCGCAACGCACCGGCCGGCCTGGCGAAGGTCAACCGCAGCGGTGTGCCGTGGGTCAGCCTGGTCCTGGCCTTCGTCGTCGGCTGCTTCTTCTTCCTGCCGTTCCCCGGCTGGAGCAAGCTCGTCGAATTCGTCACCAACAGCACCGTGCTCTCCTTCGGATCCGGCCCGCTGGTCCTGCTCGCCATGCGCCGCCAGCTCCCCGACCGGCACCGGCCGTTCCGGCTCGGCCGCACGGGCGTGTGGATCGTCGCCTTCCTCGCCCTGTTCTCCACCAACCTGATCATCTACTGGACGGGCTGGGACACCAACTGGAAGCTCTTCGCCGTCATCCTGGCCGGCTACGTCCTCCTCGGAGTGCACGAACTGGTCGCGAAGGGTCGCACGGCGCGGATGGACTTCCGGCACGGCTGGTGGGTGCTGGCGTGGTTCGCCGGGCTCGCCCTGATCAGCTACCTCGGCGACTACCCGGCACAAGACGAGCACGCCGGCAACCTCGGCGTCCTCGGGCTGAGCCTCGGAGCCGTCGCCTCGCTGGTCCTCACCGTCCTCGTGATGGCGCTGGCTCTCGCCAGCGCACTGCCCCGCGAACGGGTCGAGGCTGCCCTTCCTGTTCGGGCAGAGCCGGAGACGTGACGGCGACGCGTCACCTGACGTTTCCCTGACATCGGGATTGCTCGTACTCCGGCCGGGTAGGCCGTCGTCGAGAGGAGGCTGCGATGACCGGGTTCCTGGGCACCATCCGGGAGGGCCACAACGGGCTCATCCTCCGGATCGCGGCGATCGCTGCCCTGGGCGGCATGTTGTTCGGTTACGACACCGGCGTGATCTCCGGTGCGCTGCTCTACATCAAGAAGGATCTCGGCGCCGGTACCTTCGCCCAGGAGCTGATCGTGAGCTCGCTGCTGGTGGGCGCCGTGCTCGGTGCCGCGCTGTCGGGCTGGTCGGCCCGGCGCATCGGCCGGCGCTGGACGAAGGTCATCTCCGGTTCGGTCTACGTCGCCGGCTCCCTGGGCGCCGCGTTCGCGGTTTCGGTGCCGATGCTGATCGGTTTCCGCGCGCTGCTCGGCATCGCGGTCGGCACCGCGTCTTTCGTCAGTCCGATGTACATCTCCGAAATGGCACCCCCACGCATCCGCGGCGCCCTGACCTCGTTCAACCAGCTCGCTGTCACGATCGGCATTTTGGTGGCCTACCTGGTGAACTTCGCCTTCTCCGGCGTCGCGCACGACTGGCGGTGGATGCTGGGGCTCGCCGCCGTCCCGGGTGCCGCGCTGGCGGTCGGCATGCTGACCGTGCCGTACTCGCCACGCTGGCTGGTCCAGGAGGGACGCGACTCCCAGGCGCGCAGCGTTCTCGAACGGCTGCGGAAGAACGATCCGCACGCCGACGTCGACGCCGAACTGGAGGACATCCGCTCCGCCGCCCGCGAAACGAGCCGCACCGGAGTCCGCGCGCTCTGGTCGCCGAAGCTCAAACCGCTGCTGGTGGTCGGACTGGGGCTGGCGCTCGCCCAGCAGTTCGTCGGGATCAACACCGTCATCTACTACGCCCCGACGATTCTGTCCGCGACCGGCCTCGATGCGGGCGGAGCGATCGGGCAGACGGTCTTCGTCGGCGTCACCAACGTGGTGTTCACCATCGCGGCCGTCCTCCTGCTGGACCGCGTCGGACGACGTGCCCTGCTGCTCACCGGCACCGCGGGCATCCTCGTGGGACTCGCGACACTCGGGGTGTTCTTCCTGGTCCCCGGCGTGCAGCAGCAGGCGCCTTGGCTCGCGCTCGCCGCGCTGCTGCTCTACATCGCGTCGTTCGGGATCGGGCTCGGCCCGGTGTTCTGGCTGATGATCTCCGAGATCTTCCCGCTGCCGGTCCGCAACGTCGCGATGGCCACCTGCACGATCGGGAACTGGGCGGCCAACTTCCTCGTCTCCGTGACCTTCCTGTCGCTGGTCGAGCTGATCTCCCGACCGGGCACGTTCTTCCTCTACACCGGGATCAGCGTGCTGGCCCTGCTGTTCTTCTGGCGGAAGGTGCCCGAGACGAAGGGCCGCAGCTTGGAGCAGATCCAGGAACAGCTCGCCGGCCGATCGTGACGGCGCCGCGAGTACGATTGAGCAAGCGCTCATTCACCCCAGCCGGCATCGAAGTGGAGGGCCTGAGATGGCAGTCGACCCGCGTGGCGCGGACCTCAAGCGGTACCTGGCCGAGGACCCCGGCGGTCCCGTCGTGATGCTGAACCTGCTGCGCTTCCGCGAAGGCGGCCAGGACAGCTACAGCCAGTACGCCGCAGCCCTCGAAGAGACCTTCCTGCCGCGTTACGGCGCGAAAGTCCTGTACGCGGGTAGCGGTTCGACCCCGCTCGTCGCCGAATCCGGACAGGACTGGGACGCGGTGCTGCTCGTGCAGTACCCGAGCCGGGAAGCCTTCAGCCGGATGGTCGCGGACCCGGAATACCAGCAAGTCACCCACCTGCGGACCGAAGCCCTCACCGAAGCCGTTCTTCAAGCGACGACACCGTGGCCGGACAGCGAATCCTGACCTCCGCCACCATCGAACGTCTCGGCGTTTGATCACCCCTGAGCCGGGTACGCGCCAAGGATTCGCCCCCGGGAGCGGCCTGTGTTCGTCTCCATAGTGGACGGCCCGGCGGGTTCGCCGGCGGCAACGCCGTCATCCCGGATCGAGCAGGTCGTGCTGCGGCAACTCCCGGACCGAGGCTGACTCCGAGGTGGGAATGAAACGGTGGATCCGGCGAACGGGGCTGAGTGCCGCGTACCTCGCGGTCGTGGCCGCGTCCGTCAGTGCTGCGGTGGTCCTGGCGCCGGCGCAGGAGGTTTCCGTCGCCGGTCAGACGATCCTCGTCGGCGCGGTCCGGTCTCCGGCGGTGTCCGGTCCGGGCGAACTGGACCTCTTCGGGCAACGGCTGCCCACCGCACTGCGCTTCCCCGGTCCCATCCGGCCACGCTTGGAGCTCAGCCGCCTCACCTTGACCAGCGAGCTGGCCGATCTCGTCGACAGCCCTCGCCCGGCCGATCGTGTCGGACGCGCGCTGGCCGGCGGGTGGACGCGCTACGTTCTCGCCGAAGCGGCGATCGCGGGCGGCTGCGCACTCCTGCTCAGCGGCGCCTTGGCCGGCTGGCTGCGGATGCCCCGGCGACGGGCCGTGCTCACCGTGGTGGCCGCGGTGCTCGCGGTCGAAGCGGTCAACGCCGGAGCGGTAACCGCTTCCGCCGTCACGGCTCAAGCCCGCCTGAGCGAGGTCAGCTCGCTGGGTGCCCTGGTCGGGCGGACGAAGATCGGGCCGGTCCCGTCTCCCTCACCCGGCCCCGCTTCGGCCGCGCCCGACGCGGTCGTGATCGGCGATTCCACTGCCGCCGGCGTAGGCAATCCGCTGGTGCCGAACCCCAGCGCCGTTGCTCGAGCCTGCGGACGCAGCGTCGACAGCTACGCGTCGGCGCTCTCGGGCGTCACCGGCCGGCGGGTCCTCGATCTGGCCTGCAGCGGCGCCACCATCCCCGCGGGGCTGCTGGGCGCCCAGCGCGCCGGCCAGGTCACCGTGCCTCCCCAGCTGGACCAGGTGCATGCGGCCGGTCCGGTGCGCACCGTCATCGTCAGCATCGGCGCCGATGATCTCCAGTGGGCCACGCTGCTCCGGCTCTGCGCCGCGAAGCCGACCTGCGACGACAACGCCTCCACCGCCTACTTCCAGCAGCAGCTGGCCGGCTTCGCCGTGGACTACGCCGACCTGCTGCGCCGGCTGGCGAACCTGCCGGCACACCCGCGGATACTGATCAACCTCTACTACAATCCCTTCGACCCCGGTGAACACTGCCTGGACCGCCACGGACTCACCCCGGCCAAGCAACGATCGTTGATCGCCTTGCTCGACGCCCTGAACAACGTCCTGGGCAACGGTGCGCGCGCCGCCGGAGCAACTCCCGTCTTACCCGACTTCACCGGCCACCAGCTGTGCGACCGCAGCCCGTACGTCCAGGGTTCGGGCGACCCCGCGCCGTTCCACCCGAACCCGGCCGGCGAACTGGCCATCGCTCTCGCGGACGACCATGTGCTCGCCTCGGCTCCTTGACACCGAGCCGGCACCCTTTCGGCTGTTCAGTCGGGATACCGCTCCAGAAGGGCGGCCAGCGGATCACCGGTCCGGGCGCGTGGTACCAGGCGGGTCGCCCGGCCGGCGACGACATCGGCGACGAACGCAGCAACCCGTCCGGGCGCCGGTATCAGGTCCTCGCTCAGTGCGGCGACCACGGTGAGCGCGCCGGACGGGCCGCTTTCGACGGCGAGCTGCCAGCCGTTGCGGTCGTCCCAGATCAGCAGCATGTCACGGTCGGGGTGCTCCGGTGAGCGCTCGGCCAGCGGGATTTCGGCGGTCACGGCATCGGACACCTCGGCCGTCGTGTCTTCGACAGGGACGCCGAGTTCGGTGGCGACCGCGCCGACGTAGGCGGCCAGGGCGCGCTCGTCCGGAGGCTCGTGTTCCGGTTTGGTGGTCAACGGCATGACGGCCGCCTCCTCTCACCGGCGATGGGATCGCGCGAGTCATCGGAGCCCACTCAGGCGACATCCGGCTGGTCTCAGCACCGACGCGGTCAGCGAGCCGTCGTACGCTCGGTCTCCTGCTGCCGGTGCTGCTCCCTGATCCGGGCGCGGTGGTGATACGTGAAACCGGCGCTGGTGGCGGCGGCGATGACGACCACGGCGCCGAGCACCATGTCGTTGATCGTCGCCGGCGCCGAGTCGGTGCCCTGGTTGTAGCCGAGCACCCAGGTGCCGCGAGCAGCCAGCCACCGAGGACGACGTTGACCACGCTGAACCAGGGAACGTCGCGCGGGCCGACCGCACGAACCAGGGCCAGGAGGGCGACCACGACACCGATCGTCACGTCGTTCCAGTACCGTTGAACCCGGATCCCGTGGCCTGGTAGTCCAGTGCGAACGGCGCGATGACCAACCACACGCCGGCGAGGAAGGTGATCGCACTGGCCCCGCCTGCTCCCAGCGAGTCCGGTGGTGCGTCGTAGCGCGGCCCGTACGGGTGACCGTAAGGCGGGTAGCCGAATGCGTATCCATAGGGCGGCATCGGCCCCGGTATCGGGCCGGCGCGGTAAGGATCCATGGCCGACCTGTCCGCGGGATCCACCGGGGGCACCGCACGGGGGTCCGCCGGTCGATCGCTTCGGGTGTCCACGGCGCCGCGCCCGTCGACGTTTCGTCGCTCCGTCATGACAATGTCCTCTCCTTTGTTCGTTGCTTCCGGCCTGCGCCGGTGTCATGGACTTCGGTTACCCGATGCTCGCCTCGGAGTACTCGCACCGGACCCTACGATCTCCTTACAGTGAAACGATTCCGGCAAGCCGCGTGCTGGTCACCCCGCTCAGCGCACTCCACGCATGAGCTTGCGGATGACCGGCCCGGCTGCCAGCAGCATGAGGCCGGCCACCACCGCGCCACCACCGACGAAGGTGAAGTAGGGGGCTTCGTCGCGGACGTCGTAGTACTTCGCCAAGGCTCCCGCTGTCGCCGTCCCCAGGGCGATGGACAGGAAGTTCAGCGCGACCATCTGCGTTCGGAAGGCCGCCGGCGCGAGCTTCGTCGACAGGGAAAGACCGACCGGTGAGAGCAGCAGTTCCGCTACAGTGAACATCAGCAGGATGCCGGCCAGACCGAGCAGCGGCGCACTGCCGGGACCGCCGCCCGTCATCGGGAGGAACAGCAGGAACGCGGCGCCCATGGCGATCGTCCCGAGTGCGAACTTCGTCGGCGTCGAAGGCTGCCGGTCGCCCAGCTTCGTCCACAGCGCCGCGAACGCTCCGGCCAGGACGATGATGAAGATCGGGTTCACTGAGTTCGCCCACGACACGGGCATTTCCCAGCCGAAGACAGTGCGGTCCAGCCGTTCGTCGACGTAGATCGTCACGACGGTGAACTGCTGCTGGAAGAGGGAAAAGAAGACGAAGCTGGCCAGGAACATCGGGATGAAGCTGTAAACCCGGCTGCGTTCCACCGGAGTGATCCGCTTGCTGGACAGGATCACGGTGAAGTAGCCGATCGCCGCCAGAGCGGCGACCAGGACGGTGACGGTGGCCAGGTTCGTGGCGGTGATCACGCCCGTGAGCACCAGAACCACGATCGTCGCCACGACGAGAAGGACGCCGGCTGCGGCCGGCGGCCACTTGGCCCGGGGCAGCGGGTTGGGCACGACGTTCGCGTCGGGGCTGAGGTTCCTGCGGCCGATCGCGTACTGGGTCAGGCCGAGCGCCATGCCCAACGCGGCGAGCCCGAAGCCGTAGTGGAACCCGAGCTGCTGCTGGGCCAGCCCGGTCAACAGCGGACCGACGAACGCGCCGAGGTTGATTCCCAAGTAGAACACGGAGAAACCGGCGTCACGCCGTGGGTCGCCTTCCGCGTACAAGCGTCCGACGAACGAAGTGGCGTTCGCCTTCAGGCCACCACTGCCGAGGGCGACCGCGGCCAGGCCGACGCCGACACCGGTGAACCCGGGCAGGAACGCGAGAGCCAGGTGTCCGAACATGATCAGGATCGCGCTGGCGAACAGGACGTGCTCGGAGCCGGCGACCCGATCGGCGACCCACGCCCCCGCGACGGTGGACAGGTAGACCAGGCCACCGTAGGCGCCGACGATGCTCGTGGCGGTCGCGATCGGCAGCGCGAGCCCGCCCTCGGCTGCGGTGTAGTACAGGTAGATGGTGAGGATGCCCTGCATCCCGTAGAACGAGAACCTCTCCCACATCTCGACGCCGAAGAGATTCGCCAGCGCCCGGGGGTGCCCGAAGAACGTCTTCTGCTGTGGTGACTCGGTGCTGATCACTTTTCTCCCTTCGGCCCGGGTCCAGGCCGTCAGCTGACCGGATGCCTGGGCGCCAGCACTTCGAGAGCGAAACTTCCGAGGCCGAGCAGGCAGACCACCCCACCGACGACTCCGTTGTTGATCACGATCGGGGTCGCCGCATCGGTCTGCTGGACCGCGAACGGTGCCACGACGATCCAGGCACCGAGCACCGGCACCACCCAAGCGACGGTGTGTACGCGGCCGTAGACGGCCGACAAAGCGATGGCCAGCAGCGCGATGGCCGATCCGGAGATCAGGTTCGTGATGCTGATGTCCCCGTAACGGCTGAAGCCGGCCGTCCACGGCGAAATCGCGGTGTAGAGGCCGGCGAGCAGGACGAGCCCCTCGACCAGCCGGGCCTGCGGTGTCTCGGCCACACGTGCGTAGTCGGAGCGCATGGCCGCCAGAGCCGCGGGTGCGGGCTGGGAAACGTCGGTAGTCACGGTGCTCCTCTCGCCGATATGGGACAGGACCTGTCTCGGGATACCTGAGACGGGTGATGACAAACTACGGTTTCCCTTACGAATCCGTCAGGTGACCGGCGATCGATAGCGCGAGCAGGTCCGCCGTCGAGCCGAGCACACCGGACCACTTCGACGTACCTGACGATTGCCTTGCAGTCCCCGAGGAGTGCGTTTCCGGCTGCCACGCGGGAAACCTCTGTTTTGACCGCACTCGGCTCCGTCACTCGCACCGGAGGAACGCCATGGCCCCGACCACCTTCTCCCGCTCGATCAAGATCGTCGCCTGTTCGGCGGGTCTTCTTTTGCCGGTCGCCTGCGGAACCGGCGATCCGCAGCCCACCGCGGACCCCCTGATGCCCACAACTCCGTTGACGAGTACCACGGCCTGGCCGAGCACGTCGGCCTCCGCGCCGGCCACGACAGCTTCGGGCAGTGCCGGAGGCGGGCCCTGCACGGCGGACGATGTCCGGCTCGAACTGGGTCAGGGCGACGCGGGCGCCGGCTCGCGGTACCGGCCGTTGCGGATCACCAACGTCAGCGGCACGCCGTGCACGGTACAAGGATTCCCCGGCGTGTCCTACGTGACCGCCGAGGGCGGCCACGAGGTCGGTGAAGCAGCCGTCCCCGAAGGTGACAAGGGCGCCCCGGTACGGCTCGGCACCGGCGAAACCGCGGCGGCGACCATCCAGTTCGTGAACATCCACAACTACGACCCCGCGCAGTGCCGGCCGACCCCGGTCCAGGGACTGCGCATTCACCTCTCGCAGGGAACGGCGGCGAAATTCCTGACTGCACCCGGCACCGGATGCGCGAGCACGGACATTCCGGGGCACCAGCTTTCGGTGAAGTCCATCCATCCGGTCTGACCTCGCCCCGCACTCGAATGCAGTCGCCTCCGGATCGTCGACTCGGGTCCCGGGGCGACCGCCTTCGGTCGACCACACGAGGTCCGGCGTACCGCGGCCGAGCATAGGGACAAAGGAGACCCCGTTGTGGTTAGCCGGCGGAACTCCGGCTATCCGCGATCGGTGATGGCCGATCCAGACGGCAAACGCGGACTGAAGCTCAGTGTCGCCGGGTTCCGGCGAACAGCCCTGCTCGCCGCCGAAGTACTCGTGATCCTGTTGGCGCTGTGGGCTTTGCGCGCGGCGATGGCGAACTTGAGCTTCGTGCTGGTACCGCTGGGATTCGCCGCGCTCCTCGCCGCATTCCTGCAGCCCATTCTCAGCTGGCTGTGCCGGCACCGTGTCCCCAGGGGACTCGCCACCGCGCTCGCCATGCTCGCCGGAGCGGCGGTGGTGGCCGGCTTGGCTACGATCGTGACGCTCGGGATCCTGGACAATGCGTCCACTTTGGCCGATCAGGTGGAGGAAAGCCTGGACCGGCTGCACTCCTGGTTGCGCACCGGGCCGTGGCACCTGGACGATCAGCAGCTCAGCGCCGTGTTCGACCAGGCGAAATCGTGGCTCGGAGCGCACCGGCAGGCCTTGCTGTCGGGCTCCATGGGAGCCTTCACGACACTCGGCCGGGCGCTCGCCGGAGGCCTCCTGGCGATCGTCGTCGTCGCACTGCTGCTCTACGACGGGCCGAAGCTCTGGCAGTTCGTTCTTGACCTGCTGCGCCCGTCGACCCGCAGGCTCGTCGACGAAGCCGGACGGGACGCCTTCCACGGCGTCGTCCGCTACGTCCGCACCACGGCGCTGATCGCCCTCATCGACGCGGCCGGCATCGGAATCGGGCTGGTCGTCCTGCAGGTGCCGCTCGCATTGCCCCTCGCCGCGCTGATCTTCCTCGGCGCTTTCGTCCCTTACGTAGGTGCGTTCCTGACGGGCGCTTTCGCCGTCCTGGTGGCCCTGGTGAGCAACGGTGGGGTGACGGCCCTCATCGTGCTCGGTGTGGTTCTGGCGGTTCAGCAACTCGAAGGACAAGTCCTGCAACCGGTACTCACCGGCAACTTCGTCCGGCTGCACCCGCTGGTCGTCCTGCTGGCGATCGCCATCGGCGGCGAAGAGGCCGGTATCGCCGGCGCACTGTTCGCCGTTCCGGCGGTGGCGGCCGGGCACGCGATCGCTCGCGCTGTCGCTCGGCGCCGTCGCCAGGAAACAGCCGAAGGCGACACAGGTTCCTCCGAATCCTGACCATGCAGGGAAACAATCGTCGTCCGGAGCAATTGTCAGGTTCGGGCTGCACCCGAGCTCACGTACCGGTGTCGGTCATCGGATCGAGGCACTCCAGCGGGCCCGGCGCGTCGCCCGCCGTCGGGTGGTGCACCTTCGCCGCCACCGTGACCGTCCCGGCGTGCGCAAAAGTGAACGTGACCGGCAGGGTGGTGGCGAGGACGTCGCGGCCGAGATCGGTCATCTCGGCGTAGAAAGGACCGTGCCGGACACCGGAGGCGCCGGGAACGACCGGTACCCCGTTCCGTGCCGGCAACGGCAACCGGGAAACCTGTTCCGCCGTTCCGTCGCAGGCCCGGTCCCAGTGCATCGTCACCGCGGCCGCAGCCGGGCTGCCCACGGCGGTGAGCGCCTCCTCCGTCGAACCGCGGTTGAACAAGGTGAACCGGACGCGGGCATCCTCCCCCTTGCGGAAGTCGCCGTTCGGCGCCGGCAGCAGATACACGTTCAGCACCGAAAGCTGCCCGAACTCCACATTGGTGCCCAGCGTGCCGGCAGGCACGTTCGGGGCCGGCGCGTAGGTGGGTGGACGCGGCGACTCCGGCCGTTCACCGGGTGCGGGCCGCGCGCTGGGCGAGCACGCCGAAACGGCGAACACCACGACCGCGCAAACCACCGCCGTCAGCCCACGACGAACCCGCTCTCGTCCTCCGGTCTTCATCGCGTTCCTCCTCGATCAGCCGCGGAATCGGTGCGGCGCCCGGATAGCCCGCAGGCGTACCGGAAAACCACGCCCCGGCTTCGTAAAGGCGAGAGAACCTTACGATTTCTTCGGATTGGCGCGCAGCCGAACCTCACCGGCTGAACGAGCCTCGCCCCGGGCAGAGCCCGACCAACGCGAAGTACAGGCCGACCCGGCCGCCCGGCGTGCGCATGCACACGGTCCGCCCCTGCGCCGCCAGCCGGTCGCGGACAGCCACGAGACGTCCGAGCACGGAGATGCTCACGAAGGAAACCTCGCGGAAGTCCAGCACGAGGTCATCTTCGGAGGACGAATTCGCCGCGCCCTCTCGCACGCACTCGACCAGATCATCGGCGTCGAGAGAGTCGACTTCGCCGGCAACCGCGATGACCACGGCCCCCTCGGTGCGGCAACGACTGATCACAGCATCCTCACCCTCGACCGGCATGGAGTACTCCACCGGGCTTCCTCCTATGGTTTCAGGATCACTGCGGCGGCTCACGAGGACCGCCGTTCGACAGACCGCACCCATGATCCCACGCCAACGGACGACTCGAACCTGACGAGTTTCTTTCGATCAGGCAAGGAAACCGTTGCGCGTTCATTTACTGATACAACAGTTGGTTGATGCATATCGGATCGATAACGACCACCGGATCCCGGCGCGTGGACCGCAGCCGACCGGGTAGCCGCCGTCCAGTGCAGCTTCGCTCGCTGCCCGAAGCCCGACGAACCGAGAGAGCTGGAGCCGATGACAACGAAGGTGGCCGACTACGTCCTCGACCGGATCCGCGAGTGGGGAGTGCACCGCGTCTTCGCCTACCCGGGTGACGGGATCAACGGGCTGCTCGGCGCGTTCGACCGCGCGGACGGGGACCCGGAGTTCATCCAGCCGCGGCACGAGGAGATGGGTGCGTTCATGGCGTGCGCGCACGCCAAGTTCACCGGTGAGGTGGGCTGCTGCCTGGCCACGTCCGGTCCGGGCGCGGTCCACCTGCTGAACGGGCTGTACGACGCCAAGCTCGACCACCAGCCCGTGGTCGCGATCGTCGGCCAGCAGAAGCGCACGGCCCAGGGCGCCCACTTCCAGCAGGAGATCGCCCTCGAGCACCTGTTCGCGGACGTGTCCGAGTTCGTCCAGGTGTGCATGCACCCGGCCCAGGTCCGGCACGTGATCGACCGGGCGTTCAAGACGGCGCTGACGATGCGCGGGGTCGCCACGATCATCATCCCGGAAGACACCAGGAGGAGAAGGCCCAGCCGTCTCCCCCGAAGGAGCATGGTTCGGTCTTTTCCAGTGTCGGCTGGAGCCGGCCGCGGATGCTGCCGGACGAGGGCGAACTGCGGCGCGCCGCCGACATCCTCAACCAGGGCGAGAAGGTCGCGATCCTCATCGGACAGGGCGCCGCGGAGGCCGCGCCGGAAGTGGTCGAAGCCGCGGAGCTGCTCGGCGCCGGCGTCGCCAAGGCCCTGCTCGGCCGCGAGGTGCTGCCCGACGACCTCCCCTTCGTCACCGGCCCCATCGGCCTGCTGGGCACGAAGCCGAGCGACGAGATGATGCAGAACTGCGACACCCTCTTCATGATCGGCACCAGCTTCCCGTACAGCGAATGGCTGCCCGACGAAGGACAGGCCCGCGGCGTCGAAATCGACATCGACGGCCGGATGATCGGAATCCGCTACCCGATGGACGCCCACCTCGTGGGTGACTCGCGCGAAACCCTCAAAGCACTCATTCCCCTGCTGGAGCGCAAACCGGACCGCGGCTGGCGGGAGAAGATCGAAAAGGACGTCCGGACCTGGAACCGCACCCTCGACGATCGAGCGGCCCAGCACTTCGGCGGCGAAGTCAACCCCCAAGCCGTGGCCCACGAGCTCTCGCCGAGGCTGCCGGACGACTGCATCCTCACGGCGGACTCCGGCTCGGCCACGAACTGGTGGGCCCGGCACCTGAAACTGCGTTCGGGCATGCGGGCGTCGCTCTCCGGGACGTTGGCCACGATGGGCCCCGGCGTGCCCTACGCGATCGGCGCCAAGTTCGCCTACCCCGACCGGCCGGTGATCGCCTTCGTCGGCGACGGCGCGTTCCAGATGAACGGCATGAACGAGATGATCACGGTCAAGCGGTACCTGGACCGGCTCGCCGGCGGGCGGCCTCCCCTGATCTTCTGCGTGCTGAACAACCAGGACCTCAACCAGGTGACCTGGGAGCAGCGGGCCATGGCGGGCGACCCGAAGTTCGAGGGTTCCCAGTCCATCCCCGATGTGCCGTACGCCCGGTACGCCGAACTGCTGGGGCTGCGGGGCATCTACTGCGACAAACCGGACGAGGTCGGCACCGCGTGGGACCAGGCCCTCGCCAGCGAGCTTCCCGTGGTGCTCGAGTTCAAGGTCGACCGCAAGATCGCGCCGATCCCGCCGCACATCATGTTCGAGCAGGGCAAGAAGGCGGCCAAGGCGGCGCTGCACGACCGCGAAACGGTCGGCATGGGGGTGCGCGGGTTCCGGCAGAAACTCAGCGAGTTCTACGAGAAGCTCCCGGGCCGGGACAGCGAATGACCGCCGGCTCCACGGACATCCCGGTCGAGCGCCTGGACGTCCACGCGTTCACCGTCCCGACCGACGGACCGGAGGGCGCTGAGGAGGACGGCACGCTGCGCTGGGACAGCACGACCATGGTCCTCGTGCTCGCCCACGGCGGGGGCCTGACCGGCCTCGGCTACACCTACGGCGAGAAGGCGGCGGCTCGCTTCGTCGAGGACAAGCTGGCACCGGTCGTGCGGGGAAGGGACGCGCTCACCCCGGCGGCGAGCTGTCACGCGATGTTCCACACGATCCGCAACGCCGGCCGCCCGGGGCTGGGCGCGATGGCGGTCTCCGCGGTCGACATCGCCCTGTGGGACCTGAGTGCCCGGCTGCTGGACGTCTCGCTCGCCCAGCGGCTGCCCGCCCGCCACGTCCGGGTCCCCGTCTACGGCAGCGGCGGCTTCACCAACTACCCGCTGGACCGGCTGACCGGGCAGCTCGCGCACTGGGTGGAGCAGGGCATCCCCCGCGTCAAGCTGAAGACGGGCCGGTCGCCGGACGAGGACCCGCGGCGGCTCACCGAGCTCCGGCGCGCCGTGGGTGACGACGCCGAGGTGTTCACCGACGCCAACGGCGCCCTGACGGTCAAGCAGGCCCAGTACTGGGCTCGTCGCTACCACGAAGAGTGGGACGTGCGGTGGTTCGAAGAGCCGGTCAGCTCGGCTGACCTGGAGGGCCTCCGGCGCGTGCGGGACCGGGCGCCCGCGCCGCTGGAGGTCGCGGCCGGCGAATACGGGTTCGTCCTGCGTGACTTCACCAACCTGCTCGACCACGGTGCCGTCGACTGCCTGCAGGCGGACGTCACCCGGTGCGGTGGGATCACCGGGCTGCTGTCCGTGGCCGGTCTCGCCTCCGCCCGGCAGATCGACCTGTCCGCGCACTGCGCCCCGGCGGTGTCGGCGCACGCCTTCTGCGCCGTCGAGCGCCTCCGCCACCTCGAGTACTTCCACGACCACACCCGGGTCGAAAACCTGCTCTTCGACGGCGTCCTGAGCCCCGAGGACGGCGCCCTCCGCCCCGACCCCGGCCGCCCCGGTCTCGGGCTCGCGGTCAAGTGGCCGGACGCCGAGCCGTACCGGGTCCACGGCAGCACCCCATCCCCCGAGCACGCGAGGTTGTCATGAAGCAGTTCCTGGACGTCCCGGCCAAGACGTCACCCGAAATCCCCGGACCGCCCCGGGCTCGGCACCGCCTGCCGGTCACCGAGCTGAAGAAGGCCCTCGCCGAGGCCGTGACCGGAGAAGTCCGGTTCGACACCGCGTCGCTGGCGCTCTACGCCCACGACGCCTCGAACTACCGGCAGGTGCCGATCGGCGTCGTGCTGCCCAAGACTCTCGACGACGTCGTGGCCACGCACCGGGTCTGCCACGAGTTCGGCGCGCCGATCGTCAACCGCGGCGGCGGCACCAGCCTGTCCGGCGAGACCGTGAACTACGCCGTCGTGATCGACCACTCCAAGTACCTCACCCACATCGGGGAGACCGACGTCGAACACCGGCGCGTGATCTGCGAGCCGGGCGCGATCAACGAGGACGTCAACCGGTCCACGGGCCGGCACAACCTCGTGTTCGGCCCCGACCCTTCCTCTCACTCCCGATGCGTCATCGGCGGCAACATCGGCAACAACTCCTGCGGGATCCACTCCGTCCAGTCCCAGCTCTACGGACCGGGTCCCCGGACGTCGGACAACGTGCACGCGCTCGAAGTGATCACCTACGACGGGGCCCGGTTCTGGGTCGGCGTCGGCGAAGAGGATCGGCTCGACGAGATCATCGCCGCCGGCGGCCGCAAGGGGGAGATCTACGCCGCCCTGCGGGATCTGCGCGACCGCTACGCCGAGCGCATCCGGTCCGGCTTCCGCTCCGCCGAGGAAGTTCCTCGCCGGGTTTCCGGGTTCAACCTGGACGAGCTGTTGCCCGAGCGGGGCTTCAACGTGGCCCGCGCCCTGGTCGGGACCGAAAGCACCTGCGTCACCGTGCTGCAGGCCGAGCTGCTGCTGACCCCGGCCATGCTCGAACGCACCCTCGTCGTCGTCGGGTACGACCGCTTGCCCGACGCCGCCGAACACGCCATCGAGCTGGTCGGCAAGTGGCGCCCGATCGGTCTGGAGGCGCTCGACCGGGAGCTGATCGACAACCAGCAGGAGCTGGCGATGAACGTCGACGACCTCGCCGAGCTGCCCTACCGGCAGGGCAACGCCTGGCTGCTCGTCCAGTTCGGCGCGGACACCTCCGACGAATCGCTCAAGCGTGCCGATGAGTTCGTCGAGTGGCTGGTGCACGAGAAGGGGTACGGCCGCGACCGGCTGCTCGTCGCCCGCAGCGTCCAGGAGGGCGGCAGCAGCGAGGACCTGTGGACCATCCGTGAGAGCGGGCTGGGATCCACGGCCTTCCCCCACGGCAAGGACCACTGGCCGGGCTGGGAGGACTCCGCCGTCCCGCCGGAGAAGATCGGCCCCTACATCGAGGCGCTGCGCAAGCTGATGGACCGCCACGGCCTCGACGGCGCCATGTACGGGCACATGGCCCAGGGCTGCATCCACTCCCGCATCGACTTCGACCTGCGCACCGCGGACGGGCTCGCCAACTACCGATCCTTCATGGAAGAGGCCGCCGACCTGGTCACCTCCTTCGGCGGCTCGCTCTCGGGCGAGCACGGCGACGGCCAGCAGCGCGCCGAGCTGCTCGACCGCCAGTACGGCCCGGAACTCGTGCAGGCGATGCGCGAGTTCAAGCTGATCTGGGACCCGCAGGCCAAGATGAACCCCGGCAAGGTCGTCGACCCCTATCCGCTCGACGAGGACCTCAAGCTCGGCACCGGCTACAACCCGCCGCGATCGAAGACGCGCTTCGCCTACACCGAGGACGGCGGCGACTTCGCCCACGCCACCCTGCGTTGCGTCGGCGTCGGCAAATGCCGGGTCCCGCACGCCGAAGAGACCATGTGCCCCAGCTACCAGGTGACCCACGAGGAGAAGCACTCCACCCGCGGGCGTTCCCGGCTGCTGTTCGAAATGCTCCAAGGTGACGTCATCACCGACGGCTGGCAGTCCCGGGAGGTGGCCGACGCCCTCGACCTGTGCCTGGCCTGCAAGGGCTGCACCAACGACTGCCCGGTCAACGTCGACATGCCGACCTACAAGGCCGAGTTCCGGCAGCACCACTACAAGTCGCTGCGGCGGTGGCGGCCCCGGCACGCCTACGCCTTCGGCTTCATCGACCAGGCCGCTCGGCTGGCCTCCCGGTTCCCCGAGCTGGTCAACTTCGTCACCCGGACGCCCGGCCTGGCCCACCTGGCCCGGTTCGCGGCCGGCATCGACCAGCGCCGCCCGCTCCCCCGGTTCGCTCCGATGACGCTGCAGGAGTGGTATCGCCGGCGCGGGGGTCCCGCGAACCCCGGCGGCCGCCCGGTCGTGCTCTTCCCCGACACGTTCAACAACCACCTCCACACCGACGTCGGCGTCGCGTGCGTCGAGGCACTGGAGGCGGCGGGCTGGCGGGTCATCATGCCGGAGAAGCACGTCTGCTGCGGCCGCCCCCTATACGACTACGGATTCCTGGACGCGGCGGAACGCTACCTGCACCGCGTGCTCGACGAGCTGCGGGACCACGTCCGCGCGGGCACTCCCGTCGTCGGCATGGAGCCCAGTTGCCTGGCCGTGTTCAAGGACGAGCTGACGAAGATGCTGCCGCACGACGACGACGCGAAGCGGCTCAAGGCCAACGCGTACCACTTCGGCGAGTTCTTCACGAAGTTCGACGTCACTCCCCCACGGCTCGAGGGCAAAGCCCTACTGTGGGGACACTGCCACCAGCGCGCCACCGGCGGAACCGACCCGGACCGCAAGCTGCTGGAGCGCATGGGGCTCGAGGTCGACGACCTCAAGGGCGGGTGCTGCGGCCTCGCGGGGTCCTGGGGCTTCGAAGCGGGCAAGTACGGCATCTCCATGGACTGCGGCGAGCAAGCCCTGCTGCCGGCCGTCCGCGATGCCGATCCGGACTGCCTCGTCGTGGCCGACGGATTTTCGTGCCAGACCCAGATCGCCGACTCCGACAGCGGCCGGACGGCCTTGCACACGGCCCAGGTGCTGGCCCTGGGCGGCGAGACGAAGAAGAAGTACAGCCGACCTCGCCCCTCGACGCTCCGCCGTGCCGCACGGACCGCGACGCCGGTTCTCGGTTTCGCGGCTGCGGTGACCGGGACCGCGTACCTGGTGGCCAGGCGCCGGTGACGACAAGGGGCCGGACTGGACGCGTCCGGCCCCTTGTCCCAGCTGCGGCCCTCACACCCGGGTGCCCAGCCAGTCGCGGACGCCGTCACGGACCCGGTCGAACACGCCGAGCGGCGGCCCCGCGAGGAGGTTCGCTGTGGCGGACTCGCCGACGCGGGGATGCGGACGCGTCGGCGCCGCGGCTTCGGCGGCCCGCAACGCCCCTGCCATCCGCATGAGGTCGTCGGGCGACATGCGTTCGCGCAACAGCGGCAACTCGTCGGCTTCCTCCTGCTCGGCGTGCTCGATCACGGAATCGGCGAACTCGGCGAACCTGGCGTCGAAGTCCGGATGGGTGACACCCAACGCGTACAGCTCGGCCAGGACGTGCTTCGCCTCGTTTTCCTCGGTCAGCCGGTCGGCCACAATCGAGGAGTCCGCGCCCACCACGCGCTGGCTGGTCGGGTGCACCACGATCTCTTCCGCGCTCTCGTGGACCGCGAGCAGCCGCACCAGGTCTTCGAACACTTCTCGCTTGACGTCACGCTCAGCGGTCCGCACCCGCTCGAGCATCGTCTTGATCTCCTGGTGCTGAGCAACCAGCAGTTCCACTATGTCCCGTTTGCCATTGAGAGTCACGTTCATCCCTTCGATGAAGCCCTCGCCCGATGGGGCGGACCGAGTGGCCGGCCCGCCCCACCCGCGACAGCGGTGTCACCGCCTCTTCGCGGCCATCGCTTCGAGTCCCATGACGCCGAAGCCGAGCAAGCAGGCGATACCGCCGGCGATCGCGTTGTTCACCACGATCGGGGTCGTCGTCCCGGTCTGCTGGACCGCGAAGGGTGCGACCACGACCCAGGCCCCGAGCAGGGGCGTCACCCACGTGATCGTGTGGGTGTGGCCGTAGGCAGCCGAAAACCCGGCTCCGAGCAGCGCCAGCGCCAGACCCGAGATCAGCGTCACGACGGCCATGTCGCCGTAGTGGCTGAAGCCAACCACCCACGGTGACATCGCGATGTAGAGACCGCTGATCAGAATCAGTCCGTCGACCAGCCTTGCCTGCGGTGTCTCCGCGGTCTGTTCGTACCCGGCACGCATGGCCAGGAGATCCGGATGTCCTTGAATGGGAGTGGAGGTAGTCAAGGTGTTCACCTCTTCCGTCGTCGTGGAGTGGCCTCTTCTTTCGGGGTACCGGTCGCACATCGTGACAAACACGGGCAACCTGACAGTTTCGTCAGGTCCCCGCACGCCACCGCATGCAACAGTTAGCCTAGGAAACTGGAAAACTTGTTGTCACTTCTGGAAACTTGGACGGTTGAGGTGCTGCCCGGGTGGGTAAACGCGACCGTCCCGGACGAGCCAGCCGCTGCGAGGTACTCCATGACCCGGACACGTCCCATCGAGACCCGGCTCGCGCCGGAACCGGTTCGTCGGCCGCGTGCGTCGTTCGGGACGTCGCTGCTGCGCCTGATCAGCACGACGGACCACAAGGACATCGGCATCATGTACGTGTCCACCACGTTCGCCTTCTTCCTCGTCGGCGGCGCGCTGGCCATGCTGATGCGGGCCGAGCTGGCCCAGCCGGGGATGCAGGTGGTGTCGGCCGAGCAGTACAACCAGCTCGTCACCATCCACGGCACGATCATGCTGCTGCTGTATGCGACGCCGAACGCGCTCGGTTTCGCCAACTACCTCGTGCCGTTGCAGATCGGCGCGCCGGACGTGGCATTCCCGCGGCTGAACGCCCTGTCGTACTGGCTGTTCCTGTTCGGCGGATTAATGGTGGTCGGCGGCTTCCTCACTCCCGGCGGCGCCGCGGACTTCGGCTGGACCGCCTACGCTCCCCTGCACAACGCGGTGAACAGCCCGGGCGTCGGCGCCGATCTGTGGGCCGCCGGGCTCATTCTGTCCGGCATCGGCACGATCCTGGCCACGGTCAACATCGTCACGACCATCGTCTGCCTCCGCGCCCCCGGGATGGTCATGTGGCGCATGCCGCTGTTCACCTGGAACATCCTGTTCACCAGCTTCCTGATCCTCGGGGCGTTCCCGATCCTCACCGCGGCGCTGTTCGGCATGCTGGCCGACCGGCACCTCGGCGCCCACGTGTTCGACCCGGCCAACGGCGGCGCGGTCCTGTGGCAGCACCTGTTCTGGTTCTTCGGCCATCCCGAGGTCTACATCGTCGCCCTGCCCTACTTCGGCATCGTGAGCGAGATCTTCCCCGTCTTCAGCCGCAAACCGCTCTTCGGGTACAAAGCGCTCGTCTGGGCGACCATCTCCATCATGGGCCTGTCCTTCTCCGTCTGGGCGCACCACATGTTCGCCACCGGGGCGGTGCTGCTGCCGTTTTTCTCGCTCACCTCGTTCCTCATCGCGGTGCCGACCGGCATCAAGTTCTTCAACTGGATCGGCACCATGTGGCACGGGAAGATCACCATGCGGACCCCGATGATCTTCTCGATCGGCTTCCTGGTGACGTTCCTTCTCGGCGGGCTGACCGGGGTGCTGCTCGCCTCGCCGCCGCTGGACTTCCAGGTCCACGACAGCTACTTCGTCGTCGCCCACCTGCACTACGTCCTGTTCGGCACGATCGTGTTCAGCACCTTCGCCGGGATCTACTTCTGGTACCCGAAGGCCTTCGGCCGGATGCTGAACGAACGGCTCGGCCGCTGGCACTTCTGGCTGACGTTCATCGGGTTCAACCTGACCTTCCTGGTCCAGCATTGGCTGGGGGCGATGGGCATGCCCCGCCGCATCGCGGACTACCACCCCGCCGACGGGTTCACCACCTTGAACGTCGTTTCGTCCGTCGGCGCGTTCACCCTCGGTGTGTCGATGCTGCCGTTCCTGTGGAACGTCGTGCGCAGCTACCGCTACGGCGATCCAGTCCGCGTCGACGACCCCTGGGGCTACGGGAACTCACTCGAATGGGCTACCTCGTGCCCGCCGCCGCGGCACAACTTCCACGAACTCCCGCGCATCCGCAACGAGCGTCCCGCCTTCGAGCTGCACTACCCGGAGGAAGCCGAGCGGTTGAAGGCGGACCGCTACGTCCACTGGTTCTCGAAGGGATCGGGCAAGTGAGCGACGAAGAGGGCTGGGACCGCCGCCGGGCGATCCTCCGCAACGCGGCCGAGATGGACGGCGTCCATCTCGGCACCTACGCCGACCGCTGGCCGGTCCCGGGCACCCGCGCGGAGCGGCGGGCCCGGAACCGGACCCTGGCCTGGTTCGGGCTGGCCGTCCTCGGCGCGCTGTGCTTCGTCGCGGTCTACCTGTTCTGGCCCTGGCGCTACGTACCGCCGCTCGGGCACGACGCGACGGGCTACCACCTGTACACCCCGCTGCTCGGTGTCACCTTCGGCCTCGCCCTGCTCGGTCTCAGCTTCGGAATCGGGACCTACGCCCACAACTTCCTGCCGAAAGAAGACGCAATCCAGGAACGGCACGACGAGCCGTCCCCGCAGGGCGACCAGGACGCGACCGCGGCCATCCTGCACGACGCCCGCGACAGCGCCGGCCTGACCCGCCGATCCTGGATGGCTCGTGCCGTCGGCGTCGGCGCCGGGGCCTGCGGCCTCGCCGCCGGCATCGGGGCGATCGGATCCTTCGTCAAGGACCCCTGGGACCAGCCGTCGAGCCCGCAGTCGCTGTGGCACACGACGTGGGCGTCACCGACCGGCGAAGCCGTCTACCTGCGGCGGGTGACCGGCAAACCCGACGAGGTGCAGCTGGTCCGCCCCGAGGACCTCGCCGCCGGAGCCGTGATGGTCTGCGTCCCCTTCCGCGAGTCCGAACGCGACGACCCGGAAAAACTGCACGAAGCGCTGCGCCGGGCCGACAGCCCGGTCAACCTCGTCCGCCTGTTCCCCGGCCCACCGGTGTCCCCGCGTCCCGGGCAGGAGGACTTCAACTGGCAGGACTTCTACGCCTACTCCCGCATCTGCACGCACCTCGGCTGCCCGGTCGGCATGGACCTGGCCAAGGAGAACCGCCTGATGTGCCCGTGCCACAGCTCGCAGTTCGACCTGCACAGCGGAGCGCGGCCGATCTTCGGACCCGCCGTCCGGCCGTTGCCGCAGCTGCCGATCACCGTCGACGAGACCGGCAATTTCCGGGCGCGCGGCGACTTCACCGAACCGATCGGACCTTCGTTCTGGGAGCTGGGCTGATGGCCGAAGAACCACGCAAGTCGCCGGCGCCGGTTCTCGCCGCGCCGCTGCGCTGGGCCGAGGACCGCATCCACTTCTCCAGCGGCCTGCACACCCAGCTGAACAAGGTGTTCCCCGGCCGGTGGTCGTTCATGTTGGGCGAGATCGCGCTGTACAGCTTCGTCGTGCTGCTGATCTCGGGGACGTACCTGGCGCTGTTCTTCGACCCGTCGATGACCGAGGTCACCTACCACGGCGACTACACCCCGGCCGACGGGCTGCTGATGTCCCGCGCGTTCGCCAGCGCCTTGGACCTGTCGTTCGACGTCCGCGGCGGCCTCCTGATGCGCCAGATCCACCACTGGGCTGCACTCGTCTTCGTCGCCGCGATCCTCGTCCACATGATGCGGATCTTCTTCAGCGGCGCGTTCCGGCGGCCCCGGGAAGCGAACTGGGTCGTCGGACTGCTGATGCTGGTCATCGCCATCGTGGAGGGCTTCGCCGGCTACTCCATGCCCGACGACCTCCTCTCGGGCACCGGCCTGCGCATCGCCTCCGGAATCATGCTGGCCATCCCGGTACTGGGCAGCTGGATCCACTGGCTGGTCTTCGGCGGCGAGTTCCCCGGCGAGCAGATCATCCCCCGCCTGTTCACCGCCCACGTCTTCCTCCTCCCCGGCCTGCTCGTCGCCTTGGTCTCCGTGCACCTCGGACTGGTCTGGCGGCAGAAACACACCCAGCGGCCCGGGCCGCAGCGCACCGAGCGCAACGTCGTCGGCACTCGCATCGTCCCGTCGTTCGCCGCGAAGAGTTCTGCCCTGTTCGTCGCCGTCGCCGGCGTCATGACGCTGATGGGCGGCCTGTTCCAGATCAACCCGATCTGGAACTACGGCCCGTACGACCCGCTGCAGGGCTCCGCCGGGTCACAACCGGACTGGTACATCGCCTGGGTCGACGGCGCGGCGCGGATCTGGCCCGCCTGGGAGATCACCCTCGGCGGCTACCGCATCCCGGCGCCGTTCTGGCCCACCGTCGCCATGCCGGTCACCGTCGTCCTCGTCGCGATGTGCTATCCCTGGATCGAAAAACGGCTCACCGGGGACCGCGCCCACCACAACCTGCTCGACCGGCCACGGGACGCCCCCATGCGCAGCGGGCTCGGCGCAATGGCCCTCACCTTCGTCACCGTGTTGCTGGCCTCCGGGTTCAACGACATCATCGCCCTCGAATTCGACTTCAACCTCGACGTGGTCGTCTGGGTCGGCCGGTTCGCCATCCTGCTCCTGCCGCCACTGGCCTACGCCGTGACCTACCGTGCCTGCCGCGGTCTGCAGACCCGCGACCGCAAGGTCCTGAAGGAAGGCATCGAGACCGGGATCGTGGTCCGGCGGCCCGACGGCCAGTTCGTCGAGATCCACCAGCCGCTGGGCTCGGTTCGCGAGGACGGCGAACGCGACAAGCCCGGCTATGCCGGTGCGCCGGTGCCCCGGCGTCCGAACGACCTCGGCTTGGCGGGCACTCCGCTGCCCGGCAGCCTGATCCTGCCGGACCCACCCGAGGAGACCGAGGCTCTTCACCGCGCCCGATCGGAGGGCACCGATGGCCACTGACAAGTCCCCCGAACGCCGACTGTTCCGCTTCCTGGTCGTGGGCGCGGTCGTGAGCATCGTCGCGCTGGCGGGAATGGGGACGACAGCACTGCTACGCAGCCACGGCAGCGGGCCGATCGCGGTCTTCGCAGGAGCGTTCCTCCTCGCGGTCACCCTGATCGCGGCATTGATCCGTCGAAGGCGCCGAGCCGATAGGTGGCCAGGCACCGACCTGACCCGATGACCGTCACATCCGTTCCTTGATGCCCTTGCGGATCAGCCAGACGTTGACCGGGTACGAAGTCAGAAAGCCGATGATCATACCGATCTGCATGAGGAACCAGTACGTCACGTGGTCGGGGTGCAGATGGGGCTCGGGGAAGAAGACGAACGACATGAGTGCCATCCAGCCGAAAAGGCCGATTTCGAAACTCGTCAGCGAAAGTACATCCGCCTTGGCCGCCTGAACGAGGCCCTTGCGCAACCCGATGCCGCGCATCGGCGCGATGGCCAGGTACTGGAAGACGATGCCCAGGAGCAGCGCCAGGACGAAATCGCCGACGTACTCGGCCAGCAACGTGCTTCCGGCCAGCGTCACGCCGAGCAGGAACACCCCGAACTCGGCAATGATGTCCCCCAGGGTGCATCCGGCACCGCAGTGCGAAGTGCCGAGCGCCGGGGGGACCCAGCGAGGTGGCTCCGCCGGTTCACGCTCGTGTTCCCGTTGCCAACGTTCGGACTTCGGCCGCCCCCAGCGCCGATAGGACCAGACGGCGAGCGGTCCGAAGTACAACGCGGTGACCGGCCACACGACACCCATGATCGCCATCGGCGGCCGGTAGCCCCGGCCGTAGATGTCGAAGGCCAGCCACGCGGCACAAAGGACTGCGACGGCAATAGCTGTCCAGGACAGAACGAGCAGCCACGTCGGAACCATGCTCTCCGGGTCACCGCTGACCGGACCCGTCAAACATAGGGACCCAGAATTGCCGCAACGGCTCTTCGCGCGGACCATCCGGCGCCTGAACTCGTTTCTCTGCCGGCGACGACCGGAATAAAGGGGATCCGGACGAATTCTTCACTTCCACCACGGATTCCCTCCTGCCTTTTCTTTCATCGTCGTTCAGACGGCGGCAACTCGAGCCGCGAAGCGGTAGTCGTTCACCGTTGTCCGTTTCGAACCTGCCCGGTCGCCGGTCACGTCCGGGGGCCGGGTCGTGCCGACACCGGTCTGCTGACGATACGAACCAAGGTGCCGTCCGGTAGCCGGTGAACTTCGACAGCCATGGCGACCGCCCGGATCAACACCAAGCCGTATCCCCGGACCGTGGGGCCGCGCACCGGCGCACGCCACTCCCCGAAGTCCCGGACCGCCAGCTCGACGTGACGGGTTTCCCTGGCCGAGCACTTCAGGCAGGCCGTGAACTCCACCAGCCCGGACCGCGGTGCGACGTCGGCCGTGGCCATACCGTAGCCGTGCTCGACGCTGTTGGTCACGGCCTCACTGACGGCCAGGACGAGGTCGTCCACGTCGTCGTCCGGCCAGCGATGAGCCTCGAGCCAGTCGCGCAGCCGCGTCCGGGCCACCGAGGGCGCGCCCCAGCCGGCCGGGAGCACGAGCCGGAGCGCCGGCTGGTGGTCCGCGGTGTCGTTGTCGTGTTCCGATGTCGATGGCACCGGCTGTCACCCTTCGTTCAGGCCGTGCGTGTCAGCCGGCGAGTACATCCCAGGTCCGGTGGCCCGGCGCCGTTTCGGTCGGCCCCGGCGAACGCGTGGTCAATGCGCACTGAGATACCGCTGGGTGGGTGCCGGAATCGGGCTGTCCGGCACACCGGCCAGCAGCCTGGCCATCGCGTGGAAGTACGGCGGCGCAGCGACGGTACCTCCGAACGCTCCGTGGCCGCATCGACCGAGGCGGACCGGCGGCCCGGGGCACACCGTCCGCGGCGCGGGCCCGTCGGCGAAGACCATGGACGACACCGCGTAGTCGTCCACGCCCCCGACGAACGCCACCGACCGGCTGTCCTGCGTCGTGCCGGTCTTGCCGAAGTCCGGGCGGTCCCAGCCCGCCGCCCTCGCCGCCCGGGCGGAGGTCCCGGACACCGTGTCCTCGGCGAGTCCGGCGCGCAGGGTGACGGCCAGGTCCTCCGGCACGGCACGTTCGCAGGCTTCGGGCGTCACCGGGACCGCAGCACCGGCGCGGTCGGTCACCGAAAGTATCGGGTTCGGCGGGCACCAAACACCCCCGCTCATCAGGGTCGCCGAGACGTTGGCCAGTTCCAGCGGGCTGACCGGGCTCGTGCCGAGGGTGAACGACAGGAGATCGTGGAAGTACTCGGCCTGGGGCTGGTTGTAGCGGGGATCATCGGCCCGTGGGTCGGCCCGATCGGTGACCGGGCTACCGCCCGCCGCATTGGCGGCCAGGGTCCGGCGCAGGCCGAGTCGCCGGGCCATGTCCAGCACGGCCGGCACGCCGACGCGTTGTTCCAGTCCGACGAACGCCACGTTCGGCGACGTCGCCAGGGCGTCGGCGAGCGTGATCGGGTCGGGGTAGTGGCCGAGGTTGCCGACCGGGTAGCACCGGGTGTACCGGTCGGCGCGCGGCGGCGTGAAGCAGCGGCTGTCCGGGTTGGACAGCGGAGTCCGCAGCCCTGCTTCCCCCGATTCGAGCGCCGCGGCCGCGGTGAAGATCTTGAACACCGATCCGGCTCCGAACGGGTCGCTCACGTCGCCGACGATGTCCGTCGACCGTTCACCGCCGTCCACGTCCAGGCCGTAGTCGCGGTTCGCGACCATCGCCAGGACTTCGTGCCGCTGCTCACCCGGCCGGATGATCGCCATCGTGTTCGCCACCCCGGCCGTGTCCTTGCGGACGTTCGCCTCCACCGCCTGTTTGGCGACCCGGGCCACCTGCGGGTCCATTGTGGTCCGCACCGTGAGGCCACCGGTGGCCAGCCGTTCGGCGGTGACGCCGTGCCTTTCGAGGTAGTCCACCGCGTATGCGCAGAAGAATCCCGCTTCGGGCGTCGCGCCCAAGCAGTTCCCAGCCGGCGTCCGCGGCCCGCCGGGAAGCAGGCCCAATGCGGCGGCCTTGGCGTCTCGTGCAGCGGGGGCGGTAAGTGAGCCCGCGTCCACCATCGCGTCCAGCACGACATCGCGCCGGGCCTTGGCCGCCTCCGGGTGGGCGTAGGGGTCGAAGCGCGACGGGCTGTTGACCATGCCGGCGAGCAACGCCGCCTGCGGGACGGTGAGGTGGTCCGCGGTCGTCCCGAAGTAGGCCTTGGCCGCGGCGGCGACCCCGTAGACCGAGCCGCTGAACTGGACGACGTTCAGGTACCCGGCGAGGATCCGGTCCTTGGTCATCGTGCGATCGACCTGGACGGCCATCTTGGCCTCGCGCAGCTTGCGGGCCAGCGAGTTCTCGCGGTCGCGCTGCTGGGCGGCGGGATCACCGCGGTGGACGACGTTGATGAGAAAGTTCTTCACGTACTGCTGGGTGATCGTCGAAGCGCCTTGGACATCGCCGCCCGCCGCGTTGTTGACGACGGCGCGGAGGATCGCTTTCGGATCGACCGCACCTTCGTCGTAGAACCGCCGGTCCTCGATGGCGATGATGGCGGCCTTCATGGCCGTCGAAATCTTGTCCGCGGTCAGGGGCAGCCGGTACTGGTCGTACAGCACGGCGATCGGGTGGCCGTCGCGGTCGGTCACCGTGGTCGTCAGCGGCGGCTCCTCGGCGGCGAGATCCGCCTCGATCGCCGCCACCGAGTCACCGACCTCATTGGACAGAAGTCCCGCACCGAGTGCGGGCGGTGCCAGCACACCGGCCAGGAGAACGCCGGCCACCACGTACAGCACGGCCAGCCGCACAGGACGAGAACGCGGCATCTCGGATCAAGCGCTGCGCTTCATCGGGGCCAGCGCACGACGGTCCGCCTTTTCCGCGGCCGCCTTGTGCCGGCGGGCCGCTGCTTCGTCTCCGGCCGCCATCGCGGACCGGGCGGCTGCGCGTTCGTGGTGTGCTTCCGCCCGGCGGATCGACGCGAAGGACTCCTCCACCAGCCGTGACCACTGCGGGGTGTGGCGTGGGTACCGCCGGGCTTCCCCGCGAGCTTCGGCGGCCGACGCAAGCTCCTGGTACGCCAGGGCATGGCACGAGGCGACATCGGCCAGGACACGCTGGGTCCTACCGCGATAGAGCCCATCCGGTTCCTCGCCGGTTTCGAGCTCGACAGCCAGCCTGCGGTGCGCACCTGCCGCTTCCCAGACCCGTTCCGCATCCAGACGCAACCGGCGCACCTCCGGCAGTTCCCAGGTTCCGGTTGCCTCTTTCACCGCTACGTCGGTCGTCATGTCGTGGTCACCTTCCTTCTTCCTCGCTCGGGTTTCACCCTGACACGGGAGAAGGGGGTTTCAACTGACGACTGCCTTACGATCGCGGCCGCAAGCCGACCAGCGGCAGCTGCCGCGCCATCCGCCGCCGGGCGAAATCGTTGCCGTCGTAACGCCACCCCAGCAGCTTCCCCAGCAGGAACCGCACCACGGGCGCAGCCAGGCGATTGCGGTGTTCATAACCGGCGATGACCGAGACGGCCTCGTCTTCGCCGAGCACCCGGTGCACGGCCGGGAACCGCCGGGCGCCGACGATCACCTCGACCGGCGGCCGCGCCTCGATGTTGCGGAACCAGTCCGCTCCCGAACCGAGCCCGGCGACCACGAAGTACTCGCCGCCAGCGCTGCCGACGACTTCGAGCACGGTCCGGTACATCCGGCCCGACTTCCGGCCGATGTGGGTCAAACAGAGGAAACGGCGGCCGAGCAGCCGGCCCAGCCCGTGGTCGTACAGCCGGACCGGGGCGCGGAAGACGAACCGCATCATCCGGTTCACCGCGCGGCCCCGGCCGAGACCCGGCGGAGGTCGGTCACCACCGCCGTCGGCTTGCCCGCGAGCACCGAAGCCACGTAACGGTCCACCAACGGAAGGCGGCCCAGCCGGAGCACGGCCCGCCGGATGGCCAGCTGCGCCGGGCTCGCCGGCAGGAACCACCGCGCGCTGCGGCGGGCGACCTCCTGCTTCTCCGTGACGACCGGCCGCAGCAGGCGTTCGTACTCGGCGAAGGCCGCCTCGGCCGAGGTACCTCGGCGCAATTGCTCGCCGAGGACGTAGGCACCGGCGACACCGAGCGAGGCGCCTTGCCCGGCGAGCAGGGAGACCGCGTAACACGCATCGCCGACGAGCACGACCCGCCCCCGGCTCCAGCTCGGCATCTCGATCTGGGCGACCTCGTCGTAGTACACGGCCTCGGCCGGTGGGCACCGCCGCAGCGCCCGGGGCACCAGCCAGCCCAGCGACCGGTACTCCGCCCGCAGCGCAGCCTGCGGGTCGTCGGGCAGCTGCCGCCCCTCGGTCCGGTGGACGGCGAACGCTGCCACCCGCCCGTCGCGAAGCCCGTAGAAGCCCATCTGGCGGCCGATGCTGTCGGTCAGGCAGAACCGGCCCTCCACCGCCGCCGCGATCCCGGGGTCGGCCAGCACGAACGCCGCCGTGTGGAATCCCAGGTAGCGCAGAAACCTGTCCTCGTTGCCGAACACCAGCCGCCGGACGGCGGAGTGGATCCCGTCGGCCCCCACGGCCACGTCGGCCTCGACCACGTGCTCGCCCGCCGTCACCCGGACCCGGTCGCCCAGGTCGTCGACGCCGGTCACACCCGCACCGAAGCGCAGGTCCACCGTGGACGGGAGCTGTTCCCGCAGGGCCCGCTCCAGATCCGGCCGCATGATCCCGCACAACCGGTCCGCCATCACCCTGGCGAAGGCCGAGTACCGGATCGCCGCGCGGCGGCGGCCACGCTCGTCGAGCAGGCTCGCTTCGTCCACCCGGTAACCCAGCTCCCGGATCCGCGGCAGCAGGCCCATCTCCTCGGCCGCGTCGAAACCGGGTCCGAAGAAGTCGATCATGTACCCCTGCTCGCGCGGGCCCGGCGCGCGTTCCAGCACGACGACCTCGGCGCCGTCACGCGCGAGCTTGTTCGCCAACGCCAAGCCGGTGATCCCGGCCCCGCACACCACGACCTTCATCGCTTCGTCTCCTTCGTGTTCAGACGAGCCGCCGCAGGATTCCGGCCACTTCGGCCGGAGCCGCATCGGGGTCGACCGCGCGGTGCAGGATCAGTCCGTCGATCGCGGCGGCGAGCACTGTCGCCACACCTTCCGGGTCGGCGACGCCCAGCTGGCGCAGCCGCCGGCCGAGTGCCCCCCGAAGGTCGGCGAGCACCCCGGCGATGCCTGCCCGCAGGTTGTCGTCCCGGGTCGCAGCCAGGTATGCCTCGACGAACAGCAGCGACATGGGGTCGACGCCGGTGTACGGCTGAACCGCAGCCACCATCGCGTCGACCAGTTGTTCAGGCGTGCCCGCCGTGGCGAGGTGTGGCTCGAACTCACCCGCGACCGACCGCATCGCCCCCAGCACGGCCTCGGTCAAGAGAGCCTGCACCGAGGCGAAGTGGTAATGGACGACGCTCGGCGTCACGCCTGCCCGCTCGGCCAGCACCCGGGTGCTCACCGCTGCCCACCCCCGTTCCGGGATCAGCTCGATCGCGGCCGCAAGGAGGCGTCGGCGGACGGCTTCACCCTGGGCAGCTGCCGGGGACTTCATCGACACCTCCGTCAGGACGATCGCCCTGGACAGTCGTCCTGACCGATGACTGCAGACTAACACAACTGTTCGCCAGTGCAACAATTATCTGCTGCTAGGATCCGGAAGATGCCGACGCGTGTACTGCTCGTCGAGGACGACGCCATGATCAGCGAAGCGCTGAGCCTCGCCCTGGCCGACGAAGACTTCGAAGTGACCGCCGCAGCCACCGGCGAAGACGGCCTGGACCTGCTGGAGACCACGACCGTCGACGTCGTGCTGCTCGACCTCATGCTGCCGGGCATCGACGGGCTCACCGTCTGCCGGAGAGTGCGCGACCGCGGCGACCTGCCGATCATCGTGATCACCGCCCGCACCGACACCCAGGACGTCATCGCCGGCCTCGAAGCGGGCGCCGACGACTACGTCACCAAACCCCTCGTCGCCGGGGAGCTCGCGGCCCGGATCCGGGCCCTCCTGCGCCGCACAACCCCGGCCCGGCCCGCCCGGTTTTCCCTCGGCGGGCTCGAGGTGCGTCCGGGCGAGGAAACCGTCCTCCGTGAGGGCGTGCCCGTGCACCTGACTCGCACGGAGTTCCGGCTGCTGGCCGAGCTCGCCGCCGCGAAAGGCGAGGTAGTCACCCGTGAGCAGCTGTTGCAACGGGTGTGGGGGCACGACTACTTCGGTGACACCCGGCTGCTCGACGTCCACATCAGACGGCTGCGCCGGAAGGTCGAGCCCGATCCCGACTCCCCCAGCCTGGTGCTGACCGTGCGTGGCAGCGGCTACCGCATCGCCCCCGAGCCGTGATCCGCCGGCTGTCCCTGCGCTGGCGGGTCGCGGCCGCGTTCGGCATCGGCCTGGCGCTGGTGATGACCGTGCTCGCCATCGCGACCTGGAACCTCACCACCGGCTACATGCTCGACCAGCGCGAGCAGAGCGTGACCCGGCAGTCCGAAGTCAACGTCCGCCTGGTCGACGCCACGCTCGCCGACGACTCGGAGGGGCTCGAGGAGCTGCTCACCGGCTTGGCCACCGGCCCCGACTCGTCGATCCTGCTGTCCCGGCCCGCGGGCTGGCTCACCAGCGGCCGGCAGGTCGATCCCGCGGTCGTGCCCGCCGGGCTGCTCGATCAGGCCCGTCGTGGCGTGTCGGCCCGGCAGCGGTTCTTCGCGAGCGGGATCCCCGTCCTCGCGGTGGCCACTCCGGTCGGCGGCGACGGCAGCGTCTACGTCGAGCTCTACCCGCTACTGGAACTGGACCGCAGTTTCCGCTACCTCAGTACCCTGCTGATCACCGGCACCGTCGTGGCCGCGCTCTTCGGCGTCGGTCTCGGCGCCTGGGCCGCCCGCCGGGCGCTCCGCCCGTTGACCGCGCTCACCGCGGCCGCGTCCCGCGTCGCGCGGGGCGACCTCTCCGCTCGCCTGCCCGAGCAGGCCGACCCGGACCTGGCCCCGCTGGCCGCGAGCTTCAACACGACCGCCGGGCAGCTCGAGCACCGGGTGCGCCGCGACGCCCGGTTCGCCTCCGACGTCAGCCACGAACTGCGCTCCCCCCTGACGACCATGGTGAACGTGAGCGAAGTGCTGGAACGCCGTCAGGACGCCATGCCGCCGACCGCGCAACGGGCCCTGCGGCTGCTGCGGTCGGAACTGCGGCGCTTCCAGCGGATGGTCGTCGACCTGCTGGAGATCTCACGAGCCGACCAGGACGAGGGCACCGGCTCGGTCGAGCTGGTCGACCTCGGTGAGCTGGTCCGCAACGTCGTCGACAGCCGCCCACCGTCCGACGCCCGGGTCGAGATCGGCACCGGCCTGCCGCTCGTCTCCGCCGATCGCCGCCGGATCGACCGTGTCGTGGCCAACCTGCTCGACAACGCCGACCACTACGGCGGCGGCGCCGTCGCGGTCACGGTCCTCCGCCACGGGGACCGGGCGCGCATCGTCGTCGACGACGCCGGCAGCGGCGTGCCGCCCGCCCTGCGCGAACGCATCTTCGAACGGTTCGCCCGCGGCCTCCACGCCGCCCGCCGCGACCAGGACACCGGCAGCGGCCTCGGCCTGGCCATCGTCGCCGACCACGTCCACCGGCACGGCGGCCAGGTCTGGGTCGAAGACCGCCCCGGCGGCGGCGCGCGCTTCGTCGTCGAACTCCCGGAGGCCACGACGTGAAGACCGCCATCGCGCTACTGATCTTGCTGGGCGTCACCGGCTGCGGAGTCACCGCCGAAGACGAGCCGGAACCGATCACCACCCCGGTGCCCACGGCGACCCCGACGGTGACGAGCAGACCCGCACCGCCGACGCCGTGCCCGCCCGAATCGTCAGCCAGTCGTCAGGTGCAGCCCCCGCCCTCACCCACACAATGAGGGCATGACCGTCGAAACCCACCAGGCCGACGACATCACCGCCGAGGTCGACAGCTGGCTCACCGCCGAGTTCGCCTCGCTGTTGCCCGCAGCCGACATCACCGCGATCGTCCGATCGGCCCGCAGCGATCTCGAAGGCCAAATCGTGCCCGAGGCCCTGGGAGAAATGCTGCACCGGCTGGCCCGGTTCCGCGTGCTGCGCACGCTCGAGCGCGCGTGACGGCCTACCGCCAGCACTGCCCGGTCGCCACCGCCGCCGAAGTGCTCGGCCAGTCCTGGACCCTGCTCATCGTCCGCGAACTGCTGCACGGCAGCACCCGCACCAGCGAAATCGCCCAAGGCGTGCCCGGCATGTCCACCTCGCTGCTCGCCCGGCGGCTCAAACAGCTCGCCGACGCCGGTGTGGTGACCCGCCTTCCCTCCACCAGCGAGGTGCGCTTCGCGCTCACCCCGGCCGGGCGCGACCTCGCCCCGGTGGTCGAGCACCTCGGATCCTGGGGCCGCCGCTGGATGCCACCGCCACGCTCCGGCGACCTGCAACCGCGGCTCCTGCTCCTCGACATCTGTCGCGGCATCGACCCGGCTCGGCTCCCCCGCGAACGCGTTGCCCTGCACCTGCGGTTCAGCGAAGTCCCTCCGCCGCGCTGGTGGTGGCTGGTCCTCTCCCCCGAGGGTGCTTCCCCGACCGAGAACGACCCGCGGCTGCCCACCGTGGCCCGGATCGACTGCACCGTCTCCGCCCTCGCGGGCGTGTGGCTCGGACACCGGACGTGGCGGGAAACGCTCGCCGAGCAGGCGATCCGCTTCGACAGCACCCGCGAGGCCGTCCGGAACACGATCGCCTGGCTCGGCCGCAACCGGTTCGCCGATCAACAGAACTATTTCCCAACGAAACTGAACGATGAAGCAACAGTTTGACTGAACCACATACGGCCGGGATCCGTGTTCGGGGTGGACACCGAACCCCCCTGGAGGCCGAAGATGAAACCCCGGAACCTGTGGATCACCCTGTGTGGGGCACTCTCCCTCGCTGTCGCGGCCTGCGCTCCGCCCACCCCCCAAGTGGTGACCGCACCCCAGGTCCCGGTCCCGACCGTGCAGGCAGGGGCCGCCCCGCCGAACTCCACCTCGGCAACGCCCACCGAAGGCGAACTCACGCAGACGCAGTTCGGACCGATCAGCCAGGTGGACAGGAAGCTGCTCACCATCGTGCAGCAGACGAGCCTGCGCGAGATCACGACCTCGACGTGGGCACAGCAACGCTCCAGCAACCCGGCGGTCCAGGAAGTAGCCCGGGTGATCATCACCCAGCACAAGGACCTTGAAAACCGCGACACCGACATCAGTACCCGGATGGACCTGCCGATTCCCGCCGAACCCGCCCCCGACATGCAGGTCGGCATCGACCGCATGCGCACCGAGTTCGGGGAGACCTTCGACCGCGACTACGTCAACACCCTCCGCAAGGCGCACGCCGAAGCCCTGATCCTCGTCTCGACGGTCCGGGCCGACACGCGCAACACCCTGGTCCGCCCGTTCGCGGACCTGGCGGGCGGCTACATCAAGACCCACATCAACCTGCTGGAGAAGACCGGCGACGTCGACTACGCCCAGCTCCCCGTACCGGACCTGTGAGGCCGGACCACGACGTCAGCGGCGGTAGCCGGACCACGACGTCAGCGGCGGTAGTGCGGCTGCCGCACCGGAGCCCGCGGCCGGGGCGCGCCCGGTCTCGCCATGGGCGGGCGGGGTTGCCACCCGGCCGAGGGCCGCGCCGACACCGGCCGCCGGGGACCGCGTGCCGGGGCCGGACCCGGCCGGTTCGCCCAGGAGTCGAACACGACGATCAGCCCGGCGAGCAGCACCACGCCGAGCCCCACGGGCACGCCGACCAGGACGGCCAGGATCCCGGCGACCAGCAGCATCGGCAGCACGGCGAGGAGGCAGAAGGGATCGATCTTCCCGAACTTCGGTCGCGACGGTCCGCTGCGGCGACTCACCGGAGCACCGCACATTTATTGCTTATCGACACTGTTGCAGTATGCAATACTTTACCGATAGAGGCCAGTGGGCCCGATCACCCGGACAAACGGAACGGATCGGTCAACTGGACTCTCTCCGGCGCGCCTGATCGGCACATCAGGCCGCCTGTCCGGCACACTGGTGGGTATGCCTCGCAGTACGCCTGCCCTCGACACGACGGACGTCGACGCCGTGACCGACGCCGTGCTGACCGCCTCCCGCCTGCTGGTCGCCGTCTCGGCCCGGTCCATCGCCGCCGCCGGCGACATGATCACGCTGCCGCAGTTCCGGCTGCTGGTGGTGCTCCAGACCCGCGGACCGCTCAAGCACGCCGACCTGTCGGAATATCTGCAGGTCACACCGTCCACGGCGAGCCGGATGGTCGACCGGCTGGTCAGCGTCGGCATGGTCGACCGGCAACACAGCCCCGTCTCCCGCCGGGAAATCGTCCTGGCTCTGACGAAGGAAGGCGCGAAGGTGGTCCGCCAGGTCACCGCCCGGCGGCGCAAGGAGATCGCCAAGATCGTCGCCCGGATGCCCGACGACGCCCGCAGCGGACTGGTCGACGTCCTCACCGCCTTCGCCGAGGCCGGCGGCGAGCCGCCCGCGTCGACCATCGCCCCCGAAGCCGTCTGGACCTGACGCCGGACGACCGGCCTCACCGATCCCGGGCAGCGAGCCGGGCCAGCATCGCGTTGTAGGCGCGCAACGCCCCCTCGTCATCGTCGACAGCCGCGCTTTCGTCGAGCTCCAGGGCTGACCGGCGAGCCGATTCGAGCCAGGTCCCGAGGTCGTCGCCGCGGTCCGTGGCCGTCACCCAGCGGCCGATGACGAGCACGGCCAGCGCCGCCATCAGGGCGTCGCCGCCGACCCACATCGCGGCACCGCCCCAGTGCAGGTCCTCCACCAGGCCGGGCCCCCACTCGCGGACGACGGCCGCGTAGGCGGGGAACGGCTCGCTCGGGGTCATCATGAGCGCCACTCCGACGACGGCATCGACGACCATGGCGGCAAAGAGGACGACCAGCCGCGCGAGGTGTGACAGGGGCGCCCGGCCCGGCCGCACGCCGAGCAGCGGAAGCAGCAGAAGCAGGCCGGAACCGACGTAGAGGACTTCTTCGAGGCCGTGCACCACCGGCACAGTGAGTGCGGTCTGCAGGAACGGCGTCAGGTGGGTTCCGACGACGACCACGGTGTAGCAGGCGAAGCCGGCCGCCGGGTGCGTGACGACTCCCAGCGGTCGCCCGACCCGGGCGAGCACCCGGCGCGGCTTTCCCCGGACCAGCTCCTGCGGCCGGCCGAGCAGCAGCAGCGCCGGCACGACCATGATCAGCAGTAGGTGCTGGGCCATGTGCATGACGAACAGGACGTCACTGTAGGCGTTCACCGCGCCGCCGATCGCGAACACCGCCAGTCCGATACCGGCGACGAAAGCCGTACCGCGGCCCCACGACCACCCCGGCGTCCTGATCGCGGCGACGACGTAGGCCACTGCCACGACGACGAGCACGACCACAGCAGGCACCGGTACGTCCCACTCCGTGGCCAGCGCCGTCCACGTCAGCGGCGGCATCGAACCCCGCCTCCACCCACATCGCGATCGGAGCGCACAATTGCCCTAGACAACATTTGCATCATGCTACATGTCGACGGAAGGCGTACCGGCCATGACGATGGTCTCCCCGGCCCCGCGGCGGGCCGAGCTCGCCATCGGCGGCATGACGTGCGCGGCCTGCGCGACGCGGATCGAACGCAAGCTGAACAAGCTCGACGGCGTGACCGCCAGCGTCAACTACGCCACCGAGCGGGCCGTCGTGCACACCACCGTGCCGGACCAGGTTCTCGTGTCCGAGGTGACCCGGGCCGGCTACCGAGCCGAGGTCCTCACCCGCCGGAAGCCGCCCACGCGGCCGGCGGACGACGTCCGGAGGCTCTGGCGGCGACTGGTGGCCGCCCTGCTGCTGGGCGTACCGGCGGCGGACCTGTCGTTCACCCTCGCCCTGGTCCCGTCCCTGCGCTTCCCCGGCTGGCAGGCCGTCGTCCTCGCGCTGGCACTGCCGGTGGTGACCTGGTGCGCCTGGTCCTTCCACGCGAAGGCGGCGGCCGCGCTCCGGCAGCGAACCACCTCGATGGACACGCTCGTGTCGACCGGGATCGTCGCCGCCACGGCCTGGTCCGGGTACGCCATGTCCCGGCCCACGGCGGCTGCGGACACCGACGGCGGCTGGGGCCTGCTCCTGCACCCGTCCGGATCCCTCTACCTGGATGTCGCGGTCGGCGTGACCGTCTTCGTGCTCGCCGGACGGCTCTACGAGTCGAAGGCCAGGCGCGCGTCCGGCGACGCCCTGCGCGCGCTCGGCGAACTCGGGGCCAAAGACGTCGCCCTGCTCGACGACAGTGGCGCCGAACGCCTGGTATCGGCCGCGGATCTGCAGGTGGGCGACTGCTTCGTCGCCCGGCCCGGCGAGGCGATCGCCACCGACGGCATCGTCGAGTCGGGCACGTGCGCGGTGGACGGCAGCGCGATGACCGGCGAGTCGGTGCCGCGTGAGGTGGTGGCCGGCGATCCGGTGCTCGGCGCGACCGTGGTCATCGGCGGCCGGATCGTCGTCCGCGCCACCTCGGTCGGTGACGAGACCCGGCTGGGCCGCCTCACCCGCATGGTCGAGGAGGCGCTCTTCGAGAAGGCCAGCGTCCAGCGGGTCGCCGACCGGATCTCCGCGGTCTTCGTTCCGGTGGTCCTGGTGCTGGCGGTGGCGACGTTCGCGGGGTGGTTCGCCGTGGGCGGGCGGCCCGAGCCCGCGTTCGGTGCCGGGCTCGCGGTGCTGATCATCGCCTGCCCCTGTGCGCTGGGCCTGGCCACCCCGACCGCGATGCTCGTCGCGTCCGGGCGCGGGGCCCAGCTCGGGGTCTTCCTCAAAGGACACCGGGCGATCGAAGCGGCCCGGGCCGTCGGCACCGTGGTGCTGGACAAGACGGGCACGGTGACGACCGGGCGCATGACGGTGACCGGCGTCCACCCGGACGGCGAAGTGCTCCGGCTGGCGGCCGCGGTCGAGCAGGCGTCCGAACACCTCATCGCGGCCGCGATCGTCGCCGAGGCGAAGCAGGCCATCGGCGAACTTCCGGCCGTGACGAGTTTCAGCGCGCTGCCGGGACTAGGTGCGCGGGGTGTCGTGGAGGGTCACGAGGTGGTCGTCGGTTCCCTGCGGCTGCTCATCGAGTCGAACGTCACCGTGCCCGCGGACGTACGAGCTGAGGTAGTCCGCCTCGAAGGGGCCGGCTTCGGTGTCGTCGCCGTGGCCCGAGCCGGAGTGGCGATCGGTGTCCTGGCGATCGCCGACACCGTCCGGCCCGGAGCCGCCGCGGCGGTGGCCGAGCTGCACGACCTCGGACTGCGCACGATCCTGTTGACCGGCGATCGCGACCCGACGGCTCGGGCGGTCGCCGATCAGCTCGGGATCACCGAGGTGATCGCCGAGGTGCTGCCGGACGAGAAGGCCGCGGTGATCGATCGCCTGCGCCGCGAGGGCCGGACCGTCGCCATGGTCGGCGACGGGATCAACGACGCGCCCGCGCTGGCCGGCGCCGACCTCGGGTTCGCCCTGGTCACCGGGACCGACGTGGCGGCCAACGTCGCCGCCATCCCCGTCGCGGCCGCCGGGCTGCTGAACCCGTTGATCTCGGCGGCCGCGATGGCGGCGTCGTCGCTGTTCGTCGTCTCGAACAGCCTTCGGCTGCGGTCCTTCGACGCCAGCCGGGCTCAGACCACGGAAACCCAGTAGTCCCAGAACGCCTGGACGATCAGCCCGGCGATCACGGCGTACCACAGCGCCAGGATTCCGCTGTGGACGCGGCGCAGCACCACACCGGGCCGGGTGCCGGTGAGGGTGCGCAACGTCGTGTACCAGAAGATCGCGATGGTCACGACCCAGACGACCATGCAGTACGGGCACAGGGCGTGGATCCGGTACAGGCTCTGGAAGACCAGCCAGTGCACGAACACCACGCCGAAGGTCACCCCCACCTGCAGCCCGGCCCACACCCAGCGCGGCGGCCGGTAGCCGGTCAGCAGGACGACGCCCACGGTCACGACCACCGCGAACGCGGCGATGCCGATGAGCGGGTTGGGGAACCCGAACGCCGAAGCCTGCGGGCTGTCCATCACCGAACCGCAGGACACCACCGGGTTCAGCGAGCAGCTCGGGACGTAGTCCGGGTTGCGGAGTTTCTCGATCTTCTCGATCGTCAGGGTGACTGCGGCGACCAGGCCGAAGGCACCCCCGATCACGTAGAGCCACGCCAGGCCGCGGTGGGACCGTTCCGCGGTCGTCACAGGGTCAGCCCCTGGTCGATCAGGGAGCGCAGCTCCTGGCTGATCGCCGGGTACGTGTTGCCGGTCGGCCGGAACTGGGTGCCGTTGACGAACAGCGTCGGGGTGCCGGTGACGCCGGCCTTCTGCCCGTCGGCCTTGCCCTGGTCGATTCGCTGCTGCACGGCGGGCGAAGCCAGGTCGCGGTGGAAGCGGTCCAGATCGAGCCCGAGGTCCTTCGCGTAGGCGTCGAACCGGGCCTGGGCCCGGTTTTCGTCGCTGCTGACGTTCTGCCCGTCCGGCTGCAACGCCCACGAGGGATAGTCGCCGTACAGCTTGTCGTACATCTCGCGGTACTTGCCCTGCAGCGCGGCCGCCTCGGCCGCGCGCGCCGCGGGCACGGCGAGCGGGTGCATGGGCAGCGGGAAGTTCCGGGTGACCAGGGTGATGCGGCCGGAGTAGTCGTTCGCGAGCTTCCCCGTGACGTTCTGGTAGTAGGCCTCGCACACCGGGCACTGGTAGTCGATGAACTCGACCACCGTCACCTTGCCATTCTTCGCCTCGGTCACCGTGTGGCTGTCCGGGTGCCGCAGGACGTCCGCGGCGACCGTGCCCTCACCCGTCGCGGGTGAGTCCTGGCGCTGGAAGACCAGGACGCCGCCGATCACGAGCACGGCGACCACGACGACCGCGATCGTGGTCCACGCGTTCGCCGACAGCCCCTTCTTGGCCGTCACCGGATTTCGCTTGCTCTTCGCCATTTCTCCTCGGTTTCCTTTCCTTGCGGCAGGTACGCCGCTTCGTCGGCGTGCCACCGCGCCAGCAACCCGCCCAGGGCGACCAGCAGCGCGAACTCCCCCACCACCAGCGCGGCGACGCCGCCGGCCCACTGGTCGGCGTGCAGATCGGACAGCCACGACAGGTGCAGTGCCTGGTACATCTGCGCCGCCGCTCGGCCATTGCCGATGACCCGGGACGTCGTCATCACGTACGCCGCGAACAGCACGTCTGCCGGCATCGCGGCCAAGAGCAGCCCCAGCCGCGCGATGTTCGGCAGGTCCCCGCCCAGCACCAGCCGGAAGAAGACCAGCCCGGCCGCCAGGAACCAGCCGTCGATCAGCAGGTGCGCCCAGTGGAACCGGACCGCCACGTCGAACAAGGTCGTCCCGTAGAGGGCGAACGGTGAGCCGGCGAACAGCAGGAGAGCGACGACCGGATGCTTCACGAACCGCGCCGGGCCGGCCTGAGCGAGAAGCTCGCACCGATGCCAGGCCGACGGGACGGTTTCCCGCAGCAATTCGCCGGGACCGCCGAGCACCCACAACGCGGGCACCAGCATGGACAGCAGCATGTGCGCCGCCATATGACTGCTGAACGTGGCAGCCGCGTACCGGCCGAGCCCGGAGGACGTAGCGAGCAGCAACACCAGACACCCACCCAGCCAGCTCGCCGTACGCGGCCAAGGCCAGTGCTGCGTTCGGCGGGTCAGGAACAGGTAGCCACCCGCGAGGAACACGGCCGCCGGAGCCCAGACGACGTCGATCCGCCAGTCCGACAGCAAGCGCATCGCGGTCGGCGGCCCGGAGAGGTCGTACCCCAGCACGGTCTCCGCGGTCGTCGTCGCCCGGGCGAAGAAGCCCGGTACCGGAGTGTGGGTCAGGTCGACGGCCGCCACGAATCCCGCCGTCAGCAGCACGAGCTCGGTGCCGAAGCCGCGTCTGCGCCAAACGGCGACGATCGACACGAGCGCCACCGTGACGACGACCTTGGCCACCAGCAGCAGCCCATATCCCGTGCGGAACCAGTTCTCCGGAACCAGGACGGCACCCAGCAGGATCCCGGAGGCGGCGACCACCCCGCTGCACACGCCGGTGGCGCGACGGCACGCAGCCAGCCGATCTTCGGAAAGGAGACCCCTGCACCGCGCGAGAACGACCACGAGGCCCAACCAGAGCGTGGCCGCGGGCACGTGCAGGACGAGGGCACCGAGAGCGAGATCGTGGCCCAGGTCCGCCGAACCGTGACCGGTCATGACCGGCGGCAGCACTGCGAAGAGGCCCACCACGGTGAGCACGACGAGCGTCGGCCATCGCAGCGCGGTTCGCGCCGCAACGGCGATCACCGCGGCGAGGGCGGCGGTGATCAGCCAGGCCCTGGGTCCTTCCATCGCGCCCAGCAGGGCCGGAAGGTGGCGGAGGACATCGGCCAGGCGCAGTCCGGCGGTGTCCGCGGCGGCGAGGGGTATCTCGACGGCTGCCGCGACCGCCCAAACCGCGGCCGCGCAAGCGGCCGTGCCCCGCACCCGGTACGCGTCGGCGGCCATGAGTCCCGACCGCCGTGGGGCCGTCAGGGACGCGAACGCCAGCGAACCGAGGCAGACAGCGGCAGCCAGGTCCGCCAGCAGCCGCACGACCGGCGTCCCGATCGCCACCCACGTGCCCGGGTCGGCGTTGCCGACCGCCCGGTAGGGTGCGGCGCCGGCCAGGCGGGCCAGCAGCGCGAGCCCGGTGACGGCGCCGAGTACGACCACTCCGGTCCAGCGCGCCCTCACCGCATTGCCACCAGCATGAAGGCCATCCCGGCGGCCATCGCCGACAAGCTCGTCCGCGTGCTCAGGTCGGTGGTGGTGGCTGTCCGCATGGTCCCGTCCTCGCGTCCGGGCGGCGCAGCGACGCGGTCCCACCAGCCCACCACCCAAGCGACGGCGACGGCTCCGAGGTACAGCGCCGCCCCGTAATCGGCCGCCGCCGGCCACGGCTGAGGCACGGCGCACATCGCGGCCATGATCGCCGCGTCCCCGGTGCTGGCCGCCCACGGCAACGCGGCGCGGCCGTCGAACCACTGCAGGAACACCGTCATCCCGGCCGAGGTCAGCGCGAGCGCCGTGAAGATGACGGCCCCGGTCTCGTACAGGTCGTGATCGGCGGCTCGGGGCACGAGGAACATGACACCCATCCCCACCGCGAGCACCGTGTGCGTTCCGTGCCACCACCGGTCGCGGCCGGACATGCCCAGGGCGTGCCGGAGGTGGACGGCGGTGATCACGACGAACCCGGTCCCCCAGGCCGCGCGCAGCCAGTCCGGCATCACGCCGTTGCGCTCGCCCCGGACGGGGCGAGCGCCGAGAGCACCGACTGGTACGTGAGCCACCCGGACAGCCGGTGTTCGCCGTCCAGCACGGGCAAGCCGGTACCGGGGGCGTTCGCCAGCGCCGTCAGCGCGTCGGCGAGTGAGGTTTCGCAGGTGATCAGGGGTGGCAGTTCGGCCAGCTCCCCCACCGTGCCGTCGTGGTCGCTGCCCAGTGCTTCGGCGACCGCTCGGGCCGTCACGCAGCCCTGGTAACGCCCCTCGCCGTCGACCACCGGCAGGATGCCGTGCCCGGACACCGCCAGCGCGTGCGCGGCCCGGTCCAGGACCGTGTCCGCGGGAAGGGGGTCCGGCAGTGGTTCGGTGACCGCCTCGACCGTGGTCGCGGCGAGCCGGCGTTCCTGGGGGTGCCGGTCGAGGTCCACGCCGCGGCGGCGCAGCTTGAGCGTGTAGATCGTGTCCCGCGAGAGCGCCCGGCTCGTCGCCGTCGCGATCACGATCGCCGTCAGCATCGGCAGGATGATCGTGTACTGCCCGGTCAGCTCGAACAGCACGATCACCGCGGTGATCGGGGCCCGCGCCGCCCCGGCGAACGCCGCGCCCATCCCGATCAGGCCGTAGACGCCGGGGGACGCGGTCAGCGACGGCAGCCAGGCGTGGACCACGATGCCGAACGCCGTCCCGCCCATCGCCCCGATGAACAACGAGGGTGCGAACACCCCGCCCGAGCCGCCGATGCCGATGGTGAGGCTCGTCGCGACGATCTTGCCCACCAGCAACAGCAGCAGGAAGCCGATGACGTACCTGCCTTCGACCGCGTTCTGCAGCACGGGATAGCCGACGCCGTACATCTGCGGCAGCACCAGCAGCAACCCGCCGAGGAACAGCCCGCCCACGGCGGGCCGGAGCCACTCGGGGCCGCGCCAGACCCAGTCGCAGAAGTCCTCGATCCAGTAGAGGACCCGGGTGAACAGCACGCCGCAGGCACCCACGATGATCCCGAGCACGACGAAGAGCAGGTACTCGACCGGGTTGCGCAGGGTGAACGGCGGCAGCTCGAGGAAAGCGGTGTTCCCGAACGCCGCCCGCCCGACCACGCTGGCGGTCACGCTGGCCAGCACCACGGCACCGAAGGCCTCGGCCGCGAAGTCGCGCAGGATCAGTTCCATCGCGAAGAAGGGGCCCGCGAGCGGAGCGTTGAACGTCGCGGCGATCCCGCCCGCGGCGCCGCAGGCCACCAGCACCCGCAGGCGGGACTCCGGAAGGCGCGTGATCCGCCCGAGGGTCGAGCCGAGCGCCGAGCCGATCTGCACGATCGGACCTTCACGCCCGACCGACCCGCCGGAGCCGATGGTCAGCGCCGAAGCCAGCGCTTTGACCGCGCTCACTTGTGCCGGGATCCGGCCCCCTCGCTCGGCGACCGCGTACATGACCTCGGGAACGCCGTGCCCGCGAGCCTCGGGGGCGAACTTGTACACCAGCGGCCCGTAGACCAGCCCGGCCACCACCGGCGCCAGCAGCACGAACCACGGGCCCAGCTCCGGGAACCACGGGTGCGCTGCCCGGCCGGCGTCGGCGTAGTCGGCCTGCCCGGAGAACAGGTGCGTGAACGTCGTGATCAGCCAGCGGAACACGAGCGCGCCGAGCCCCGCGCCGGCGCCGATGAGGACGGCCAGCCCGACCAGGCCGCTCCGGCTCTCCCGCAGCCACCTCCCGAGCGGCTGCCGGACCGGAACCGGGACACGGCCGGCCGCCATGCTGTTACCTGAAGACACTATTGCATTATGCAACACTTCGTTCGGTCACACTCGAGGGCTCCCCGATCTCGCCCTCGCGCGCTGGCGATACGTCAGTGCCGCGCTCAGCCCGCTCAGTCCCACCAGGAGAATCCCCACCACGAGGTCGACGACGACGATCCGGACCCGGGTGTAGCCCAGCAAGACGGGAGCCACGACAAGCCACAACCCCAGGATCGCGTTGACGACACTGAAAGCGGGAAAGTCACGAGGTGCCACGGTCCGGATCAGCGCCAGGATGGCGACCACCAGGGCAACGAGCACGTCGATCCCGTCGGCGAGGCCGCCGCGGACGTGGCTGAAGTGCAGCACGTAGGGCGCGAAGCCGAGCCAGAGTGCCGCCACGAAGGACAGCGAGCTGGGCAGGCTGGGCGTCAGGACACCCTCCGTACCCGGCCCGATCCAGAAGTGTTCTCGAGCACTTCGCGCGACCATGACTCCTCCGGCGTTCCCCCTCGACTACTGTTGCACACAGAAACAGTTTACTCTGCTCGGTCGAGAACTGCGCGGCGGCGGGACACGACACTGTGTTCCGCCGCCGCATCACGACGCCGGGCCGGGACGGGTTCGGCACCCTGAGTCCGCGCCCCCAAACCCATGACGCGTTCCCGCACACGACGACATCCGCTCCGGCCCGCCGTCGGCGCACTCCATCATCCGGGACGAATCACCCGCCGGACCTGACGATTGCCTTGCGATCCGGCTCAGGCGAGCACGAAGTACCGCAACCAGAGGTATGGCGCAGCGATCAGCACGGTGAGCAGGGTGACCTGGGCGCCCTTGCGGGTGAACTCCCAGAAGGAGATCGGGCTGCCCGACCGGGCCGCGATGCCGAGCATCACCACGTTGGCGCTCGCGCCGATCGCCGTCAAGTTGCCGCCGAAGTCCGCGCCGAGCGCCAGCGACCACCACATGGCCTCTGAGTGCGTGGGGTCGGGGATGTCCTGGGTCAAGGCGAGCACCAGCGGGCTCATGGTGGCCACGTAGGGGATGTTGTCGATCACCCCGGACAGCAACGTGGAAACCGCGAGGATCAGCATCACGGCGAACAGCGCGTTGCCGCCCGTGGCGTCGGCGGCCAGCTTCGCCAGGTTCCCGATCACCCCGGTCTTGACCAGTGCGCCGATCATCACGAACAGCCCGGCGAAGAACAGCAGCGTCTCCCACTCCACCCCGGCCAGGTAGTCCGCCGGCTTGACGCGGGAGATCAGCACCAGTACGCCCGCACCGAGCAGGGCCACGATGGACGGCTCGACGTGGATCAGCGAGTGCCCCACGAACGCGGCGAACACGCCCAGCAACACGATGCCGCACTTGAGGAGCAAGCCGCCGTCGCGGATCGCTTCGCGTTCGTTGAGCCGCATGATTCCAGCCACCCGGGCCGGGTCCACGGCGAACGAACCCCGGAACACCCAGCGCAGCGCCAGCGTGAACGCCACCAGCTCGATCGCGACGATCGGGGCCATGTTGACCAGGAAGTCGTTGAAGGACAGCCCGGCGCGGCTGCCGATGATGATGTTCGGCGGGTCACCGATCAGGGTCGCGGCGCCGCCGATGTTCGAGGCGAGCACCTCGGCGATCAGGAACGGCACCGGTTTGATGTCGAGCCGGTCGCAGACCAGCAGCGTCACCGGCGCGATCAGCAGCACGGTCGTGACGTTGTCCAGGAACGCCGATGCGATCGCCGTGATGAGGACCAGCAGGACCATGATGCGCAGCGGCGAGCCTTTGGCGCGCTTGGCCGCCCAGATGGCGACGTACTCGAACACGCCGGTGCGGCGCAGCACGCTGACGATGACCATCATCCCGAACAGCAGGAAGACGACGTCCCAGTCGATACCGGTCTCGTGGGAGTAGAACGCGTCGGCGGAGTCGGTCACGCCGAACGCCAGCACGATCCCGGCGCCGGCCAGCGCGACCGCGGTTTTCGGCAGCTTCTCCGTGGCGATGAAGACGTACGCGACGACGAAGACCGCGATGGCCAGGACGGTGCTCATCGCACCGCCGCCGCGGTCAGCCGTGCGCCAGTGCCAGCTCCAGCAGCCGGGACGCGGAGATGACGCCGAGCAGGCGCTTGTCCTCCATGACCGCCACCAGGGGGCAGCGCAGGCGGGCCATGATCGCCGCGACCTCCACGATCGTGTCGTCGGCCTGCACCCGCGGCAGCTCCGAGGGCTTTTCCGGCAGCAACGCCCGCACCGGTTTGCCGCTCAGCTTGTCCGCCACCCGGTCGGCCATCGACTCGTCCAGGACCCCGGCCAGCGAGGGGTCGTCCTGGACGTAGCTCGGCACCAGGAACCGGACCACCTGGGAGGCAGGCAGGATCGACTGCGGACAACCGGTGGCGTCGGTGACCACGATGCCCGGTAGCCGGTGTTCCGCCAGCAGCCGGACCGCTGTCAGCCCGTCGGAGTCCACGTCGACGACCGGGTACTCCTCGGCCATCTCCACAGCATGCATCCGCCCAGCGTACGACCCGGTTGCCTGGTTCGCGGCGCACTACGCGGTCCTCCTTTCGGTTTCTTGACGGCCGGTGGGCAGGTTGTCCGGCGGCTCGAAGCTCAGCGCCTTCGCCACCGGGACGTCCGTCGAGGAATGCAGCACGATCGACAACGCGATCGTGACCGTCACCAGGTCGAACACCAGCTCCGCATCGGGGATGCCCGATTGCAGGGCGAGCAGGCCGTAGACCACGGACGCGAACCCCTTCGGCCCGAACCAGGCGGCCGCGGCGCGTTCGCGGCCGGACATCCTCGTCCGCAGCAGCGACAGGGCCATCGCGGCCGGGCGGACCAGCACGATCGCGAGCACGGCGAGCACCCAGCCGCCGAGGCTCAGGTGCCCCAGCCGCTCGGGTGTGACCAAGGCACCGAAGACGAGCAAGGCGGCGAACTTGGTGATCTCCGACAGCAGGTCGCCGAGCGGTTCGAAGTGCTCGGCCGCCACCTTGTCCATTGTGGCGAGCGTGGACCCGGCGGCGAAGGCGGCCAGGTAGGGGTTGGCGTGGGTGAGGTGGCACGCCGCGTACAGCATCACCGCGATCGCGAGCGGGCCGAGTGCCTGCAGCCGGGGTTCGGCGGTGAGCACCTTCAGCCGCCACGCCAGCGTGACCAGTGCCGGGATCGCGATGCCCAGGACCAGGCCGAGCACCAGCTCGACACCGACCGTGCCGAGGTCGGAGTCCGCGTGGGCGGCGGTGGCCAGGAAGATCAGCACGAAGGGCAGCGCGAGGCCGTCGTTGAGCCCCGATTCGACGTTGAGCAGCCGCCGCAGCCGCAGCGGAACATCGTCACGGCCGACGATCGCCGCCGCGAACACCGGATCCGTCGGTGACAGGATGGCCCCCAGCAGCAGGGCCGTCGGCCAGTCCAAGCCGACGAGGAAGTGCGCCGGGACCGCGATCCCGACCATCGTCAGCGGCATGCCCAGGCCCAGCGCCCGGCCCGACAGCCGCCAGCCCTCCCGCAAGGCACGCACGTTGGCGCGCTGCCCGTCGGTGAACAGCACCGTGAACAGCGCGATGTCGGCCAACGCGGTGACGAGCGGATCGTGCGGCGCGATCTTCACCAGGCCGAAGCCGCCTTGCCCGATCAGCGCGCCGGCGAGCAGGAACAGCAGCGCCGTCGACAGCACCGTCCGGGCGGCGACACCGGAGAGGGACACGCTGACGAGCAGGACGACGCCGAACGCCAGTACGAGCGCCATGGAAAATCCGTCCTCGAGTCACGTCCTCCGCCCGCTCCGGGCGAAGGGCCGACCAGACTTCCCGGCACACCACGCGTAAAGATGCCGCAAAGAACGGCCGGGGGCAAACCGGATGCGCATACCGGGCCGTCAGGGTGGGCATGCCCACACCGCTGGATTTCCGCAAGGATCCGGCGACTCGGCTTGACACGGAGGAACCACGCTTGACCGAGCTGAAGAGCCGGCGCGGACCGGTGACGCACCGCCGTGGGGTGCTGCTGTTCGCGTTCGCCTTCGCCGTGATGGCCGATCCGGTGTCTTCGGTCGCCTACGCCATCGAAGCCGCCCTGCGGGCATTGCGCGGCGACCTCGCGCTCCTGCTTCCCACGATGGCCCTCGTCGTCGGGATCGTGGTGCTGGTCATCGTCAACTACCACCAGCTCGTGGCCCGCTACCCACAGGGCGGTGGCGCCGCCGCCGCGACGGGGGAAGCGTTCGGCGAGGGAACCGCCTTCGTCCCGATCGGCGCGTTGATCGTCGACTTCGTGCTGACGATCGCGATCAGCTCGGCGGCGGGGGCGTCCGCCGTGATCGCGTTCTTCCCCGCTCTCGCGCCGTGGCGGATCCCGATCGCGGTGCTGCTGGTCGTCGGCGTGGCGGGCGGCACCTGGTTCGGCCACCTCGGCCGCACGGTGTTCGCCCTCATGACGGTGGCGTTCATCGCGCTCACCGTCACGGTGCTGGTCTCGGCATTCTTCGTCCCCGCTCCGGCGACGGCCGCACCGGCACCCGACCCCGGCCATTCCCCGTTCGTCGCGGTGGCACTGGCCTTCCCGGTGGCGATGGCGCTGGCGACCGGCATCGAGGCGCCGTCCTCGGCGATCGCGCAGCTCGGGCAGCTCGACGACCCGGGGCGCCGCCGCTTCGGCCGGGTCACCCTCTGGCTGACCCTGGGCGTGGTCGGCACGAGCACGCTGGGCCTGACCGCCCAGGCGGTCCGCCTGGGCATCGGCGTTCCCCACGAGGACACCACCCAGATCGCGGAACTCGCGCGGGCCGCGACCTCGACACCGGTCTTCGCAGCGTTCCAGCTCACGACCGCGCTGCTGCTGCTCTCGGCGGCGAGCTCGTCGTTCCAGGCCGGCCCCGGGTTGTTCAAGGCGCTCGCCCGCCACCAGCACGCCGACGGCACCAGCACCGGCATCCTGCCCGCGTGGCTGGGCCGGACGAACAGCCACCACACCCCGTACTGGGGAGTCGTGGTCTTCATGGCCGCGGCGGCGCTGGTCACCGCGGCCGCGGGCGGCCGTGACCAGGAGCTGGTGCTCTTCTACGCCGCCTCGGTGTTCGTCAGCTTCTTCGCCGGTCTGGTGGCCATGTCGCGGTTCTCCTGGCGGGAACGCCGGTTCGGCTTCCTGGTGGTCAATCTCGCGGGAGCGGTCGCGGTGGCCTTCACCCTGGCCGTCAACCTCACCCGCGGCGACCCGGTCGTCTCCATCGCGGCGGCTCTGCTCATCGCCGCCGCGCTGTACGGACTGTGGGTGCGGTCCGGTCGGCCGCGGGGCATCCGCAACGTCGCCGCCGAAGCCGAAGGGGACGCCTGAGGTTCAGCCGTCCGTCCCGCGCAGGGCAGCGACGACCTCCGCCTCGCTGAGCCGTCGCAGGCCGACGTAGTAGAGCGTCGAACCGGCAGGCAGCTCAGCGTCCCAGCCGGGGTTGACCACCAAGCCGTCGGCCGCGCGGGCGGCCAGGATCGTGGCGCCGAAGGCCCAGCCGAGCGCGATCCGGCACCGCTCGGTCCGCAGCGGACCGAGCGACTCCGGCACCGTCACGGAGTAGGTGTTCTCACCGCCGGCTGTCATCAGCTCCGTGTAGACATCGGCGATACCCGGCGAGGTCAGCTCTTCGGTGATCATGCGCGGCGTGTGCCACTGCACGCACTTGATCTCCGGATCGACGTAGCGGACCAGCTCGGCGCGGTCCATGTCCCGCAGCGCCACCACGACGTGTGCCTCCGGATTCGCGTGGTCGATGGTGACCGCCACGGCCAGTGCCTCGTTGTCGTCGGCCATGTCCACCAGAACGGCCGCCGCCCGGTGCACGGCCGCCCGCGCCAGCACGCCGGCCGCCGTCGGATCGCCGCGGACGAAGTCCACCGGCTCCCCGGGCATCGGGTGCATCGGCACCTCCTCCCCCGCGCACAGGACCAGCCCGGTCACGCCGTCGGCCCGCAGCTGCGCCACGATCCGTTCGGTCCGGCCCGCCGTGTACCCGATCAGCACCGTGTGCCCGCTCGCGCGAACCGGCTCGGTTCCCTGCATCCGCCGTCCCTTCGCCTGCTCCAGCGCCGACGCCAGTCTGGTGAAGACCGTCGTGAGGGTCGCGATCCCGCCGATGATGACGTAGGCGCCCACGACGTGCCCCGCAGCGGTCTCGGGCGAGAAGTCCCCATAGCCGACCGTGGCAGCAGTAACGACGAAGTACCACCAGTAGTTGCCCGGGCGCACCAGCTCGCTGCCCGCCGGCTCGGCGAGTGCCATCAGCGGCCAGCTCGTGACGAACACGACCACGACGACCGCCACGGGCAGCAGCCAGCCCCTCGCCAACACCCAGCGGGCGAACAGCCGGGAAAGGAAGAACGTCATCCATCCCCTCCACGGCACAGTCGTCAGTCCGGTAGCTGAACACATCAGCGGATCGGACACAACGGACTTTACCGGACTGTGACCGCCCCAAGTGCAGATCGATGAACTATTGCTTCATGCAATGATGACTCTGGTCAACGTTATCCGTGTTCCGGTCCCCCAAAGAAAGTCGGGAGTCCATTGCCGACAGTCAGAGCCGAGAAACTGTACAAGGTGTTCGGCAGGCGCACCCAGGAAGCCATCCGCCGCCTCGAGCACGGCACGCCACGCGACGAGCTGGACGGTGTCACCGCCGCCGTCGTCGACGCCTCGTTCGAGGTCCGCGACGGCGAGATCTTCGTCGTGATGGGGCTTTCCGGCTCGGGGAAGTCGACGCTGCTGCGCATGCTCAACGGTCTGCTGCCGGCCACCTCGGGACGTGTGCTCGTCGACGGGCAAGACCTCACCGCACTGTCCAAAGGCGACGTCCGCCAGCTGCGCAGCCGGCGGATGAGCATGGTTTTCCAACACTTCGCGTTGTTCCCGCACCGAACCGTGCTCGACAACGCCGCCTACGGGCTGCGCGTCCGCGGCGTTCCCCGTGACGAGAGCATTCAGCGCGCGGAAGAGGCGCTGCGGCTGGTCGGCCTGGAGGGCTGGGGCGACAAGCTTCCGGCGCAGCTGTCCGGCGGCATGCGCCAACGCGTCGGCCTCGCTCGCGCGCTGGCCGCCGACACCGACATCCTGCTGATGGACGAGGCGTTCAGCGCGCTGGACCCGTTGATCCGCAAGGAGATGCAGGATCAGCTGCTGCAGCTGCAGGCCGAGCTGGGCAAGACGATCGTGTTCATCACCCACGACCTCAACGAAGCCATGCGGCTCGGCGACCGGATCGCGATGATGCGGGACGGCCGGATCGTCCAGATCGGCACCGTGGACGAGATCCTCACCACGCCCGCCGACGAGCACATCGCGCGCTTCGTGCAGGATGTCGACCGGTCTCGCGTGCTGACCGCCGGTTCGGTGCTGCGCCCATCCGGGAAGACGCTGGCGACCTCGTCGGGGCCGCGCGCCTCGATCCACACCATGCGCAAACTCGAGGTCACCGAGATGTTCGCCGTCGACCCGGACGGTGGCCTGGTGGGAATCGTCACCATGGCCGACGCGGTCGCCGCCGCGGCTCGCGGCGCGAACACCGTCACGAGCGCGGTCGGCAACGGCTTCACCGAAGTAGCCGCGGACACACCGGTCTCCGAGCTGTTCGCCCCCGCGACCGAGGGCCGGGCCATTGCCGTCGTCGACGATCGCCGCCGCCTTCTCGGCGTGGTGACTCCGGCGTCGATCCTCGGCGCTCTGGCGCACCCCCAGGAGGTGAGCACCGATGCGTGAGACCGCGTGGCAGGTTCCGCGTGTTCCCGTCGGCGACTGGTTCCAGGCCGTGGTCGACTGGCTGCAGAACAACATCGGCCCGTTCTTCGACGCGGTGGACACCGTCATCAAGGGCGTGGTCGAAGGCCTTTCCGATGCGCTGCAAGCGCCACCGGCGCCGGTGCTGATCGTCCTGTTCGCCGCGCTCGGCTGGTGGCGGCGGGGCTGGCGCTTCGGCGTCGGCTCCTTGGCCGGCTTCGCCCTGATCGACAGCCTCGACCGGTTCCCCTCCGCGATGGAGACACTGGCCCAGGTGCTCGTCGCCGGCGTCGTAGCCGTCGTGGTCGCCGTGCCGATCGGGATCCTCGCCGCGCGCAATGCGGCCGTGAGCCGGACAGTGCGGCCGGTGCTGGACTTCATGCAGACGCTGCCGGCGTTCGTCTACCTGATCCCGGTGATCTTCTTCTTCTCGATCGGCCCGGTTCCCGGCGTGGTGGCGACCGTCGTGTTCGCGCTGCCTCCCGGCGTGCGGCTGACCGAACTGGGGATCCGCCAGGTCGACCCGGAGATGGTCGAAGCGGGCGAGGCGTTCGGCTCCCCACCGCGGAAGATCCTCACCGAGATCCAGCTCCCCCTCGCACTCCCCACCATCCTGGCCGGGGTCAACCAGATCATCATGCTGTCGCTGTCGATGGTCGTGATCTCCGGCATGGTCGGCGCGCCCGGCCTCGGCGCCGAGGTCTACGCCGCGGTCACCAGCCTGAAACTCGGCGCCGGCTTCGAAGCCGGCCTCGGCGTCGTCGTCCTGGCGATCTACCTCGACCGGCTCAGCAGCGTCCAGCCCGAACGGAAAGACCGCTAGAGAAAGGAAGCAACGTGCGGAAGACCCCGAACATCCGCCGGATCGCCGCCCTCGGGACCGCGGTGCTGTCGGCGCTGGCGCTCACCGCCTGCGGCGGCCGCGAAGCGCAGTCCGGCAACGACCAGGACTCGAGGGCGGTCGCCATCGGCTACATCAACTGGGACGAGGACGTCGCGCTGACGAACCTCTACCAGGCCGTCCTGGAAAGCAAGGGCTACCAGGTCAAGACGCAGCTGCTGGACGTCGGCCCGATCTACGCCGGCCTGGCCAAGGGCGACGTCGACCTGTTCCTCGACGCCTGGCTGCCCGCCACCCACGAGCAATACTGGAAGCAGTACTCGAACCAGCTCGAAGACCTCGGAACCTGGTATGACAACGCGACGCTGAATCTCGCCGTGCCGGACTACGTCCAGGGCGTCGACAGCATCGCCGACCTCAAGGCCCACGCCGGCGACTTCGGCGGCAAGATCACCGGTATCGAGGCCAGCGCGGGTGAGACCGGGATCGTGCAGAAGACCGCGATCCCGAAGTACGGCCTCGACGGGTCGATGACCCTGCAGAACTCCTCGACGACGGCGATGCTCGCCGCACTCGATTCGTCGATCAAGGAGAAGAAGCCGATCGTAGTTACGCTGTGGCACCCGCACTGGGCCTACTCGCGCTACCAGCTCAAGGACCTCAAGGACCCGGAGGGCGCGATGGGCAAGGGCGAGCAGCTGCACGCCATCGGTCGCAAGGACTTCGGCACGGATTTCCCCGCCCTGGCCAAGGTCGCCAAGAGCCTGAAGCTCAGCGATGAGCAGCTCGGCTCGCTGGAGGACTTGATCCAGCAGGCGCCCAAGGGCCAGGAAAAGACCGCCGCGCAGAAGTGGATCGACCAGAACCAGGCGTTCGTCAGCCAGGCCTTCGCCGGCGTCTGAAACTCGTGCGGCCGCCGCCACGCGCCGGTGGCGGCCGCACGTCTCACCGGTGGGTCCGCTGGTGGAAGGTGAGCTTCCACCCGCCCGGGCGGCGCGCGTAGACGCTGCTCACCTGCGCCGAATACGGCAGTGCCGAGCGTGTCGCCACGATGCTGTAGCGGACGACACTGGTGTCGGCCGTGAGCTGGACGCAGCGAAGCCCGTGCAGCCGGAAGTCCTCCCGAACCGCACTGCACAGCGCGTCGAGCGCCTCTTCGCGAACCCGGATCGGCGGCAGCTCGGAAAGCAGCACCACGATCCGCTGATCGAAGAGGCCGTCGTAGAAACGCCGGGCGGCCGCCGGTTCCGCCATGAGCGCGCGCCAGCCCTGCTGTTCCAGATCGATCAGGTTTTCCTGCTCCACCGGCCGTCCTCTGCCCACGGTCCGGCGGTCGCCGGTGCCACTCCCACCCTTCCGCACCCGCACCCGATTGCACCTGACGATCACCTTGCGATTCGCCCGGCCGGCCACCGAGCAGAGCGGCACCGCCGGTCGGGGCAGCGCAGAAGCGACACCTGAACACCTCAACGCACCGCACACTCGCCGGATTCAGCCGATCGACGTCACGAATCCGTTGCTGCTGCCGATGACCAGTGCGCCGTCGCCGGTCAGTGCGGGGTAACTGTGGACTGCGCCGCCCAGGTCGACGTCGAAGAGCCGGCTGCCGTCACCGGCGAAGCCGTACGCGTGACCGTTCTGCCCGCCGAAGTAGACCCGGTAGGACTTGTCGACGATCGTCGAGCTCCAGATTGCGGCGCCGATGGGGCCGTAGGTGGTTGTTTCGCTGCCGGTACGGACGTCGAAGACGTGGACCCGGCCACCGTGGTCGGCGACGTAGGACAGCCCCGTCGCGGTGACCGCGGGCGAGGAGTAGGTGATGATCCGCGGCGCCTGCCACCGCAGCGTGCCGTCCGGCCGGTAGGCCCACTCGGTTCGGCCGTTCGTGCCGAGCAGGGCCGTCCCGTCGGGCGCGAGCCCGGGTGAGACCTCGGTGATGTCGTCGTGCGGGTCGGAACGCCAGGCCACCGCGGCGAAGTCGCCGCGGTCGTCGATGGCCATCAGCGCGCTGTCCGCGGTGGTGTAGACACGACCCTTGCCGTCGGTCACCACCGAAGCGTAGGAAACCGCACCGGCGTCCACGCGCCAGGCGACCCGGGGGCTGTCGGCTGCGGCCACGTCCAGCGCGACCACGCTGCCGGACGAGGTGCCCAGGTAGACCCTTTCCCGTCCGCCGTGACCGGCGAGGTGACCCGGCCGTCGAACTCCCTCGACCACAGTGGTTTCCCCGCAGGGGAAAGCGTGGTGACCCGGCTGCCGGCCGCGAAGAGCACTACACCGCTGGGCAGGACCAGCGGTGAGGTCGACAGGTCATCTCCTCCGGCAGTCCGCCCCGAGTCGTAGGTCCACCGGTCGGTGCCGTCGGCCGGGTTCAGCGCGTGCAGTACACCGCCGTTCGACGCCACGTAGATCGTGCCGTCGGCGCCGACGACCGGTCCGGGGGTCACGCCACCTTCCAGCTTGCGTCGCCAGCGCAGGGTGCCGTTCGTCGGTCCGCCGGTGGTGGATGCACCGGAGTGCCGGGCGTCGTGCAGGGCTGATGGCCACGGTGTCCACGATGTCGTGCCGGGTGGCGCCTTAGGCAGCCGAGCCGCCGGTGCTGCGGCGGGGGCCGGTGGCGTTGCGGGAGCCGCGGCGCAGGACACGGCGGCCGACATCGCGAGCAACACGGCGGCGCGTGCCAGGTGTGCGTGGGCTTGCTGTGCTCGCGTCCCTATCCCGCTGTGGTGCATTACGTCCTTCTCCGCCCGCTCGAGAGTTGGGGTGTCATCAGGTGGTACGACCGAGTCGCCGGACGAGATGCGTCGCGGGAGCACGCGTCACAACTCGGTAATGCCCGGTACATCCTGCTCCGAAGGGGCGTGTGCAACGATCGGCGTCCCCTAGGGAAACGGAGCAACCGATGTTCGGTCGTCGAACCGCAGCAGGCCTGCTCGCAGTGGTCCTGGCAGCTCCGCTCGCCGCGTGTGGCACTGCGTCGGATTCGCCTGCGGGACCGGGTACCGCACCCACGACCACGAGCACGTCGACGTCCTCGGCCGGTGCGGTGCCGGAACAGCTGAAGTTCACTGCCCAGACGGTGGAGGGCCGGAGTTTCGCGGGCGAAAGCCTGGCCGGAAAGGCTGCGGTGCTGTGGTTCTGGGCGCCGTGGTGCCCGAAGTGCCGTGCGGAGGCGCCTCGGGTCGCGGCCTCGGCGCGTGCTGCCGCGGGGCGAGTCACGTTCGTAGGCGTCGCTGCGCAGGACGAACTGCCCGCCATGAAGAAGTTCGTCGCCGACTACGGCCTGGGCGGGTTCGTCCACTTGGCCGACGTCGACGCCTCGATCTGGACCCGGTTCGGCGTGACATACCAGCCGGCCTATGCGTTCATCAAGCCGGACGGGACCGTCGACGTGGTCAAGGAACAGCTGTCGGAGCCGGCACTGGCCGAGCGGGTCGGCACGCTGGGCAAGGCGTGACGGCGTGCCGGCCCTCGACACGCTCGGCTTCGCGCTGGCGGCCGGGATGGTCGCCGCGGTCAACCCGTGCGGTTTCGCGATGCTGCCCGCGTACCTGACGTTGGTGGTCGTGGGCGAGCAGCGGACCACGATGACCGCGGCGTGGCGGGCGCTGGCCGTCACCGGGCTGATGGCGCTCGGTTTCCTCGTCGTGTTCGGTGCTTTCGGGCTGGTCGTGGCGCCACTCGGCTCGTCGGTGCAGGAGTACCTGCCGGCGGTGACGGTCGTGGTCGGTGCCGTCATGGCGGGACTCGGCGCGTGGATGGTGGCGGGTAGGGAGATCACGCTGCGCATCCCGAAACCCCGCCGGGGCGCGCCGACCGCCCGGCTGAGTTCCATATTCGGCTACGGCCTCGCGTACGCGGTCGTGTCACTGTCCTGCACGATCGGGCCGTTCCTCGCCGTGACGAGCGCGACGTTCCGCAGCGGCTCGGTGATGACCGGCGTCGCGGCGTACTTGGTGTACGGCCTGGGAATGACGCTTGTGGTCGGTGTACTGGCGGTGTCGGTCGCCCTCGCGAGCAGCGCGGTGCTGACGGGAGTCCGGCGGGTGCTGCCGTACGTCCACCGCATCGGTGGAGCGATTCTCGTTCTGGCCGGGCTCTACATCGGCTACTACGGGGTATACGAGTTGCGCCTGTTCCACGGCAACGGCTCGGCGGAAGATCCGATCGCCGATGGCGCGGGCAGACTGCAGGGGCTGCTCGCCGAAGGGGTCGACCACATAGGCCCGGTGCCGCTGGTGACCGGTCTGGTCATCCTCGTCGTCGCCGGCAGCTTGCTGGTCCGGCGACGCGCTCGGGCCTCGTCGGACGACGTTTCGGCGTAGCACAGCCGCGCCCGGCCACCACGACTTGCCCCCGTGCTCAGCCGCCCTCACCGGGCCGGTGCCGCTGCTGCCGCACCAGAACGACGACCAGGCTGCCCACCGCGACGGCGAGGCCGGTCAGGTCGAGCGGGTTCAGGCCGGCGTGCCCGTCGAGCCAGACGGTCGTCCAGCCGAGCACCGCGGCCAACCGCCAGTACCGATGGCGGGCCGGGACGACGACGAGCGCGACCGTCGCCAGCACCGCGGCGAACACGATCGTCACCGACGCGGCTCGTCCTGCCCGGGAACGGCCGCCGCCCGGTGGTGATGGGCCTCGGCCCGCCGGAGCGCCGCGAACGACCGGTCCATCGCCGCCTTCCACTCCGGCGAAGTGGCGGGCCGGTCCGTCGCCGAATGCCGCGCTTCGGCGGCGTCCGCCAGCTCCCGGTAGGCCATCGCGTTCTCGGCCGCGACCTTCGCGATCCCCCGTTCGATGCGGGCCCGGAACTCCCCGCCCGGCTCGGATTCCGCCGCCAGCCTGGCCGCCCGCGCCCGGTGCACGGCCGCGGTGCGCCACATCAGCGCGGCGACGTCCTGCAGCCGCGACACCTCGGTCACGTCGTCAGTGCGCTCCACGTCGCTCCTCGCTCATCCGCTTGAGATGGCGCAGCTCCGACCGGGTGTGCTCGCGGTCGCGGGCTACCCCGCCGAGGAGCCGGGCGAAGGCCAGTTCCATGAGACGTGCCCGGAGGCCGGTCCGGAACTCGGCCCGGACGTGCGCCCGGACCACCGTGCCGTCGTACCCGTACCGCTCCATGCTCCACGTGACGCTCTCCGCGACGTCGACCGGCAGCCCGAGCCAGCGGTAGCGCGAGCACGAGCTGCGGTTCAGCACCGGCGACGGCCGCAGGCACGAGGACTCGGCCCGCTCCCCCGCTGTCCGCCCGGCGCCTTCGATGGTGCTCAGGGTTTCCCGGACCGCCGGGGGCGGAGCGGCGATGACGATCGCTTCCATGTAGTCGAACACGGCTAAATCCCTGCCTCGACCACGCTCACGGGGCACGGTGCGTGGTGCACGACGGTCCGGCTCACCGACCCGCACAGCGCGCGCCGGAAGGCGTTCCGGCGGCGGTCGCCGACCACGAGCAGCGCGGCGTGCGCGGCTCGCCGTAGCAGCGCGCGTTCCGGACGATCCCGGACGACTTCGTGTTCGAACGGAACCGCGGGGTAGGTCGAGAGCCAGTCCGCCAGCTCGGCCGCCATCGCCTCCGACGGACCGGCGGGCGACCGGGCGGACGTCGTGTGGACGAGATGGGCCGGGACGGCGTGGCGCTGGGCGAAATCCAGCGCGAACGCCAGTGCCGCGGAATTGTCGGCTCCGGTCTCGAGACCGACGACCACCGGGCAGCCCGTGGTTCCGGCGGTGGGCTCGTCGCCGCGGACGACGACGAGCGGTCGTTCGGAGTGCTGGGAGAGCCCGGCGGTCGTGGAACCGAAGACCGCCCCGGTGAGCGCTCCGGTCCCGGGCGGCCCGACGACCAGCATCGCCGCCCCGGTATCCCGGGCGTAACCGGCCAGGGCCGGGCCGGGGAAGTCTTCGAGGAGCACGGTTCGCACGTCGAGGTCGGGGTACGAGTGCCCGATCTCCCGGACGACCTCCGTTGTCTGCATCCCGGCTTCCCGGCGGAGCAGTTCGGGATCACCGGTCAGCGGGGCGAGGGCGACCTCCGGGTAGGCGCCGGCCGGCCAGCTCCAGTCCAGGGCACGCGCGATCACGAGGACACACCGGCGGCGAGCGGCCTCCGCCGCCGCCCACAACACGGCCCGGAACGAGGGCTGGGTGCCGTCGAACCCGGCGACGACCGCAGGCGCCTCCACGGTATTCACGAACGCTCCTCCCGGCCGGTGCTGCGCAGTGCCCGGCTGAGGACGACCACACCGGTCCCCCACAGCGCGAGGACCACGGCTCCGGCCGCGACATCGCTGGCGGTGGTGGCAGGTGCCGGGGTGCCGTGGTTGTAGCCGAGGGCGACCGGGGCCACCACCAGCCAGGCTCCGGCGAGCGGAAGCACCGGGCGCCACACGTGTGCGGTCGCCGGGGCCACGAGCTGCGCCGCTCCGCACACCAGCAGCACCGTGCCGACGAGCACGTCGTTCCAGTAGCCGTTGAAGCCGCCGCCGCTGAACTGCTGGTCCAGCTGGAACGGCGAAAGCACCAGCCACAGACCGGTCAGGAAGACCAAGCCGTTCACCACGGCCAGCGCCAAGCTGTGCGCGGCCACGCCGTGGCTCCTCCCAGGCAGGGTCCGGGTCCTCATGGGTCCTCGGCTCCTTTCGTCGCGCGTGCGGCTCCAGCCTCTCGCGGACGAGCGCCACTGCACCTGACGATCAGCTTGCGATCCGCCTCAGCCGCGTTCGAGCACCGCCTTCAGGAACGTCCGCGTGCGCTCCTGGGTGGGTCGCGTGAACAGCTCTTCCGGCGGGGCGTCTTCGACGATCCGGCCGTGGTCGAACATCAGCACCCGGTCGGAAACGTGTCGGGCGAACTCCATCTCGTGGGTGACGCAGAGGATCGTGATGTCGGTGCTCGCGGCGATCTGCTTGAGCACGGCGAGCACCTCGGCGACGAGCTCGGGATCGAGCGCCGAAGTGACTTCGTCGAGCAGCAGGACCTCCGGGCGCATCGCGAGGGCGCGGGCGATCGCGACCCGCTGCTGCTGGCCGCCGGACAGCCGCGCCGGATGCGCGTCCATCTTGTCGGCGAGCCCGACCAGCTCCAGCAGCTGCGCCGCCCGAGCGTCGGCCTCCTCTTTGGACAGTTTGAGCACTCGCAGCGGCGCCTCGACGACGTTCTGCCGGACGTTCATGTTCGGGAACAGGTTGAACTGCTGGAAGACCATGCCGATGCGCTTGCGGGCCGACCGGAAGTGACGTTCGTCGGCCGGGACGAGAACACCGTCCTTGGCCCGATGGCTGAGGCATCGGCCGCCGACGTGGACGGTGCCGCCGTCGACCCGCTCCAGGGTCATCAGCAGCCGGAGGATGGTCGTCTTGCCGGAGCCGCTCGGCCCGATCAGCGAGACGAACTCCCCGCGGCCGACGCGGAAGCTCAGCTCGTCCAGCACGACGTGGTCGCCGAACCGCTTGACCACCTGGTCGAACCGGATCATCTCAGAGCTGTCCGACACGGCGCTCCACCTTCCGGACGAGGATCGACGCGGGCAGGCTCACCAGGAGGAACAGCACTCCGGCGAGGGTGTAGGGCTCGATCACGCGGAAGGTCTCGGCACCGACCTGCTTGGCCCGGTTGAGCACGTCGAGCACGCCGATGGCGAGCAACAGCGGAACCTCCTTGAACATCGAGATCGTGTAGTTCCCCAGCGCGGGCAGCACCCGCGGGATCGCCTGCGGCAGCACAACTCCGGTCCACACCCGCCGCCGGGGCAGATTCAGCGCCGTCGCCGCCTCCCACTGCCCCACCGGCACGGCTTCGATCCCGGCGCGGTAGACGTCGGCGGTGTAGCAGGCGTAGTGCACGCCCAGCGCGATCACGCCGGTCACGAAGCCGGAGAGCTTGAGCCCGATGGCCGGTTCGATCAGGTAGTAGAGCGTGAACACCTGGATGAGCAGTGGCGTGCTGCGGATGAACTCGACTGCGCCACCCACGACCGGGCTCAGCACCGGAACGCGGGCGCGTCGCGCCAACGCGAAGACGATGCCCAGCGCGTAGGCGAGCACCGAGCCCAGCAGGGTCAGTTCGACGGTGACGAGCAGTCCGTCCAGCAGCAGCGGCACCGACTCGGCCGCACTGTCCCAGTCCCAATCCATCTCACACCCCCGCGGTCCGGCGGCCGAGCCGGCGTGCCCCGGCGTGTTCGAGCACCCGCATGCCGTACTTGATCAGCAGCGCCAGCAGCAGGTAGAGCACGAGCTCGGTGCCGTAGATCCAGACGATGTCCCGGCCGAAAACCGGCCGCAGCAGCTCGCCGCGCTCGGCGATGTCGCCCGCCGAGATGAACGACAGCAGTGCGGTGCTCTTCAGCAGCTGGATGAACAGGTTCGTGAACGGCGGCAACATTTCGACCACGGCCTGGGGCAACAGGACCCGCCACATCCGCTGGGACGGCGACAGGTTCAGGGCGACCGCGCCCTCGTACTGGGCCCGGGGGATGGAGTTCACGGCGCCGCGGACGATTTCCGCGCCGTAGGCGCCGTGGTTCAGGCCCAGCACGAGGACGCCGGCGAACAGCGGGACGAGCTTGAAGCCCACCAGGGCCGGCAGAACGAAGTAGAGCCAGAACAGCTGGACCACCTCGGACGTGCCCCGGAAGACCTCGACGTAGACCCGGCTGATCGCCCGGACCACCCGCGAACGGGAGACCATGGCCAGCCCCGCGGCGAACGCCAGCACGATCGTGAGCGCGATCCCGCCCGCCGCGGCGGACACCGTCGTCGTCAGGCCCTGCAGGATCGACGACAGGATCGTGCCGTAGGAGTCAGGCAAAGCGATCTCGCCTCACGCGGTGCACAGCTTCTCGGTAGTGACGTCCGGCTTCGGCAGATTGCTCTCGTCGAAGCCGAACGGCGAGGCGATCTTCACCCAGTCGCCGCTGTCGTGCAGCTTCTTCAGTTCGGCGTCGAACGCCACGCGTAGCGTGTCATCTTCCTTGCGGAAGACGAAGCCCCCGGCCGACACCACCGGGTGCCCGCCCTCCATCGGGACGAAGCCGGGCGTCACCTCGACCGCGACTCCGGGGTTCTGCTTGACCAGCCACTTGAGCGAGATGTCGGTCAACGCCGCGGCGTAGACCCGGCCGTCGGCGACCGCGCGCAGCATGTTGTCCTGCGTGTCGAGCGTCTGGATCTGGTCCTCGGCCACGCCGGCGCCGGTGAGGTAGCCCTTCTCGACCGCTGCCGAAAGCACTGCCACCTTCACGTTCTTCGCAGCCACGTCATCGAGTTTCCGCACACCCTGCGGGTTTCCCTTGGGCACGAGCAATGCCGTGAGCGCCGAGTAGTCCGGCGCCGAGAAATCCGCCGCCTGGCACCGCTTGGCGGTAATGTTCATCCCCGCGGCCACGACGTCGAACTGCTTCGCGGCGAGGGCGGGGATGAGCTGGTCGAACGGAACCACACCGGCTTGGACGCCGTCGATGCCGAGCACCTTGAACACCGCCCGCGCGACCTCCGGCGCTTCACCGGTCGTCTTCCCCGAGCTGTCGGCGAATCCGTACGGCGCCTCGTTCGCGATGCCGATCCTGATCACCTTGGCGTCTTTGGCCGCCTGCAGCGCGTCCTTGCCGTCAGCACCTCCGGTGCTCTCGCAAGCCGACAGCGCCGCGGCACCGCCGAGCACCACCGCCGTGGTGAGCGCCGTCCGTCGCAGCACGTCGCGGCGAGTCCATCCCTCGTGCGTCATTCCGCACCCCTTCACGATCCGAGTGGCCACGAACCTAGGTCGGCCGTTCGGGTGGCGGCAACGGATTCCGTTGTGTCCGTTACGCGAACGTGACAGGACAGTCCACATTCGACAATCAGCGAACTTCCCAGTCTCGCCCGCCGTGCGACTGGTGCACCTGACGATCACCTTACGATTTCCACCGAAGCGTGGATTTCGCAGTATCCTGTGTCCACGCGGGTATCCGGAGATCATGAAGATCGAAGACCAGGAATGGCGGCGGTTTCCCCCGCACGTGCTGCGCGAATACGCTCTTCTCGCCGACGGCGAGCGTGGCGCCTTGTGCGGCCCGCTCGGTGACATCGCTTGGCTGTGTGCGCCGACCTGGGCGGACGATGCCGCGCTGTCCGCGTTGATCGGTGGACGCGGCGTGTACTCGGTCCGCCCGGCCGTCCCGTGCGTCTGGGGCGGCGCCTACGAACCCGGCACACTCATCTGGCGCAGCCGCTGGGTGACCACGGGCACCATCGCCGAGTCCCGCGACGCACTGGCCTACCCCGCCGATCCCCGCCGCGTGGTGGTCCTGCGCCGGATCGAAGCCGGCGAGCAGGACGCCCCGATGCGGGTCGAGCTCGACGTCCGCGACCATTTCGGTAGCCGCTCGCTGCGGGATCTCCGGCGCGCCGAGGACGGAACGTGGACCGCCCGGACGGGTGACCTCCGCGTCCGCTGGCAGGGAGCCGCCGACGCCCGACCGGACGAAACCGGGCGGCTGGTCCTCGACCTGCTCGTCCCCGCGGGCGGACGGCACGACCTCGTTCTCGAGATCAGTGCCGAGACGCTGCCGCGGCTTCCGGACCCCGACCGGCTGTGGACCGAGACCGCACACAGCTGGAGCACGGCCGTCCCGCACTTCACCGGCAGTGTGGCACCGCGGGACGCACAGCACTCCTATGCGGTGCTGCGCGGCCTGACTTCCGGCGGCGGCGGGATGGTCGCGGCGGCAACGCTGGGCCTCCCCGAGCGCGCGGACGCCGGCCGCAACTACGACTACCGCTACGTGTGGCTGCGGGACCAGTGCTACGCCGGCCTCGCGGTGTCGGTCGACGAGCCGCACCCGCTGCTCGACGACGCGGTGGCGTTCGTGACCGCACGCGTCCTGCAGGACGGCGACCGGCTGCTACCCGCCTACCGGACGGACGGGCGGCCACCGCCGGAGGAGACCGCCTTGGCGCTGCCCGGATATCCCGGCGGCGCCGCCGTAGTGGGCAACCATGTTCGCGGCCAGTTCCAGCTGGACGCACTGGGCGAGATCCTCCAGCTCTACGCGGCGGCCGCGGGGCACGACCACCTGACGCCCGACGCCCGGCACGCGGCCGAGGTCGTGGTCGACCTGATCGCCCGGAAGTGGAACGAGCCGGACGCCGGTGTCTGGGAGCTCGATCGTGCGTGGTGGACCCATTCCCGGCTGGCCTGCGTGGCGGGCTTGCGCAGCATCGCCCGCCATCTCCCGGCCGGCCGGGCCGCCGAGCTGGTGACGCTCGCCGACCACCTGCTGACCGAGACCGCCGGCCGCTGCGTCGATCCCCGCGGTGCCTGGCAGCGCAGCCCGGCACACGACCACGTCGACGCCGCGCTGCTGCTGCCCCCGGTGCGCGGCGCCCTGCCTGCCGACGATCCCAGGACGCTGGCGACGCTGGAGGCAGTCCGCACGGAACTCACCCAGGACGGTTACGTCTACCGCTTCGCCTCCGGGCACCGGCCGCTCGGTGACGCGGAAGGAGCCTTCCTGCTCTGCGGGTTCGTCATGGCGCTGGCCGAATGGCAGCAGGGCAACCGAACCGACGCGTTCCGCTGGTTCGAGCGCAACCGTGCCGCCTGCGGGCCGCCCGGACTGCTCGCCGAGGAGTACGACGTGCGTCAGCGGCAGCTCCGCGGCAACCTGCCCCAGGCCTTCGTCCACGGGCTGCTCCTCGAGACCGCCCAGCGGCTCGCCGGCCCGGCGAGCGGTGCATGACGGAGCCGCCGGGACCTTCCGGGAACGACCCCGGAGATCCGGGCGGCGGCTCACGCACGGTGGCGCGCCGCCGCCCTCCGCCGGGCGGCCACGGTGACCGCCGTGACCGAAAAGACCGCGACCAGGATCCCGGCGACGAGAGCGTTCGTCTTCGCGGCGTCACGGTGCCCTTCTTCGACCGGATAACCGAGGGCGAAGGGCGAAACGATCAACCAGAACCCGACGAGGACGTTGACCAGCCCCAGCCATCCGGCCGCCCGGGGAGCCACCAGGCGGACCGCGGCCACGACCGCCACGACGGCGCCGCACAGCAGCACGTTCCAGAACCCGGCGGAACCGGCCAATGTCACCGAATAGTCGAACAGGAAAGCCGCGACGACCAGCCAAGCCCCAACCACGAACTCCCCGGCGACGGGCAGGCGGCCTTCCCGCATCTTGCGGTCGCGGGCGCCCTCTTCCGTCGACGATCCGATCTTCGCCATCCGACCTCACCTCCATCGCTTCGATGGTCGCGCATACCCCTTCCACGCAAAGGGAAACAGCGCACGACCACATTAGATTTCGACACGGTAACAGTTGCATGGACGAATGGTTTGCGCGCGCCCTCCGGGTACCCGTGCCCCGGAACAGACAGGAGCAGGAGAGGAGCTTCGAGCCGATGTCCGAGAACGCACCCGTGGTCGTGGTGACCGGCGCGAGTGGTGGGGTCGGGCGGGTTGTTGCCCGCGTATTCGGGCAGCGGCACGCTCGTGTCGCGCTGCTGGCCCGAGGCCGCCGGGGCCTGGACGGCGCCGCCGACGACGTGCGCGCCGCCGGCGGAACGCCCCTGCCGATCCCGGCCGATGTCGCCGACTACGCCCAGGTCGACGCGGCGGCGAGCAAGGTGGAAGCCGAATTCGGCCCGATCGACGTCTGGGTGAACGTCGCCTTCAGCTCGATCTTCGCACCCTTCACCGAGATCGAACCCGACGAATTCCGGCGTGCCACCGCGGTGTGCTACTTCGGCTTCGTCCACGGCACCAAGGCCGCGCTGAACCGGATGAAACCCCGCGACCACGGCACCATCGTCCAGGTGGGTTCCGCCCTGGCTTACCGGGGCATTCCCCTGCAGTCCGCGTACTGCGGAGCCAAACACGCGATCCAGGGTTTCAACGAAGCACTGCGTTGCGAGCTGCTGCACGATCGCAGCAAAGTCCGCACGACCATGGTGCAGCTTCCCGGGATGAACACGCCGCAGTTCTCCTGGGTGCTTTCCCGGCTGCCCCGCCACGCCAAGCCGGTCGCGCCGATCTACCAGCCGGAGATCGCCGCCCGGGCGGTGCTGTACGCCGCCGACCACCCACGCCGCCGCGAGTACTGGGCCGGCGCCAGCACCGTCGGCACCCTGCTGGCGAACGCGGTCGCCCCGGGCCTGCTGGACCGCTACCTCGCCCGCACCGGCTACCAGGGCCAGCAGACGAGCGCCCCGACGTCGCCCGACCGGCCGGCCAACCTCTGGAGCCCGGCCGACGACTCCGACGGACGGGACTTCGGCGCCCACGGCGAGTTCGACGACCAAGCCCTGCCGCGCAGCCCGCAACTGTGGTTCAGCCACCACCACGGGCTCCTCGCGGCGGCCGGTGCGGTCACCGCGGCGGCCACCGGGCTTCTGGTTCACCGGCGTGGCCGCCACTGACGGCGATCCGCGCGAAACCGGACAGAAAGGAGACGGCCATGGCCGAACCCGACCGAACGGACCCCGCAGGGGGCATCGCGGACCACATCGCCGAGCTGATCCGGCGGGAGATCACCCACGCCAAGGAAGAACTGCGCGAGAGTGCGAAGAAAGCCGGGCTCGGTGGCGGCATGATCGGGGCCGCAGGCGTGGCGGGTCTCTGCGGCGGCGCCTCGATCACCGCCGCGGCCGTGCTGCTGCTGGCCCGTCGTCTGCCGCCATGGGCGGCCGCGGCAATCGTCGGTGCCGGCGTCTCGGCTGCCGGGGCTGTGCTGGCCAGGCGAGGCATCGGCAAGGTCCGCGAAGCATCGGCGCTTCCTCGAGAGACGATTCGCGAAACCAAGGAATCACTCGATGGCACTGCCGGTGCCACTCCGTAAGACCTGCGAAGTTTGCCGGACCGGGTAGGAGGTAGCCGGAACTCATGACGTGGTTCTTCAGCGACTGGGGCGCGGTCGGCGAAGCGTGCGGCAAAACCGCCCTGCTCGTCCTGGCCGCCCTCGTCGGCCTCCGGGTCGCCCCCCGCCGGACACTCGCGGAACTGCGTATCTTCGACTTCGTCGTGGCCGTTGCCGTCGGCGCGATCATCGGCCGGACGGCCACCGCGACCGGAACGTCCTTCATGGTCGGTCTCGGCGCACTCGTCACCTTGCTCGTACTGCACACGGTCATCGGGCGCCTGCGGTTCTCCCGGTTGCTCCGGCGCCTGCTGGACCACCCCGTTCACAAACTGGTCACCGACGGCCGGATCGACAATGCCGCCATGCGCGCGGCCCAGCTCACCCGGGACGACCTCGACGGGGCCCTCCGGCAACAGGGCGTCGACTCGCTCAGCGAGGTCGAATCCGTGCTGTACGAAACCCAGGGCGCCTTCACCGTCCGCCGCCGCGACCGGATCCGGGAGCAGTGATGACGGAAACCGAACGCACCACCAAGTCTTCGACGCTCCTCGTGCAGCGCACCGCGGCGGTCGTGGGCGTGGTCTTCCTGATCGTCGGCGTGCTCGGGTTCATCCCCGGCATCACGACGCACTACGACCAGCTGCAGTTCGCCGGCCACGATTCGACGGCGCAACTGTTCGACCTGTTCACGGTGTCGATCCTGCACAACCTCGTCCACCTGCTGTTCGGCGTCGTCAGCTTGGCCGCCGCCCAGCGCCCCGGCGGCGCACGCGCGTACCTCATGGTCGGCGGCCTGGTCTACCTCGTCCTGTCCGTCTACGGCCTCGGCACCGAAAGTGCCGGCGCCCCGAACTTCATCCCCGTGAACGACGCCGACAACTGGCTGCACCTCGGGCTCGGCATCGGCATGCCCGCGCTGGGCATCGCCTGCACCGCACTTGATCGCCGACGCGGCGACTTCCCACCGCGCGACGTGCGAAAGACGTGACGAGATGACCACCCGGCGCCGAACGGCTCCCCGAATGCGCGCTGCTGGCGGCCGGGTTTGAGCCGGGAAAGCGGGCGGGAAGTCATGCAGCTGCCTGGCTGTGCAGACCGCCGACAAGGCCCGGCGCATGGACGTCTTCGCCCGCCGCGCTCCTCCACGGTGGGCAGCTCGGCACCTCTTCGGCAGGAGGCCGCGCATCGCCGTCGACCGTGCCGGAAAAGCCAGATTTCTCCATGGCGTCGTTTCTGCCGTCGGTGCTCGGCGAAGGCACTCTTCTCAACCTCCTGGAGTTCCTCGAACGCACCGCACCCGACCCGGTCAGCCGCCGGGTGACCGGCCTGGCCCGCCGCGGCGAAGCCCGGCACGTCGCCTTCGGCGTCGCTCACCTGCACCACTTGGGAACCATCGACCCGGCCTGCGTGGCCGCCTCCGCGCGGCGGTCGAACGTCGTCCTGCCTGGCCGCCGGCTCCTGCTCGACCGACGCGGTCGGCCGCGGCTGGGACCAAGTGCAGGCACTGCAGGCCGACATGGACGAAGGTCCGTCGGCGGCGGCTCGTCCACATCGGCTTCCCCGACGACGAAGCCACCGAGCTGTCCCGGCTGCACACCCGCAATATCATGTGACTAGGTCGGCGCTTCATCTCGCGATCCGGTTCACGGCCGGCTACCCGAGACGATCCGGCCCCGGCATCCACACCCGCCCCGGCGGCAGGGCGAGTACCGAGTAACCGCTCAGCAGCTCCGCCAGACCGGAGGCGGCACCGCGTGCCGGTGGCCCACCTTCACGCTGCCCCGCCAGCACCTCGTCGACGAAGCGGGCCACGTGGGCGGGTTCGGGGACGAGCGGATCCCCGAGCCGGGCCAGTACCTCTCCCGGCCGGTGCTCGGTGTGCTCGAGTACCAGGTCCCACCCGGACTCCGCGGACCAAACGAGCAGGAGGCCGTGTTCGGGATGCCGGTCGCACCGCCGGCTCAACGCCAGGTACGCGGCCGGAGGGTCGAAGTCCCGGCCGACACCGCCCGGAAGCACGCCGACCACCGCGGAGACTGCCCGGAGATACCCGGCCAGGCCGAGCTCCCAGGACCGAGGTCCGCGCTGCAGCACCTGCTTCCTTTCTGACGATCGGGCCGGAACGAACGACGGAGTGCGCGGCACTGTGCGCCGCCGCCCGCCGTCGGGCCTGCAGCCCCCAGCATGCCCGAAGACCGGGGAATCGAACCTGACGAATACCTTGCGATTTCGGCGGCCCGCGCTCGTCGACACCTGGCAACCCGCCGCGGCTCGGCGCGCAGAACTCACGCTGCACCCGGGTACACGTACGGCGGTTCAGTCCGGTTCAACACATTTCCGAACTATTTCACAGGGACACAAAATGCTGGACATCGAAGCCTTGTGCCGTCACGATTACCGGCGTTCCGAACCCGCAAACGCCGCAGCCGGTGAATCTTTCGAAAGCTGCGGTTTGCTCTGCCCCTCCCCATCGGAGTCACCTCATGCCCGGAAACGCGGGAAAGCACCGCATCTCCCGACGAACCAAGATCGCCACCGGCGTCATGGCCCTGGCCGTGGCCGCCGGCGGCATCGCGGTGGCGACCACCTTCGGCGCGTCCGACCAGGCCAGCGCCGACCCGGCCGATCCGTCGCTCTACATCGACATCCTCAAGGTGAAGCCGAACAACTTCGAGCCCGCGAACTCCCGCGGCGCGTCCACCGGCACCTTCACCGTGGACTGCGGCCGCAACGAGAACCAGCACTTCAACCCGGACAACTTCGTCGCCCAGCCCGGGATCCGCAACGGCGCCCAGCACCTGCACGACTACGTCGGCAACCTCTCCTCCAACGCCGACTCGAACAACAAGAGCCTCGAAGCCGCCGGCACCACGTGCAAAAACGGGGACAAATCCGCCTATTTCTGGCCGGTCGTCCGCATCGACACC
>JARAWT010000032.1:0-115837 GCA_033793495.1 Streptomyces sp. MN03-5084-2B | reverse complement strand
CGCCGGGGGCACGCCCCCGGACCCCCAGCCGGGCCACCCCTCGCCGTTCTCTCACCTACAGCGCGGCCCCTCTTAAGGCGTTCAGGATCTGGTTGGCCATCGCCGGGGTCACGTGGTCGTAGACCCGCGCGATGCCCTTCATCTTCTGCCCCAGCCGCGCTCGCCGGGCGACCTCCGGGATCCTGTCTTCAGTTAGCCATGTGCTGTGGGTGTGGCGACTTTCGTGGAAGGTGAACGGCCGTCCCAGGCCGGCCGCCAGAAGCGGATCCGGAAGTTCGACCGGCGCCACGGATGTCCCTCAGGCGTGCACAGCACGAACGGTTCACGGTGGCTGTCCATCAGCTCCTCGTGGAGCACCGCGATCCCCGGCGGCAGTGCCACGAACCTCGTGCCTGCAGGGGTTTTGGTTCGCCCTTTCTTCGGCCGAGAGGTCCCGCGCCGTGCCGGCGGACGCTGACGGCTGTCCGCGTGATGATCATTCGCTCTTTCGAGACTCCTTTGTAGACCTTCCCCGCCACCTCCTTCAGCGGCGTCCGGATCGCGATGCCGCGCCGCTCGGAGTCGTACTCGTGCCGCTGCTGCCCGACCCGGACCCCGCTGCACGGGCTGGCCGGGATCATCCGGGCACGCACGGCGGCGTTGACGATGGCGGAGAACAAGGCGCCGGGGCAGCAACGCCCAGCGGCGTCAGGACCGCATGACTGCTCGGCCACCGTCGGCTTGACCGCTTTCCCGGCCGGCAGTCGATTCGCGCTCGACCAAGAAGGTCGTCGGCACGGGCAGCTCGGTCTCCGTCGGACGGCCACCGGCGCGGCGGACCGCCTGGTCGGCCATCCAGCGGCCGAGGCCGACGCTGTCGATGCCGACCGTCGAGATCGTGGGTGCGAAGTAGGACGCCATCGGCGTGTTGTCGTGCCCGATCACGGCCAGGTCGCCGGGCACCGAGATCCCGGCCCGGACCGCAGCACCCACGATCGTCCCCGCAACTTCGTCGTTGAACGCGACAACGCCGGTGACGCCGGCCGCAAGCCACTCGTGCAGCACCGCCGGCAGAGCGTCGTCCCGGTAGTCGATCTTGCGGCTGTCGAGCAGGTCCAACCCCAGCTTGGCGGTCTCACGTTCCACCGTGCGTTGACGGACCTCGGACAGGCCGAAAAGACGGGTGTCCGGTGTCGCCGCGAACGCCAGCTTGCGATGGCCCAGCGACGCGAGGTGGCGCACCTGCAGCCGAGGCCCGGCGAGCACGACCGGCATGGCGTCGAGGGCGACGTGGTCATCCGGATCCGGCACGATGCGCGCGATCCCGGCGGCGCGGATGGACCGCACCTCGTCGGCTGTGAAGGGGATGAGCCCGACGACGACTTCCGGCTCGACCAGCTTCCACAGCGGCTGGGCGTGCTCGGACTCGTGGTGGGTGTAGGTGATCGTGGCGTAACCGGCCTCGTCCAGCACCCGGGCCGCCTCGTCCAGCTGGGTACGCAGGGAGTACTCGAGCGGCCAGTCCGGGAGCACGATCAAGACGATCTTCGACCTTCCCCGGGCCAACGCCTGCGCGACCGTGCTGGGCTGGTAGCCGAGCCGCTCGGCCGCCTGCAGCACCCGCTCCCGCGTTTCCGGAGAGATGCGCGCGCCGGGCGTGTCGTTCAGGACGTACCCCACGGTCGCCCGGGACACCCCGATCGACCGCGCCACGTCGGCCGCCGTCACCCTCCGGCCGTTTCGATCCTTCACGTCACCGTCAACCATGCGTTGTCCCCTGCTTGTGCGCGCAACCATACGCAGAGTAGCAGGCGCACTCGTGGTTGCGCGCGCAACCACGACACCGTACCGTCACCTCCCGAAGGTTGGTTGCGCGCGCCACCATGGTTGAGACAACGGAGTCCACATGCCTACCGAACCCCTTGGTACCCAGCCGCCCCCGGATGTCCCGGCAGTGGCCGCCGAAACCGCGACCCTCGAACCGGGGCCGGCCGAACCGGACCTCAAACCCGTCAGCGCCTGGTTCATGACCGTCTATTCGCTGACCAACTTCGGCCTGGCGCTCGTGATCCTGATGCCGGGGCTGTTCAGCCTCGCCTACAAGATCCAGCTCATCGATCCGGCTTCGAAGGAGAGCAGCCTCGGGCTGGTCATCGGCGTCGGCGCGGTCGGAACGATCATTTTCGGTCCGGTCATCGGCGCGCTCAGCGACCGGACGCGGCTGGCCTGGGGCCGCCGGCGGCCGTACCTGCTCGTGGGCATCGGCATCAACCTCGTCGGCTCACTCGTGATCGCGGCGTCGTCGTCGGTGACGACGGTCCTGCTCGGGTGGGTGATCGCGAGTCTCGGCGGGACTTTCGCGGGGACGGCCGTGACTCCCGTGATCGCGGAGTGGGTTCCGGAGTCGCAGCGGGGCAAGCTCGGGGCGCTGGGCGGCGTCACCGGTCAGCTTGCCGGGGTGGCGGCCAGTCTGATCGGCAGCCTGCTGCTCGATCACCAGGTGCTGCTGTTCCTGGTGCCGGTACTCGTCCTGGCGGTGACGTCGATACTGTTTCTGCTCACCATTCCCGACCGTCCCGCCCCCGCTACCTTGCCCTCGGCGTCGACCTTCCGATTCTTCAAAGACCTCGCCTTCAACCCGTTCGCCCACCGGGACTTCTCCCTCGTGCTGATCGGGAAGTTCCTGATCACCTTGGGAACCAACTTCTTCACGACCTACCAGCTGTACTTCCTGCTGGACCGGCTCCGGCTCACCCCGGCCGAGGCGGGGCAGAAACTCGCGCTCCTCGGCGGCCTGGGCGTCCTCGTCGGCATGGGATCCGCCGTCGTCAGCGGGATGATCTCCGACCGGATCCGGCGACGGAAGCCGTTCATCTACGGGGGGTCCGCGGCGATGGCGAGTGGTCTGGTCGTCGCCTCCGCAGCGAATGGACTGGTGCTCTACAGCGTGGGTGCGATCCTCCTGACGCTGGGCGTGGGCATGTTCGGGACGGTCGACCTGGCGCTGGTGAGCGACGTGATGCCGGACCGGGAAACCCAGGCCGGCAAGTACATGAGCATCTACTACAACATCGCCAGCAATCCGGCCGGCGCGATCGCGCCGATCCTCGCGCCGCTCGTGCTGGCCACCGGCGGTGGCGGCAACTACGCCGCACTGTTCCTCGCCGCCGCCGTCCTCGCCGCCGGTGCGGGCTTGACGGCCTGGCGCATTCGCGGTGTCAAGTGACACCCGGGACAAGTCGAAGGAGATCTGCTGTGACACGAACGTTCCCCGACGGATTCCTCTGGGGCGCCGCGACCGCGGCCCACCAGGTCGAGGGCAACAACCTGAACAACGACTGGTGGCAGCTCGAGCAGGACGCCGCTCCGCACGTCCAGTACAGCGGCGACGCGGTGGACAGCTACCACCGCTACGAAGAGGACATGCGCCTGCTCGCGGACGCCGGTCTCACCGCCTACCGGTTCAGCCTCGAGTGGTCGCGCATCGAGCCCCTGCCGGGCAAGTTCTCCCGGGCCGAGCTCGCGCACTACCGGCGGATGATCGACACCGCGCTGGGACTGGGAATCACCCCCGTGGTGAGCCTGCACCACTTCACCCATCCCCGGTGGCTGGGTGCCCACGACGCTTGGCTCCGCGACGACGCGGTCGACCTCTTCGCCCGGTACGCCGAGCAGGCCGCCACCATCCTCGCCGGCGTCGAATGGGTGTGCACCATCAACGAACCCAACGTCCTGGCGGTCAACCACGGTTCACTGGCCGAAGTCGCCGCCGGCCGGCCGTATCCGTTCGGGGCACTGCCCGACGTCAAGATCGGCGCAGCCCTGATCGAAGCGCACCGGGCGGTGGCTCCGCTCGTGCGGCAGGCCACCGGCGCCAAGGTCGGGTGGACGGTGGCGAACCAGGCACTCGTGCCCGCGCCCGGCTGCGAAGCCAAGCACGCCGAGGTGCAGGACATCTGGGAGGACCGGTACCTCGAAGCCGCTCGTGACGACGACTTCGTCGGCGTCCAGTCCTACACCAGCCAGCTCGTCGACGAGAACGGCATCGTGGCGCACCCCGATGACCCAGGCAACACCCTCGTGGGCTGGGCCTACCGCCCCGATGCGCTGGGGATCGCGCTACGGCACACCCGCGACATCGTCGGTGACGTTCCGATCGTCGTCACCGAGAACGGCATCGCCACCCCCGACGACGAACGCCGCATCGCCTACACCACGGGCGCCCTGCAAGGCCTGCTCGACGCCGTCGAGGACGGCGTCGACGTGCGGGGCTACCTCCACTGGAGCCTGCTCGACAACTTCGAGTGGGGACGGTGGGAGCCCACCTTCGGTCTCATCGCCGCGGACCGCGAGACCTTCGAGCGCCGTCCCAAGCCGAGCCTCGGCTGGCTGGGCTCCGTCGCCCGCGCGAACGCACTGTAAACCCCAGCACCGACTACGACAGGAAGCACTCGATCATGGACACCACCAAGCTGACCCTCGAGCAGAAGGCAGAACTGCTCAGCGGCCAGGGCCCGTGGCGGACGCACGCCTACCCGGAGGCAGGCATCGGCTCGATCTTCCTCGGCGACGGTCCACACGGGATCCGGCGGGAAGTGGTCGAGGACTACTCGAAGGGAATCCCGGAAAGCATTCCCGCGACGTGCTTCCCGCCGGCCGTCGCGATCGGCTCGAGCTGGGACTCCGAAGTGGCCGAGCGCCTCGGAGCCGCGCTCGGCCGGGAAGCCCGCGCCGCGGGCGTCGCCGTCCTGCTCGGGCCGGGGGTGAACATCAAGCGTTCACCGTTGTGCGGCCGGAACTTCGAGTACTTTTCCGAAGACCCCCTCGTCTCCGGGGTACTGGGCAGCGCCTACGTCCGCGCCCTGCAGACCGAAGGCGTGGGCGCCTCGGTCAAGCACTTCGCCGCCAACAACCAGGAAACCGACCGGATGCGCATCAGCGCCGACGTCGACGAGCGCACGCTGCGGGAGATCTACTTCCCCGCCTTCGAACGCGTTGTCACCGAGGCGCACCCGGCCACCGTCATGTGTTCCTACAACCGGATCAACGGCGTCTACGCGTCGCAGAACCGGTGGCTGCTGACCGACGTGCTGCGCACGGAGTGGGGCTATTCCGGCACGGTGATCTCCGACTGGGGTGCCGTCGTGGACCGGGTTGCCGCGCTCTCCGCCGGTCTGGACCTGGAGATGCCCGGGACCGGAGGAGCCAGCGCGCGGAAGGTCGTCGACGCGGTGCGGTCCGGAGAACTCGATGAGTCCGTAGTGGACCGTTCCGTGGCCCGCGTCGCCGCGTTGACCCGGCTCGGCAACGTCGACGGCACGTTCGACGCCGCCGCTCACCACGCGCTCGCCCGGCAGCTCGCGGCCGACTGCGTGGTGCTCCTCAAGAACGAGAATGCCGTGCTGCCGTTGGAAGACGTCGCCACGATCGCGGTGATCGGCGAGCTGGCGGTGACCCCGCGGTACCAGGGCGACGGCAGCTCGCGGGTCAATTCCACCACTGTGGACGTTCCCCTCCAGGAAATCACCGCGCTGGCCACCGAACGCGGCGCTACTGTCGTGCACGCCCGCGGGTACTCCCCCGGCGAAGCGCAGGACGTGGCCCGCCGGGCCGACGTCGCCGTCGTGTTCGCGGGCACGGCGATCGAAGCCGAGGGATACGACCGGACGTCGATCGCCCTTCCCGACGACCAGGTCGAGGTGATCCGCGGGGTGGCCGCGGTAGCCGCGCACACGGTCGTCGTGCTCAGCAACGGCGGCGCCGTCTCCCTGGAGGACTGGCACGACGATGTCGACGCGATCGTCGAAGGCTGGCTTCTCGGCCAGGCCGGCGGCGGCGCGCTCGCCGACGTGCTGTTCGGGGTGGTCAACCCGTCCGGACGGCTCGCCGAAACGATCCCGCTGCGGCTCGAGGACACCCCGTCCCACCTGAACTTCCCGGGCGAGGCCGGGCATGTCCGGTACGGCGAAGGGGTGATGGTCGGCTACCGGTACTACGAGACGGTCGGCCGGGAGGTGCGCTATCCCTTCGGACACGGCCTGAGCTACACCCGGTTCGAGGCCGACGGCTTGGCGGTCACCGCGACCGGACCGGACACCGCGACGGCGACCGTGCGCGTCACCAACGCGGGGTCGCGCGCAGGGAAGCACGTGGTGCAGCTGTACGTGGCCACCGACGCGGGTGCGGTCCGGCGGCCCGAGCGCGAACTGCGGGCGTTCCGGAAGGTACATCTGGATCCGGGCCAGACGAAGGAGCTCACGTTCGATCTCGGTCGCCGCGCCTTCGCCTATTGGGACGTCACCACCTGGGGCTGGGTCGTCGCGGGCGGCGCATACCGGATCCAGATCGGAGAGAGTGCGTCCCGGATCGTCGCCGAATCCGGGATCGCACTGACCGGCGACCCGGTCATCCGGGAGCTCACCATGGAATCGACGTTCGGCGAGTGGTCGGCGCACCCGGTCGTCGGTGTCGAGTTCCAGCAGAACCTGGCCAGGAACCTGCCCGCCGGCCAGCCGGAAGACGCGAACCGCGAGGGCCTCGCCATGGCGGCGAACATCCCGATGCGCCTGTTCACGCGGCAGGCGCCAGGCCTCTTCTCCGAAGAGACCCTCGAACAGCTCATGAAGATCAGCCGCACGGTGCCCGTGTCGCAGGAAGAGGTTCCGGCATGACGTCGCGCGACTTAGAGACTCTCGTCCGCCGGCTGGACGTCGACCAGAAGATCGCCCAGCTGCAGGGCGTCTCGGTCTACGACCTGGGCCTCCTCGACCAAGCGTCCTCCGGCAGCCGGAGCTGGGACTTCGGCAAGCTGCCCGAGCTGCGGCCCCATGGCGTCGGGCACCTGTCGATGGTCTGGCTGCTCGACCCGGACCTGGCCGCCTTCCGGCGGCTGCTCGCCGAACTCCAGGAACGCGCCCGCCAGCTCAGCCCGTTCGGGATCGGCGCGCTCGTGCACGGCGAAGGCGTCAACGGCTTCCTGCACGAGTCCGGGACCCAGTTCCCCACCGCCTGGGCACAAGCCGCGACTTTCTCCCCCGAACTGACCCGGGCGTGCGCCGCGATCACCAGCGCCGAGATGCGCGACGCCGGCACGCAGCTGTGCTTCGCACCGGTGCTCGACGTGGCCAGGGATCCCCGCTGGGGCCGGGTCCACGAAACCTACGGCGAAGACCCGGAACTGATCTCGCAGCTGGGGGTCGCGTTCGTCCAGGGCATCAACGGCGTGCGCGGCGATTCCGGCGTCGCCGCCGTCGCCAAGCACTTCACCGGGTACGGCGCGTCCGAAGGCGGACTGAACCAGGCCGCCTCTCCGCTGGGCCGGCGCACCATCCGCGACGTCTATGCCGAGCCGTTCCGGCGCGCGATCGCGGAGGCCGGCCTCGACCTGGTGATGAACTCCTACAACGAAATCGACGGCATTCCCGCGGCCGCCGACCCGTGGCTGCTCACCGACCTCCTGCGCGGCGAGCTGGGCCTGCCCGGGGCCGTGGTCAGCGACTACGACTCCATCGGCATGCTGCTCAAGACCTACCACACCGCCGGACGGCCCGCGGAGGCCGCCGCTCAGGCGCTGCGGGCGGGCCTCGACGTCGAACTGCCGAGCAACGAGACGTTCTCCGCGCTCGGCGAAGCCCTCAAGGAGGGGCTGATCGAGGAGGAGCACCTCGACCGGGCGGTGACCCGGGTCCTGCGGCTCAAGCAGCGGCTCGGCCTGATCCCCGGACTGGCACCGCCGGCGACGGCTGCCCGACCGGGCACCCGGGCGAACCCCGGGCAGGACATCGCCGAACGCGCCATCGTGCTGCTGCAGAACGACGGGACGCTCCCACTCGGCACCACGGAACGGGACATCCTCGTCGTCGGACCGGTCGCCGACGAAATCCGCATCCACTTCGGTGCCTACACCGACGTCGCCAACCGGGAGGTGCCACTCGGCCTCGCCGAGATCATGGCCGGGCGGGTCCCCGAGCAGGTCTTCACCGACCTGTTCCAGGTCCGCTTCCCCGGCATCGAACCGGCTTTCGAAGCCCACGCCCGGCACCTGCACCCTGAGGTACCGACGGTTCTCCAGGCCTTGCGGGAACGGTATCCGCACGTGCGGTACGAAAGCCTCGGGTCGCTCGACGCCGACGCCGGTCCGGTGGACCCGGACGCCGTCCGGACCGCGGTGGGCGAAGCCGACGTCGTCATCGCCGTCGTCGGAGAACGGACGGGCTGGGTCGGCAACAACACCGCCGGCGAGGGCCAGACCAGCGCCCGGCTCGCGTTGCCGGGCAACCAGGACACGCTGCTCGCCGCGCTGGCCGAGACGGGCCGGCCGGTGGTGACCGTGGTCGTCTCGGGTCGTCCGTTGCTGCTCGCGAACGCCGTCGCTGCGTCGTCGGCGACGGTGCTCGCCCCGCTGCTCGGCCAGTACGCGGGCGACGCGATCGCCCGCGTCCTCGTCGGCGAAGTCAACCCGAGTGGCAAGCTGCCCTCGACGTTCCCCCGGGTGACCGGGCAGCTCCCGCTGTACCACGGCCACCACTACGGCAGCGGCTACGAACACCCCACGGGCCTGCGCCACGGCTACGGTGATCTCGCCACCAACGGTCCCCTGTTCGCCTTCGGGCACGGACTGAGCTATACCGGCTTCTCGCTCGAACTCGACCGCACCGAGCTCGCCACGGACGGCTCGGGCGCACCGGCAATTCACGCCACGTGCACGGTCGCCAACACCGGAACGCGGGACGGCGCCACCGTCGTCCAGCTCTACGGCCGGGACGAGGCCGCGACTGTGGTGCGGCCCGTACGGCAGTTGCTCGCCTTCCAGCGGGTCGAACTCGCTCCCGGTGAGGAACGGGAAATCGCCTTCGAGGTCCCCGCCGTGCGTCTCGCCTACACGCTGCCGGACGGCAGCCGCGGAGTCGAACCCGGCGAGGTCACGGTGCTGGCCGCGTTCGCGAGCGACGACGTCCGCGGCACCGGCACGGTGCTGCTGCCGGCGGTGACCGCGTGAACCGCCGGCAGTTCTGCGAAGACTGGACCGTCCGGCCGAAGGTCAACGAGTTCGCCGAACTCGGCGTTTCACCGCCCGAGGAATCCATCACCCTGCCGCACGACGCGGTGATCGGCACGCCCAGGGATCCCGAGCGCGGCGACGGCGCGGCGACCGGGTTCTTCCGCGGCGGAACCTGGGAGTACACGAAGAAGTTCTTCGTACCGGAGGAGTACGCGGCCAAGCGGGTCCGGATCGAGTTCGAGGGCGTCTACCGCTCGGCGCTGATCTACCTCAACGGCGACCTCGCCGGCCGCTGGGCGTCCGGCTACACCGGCTTTTCGATCAAGGCAGACGACTTCCTCCGTTACGGCGAGCAGAACGTGCTGCGGGTCGAGGCACGGGCCCATCGCGACTCGCGCTGGTACTCGGGTGCGGGCCTGCACCGCCCGGTGCACCTGATCGTCGCCGAGCCCGTCCACGTCGCCCTCGACGGCGTGCGCGTGGTGACGAGGGACGTCGACCCGGAGCGGGCCGTCGTCGAGGTCGCGACGACGATCGAGAACGAAGACACCCGCCTTCGCACGGTCACCGTCGAAACGACGCTGCTCGACGGCGAGAACAGGGTCGTCGTGACGGGCACAGCGCCGGTGAGCGCGCTGTCCGGCGAGGACGCCGTGCTTCGCCAACGCCTGGCCGTACCGGATCCGGCGTTGTGGAGCCCTGATACACCGCACTTGTACCGGGCGCTCGTCACCGTCCGGGCCGGGGACGACGTCCTCGACGAAGCCGACACGACGTTCGGCATCCGCACGTTCCAGCTCGACCCCGCTCGCGGGTTCCGCGTCAACGGTGAAGTCGTCGACCTGCGTGGCGCCTGCATCCACCACGACAACGGCGTTCTCGGCGCCGCGGCGATCGACCGGGCCGAGGAACGGCGTGTCGAGCTGCTGAAGCAGGCCGGGTTCAACGCCCTCCGCAGCGCGCACAACCCGATGAGCCGGGCCATGCTCGACGCCTGCGACCGGCTCGGCGTGCTCGTCATGGACGAGACCTTCGACATGTGGACCAGGAGCAAGAGCGACTTCGACTACGCCCTCGACTTCGCCGGCTGGTGGGAACGAGACGTCGAAGCGATGGTCCGCAAGGACCAGAACCACCCGTGCGTGTTCGCCTACTCCATCGGCAACGAAATCCCGGAAGTCGGTACACCGCACGGAGCCGTGTGGGCCCGGCGGCTCGCCGAGCGCGTGCGCGCCCTGGACGACACCCGGTTCGTGACCAGCGGTGTCAACGGCCTGCTCACCGCGCTCGACGACCTCAACGCGCAGACGACCGAGGCGGCGGGCATCAACACCGTGATGGCGGACTGGGGTGAGGTTCTCGACCACGTCGGCGCGTCCGACGTCGTCACCGAACGCACCGCCGAGGTGTTCGCGGCCCTCGACATCGCGGGCATGAACTACCTCGGAAGCCGCTACGAAATCGACCGCGACCTGTTCCCCCACCGGGTCATCGTCGGCTCCGAAACATTCCCGACGCACATCGACCAGCTCTGGGCGCTGGTCAAGCAGTACCCGCACGTGATCGGCGACTTCACCTGGACCGGCTGGGACTACCTCGGCGAAGCCGGCGTCGGCCGCCCCCAGTACGCGGACGCCCCGGCCGCCTTCCTGGGCGGCTACCCGTGGCTCACCGGCTGGGTCGGCGACCTCAACATCACCGGGAACCGTCGCCCGGCCTCGTACTACCGCGAGATCGTCTTCGGGCTGCGCTCCACGCCGTACCTCGCCGTCCGGCGACCGGAAAGCCACGGCCGGGCCACCGTGTCGTCACCCTGGGCCTGGTCCGACAGCCTCGCGTCGTGGTCGTGGCCCGGCCACGACGGCAAGCCGGTCACCGTCGAGGTCTACAGCGACGCCGACGAGGTCGAGCTGCTGCTCAACGGAACCTCGCTCGGCCGCCGCCCGGCCGGGAAACAACACCGGTACCGAACCGAGTTCGAGGTGCCCTACACGCCAGGGACGCTCAAGGCTGTCGCCTGCACCGGGGCAAGCGCCGAGTTGCGGACCGCCACCGGGCGGCCGCGCCTCGCCGCGACCGCCGACCGTCCGGTCATCGGCGCCGACGTGAGCGATCTGGCCTTCGTCCGAATCGCACTCGTCGACGCGGACGGCAGTGTCTTCACCGGCGTCGAACGCCGGGTTCAAGTTTCGGTCGAGGGCCCGGGCCGGCTGCAGGGCTTGGGCAGCGGCGATCCGACCGGCACCGAACCATTCACGGATGACAGCCACCCGACCTTCACCGGGTGTGCGCTGGCGGTGATCCGCCCTACCGGCCCCGGCGAAATCCGGATCGTCGTCACCGACGACACCGGCTTGCGTGCCGAAGTCACGGTGACCGCGGAGAAGAGCGAGAAATGACGACGCCCATCATCGCCGGGTTCTACCCCGATCCGAGTATCTGCCGAGTCGGCGACGTCCACTACATCGCCAACTCCAGCTTCGAGTACGCACCCGGCGTGCCGATCCACCGCAGCACCGACCTGATGACTTGGACGCCCGTGGGCCACGCACTGGGGCGACCGGGTCAGCTGGACGTCCGGGCCGCCCCGCCGAGCACCGGCGTGTACGCCCCGACGCTGCGCCACCACGGTGGCAGGTTCTGGCTCGTGACGACGAACGTGCTCGAAACGCACCGCGGTCAGCTGATCGTCACCGCCGAAGACCCGGCGGGGCCGTGGTCGGACCCCGTCCACGTGGACGGCGCCATCGGGATCGACCCGGACCTCGCCTGGGACGAGCACGGGGTGTGTCACCTCACCTGGGCCTCGAACGCGCCGGGCATCGCGAGCATGCCGATCGATCCCACGACGGGGACGCCCCTCGGCCCGCCGCGCCTGCTGTGGCAGGGCACGGGGCTGGCCTACCCCGAGGCACCGCACCTGTACCGGTGGAACGGCTGGTGGTACCTGATGCTCGCCGAGGGCGGCACCGAGCGGGGCCACACCGTCACCATCGCACGTTCCCGTTCACTCGACGGACCGTACGAAGCCGCGCCGGCCAATCCGATCCTCACCCATCGCAGCACCACGCACCCGGTGCAGAACACCGGCCACGCCGACCTCGTCGAGCTGGCTGACGGCTCGTGGGCCATGGTCTATCTCGGCGTCCGTCCCCACGGCCGGACTCCGATGTTCCACGCCAACGGCCGCGAGACGTTCGTCGCCGGGGTGACCTGGGTCGACGGCTGGCCAGTGGCCGACGAGGAGCGCTTCGCCCCGGTTGCCCCGGACCACTCGTTCGTCGACCGGTTCGACTCCACCGACCTCGACGGCCGCTGGGTGTCCCCGAACGTCTTCCCGGACACCTTCACCCGGCGGGAACACGGCCGCCTCCTGCTGACCGCCCCCGCCGAAGGCGCGTCGAAGCCGATGCTCTGCGCGCGGGCCCGTGACCGGGAATGGACCGCCGAAGCCGAGCTCGACACCTCCGCGGGCACCGGACGGTTCCTCGTCCGGATCGATGGATCGCACTGGTACGGCCTCACCGCCGACGCGAATACGGTCACGGCCACCGTGGTCATCGGCCCTGCCCGCACGACCATCGCCGAGGTGCCGGTACGCGGGCGGGTCAAACTGCGCATTTCGGTCCGGGAGCCGAAGCCGGCCCCTCCTATGCCCACTCACGAACCCGACGTCATCGAGCTGTCCGTCGTCGCGGGCGACGGGACCGCTCAGGTGCTCGGGGCCTTCGACGGACGCTACCTCTCCACCGAAGTGGCCGGCGGGTTCACCGGACGCACCTTCGGCGTAGAGCCCGTCACGGGCGAGGTCTCAGTCCACCAAATCTCGTATCGTTCCCACCGCTGAAAAGGAAGCTCGTGGATCACCCCTGGAAGGCCACCTTCGTCGCACCCGCGACGCCGGACAGCGCGGCGCCGTACTTCCGGCGCGAGTTCACCACCGTGGCACCCCGGCGAGCGACGCTGTACGTCACCGGGCTCGGCATCGTCGAGCCCTACCTCAACGGCGTCCGAGTCGGCGGCGAGGTACTCGCACCGGGCTGGACGTCCTACCGCCACCGCCTGCACGTGAGCCGCCACGACGTCACCGACCTGGTCCGCCCGGGCGCGAACGCGGTCGGCGCCATCGTCGGGGACGGCTGGGCGGTGGGCCGCATCGGCTACGAGGGCCGGCGCAACCACTACGCCGACCGGCCCGCGCTGTTCCTCCAGCTCGAACTCGACTACGGCGACCGCACCGAAGTCGTGAGCACGGCAGAAGGATTCCGCTACGGGACCGGCGCGGTGCTCGCCGGTGACCTGCTCGACGGCGAGACCTATGACGCGCAGCTCGAGCCCGAAGGCTGGAGCCTGCCCGGGTTCGACGACCGTGGCTGGGTGCCGGCAGCACCGTTCGACTGGGCCCTCGACACACTGGTGACCACCGGCGCGCAGCCGATCCGGCGGATCGAGGAACTCGCTCCGGTCTCGGTGACCACGAGCCCGACGGGGAAGACGATCGTCGACTTCGGACAGAACATCGCCGGCTGGGTCCGGCTCTCCACGTCCGCCCCCGCGGGGGTGACGATCACCCTGCGGCACGCGGAAGTCCTCACCGGAGGCGAACTGGACACGGCGACCCTGCGCACCGCGGCCGCGACCGATCGCTACACGTGCCGTGGCGACGGACAGGAGACCTGGGAGCCCCGGTTCACCTTCCACGGCTTCCGCTACGCCGAAGTCGACGGGCCGTTCGACGAGATCCGGGCCGTGGTCGTGCACAGCGACATGCCCCGTACCGGCTGGTTCGATTCCTCGCACGAGCTGCTCAACCGCCTGCACGCGAACGTGGTCTGGTCGATGCGCGGCAACTTCGTCGGCGTGCCGACGGACTGCCCCCAACGCGACGAACGGCTCGGCTGGACCGGTGACCTCAACGCGTTCGGCCCCACCGCGGCGTTCCTGTACGACGTGCGTGGCGTGCTCGGCTCCTGGCTCGCGGATCTCGCCGCCGAGCATCGGGAAAAGGGTCAGGTGCCGATGGTGGTCCCGGACGTGCTGTCCACACCGTCGCCTCCGACGGCGTTGTGGAGCGACGCCGCGGTCAGCGTGCCGTGGACCCTCTACCGGGAGTACGGCGACGAGGAGATCCTGCGCCGCCAGTACGACTCCATGACGGCCTTCGTCCGGGAAGTCGAGGGGCTGCTCGACGAAACCGGCCTGTGGAGCGCCGGGTACCAGTTCGGCGACTGGCTCGACCCCGACGCGCCCGAGGACGACCCGGCGGGCGGCAAGACCGACCGGCATCTCGTCGCCTCGGCGTTCCTGTGCCGGGTGACCCGGGAAATGGCCGGCACCGCGGCGGTGCTCGGGAAGGACGAGGACGCCCGTCACTTCACCGCGTTCGCCGAGCGCGTGCGGGCCGCGTTCCGCCGCGAGTACGTCACAGCCGCCGGCCGGGTCAGCGGCGAGACCGTCACCGCGTACGCGCTGGCGATCTGCTTCGGCATCCTCGAGCCCGCGGAGGAAGCCCACGCCGGTGGGCAGCTGGCCCGGCTGGTCGCGAAGGCGGGCTACCGGATCTCCACCGGATTCGCCGGCACGCCGTATGTCTGCGAGGCGTTGAGCCGCACCGATCACCTCGACGAGGCCTACCTGGTCCTCCTCGAAACCGGCTGCCCGTCCTTCCTCTACCCGGTCACCATGGGCGCCACCACGATCTGGGAACGCTGGGACGCCATCCGTCCGGACGGCACCCTTCACCCGTCCGGGCTGGGCTCGCACAACCACTACGCGCTGGGGGCGGTGGCGAACTGGGTGCACCGCGTCGTCGGCGGCCTCTCCCCCGCCGAGCCCGGCTACCGCACCATGCGCATCGCCCCTCGCCCGGGCGGTGGGCTCACCCACGCGACGCTCACCCACGACACCGTCCACGGCCGGGTCACCGTCGCCTGGCGCGTCATCGATCACTGCCTGCGCGTGGAGGTCTCGATCCCTGTAGGGACCACGGCGACGGTCGTGCTGCCGCTCCACCCGGACGGACTGGCCGAGGAGGTGAACGAGGGCGACCACACGTGGGAATACCCGCTACCGCAGCCGCAGCAACACGAGTACACAATGGATACTCCACTTCAGACATTGACCGGCGACCCAGCGGTCTGGCGCGCGGTCACCGCCGTGTTCGGCAAGCACCTCCCCAGCGTCCCGATCGACGGCAACACTCCGGGTGTGTCGCTCAACACCGTGCTCGGGTACTTCCCGGAAACACCGGTGGAGCTGACGGCCGACCTCACCGCCGCCATCAGCGTGGGGAGCGCCTCAGCGCCCGGCCGCTGATCGGCGAGGCCCAGGCGAGGCCGGTGTCGGGCCGATCGGCCGTCAGTTCTTCTTCAGCTCCTAGGCAAGCCGGCGGACGGAGACAAACCCTCTTCGAGGAGTTACGCGCCGCCGGCATCCGCCTTCGGTCGAACGGTGCTCCGAAGCGTGGCTGGTCGAACTTCATCAACCAGCTCACCGAGCTGCCGGTCGCGCGAGCATGGTCCGGGGCTGTGCGCAGCGGTCAGTCCACAAAGGACAACTCAGAGCAGGCCCTGCCCGCGGGCGTTGGCGATGAGCTGGGCCCGGTTGCGGGCGGCGAGCTTGTGCATCACCGAGCGCAGGTAGGTCTTGACGGTGTTGACCGACAGGTTCAGCTCCGTGCCGATCTCGGGGTTGGTGTGACCGGCGGCGACGAGCCGCAGGACGTCGTACTCGCGCGCGGTCACCGGTGCGGTGGACGAGGCGAGCGGTTCGGTCCGGAAGGCACCGGTGCGAGCGACGCTGCGGATCGCGTCGCGAATGGCCGTGCTGCCGGCGTGCTTCACCAGGATGCCGCAGGCACCGGCGGCCAGGGTCGGCGCCACGGCGGCGTGTTCCGGGAACGCGGTGAACAACAGAATGCGGCTGCCCGGGCTGACCCGGTGCAGTTCGGGTACGACGTCGGCCGCGAGGCAGTCGGGCAGCCGCAGGTCGAGCAGCACCACGTCAGGTCGTTCCGCGGCGCAGACGGTCACCGCCGCCGCGCCGGTGGCGGCGCGGCCGACGACGACCATGTCCGCATATCGCTGCAGCTGGGCGGCCACCCCGTCGTGGACGACCGGGTGGTCGTCCACGATCACGATCCGGGTCTGTTCGCGGGTCAGCACGGCAGCCGGGCCCGCCAGATCGTGCCACCGTCCGGATCGGACACGACTCGCACCGAACCGCCCAGCCGGGCCAGCGCTTCGGCGGTGCTGGTGAGGCCGAGGCCGGGCGTGTGGTCCGGGCCGAGGCCCACGCCGTCGTCGTGGACCGCGACCGTCAGCCAGGGGTCGCTTCGCCGCACCGACACCGTGACAGCGCTCGCGTGGGCGTGCTTTTCGACGTTCAGCAGGGCTTCGCGGACCGCGGTGAGCAGGACGTCCGAGCGGGAGGGGGCGAGTTCGGGCGGGTCTTCGTCGAGGATGACGAGTTCCGCGGGCAGGCCGGTGCGGTCGGCGAAGGCCGCGCAGTCGGCGCGCAGCGCGACGCCGAGCGCGAGCGCGGCGGGCGAGGACCGCAGTGTGCGCAACGAATCGCGCAGCGCCGTGGTCGCTTCCTCGGCCTGGCTCCGCAGCCGCTCGAGCCGGGCGCGCAGGTCGGGATCGGCCTGGGTGGCTTCGGCGAGGTCGGCCATGCCCGAACCGATGGCGAACAGCAGCGCGCCGACGCTGTCGTGCAGGTCGGCCGCCACCCGGCGGCGCTCTTCGTGGACCGCGATCTCGCGGCTCAGCCGGGCGCGTTCGGCGACCGACACCGCCAGCGCGGCCTGGGCCGCGATCGCGGAAGCCCGTTCGATGTCGCGGTCGCCGAACGTCCCGTCCTCGCGCGGGCCGAGGGCGAGGACACCGAGGGGTTCGCCGTCTCGGAGCAGCGGGACAGCCAGTACCCGCCGCACGTTTTCGGTGGCCATGTGGCGGTCGAAGTCGTGGGTGATTTCCTGGCTGCCGAAGTAGTCGTCGACCCAGCCGGCGCGCCCGGCCTGGAACACCTTGCCGGTCAGGCCCGTGTTGGGCGGCACCCGCAGCGCCCGGAGCAGGCCACTGTGGTCGCCGGTGACCTGGTCGAGCGTCAGGACACCGCCGGTGTCCGGGTGGGCCGTCCAGGCGACCTCCGAACCTTCGGCGAGCAGCGCCAGGGCGCGCCGCAGCGCCTCGCCGCGGTCGAGCGCCGCGAGCAGGTCCGCGTACTGCTCCCCCAGTTCGAGGAGGTGGTGCGCCCGCATGTCCACATCAAACACTCCCCCACCGGGTCTGTCACGAGCCACTACACCCGTTCGGGTGTGCCACGGGACGTCGCCGGCCTGCCAGGGTCCGGTCGCTCCCATCGGTGCGAGGAACGAGGAACACCAGTGCTTGACGTGACGATCGAACACGACGTCCCGGCCACCATGCGCGACGGCGTCGTGCTGCGGGCCGACGTGTACCGGCCCACCGGTGACGGGCCGTGGCCCGTGCTGCTGACCCGGCTGCCGTACGGCAAGAACCAGCCGATGCTCGCCACCATGACAGACCCGGTCGGCAAGGCGCGTCGGGGGTTCATCGTCGTCGTCCAGGACACCCGGGGCCGCTACTCCTCCGACGGCGAATGGGATCCCTTCACCTTCGAATCGGACGACGGCTACGACACCGTTCGCTGGGCCGCCGCGCTCCCGGGCTCGAACGGGTCCGTCGGGATGTTCGGCGGCAGCTACCTCGGCAACACCCAGTGGATGGCCGCGCTCGCCAAGCCACCGGAGCTGAAGGCGATCTCGCCGATGATCACCTGGGCCGAACCGGACGACGGGCTCCACGCCCGCGGCGGCGCGCAGGAACTCGGGATCACCGTGCCCTGGTCGCTCATGCAGGGCGTCGACACCGTGCTGCGCCGGCACGCCGGCGACCCGATGGCCCTGGGACAGGCACTGATGGCGCTGGTCGGCGACACCGACGCGGTCGCGTCCACCACCTACTGGGAGCTGCCCGCCGATCACCACCCCGTCTTCGAGCGGCACGGGATCGTCGAACTCGGCTACGAGCGCTCCCGCCGGGAGCCCAGGTGGAGCGATGCGTGCCGCGTCGCCGGCCGGCAGGCCGAGGTCGACCTGCCGAGCCTGCACTCCGGCGGCTGGTACGACATCTTCTGCCAGGGCACCCTCGACAACTACACGGCCATGCGAGCTGCCGGCCGCCCGGCGAAGCTGGTCATGGGCCCGTGGTCCCACACCGGCATGACGGGGTACCTCGGCGACGTCAACTTCGGGCTGGCCGCCAGTACGGAACTGATGGGCTTCCGCGGCCGGTTCGCCGACCTCGAACTCGGCTGGCTGCTCCAGTGGCTCGAACCGGACGCCGAGTCACCACAGCCCGAACTGCCGCCGGTCCTGCTGTTCGTCATGGGGATCAACCAGTGGCGCGAGGAGCAGGAGTGGCCCCTGGCCCGGGCGGTCGACACCGACCTGTTCCTGCGTTCCGGTGACCGGCTCGCCTTCGAGGCCCCGGACGCCGGGGAGGGAGCCGACGCGTTCGTCTACGACCCCGCCGACCCGGTGCCGACCACCGGCGGCGCCCTGCTGATGTCGAACGAGTTCCCGCCCGGTCCCCTCGACCAGGCCAAGGTCGAAGCCCGGCCGGACGTCCTGGTCTACACGAGCGACCCGCTCGCCGCGAACCTCGAGGTCACCGGCCGCGTCCGGACACACCTCACCGCGGCGACCGACGCCCCGACGACCGACTGGGTAGTCCGGCTCTGCGACGTCGACGCCCAGGGCGTGTCGCGGAACATCGCCGACGGGATCGTGCGCGCGGTGGCGACGCCGGGCGAGTTCACCGAACAGGTCGTCGACCTGTGGTCCACCAGCCACGTGTTCCTCGCCGGGCACCGGATCCGGGTGCAGGTCACCTCCAGCAACTTCCCGCGCTGGGACCGCAACCTCAACACCGGCGACGGCACGCGATCGCAGATTGCCCGCCAGGAAATCGCCCACGACGCCACCCGGCTCTCCCGCATCGTGCTCCCCGTGGTCCCGGCGCCGGAAGGTCAAGCGTGAACTCCTATGCGTCCGGCACCTCCGGCGTGCCGTTGCTCGGCGACACCATCGGCGGCAACTTCGACCGCACGGTCGCCGCGGCCCCGGACCGGGAGGCCCTGGTCGAGGTGCCGACGGGCCGCCGGTGGACCTACGCGCAGCTTCGCGCCGACGTCGACGCCCTCGCGCTCGGGCTGCTGGACATCGGCGTGGCCAAGGGCGACCGGGTCGGGATCTGGGCGCCCAACATGGCCGAGTGGACGCTGCTGCAGTACGCGACGGCGAAGATCGGCGCGATCCTGGTCACCATCAACCCGAGCTACCGCACCCACGAGCTCGAGTACGTGCTGAAACAGGCCGGGATCTCGGTGCTGGTGTCCGCGCGGGCCTTCAAGACGTCGGACTACGCCGGGATGATCGAGGAAGTCCGCGGGAACTGCCCCGAGCTGCGTTCGGTGGTCCTGATCGGCTCCGGCGAGTGGGCCGCACTCCTGGAGGCCGGTCGCGGCGGGGACCCGGCCCGGCTGGCCGCGGCGCAGGCGGCACTGTCCCCGGACGACCCGATCAACATCCAGTACACCTCCGGGACGACCGGCTTCCCCAAGGGCGCGACCCTCTCGCACCACAACATCCTCAACAACGGCTACTTCGTCGGCGAACTCTGCGGCTACACGGCCGAGGACCGGGTCTGCATCCCGGTGCCGTTCTACCACTGCTTCGGCATGGTGATGGGCAACCTGGCCTGCACCTCCCACGGCGCCACCATGGTCATCCCGGCCCAGGGCTTCGACCCCGAGTCCACTTTGGAGGCGGTGGAGCGAGAGCGCTGCACCTCGCTCTACGGCGTCCCGACGATGTTCATCGCCGAACTCAACCACCCCGGCTTCGCCGGCTACGACCTGTCGAGCCTGCGCACCGGGATCATGGCCGGCTCGCCGTGCCCGGTCGAGGTGATGAAGCAGGTCGTGTCCCGGATGGGCATGGAGCAGGTCACCATCTGCTACGGCATGACCGAGACCAGCCCCGTCTCGACCCAGACGCGGATGGACGACTCCCTCGACCTGCGCGTCTCGACCGTCGGGCGGGTGCACCCGCACCTGGAGATCAAGCTCGTCGACCCGGTCACCGGCCTGACCGTGCCGCGCGGCGAGGCGGGCGAGCTGTGCACCCGCGGCTACTCGGTGATGCTCGGCTACTGGAACGACCCGGGGAAGACGTCCGAAGTCATCGACGCGGCGCGATGGATGCACACCGGCGACCTCGCGGTGATGGACGCCGACGGGTACGTCAACATCACCGGCCGGATCAAGGACATGGTCATCCGCGGCGGCGAGAACATCTATCCCCGCGAGATCGAGGAATTCCTCTACACCCACCCCGACATCGTCGACGCCCAGGTCATCGGCGTCCCGGACCTCAAGTACGGCGAAGAGCTCTGCGCGTGGGTCAAACTCCGCGACGGCGCCGGCGAGGTGACGGCCGAGAGCCTGCGGGCCTTCGCCACCGGGAAACTCGCGCACTACAAGATCCCGCGGTACGTCCTGGTCGTCGACGAGTTCCCGATGACCGTCACCGGCAAGGTCCGCAAGGTCGAGATGCGGGAGAAATCCGTGCAGCTGTTCGATCTGGGCGAAGCCGCCGTGGTCCGGAACGCCTGACATGGACTTCGGCACCACGCCGCTCGACGGCCTGCCGTCCCGGGTGACGATCTGCGAAGTCGGCCCCCGGGACGGCCTGCAGAACGAAGCTGTCGTCTTGCCGGTCGAGGTCAAGGCCGAGTTCGTCGCCCGGCTCGTCGACGCCGGCCACACACTGGTGGAAACGACCAGCTTCGTCCCGGCGAAGTGGATCCCCCAGCTGGCCGACGCCGAAGAGCTCCTCGACGCGATCAAACCCGCGCCCGGGGTGCGCTATCCGGTCCTGGTGCCCAACGAGCGCGGCCTGGATCGCGCGCTGGCGGCCGGCGTGCGGGACATCGCCGTGTTCGGCAGCGTCACCGAGACGTTCGCCAGGCGGAACCTCAACCGGACGGTGCACGAATCACTGGAGATGTTCAAGCCGGTCGTCGCCCGCGCCCGCGAAACCGACCTGGGCGTGCGCGGCTACCTGTCCATGTGCTTCGGCGACCCGCAGGAAGGGGAGGTACCGGTCGCGCGCGTGGTCGAGGTCGCCAGCCAGATGATGGCGCTCGGCTGCACCGAACTCGGCCTCGGCGACACCATCGGCGTCGCGACACCCGGCCGCGTCGTCGCGGTGCTCGACGCCCTGACCGCGGCCGGGATCCCGGTCGGCGCGATCGCCGTCCACTTCCACGACACCTACGGGCAAGCCCTGGCCAACACGGTGACCGCACTCGGCCGCGGCGTCACCACGATCGACGCCAGCGCCGGCGGCCTGGGCGGCTGCCCGTACGCGGGGAGCGCGACGGGGAACCTCGCCACCGAAGACCTGCTGTGGCAGCTGCACGGCCTCGGCATCGAAACCGGCATCGACTTGAAGAAGATGGTCGACACCAGCATCTGGCTCGCCGGAAAACTCGGCCGTCCCAGCCCGTCCCGCACCGTCTCCGCACTCGGCGATCCACCGGTGGACCGACACTCCGATTCGCCGTTCGGCTGAGGCGTCCAGGCCGCGCGCCCGGAGGGCGGGGCGCGGGTGTGTCAGTGATGGCCGCCCGTTATGAATGCTAAAGTCGGAACTAGCACGTGCAAGCTGCCAGTTGTCCGGCGAAACGGGGTAAGGGTGGGGACGCAGGCGGGCAAGCGGGTGACCGCCGCCGACGTCGCGCGGTCGCTCGGGCTGTCCCGGGCGACCGTGGGCTTCGTGCTCAACGGGACGTCCGAGCAACGGATCTCCGAAGCGACCAAGGAACGCGTCCTGGCCGAGGCGGCCCGCCTCGGCTACCGGCCGCACACCGCCGCCCAGGCGCTGCGCCGCGGCAGCAGCAAGCTGGTCCTGCTGGTCGTCCCCGACTGGCCGGTGGAGTTCAGCATCAGCAAGTGCGTCGAAGAAGCCTCCCACGCCCTGGAGGAGGCGGGGTACTCGCTCGTCACCCAGACCCGGCACCCCGCGGGCACCGCGCGTCCACTCTGGGAACTCCTCGACCCCGAGGTGGTCGTCGGGTTCACGCCGTTCACGCCGGACGAACTGGCGGCGATGCGAGGCTGCGGCATCACCAGGATCATCCCCGGCTCCTCGTCGAGCCCTCAGCAGCCCGATCCGCTCGGTCTTCGGGACGGCCCGCGCCTGCAGGTCGAGCACCTGCACGGACGCGGGCACGGGCAGCTCGGCTTCGCCGCGACGGCCGATCCTCGCCTGGCCGGCCTGGTCGAGTCGCGGCTGCGGATGGCCCAGGAAGCCGCCGCGGCCGCCGACCTGCCGCCGCTGGTGGTCCGGCACGTCGACGACCATGCCGACGCGGCGGGGCAGGCAGTGCACGACTGGCTGGACGCGGGCGTGACCGGCGTCGTCGCCTACAACGACGAAAGCGCCGCCCGGGTGATCCGGGCCGCCGTGCGCACGGGCCATCGCGTTCCGGCCGACCTCGCCGTCATCGGGCACGACGACAACCCGTACACCGAGCTGTTCGTCCCGTCGATCTCGAGCATCCGGATCGACTACGCCGGCCTCGGACGGCACCTGGCCGCCCTCGCCCTGCACGAAGCCGCGGGGCAACCCCTGCCGTCGGGCAACGTCGATGCCGCGGCGACCGTGGTGGCCCGGGAGTCCACCGAGCTCGGTCGCGTCGGACAGGAGCGCGACCAGGACGCACGGTGACCGGATCCGAACCCGGCACATCGCTGCGTCAACCGTCGGCGCCGTCCGTCTTGGAACGGTTCAACAGCCAGTCGGTGACAACGCGGATGCCGAGCCCGAAATGAGGCCGCTGCGGCCGGTTCAGAAAGCCATGACGAGCCTCGGGAACCCTCGCGTGGACGACATCGACACCCGCGGCGGCAAGCTCGGCCGCAAAAGCCTCGCCGGATGCCGCCAGCGCGTCACGGTCGGCGTCGAGAACGAGAGTCGGCGGAAACCCGCCCAGCTCGCCGCCGCCCGGGAAAGCGTGCCGGTCCTGCAGAGCTTCCGCAGTGCCGGCGTAGTTCCGGTTCATCTTGTCGACGACGCCGGGCGTGAACTGCCCGAGCCGGTGCCACCCGCGGATCCGGGACGCCAGGCGAGCCGACGGAGCCGGGAGCGACGCGTGGAACGTCCCATAGGCCAGCACCAGCCCGGCCGGCCCCGGCCGCCCTTCATCTCGCAGGCGAAGCGTCGCGGCCGCCGCCAAGCACGCACCGGCGCTCGCCCCGCCCAGAACGGTCCGGGCACCCGCCGACCGCGCCTGGACCCAGGTGACCACGTCGACGACGTCGTCGAGCGGGATCGGAAACCGGATCCCGGACAACTTGCCGGACGGCGGCCTGCGCACCCAGCTGAACGGTGGGACGCGGCGGTAGTCGACACTCACCACTTCGCGACCGGTCCGCGCGACGGCCCTCGCGACCGCCTGCGCCTCGGGCATGTCCAGGTCGCCCCAGGCGAAGGCGCCACCGTGCGCCCACACGAGCGGAGCGGCGTTTTCCGCCGCCCCACCGGGTGGCGGGTAGATGCGCACCGGAACCACGCCGTGCCGTCCACGGACTTCAGCGTCTTCCATGTTCAGGATCGTCTCCGCTTCGAACTTCGTTGCAACGTTTCAGACCAGAAGGCTTGCACGTGCTAGCTCCCGGAGATTAGCATCACCGGTCAGCGCTTGCTAGCACGTGATACCGCGTCTGACCTGAGCTTTCGGACAACGGAGTCTTCCATGATCGACAGTCAATCGTCTGCTGTCCCGCCGTCACCTCCGGTGACGTCCCCCGCGCCCGCTCCGGCACTGCCCAAGGTCTCCGCGCGCTACATCTGGCTGATGGCCCTGGCCCAGTTCGGCGTGTTCCTGGCCTTCATCACCCCGCTCGGGATCTCGCTCTCGGTGAGGCTCGCCCAGCTCGCGCCCGGGCACGAGGAGTACCTCGGCTACATCACCGGCTGGGGCGCGGCCACGGTCCTGCTGTTCGGTCCGCTTCTGGGCGTGCTCAGCGACCGGACGAGGAGCAGGCTGGGGCGCCGCCGGCCGTTCATGATCGGCGGGATGCTGCTCGGCGTGGTGTCGCTGGTGGTCATGGCGACCGCCCCGAGCGTGTTCGTGCTCGGGTTCGGCTGGGTGCTGGCCCAGCTGGGCTGGGGCCAGGTCCTGGGTGCGTTGACGAACTCCCAAGCCGATCGGCTGCCCGAGGACCAGCGCGGCAAGGTCGCCGGGCTCGTCGGCTTCGCCACCCTCATCGCCCCCGTGGGCGGTGTCGTGCTCGCCAGCCAGTTCGTCGGCGACGCCTTGCTGCTGTTCCTGGTCCCCGGCTCGGTCGGGGTCGTGCTGGTGACGCTCTTCGTCTGCCTGATCCACGAGCAGGACAGCCGCACGCTGCCACAGAGCGCCCCCCTCACCGCGCGGAGCCTGGTCGGCAAGTACACGTTCAAGCCGCGCCGGTACCCGGACTACTCGTGGAACTGGCTCAGCCGCTTCCTGTTCTACTTCGGACTGACGCTCAACACGACGTTCGTCGCGTTCTTCCTCGCCGCGCGCCTGGGAATCAGCGTGGCGGAGGTGGCCGGTACCGTCGCTGTGCTCTCCGGGCTCGGCGTGCTGGCCACGTCCACGGGCGCGCTGGGTGGCGGGTTCCTCTCCGACAAGCTCCGCCGGCGCCGCGTGTTCGTCCTCGTCGCGGGCGCGGTGTTCGCCCTCGGCGCGGTGATCATGGCCTTCGCGTCCAGCGTGCCGCTGCTGTTCGCCGGCTCGCTGACGACCTCGGTCGGGCTGGGCATGTTCTCCGCCGTCGACCAGGCGCTCGCCCTCGACGTCCTCCCGGAACGCGAGACGGAGGCCGGCCGGTTCATGGGCATCATGGGCTTCGCCACGTCGATCCCGCAGTCCGTCGCTCCGCTGATCGCGCCGGTGTTCCTGACCATCGGGGCAACGGCCACCAGCAAGAACTACAGCCTGTTGTTCATCGTCGCCGCGGTCTGCACTGTCCTCAGTGGACTGGCCGTGCTGCGCATCAGGTCCGTCCGATAAAGGAGTCTCACCGTGTCGCCCACCTGGCAGGCCAGGTTCATCACGCCCGCGTCGGCCGCCGGATCGCCGGCACCGTACTTCCGGCGCGAATTCACCGTCGATGGCACACCTCACCGCGCGACGCTGCACGTCACCGCGATCGGGCTGGTCGAGCCCCACCTGAACGGCGAGCGTGTCGGCGACGAGGTGCTGGCCCCCGGCTGGACCTCCTACCGTCATCGCCTCGCGGTCAGCTCCTACGACGTGACCGACCGGATCGTCCCCGGCGCCAACGCCGTCGGTGCGATCGTCGGCGAAGGGTGGGCCCTCGGGCGGCTCGGCTGGGAGAACAAACGCCACCACTACGCCGACCGGCCGGCGTTGTTCCTCCAGCTCGATCTGGAGTACGCCGACCGCACCGAGACGATCGGCACGGACACCTCGTTCACCACCGGCACCGGAGCCGTCCTGGCGAACAGCCTCTACGACGGCGAGGAGCACGACGCCCGGCTGGAGCCCCTCGCCTGGGACCAGCCGGGGTTCGGTGACTCGTGGGAGCCGGTGGACCCGTTCGACTGGGACCTCTCGGCCCTCGTCACTTCCGCCGCTCCCCCGATCCGGCGGGTCGAAGAGTTGACGCCCGTCTCGATCACGCGGAGCCCGAGCGGGAAGACGATCGTCGACTTCGGGCAGAACATCTCCGGCTGGGTCCGGTTGAGCGTGCAGGGCGAGCCGGGGCGGACAGTGACGCTCCGCCACGCCGAGGTCCTCACCGACGGCGAGCTGCACACCGAAACCCTGCGCACCGCCGCCGCCACCGACCGGTACACCCTCCGCGGCGGCGAGCGCGAGACGTGGGAGCCGAAGTTCACCTTCCACGGCTTCCGCTACGCCGAAGTGGACGGCTACCCGGGCACCGTGACCGCCGACGACATCACCGCGGTCGTCGTGCACAGCGACCTGACCCGCACCGGCTGGTTCGAGTGCTCGAACCCGCTGCTGAACCAGCTGCACGCCAACGTCGTCTGGTCGATGCGGGACAACTTCGTCGGCGTCCCCACCGACTGCCCGCAACGGGACGAACGCCTGGGCTGGACCGGTGACATCAACGCGTTCGCCCCCACGGCGGCCTTCCTCTACGACGTCCGCGGTGTCCTCGGCTCCTGGCTGGCCGACCTCGCCGCCGAGCACCGCGAAAAGGGGTACGTGCCCTGGGTCGTCCCGGACGTGCTGTCCACCCCGTCGTCGCCGACCGCGTTGTGGAGCGACGTCGCGATCAGTCTCCCGTGGACGCTCTACACCGAGTACGGCGACCCGGACATCCTCCGGCAGAACTACGACTCGATGGCGGCATTCATCCGGGACGTCGAGTCCCGGTTGGACGACGCCGGTCTGTGGAGCTCCGGGTACCAGTTCGGCGACTGGCTCGATCCGGACGCCCCGATGGACAACCCGGCGGGCGGCAAGACCGACCGCCACCTCGTCGCGTCGGCGTTCCTGTGCCGCACCACCACACAGCTGGCACAGACCGCGACTCTGCTCGGCAGGGCCGAGGATGCCGAGCACTTCGCGGCCTTGGCCGATCGCGTGCGGGCGGCGTTCCGCCACGAGTACGTCACCCCGTCCGGCCGGCTGGCGAACGAGTCGGCGACCGCGCTGGCCCTCGCGATCTGCTTCGGCATCCTCGACCCGGCCCAGGAAACCAAGGCAGGCGACCAGCTGGCCGCATTGGTGGCCAAGTCCGGCTACCGGATCTCGACCGGCTTCGCGGGCACCCCGTTCGTCACCGAGGCCCTCAGCCGCACCGGCCACCTCGACGCGGCCTACCTCCTCCTGCTGGAAACCGGCTGCCCCTCGTTCCTCTACCCGGTCACCATGGGCGCGACGACGATCTGGGAGCGCTGGGACTCGATCCGGCCGGACGGCACGATCAACCCGTCCGGCATGACCTCCCTCAACCACTACGCCCTCGGCGCCGTCGCCGACTGGCTGCACCGGGTCGTGGGCGGCCTCTCCCCCGCCGAACCCGGCTACCGCCGGATGCACATCGCCCCACGCCCCGGCGGCGACCTCACCCACGCCACCGTCACCCACGACACCGTCCACGGCCGCGCCACCGTCACCTGGCGCATCGACGGAGGGCAGCTGCACCTGAACGTCACCATCCCGGACGGCACCGAAGCAACTGTGGTCCTGCCGCAGCACCCGGACGAACTCGTGGTCCAGGTGACCGGCGGAAACCACTCCTGGCACTACGACATCGCCGGCCGGACTCCTGAGCAGTACACAATGGACACTCCCCTTCGGACGCTCTCCGAAGACCCGAAGGTGTGGCGGGCGATCACGGAAGTCTTCGCGAAGCACTTCCCCGGCATTCCCCTCGACGGGTCCGCACCCGAAGCCGCGAGCATCTCCCTCAACGTCGTCCTCGACCACGTCCCCGGCGCGTCGAACGAACTGAAGAACGATCTGGTGGCCGCCGTCGGCGGTCAGGAAGGAACCCTCTGATGCCCGATCCCGCAGACCTCACCCTGGAGCAGAAGGCTTCGCTGCTGTCCGGCAAGGACTTCTCGGCCACCAAGGCGATCGCCGGTGTCCCGTCGATCATCATGGCCGACGGACCGCACGGCCTGCGGCTCCAGGACACCGAAGCCGACCACCTCGGCATCAACGACAGCCTGCCCGCCACCTGCTTCCCGACCGCGGCCGCGGTCGGGTCGAGCTGGGACGCGGACGTCGCCGCCGAACTCGGCGCGGCCATCGGCCGCGAAGCGCGGGCCGCCGGGGTGACCGTCAACCTCGGTCCCGGGGTGAACATCAAGCGGTCACCGCTGTGCGGCCGCAACTTCGAGTACTACTCCGAAGACCCGCTGCTCAGCGGCACGCTCGGCGCCGCACACGTGCGAGGCCTGCAGAGCGAAGGTGTGGGCGCGTCGGTCAAGCACTTCGCCGCCAACAACCAGGAAACCGACCGCATGCGGATCAGCGCGGACGTCGACGAACGCACCCTGCGCGAGATCTACTTCCCGGCCTTCGAGAAGGTCGTGACCGAGGCGCACCCCGCCACTGTGATGTGCTCGTACAACCGGCTCAACGGCGTCTACGCCTCCCAGCACCGGTGGCTGCTCACCGAGGTCCTGCGCGACGAGTGGGGCTTCGACGGCCTCGTCGTCTCCGACTGGGGCGCCGTCAACGACCGGGTCGCCGCCCTCGAAGCCGGTCTCGACCTCGAAATGCCCGGCACCGGCGGCGCGAGCGACGCCGAGATCGTGGCGGCGGTGCACCGCGGCGAACTCGACGAAGCGGTGGTGGACCGCAGCGTGGGGCGGGTGCTCGCTCTCACCGAGCGGGTCGCGCCCGCGACCGGAACCCTCGACGTCGACGCCCACCACGCCCTGGCGAAACGGCTCGCCACCGAGTGCGCGGTGCTGCTGAAGAACGAGCGCAACACGCTGCCCCTCGCCCCCGAAGCCCGGGTCGCCGTCGTCGGCGAGTTCGCCGTGGAGGCACGGTTCCAGGGCGGCGGCAGCTCGCACGTCAACGCGACCCGCGTCGACACCGCCCTCGACGCGATGCGGGTCCTGGGAACGTCCGTCAGCCACGCGCGCGGACTCGACGACAACGCCGTGGAGATCGCCCGCGAAGCCGACGTCACCGTGGTGTTCGCCGGGCTGAAGGAAATCGACGAGTCCGAGGGCTACGACCGCGACACCATCGCCCTGCCGGCCGGGCAGATCGACCTCATCCGCCGCGTCGCCGAGGTCAGCGCCCGTACCGTCGTGGTGCTGTCCCACGGCGGCGTCGTCTCCCTCGAAGGCTGGCACGACGACGTCGACGCGATCCTCGACGGCTGGCTGCTCGGCCAGGCGAGCGGCAGCGCCCTCGCCGACCTGCTCTACGGCATCGCCAACCCCTCCGGGCACCTCGCGGAAACGATCCCGCTGCGGCTCCAGGACAACCCCAGCTACCTCAACTTCCCCGGCGAACAGGGGCACGTCCGCTACGGCGAAGGCGTGATGGTCGGCTACCGCTACTACGAAACCGCCGACGTCGACGTCCGGTACCCGTTCGGCCACGGCCTGTCCTACACCACCTTCGAGACGAACGCCCTTTCCGTGGCCGTCACCGGCGACGACACCGCGACGGTCTCGGTCACCGTGACCAACACCGGGCCGGTCGCGGGGAAGCACGTCGTCCAGGTCTATGTCGCCACCGACGCCGGACCGGTCCGCCGGCCCGCCCGCGAACTGCGGGCCTTCACCAAGGTTGCCCTTGAACCCGGCGAATCCCGCACGGTCGACTTCGCCCTCGGCCACCGTGCCTTCGCGTACTACGACGTCGAACTCGGCCGGTGGGTGGTCGCCCCCGGCGACTACACCATCCAAATAGGACACAGTGCCGCCGACATCGTCGCCGAGGCGCCGATCACCCTCGCCGGCGAGGTCGTCAAGCGGGTGCTGACCCTCGACTCGCCGGTGCAGGAGTGGTTCGGCCACCCCGTCGTCGGCCCGCTCATCACCCGCAAGATCACCGATTCGATGAGCTCGGAGCAGACGAAACAAGCCGAAGAATCGTCGGACTCGATGCGCATGGTCGCCTCGCTGCCCATGAAGCAGTTCACCCACTTCCTGACCTCCGGCGGCGTGCACTTGCCGGACGGCGCCCTCACCGAACTGATCGAACTCAGCAAGAACTGACTCCTGGAAAGGAACCCGCAAGAATGCAGCGATTCACCGGCAAGCGCGTCCTGCTCACCGGCGGCGCCTCCGGCATCGGCCAAGCCACGGTCCTGCGGCTCTTGGCCGAAGGCGCACACGTCGTCGCGGCCGACGTCGCCGAAAGCGGCCTCAAGGAGACGGCCGACCGCGCCGACAGCGAGCGGCTCACCACGCGGGTGCTGGACATCTCGGACGAGTCGGCCGTCAAGACCGTCGTCGCGGACAGCATCGACCGGCTCGGCGGCCTGGACGTGCTGGTCAACGCGGCCGGCATCCTGCGCGGCGCCCACACCCACGAATGCGAGCTCGAGACGTGGAACCGGATCATCGGCGTCAACCTGACCGGCACGTTCCTGGTCACCCGCGCCGCCCTGCCGGCGCTGCTGGAGACCGGGCACGGCGTGATCGTCAACTTCAGCTCGACGTCCGCCACCTTCGCCCACCCGTACATGGCGGCCTACTCCGCCAGCAAGGGCGGCATCCAGTCCTTCACCCACTCCATCGCGCAGGAGTACTCCAAGCAAGGACTGCGCGCGGTCTGCGTCGCGCCCGGCAGCATCCGCAGCGGCATCACCGAAACCACGGTCCAGCACCTGCCCGCAGACGTCGACTGGCAGCTGTTCGGCAAGCTCCAGCCCGCCATCGGCGAGGGCTTCGCCCCGCCGGAGTCCGTCGCCGGAGTCATCGCCATGCTCGCCTCCGAGGACGGCTCGTTCATCACCGGCACCGAGATCCGCGTCGACGGCGGCACCCACCAGTGACCGCACCCACCCACCTGCGCGTCGAACACCTCGAGAACCCGCTGGGCACCAGCCTTACGACGCAGTCGGCCTATCAGGTCCGGGCCGTGTCCGGGACTCCGGGCACCTCTTCCGGCGCGACTTCACCCGCCGGTCCGGCGCATCGAGGAATTGTCCCCCGTTTCGATCGTCCACCTGCCGTCCGGGCGGCAGGTCGTCGACCTGGGCCAGAACATCAACGGCCGGCTCCGGCTGCGGGTGCCCACGGCGAAGCCCTCGGCCCGGACGGCGACGTGACCGTCGACCACCTGCGCGGTGTCGACCGGCAGACCGGGGAGCCGCTGTCCGCAGGCCAGGTCGACCAGGCGATCTCCGGCGGTCGGCCGGACGAGGTCTTCGAGCCCCGGCACACCACGCACGGCTTCCGGTACGTCAGCGTTGAAGGCGCGTCCCGCCCGATCACGGCGAGCGACGTCCGCGGCGTCGTCGTGCACACCGACCTGCGCGCCCCTTCCGGCGGCCCTACAGCACCTTGAGATGCTTCTTGAGTGGCATCGAAGTGTCCACCGCGCTCTCCCGCGACAACGGCACGTCGGCACCGAGCGCCTTGCGTAGCAAGAGAAATTCCGCAGGGTTGTTGATACATTCGGCAGCGACCAGCCGATCGCCGCGATAGCGCAGAACCGTCGACCGGCCCGGCCGCTGATCGGGGCGGACCACGATGTCGTCGTCCGCCCGGGCGAGTCCGGCGATCTGCAGCTTGAGCGATCCCTGGTCGGACCAGAACCACGGCGTGCTCCCGTACGGGCGTGGCTCACCGGCAAGGACGGTCGCGGCCGCCTTGGCCTGCTCCACGGCGTTGTCAACACTCTCCAGCCGCAACCGCAGCGCCGGGTGCCGCGAGGGATCGGGGACGTTCGCGCAGTCGCCCACGGCCACCGTGCGGCCGTCCGAGGCCAGCGAGAGTTCATCCACCACGATCCCCTTGTCGCAGCGAAGCCCGGCGGCTCGTGCCAAGTCGTCACGCGGACGCGCACCGACACCGACGAGGACGAGCTGGGCGGGCAATTCCCGCCCGTCCTCCAGCTCGACCGCGCTGACCGCGCCGTCGCCGCACAGCCGGCGCGGCCGCACGCTCGTCAGGATCCGAATCCCGGCTGCCCGGTGGGCCGCCGTGGCCACGTCGGCGGTGACCGTGCTGATCACCCGGTTCATCAGCGCGGGCGCCGCTTCCACCACGCTGACCCGCACGCCGGCCGCGGCCGCGGTGGCAGCCACCTCGAGACCCACGAACCCACCGCCGATCACGACGAGGTCGGTGACGGCCGCCAGGCGTTGCGCCAGGACACGCGCGTCGCGGACATCGCGCAGCACCAGGACGCCACCGAGGTCGGCGCCGTCGACGACGAGGGGACGCGGTCGCGCTCCCGTGGCCAGGACAAGCCGGTCGAACGGCCAATGCCGCCCTGAAGCGGACACCGCCGCTTCGCCCTCCAGATCAAGGTGAGCGATCCGCTCGTCCAGGACCAGCTCGATCCGCTGCTCGACGTAGAAAGCCGGGCTGCGCAAAGCCAAAGACCTCAGCGAGGCTTCACCCTTGAGAAAGGCTTTCGACAGCGGAGGACGGGCGTAGGGGACGTACGGTTCCTCGCCGATCAGGGTGATCGGGCCGTCCCAGCCCAGTTCTCGGGCGCTGCTCGCCACCTGCACCCCGGCCTGACCCGCCCCCACCACAAGCAGCCGACCGCTCACAGCTGCGCTTCCGGCACGGTCACGCGGACCTCCTGGCCCTCGGCGAGAACGAGCTGGCACGAGAGCCGGGAGTTGCCCTCGCGTTCGGTGGCCGCGCAGTCGAGCATCTCGTCTTCGTCCTCGCCGAGCGGCGGAAAGTCGCCGGAGGCGAGGAAGACGTGGCAGGTGGCGCACGACAGCGCACCGCCGCACTGGCCGACGATGCCGCTGACACCGTTGCGGACCGCGGTCTGCATGACCGAATCCCCGGCGACGGCGTCGACGACGACCTCGGAGCCGTCGGGCTGGGAGTAGAAGACCTTGGGCACGGGTTTCACCAGGCGATCGGGAGGTCGGTCATGGGCTGGGTGAGGACGTCCCGGCGGACCACCGGTTCGCCGGCCGGCCGCAGGGTCGGGATGCGCTTGAAGATCTCGGCCAGGCCCACCTGCATTTCCATGCGGGCCAGCGGCGCACCCAGGCAGTGGTGCAGGCCGTGGCTGAGCATGAGGTGCGGGTTGTTCTTGCGCGTGATGTCGAACCGGCCCGGGTCCTCGATGGCCTCGGGGTCGTGGTTGGCCGCGGTCGGGTCGATGCTGACCGCTTCCCCCTCGGCGATCAGCTGGCCGTCCACGACGACGTCCTCGGTCGCGACGTACGGCACGAGGCCTCCGCCGCCGCCGACCGGGCCGCCCAGCGCGAATCCGCCGTGCCGGAGCACCTCTTCGGCGGCGGTCGGGGCCAGGCCGTCGGGGTCGGTGAGGAACAGTTCCCGCTGTTCGCCGGAGTGCAGCAGCGACATGACGCCGGTGGTCAGGAAGTTGGCGGTGTTGTCGAACCCGCCGACGATCAGGATGAACGCGATGGGCAGGATCTCCGCGTCGGTCAGCGTCTCGTCCTTCTCGCGGGCATGCGCGAGCGCGCTGAGCAGGTCGTCGCGCGGTTCCTCGCGCCGCTGCGCGATCAGGTCGGTCATGTACGCCGACAGCTCGGCCAGGTCGGCGGCGACCTCCTGCTCGGACTTCCCGGCCACCGCCATCGTCGAGGAACTCCACCGCTCGAACTTCTCCCGGTCGGCCGAGGGCACGCCGAGCAGGGAGCTGAGCATCTCGATGGGCAGCGGCACGGAGTACTCGGTGATGAGGTTGCGGACGCCGCCGCGGGCCAGCATTCCGTCGATCAGCTCGTTCGCGAAGGCGACCGCGGAGGCGCGCATGTCCCGCACCCGGCGGGGCGAGATCGCCTTCTGGACCAGCTTGCGCAGTTTCGTGTGCTGGGGCGGGTCCTCGAACTGCAGCGTCGTGCGCAGGAAATCGGGGAACGGCACGTAGAACGGCACCACGCGGTCGCCGGTCCGGAACGGCTCGCGGACGAACCGGCGATCGGCGAGCACCTCCCGGGCCGCGCGGTTGCGGTGCACGATCCAGACGTCGCCGCCGTACGGCATCGTCATCCTGGTCATCGGCCGGTCGGCCATGAGCCGCGCGAGGTGCTCGACGGCGTCCGCGGGGGCCAGCGGCCCGAACGGGAACTCGGTGCCGGCAGCGGTGGTCTCGGTCATCGGTTCCTCCGGGAGTCGGGCGCGGCGACGATCGCCGGCTGTGCGTCGGGCGTGATGGCCATGACCTCGCCGAAGCGCTCGGCCACGGTCTCCACCGTCAGGGCGGGATCCTGGATGCCGGTGGTGGTCACCAAGGCCAGGCGGTTCACCGCGCCGCCCGCGGCGTTGAAGACCTCGCCGGTCACCTGGCACGCCGGGTGGGCGAGGAACGCCACCACCGGAGCGACGTGCTCGGGCCGCAGCTGGGTGCGCAGGTACTCCATGACCTCCGGGGACAGCGACCCGGCCGCGTTCTCGGCCATGCGTGTGCCCGCTCCGGGGGCCACGGCGTTGACGAGGATGCCGTGCTCGGCGCCCTCGACGGCGAGGTTGCGGGTCAGCGAGAACACCGCGCCCTTGGAGCTGCCGTAGTGGGTCATCAGCGGGGTGCCCAGCATCGCCGCCGAGACCGTGTTGACCACGCGTCCGCTGCCCGAGGCGATCAGGTGCGGCCACGCCGCCCGGCACACGAACAGGGAGCCGAAGAAGTGGACGTCGAGGTAGCGCTGGTACTCCGCGGTGCTCAGCTCCTCGAAGCGCGCGGTGCGCACGATCCCGGCGTTGTTCACCACCGCGTGCAGCTCGCCGAAGTTCTCGATCGTCGCCGCGACGAGGTCGGCGGCGCCGGATTCGGTGGAAACGTCCGCACGCGAGGCCATGGCCCGGCCGCCGGCGGCCCGGATCTCGGCGACGACGTCCGCGGCGGGATCGTCACCGTCCACTCCCGAGCCGTCGACGCGGGCGCCGAGGTCGGCCACGACCACGGAGGCGCCGCGTTCGGCCAGGAGCAGCGCGTGCGCACGGCCGATGCCTCGGCCCGCGCCGGTGACGATGACAACGCGCCCTTTGAAAGACAGCCTGTCCATGGAAATTCCGTTCCTCAGGGGCGGTTGCCGCCGCCGCTCGTGCGGACTTCGGCGGTCCAGATCGTGCCGTTGCGGTTGCGCCGCGACTCTTCGAAGTCCATGACGTCCAGGCCGGCACAGACGAAGAGCGTGCGCCGGTCCGGCCCGCCGAGAACGCACGCCGGGGGCAGCGCCCGCGTGGCGTCGAACCGGACGATGTCGGTGACCGCGCCACCCTCGGCGATCCGGGCGACGGCCGGGACCGCGGGCATCCCGACCCAGACCCCGCCGTCGTCGTCCAGGCAGATGCCGTCCGGCAAGGAAGGCGATTCCGCGAAGATGCGGCGGTTGGTCAGACGGCCCTGGTCGTCGCGGTCGAGCACCGTGATCCGGTTGGCGAACGCCTCGGCCGTCAGCACCCGGCTCCCGTCACCGCTGACCGCGATGCCGTTGGCGCCGGCGAACCCGCCCAGTTCGGTCAGGGGGCGGGCGGTGCCGTCCGGTTCGACGACCAGCAGGTCCGAATCCTTGGGGGACTCCCCGGCGAACAGCTCGAACCCGAGCTGCGTGACGTAGGCGCGGCCCTCGGCGTCGACGACCATGTCATTGACCGGGCCGGTGGCCAGCTCCCGCAGGTCGGCGTACTCGGTGAGGCGCTCGCCGTCGAAGGCCAGGACCAGGCGCTCGTGCATCGAGGTGACGACGAGCCGCCCGTCGGGCAGCCAGCCGAAGCCGCCGGGGATGACCTCGGTGCCGTTCACCGAGGTGCGCGTCGAGAGGTCGACCACCGTCTCCGGCGTGCCTTCGGCGTCGAGCCGCAGGATCCGGTGGTGGTACATGTCGCTGAACCAGAACGCGCCGTCGTGCCACCTCGGGCATTCGGCCCACGTGTAGCCGCGGGACAGCTCGCGCGGCTCGACATCGGCGGCGTCGGCGAAGGGATCGGTCACGGGGACTCCTGGTGGTCAGAACGGGAGGGGGTGGGCGAACTTGGCCCGCAGCAGTGCGCCGGTCTCGGCGATCGCGAGCCGACCGCGCGCAAGGTAGGCGGCTTGGAGGGCGAACCCGTGGTAGGCGCCCGGATAACGGGTCAGGGTGGTCTGCACGCCCGACTCGCGGAGCCGATGCGCGTAGCGTTCGCCCCAGTCGCGGATCGGGTCGCACTCGGCGGTGACCACGATCGCCGGGGGCAGGCCGGTGAGGTCGGCCGCGTAGGCGGGGATCCGGTAGGCGTGGTCCGGGTGGCCGCGGCCGCTGTCGGCCAGCTCGTTGAGGTAGAGCACGTCGTCGCGGCTGAGGATCGGCGCGTCCGCGCACTCGGCGATCGATCGGGCGCCGAGGTCGCGGTCGAGGCCGGGGTACATCAAGACCTGGCAGGCGATGGCAGGCCCGCCGCGGTCCCGGGCCGCCAGCGCGACAGCGGCGGCGAGGGTGCCACCGGCGCTGTCCCCGACGACCGCGAGCCGTTCGGGGTCGACGTGCAGGTCGGCCGTGTGGTCGGCGACCCAGGCCGTGGCGGCGTAGGCGTCGTCGAACTGCGCGGGCGGTGGGTTTTCGGGGGCAAGGCGGTAGCCGACCGATACGACGGTGGCGCCGCTCGCGGCGGCGAGGTGACGGGCCAGGGGCTCGAAGGAGTGAATCGTGCCCATGCACATGCCGCCGCCGTGGAAGTACACCAGCACCGGTGCCCGCTCGTCCGCGGTCGGCCGGTAGATCCGCACCAGGATGTCGCCGGGGATCTCCCGGTCTTCGACGTCCGCGGTGGGCAGCCCGGACGGGTGGGGTACGGCTTCGAGGGATTCGCGGATCGCCGTGATGCCGCGTGCGCGCATCGGCGGCAGGTCGGTCATCGCCGCGGCGATCGCCGCGGCGTCGGGGTCCAGCGGGGGCAAGGGCATGGTGCGCTCCGGGGTGGTCAGTCGGTGGGGAAGGCGAGCTCGCCCGGCGGCAGGACCGGCGCCCGCCGGTGGACCAGCGTGTCCGCTCGGCCCGCCATGGCGTCGCGCACGAAGTCCTGCGAGGTCAGGTAGAACTCGCCGGCGGCGGCTTGGTCGAAGAAGACGCGGGCTGCGTCGAGCGGGTCCATCGCCTGCTCTTTGATCTTGAGCATCGCGGTCCGGTGGTCTTCGGCCGCGGTGACATCACCGGAGTCGACGGCGCCGGCGGATTCGAAGATGTTCGACGCCACCGCGCCGGGCAGCACGGCTTGCACGTGGACGTGCTCGGCGTGGCCGGCGAGCGTGACCTCTTGGTGCAGGCATTCGGTGAGAGCCAGCACGGCATGCTTGCTCATGATGTAGGGCGCCTGCAACGGGCTCGCGCTGACGCCGCCGACCGAGGAGAGGTTCCAGACCCACGACTGGCGCGGGTCGGCCATCATCCGAGGCAGGAACGCCCGGATGCCGTGGAAGACACCGCTGATGTTGATCGAGAGCAGGCGGTCCCAGTTCGCGACCGGGGTGTCCCAGAGGTAGCCGAACTGCTCGACGCCGGCGTTGTTCACCAGGAGGGTGACCGGTCCGGCCTGGTCGGCGAGCCGTTCGACGGCAGCCGGGTCACGCACATCGCAGGTCACCGCGACGGCGTCCGGCAGCTCGGACTCCAGCGCGGTGATCGCGGGTGTGTCCACATCGGCCAGGACGACCCGCATGCCCAGTTCCCGGGCCGCGTAGCGCGCCAGCCCGGCGCCGATGCCCGCACCGGCGCCGGTGATGACGGCAGTCCCGCCGCCGAACAACTCCTCGGCCGTGCTCATCGGCGCTCCCTCTCGTGCACGAGTTCGCGGATCGCCCGGACCACGGGCGCGAACGTCCGTTCCGGGTCGACGACCGCGGGGGTGTCCATGTCGTTGTGGCAGATCGCGACGGCGATGCGGTCCCGCAGATCGGCCCAGGCGAGCGAGCCGCCGGCGCCGGGGCTGTAGATGATGTCGCGGTGGTCGCCGACCAGCGGGTCGGACGCTCCTTCTTCGCCGCCGAGCCAGAAGCCGTTGGCACCGAACCAGACCGGGATCGTGAGCACCTGGTCCGGATCGTGGGCGTTCTCCCGCGGCCGGGTGAAGGTGGCGGTGCGTTCCGGGGACAGCAGCCGGACCCCTTCCAGGGACCCGCCCTCGGCGAGCATCGCGAAGATCCGGGCCACCGCTCCCGCCGTCGCCACCGCACCGGCGCCGGGATCGACTGCCTGCAGCACCGTGCGCTGGTTGTGCACGTCGGAGCCGGGGAAGACCGCACGCGGGCTGATGTTGTGCTCGTCCACGATGGCGAACTCGTTGCCGCCGTAGAGCTTGACCACGCGGGACACCTCGGCGTCGGGAACACCGAGGTGGAAGTCGGTGATCGCCAGCGGCGCGCAGATCTCCTCGGTCACGAACCGGTCGAAGGCCCGGCCCGCGGGATCGGTGCGGCGCACCACCTCGCCGAGGATCCAGCCCCACACCAGCACGTGGTAGGCGTTCGCGGTGCCCGGCTCGTGGATCGGGATGTGCCCGGCGATGCGGCCGGTCATCCAGTCCCAGTCGGCCATCAGCTCGGGCGTGACGCCGTCCGGCATCTGCGGGATGCCCGCGCGGTGCGAGAGCGCCTGCTCGACGGTGACCTTCTCCTTGCCGTGGCACCCGAACTCCGGCCAGTAACGCGCAATCGGGGCCTGCAGGTCGACGAGGCCGCGCTCGGCTTGGAGATGCACCGCCGTCGCGGTGACGCCCTTGGTGACCGAGAAAATCGGGAAGAGGGTGTCGTTGTCGGCGCCCACCACCGCGTCGACGATCAGCTCGCCCCGGTGGTAGGCGGCGACGGCGATACCCTTCTCCCCCAGCTCGACAGCGCGGTCGAGCGCCCGGCGGATGCGCGGGTCGGCGATCATGCGCGGACCTCCCGCCGGGCGATGACCCAGCCGCCCTGGTCCCGCACCAGTTCGTCGCGGTACGCGCCGACAGCAAGGATCTTCTCGCGATTCACCAGGAGGAAGTACGAGCGTGCCGTCGCACGGTCGCCGTCGAGGTCCACCTCCTGATTGGTCAGCACGTGGCGGTTCCCCGACTTCGGACCGGCGTGCCCGAGCTCGCGCATCGAACCGAGACCGGCCAAGACCTCGGCCCGGCCGCGCCACGTAGTACCGGTCATCGACCACTCGACGTCTTCGGCGAACAAGGTCCCGAGTTCGTCGAGGGTTCCTTCGTCGGCCAAGCGCGCGAACGCGGCCAGCACGTTGGTGATCTCCACGCCCCCAATCTCCCTCCGCTCGCGTCGCCGTGGGGCCGGATGGTCCACTCACCGGACACTTTCCGGCGTACGGGACACCTGCCGGGCAGGCTGGCGCCATGACGGATGTTTCGGTGGTACTGCAGGACGGTGTCGGGCTGCTGGAAATGCGTCGCCCACCGGCGAACTTCTTCGACGAGCAGCTCATCGGGCAGCTGGTCGACGCGGCCCGGGAGCTGGACCACGATCCGCGGTGCCGGGCGCTGGTCCTCGCCTCGGAGGGCAAGCACTTCTGCGCGGGAGCGGACTTCGGGACCGGTGGCGGGTTCGAGCAGGACCGGGTCGCGGTGTCCGGACGCCTGTACCGGCGGGCGAGCCGGCTGTTCGAAGTCGGGACACCGATCATCGCCGCGGTCCAGGGCGCGGCGGTCGGCGGTGGTCTCGGGCTGGCCTGCGCGGCCGACTTCCGCGTCGTGGATTCCTCGACCCGGTTCGTCGCCAACTTCGCCCTGCTGGGCTTCCACCACGGGTTCGGCCTGAGCGTGACGTTGCCCGATCTCGTGGGCCGGCGCGTCGCAGCCGACCTGCTGATGAGTGGTCGGCGCGTCGACGGCGAAGAGGCCGTCCACCTCGGACTGGCCGACCGGCTCTCAGAACCCGGTCACCAGCGCGAAACCGCGCTGGCGTGGGGCCGGTCCTTGGCGGCGGCCGCACCGCTCGCGGTCCGGTCGATCCGGGCGACGCTCCGAGCGGATCTGGCCGAGCGGGTGCGGAAAGCCCTCGACCACGAACTCGCCGAGCAGGCCCGGCTGTGGGCGACCCGCGACTGTGCCGAGGGCATCGCGGCGAACCTCGGACGCCGCACACCGGTGTTCCGTGGCGAGTGAGGTCAGGGCGTGAACCGGTGGTCCTCGGGTGCAGGTTCGCGCACCATGGCCCAGTAGTCCACCAGACGCCACGGGCAGCTGATCCACGCGCGCCCGGACTTGTTGCGGTAGTAGCCGTTGGCCGTGCGCCCGTGGGTCCAGACCGTCTGGTCGAGTTCCTCATCGACCCGCCGGTTGTAGTCATCCGTCGCTTCGCGCGTCGGCTCCATTGACGTGAGCCCGTGCTCGACCAGGTACTGCAGGCTCTCCACGACGTAGTGGACGTGCTCCTCGCTGGTGACGTTGTGCCCGCCGCCGTGGTTGGGCGCGGCGTTCGGGCCCGCCGTGACGAAGAAGTTGGGAAAGCCCGGCACGGTGATCCCCAGGTAGGCCCGCGGGTTCTGGTCGGCCCACTCCTCGGCCAGCTTGACGCCGTCGCGGCCCACCACGTCGAGGAAACCCAGGTACTCGAGCTTGAACCCGGTGGCCCAGATGATGACGTCGGCCGGCAGGAACTCCCCCTCGGTCGTCACGACTCCATCCGGCCGGATCTCGCGGAACGACGCCGCGTGCACCACCACGTTGTCCCGCTTGACGGCCTCGAAGAACCCGGGATCCTTCACGATCCGTTTCGCGAACGGCGGGAAGTCCGGCGTCAGCTTGGCCTTCAGGTCGGGGCGATCGGCGAAACTCCGGTCCAGGTGGTCCAGGCAGACCTGCATCAGCGCGTCGTTCGCCGGCGAGGACGACACGTGGGTGGCGTACCACTCCTCGTCGATCCGCGGGATGGCAAAGCCCTTGTCGGCGGCCCACCAGTACGTCTTGACCCGGAACCACTGGTGGAAGTACGGGATGTTCTCCAGCGCCCACCGCATGGCATCCGGGACGTCCGCACTGACCTTCCGCTCCGGGATGACCCAGTGCGGCTGGCGCATGACGACGTCGAGCGACTCGACCTCGTCGGCGATGCTCGCGACCACCTGCACCGACGTGCAGCCGGTGCCCAGGACGACCACGCGCTTGCCAGTCAGGTCCACATCGGACCGCCATTCGGCGGTGTGCATCATCTCGCCCGCGAAGGCGTCCTTCCCCGGGATGTCCGGGATCGACGCGCCGTTGAGCACCCCGGTCGCCGTGACGACGGCGTTCGCCTGAAACGCCCGCGTCACGCCGTCTTGCTGCACGGTGACATTCCAGACCTGCTCGTCCTCCCGCCACTCGCAGCCGAGGACCTTGGTGGAGAACGAAATATTCGGGTAGAGGCCGTACTTCTCGGCGACACCGTGCAGGTAGTCCAGGTACTCGGGCCCCGTCGGGTAGTACTTCGACCAGCGCGGGTTGACTTCGAAGGAGTAGGAGTAGAAGTGGCTCGGCGTGTCGACCGCGGCGCCGGGGTAGACGTTGCGCGACCACGTCCCGCCGAGGTCGTCGCGCTCCTCGAAGACCCGGTAGCGGAAGCCGGCCTCGCCGAGTTTGATCGCGGCGTTGAGCCCGATCATGCCGGCGCCGATCACCGCGACGGTGAAGTCCTCAGGTGGCTTGCGGGTCCGGCTCACGACCGGTTGTGCGGGTTCGAAGCCGCCTTGCTCGCGCAGGTGCGGAACGTACTCGGCGCCCACAGTGTCGGCCACGCAGACCTCGGTCATCCGGTGGAACAGCTCGTCGCCGGGCACGGTGATCCGCGGGATCAGCGAACTGCCGAGCAGTTGCCGCGCGCGGTCACGGACCGCGGAGGCGACCTCCGCCGGGTACTCCCCCATCATCGCGGCGCCGGCGAGCTTCGCCGCGAACTCGTCGACGAGGCCGGTGTCGCCGGTGAGGTGCACCAGCGCCATGAGCAAGGCGCCCGGTTCGGCGACGTCGATCGCGGCGGCCAAGGCCTCCTGGTCGACGTCGGTCACCGGGGAAACGACATGGGTGGGCTGGTCTGGGCGGATCACAGTCATCGGTTACCGGTTCCTTCGGGAGAATTCGGGTTCAGCCGTGCGCCGCGACGGCGGGCGGCAGGGGCGGGCGGGGGCCACGGCCGCGGAGCCGGGTCACCCCCGAGGCCGCGTACCAGATGTCCATCGCGGCGATCCGGACGGCGGCAACGGCTTTCTCGACGGGCATCGTCGCGGCGGGACCGCACAGGGAAACCGCGGCACCCAGCTCGGCTTCGGCCGGGCCGATCGCGGCGGCGACCGCGGTGATCCCCGCGGTGCACCACCGGGTGTCGACCGCCACCCCGCCACGCTCGCGGACCTGGTCCAGGTCGCGCCGCAACTGCGGCAGGCCGCGGATGCCGTGGGAGCTCGCCGCGGCCGGAAAGGAAAGTTCCGGCCAGGCCGATTCGTCGAGCTGCGCAAGCAGGGCGCGCCCGGCTGCCGAGTGCACCGCGGATTGCCGGCCGCCCGGGCACCACGCGGATTCCGTCTCGGCGCGGGTGCCGATGCGTTCGAGGTGCAGGACGTCCGCGGACACGAGCACGCTCAGGTGGGCGGTCAAGCCGGTGGAGCGGTGGAGCGCGTGCAGGAACGGCAGCGCGGCCTGGTGGGCCCGGTCCCGCCGGACGACCTGGGAACCGAGCTCGAACATGCGGAGGCCGAGGCCGTACTGGAAGCCGTCCCGGTGCACCCAGCCGAGATCGACCAGCCGCTGCAGGATCCGGTGCGCCGACGAGCGCGGCAGGTTGGCCAGCCGCGAGATCTGGGCCAGCGTCAGCCGGGGATGGCCGTCGAAGGACTGAAGCAACGACGCCACCCTGTCGATCATCGCGGTGGGCGTCTCCTGGCTCCGAGCCGTCGTCATCATCACCTCCGGCACCGTTGCCTACCTTGCACATTGTGCCAACTTGGCACAAACTGACAACCATGAGCGTAGCCGCGGGAGTTAACCCTGTAAACCAACCGTCGGGAATTTCCGCGGAGGAAGTAGGCTCCGGACCGTGGTGAGGCCTACGTTGACCGAGCGGCGCGCCGAGGAACTGCGGCTCACGATCGCGCAGACGGCGTCCGACATCTTCGTCGCCGACGGCGACACTTCCGCCACGGTCGAGCGCATCGCCGACGCCGCCGGCGTTTCCCCCCGCACCTTCTACCGGCACTTCCCGGTGAAGGAGGATGTGGTCCGGCCGCTGTTCCGGCGAAGTTCCGCGGGAGTCATCGCCCACCTTCGCGCGGCACCGGCCGACAGCGACGTCCTGGAGACGCTCGTGGCGGCATGGACGTCCCAGCTGCACGAAGGCTCGTTGACCGACCTCGAGCGCCGCTTCCTCCGGTTGATGTCGACGACGCCGCAATACCGGCTGCGGTGGATGGAGGTCGACGACGAGCTGTGCGACGCCGTCGCCGAGTTCCTCCACCAGCGCATCGCGCTCGGCGACCACCCGCTGCACCGCAGCCTGCCCGCCTACCTCGTCGTCCAGGCGACCCGACGCGTTTTCGACTACTGGGTGTCCTCCGACTCCGGCGAGGACATCACGGACCTGCTCCGAGACGCTTTGCGCAGCGTGCTCGCCGGCGTCTCCGCTCAGGCCGGGGGCAGCTGACCGAGCGCCCCGGAGCGGCGGAGTGCCGCGATGTCGTCCGGCGTGTATCCGTGCTCGGCCAGGACGCGGGCGGTGTCCGCCCCCGGCGGCGCGGGAGCCCGCGGCGGGACCGGCGCCGAGCGGCTCAGCTTGATCGGCACCCCCACTCCGCGGTACCCGCCGTCGCGCACCACCATCGCGCGATGCTGCGCCTGCGGTGACGTCAACGCTTCGGCCACGTTGTTGACCGGGGCGGCCGGCACACCTCGCTCGGCGAGCTTCCCCGCGAGGTCGTCGGCGCCGACCGCGAGGAACAACGGCTGCAGCTCGACCAGCAGCTCTTCGCGGTTCGCGACCCGGTCCCGATTGCGGCGGAAGCGGACGTCATCGGCGAGTTCCGGGCGGCCGAGCACGTCCGTCAGCGCGGCGAACTGCGCGTCACTGGCCGCGGCCACGAAGAGTGTGCCGTTCCCGGCCGTGGCGAACACCTGGTAGGGGGCGACGCTCGGATGGGCCGCGCCCAGGCGCTCGGCCACCACGCCCGCCCGGAGACAAGCCGCCGAATGCGGGTGCATCAGCGACAGCACGGCGTCCAGGAGCGCGATGTCGACCAGCTGGCCCCGGCCGCTGACCGCTCGCTCCACGAGGGCGAGCAGGATGCCGGCGAACGCCTGGTGCGCGGCGGTGATGTCCACGATCGGGACGCCTACGCGCAACGGGTCGCCGTCCCGCTCGCCGTTGACGCTCATGAGCCCGCCATAAGCCTGCAGCACCGCGTCGTAACCGGGCAGGCCGCCGAGCGGGCCGTCGACGCCGTAGCCGCTGATCCGGCAGTAAACGAGCCGGGGGAACTCCTCGGCGAGCCGGGTCTCGTAGCCGAGCCCCCACCGCTGCATGGTCCCCGCCTTGAAGTTCTCCACGACGACGTCCGCGCCGGCGATGAGATCGTGCAGCACCGCCCGTGCTCCCTCGACCCGCAGGTCCAGCCGCACATTCGCCTTGTTCCGGTTGAGGCCTTCGTAGTAGGTGCTCATGGTCTCGGCGTCATCGGCGAACGGCGGACCCCAGCGGCGCGTCTCGTCGCCCGACGGCGCCTCGACCTTGATCACCTCCGCGCCGTGGTCGGCGAGCATCTGCGCGCAGAACGGCCCGGCCAGCACCCGGCTCAGATCGAGCACCCGCACGCCGTGCAGCGCGCTCACCGCACGCCGCCCGTCACCAGCGACCACCACGCGTCTCCCCCGCCCACCGCGAGTTCGTCCTGCCATCGGCTCTCGTTCCCGAATTCCTCGCGCCAGGCCCACAGCCGGGTCGTCGCCGCGCCGAGGTGGTGTTCCCGCGAGTAGCCGAGGGCACCGTGCAGCTGATGGCCGATCGAGGCGACGGCGTGGGCGCTGGCCGACGTCGTTGCCTTGGCCGCCGCGATGGCCACGTCCGCCGCCGGGTCGCCGGCTTCGACCGCGAGCACCGCGGCGTCCGCACCGATCTGCATGGCGACGGTCTCGGCGGCGAGTGCGGCCAAGTGCTGCTGCACGGCCTGGAACCGCGCCAGCGGGCGGCCGAACTGGTCCCGCTCACCGACGTGACGACGGGCGGATTCGAGCACCGCCCGCGCCGAGCCCGCGAGCTGGACCGACCGGGCCAGCGCGCCCCGTCGCAGAAGCGCCGTTACCTCGACGTCGGGCGGTGCCGTTGCGGCTTGCGTCGCCGTGGCGCCGTCGAGCACGAGCGTGTCCCTCGGCTCACCGGCCAGATTTTCGGCGCAGTCGATCGCCAGGCCTGCAGTCGGCACCAGTGCGACCAGGACCGTGTCATCCTGCCTGGCCAAAGTCACCACGTGGTCCGCGTACCGGCCCCACGGTGCCCGCACCCGGCCGGACAGCCGAGATCCACCCCGGGCTTCGTCGAGGGAAGCAACCGTGAGGCCATCAGGTACCGAGAGCCCGGCCTGCGCCAGCAGCCAGCCGGCCAGGAAGGCCTGCTCCGCGACCGGTACCGCGGCGGCGTGGAAAGCGAGCAGATCCACCACCGCGGCGAGTTCCCGCAGCCCGCCACCGCTGCCGCCCGCTTCCCCGGGCACGCCCAGCAGGTGAAAGCCCGCGTCGGTCAGGTCCTTCCACAGCAGACGGTCGAACCCGTCCTCGCGGTTGCGGCCGTTGAGCATCGCGCCGACAACTGAGCGGATTTCCGCGCGCAGGTCGTCGCTCATCGGACCCCCAACCCGCGCGCCACGACCGAGCGGAGGATTTCGTTCGTCCCGCCGCGCAGGGTGAACGCCGGGGAATGCAGGACACCTTCAGCGAGCAGCCCGGCCAATCCGGGGGCGCCTCGCCGCGGTTCGATGCGGGCCAGTCGCCGCACGGTTTCCACCACATCTCCTTCGAAGCGGGAGCCGATGTCTTTCACCAGCGCGGCCGCGACGTCCGGGGAACGCCCGTCGGCCAGCGCAGCAGCCACCGACAGCGAGAGCTGCCGCAGCGTCCACGCCCGGGCCGTCAGCCGCCCCAGTTCCCGGGCCGCGACCGGATCACCCTCTTCGCGGACCACGTCGGCCCAAGCCCGCAGCAGCGGGACCGTGCTCAGCAGCCGTTCCGGGCCGGACCGCTCGTACGCGAGCTCCGCGGTGACCTGCCGCCAGCCCGCACCTCGCTCGCCGAGCAAGCTGCTGTCCGGCACCACGGCACCGTCGAAGGCCACCTCGTTGAAGTGGTGCTCGCCGTCGATGGTCACGATCGGCCGGATCGCCACACCGTCGACCGGGAGGTCCACGATGAACTGCGACAGCCCCGCGTGCCGGTCTTCCGGCGTGCCGTCGGTGCGCGCCAGCACCACCATCGCGTGGGCGAAGTGGGCGCCGGTCGTCCACAGTTTCGTCCCGGTGAGCTCCCAGCCGCCGTCGACCAGCCGGGCTCGCGTCCGGACCGCGGCCAGATCCGACCCCGCGTCGGGTTCGCTCATCCCGATGGCGAAGAAGCACTCACCGCGGGCGATCGCGGGCAGGTAGCGTCGCCGCTGCTCTTCAGTGCCGTGGCGCAGGATCGACGGCGCCATCTGACGATCGGCGATCCAGTGCGCGGCGACCGGAGCGCCTGCCGCGAGGAGCTCCTCGGTGACGACGAACCGGTCCAACGGCGACCGCTCGTGGCCGCCGTACTCACGCGGCAGGGTCATGCCCAGCCAGCCGCGCTCGCCGAGCAGCCTGCTGAACGCCGGGTCCGCCGCCGTCATCCAGGCGTCACAGCGCGGCTCGAACGCCCCCGCCGTCCGCCGGCCCGCGAGGAACTCCCGCACCTCGGCCCGCAGGGTGTCCGCCGCCGCGTCCAGGCGATGAGCGGAGAGATCGATGGTCAAGCGCGCTCCTAGGTGGTGACGCTGCCGCCGTTGAGGTTCAAGGTCTGCCCGGTCATCCAGGACGCCTCCGCCGACGCGAGGTAGACGACCGCGGCGCCGACGTCCTCCGGCGTGCCGAGCCGCCGGGTCGCGATCCGTGCGGCGATGGCGTCGGTGGCAGGCCCGGCGGCGTTGGCCTGCAAGCCGAGCGCGAGGGTGTTGGCGGTGACGCCGAAGGGCCCGACCTCCTGGGAGATGTGCCGGATGAAGCCCTCGACCCCGCTCTTCGCCGCACCGTAGAGCGACAGGCCCTGATCGGAACCCGTGCGCGCCGATCCCGAAGAGATCTGCACGATCCGTCCCCAGCCGGCGTCGCACATGTCGCCGATGACGGCCGACAGGCAGTTCATCGCGCCGAACAGGTTGATCTCCACCGGCGCTCGCCACCGGGCCGGGTCGAGGGTGCGGAACTGCCCCTGTCCGAAGTCGGCCGGAATCCCGGCGTTGTGCACCAGGATATCGAGATGCTGCCCGAACTCCGCTCGGGCCCGACCGACTCCCTCCCTTACTGCGTCGGCATCGGTGACGTCGAAGGCGATCGGAACGGCACGCCCGCCGGTGGCGGCGATCTCGTCGCTGACGGTCTTGGCACGTTCGGCCACGAGGTCGTTCACCACCACGGCGGCACCTTGCGTGGCCAGCGCCCGCGCAATTCCCGCCCCGGCGTTCTGGCCGGCTCCGGTCACCAGCGCGGTACGGCCTGACAGATCGAACATCGACTCCTCTTTCACAGGTCCTGGACGATTTCGAGCAGATGCCCTTCCGGATCAGCCAGCTCGGCGACATTCACCCCGGCCTCGGGCAGGGCTCTCGGCTCCGACCGCACCGAACCGCCCGCCTGTTGCACGGCTCGGACCGTCTCGTCCACATCAGCGACGGCGAAGCCGAACACGGCTTCCCCGCGCTGCGGGCTCTCCCCGTCGGCGTAGCGGATCAGCAGCAGCGACGGCCCGTCACCGGCTTCGGGGCCCAGGATGATCTCTTCGAACGCCCGATTGCCCTCACCCCCGGTGAACCGGTGTTTGACCACCTGACCGAGCACAGTGGAGTAGAACGTGGCTTGCGCGTCGAGGTCATCGACGACGATCTTGGTGAACACGAAGGACGACACCAGAGCAGTACAGCGGCTCCACCACCGCCCCGGTGCCGGTTGTTCCAGTGAGCGGGAGGCCGCGCCCCGGTGCGGTGGAGGGTCTCGGCGAGTGCTCGGTGTCTCGCTCGGCGATTCGAATCGGCCGCCTGGCGCAGAGTTCGGGACGGCCCCAGCGCGGCCGTCCGGACCGCCGGGGCCGGGTGCGCCGGGCTCAACTGCTCGCGCGGGACCCCCACCGACAGCGCTGCGATCGCCGCGGTGCCTGCCCAATCCGGTCGCCGCCTAGCCGGCCGAGCGGGTACGGGCGCCCTCGGGGCGGGCGGGGTACATCGACTCACTGAGCTTTCGCACCGCAGTCTCGTCAGTACCGGGCGCCAGCACCGGCGAACTGCTTCACCTGCTGAAATCGCGCCGCTGTGCAGGCGCCCGCATCCGGCGGGCCGGCCGAGGGTGTCCAAGCACGGCCTTTTACACTATTATCGATCGTATAAACGATCAGCTGTCGGTGACGGGAGTGCCTGCTCGCGTCGCCGACGCTCGCGGCTCACCGCCGCGTCCTGCCGTACGGGCACGACGCCGGCCATCAGGGTTGGGAAGCGAGACTATGTCGTAGGACGGAGTTCAGGGTGACTGCGACGCGAGGTCCGGCTCCGATCGAGACGCGCCCCTATCCGGTGCGGCCGACAGCAAAGGGTGCCACGCTTCTGCGGTTGATGCGTACGACGGATCCGAAGCAGATCGGGATCATGTACATGGTCACGTCGTTCGGGTTCTTCATGGTCGGCGGCCTGATGGCCATGCTGCTCCGCACGGAACTCGCCCGGCCGGGGCTGCAGTTCCTCTCGCAGGAGCAGTACAACCAGATGTTCACCATGCACGGCACGATCATGCTGCTGCTGTACGCCACACCGATCGTGTTCGGGTTCGCCAACTACATCCTGCCGTTGCAGATCGGCGCGCCGGATGTGGCGTTCCCGCGGCTCAACGCCTTCTCGTACTGGCTGTACCTCTTCGGCGGCCTGATCGTGCTGTCGGGCTTCCTGACCCCGGGCGGTGCCGCCGACTTCGGCTGGTTCGCCTACACCCCGCTCTCGGACGCGATCCACTCGCCGGGCGTCGGCGCGGACCTGTGGATCACCGGCCTCGTCGTCGGCGGTCTGGGCACCATCCTCGGCGCGGTCAACATGGTCACCACCGTGGTCTGCCTGCGCGCACCCGGCATGACGATGTTCCGGATGCCGATCTTCACCTGGAACATCCTGATCACCGGCATCCTGATCCTGGTGGTGTTCCCGATCCTGACCGCGGCGCTGTTCGGTCTGCTGGCGGACCGCAAACTCGGTGCCCACGTGTTCGACCCGGAGACCGGTGGCGCGATCCTGTGGCAGCACCTGTTCTGGTTCTTCGGGCATCCGGAGGTCTACATCGTGGCTTTGCCGTTCTTCGGCATCGTCACCGAGATCGTCCCGGTGTTCAGCCGGAAACCGTTGTACGGCTACCAGGGCATGATCTTCGCGACGATCGCCATCGGCGGCCTGTCGATGGCCGTCTGGGCGCACCACATGTATGCCACAGGCGCCGTGCTGCTGCCGTTCTTCGCCCTGATGAGCTTCCTCATCGCCGTCCCCACGGGGATCAAGTTCTTCAACTGGATCGGCACGATGTGGAAGGGCCAGCTGAGTTTCGAGACGCCGATGCTGTTCAGCGTCGGGTTCATGGTGACCTTCCTCTTCGGCGGTCTGACCGGGGTGATGCTGGCGTCACCGGCGATCGACTTCCACGTCACCGACACCTACTTCGTGGTCGCGCACTTCCACTACGTGCTCTTCGGCACGATCGTGTTCGCGACCTACGCCGGGATCTACTTCTGGTTCCCCAAGATGACGGGCAGGATGCTCGACGAGGGCCTCGGCAAGTGGCACTTCTGGACCACGTTCCTCGGCTTCCACGGCACCTTCCTCGTTCAGCACTGGCTGGGCAACGAGGGCATGCCGCGCCGCTACGCCGACTACCTGTCCACCGACGGCTTCACCACGCTGAACACCGTGTCCACCATCAGTTCCTACGTGCTGGGTGCCTCGGTGCTGCCGTTCGTCTGGAATGTCGTACGCAGCTACCGCTACGGCGAGGTCGCCGAGGTCGACGATCCCTGGGGCTACGGCAACTCCCTCGAGTGGGCCACGACCTGCCCGCCGCCGCGGCACAACTTCACCGAACTGCCCCGCATCCGTTCCGAACGCCCGGCTTTCGAACTGCACTACCCGCACATGATCGAGCGACTGCGGGCCGAGAACCACATCACCTTCACCGGCCGCACCGTGCCCACCACGGCGGCGCCCGATGCACCATCGGAAGCATTCGCGTCAGCCGTGCGCCCCGCCGACGCCGACGGCGGCGACGACCCTGGTGGCTCCTGAGGACGGGCGGGGAACCCCGTCAGCTGCTCGACACGGTCAGGTGGGCCAGGCACAGGGACGGTTCGACGAAGGGGTCGAGCCGTTCCGCGGCGACCGGCGCGCGCACCTCGGCCAGGACACCTTGCATCAGTCCCAGGTGCAGCGCACACACCACGTCCCGGTGCTGCTGAGCGATCTCCCGGAACGGGCAGTGCCGCAGCGGGATGACCGGGCTCTCGGCGTCGTCCACGGCGCCGGGCGCGAAGCCGGCGTCCGCGAGCACGGCCGACAGGCGCCGGATCCCGTCCTCGGCGTCGACGCGCTCGAACGGCGTCGGCCGCTCGACGAGGTAACGGCCCCATTCCCGGCCCGCCGTGATCGCGGCCTGCCGCGGCTGCGGGAGTTCGCCGGCGACCAACGTGGTCAGCATCGTCGCGAGCAGCTGGTAGCTGCGCTGCCCGGCGGCGGCGTCCGGTGCCGTCGCCCGGTACACCATCCGCGGCCGGCCGGGCTGGGTGCGGTCCTCGACCTGCCGCTCGGCCAGGCCGGTCTCGACCAGGTTGTCCAGGTGGAAGCGGGCCGTGTTCGCGTGCAGGCTCGTTGCCGTGGCGACCTGCTGCACCCCGAGAGGGCCGTCGGCCGCGCGCAGCAGATCCAGCACCCGGGCCCGGCTCTCGCCCAGCGTGGGACTCGACGCGACATCGGTCAACGGCCGCTCACTCATGCCGCCCATTTTAGTCCACGTGGATTCGTGTAAACCAGCGTGTGTCACGCCGGGCCGCCACGGGCGCGCATGGTCTCCGCCAACTGGGCCGTGAGGTGATCCCAGCTCGCCTCGAACGCCGCCACGCCGTTGTCCTCGAGGGTGTGCACGACGTCGTCGTAGTCGACGCCGACCTGCCGCAACCGGTCGAGGACGCGCTGGGCGTCGTCGTAGTGACCACGGATCGCATCGTCCGGGACCTCCCCGTGGTCGGCGACCGCGCGCAGGGTGGCTTCGGGCATGGTGTTCACCACCCCGGGGGCGACGAGTCCGACGACATAGCGGGTGTCGGCGTAGGCGGGATCCTTGACCGAGGTCGACGCCCACAGTGGTCGCTGCGGCCTGGCCCCGGCCGCCTGCAGCGCCTCCCACCGCGGTGAGGAGAACACCCGCTCGTAGTGTCGGTAGGCCAGCCGCGCGTTGGCGATCGCCGCACAGCCGCGCAGCTGTGTTGCGGCGGCGGTCCCGATCTTGTCCAGGCGGGCGTCGACTTCGGTGTCCACCCGGGACACGAAGAACGAGGCGACCGAACCGATCCGGCACAGGTCGTGCCCGGCGCGGCGGGCCTGCTCCATCCCGTCGAGGAAGGCGTTCATCACCGCGTCGTAGCGTTCCAGGGAGAAGATCAACGTGACGTTGACGCTGATGCCTTCGGCGAGGCAGGCGGTGATCGCCGGCAGTGCCTGGCGGGTGGCGGCGATCTTGATGAACAGGTTCGGGCGATCGATGGCCCACCACAGGGCTTCGGCTTCGGCGACCGTCGCGCCGGGGTCGTGGGCGAGCCGCGGGTCGACCTCGATCGAGACTCGCCCGTCCACCCCGCCGGTTGCGTCATAGACCGGACGGAGGACGTCACAGGCGTCACGTACGTCGCGGGTGGTCAGCGCCCGCAGGGCTTCTCCGGTGTCCACACCACGCGCGGCGAGGCTCCGTACCTGGTCGCCGTAGGCGTCGCTGCCGGTGATCGCTTTGGCGAAAATGGTCGGGTTGGTCGTCACGCCGACCACATGATCGTGCGCGACCAGGCCGGCCAGGCTGCCCGAGGTCAACCGGTCGCGGCTGAGATCGTCGAGCCAGAGAGACACTCCGTGCTCGGTCAAGGTGGTCAGGGCGTCGACCATGGGGATCTCCTCCGGGCTCGCCGGGTCGTGGCCGGCCGCGGGGTGTACCGCGTGGCCTGGTCGTCGGGCCGGCGGCCGGGCGGCCGGTGACGGGGACGTGAACTGGTGCTCCCCGCGGACGACAGCGACGGGGCAGGTCGCGTTGTGCAGCACGGTGTGACTGGTCGATCCCAGCATGAGCGTGGCGACGTCGCCGTGACCTCGTGAACCCAGGACGAGCAGCTCGGCATCGGCAGCGGCCGCGGTCAGGGTCGAGGCGGGTGCGCCGGAGAGCACGGCCGAGCTGACCCGGACGCCGGGGTGGTGCCGGGCGGGTGCGGACAGCAGGCCGTGCAGCGTGTCCGCGGCGGTCACGTGGAGGCGGCGCAGGTCGTCTTGCGGGAGGTTCGCCATGATCTGGATCGTGGCGGCGTCGAACACGTGGATGGCGCGCAGCTCGGCGTGCCGCTGGGCCGCCTGTTCGAAGGCGAACGCGAGTGCGAGGTGGGAGCTCGATGAGCCGTCGACCCCGACCACGACCAGCCTTCGGCGGTCTTTGTCGACGTGGTCGCCGAGGTCCGGGACGACCACGACCGTGCAGTGCGCGTGCCGCGCGGTTTGGGCGCTGACCGAGCCCAGGCGGAATTCGTGCGGTCCGTCGGCCCCGCGCATGCCGACCACGAGCAACGCGGCGTCGGATGCGACGTCGATGAGCCGGCGTGCCGGGTGGCCCGACGCCGCCGCGGGCACCACCTCCACTCCGGGCGCCCGCATCCGGGCATGACGGGTGCCGTGGGCGAGGAGCTGTTCGGCTGCCGAGGCCACGGTGTCTTCGGCTCCGCCTTTGCCGGGCAGGCGCCGGTCACGGCCGACGTGGCACAGGACGACCTCGCTTCCGTCGCGCGCCGCCTGGGCCACGGCCCAGTTCGCTGCCTGGATGCTGCACGGTGAACCATCGAAGCCGACCACGATGCGAGCCCGGTCGGTCATGACTACCTCCAGATCGGCGACGAACACGAAATCCCCCCGCCCCGGGCCGTCAACTTCCCGGCGCCGGCTCCGGACGGGGCAACGAGGTGACGAGAGCCGTGTCGGCGCCGACGTCACCGACCTTCGCGGCACCACCGGGGCTGCCCAGTGGCGCCGAGCGGGTCGCGAGGGTCTCGGTGAAGAAGCGGGCGTTGTCCTCGACGTAGACCTGCCAGCGTTCAGGCAGGTCCTCCTCGTAGTAGATCGCTTCCACCGGGCACACCGGCTCGCACGCGCCGCAGTCCACGCACTCGTCGGGATGGATGTAGAGCGAGCGTTCCCCGACGTAGATGCAGTCCACGGGGCATTCGTCGACACAGGCGCGATCCATCACGTCGACGCAGGGCTCGGCGATCACATAGGCCATCGGTGCTCCGTTCGGCTCGCCGGCTTCCGTCACGGCTATTTAATACTAGAGTACTCGTATAAAATACTGTTCGATAGCCCGGTTGAGGCCGAAGGAGCGTTTCGATGGAGAAGTCTTCGCTGGACGAGCTCGCCCAGCAGCAGCTGGCCCTCGCCCGGGCCGCCTCGAGCGGCCGGAGCGCGCACACGGTGTATGGCGGCCACGGTCAGACCCTCCGGCACACCGTGCTCGCCCTGGCCGCCGGGTTTTCCCTCGATGAGCACGACAATCCCGGCGAGGCCACCGTGCAGGTGCTGCACGGCCGCGTCCGCCTCGCCGCCGGGACCAGCGGCTGCGAAGGGAGACCGGGAGAGTTGCTGACCGTGCCGCAAGCGCGCCATTCCCTCGAGGCGATCGAGGACTCGGCCGTGCTGCTCACCGTCGCCAAGAGCGGCAGCGGCTACCCGGCACCCGACCGCGGCTGACGTCAACCGGGCGCAGGTGTATCGGCCGCCATCTCCGGCCGACTTCGGGAGACTGGCTACTTGCCAGTGGCCGGGCAGTGCGATTCCGGGTCGACCTGGGCGTCCTCGATGAACTGGCCGCATTCCGGGCAGACGCGGGACAGCCAGCAGACCGGGTCGCCGCCGGACTGCGGCTCGGCGACGGGCTGCTCGTCGCCGGGCGGGTGCCGCAGGGCGGTCATCGGCGTCGCCGGAGCAGGTCCGCCAAGACCGCGGCTTGGCTGTGCTCCACGTCCTTGGTTGCCGTGAGCAAGGTCAGCGGCCTGCCTTGCGGCAACGCGCGGAGGCGGTCGAGTGCCGCACGGCCGGCGACCGTGTCGAGCTCGTCGCGGTAGCGGGCGGCGAAGTCGGCGAACTTGTCCGGGTCGTGGCCGAACCACCCACGGAGCTCGGCCGACGGTGCGACGTCCTTGTTCCAGTCGTCCAGGGGCAGTGCGTCCTTGCGGATTCCCCGAGGCCAGAGCCGGTCCACCAGGACCCGGACACCGTCTTCGGGTTCCGGCTCGTCGTACGCGCGCCGCACCCGCACCGGCGACCGTTCCGTCATGCTCCACCGCCTTGGCCGTCGTCCGACGGTTCGTCCCAGATCGGCAGCGTGAGCGCGGCGCCCAGGCGCCGGAGCTCGTCGCGGTGCAGCGCACTCAGCTGCGCAAGTGCCTGCTGGCCGTGCGCGGTCAGCTGGACCCGCACGGCGCGGGCGTCGGTCGGGTCCGGTGCCCGCTCCACCAGTTCCTGCTTCTGGGCCCGGTTGACCAGTTCGACGACGCTGTGGTGCCGCAGCTGCAGCCGCTCGGCCAGTTCGCGCATGGTCGCCCACTCGCGGCCGGGGAAGCCCTTGAGGGCCAGCATCAGCTGGTAGTGCTGTGGCGTGAGGCCGTGGCGGCGCACGGTTTCCTCGCTGAAGCGCAGGTAGCGCCGGATGCCGAAGCGGAAGCGCGCGAGCTCCTCGAAGTCCTGTTTGGTGAGCCGTTTCGATCCCACGCGGCCGCCCTCCGTTGTCATGACTCCATGAGACCACGCGCGCCGGGGAGTTTCACGACGACCGGCCCGACCACAACTATATCGTGATACGATACAAGTGCCTGGCCGGCCGACGTCCCTGCCGCAGCCGGGAGACACCCAGGAGGTGTGGCATGCCCAGTGCACGCGAACGCGAAACACTCCGCCGTCGACCGGCGTACACGACCGCCGCCCTGGTCACGACCGCGCTCTTCGTGCTGATGCTCGTCGGCCCGAACGTCCTGAGCGAGAAGGAAATCCTCGCCCGGATGACCACCCCGCCGCGACGATCCTGTGCCGCGCCGGGGTCGCTCAACGAGCTGACCGACCTCGATCACGCCCTGTGGGCGCACGCTCAAGTGCTGCACGAACCGGACGCGTTCGGCGAACCCGACGTCCGCCGGCTCCTGGCAACGCCGAGAACCGCACGCGGCACCAGCTATCCCCCTTCCGTCGCCGCCTGAAAAGCCGGCGCGGATACGAGAACTCACCCGTGGAGGAACAATGGTCCTCACCTACCTGCTGCTCACCATCCTGGTGCTGGGCGCAATCTGGCTCAAGGCGAGCATCCGGGTCATCAGACAGTACGAACGCGGAGTGGTCTTCCGGTTCGGGCGGGTCCAGCCGGCCATCCGCGGACCGGGCATCGCGCTGCTCGTGCCGATCGCGGACCGGCTGCAGAAGGTCAGCATGCAGATCGTCACGATGCCGGTACCCGCCCAGGACGGCATCACCCGCGACAACGTGACCGTCCGCGTCGACGCCGTCGTCTACTTCCGCGTCATCGACCCACGCTGTGTCGCTGTCGACGTGCAGGACTACGTCTCGGCCATCGGCCAGGTCGCCCAGACCTCACTGCGCTCGATCATCGGCAAGAGCGAGCTGGACGACCTGCTGTCCAACCGGGAAGGGCTCAACCAAGGCCTGGAGCTGATGATCGACAGTCCCGCGCAGGACTGGGGCGTGCACATCGACCGGGTGGAGATCAAGGACGTCGTCCTGCCCGAGTCGATGAAGCGGTCGATGTCACGCCAAGCCGAAGCCGAACGCGAGCGACGCTCCCGCGTCATCACCGCCGACGGGGAACTGCAGGCGTCGGCGAAGCTGGCCCGGGCGGCCGAGACCATGGCCGAACACCCCGCCGCGCTGCAGCTGCGGCTGCTGCAGACGGTCGTCGAAGTCGCTTCGGAAAAGAACTCCACCCTCGTACTGCCCTTCCCCGTCGAACTACTCCGCTTCCTCGAACGCGCCACCCCCCGCGACGCAGACCGGCCCGCCGGCGGCGGCGTTCACGCACCGGAACCGGCGACGTCCACCAGCAACGGCCGCCCGGCGCCGTTCACGCCGAACATCATCGATGTCGGCGACGCCGAGCACGCCGTGCCCGTCGGCGGGCGACCGGTCCATTAGGGCCGCCCGTCGACAACACCCCTGCGGGCGAAGCGCCCGCAGAATCGCGCCTCGACAGGAGCGGGGCGCCGCCCGGTCACCGGTGGATCCCCCTCCCGTCCCGCCACCGGTGACCGGGACACCATCCCCGATCCCGGCCAGGAGGCACGGTATGGGACAGAACGTCGCACAGAAGCTGATCGCCGCGCACCTCGCCTCGGGCGAAATGACTCCGGGGCAGGAGATCGCGCTGCGCATCGACCAGACCCTCACCCAGGACGCGACCGGCACCCTGGTGATGCTCGAACTGGAAGCCCTCGACCTCGATCGCGCGCGCACCGAGGTGTCCGTGCAGTACGTCGACCACAACCTGCTCCAGACCGACAGCAAGAACGCCGAAGACCACGACTTCCTCCGCTCCGCCTGCCGCCGGTTCGGCCTCTGGTACTCCAAACCCGGCAACGGCGTCTCCCACCCCACCCACATGCAGCGATTCGGCCGCCCCGGCACAACACTGGCCGGGTCGGACAGCCACACCCCGGCGGCCGGGTCACTGGGCATGCTGGCGATCGGCCTCGGCGGGATCGAAGTGGCGATGGCCATCGCCGGGGAGCCGATCCACCTGCGGATGCCCGAAATCTGGGGCGTCCGGCTGACCGGCGCGCTCCCGGAGTGGGTCAGCGCGAAGGACGTCATCCTGGAGATGCTGCGCCGCCACGGCGTCAAGGGCGGCGTCAACCGGATCATCGAGTACCACGGTCCGGGGCTGGCCACGCTGACCGCCATGGACCGGCACGTGATCGCGAACATGGGCGCCGAACTGGGCGCCACGACCACGGTGTTCCCGTCCGATGAGCAGGTCCGCGCCTTTCTGCGGGCCGAGCGGCGCGAGGACGATTTCGTCGAGGTACTCGCCGACGCGGACGCCACCTACGACCTCACCGACGAGATCGATCTGTCCACGGTAGAACCCTTGATCGCGTTGCCCAGCTCGCCGGGCAACGTGGTCGCCGTCCGCGACGTCGCCGGGCGTGACGTCCAGCAGGTGGTGCTCGGCTCCTCGGCCAACCCCGGTCTCCGGGACTTCGCCGTGGTCGCCGCCATCGTCTCCGGCCGGCAGACCGATCCTCGGGTGTCGTTCGACGTCAACCCGACCTCGCGGCAGATCTTGCAGGACCTCACGAAGATGGGCGCGACGTTCGACCTCATCGCCGCCGGGGCACGGCTGCACCAGTCCGGTTGCATGGGCTGCATCGGCATGGGACAGGCACCGGCCAACGGCCGCAACAGCCTGCGCACCGTCCCGCGCAACTTTCCCGGGCGCTCCGGCACCCGCGAGGACTCGGTCTACCTGTGCTCGCCCGAGACCGTCGCGGCCGCCGCCCTCACCGGGAAGATCACGGACCCGCGTGATCTGCCCGCTCTGTTCGGTATCCCCTGCCCGCGGATCGAGCTGCCGGCCGTGTCCAGCGTGAACACCGCGATGTTCGAGCCGCCGCCCGCCGAGTCCGCCGGCCACATCGGACTGGTCAAAGGCCGCAACATCGCCTCCCTGCCCGACTTCCCGCCGCTGCCCGACCGCGTCGAAGCGCCGGTCGTGCTCAAAGCCGGTGACGACGTGTCCACCGACGAGATCCTGCCCGCCGGAGCGAGGGTTCTGCCCTACCGCAGCAACATTCCCAAGCTGGCGGAATTCACCTTCGGCCAGATCGACGAGAGCTACGCCGGCCGCGCACTCGCGAGCCGGGACCACGGCGGGCACGTCGTGGTGGCCGGCACCAACTACGGCCAAGGGTCGTCGCGGGAGCACGCCGCCATCACGCCCCGCTTCCTCGGCCTGCGGATCGTGCTCGCCGTGTCGTTCGCCCGCATCCACTGGCAGAACCTGGCCAACTTCGGGGTACTCGCCCTCGAATTCAGCGACCCCGATGACTACCAGCGGATCAACCAGGACGACGTCCTCGTGGTGGACAACCTCCGGGATGCGATCGCGTCGGGAACCGCGGTCACCATCCGCAACACGACCACGGAGGACGAGTACCTCGCCCGGCACCACCTCTCCGCCCGGCAAGTGGCGATGGTGCTGGCCGGCGGGATGATCCCCTGGCTGCGCAACCACGAACCCGCATCCCCGCGCTGAGCCGCGGTCACGCCGGCTGTCCGCGGACCACGGCGACCGGACAGCCGGCGTGCTGCAGCACCGCCTGGCTCACCGACCCGGCCAGCGCCGCCCGCACACTGCCCCGTCCGCGCGACCCCACCACCACGAGTGCCGCGCCGGCGGACTCGGCGACCAGCACGTCCTGCGCGCGCCCCTGGACGAGCCGAAGCTCGATCCGCGCAGTGGCCAGGCGGGAGCGCCACGGGGCGAAGACGCGCTGGAATGTGCGCCACTCGGCGGCTTCGGCGAGCGACCAGTCGTCGGTGACCGCGGCGAGGTCGGCCGTGCCGCGCACGGCCCAGGCGTGGACCGCCGTGACGCCCACGCCTCGCTGCGCCGCAGCCCGCACGGCGAATTCGATCGCGCGTTCGCAGCGTGGTGAGCCGTCGACACCGACCACGACACGGGCGGCCGAGTGCCCCGGCGTCGTGGGCCGCATCGGGTGGACCACGACGACCGGGCAGGCCGCGTGCATGGCGACCCGGAAGCTGACCGATCCGCCGAACAGGCCGCGCACGCCGCCCAAGCCCCGGCTGCCCAGGACGAGCAGCTCGGCGTCGGCGCACTGGGCGAGCAGCGCAGGTGCCCCGGCGCCGATCAGGAGCCGGGTGCCGATCTCGAGCTCGGCGGCCACGCACCGCGCGCGCTGTACCGCCTGCTCGACCACCAGCCTCGCGGTGTCGGGCACGCCGATGTTTTCGCAGGGCCGCGGCAGATCGCCGAGGACGGCCCAGGACGGCGTGGCCGCGTAGGCGTGCACGACACGCAACGGGAGCCGGCGGGCCGCCGCCTCGGCCGCGGCCCAGTCGAGAGCATCGTGCGCGGACTCGGTTCCGTCCACGCCGACGACGACCGGACGTCTGCGCCGCATCCCGCTCACCCGTTCGCGGGATCGAGCCGGTACATCTCGGCGGCCCGGGCCAGCACCAGTCCGCCCAGTTCGCCGCGGCGGACCAGCTGGTGCAGCACCCGGTACACGATCGACTCGGCGTCGATCCGGAAGTGCCGCCGCAGGGCCGGGCGGGTGTCGGACAGCCCGAACCCGTCGGTGCCCATCGAGCACCAGTCCCCCGGCACGAACGGAGCGATCTGGTCGGGCACGGCCCGCATCCAGTCCGACACGGCCACCACCGGACCCGGCGCGTCCTTCAACCGGTTCGTGACGTACGCGGTGCGGCGAGGTTGCGCGGGGTGGGTGAGGTTCCACTCGTCGGTGGCGAGGGCGTCGCGGCGCAGCTGGGTCCACGACGTCACCGACCACACGTCGGCGTGGACGTTCCAGTCCTCGCGCAGCAGGCGCTGCGCATCGAGCGCCCAGGGCACCGCGATACCCGATGCCAGGATCTGTGCGTGCGGGCCATCGCCCGGTTCGGCCGGGGCGTAGCGGTGCATGCCGGCGAGGATCCCCTCGACGTCGACACCATCGGGTTCGGCGGGCTGGGCGATCGGTTCGTTGTAGAGGGTGAGGTAGTAGAAGACGTTCTGGTCCTCGCCGGGGTGTGGCTCGCCGTACATGCGCCGCAGTGCCTCGCGCACGATGTGCCCGAGTTCGAATCCGTAGGCCGCGTCGTAGGCGATGCACGCCGGGTTGGCCGAGGCGAGCAGCAGCGAATGGCCGTCCTGGTGTTGCAGGCCTTCGCCGTTGAGGGTGGTGCGCCCGGCGGTCGCGCCGAGCAGGAACCCGCGGGTCATCTGGTCCGCGGCGGCCCAGAGGCCGTCTCCGGTGCGCTGGAATCCGAACATCGAGTAGAAGATGTAGACCGGGATCATCGGTTCGCCGTGGGTGGCGTAGGAGGTGCCGGCCGCGGTCCAGGACGCTGCGGAGCCGGCTTCGGTGATGCCCTCGTGGAGCAGGACTCCGGTGGTGGATTCCTGGTAGCTGAGCATCTGGTCCCGGTCGACCGACAGGTAGTTCTGCCCGTGCGGGGAGTAGATCTTCTTGGAGGCGAACAGCGCGTCCAGGCCGAAGGTGCGGGCTTCGTCGGGGATGACGGGCACGAACCGGTGGCCGATCGCCGGATCTTTCATCAGGTCCTTGAGCAACCGGACGAACGCCATCGTCGTGGCGACCTGCTGCCGGCCGGATCCCCGCCGCGCGACGGCATACGCCGGAGCGCCGGGCAGGGTCAGCGGTGTGCTGCGCACCGCGCGGGCCGGGAGGTGGCCGCCCAGCGCACGGCGACGTTCGTGCAGGTACTCGATTTCCGAGGGTTTGCGCGGCCGGTAGTAAGGCGGCAGCTTCTCGTCGAGGTCCGCGTCGGGGATGTCGAGGTAGAGGCGGTCGCGGAAGCTCTTCAGGTCTTCGAGCGTCAGTTTCTTCATCTGGTGGGTGGAGTTGCGGCCCTCGAAGTGCGAGCCGAGCGTCCAGCCCTTGATGGTCTTCGCGAGGATCACCGTCGGCGCGCCGGTGTGCTCGGTGGCCGCGCGGTAGGCGGCGTAGAGCTTGCGGTAGTCGTGGCCGCCGCGTTTGAGACCCCAGACTTCTTGGTCGGACAGGCCCTCGACCATGGCGAGGGTGCGCGGGTCGCGGCCGAAGAAGTGCTCGCGCACGAACCGGCCGGACTCGGCCTTGTAGGTCTGGAAGTCCCCGTCGGTGGTGGTGTTCATCAGGCGCAGCAGCGCGCCGTCGGTGTCGGCGGCCAGCAGCGGATCCCATTCCCGGCCCCAGATGACCTTGATGACGTTCCAGCCGGCGCCGCGGAAGCAGGACTCCAGCTCCTGGATGATCTTGCCGTTGCCGCGCACCGGGCCGTCGAGCCGCTGCAGGTTGCAGTTGACGACGAAGGTCAGGTTGTCCAGCCCTTCCCGGGCGGCGACGCCGATCGCGCCGAGGGATTCCGGTTCGTCGATCTCGCCGTCGCCGAGGAACGCCCACACGCGCTGGCGGCTGGTGTCCTTGATACCGCGCGCATGCAGGTACCGGTTGAACCGGGCCTGGTAAATCGCGTTCAGCGGACCAAGACCCATCGACACGGTCGGGAACTCCCAGAAGCCCGGCATGAGCCGCGGGTGCGGGTAGGAGGGCAGGCCTCCCCCGAGGCCGCGATGGGACACTTCCTGACGGAACCCGTCGAGCTGGTCCTCCGAGAGCCGGCCTTCGAGGTAGGCGCGCGCGTAGATGCCGGGCGAAGCGTGGCCCTGGAAGAAGATCTGGTCCCCGCCGCCTTCGGCGTCGTGCCCGCGGAAGAAGTGGTTGAAGCCCACCTCGTAGAGCGAGGCGGCCGAGGCGTAGGTGGAGATGTGCCCGCCGACCCCGATCCCGGGACGTTGCGCGCGGCGGACCATGATCGCGGCGTTCCACCGGATGTAGGCCCGGATACGCCGCTCGATCCGTTCATCGCCCGGAAACAGTGGCTCGAGCTCCGGCGGGATCGTGTTGATGTAGTCAGTGTTGTTGAGGCCCGCTATCCCGAGATGGCGATCGCGTGCCCGGTGCAGCAAACTCAGCAGCAGGTACCGCGCCCGGCCCGCGCCCTCGTGATCCACCGCGCCGTCCAGCGACGCCAGCCACTCCTGGGTCTCCGCCGGATCCAGATCGAGAAGCTGGCTGGGAAGCCGGCTGCTGAGCACGGAACGATCCTGTGCACCTGACGACATCGTCTCTCCCTTCCTGGCACCCCGGCTCTCGCGGAGTCGTTGGTGGGGCAGCGGGTTCTCGAGATCAACCTGGTGGCCAAGTACGTCAGTGCCGATCGGCCCGAGCACGAGGGGCGACGCGCGCCACGCTTGTATCGTAACACGATATAAACGTGGCGGAAGCGTGCCGCTCGCCGGATATGTCGTGATACGATAGATCTCCGCGTTGGCCCACTCCCTTGGACGGGCACCGTCCAGGCCGGGAGGCGCCAGGAGGTGCGTCATGCTGAGCTTCCGTGAGCGAAAGACGTTGCGCGACCTACAACACCGTCTCTTGGCTGATGACCCGGACCTCGAACGGTCGTTCCGCGAGGCCCCGCTTCGTCGATCGGCGGGGCGCCGCCGGCGGCTTTTCAGCACCGTGATCATCGCCGGCGTATTCGCCGTTGTCATGCTGCTGCTGGGTTCCCCGGGGAGTGCGCTGGGGATCGCCGTCGTGGCGTGGCTTGCGTGGCATGGGTGGCTCCGGCCGGACGAGCCGATCACCAGAAACCCTGACGCGCCGCAGGGCCGTCGGCCGAGCGGGGAGTCCGGCGAGTAGACCTCGAGGCGCCTCCGCGGCGACGCCGGCCCGGTCGACCACGGTCACCCGGACGCCGCGTTCCTGCAGGAACCACGCGGTCGACAAACCGACCACGCCGGCGCCGATCACGATTGCCGAGCGCGGGCCGCCGTCGATCCGGACCGGACCGGCGCGGGGTGGTTGTCGGTTCCGGTCAACCTGCCGGGTCGGAGACGACGAGTTCGATGATCATCGCGAGCCGCTTCGCGGGCACGTCGAGCTGCAGGGTGGTGACCTCGGCCATCTTCCGCAGCCGGTAGCGGATCGTGTTGGGGTGCACGCCCAGCCGCTCGGCGGCCTGCGCGAGGTCGCCCTGGGTCTCCAGCCACGCCCGCAGGGTGGCGAGGTAGCCGGTGCCGTTCTCCGCGTCGTGGCGGGCGAGGTCGGAGATCGGCCCCCGGGCCGGGGCGCGGCCGGCCGCCGCGGCCGCCCGCAGCCGCTGCACCAGGATGTCGTCCCAGGACTCGTCGTAGGCGATCGCCGCGTCGCCGCCCGGGTGCGCGTCGTGGAGAGCGACGCACTCGTCGGCTTCCTGCCGACTGGCCGGCAGTTCGGCGAAGGTCGCCGAGCCGCCGATCCCGGCGGCGACCGCCACCTGAGCGGGCAAGGCGGCACGCATGGTGCCGACCCAGTTCCGGGCCGCGGAGACGTCCTCTGCGGGCAGGACGGTGTAGACGGTGTTGCTGAACAGCGTGCTGCGCCCGGGGCGGGACCAGCCGAACCCGGTGGTGGCGCGTTCGAAGGCCAGCAGCAGGGCGGCGTGCCGCTCCTGCGCGATGTGGGCCTGCAGCGCGATCACCCGGAACCGCCCGGGCGGCAGCCCCAGCCTGCTGAGCACCGACGCCGCATCCGGGGTGCCCTCCAGCAGCCGGATCACCAGATCGGACTCGACCTGCCGCTCGAGGTCCGCGCTCGCCCGTGACCGCAGCAGGTGCACCCCGACCGTGCGCGCACTGTCCCGCAGGACGGCTCGCCGGGCGTCGTCGAGGGGACGGTCGCACTCGACCCAGATCGAGCCCAGCGACTCCCGGCCGGCGCGGACCGCGACCACCATCCGCCCGGCCAGCCCGTGCTCCAGGGCGGCCTCGACGAACAACGGCTCGTCGGACTCGGCGAGGTGGGCGAACACGCCCCGCCGGTCGAACAGCTCCCGAGCCCGCTCCGGCACCCGCCGGCCCAGGATCGTCTCCAGCCGGACCTGGTCGGCGCCCTGCTGCAGGCTGGAATAGGCCAGGACGCGAGAGAGCTGATCCTCGATGGTCACCGTGCTGCCCAGCGCGTCCGCCAGGCTGTCGGCCAGCGCGAACAGGTCGGTCGGCCCACGGCCCGACTCCGTCTCCCGCCCTTCGAGCACCAGGCCGTAGACGACTCCCGCCAGCTGACCCCACAGCACCTCCGGCTCGACCACGAGCACCGCGACCCCACCGGCTTCGGCGGCCGCGATCGCCGCCGGCTCCAACGGCGCGGTCCCTCGCACCAGGACGACCGACGCCCGCGCGGCGGCCGCCAGCTCCACCGCCGCTGCGACAGATTCCGCGCCGACCGCGAGATAGACGTCCCCACGCAGCTCGCGGGCTTCATCCGGGTCGTGCATCACCACATCGCGCAACGACACGTCCCGCGAGACCGGGCAGCAGCACAGCCGTACCCCGTACCCCCCGAGGACGTTCACCAGCCGATCCAGCGTCACCATGCCCCGTTCCTACCCCACATCGCCGCCGGGCGCCGGACCCGACGAGCAGACCGGGAAGCTCCGCCTGGTCACAGGGCGGTGATTCCCAGCGACAGCAAGGCGATGACCTTCACCAGTTCGATGGCGACGTAGGCGACGTGCAGGTGCGACCGGGGCAGGTCCGCACCGTCCGGCGCGCTCAGCACGCGGTCGGTGCGGCGGTTCAGCCGGGGCCTGATCACGGCCAGCTGGATCGCGAGCAGGACGAGAACAGCCACTACCAACGCACTCGCCGGAACGGCGAATCCTCCCAGGGCCACGGCGACGACGAGCCCGACGGCCACCACGCATTCCACGATGTTCAGGGCGCGGAACACCAGCCGGCCGATGCCCAGGCCGAGCGGGATCGTCACCCCGGGCGCGCGGAACTTCAGCGGTGCTTCGAGGAAGGAAATACCGATCACCATGCCGAGCCAGGTGAAGCTGAACGCGCTCAGGAGCGCGCCGGAGGTGTGATCCACAGCGGGAACGCCTTTCGTCGCAGGACTGTCGATTCAGCGGTGGGAGCTGCCTGGGTGCGGACGATGAGCGACCGCAAGTCCACGCGCCAGTCGGCTGACCCATGACGCCGGTCGCCCTAGAGCTGAGACGTAGTTTACACGACGGCTTCTTGTAAAAATTACGCTGTCCTGCTGGACTGTCGATACAGGCACCTCGCCACGACGCCGCAGAGTGCGGATGGGGCGTGGTCATGAAGGAGGACGCGATGAGCTCGGCTTCGATCCACATCCAAGGGACCGGCGACGATCCCGCCGTCCGGGCGGCCGCGTGGCTCACTGGCACCATCGACACACTGCTGGCCGAGGCCCGCTCGAAGTCCGCCCTGCTGACCGAGCTCAGCTTGGAGCCCGCCGACCGGCAGGCCGCCCAGGCCAGCCTGCAAGAGTTCTGCGCCGACCGGATCCTGCGCCATCTCAGCGCCGCGGACCAAGCCTTGTACGCGCCGGCCGCCGGTGCGGGCCCGACCCGCCTGCTGGTCACAGCATTGCGCATCCAGCACCGGATCATCGCCCACGACATCTCGGACTTGGGAACGGCGAGCACAGCCGACCAAGCCCGCGCAGCCGCCCGCTCCCTCGTCACCATGCTCGAGTCATGCCTGGAGATCCATAAATCGGTACTTCTTCCCGCCCTCGCCGAACTCCCCGGAGCCGACCTGCCCAGCCTCACTCAGGACATGGGCACCCTGCTGGAGGGAAAGCACCTGGAGAAGCCCGACGAGCTCGACGTCCGGGAGATACCGCACGGCCGGCGACACCCCCGCATTTTCGGCACCTATGCCCGGCTCGGCGAAGGGGAATCGTTCGTGCTGGTGAACAACCATGATCCCAAGCCGTTGCGCCGCGAGTTCGACACGGCATTCCCGGGCCAATACGCATGGGACTACCTCGAGCAGGGGCCGGCGCGGTGGCGGGTCCGCATCGGCCGCGCCACCGCAGCGCACTAGAGGAGACACCACAGCCACGGAGGGCACCATGACCGACTCCAGCACGGCAATGCGTCGGAACATCGGGCGCCGGCAGCGCCTGCCCCAGGCCCAAACCGGCCAGAGGCACGGGCCTCGATGAAGTCACCGCGTGGGATCGAACTCGCGCAGCGCCTCGGGTTGCTTGCCGGTGGTGATCTGTTCGGCGAGCAGCCGTCCGGTGATCGGGCCGTGGGTCAATCCCCACATGCCGTGCCCGCCTGCGACGAACAGCCCGGGGTCGCGCAGGACGCCGATCAGGGGGCGTCCGTCGCTGCTGACCGGACGTGAGCCGACCCATTCGTCGGTGCGGGCGTCCCAGCAGACACCGGTCAGCAGCGGCCGGGCCGATTCGATGATCGCGTCGATGCGGGCCGGGTCCAGCGCGGCGTCGGGCGCACGGAACTCCATGGTTCCCGCAACGCGGAGGCCACGGCGGTAGGGCGTGCAGGCCACCCGGATCTCGGGCAGGTAGATCGGGGCCGTGGCGGGCTCGTCGGTCGGCACGGTGAACGAGTAGCCGCGACCGGCACGCACCGGAACCGTGACGCCGTGCGCCCTGCCCAGCCGCGGCAACCACGCCCCCGTGGCCAGGACCACCGCATCTGCCGCCACGTACTGCCCCGTGGCGGATCGCACGACGAACCCCTGGCCGTCCCGGCGCACCGAACGGACGTCGAAGCCGTGCCGGACGGTGCCGCCTCGGTGGACGATCGAACGTGCCAGTGACTCGGTGAACCGGCCGGGATCCACGTAACGCTGTCCGTGGACCCGGATGCCGGCGCCGATCCGGTCGGTCAGCTGCGGCACGTGCTCGCGCACCTCGTCACCGGTGAGCGTGGTGTAGTCGAGTTCCTGCCCGGCCGCGACGAGCCGTTCGAGTTCCCGTGCCAGCCCGTCGGCCTCCGCCGCGGTCCGGAAGGCCGCCGTGATCGGTGCTTCGACCGTCGGGGTGTCCACGCCGTCGCCGGCGAGCACGTCGAACGCCTCCTGGCTTTCGTCGTTGAGCGGGAGGTTCGCGCGTACCGCGCGCTCCCACGACCGGTCGGTGGAGTGCGCGGCGAACCGGGCGAGGAAAGCCCAGAGCCGGGGGTTGAGGCTCGCCGGGACGTGCAGCGGAGCGCGTCGATCGCGCAGCGATCGCAGGCCGTAACGCACCACGCCCGGTTCGTTCAGCGGTATCGCGAGTCCTGGGGAAATCCAGCCGGCGTTGCCCCACGACGCGCCGGCCGCGACCCGGCTGCGATCCACCACCGTCACCGCGACGCCGCGGTCCTGGAGGAACCACGCCGTCGACAGGCCGATGATGCCTGCGCCGACCACGATCACCGAGCGAGGACTGTCACCGATCCGGTTCATGTCGTTCACGATTGTCTCCTTTGGTGCACCTGCGCGGTGCGTCTGGTGTTCGGGGTGTCAGCCGGGCCACGTGCGTCGTCGCGAGTCGATGACGACGACGCCGTCCGGGAATGCGGACGCGGTCAGCGGCGCCAAGACAGCCGCGCTGACGCCGGTCAGCGTGATGGTGACGCCGTCGCCGAGGGTCCGGCGGATCAGGTTGACGAGGAGGACCAGCGCGGAGTGTGGGACGTTCGAAACGTCGGTCAGATCCAGGATGACCTCGCGTGAACCGTCGGCCGATCGGTCTTTTCCACTCTCTTCGAATCGTCGCCGCAGGTCGGCGATGATGGCGGACACGTAGCGATCCAGCACTCCGGCGATGTCCTGGGGGACGCGCATCCGATACCGGATCGATTGGCGATTCGGCGCTGCTCGGGTCGTCGGTGATGTCAATAGTGTGACCGCGTTCATTTTGATCCTCCTTTGAGGAAACGGACCATCTGCTGCGGGTGGACCTCGATCCGGACGGCCGGGATTCACCCGGCCTTGCCGACGGCCGGCTGGTGGCCGGAAGCCGGCACGGCCTCACCTCGACGGGAGGTCGCCCGCTGCCTCGTCGGCACCACGAGTGGCCGTGTTTGCCCGGCTCGGCTCGGACGGCGTCGATCGTTCGAGGAACCGGAGCAGCTCGACCGGGAAGGGAAGGACGAGTGTGGAGTTCTTCTCCGCGGCAACGGCCGTGACCTGTCCTACTCCATGGAATTCACGAGGGCGAACCTGCCACGGAAAGCGCTTGTGACGCGACAGGGGGATGGCCTTCGCCGTCCCAGACGTCCCCGCGCTTGACACGGGCGACGTCGCTCCCGTTGGCCCCGATCATTTCCGACCTCCGCATCGCAGTTGTGCTGACACCCCCATGATGATGGGAAATCCACGCGAGCGATTGTTGCGTTTCGACAATCACGAGGTCGCTGTTTGTAGAGTTACTCCACCGCGTCGCGTCCGCCGCGGTCTGGACGTCACGCTTGGGCTTCCGGCTGCCGGGCCGGTCGCGCGGTGCTCGCCGATCTCGGCGCCCGTGAAGTTCGCCGTTCGGCCCGAGCGCCGTTGCCCCCGGTCTTGAGCCCGTCCTGGCTCACAGTTCGCGGGCCGAGCCCATGGCGCCGTCGGTGGTGACCAGCAAAGCACTCCACGCCGCGGACGGGCTGATGTTGAGCAGCACCGCGCAGTCACCCGCCCCGAACTGTCCTTTCTCGACCGCACTCGACAGGTTGAAGAACACGTCGTTGGGGCCGAGGTGGCCGTAACGCGACAGATTGTCCTGGCACACCGAGGAAATGGGGGCGCCGATCGCTTCCGACCAGCTCCGGAACGCGGCCGTCGACAGGTTCTGCGTCAGGTAGCACGTGACGTCGGCCGCGGCGAGGGCGTTGCGGTCCAGGAGGCGGGTCACCAGGGAGCGCAGGCGGTTGCGGGTCTCCACCGCCAGGCGGAACGAGTACGTCGCCTGGTTCGTGCATTCCTCCCGCCAGTGGGCGAACTCCGGGTCGCGGTACTCGACGTGGAACAGGTCCGCGTACGCGCCGTTCGTCTCCAGCAGGATGTCCCGGATCCGGAGCGGGCCGCGGCGGGCCAGCAGCAGCGCGCCGCCGCTGTCGCCGTTGACCGTGACCGGGTGGCGGTAGCGGCCCGGGGTCGCCGGCTTGCTGCCGTGCAGGACCAGCACGTTCGCCAGGCCCGGGTCGGCGCGCAGCAGCCCACTCGCCGCGAGCAGCGCGGGGGTGAGCGACGCGCACCCCAAGCCGCCGACCGAGAACGCCATCGCGCGCCCGGCGCCCAGCATCTCCTGCAGCCGGGTGGCTTCCGAGCTGACCAGCGTCTGCGGTGCCCGGGGCTCCACCGTCAGGACGACGTCCACGTCCCCCGCGTCGAGGCCCGCCTTCGCGAGCGCCCGCCGGCCCGCCTGGGCGGCCAGGTCGGCCGCGGTGAGCGTGTCGTCGGCCGGTACCCGTTCGATGCCGAGCGCGGCACAGGTGGCGCGTTCCGCATCCGACAAGGAAGGCAGCTTCGAGACGGCCAGGGTCGTCTCCGGCAGGTACCACGCCGACGCGGCGAGCGCGATCACGCGCGGGCGAGTTCTTCGAAGGCACCCATGATCTCGTCGGCGAGGGCGTCCATCCGTTCCCGGCCCACGCCGCCGGCCACGGCCAGCCGCAGCGCGCCTTCGCGCACCGCCGTCGTCACGACCAGCGGGAACCACGACGCGACCGCGCGCTTGAGGCTCAGCGACAGGTCCCAGCGGGTCCGCAGCAAGCGGACGCCGGAGTCGAACGCGCGGGCGTCGCTCGGCCCGTGGAGCACGAGGACGTCCGGTTCGCTCAGCGCGCGCAGCCGGGCCGTGCCGGGCGAGTCCGGCGAGAGGTGCCGCAGCATCCCGTAGCCGACGCCGTCGTTCGGCACGGACCGGATGCGGTCGGCGATCTCCGGCAGGCAGTCCGGGGCCGTGGTCCCCCGGCCGACCGGCAGCACCAGCGGGTGCAGGGTGGTGAACCAGCCCACCGACGGGCCGCGCCCGGCCAGCCGGAACGGGTTGGGGGTGGACTCCCCCTCCGTCATCATGAACGCGCTCGGCGTGTCCTGCCAGCGGGCGAGGCCGCACGCCACCGCGCACAACGCCGCCTCGCGGCCGTCCGCGGCCCCGGCGGACAGCAGCCGCGCGAGCTCCGGGTGCTCCAGTGTCCGGGTGGTGATGTCGGCGCCGGGCGGGCTGCCGATCGCCCCGGCCGCCGCGCCGGCGCGTAAGGTCGCCGTCCAGTAGGTCAGCTCCGCCGCCAGCTCGTCCGAGGTCGCCATCGCCCGCAGGTGCTCGGCCCATTCGCGCCACCGCGGCGGCCGGGGCGCCGGGTCCGGGGTCCGGCCCGCGACGAGGTCGGCGAGCAGCACGTCGAGGTCGTCCAGGACGACCACGGTGGACATGTTGTCGAAGACGAAGTGGTTGATCAGCAACACGAGCAGGCCACCGCGCGTGCGGCCGCGGTCGTAGTGGCGGACGCGGAACAGCGGCCCGCGCGAGGGGTCCATCTCCGCCTTCATCGCCTGGCAGTCGTCCAGGACGATCGCCTGCTCTTCCTCGTCGCTCAGCGGCGGGAGGACCACGGTGTCGAAGACGTCCGCCACGGTCGCGGTCCCGACCTCGAGCCGGGTGCCCAGTGCGTTGCGCCGCAACCGGTAGCGCAGGGGCTCGTGCATCGCCAGCAGGTGCGCGACCGCCGTCCGGATCGCGGCGACGCCCACTTCGGGTGTGGTTTCCACCGTGTGCACGTCGACGAAGTCCCCGGCGTCGTCCGGCAGCCGGTGCAGGAAGCTGTGCATGATCGGGGTCGGCGGGATGGCCCGGACGGGCTCCGGAGCCGCGGCGGTCACCGGCACCGGCGCCGCGGCCGGGCCGTCGACGACCGCCGCCCGCGCCAGTTCGCCGAGGGTGCGGCACTGCAGCAGCTGCTGCGGGGTGAAGTGGACGCCTTCCTTCGCCGCCCGCGCGGCCACCCGGACGCCGAGGACCGAGTCGCCGCCGAGGTCGAAGAAGTTGTCCTTCGGCGACACCGGGTGGTCGGTCAGCAGGTCCGCGCACAGGGTGGTCAGGACCCGTTCGGCGTGGGTGACGGTGTCACTGTCCACAAAGGAGGGCGCGGTCATGGTCGGCTCACTGCTCCGGTGGGTGGGGGCGGGACGCGGCTCGCCGTCGAAGGACGGGACGGCGCCGAGCGGGACGGTGTCGAGGGGAACAGCGGGTTCGCGCAGCAGCGCGTCGAGCAGGTCGGGCAGCAGGCGGGCGAGCGCCTTCGCCGTCTCGCGGTCGAACAGCGCCGTCGCGTATTCGAAGTAGCCGTCCATCGGCCCGTCCTGCTGGTCGACGACGCCGACGGTCAGGTCGAACTTCGCGGTGCCCGGCGCGATCCCGGCGATCCGGCCCTCGCCGGAGTACTGCGAGCAGCCGAGGCCGCCGAGTTCCGCGGTGTCCTGCAGGACGTTCTGGTAGGTGTAGGCCACGTCGAACAGCGGCTGGCGGCCGGGCGCGCGCGGCCCGCACACCGCCGAGACGATCTTCTCCAGGGGGATCTCCTCGTGGTCGAGGACCTTCGCGACGGTGTCCGCGCAGCGCCGCACCAGGTCGGTGAACGACAGCGACCCGTCGACGCGCGTGCGGAACGGCGGCAGGTTGTTGAAGTACCCGATGAGGTCGTGCGTCGCCGGGTGCGTCCGGCCGGAGGTGCCCACCCCGACGACGACGTCGGTGAGCCCGGCCCAGCGGTGCAGGAGGGCGTCGACCAGCGCGAGCATGGTGACGAACGTCGTCACGCCGTGCTCGCGGCTGAACCGGCGGGCCGCCTCGGCGGCCGTCGCGTCCACAGTGAACTCCACGAGGTCGCCGTCGAAGGTCTGGACGGCCGGGCGGGGGTGGTCCAGCGGCAGTTCCGCGACCGGCGGGCCGGCCAGCTCGGTGCGCCAGAACGCCAGGCCGCGCTCCAGCGTCTCCCCCGTCAGCCGCTCCCGTTGCCAGGCCGCGAAGTCGGCGTACTGGAACGGCAGCTCGGGCAGGTCCGGCGCGCGGCCGGCCAGCCGCGCGCGGTACAGCTCGCTGAAGTCGCGGAAGAACACCGTCGGCGACCAGCCGTCGAAGACGATGTGGTGGTAGGTCCACACCAGGACGTGGTCGTCCTCGGCCAGGCGCAGCAGGGTGACGCGCATCAGCGGGCCCGCGGCCAGGTCGAACGGGCGCACGGCCTCCAGCGCGGTCAGCTCCTGCGCCGCCTCGTGCCGGTCGCGTTCGGGCAGCGTGCTCAGGTCGCGCACGACGAGCCGGGGTGGGCTGTCGACGAGCCGGACGAAGGGGACGCCGTCCTCGCTGGGGATGCACGTGCGCAGGATCTCGTGCCGGGCGACGAGGTCGTCCACCGCGCCGGCCAGCGCGGCCTCGTCGAGAGAGCCGGACAGCCGCAGGTCGTGGGGGATGTTGTAGAGCGCGGTGCCGGGGTTCAGCCGGTCCAGGTACCACAGCTGTTCCTGGCCGAACGACAGCGGCAGCGGGCCGCCGCGCGGCACCGCCGCGATGGCCGCGACCTCGGCGGACTGGCCGCGCTCGGCGCGCGCCGCCTCGACGCGGGCGGCGAAGGCCCGCACGGTCGGGTGGCCGTAGAGGTCGGCGAACGTCAGGTCGACGCCGAAGTCGCGTTCCATGGTGCGCAGCGCGGTGATCGCCGCGATCGACGTCCCCCCGAGGGAGAAGTAGTCCGACTCGGGACCGAGCCCGTCCTCGCCCAGGGCCCGCGCCCAGATCTCGGCGATCCGGCGCTCGGTGTCGGCGTGCGGCACGGCCACCGGTTCCGGGACCCGGGCCCGGCGGGAGACGGACGGCGCACCCGGCGGCACGCACCAGCAGCGGACACCCTCGAACGGGTAGGTCGGTGCCTCGATCCTCGGCACGGCCAGGCCGTCGTAGTGGCGGTCCCAGTCGAGCCGGACGCCGAGCCGGTAGAGCGACGCGAGCTGCCGCAGCACGGCCCGCCGCCCGCCACCGGCGACCAGTTCGACGCAGCCCAGCTCGGGCGCCAGGCGGCGCATCGACCGCGACAGCACGCCGCCGGTGCCCAGCTCGACCAGCACCGCGCCGTCGCGGACGAACCCGCGCACCGCCTCGGCCAGCCGTCCGGTGTCGAACTCCGGGCCGACGGGCCGGTCCGCCGCGGCCGCCAGTCCGTCCACAAGGGACAGCTCACCGCGGGCGATCCGCACCGACAGGTTGCCCGCGCCCGAACCGACGAGGTGGGTACCGGGGATGCCCAGCGACCGGGCCAGCCGGTACAGGGCGTGGTGGACGGCGACCAGCCGCGGCCCCGGCTCCCCGGGCAGCGGGTCGTCGCCGAGGACCGGCCACTGGGCACACAGCTCGCGCCAGACGTCGGGCTCGACACCGCCGTCGCCGGAGAAGAGCAGCACCACCGGCGGGTCGTCCGCGGCGGGGGTGTCCGGGACGGCGGCCGAGCGCAGGGCCGTGGCGAGGCCGCCGGGTTCGTCGGCGACCACGGCGATCCGGAACGGGTGGTCGTCGCGGCCCCGGTTCATCGCGTGGCCGATGGCGAGCACCCCGTGCCCGCTCGTTTCGGCGAAACCGGCGAGCCGGTCGCGATAGCGGGCCAGCGCGGACGCCGACTTCGCCGACACCGTGACCAGCTGAGCGGTCCCGGCCGGTTCGGCGGGTGCCGACGCGGGCGGAGCCTGCTCCACGACGGCGTGCGCGTTGGTCCCGGTCAGCCCGAACGAGCTGAGGCCCGCGCGCCGCGGCCCTTCGCCGTCCCACGGGCCGAATTCGGGGTTGACCCGCACCGGGCCGCTGAAGTCGATCAGCGGGTTGGGCGTCTCGAAGTGCGCGGTCGGGTACCGGACGCCGCGCCGGACGCTGAGCAGCACCTTGACCAGCCCGGCGAGCCCGGCGGCGTTGTCGAGGTGCCCGACGTTGCCCTTGACCGAGCCGATCACGCAGCCCGGGCCGGTGACGCGAGCGTCGAGGAACGCTTGGCGCAGAGCCTCGACCTCGACGACGTCGCCGAGCGGCGTGGCCGAGCCGTGGCATTCGACGTACCCGAGGGTGGCCGGGTCGACGCCGGCGTCGCGCCAGGCCGCGGTGATCACCTCGGTCTGGCCCTCCCGGCTCGGCGCGCTCATGCTGGCCATCCGGTAGCCGTTGTGGTTGACGGCGACGCCCTTGAGCACCGCGTGCACGTGGTCGCCGTCGGCGACCGCGGCGGGCAGGGGCTTGAGCACGACGATCCCGCCGCCTTCGCCGCCGACCGCGCCGGTGGCCTTCTCGTCGAACGGGCGGCACCGGCCCTCGGGCGACTCGACGCCGCGGACCGGGATGTGCCCGGCCTCCCGGATCGGCAGCGGCCGCACGCTGATGCCGCCGGCCAGTGCCAGGTCCGCGGCCCCGCCGCGCAGCAGGGAGACGGCGTGGGCGATGGCGACCAAGCTGCCGCTGCACGCGGTGTCGAGGACCAGCGCGGGCGCGGTGAAGTCGTAGCGGTAGCTGATCCGGGCCGCCATCGACGCCCCGAGGATGCCCAGGATCTGTTGCGGGTCCTCCTCTTCGAAGAGCTCCTCGTAGTCCGACCGGGCATCTCCGAGGACGACCGCGGTGCGCGAGCCCCGCAGGGCCTGGGGCGCGTAGCACGCGTTCTCGAGCGCCTCGTGGGCCAGCTGGAGGATCAGCCGCTGGTGCGGGTCCATCCACGCGGCCTCGGCCCGAGGCACCCCGAAGAACCGGTGGTCGAACCGGTCGATCCGGTCGAGGTAGCCCATCGGCAGATAGCCGGCGTCGTCGGGGAAGCCGATGTCGCGCAACCGCTCCGGGTCCGGCCGGCCGACCGCGTCCCGGCCCTCGGCCAGCAGCTCGTGCACGCCGTCCAGGCCCTCGGCGCCCGGGAGCAGCGCGGACACCCCGATGATCGCCACGTCTTCGTTGCGCACCGGCGCCGACCTCCTACAGCTCGTAGTCCTTCGGTTCGGGTGCGGGGTGCTCCAGCAGCTGGGCCAGCGCCCCGACCGTGGGGTTGTCGAACAGCGCCCGCGGTGCCAGCGCGACACCGAAGTCCGCGCGCAGGCGGGCGGTGACCCGCAGGCAGAGCAGCGAATCGCCGCCGAGCGCGAAGAAGTCGTCGTCGACACCGACCTGCGCCACCGCGAGCACCTCGGCCCAGATCCGGCTCAGCGCCCGCTCGGCCGCGGTGCGCGGTGCGACGTAGGCGCGGTCGCCGGGGCCGCGCACCGGGAGGGCCCGCGCGGGCGGCAGGTCACGCGGGGGCGCGACCTCCCGCGCCGGTTCCCGCAGCAGGTCCGCCAGCTCGTCGGCCAGTGCCTCGACCGTGCCGGTGTCGAACAGCGCGGGGTCGTAGCCGAGCCGCAGCGTCAGCGGTTCGTCCTCACGGGCGCTGCCGTGGGCGACCAGGGCCAGCGGGTAGTTGGTGACCTCGACCGCGGACAGCTCCGCCACGTGCAGCCCGCGCTCGGCCAGGCTGTCGGCGTCGAAGGGGTAGTTCTCGAACACGACGATGCTGTCGAAGAGGGCCATCTGGGCGGGCAGCCCGCTCCAGCGGCGCAGCGCGGCGAGCGAGACGTGCCCGAACCGGCGGGCCTCGGCCTGGTCGGCCTGCAGCCGCCGGAACCAGCCGGGCCGGTCTCCGGTTTCCGCGACGGTGACGCGGACCGGCACGGTGGTGATGAACATGCCGGCGATCGAGTCCGCGCCGGGCAGTTCGGGCGGGCGGCCGGACATGACCGCGCCGAAGCAGACGTCCGGGTCGCCGCCGTGGCGGGACAGCAGCCGCGCCCACGAGCCCTGCAGGACGGCGTTGACGGTCAGCCGGTGCCGCCGGGCGAAGGCGGTCAGCCGCGCCGAGTCCGCTGCGGGCAGTTGGCGGTCCACTGTGGACGATGACATCGTCCGGTGCGCCCGGCCGGGCGGCCGGTCGAACGGCAGCCGGGTGGGCGTGAGGCCGGCGAGGACCTGCCGCCAGTGGGTTTCGGCCGCCACCGCGTCCTGCCGGGCCAGCCACGCCAGGTGGTCGGCGAACGGGCGGCGCCGCCGGGCCGGTACCCCGGTCACGTGCGCCAGGACGTCGGTGAGCACCTCGAACACGCTCCAGCCGTCCAGGATCACGTGGTGGAAAGTCCAGACGGTCCGGATCCGGGAGTCGTCGAGCCGGATCAGCGTCACCCGCATCAGCGGCGGCACGGCGGGGTCCAGCCCCGCCGCCCGGTCGGCGGCCAGCAGCCGGCGCAGCGCGGCTTCCTGGCCGGCTTCGGGCAGCGATCGCCAGTCGTGCACGGACACCGGCAGCGGCACGGCGCGGTGCACCACCTGCACCGGCTCCCGCACCCCGGTCCAGCGCACGGCGGTACGCAGCACCGGGATCTCCGCGACCACCCGGTGCCAGGCGCGCTCCAGCGCGGCCGGGTCGCCGGTGCCGGTCAGCGTGAAGGAGAGCTGTTCGAGGTAGGTGCCCGGTTCCGACAGGCTGTGGAACAGCATCCCCGCTTGCATCGGGGTCAGCGGGTAGACGTCCTCGACGTGCCTGCCGTCGCCGATGACCCGGTCGAGCTCGGCCTGGTCCGCCGCGGCGAGCGGGAAGTCCGACGGCGTGACGCCGCCCGCCGCCGGGTCCGCGCAGTGGGCCACGATCTCCTCGAGCGCCGCGAGCACGTCGCCGGCCAGCCCGGCCACGGTCCGCTCCTCGTGCGCGCCCGGGGAGTACGTCCATTCGAACTCCAGCTCGCCGTCGCCGGTGACCGCCGCGGTGACGTCCAGCCGGGCGGTACCGGCGGGACAGGCGGCGCGGTCCAGCCCGACCACGGACGGCGCCGCCCGGTACGGCTCGCCGTCGGCGAGGTCGAACCGGCCCAGGTAGTTGACCGCCGCCAGCGGCCGGGCCTCGGGCAGGGCCGCGTTTCCGAGGTAGCGGAGGGCGCCGTGGCCCAGCCCGCGGTCCGGCACCGCGCGCAGGTTCTCCTTGACCGACTTGAGCACCGCGCCCCAGCCGCCGTCCGGCGGGATGTCGAGGGCGCACGGGTAGAGCGTGGTGAACCAGCCGACCGTGCGGGACAGGTCCACGTCGTCGAAGACGTCCTCGCGGCCGTGGCCCTCCAGCTCGAGGACGACCCGGTCGTGCCCGGTCCACCGGGCGAGCACCCGCCCGAGCGCGCTCACCAGCAGGTCGTCGATCCGGGTGCGGTAGGCGGCCGGGGCGTCGCGCAGCAACGCCGTGGTGGGCCCGGCGCCGAGCCGGACGGTCACCGCGCGGGGCGGCAGCGGCCGGCCGTCGGGTGCCGCCTGGGCTCCCTCGGCCGCGCGCCGCCAGTGCGCGAGCTGATCGCCGAACCCACCCGCGGCGACGTGCGCGGCCAGCCGTCGCGACCAGTCCCCGAACGAGGTCGTCCGGGGCGGCAGCTCGACCGGCCGCCCGGCGCGGGCGGCCCGGTAGGCGATCCCCAGGTCCCCCAGGAGAATGCGCCACGAGACGCCGTCCACGACCAGGTGGTGGGCGGCCAGGAGCAGGCGGGAGCCGTCCAGCACCGCCGTGAACAGGCCCTCGCCGTCCAGCGCGAAGAAGTCCATTGTGGACACGACGCCGACGCGGAACACGTCGTCCGGCACGGTGTCCGTGTACTCCTGCCGCCATTCACCATCGACCTGCCGGAAGCGCAGCCGCAGGGCGTCGTGGTGGCGGACCAGCGCCTCGACCGCGGTGCGCAGCGCCGCCGGGTCGGCGTCCGCGACGAGGTCGGCCGCCACCCACTGGGTGAAGTGCGCCGGGTGCTCGGTGACGGTCTCGAAGAACCACTGCTGGATCGGCGAAAGCGGCACCGGGCCGGACGGCGGGGGTGTTTCCCGCGCCGCCGGCGCCTCCCAGACGGCGGCCGCGGCCAGCGCCGACGGGGTCTGCCGGAGGAAGACGTCCTTGGCGCTCAAGCGCAGCCCGAGCTGCCGGGCGCGCGCCACCACCTGGATGCCGAGGATCGAGTCCCCGCCCAGCTCGAAGAAGTTGTCTTCGGTCCCGACGCGCTCGACGCCGAGCACTTCGGCCCACACCCGGGTCAGCAGCTCTTCGGCCGCGCCGCCGGGCGTGGTGTGCGACCGCCCGGTCCGGCGTCGCGGCGCCGGCAGCGCGCGGCGGTCGATCTTGCCCTGCGGGGTCAGCGGGAACCGGTCGAGCAGCACGACGGCGCCGGGGACGAGGTGGCCCGGCAGGCTCTTGGCGAGGAACTCCCGCACCGCGCCCGCCTCGACCGGGCGGCGCGGCACGACGTACCCGGCCAGCAGCTTGTGGCCGGGGGTGTCCTCGCGCGCCACGACGACGGCCTCGCCGACGTCCGGGTGCCGCCGCAGGGCCGCCTCGACCTCGCCCACCTCGATCCGGAAGCCGCGGATCTTGACCTGGTCGTCGGACCGGCCGAGGAAGTCGAGCACCCCGTCCTCGCCGGCACGCCAGCGGACGACGTCGCCGGTGCGGTACAGCCGGGTGCCGTGGCCGAACGGGTCGGCGACGAACCGGTCGGCCGTGAGCCCGGGACGGCCGAGGTAGCCGCGCGCCACGCCGCCGCCGATGTACAGCTCGCCGGGCACGCCGGCCGGCACCGGGTCGAGGTCGCGGTCGAGGACCAGGCAGTGGATCCCGGGGACCGCCCGCCCGATCGGGACTCCCCGCCCGTCGTCGCCGGCTCGGACGCGGTGGCAGGAGGTGAACGTGGTGCTTTCGGTGGGCCCGTAACCGTTGACCAGCTCCAGGTCCGGCCACCGGCACAGGACCGCGGCGCACTGCTGCGGCGACAGGACGTCCCCGCCGGAAACCAGGCGTCGCAGGCCCTTGAACACCCCGGCGTCGGCCGCCGCCACCTCGCGGAACATCCCCGCGGTGAGCCAGAGCGAGGTGACCCCCTCGGTGCGGATGAACTCCCCGAGCGCCTCGACCGACGGCACGTCTTCGGTGTCGATCGCCAGCCGGGCGCCGGAGAGCAGCGCACCCCAGATCTCCAGCGTCGAGGCGTCGAACGACAACGGCGCGTACTGCGACGCGACGTCGTCCGGGCGCAGCCGGGCGAACGGGCCGGCGCACAACCGGACCACCGAGCGGTGCTCGATCAGCACGCCCTTCGGCCGGCCCGACGAGCCGGAGGTGTAGAGGACGCAGGCCAGGTTGGCCGGCCGGACCCCCGGTGCCGGGGCACGGCCCGGCAGGCCGCGCTCCCCGCCGTCGTCCAGGTCCAGCACGCGAGTCCCGCGGGGCACCCGGTCGCGCACCGCCCGCGTCGCGAGGACCGTCGAGACCCCGGAGTCCGCCAGCAGCAGCGCCAGCCGCTCCTCCGGATAACGGGGGTCGAGCGGGACGTAGGCCGCGCCGGCCTTGAGGACGGCCAGCATCCCGGCGATCGCGTCGATGCCTCGCGGCACGCACAGGCCGATCCGGACGTCCGGCCCGGCGCCGTGCGCGATCAGGCCGTGTGCCAGCCGGTTCGCCCGCGTGTCCAGCTCCCGGTAGGTCGTCGTCGTGCCGCCGCAGGTCACCGCGAGCGCGTCCGGGCGCTCGCGGACGCGCTCGGCGAAGACGTCGAGCATGGTCCGGTGCGGCCCCTCCGGCGCCCCGCGTCCGGCTTCCAGGAGCGCGCGCCGTTGGGCCGGCGCCGGCCACGGCAGCCGGGACAGCCGCCGCCCGGGATCCTCGGCGATGCCCGCGAGCAGCGCGAGCAGGTTTTCCGCCAGCCGCCGGATCGTGCCGTCGTCGAACAGCTCGGTGCTGTACTCGATCGTGGCGCGCAGGCCGCCGTCCCGCGGCTCGAACTCCAGCGTGAGGTCGAACTGCGCCGCCTGGCGCGGCAGGTCGACCTCCTCGACCGCCAGGCCGCTCATCGCCGGTGCCGGCGACGGCGCGTTCTGCAGCGCCACCATCGTGTTCACCAGCGGCGACCGGCTCGCGTCGCGGTCCGGCGCGAGCAGCTCCACCAGGCGGCCGAACGGCACCTCGTCGTGGGCCATCGCGTCGAGCACGGTCGAGCGGACGCCGGCCAGGAAGTCCGTGAAGGACGGGTCGCCGTCGAGGCGGGACCGGATCACGATGGTGTTGACGAAGAAGCCGACGACGTCGGCCAGCTCGGCCCAGGACCGGCCGGCCGTGACCGTGCCGAGCGCGATGTCCCGCCGGCCGGTGTAGCGCGCGAGGAGGACCTGCGCGGCCGCCACCAGGGTCATGAAGAGCGTGGCGCCGCGCTCCCGGCCGAGTTCGGCCAGCCGGGCGGTCACGTCGGCGGGCACGGTGCAGCGGTGGGCCGCGCCCGCCGTCCCGCGCACCGCCGGCCGCGGGCGGTCGGTGGGCAGCTCCAGCGCCGGAACCCCGGACAGCTGCCGTTCCCAATAGGCGATCCGGTCGTCCAGCTCCGGACCGGCGAGCCGGTCGCGCTGCCACGCGGCGAAGTCCGCGTAGCGCAGCGGCAACGGCGGCAGCTCGGCGGCCATGCCGGAGTACAGCAGCCCGAGTTCGCTCGCGAGCACGCCCATCGACCAGCCGTCGGTGACGATGTGGTGCAGCACGAGCACCAGCAGGTGGTCGTCCTCCGCCAGCCGGAGCACGGTCGCCCGGAACAGCGGGCCGCGGGCCAGGTCGAAGGGCCGCTGGACCTCGGCGAGCAGTGCGCGGTCGACGTCCGGCCCGGCCACCGCGCGGACCTCCGGCCGGACCGCGACCGGCGGGCCGACGACCTGGACACCCCGGCCGTCGACCGTGGGGAACGTCGTGCGCAGCGACTCGTGGCGCTCGGCCAGCGCGGTGAGCGCCGCTCCCAGCTCGTCCAGGGACAAGGGTCCGCGCAGCCGGAACCCCGCGGTCGTGTTGTATTCGGCGCCGCCCGGGGCGAGCTGGTCGAGGAACCACAGCCGCTGCTGCCCGGACGACAGCGGCAGCGCGGTCCCCGGCGCCGTCCGCGACGGCGCGCGTCCCGCCTGCGCGGCGGGGATCGCCGCCGCGAGCCCGGCGACCGTCCGGTGCTCGAACACGGCCTGGGCGGCCAGCGCCGTGCCCAGCCGCCGGTTGAGCGTCCCGGCCACCCGCATCGCGAGGATCGAGTCGCCGCCCAGCTCGACGAAGTCGTCCGAGACGCCGACCCGCGGCACGCCGAGCACTTCGCGCCAGATCCCGGCGACCAGGTCCTCCGCCGGGTCGCGGGGAACGACGTCGTCACCGGCGTCGTTCCCGGGCGCCGGCAGCGCACGGCGGTCGATCTTCCCGCCGGTCGTCAACGGCAGCGCCGCCAGCTCGACGAACCGGGCGGGCACCAGGTGTTCCGGGACGCGGCCGCGCAGGAACTCCCGCAGCCGCGCCGCCGCCGGTGCGGGCGCGGTCACCGGCACGACGTAGGCGACCAGGTGGTCGGCGTCCCGGCCGTCCCGCCGTGCCACCACCGCGGCGGCGGCCAGTTCGGGGTGGCCCAGCAGGGCCGACTCGGCTTCGGCGGGGTCTACGCGGATCCCGCGGATCTTGACCTGCTCGTCGGTGCGGCCCAGGAAGTCCAGCAGCCCGTCGTCGCGGGCGCGCACCCGGTCGCCGGTGCGGTACATCCGCGAGCCCGGCGGCCCGGCCGGGTCGGCGACGAACGCGGCCGCGGTCGCTCCCGGCCGGCCGAGGTAACCGCGGGCGAGCCCGTCCCCCGCCAGGCAAAGCTCCCCCGCCTCGCCGGGCGGCACCGGCCGGAGGCGTGCGTCCAGGACCTGGGCGCGCGTCCCGGCGATCGGCCTGCCGAGCAGCGTGCCCCCGCCCGGCTCCGCCCGGCACAGCAGACTGTCCACTGTGGTCTCGGTGGTGCCGTAGGCGTTGTGGACGCGCACTCCCGCGGCGGTCAGCGCTGCGACGAGATCCGCGTCGACCGGCTCGCCGCCGGTGACGACGACCCGCGGCCGCGCGGGGCCGTCCAGCAACCCGGCCAGGAGCAGCATGCGGAGGTAGGACGGGGTTTCGTCGAGCACGTCGACGCGCGCGGCGGCCAGTGCGGCCACCGCCGCCCGCGGGTCGAGCCTGGTGGGCCGGTCCAGCACGTGCAGCTCGTGGCCGGCCAGCATCCACAGCAGCGGAACCCAGGACGCGTCGAAGGACAGCGCCGCGGTGTGCGCCACGCGCAGCCGCCGGCCGCCCGCGGCGGGCTCGAAGAGGCCTTCGCGGTGGGCGGCGAACAGGCGGCTCAGGCCGTGGTGGGTGCCCAGCACGCCCCGGGGCCGTCCGGACGAACCGGACGTATAGAGCACATAGGCGAGGTTGCCGGGCCGGATCCGCGGCCGCGGGAGGACCGCGGTTCCGGCCGCACCGCCCGCGACGAGCACCGGCTCGCAGCGGGACGGAACCCCGTCCGCCAGGTCCGGTTGCGTCAGCACGAGGCGCACGCCGGCGTCGGCAAGGAGCGCGTCCCGGTGCTCCGCCGGGTGGCCCGGTTCGATCGGGACGTACGCGGCCCCGGCCTTGAGGACGGCGAACACCGCGACGACCATGTCCGCGCCGCGCTCGACGAGGAGCCCGACGCGGCTCTCGAGCCCGGCTCCCCGCGCGGCCAGCCGAGCGGCGGCTTCGTCGCTGCGCGCGTCCAGTTCCGCGTAGCTCAGCCGGGTCCGGCCGGCCACCACGGCGGTCGCCGCCGCGTCGACGGCCGCGCGGCCGGCCAGCAGGCCGCCCACGCCGCTTCCCGTTCCCGCCGTGACCGTCATCCCCCGAGTCATCCCCCGAACGTTTCCCCGTTCCGGCGCCGGAAATCGCAATGGTTCCCGGCGAAATTTCCGGTGCCGGACTCCGGATACTTCCAGCGGCCGCCCGCCGCGAGCAAGCCGCCGAACGAGGGATCACCTTGACTTACGTTCAGCCACAATGGAAATTGATCGTCCACAATAGACATAAAGCGGGCGAGCAAGCGATTACGCCGTTCGGAGCCATCGGCCGCACCGCACGCCGTGTTAGCTTCGGAGGGGGAGTTCCGTCGAGGGAGGGTGCGGTGACCGGCCAGCGGCCCGTGAGCGAGGACATCACCGCCGAGGAGATCTTGGCGGAGCTGAAGGGATTCTTCGCCACCGCGACCGCCGGGAACACCCCCGGCCCCGACGAGGACTACTTCGCGCTCGGGCTGGTGAACTCGCTGCTGGCCCTCGAGCTGGTCGCGCACGTCGAGCGCCGGTTCGGCATCGAGGTCGGCGTGGAGGACCTCGACCTCGACAATTTCCGGACGATGAACCGGGTCGCCGGATTCGTCCGGCGAAAACGATCGGGCGAGCTTTCGTGACCACAGTGGACTCCGCCGCGTTCGCGGCTTCGGTGCGGGGCGACGCGGCGGGCTGGGATGCGCGCGGCGCGGTGCCCGCCGAAGTGGTCAAGACCATGGCGCAGGCCGGGTTCCTGGCCGCCGACCTGCCCGCGTCCGCCGGCGGGACCGGCCGCGCGCAGGCCGCCCTCGGCGAGCTGTGCGCCGACCTCGGTGGCGTGTGCAGTGCGTTGCGGGCCCTGGTCACCGTGCAGGGCATGGTCGCCGCGGCGATCCTCCGCTGGGGCACCGCCGCGCAGCGGACCCACTGGCTGCCGGAGCTGGCCCACGGCGAGGTGCTCGCCGGGTTCGCGGCCACCGAAGCCGACGCCGGCAGCGAACTGTCGGCCGTGACGACGTCGGCGGTGCGCGAGGGCGGACAGGTGCGCGTGCGGGGCCGCAAGCTGTGGGTCACCTTCGGGCAGCTCGCCGGCGTCTTCCTGGTGCTCGCCGACTGCGGGGGCCGCCCCGTCGCCGTGCTGGTCGAAGCCGGCCGGCCGGGCACGGCGGTCGAGCCGGTGCGCGGGCAGCTGGGAATGCGGGCGGCGCAGCTCGCCCACGTCGGGTTCGACGATGTGCTCGTGCCGGAGGAGAACCTGCTCGCGCCGCCGGGATTCGGCCTCTCGCACGTCACGGCGACGGCGCTGGACCACGGGCGGTTCACCGTCGCCTGGGGGTGCGTCGGCATGGCCGAGGCGTGCCTGCGCACCGCGGCGGCGCACGCCGGGAGCCGCGTGCAGGGCGGTGTGCGGCTGGCCGGGCACCAGGCCGTGCGGGCGCTGCTCGGCCGCTGCCTCGCCGACGTCACCGCGGCGCGGCAGCTGTGCGCCCGCGCGGCGGACCTGCGGGAGCGCGGGGACCCCGAAGCCGTGGCCGGGACCGTGCTGGCCAAGTACGCGGCGGCCCGCACGGCCGCCGCGGTCGCCGACCGGGCCGGGCAGGTCCTCGGCGCCGCGGGCTGCGCGGAGGACAGCCTGGTGGGCCGGTTCTTCCGCGACGCCAAGGTCATGCGGATCATCGAAGGCGCCGACGAGGTCGCCGAGCAGCAGCTGGGCGAGTACGCGTTGCGGTGGCGGCCGTGAAAAAGGAGACAACCGAGGCTTCGCCTCGGGCCGGGGGCTTCGCCACCCGGACCCCCGAAAAGAAAGTCAAGTGCCTGGTCTGGGACCTCGACGACACCCTCTGGGACGGTGTCGTGCTCGAAGGCGACCGGCCCCGGCCGTTCCCCGCCGCGGTCGAGGCCCTGCACACGCTGGACCGGCGGGGCATCCTGCACGCCGTGGCGGGCCGGGGCGAGCTCGCCCGCGCCACCGGGCACCTCGCCGAACACGGCCTGGAAGACCTGTTCTGCGCGCTCGAAGTCGGCTGGGGCGAGAAGTCGGCGTCGATCCGCCGCATCGCCGCGGCGCTGAACATCGGCCTGGACACCATCGCCTTCGCCGACAACGACCCCGCCGAGCGCGCCGAGGTCGCCGCCGCGCTGCCGATGGTGCGCTGCTACCCCGCCGAGCGGGTCGGCGAGCTGCCGGGCCTGGCCGAGTTCCGGCCGGAGCAGGTGACCGACGAGTCGCGCCACCGCCGGCACCGGTACCTCGCCGAACGGGACCGCGTTGCCGCGGAACGCGCTTTCCCCGGTCCGCCGTCCGAGTTCCTCGCCTCGCTCGGGCTCACGATGACCGTCCGGCCCGCCACCGAGGACGACTTCGCCCGCGCGCACGAGCTGACACTGCGTACCCACCAGCTCAACACCACCGGCCGCACGCTCGACGCCGTCCGGCTGCGCGAGCTGTGCGCGTCCGGCGAGCACGAGGTCCTGGTCGCGGACGTGACCGACCGGTTCGGCGCGCACGGCACGGTCGGGCTCGCCGTGCTGCGCCTCGACGGCCCGGACGTCGTGCTGGAACTGCTCCTGACGTCGTGCCGGGTGCTGAACCGGGGCATCGGCACGGTGCTGCTCGGCCACCTCGTGCGGGACGTCCTGGCTCGGGGACGGCGGCCCTTCGCCCTCTTCGTCCCGTCCGCCGCCAACCGGATCATGCTGGTGACGCTGCGGTTCGCCGGCTTCGAGCCGGCCGGGTCCGACGGCGCGCAGCTGACGCTGGCGTTCGATCCGCGGCGGCCGCCACCGCCGGAGCCGGGGCACGTCCGGATCGTCGACGGGAGGAACCGGTGAAGATCGGCGTGGTGGGCGCGGGTGTGATGGGCACCGGCGTCGCCCAGTGCTTCGCGGCGGCCGGGCACGACGTCGTCGTCGCCGACTCCGACCCCTCGGCGCTCACCAGGGGCCCGCAGCGCGTCCGGGACGGGATGCGGCTGACCACCCTGCTCGGCCGCCGCCCGCCGGCGGACGTCCCGGACCGGATCCGCTGGAGCGGCCGGCTCGACGACCTCGGCGACAGCGGGTTCGTCGTGGAGTGCGCCGCCGAACGGCTGCCGCTGAAGGACTCGCTGTTCGGCGAGCTGGACCGGCGCTGCCCCGCCGAGACGATTTTCGCGTCGTGCACGTCCGCCGTCCCGATCGGCCGCCTCGCCGCCGCCACCGCCCGCGCGGACCGCGTGGTGGGCACCCACTTCATGAACCCGGCCCCGGTCAAGGACGCGGTCGAGGTGGTCCGCGCGGCGACGACCAGCGACGAGACGCTCGGCGCGACCACGGAGTTGCTGGCCGGCATCGGCAAGCGGCCGATCGTGGTCGGCGACGGCCCCGGCTTCGTCGCCAACCGCGTGCTGATGGCGACGATCAACGAGGCGATCGCGACGGTCGGCGACGGCGTCGCCGACGCGGCCACCGTCGACCAGGTCTTCGAAAGCTGCTTCGGACACGCGATGGGCCCGCTGCGCACGGCCGACCTCATCGGCCTCGACGTCATCCGGGATACCCTGGTGGTACTGCGGGAGTGCACCGGCAACCCGATGTACACACCGTGCGCGTTGCTGACCGAGCTGGTCGAAAGCGGCAAGCTGGGCCGCAAGACCGGCGAGGGCTGCCACCCCTATCCCGCCGACTAGGGAAAGACCAGAACTTCCCGCGGGGAGCGAGGAGTGCGTCCTCGGCCGCCCGCCTCGCGGGCCCTGACTGTCCGGTGACCGGCTCAGAAGCCGTCGGCCAGGTAATGCGCGTAGCTCACCGGCGGGGCGACGTCGACTGTCTTGTCCGCACAGCCGTCGCTGCGGCTCAGCTGCCACTGTGTCAGGTAGAACACGACCTGCCCGGTGTCCCGGATCGCGCGGGCGATGCCGTCGGCGGCGGTCGCGTCGTCGTAGTAGGCCTCGCCGATGATCCAGCCCTGGTGGTAGCCCTTGCTCGCCAGCTCGTTGTGGGCGTCGACGAACTGCTGGTACTCGTCGCCGTTCCCGTTGTCGTCGCCGTACAGGTGGACGTCGAAGACGTGGGGAACGTCGCCGCCGTAGACGTCCGGGATCTGGCGGGCCCGGTCGGCGATCCAGACCGTCATCGAGAACCCGACGGTGTCGGCCTTCCCGTGGGCTGCGGTGTAGTCGTGCCAGAGGCGCTTGGCGTAGTCGCGCAGGGTGGTCTGCCCGCTCATCGGCATGCCTTCGTTGAGCAGGTCCAGCTGGTAGGGCAGGCCGGCCGCGCGCACCACCGAGCGGACGTCCTCGACGATCGAGCGGTTCTCCTGGTACTGGCTCTCGTTCCACTGGGTCCAGTCGTGCGGGTCCGCCGCGCCGATGGGGAAGAACCCGAGCTCGATCTCCTGGTAACCGGTCGCCTTCACCGCGGCCAGCAGGTCGGCGAGGTTCTTGCGGTTCTGCGCCGACAGCCGGCCGCCGGTCGAGTTCAGCACCGTGCCCGAGTCGGGACCGTGCTGGTGGAACAGCGGGATGCGCAGCCGGCGCTGGCCGGCCGCGTACATCTGGCGCAGCTGCGCGCCGATCGTCGCGGGCGCCTTGTCGTAGCTGTTGACGACGCCGTAGGGCTCGCGGTCGCACCCGCCCGGATCGTGGTCGATCCGGTAGAAGGCGTAGTTCGAGCCGCCGTGTCCGTCGAGGGCCTGCGCGGGAGCCGCCGTCAGCACCGAGCACAGCAGCAGCACAGCGGACAGCACGAGTCCCGAACGCGTCATGGCGCCAGCCTGGCGGCCGCCACCGGTGGCCGCCAGGCTTTCGAACGTCCTCGAAAGGCTCAGCACAGCGGGCGGAACGGCAGATCGGGCACGTAGTAGCTCCACTGTTCGGCTGTCAGCGGCGGCCCGGACAGGGCGCAGATCCGGGCGGCGACGTCGTCGGGCCCGGTGGTCCACAGCCGGACGGTGTGGTCCTCGCCGGCGGTGACGAGCTGCCGGCTGTCCGGGCTGAACGCCACCGAGATCACCAGGCCGGTGTGCCCGGTCAGCACGGCCAGCGCCTGCGGGCGGGTCCGGTCGGAGACGTCCCACACGCGGGCCGTCGCGTCGAACCCGACGGTCGCGAGCAGGTGGCCGTCCGGGCTGAAGGCCGTCTGGGAGATCGCGTCGGCGGGGCCGGTCAGCTCGGCCACCTGCACCGGGTGCCCCGGGTCCCGGACGTCCAGCAGGTGCACGGTGTGGTCCTCCGACGCGGTGGCGAGCGTCGTGCCGTCCGGGCTGAAGTCCACCGACGCCACGGCGTTGCTGTGGTCGGTCAGCCGGTCGAGGAAGCGCGGGCTGCGGGGATCCGACACGTCCCAGATCCGGCTCGAGTAGTCGTCGCTGCCGGTCGCCAGCAGCCGGCCGTCCGGGCTGAACGCCAGGCCGTCGACGGCGTTCGTGTGCCCGGTCAGGTCCGGCAGCCGGACCGGGTGCGCCGGATCGGCGACGTCCCAGAGGACGACGTCGTGGGCCGTCCCGCTCAGGGCGAGCAGCTTGCCGTCGGGCCGGAACCGTGCCGTGTAGACGGTCGCGGCCTCGCCGAGCGACGCGACCGCCCGCGGCCGGGCGGGATCCGAGACGTCCCAGAGGCGGGCGACCCGGTCCGCCCCGGCGACCACCAGCAGCGGCGCCTTCGGCGCGTAGGCCAGCGCCCAGACCTTCCCCGGACCGTCCGCGATCGTCCCGACTTCGCGATGGTCGGCCAGCGCCCTCAGGTGCACCACACCGTCGTCGGCGCCGAAGGCCAGCTGCGGGCGGTGCGGGTCGAACACGGCCATCGCCGTGCCACCGCGGTTGGCGAGGGTCGGCGGCGGCAGGTGCCACAGCCAGAGGCCGCCGAGGTCATCGCCGGTGACGAGGGTGGCGCCGTCCGGGGCGAACGCGGCGAGCCGCGCGGGCGCGGGTTCGGACAGCGACGTCAGCGTGCTGGCGTCCGCGGTGTTCCACAGCCGGACCGTCTGGTCGTCGCTCGTGGTCGCGACGGTCTGGCCGTCCGGGCTGAACGCGAGCCCCTGCACGGCGTTGGTGTGCCCGGTCAGCTGCCGCAGCAGCGCCGGGTGGTGCGGATCGGTGACGGCGAACAGGTCGACCGTCCGGTCGTCGCTGCCCACCGCGGCCGTGCTGCCGTCCGGGCTGAACGCCACGCTGCGGATGGTCGCCGTGTGCGTGTCGAACGCCGGTCCGGGCGCCCCGGCGACGTCCCACAGCCGGGCGGTGAAGTCGTCGCCGCCGATCAGCAGCTCCGCCGAGACCGGCGAGAACGCCAGCGCCCGGACGGCCTTCCCGGTGGGCGGCAGCGTGCCGGCCGGCACCGGTCGCGCGGGATCGCGGATGTCCCACACGTCGACCCCGCCGTCCTCCCGCCCCGCCGCCAGCAGCGTCCCGGCGCCGTTCAGCGCCAGCGTCAGCGGCTGTTCCCGGCTCGGGACGCTCCCCAGGAGCGCGGGCCGGTCCGCGTCGGCGGTCGACCAGAGCCGGGTGGCATCGGCCTCGTCGGCGGTCGCGAGCAGGCTTCGCCCGGGCGCCACGGCGAGTGCGGTCACGGATTCCGCCCCGCCGCGCAGCACGGCGTGCGGAACCGGAGCGCCCGGACCGGACAGCGCGAAGAACCGGGTGGTGCCGTCCAGGCCGGTGGTCACGAAGCCGGAGCCGCCGGTGAACGCGATGCCGGTGATGCTGCCCGGATGGGGTTTGAAGCGGGTCACCGGGGTCGAACCGGACGCGCCGAGCAGGCTCCCGCGGGCTTGCGGGGTGTCGGCGACGCGGTAGGCGGCGAGGCTCAGCTGCGTAGCCAGTTCCGGGTCGGTCTGCCGCAGCTGGTTCGCCTCCGAGGCCAGCTCGCGCGACACGGCGATGTCCCGCTGGGTGTCCGCGGCCCGGCTCTGGCTCACCGCGACCGTCGCGGCGACCGCCACCAGCACGCTGAGCACCGCCAGGCCGGTGACCAGCGACCGCAGCCGGCGGGTCTGCCGCCGTTCGCGCCGCGCCTCGCCGTCGGCCGCCTCGCGGCTCGCGGTCAGGAAGGCGCGTTCGGCCGGGCTCAGCCGGTCGTCGTGGTCGGCGGCCCAATACCCGGCCAGTGCCAGCCGCGGGCCGCGGTAGAGCAGGCTGGGGTGCTGCTGTTCGGCCTCCCAGGTTTCGGTGGCTTCGCTGAGCCGGTGGTGCACGCGCAGGCCCTCGCGGTCCGCGGCGATCCACTCGCGCAGGCGGGGCCACGCGTGCAGCAGGGCCTCGTGGGTGATCCGGACGACGTCGGCGTCCACGGTCAGCAGCCGCGCGGCGGTGAGTTCCTGCAACGCCATCCTCGCCTGGCCGGGCAGCTGGCGCAGCAGCTGCTCACGGCGCACCGGACGGCGGGTGTCCTGCTCGTGCACGCCCACCCGGACCAGGCGCAGCAGCAGCCGCCGGGCCGCGTCCTGCTCGGCCGGGTCCAGCGAGCCGAACGCTTCCTCGGCCGTCGACGCGACCGCACCGGCGATCCCGCCGGCCCGCCGGTACCCGGCCACGGTCAGCGTCGAGCCGTCGCGCTCCTGCCAGGTCGCGAGCAGTGCGTGCGACAGCAACGGCAGGGCGCCCGCAGCGCTGTCGCCGATGTCGGCGAGCAGCACCTCGACCAGTCCGGGTTCGAGGTCGAGGCCGGCCGCGTCCGCCGGGCCGGCGATCGCCGCCGCCAGCTGCGCCTGGGTCATCGGGCCGACGGTCACCTGGTGGTGCCGCAGCGCGGCCACCAGCTCGGGGTAGGCCAGGCAGCGGTCGTAGAAGTCGGCACGCAGGCTGAGCACGACCAGGCCCTCGCCGCTCGCCGCCAGGCCGGCGAGGGCCTCGACGAACCGCCGTCGGCCGGGTTCGTCTTCGCACAGGGTGAACAGCTCTTCGAACTGATCGACGATCAGCACCCGAGGGCCGCCGTCCGGCGCCGAACGGCGCCACTCGGCCATCGGATCCGCCGTCGGCGTGATCGTCCGGACCGGCCACCCGGCCGTCCCGGGCAGGCCGCCGGTGGCCAGGGCCGGCTGGAGCCCGGCGCGGACCAGCGACGACTTCCCCACCCCCGACGGCCCGACGACCACGACGGGCCGCCGGTCGGCCAACGCCGCCAGCGCGACGTCGAGCAGGTCGGCCGTGGTTTCTTCGCGGCCGAAGAACCACTTCGCGTCGGCCGCGCCGTAGGGCTCGAGCCCCCGGTACGGGCAGACCGGCCGCTGCTCGGCGGCGACCAGCTCGACCAGCCGACCGCCGGTCTCGAGCGCGTCGTCGAGGCGCGCCGCCAGCTCCACCGACGCGCGCTTCGCCCCGGTCTCGAGCTTGCTGAGGTAGCCCTTGCTGTAGTGCGTCCGCTCGGACAGACCGGCGAGCGAGGTGCCCCGCTCGGTCCTGAGCCGCCGGAGCTCCGCCCCGAACGACGGCACTGCGTCCATGCCTTTTCCCTGGTCGGACGAGGTTTCCCAACGTCGCCGGCGAAGAGGCAACAGCCGCGCTCTTCTCGCCGGTCCCGTGGCCGTCCATGATCGAACGCGCCGCCGCCCAGGCTAGCGGACCACTCCTTGCGCCCACCGTCCCCCGGAAAGGGGCTCCCTGCCATGCCGTTGCGCATCCGTTTCGCCGCGGCGGACCTGACCCGGCTGACCTTCGCCACCCGGCCCGATCCGCTGTGGGAGCTCCTGCTCAGCCTGCACGCCCTGCAGAGCGGCACCCCGGATCCGCGCGTGGACCGCTGGCGGGCCGGCGTGACCCTCGACCGTGCGACGCGGTCGTTGCTGCGCCTGGCCCCGCCGCGCGGCTACTCCCCCGACTTCCTCACCCCGGCCGCCGCGTCCGCGGGCTTGGCCGCCGGACTCGACGAGGTGCTCCGCACGCCGGCCCGGCGGATCGCGACGGAGCTGGCGCTGCTCACCCGCCGCCCGGCACCGCCGCAGTGGGGCGCCCGGCTGGCGGCCGGTGACCGGCACGAGCTGGCCGACCTCGGGCGCGGCCTGGCCGAGTACCACCGGCGCACGCTGCGGCCGCACTGGGCCCGGATCGAGAAGGTCGTCGACGACGAGCTCACCGCCCGCACCCGGGTCCTCGCCGCCCAGGGCACCGACGTGCTGCTGAACTCGCTGCACCCCGCCCTCACCTGGCGCGACCACGTCCTGGAGATCGGCGGCGACCACGTCACCGGCGAACTGGAACTCGGCGGCCGCGGCCTGCGGCTCGTGCCCGCCTACTTCTGCCGGCAAGCCCCGACGCTCCTGGCCGATCCCGGCCTGCCGCCGGTCCTCGTCTACCCGGCCGAAGCCCGGCCGGAGCCCACCGCGGCAGCTTCCGAGGCTCCCGGCGACTCCGCCGCCCTGGCGAACCTGCTGGGCGCGACCAGGGCCACGGCCCTGCGCGTGCTCGCCGACGGCTGCACGACGACCGAGCTGGGCAACCGGGTCGGCATCACCACCTCGGCCGCGAGCTACCACGCCTCCATCCTCCGGTCGTCCGGTCTGGTCACCACCGAGCGGACCGGAACGGCGGTCGTCCACCAGCTGACGGTCCTCGGTGCCGATCTCCTGGGCGGGCGCGACGCCCGGGTGTGACGAGCGCCCGAGCGTGGGGCCCCTCCCCCCAGTACCGAGGCCCCACGCTCGCACCGAACCCTCCCCGGCCGCGTCCAGAGATTGCGCGAGGAAGCCAGCCCGGCACAAGCCTTTCGATCACGGTTCAAACGGGCGGGCTCCTTCTGCCCTACGCCCTGGCGGTGATCCCGTCGACGGCTCTTCGTCCCCTTCGGGCGCTCCGGACGACGGTCACGATCAGCCCGATGACGCCGGCCAGGGCAAGCCCGCCCCCGCCCAGGACCAGCCACGGAATCCGTTCGATGGCGCGGTCTTCGGGCGCGGTTCCGGGAAAGCCGGCGTCCGTGAACGCGGTGGTCGGCGCGAGCGGCCGGTAGGAGAACAGGGTGCCGGTGCCGGCCACGACACCGTCCACCCGGGACAGCGGGATGCCTCCCAGGTGCCCGTTGTCGTCGTGGAAACGCGAATCGTCCGAGTTGTTGCGCAGGTCACCACGGTGGACTTCACTCGTCGAGTCCACTCGGTACACGAGCAGGGTCCCGGGCGGCACGGTCTTCGCCATGCTGATGCCTTCAAGTTCACTCACACGGCCATATCGGCGCGAGGGCCGGCTGGAGTTACACCTTCTCGGGGCGCACCCCGGTTCTACCACGACACCCTGGCGGCGACACGGGAGCGGCAACAGCATTGCCGGCCGACGCGGCGAACTTCCAAACCACCACCTGGAACCAAGATGTCCAGCCACAGGGCAACCTTCGCCTTTATGACGACTCCCTTTCACCCCACAGTACAAGCTCACCGCCGGGCGTACACACGACACGCCTGCCCTTCGGTCCGACAAGGGACCAAGATTCGTATTCGACATCCGGAGCAACGGTCAGCTCCGCACCACTCTCGAATACCATCCGAAACTCTCCAGTGGTTTCCGCCTCGGCCACGGCAACTGAATCGCGCGCCAAGTGCACCAAGTGACTGGCGGCGCTGCCCGGAAACCCGGGATCGAACCGCACAGCCTCACCCCGAGGCGACCTGATGACCGCTTCCGTCTCAACACGCAGTTCACAGTCCTCACCAATGAGAACCGTCAAGGCAGCATCGAAGCAGACCCGAATCACCGGTTCCCCTCGAATACCCAATTCCATCGCTACCAGCCTATCGGGAGTGGATACGTGCCATCGGGGTCCATAGGTATGTGCGTTTCCGAGTTCGGCCCTGGCTTTCCCTTCAGATTGATCGGCTGCCCATGTTTGTTGTAGAAGCGTACATACCCATTCGGATATCTATCGGTTGCATTCATGACGCGAACCGAGTTTGCGTCGCCCGTTGCGCCAGGAGCCTGCCACACCTGCCCCTTACCACTATTTGCTGTTCTGGCCGACCAATCATCACCCGTTCCGGCGGCACGAGACGGACCGAGCGGCTTCTCGGCCATTGGGGGCGCCGGAATGTCCTCATCACAGTTGTGGACCAGGACCGGAGCCGAACCGGCCAGCACGTAGAACGTGTGGACCGCATCGACCGTGAGGTCGTAGACCGGGTCGGCCTCACGGAAGTGCCGGACCCTCGTGACCTCCACCGAGCGACCATCCGGCGAGTGTAGATGCTCACCCGCGACGACCGCCGAGATCTCGACCCAGCCCCCGACCTCGACCACCCAGACGAGGTGCCAGTCCGTCGCCGTCAGTGAACCGGACGCCGTCGAAAGCTCCGTGCGCTGGTCCTCGTCCGTGTGGACGATCGTGCCCACCACCGGGTGCGACTCCGTCACGCCCGTTGCGGTGTCGGTCGAGGCGACCTCGTCGCCGTTCTTCACCTGCTCGACCGGCTTCACCGTGCCGTCGGCCAGCTGCACCAGCGTGCCCGCCGGGAAGCTGTTGCACTTCGGAGATCCGCTGCTCTCCGACGTCCCACTCGACTTCGCGTCAGACGCGGCCTGCTCCGCCTCGTGCGCCGCCTGTCTCTCCTCCGCCGCGACGGCGTCTTCGGCTTCCTTGGCCGCCTTCTCGGCGTCCACCACGATGCGCTCGGAGTCGGCGATGACCTTCTCCGCCTTCTCCACGTCCTTGCCGAACGTGATCAGGGCCCGGGCGCCCTTCCAGAAGGACTCGATGATCTCGCCGGCCTTGAGGACCTTGCCCCACGGGATCAGCGTGGCCACCGTCATCGCGCAGGATCCGATGTTGCCCTCGGTCACGCACGCCTTGATGTCGTCCCAGCCGATCAGGCTCTTGACGACCTCGCCCGCCGCGTCGAGGAAGACCTGCCACATCGACTCGTGCTTGATCGAGTACGCCTTCTCCAGCTCGGCCTTGTCCAGGCCGTGCGCGTTCTCGTACGCCTGCTGGGCCTTCTGGCCCGCCGAGCTCGTCTTGTTGTCGGACGGGGATCCTCCGCCGCCACCCACACCCTGTGGGGTGTCCTTGCGGCAGTGGATTCCGTCGCTGCCGAACTTGACGCAGTAGTCCGTGCCCGCCGGGTCGGACTCCGTTGCCGGGGCGTTGTTCGCGTACGCGTACGCGTTCCACTGCTGGGGTTCGCCCTTTTCGATCACCGGGTCCGTGGTCGTGAACTTGCCGATCGACGGGTCGTAGTCGCGGGCGCCGAGCTGGGTCAGGCCCGTTGTCTGCTGCTGGCCGCCGACGAAGCCGAGCTTGTCGGGCCAGCTGCCCGGGGCCTGGCCACGCGCGTTGCCGAACGGGTCGCTGTAGCGCCGCGACACCGCCAGCGTCCCCTGCGTGATCGACACCGTGTCGGTGCCGTGCAGGTCGCTGAGCATCCACCTGATGCCGCTCGACCCGACCCGCTCGGCGACCTTCATGCCGCCGTGCTCGTAGAAACGCGTCGCCGTGACGCCGGTGGTGCCCGCCGCCTGGAACAGCTGGAGGTCGCCGATCGTCAGGGTCGCACCGGTCGGGTCGTGCGTGATCAGGCGGTTGCCGCCGGCGTCGTACACGTACTTGCTGGTGCCGGCCTTGTCCGTCTCCGTGATCGGGTGGCCTTCGTAGTCGTACTCGAACGACTGGGCGTTGCCGCCCACGTTGCGGGTCTGCGTGGCACCGTCCGGGAAGTACGCGTACGTGTTGACCGACGTGCCGTTGGGCCCCTTCGTCTCCACCTTCTGCACGGCGTGCGGGGCCGGCGAGCCGGCGTTCGCGTACGTGTAGTCGCTGGTGACCGGGCCGGCAGGCTGGTGGTCGATCTCCTGCTTGCGGTTGCCCGTCTTGTCGTAGGCGAACGTCTGCCAGTACGGCGCCGCCCCGCCGAGCTCGTCGGTCGACTTCGGCAGCGTGCAGTCCGAGCCTGCCGCGGCGGGCGTCCAGGCGTCGGTCGTGCGCTGCAGGTAGTCGTAGGCGTAGCACTGGACGTCCGAAGGGCCGCCGGAGGGCGTGTCGGCGATCTTGGTGACGTTGCCGGCCGGGTCGTAGCGGTAGGTCCGGCGGGTCAGCTCCGGGTTCACCTGGGTGGCCCGGGTGACGGTGGTCGTCTGCGGACGGCGGGTGACCTGATCGTAGGTCTGGACCAGGCCGACATTGGTCGAGGACTTGTCCCCGTCCAGCTGGAGCCCGGCCAGCGCGTTGAACGAGTCGTAGTCCGTTTTGGACGCCAGCGGGGTCGTGGTCCCCAGCTTGTTGTCGATCGCGTACGTCGTCGAGGGCAGGCCGAGGCCGTCGTAGGTGTGGATGATCGTCTCGGCGTCGACGTTGCCCGCGGCCGGGCTCGTCGTCGAGGCGACGGAACCGGTCGGGTTGTACTTCGTCGTGAACTCGTAGGTCCCCGCGAGCCTCCCCTCGGTCGACGGGACGTCGACGTCCAGCGCCGTCGGCCGCTCGAACTGGTCGTAGGCACCGACCCGCTCGGTGTAGCCGTTCGTGCCGTCCCAGCGGGTCGAACCGACCGGCAGGCCGAGCCCGTTCGTCAGCGTGTCGAACGTCCACGTCGCCAGCTTCGTGCCACCCGGTGCCGGCGCGTCCGCGTTCTCCTGGGTCTTCCGGCCCAGCTCGTCGTAGCTGTAGAACAGTTTCCGGCCACGTCCGTCCGTGGTGGACGTGATCTGGTTGCCCTGGTCGTAGGACAGCGTCGAGGTCCCGTTGTCCGGATCGGACTGGCTGGTCTTGCGGCCACGCAGGTCGTACTTCGTGGTCCAGACGTTCCCCGACGAGTCGGTGCGGGACGTCTCCGCACCGGCACCGTTGTAGGTGTAGGTGGTGACGTCGGCCGGGTTGGCGCCACCCGGCGTGTAGCCGTTGGTGTACTGCAGCAGTTGCTTGGTCTGGCCGGCGACGTCGGTGAACACCGTCGCCGGGCTGCCGCCCGGCGGCGGGATCGTCGTCGTGCGGCCGGCACCTTCGTACAGCGTCGTGCTGCGGTACTGCTCGGCGCTCTTCGAGTACACGATCGACGCGGTCGGCCGGGACCGCCAGTCGTACTGCGTCACCGTCTGGTTCGGCACGTCGTTGTCGGCGATCTTGACCAGCGTGCCGGACGGGCCGGAGTCGGCGTTGAAGTACGCGTTGTTGGTCTTGAAGGCCAGGCCACGGGCGTCGTACAGCGTGTCGGCGACCACGCGGCCACCGCCCTCGGCCGGCGTCTGGGTCTGCCGGGGACGGCCGAGACCGTCGTACAGGGCGTAGCTGTCGGTGTAGGAGCCGTCGTTCTGCACCGTGCTCGTCTTGACGACGGTCGGGCTCGTCTGGCTTTCGGTGTAGGCGAACGTCGCGGTCGGCGAGTCACCCGCGGCCCGGCTGCGGCCCGGGTTCCACACCGCCGTCTTGCGGCCCAGTGCGTCGTAGGTGATGTCCGTGTGAACGCCGTTCTGGTCGACCTCGGCGGTCGGGTTGCCGCGCGGGTCCACCGTCGTGCCGGTCACCCAGCCCTTGGAGTTCTGCTGGGTGGTGCCGGTGACCACGCCGTCGGCGGACGCGACGAACCCGGTCACCGAGTCGTGCCCGTAGACGTCGGTCGACTTCGTCTGCCTGCCGAGCGGGTCGTAGTCCACCTTGGACGTCGGGACGAAGTGCCGTCCGGTGCCGTCCCACGTGTCGAGCGTGTCCTGCTCGGTGAGGTCGCCGGTGGTCGGCGCGGCACCGAACGCGTGGTGGTCGTAGGAGACCTGGACGTCGGTCACGCTGTTCTGCGCCGTCTGCGCGCCGGCGCAGGTGCCGGTGAACATCACGGTTTCCTGGGCCAGGCCGGTGATGCCGTTCGTGCCCGGCGCGTAGGTCGTCCTGGTGCAGGTGTCGTCGGTCCCGTCGGCGACGTCGCCGAGGTCTTCCAGCTGCGTGACCTCGCCCTTGTCGTTGTACGTCTTGTTGATCCGGGTCCGCCGGTAGGTCGTGCCGTCGGCCAGCAGCGCCTTGCCCTTGGTGGCGGCGACGTTGACCTGGTAGGCCTTGAGCACGCCGTCGGCGCTGGTCGCGTTCGGGCCCTGCACCCACGGGTCGCTGATCGACGAGGTGTCCACGGTGGACGTACCGGGCCGGTATTCCCTGGTCTCCCTGACGAACCCGGCGAGCGCGTTCTGGTCGGTCAGCGCGGTGCCGTCGGAGTCGGTGACCGACACCTGCCGGGCACCGTTGTTCGGGAGCACGTCGCCGTCCATGCCGCGCATGAAGAGCGACTCGGTGACCGTGGTGGTCAGCTTCGGGTCGCCGACCGTGGTCCGGACCACGTTGTACCCGCGCCACTGACCCCAGGTCTGGCGCTTCGGCGGGGTGAACTGGCCCTGGTCGTGGTGCCAGGCCGGGTCACCGAGGTAGTCGTAGTGGGTGACGACCGGCGCCGCGCCGCCGGTGTTGTCGTACTCGGTCACGTCGGTGACCAGGTACTTGCGGAACCAGTCCAGGATCGGGTCGGTCGCCCCGCTGGGGGTCCACCAGGCCGCGAAGCACCGCTGCGTGTCGGTGTCCGGCGACTGGGGCACGTTCCCCGCAACACAGCCGCCCGGCTGCGTGTCGACCTCGCTGGTGTAGACGATGCCGGTCCTGCCGCCGGTTTCGTTGTCGATCTCGACGAGCCGGTTGCGCTTCAGCGGGGCGTACTTGTCGCCGGAGGTGTCGACGCGGTTGGCGTAGGACTGCGGCTTGAACGTGGTCGGCGGCAACACGATGCTCGTGCCGTCGGTGCCGTAGCCGGTGTGCTGGATCCCGTCCAGCCACATCGGCTCGGCCAGCGCGTCCCCGGTGGGCTCGAAGGACTCCGTCAGGTCCCACTTGTCCAGGTCGGTGAACTTGCCACCGGAGTTGTACTGCGCCTCGATCGAGGCCAGCTTGTGGATGGTGAAGAACGACGGGGCACCGTAGAGGCACGCCTTGTCCGCGGTGCAGATCTCGTCGACCGGCGTGTCCGGCCAGTTCTGCGCGTGGCTCAGGTCGGACGTCGGCGGGCTCTTGCAGTCGTAGCCGTCACTCGGCGTGCACCGGTAGCCGGCGTTGAACAGCACGCGGTTGGTCGGCGCCGAGCCGTACACGGTCGGGTTGCCGCCGGAGTCCTTGCTCAGGCGGAGCCCGTACTCCATCCGCAGCGGGTAGCCGCCGGCGGTGTACTGGACGCCGGGGGTGGTGATGTTCTTGTTCAGCCCGTAGTAGTTGAACTCCGGCTGGTAGTAGTACGAGCTGGCGTTGCCGTGCGGGTCGACGACGTAGTCGAGGTTCCACCGCCACGGCTGCACGCACATCGAGCCCGCGAAGTCACCGGCCTGGTAGCAGGGGTCGCCGGGGTTGTTGCCGAACACCGGCACCGTCCACGTGGACCGCGTCTCCGGCTGGGCCGAGGTCCAGCCCGGCAGGTGGTTCAGGCCGAGGTAGTACTGGGTCCCGTCGTTGGTGGTGACCTTCCAGTACTCGCTGGTGTAGGGGTTGTTCGCGTCGGCGACGAGCCGTTCGACGGTCGAGCCGTCGTCGTTCGCCGGCTTCCAGTGCGTGGCGTCGACCTGGACCAGTTCGGTCGAGTGGCCGCCCAGCACGAGCGTGGCGTTGTCCGGGCCCCAGCACTGGTCGCCGGTCTTCTCCTTGGCGTTGCTGGTCGCGGTCGCCGGGTCTTCCGAGCAGGTCCAGAAGTGCCGCTCGACGTAACCGCCGGGCGTGAAGTCCCACCCGTCCCCGACCTGCGAACCCTGGTTGTTCGTGCCGGAGGTCATGCCGTCGAGGCCGGCCGAGGAGTAGGCCAGCGACAGGTTCGGCGCGCCGCCGCCGGGCGCCTTGGGCACGGTGATCGGGTAGCTGTAGCCGAAGCCGCCCGAGCCGTCGCCGCCCTGCCAGGAACCCGCGGGCGAGAGGGGCTGGGCCGTGGTGTCGCCGCCGGAGCCGCCGCCGGAGCCGGTCGCGGCGAAGACGTGCGTGCTGTTCGGGGCGAACGTCGTGTCCCCGCCGACCTGCTGGGCCTTGGCGTCGTTGGCCGAGGCCGCCACCGGTGCCTGCTGGCGGCACTCCGCCTTGCCCGGGGTGCTCAGCGCGCACGCGGGCAGCTCGACCAGGTGCAGCCGGTCCGCCCAGCCGCCGCCGAACGCGCTGCCGAACGCGCCGTAGTCCAGTCCGATGTGGAGGGTGCCGGCGCCGCTCACCGAGAACACCACGCCGTGCAGGCCGAGCCGGTCGGGCACGCTCTGGTCAGCGACCTTCACATGAGCCCTCGGCATGGCCGCGGCCGCCTCGCCCTTGGCCGTGGCCGCGTGCGCGAACCCGACGTGGACCGGGCTGTCCCCGGCCTTCGCCTGGACCGCCGGGCCGTCGGCCCGCTGCGCGTTCGCCTGCGCGGTCGAGAGCAGCACGTCCGATTCGGACGCGCCCGGCCACGCCGGCTTCGGCAGCGGCGTCGGGTCGTGCTTGAGCGGCGCCGGGGCCGGCCCGGGCGCCGCCGGGTGCACCGGGACGCTCGGGACCTTCTGCTCACCGGTCAGCGACCAGGTGTTCCTCGGCGTCGCGGCCGGCGCCGTCGAGCCGGAGAAGCCCAGCGCGACGACGACCGCGATCGAGATGGTTCTGCGGACCCAGCCGGATCCCGCACCAACGTTCATCAATGGCCTGCCCAGGATTCGGTGGTGTCAGGGGTGGTCGAGCACGGAGTCGACGTTGATCTGCTGCTGGTCCAGCACGCCGCTGTAGACGCGGGCACCGCGGACGTCGCCGTACCACAGGTCGCTCCGGACGCCGGTCCAGACGCCGCGGCCGAGGAACAGGTCGGCCAGTGCGTCGGCGCCGTTCCACCCGACGGCGCCGTCCAGGCACGCGTCCTGGAGCACCCGGGCGTCGGTGGTGGCGTGGAGGCACGTCTTCCCGGTCACGGCGTCGTAGGTGCCGGTCAGGTGGGTCCACGTGTTGTCGTCGGCCGTTCCCGGGGTCAGCGCGGTCCAGGCGGCCTGCGAAGTGGAGTTGCTGATCGAGTTCGTGAGCAGCCAGCTCCACTGCCCGTGCCAGTTGCCCTGGCTGTCGGACTCGCCCCGGTAGCCCAGCAGGAACGGCGAGAACTGCGGGCCGTTCATGCCCACCGCCGCCCGGGCGTACGGGTCGGCGCCGTTGGTGTTCTTCGGGTCCGCCGCCTTGACCGCCGCGGCGTCGTCGGCCGTCCAGGCGTGCTTCACCCAGGCTTCGACGCTGAAACTGCGGTCACCGCGGAAGTCCTGCGGCCGCGGCCCTTCGATCTGGCCGGTCGCGGAGTTGTCGAACCGGGCGACGCCGCTCGCCAGGTTCACGCCGCCGGACGGGGTCGCGGTGGCGCCGGTGACGCCGTCCTTGGTGTCGCCGGCGAGCTGGTAGTTCGCCCGCAGCACCGCGGTGTTGGCCAGCCCGGCCACCTCGGTCCCCGGCAGCGCCCGGGACCACACCTGGACCTGGTCGATGGTGCCCTTGAAGAAGTACGCGTTCCCGCCGAGCGCCCGGACCCCGCCGACGCTGAACCCGCCCGGCGCGTTCCACGTCTTGTCCGGCGTGATGGCGACCTGGCCGTCCAGGACACCGTTGACGTACACGGAGATGGTGCCCGCCGCCCGGTCGTAGACACCGGTCAGGTGCGTCCAGATCCCGGCCGCCGGCACCGTCTTCCCGATGGCCCAGGTGTAGCCGTCGTCGCCGTGGTCGGCGGCCGACAGGCCCATGATCCAGCGGTCGACGTTCTTGTCGTACCGGAGCTGGAACGCGGTTTGGTTGATCCCGGACTGACCGGCGACCGCGTAGAACGCGTTCTTGTCGGCCGGCTTCGCCCACGCCGACACGGTGAAGCTCTGCGTGGTGTCGATGACCGGGGTCGTCGTCTCGGCCATGCCGAGGCCGGCGAACACCAGGCCCTGGCCCTCGCCGTGGCCGACGGCGGAGTCGGTGGCCGACTGGCCCCCGGAGTCGCTGTAGCCGGTGCCGAAGGTCACGCCGGTCTGCGGGAGCAGCAGCTTGCCGTCGTTCCCGGTCGCGTCGGTGGCGTCACCGTCCAGCTTGTACTCGCGGGTCGCGCCGGCCGGGACACCGCCGTTCGCGGACAAAGTGGACACCTCGGCCGCGGTGAGCGCGTGGTGGTCGTACACCGCCACCTCGTCGATCGCACCGCGGAACAGCGAAATCCGCTGGCCCGCGTTCTTCGCGCCACCGAGGACGAACTGGCCGGTGCTGCTCCAGCCGGTCGCCGGGACGGTCGCCTCCGCCGTGCCGTTGACGTACAGGGTCGCGGTCTTCGCAGTGCCGTCGTAGACGCCGGTCAGGTGCGTCCACACGCCGGTGGCCGCCGCGCTGGTCGACACCGCCGTGGCGAGGGCGGGGTTCGCCCCGTCGCCGTTCGTCAGCGCGAACTTCCAGCGCCCGCCGTCGGCGAGCAGGGCGAACGCGCTGTTCTGACTGCCCTCCTGGGAGACGAGCACGCTCGTGCCGTCCAGAGTGGACAGGTTCGCCCAGCCGGAGACGGTGTAGGACGCCCCGGTGTCGAGCACCCGGCCCTGGGTGGTGAACAGGTCGCCGACCTGCCCGGTCAGCGCGACGGCCTGGCCGAGCTTGCCCGTGGTGTAGTTGCCGGAACCCTGGCCGGCGTACCGCAGGCCCGGGTTCTGCGAGGCGCCGTCACCCTCGAGCTGCCAGGCGGCCGCCGGCGGCGCCGCGTCCTTCACGGAGAACTGGTAGTCCGACCGGCCGGACGGCGTGCCCGCCCGGTTGCAGGTCCACGTGCTCAGCACGTGCGGGCCTTTGCCGGCAGGCGCGATCGCGGCGGTCGCGGGGCCGTCCGGCGCCGCCGGTTTCACCGTTCCCGGCTCGACGCCGTCGCACGACGGCAGCGCCGTGTTGTCCATCCGGTACACGTAGTGGTCGACCTTGGTGACCGCCGGTGCGGTGGTGAAGGTGAAGTCGCCCAGCCGGCCGGGGCCGCCACCGAACGAACCGGCCGGGTAGACCTGCGACGACACGCCCGGCGCGTTCGGCGCGGTCAGGTCGAGCTCGATCTCGCACGGCGGCACCCAGGTGGTTTCCCTGCCGTCGGTGGCGTGGACGTCGTAGGAGTAGACGTGACCGTCCTGGTTCATCTCGTTCGACGGCACCTTGACCACGGCGTTGAGGTCGTTGCGGTTGCCGTCGCTGAGCACGTTGTCGACGCCGGTCTCGTTGCCGTCCCACACGACGGGCGGGGTGCCGGGTCCGTTGTAGATCCGGAAACCCGCGTACAGCTGGCCGCCGTCGGGGTCGGACACGTTGGCCCGCATGGTGTAGCCGGTGCTCGACGGGCCGACGGCCGGCCGGTTCGCGCCCTGCGCGCAGGGGTAGGCGCGGGTGCCGTTCCACAGCTGGAGGTTCTGCGGCGTGTTCGGCACCGAGTTGTAGGTGACGCTGAAGGCCACGTCCCGGTTGAACCGCTTCCAGGTGTTCTGGTCGTTCTCGTTGGGCGAGAGCAGGCCGAACGTGAAGGTGGGGTGGTCGCCGTTGTGCGCGAGGTTGTCGATCACGTCTTTGATGTTGAAGCTGAGGGAGCCGCACGCCGCGATCTCGGCGATGTTGGAGATCGACGGCGGCCCCTGCCCGAACGGCGTCGGCCCGTTGATCGCCCCGGACATGAGCAGGACGTCCTTGGTGCCGCAGCTGATCGCACTGGCCACGCCGAGGTCCAGCTCTGCCGCGTAGATCTGCTTCCCGCCGAGCCCCGCCATGCTCAGCTCCACGTAGGACCGCGCGGTCACCTGGTGCCCGGAGCAGCTGGACTGGTTGTCGACGACGAACCCGGTGCGCAGGTAGTCGTCGCTGTCCCACTTCGTGTCGCCCGCCGTCTTGCCCGGACCGCACGCGTACTGCACGAGGTAGTGGTTGCGCGTGCAGACGCAGTTCGGCGGCGTCCACTGTGGATCGATGTAGAGCGGGTAGGCGGCCTTCCCGTCGCCGAGCAGGCCGGCGTCCGGGGTGAGCGTCAGGGTGTTACCGGTCAGCCGCTGCGCGACCTCGGCCGTGCGGCCGCCGGGGTCGGGCCCCACGACGAAGTCGCGGTCGCCGGGGGTGTAGCCGGAGGAGTCCCACATGGTCGCGGGCGGGGCGGTGTAGACGTCGGCGCCGTTGGTGTCCCGGACGTGCATCGTGCCGTCGGCGTCCATGCTCAGCTTGCCGCCGGTGACCGGGACGCCGAGCTGGAACTCCCGCACCCGCTTGGCCGCTTCGCGCGTCTTGACGACCAGGACCTCGTGCGCGACCTCGGTGTCGGTCTCGACCTTCAGGTCGACGCCGGGCAGCACCTCGGGGTAGGTCGCCGTGCTGCCCGTGACGACGGGCTTCGGCAGCCGGCCCGGCCAGGTCAGGCCGGTCGTGACGCCGTTCGCGGACAGCTTCAGCAGCGGCTGGTCACCGCCGCCGGACAGGGCGATGCCGGTGGCGGCGGCCTTCGGCGCCAGCGCGCCGTCGGCCTTCGCCGCGAGGGTGGCGTCCGGCGCGACCCACGTTCCCCCGGCGCCGCGGACGCGGACCGGACGCTGGTGCGTGGTCCGGGTCAGCGAGCCGTCGCGGTTGGCCACCGTCTCCGACGCCTCGGTCGTGGCGCTGTCCACCTTGACCGTCTTGTGGCCCTGCTCGGCGAACCGCACCGCGGTCTGCTCGTCCGGCGCCGAGTCCGGCACGGCGGCGACGGGCGCCGCCTGCGCGACGGCAGGCACGCCGAGCAACCCGAACACCAACGCGGCGACGAGGAACAGCATCGATCTCTTCTTGGCAGCGCGTGCGGCAGTGGTCACCCGGATCCCCCAAGCTCAGGAACGTTCGGTCGCCGGGCAACCGGCGCACTGATCCTGAGAGCGTTCCGGCTCGGGGACAAGCTATTCGATCGTGGTTGGAAGCCCCCGTCCCGCCGGCGCCACACCGACCTGGAGAACCCGGCCACCGGCTGGTGCGTCACGACCGCGACGATCCGGTCTTGCCGGTGCCCCCGGTCGGACCCGCACGACCGACTTCTGCCCGACGACACCGCGGCGCAGCCATGCTGCTCGGCACTTTCCGGCCTCCTTTGTGGACCTTCCCCGCCCCCGGACGGGCCACTCTTCGGCGAAGTCGCCCGCCACTCACCGGACTCCGGTGCTCCGCCCGCCTCAGGCGGCGCGGAAGTCCAGGGCAAGTTCGTCGGGCGGCGCCCTCCGCCGGGGCGGCTTCACCGGCGGTGCACTCGGCCGTACGATTTCCGTGACATCGGCGGGGGTGAACCGGTAGTGCTTCCCGAACCGGTGATGCGGCAGCACCCCGGCGGCAGCTGCAGCAAGACGCGTTACCGAAGACAACCCAACGAGGAGTTGCCGTGGAAGCCGAGATCGTCGGGCGTCAGGCCGTGCTGACGCTGAGCCGGGCGGAGGTGGTGTTGTTGCTCAGTGTGATCACCACGTTGGAGGGTAGTCCGGTCAGCGAGGGACTGCACTGAGGAAAGGCCGTTCCCGGCGTGGACGTCCCCTGCTCACGGCTTCGGCGGTTCATGACGAAGCCCACTTGCTGCCGTCGGCCAACGACGATTCTCGGCGGAATTCGGCGCCGTGCCGCCACCGTCATCCCCGTCCGCTTCGACGAGATACGGGGCCAGGCTGCGGAGTTTTTCGCAGGTTTCCTCGTATTCGCGGTCCGGACGGGAGGCCGCGATGATGCCGGCGCCGGCGCGCAGCCAGCGGCGGCCGTTCTCCTCGAACAGCGTGCGCAGCACCAGCCCGGCATCCAGGCTGCCGTCGTGGGCGGCCCGCAGGACCGCGCCGGAATAGAGCCCGCGCCGGCCGGGTTCGGTGCGCGCGAGGTACTCGCACGCGGCGGCTTTGGGGATGCCGGAGGCGGTGACCGCGGGGAAAACGGCGTCGAGCGCGTCCCACGCCGACCGGTCCGGCCCGAGTTCGCCGCGGACCCGGGACCCGAGGTGCTGCACGCTGCCCCGTGGTTTCACCGACATCAGGTCGTTGACGGTCACCGTGCCGGGCCGGCAGACGCGGGACAGTTCGTCGTAGGCCAGCTTGACCGAGACGATGTGCTCGAACACTTCCTTGGGGTCGGCCAGCAGCTCGGTGCGCAACCGGTGGTCGGTGCCGGGACCGTTGCCGAGGGACCGGGTTCCGGCCAGCGGCTGCGTGGACACGATCCCGCCGGCGTCGGCCTCCAGCACCGTCTCGGGGCAGAACCCGAGCGCGCGGCGCCCACCGAGGTCGAGCAGGAACGACCGGGCCGGGGTGTGGGCCGCCCGGGCGACCAGATAAGTCCGCGGGAAGTCGATCCGGGCCGGCACCGGAACGGTCCGGGACAGGATCACCTTCTGGAACGCACCCCGGCGGATTTCCCGCACCGCGTCGGCGACCGCCTGCCGGTACCAGGTGCCGTCGATGTCGATGGCCATCACCGTCGGCGGCGGCGCGGATTCGGCGGTGATGCCGGCGAGCGTGTCGTGGATGCGGTCGGCCAGCCGCGGATCGGCGCAGGTGGTGGTGGCGCCGGTGGCGTCGATGCGGACCTCGGCCTCGGGCACGATCAGGTGGGCGAGGTCGCCGGGACCGGCCAGGTCGCGCCGGCCGGACATCAGGTGCGCCATCTCGAATTCCACCCAGCCGTACGCGGTCCAGTCCGGTACGGGCAGTTCGGCCAGCGCCGCACCCAGGCACGCCAGCGGCCGGGATCGCCAGGCGCGGCGGTGCTCGCCGTCACGATGACGCACGTGGATGTCCCGGGCGTTCATCGTGATCGTGGCCCGGCTGCCGCCGGCCACGGTCCACGTCCCGGCGTGTTCGTAGAGCACGTACTCGTCGAAGATCCCCGCCTGCACCAGCGCGACCGCCTGGGCGGCCGGGCTGATGCCCGCGCCGGCCGGCGCGGGCCTCGGCGCAGGCACGGCGACCGTGGCCCGGCGCCTGGCGCGGGCCGCCGAGGCGAGTTCGGTGAGCACCTCGACGGTCGCCGGCCAGCCCATGCACGCATCGGTGATGCTGCGGCCACGCGTGAGCGGCCGCCCGCTCGTCGCGTCCTGCCGCCCGGCGAGCAGAAAGCTCTCCAGCAGCACCCCGCGGATCGCGCCCTCACCGGCCGCGATCTGCCGGCCGATCTCGCGCGCGACACCGGCCTGACGCAGGTGGTCCTTGCCGCTGTTGCCGTGGCTGGCGTCGACGAGCAGCCGTCGCGGCAGCCCGGCCTCGGCCAGCATCCGCACCGCGTCCCGGACCGCCGCGGGGTGGAAGTTCGGTCCGGTCGTGCCGCCGCGCAGCACTATGTGGCAGTCGGGGTTGCCGCCGGTGGTGGCCAGGGCGACCGAACCGTCCGCGGCGACGGCGGGGAAGGCGTGGCTCTGCGCGGCGACGCGGACCGCGTTCACGGCGACGTCCACCGCGCCGTCGGTGCGGTTCTTCATGCCGACGGGCATGTCCAGCACGCTGGCCAGCTGCCGGTGGGTCGGTGCTTCGACCGTCCGTGCGCCGATGCAGCCCCACGACACCAGGTCGGCCAGGTAGGCGGGGCCGACCGTGCTGAGCCACTCGAGGGCGATCGGAACACCCAACGCGGTGATGTCGGCCAGGATCGCCCTGGCGAGCGGGAACCCGCGCCCCGGATCGGGCGGCCCGACCGGGTCCGGCGTGACGGCCAGCCCCTCCCAGCCGAGCGCCGTTCGGGGCTTCTCGACATACGCGCGCATGACGACGAACACGTCGTCCGACAGCTGCGCAGCGAGGTCTCTCAGCCGGCCGGCGTAGTCGAGCGCGGTTTCCCGGTCGTGCAGGGAGCAGGGGCCGGCGATGACCAGCAGCCGATCGTCGACCCCGTTCAGGATGCGCCGGATGACCGCTTTTCCGTCAGTCGCCGTCGTTCTCGCCGTCGCCGTCCCTGCAATGGCCCTGCGTAGTTCGGCGGGGGTGGCCAGGGTGTCCCACGATGTCGCCGCGGGTGCGGTCGTCGCGGCCGGGACGGTCATGCGCGGCACCTGCCGATCGCGGTGACCAGCGGGTACGACTGCACCGCGAACCCGGGGTCGTCCAGCAGTTCCCGGAACCGGGCCAGGTGCTCCGCACCCACGCCCGCCGTCCGAAGCGGACCGGCGAGCTGCTCGACGTTCACCCGGTGCAGGTCGATGCCCGGGCTGCCACCGCGCCAGGCCACCGCGTAGGTGCTCGTGGTGACCTGGCCCAGGCCGTGGTCGCTCAACGCGGCGAACAGCGACCGCCCCCAGGCCGGGTCGGCACCCCGGTCGCGAAGCAACCCCAGGAACGCCTCGTGCACGGTCGCGAACACCTCCCGGTCCGCGGCGCTCGGCGCGGCCAGCACCGGCGTCCACGCGCAGTCGAAGTCCTCGATCACCAGCCGGCCACCCGGCCGGAGACAGCTGATCAACCGGTCCAGCACCAGCTGTCGTTGTGGCAGGTGCAGCAGCACCAGCCTGGCGTGGATCAGGTCGAACTCACCGTCCGGCAGCTCGTCGCGCACGACATCGTGCCGCAGCGCCGTGACGGCGGCCCGGCCGGCCAAGTCCTGCGTCCACTGTGGATCGATATCGGTGACCAGCACCGAACCCGCCGGAACCACCTGTTCGGCCAGCCATGCGGCGATCTCGCCGGCACCGCCACCGACCTCCCAGCAGTGCCAGCCAGGCCCGACCCCGAGCCCCGCCAGCGCCCGGGTGCTGGCCGGATCGTAGGTATGGGCGAGCGCGGCGAACCGGCCGGCCGCCTGGGGCGAGGCGTTGTCGAGCAGGTATGCGGACACGGACACCACCATCGGATCGGGGCTCAGGAGGTGCGCAGCTCGTTCGAAGCGTACTGGCTGCCGTTGTCGAATCAACCGAATCGTCGTCGGATCCCACGACCGTGCGGACAACCGCTCTGAACGTGAAGGTGTTCGATCACATCCCGACGCGATCAAGGGAAATGGTCGACTTGATCGCCGCACCGCAGGACACCGAATCGAGGGACATTACTACGCTGCAGAACCTGGCAAGTGCCGGCTCCGCAGTGTTCCGCGGGAATGTCGGCACCGCGTCGTTCACTATGCCGTTCACAGACGTGCGGCGGCCGGGACGGCGCCTCAGGAGCGCGCCAGGACGCCGTCCAGCATCACGTCGATGATCCAGGCGCTGCGCTCCTCGTGGCTGCCGCGGACGAACAGCGCCGACCCGAGCGCGTGCAGCGTCGGGTGCCGTTCGGGGTCCGCCGCGTCGAGCGTGGCGACGAGGTCGCCGAGGTTCTGCTCGCCGCGGTCGCGGCGGCCGTCCCACTCCGCAACGGCCGCGGTGGCGTGTTGCAGCAACAGGTCCGTGGCGCGTCCCGCGGGCTCCGGCCGCACGCCCGCCGTCGTCAGCAGCCGCATCAGCAGCTCGATCAGGTCGAGGTAGTGCGGCCCGTCCGGCCAGACGAACAGCGCCGACCGCGCGATGCCCGGATGGGCGGCCAGCATCGCCGAGTAGTCGGCGAGCAGGCGGTGCAGCCGGTCGCGCCAGGGTTCCGCACCGTCCCAGGACAGGTCCAGCGAGGCGATCAGCCGGTCGATCAGGAGCGAGCTGAGTTCCGTGGCGTTGCGGACGTACACGTAAAGCGACGCCGGCCCGGTGTCCAGCTCTGCCGCGATCCTGCGCATCGTCAGCGCCTGCGCGCCTTCCGCGACGAGGATCGCCATCGCGGCGTCCACGATGCCGTCCCGGGTCAGGGCGGGTTTCGCCGGCCGTTCACGGCGGCTGACCGGCGTTTGTCGTGCCATGTGATCAGCGTATCAGTATCCGAACTCGATCGTGACGAACATGTTCGTTACGATCGCGTTCGTCAGATCACTCCGACCGAGGGCAGGCCCATGACCACGACCACCACTCCCTCCCGGGCGTCGACGCGAACGATGGTGATGACGCTCGTCGTCGTCCTGCTCGCGGACGCCCTGGACCTGATCGACGCCACCATCGCCAACGTCGCGGCACCGTCACTGGCCGCCGACCTCGGCGCCGGACCAGGGCTGATCACCTGGCTGGGTGCGTCCTACGCGCTCGCGCTGGGCTCACTGCTGGTGCTCGGCGGCCGGATCGGCGATCGCTTCGGCCAACGCCGGACCTTCCTGGCCGGCCTCGCCGGGTTCGTGCTCGCCTCCGCCGCGGCAGGCCTCGCGGCCGGACCGGGGATGCTCGTCGGCGCACGGGTCGCCCAGGGCGCGTTCGGCGCTCTGCTCATCCCACAGGGCATGGCGATCATCACCTCGACGTTCCCGAAGGACGCGCTGCGCAAGGCGTTCGGGCTGTTCGGTCCGATGCTGGGCGTCTTCGCGGTCGCCGGCCCGCTGCTCGGGGGCGTCCTCATCGACGCCGACCTCTTCGGCTTGGCGTGGCGGCCCGTCTTCCTGATCAACATCGTCGTCGGGGGCGTGGCGCTGGCGCTGGCCTTCCGGTTCCTGCCGACGGTCGAAGCCGACCGCACCACACGCATCGACCTCGTCGCGGGCGGGCTGCTCGCCGGCTCGCTCTTCGGCTTCCTGTTCGGCCTGATCACCGGTGCGGAGCACGGCTGGGGAGCGCTCGCGGTCAGCGCCACGGCGGCCGGTGTCGTCCTCTTCGCCGTCTTCTGCCGCCGCCAGGCCCGCAGCGACCAGCCGCTGCTGGCCCGCTCGTTGCTGCGCAACCGCGGCTTCACCTCGGGCCTGGTCATGGGTCTGCTGGTGTTCGCGGTGTTCAGCGGACTGATGTACGTGATCTCGTTGTTCTTCCAGCTCGGCCTCGGCTACTCGCCGACCACGACGTCGCTCAACCTGATCCCGCTCACCGCGGGCATCATGGGCGGCTCCGGGATCAGCACCGCCCTGGTGGCGAGGCTCGGCCGCAAGCTCGTCGTCGGCGGACTGCTCACCACCCTGGCCGGAACCGGACTCCTGCTGCTCGCCGTGAACGTCGTCGGCACGGAAGCGACGTGGTGGCACAACGCCGTCGCGACGGTCGTCGTCGGACTCGGCGCCGGCATCTGCTTCAGCACGATCTTCACCTTCGCGCTCGGCGACGTGGAGCTGCACGAGGCCGGCGCCGCGAGCGGCTCCCTCAGCGCCGTGCAGCAGGTCGCCAACGGCGTCGGCTCCGCGACGGTCACCAGCGTCTTCCTCGCGGTGAGCACCAGCGGAGGCACCACCACCGCCATGACCACGACGCTCCTGGTCGTCGGAGGTGTCGTGCTCGCCTGCCTCGCCGCCGTGCCACTCCTGCCCCGCACCGCCGCCCTCGAAAACTGAACCCGGAGAAACGCCATGAGCAAGCTCGTCGTCTTCGGCGCCAACGGCGCCACCGGTCACGCCATCGTCGAACAAGCCCTCCGCGACGGCCACCACGTTCGCGCCGCCGTGCGCGACCCGGCCGCGTTCCGCCCGGTCCAGGCGGAGCTCCCGCCCGATCTGGAGGTCGTCCGGGGCAACGTGCTCGACCACGAGGAGGTGCGCGCCGCGCTGAGCGGCCAGGACGCCGTCATCTCCGCGATCGGACCGTCCGGGAGCCGCTCCGGCGGCCTGTACTCCGGCAGCGCCCGCCACTTCGTGACCGCGATGACGGAGGAGGGCGTCGACCGGATCGTCGTGCTCTCCTCCAGCGGAGTGCGGCACGACGACCCCCACCACCCCCTGTGGTATCGCGCCGTCGCGCGCACCCTCATGCGCGAGCTCTACGGCGACATGCGCGCCATGGAGCACGTCCTCGAAGGCAGCCCGCTGAACTGGACCGCCGTTCGCCCCTCCCGGATCGTCGACGCACCGGCGAGGGGGAACTACCGGGTGGGCGACGCCGAGAACCCCGAGGGCGGCACCGCCATCAACCGCGACGACCTCGCCCGGTTCGCCGTGCGGGCGAGCACCGAGGACCGGTGGTCACGGCGTCGTCCCACCCTCGCGCACTAGCCGGAAAGCTCGCCGCGTCGGGCTGCGGCCGGAGCTCGCTCCGGCCGCAGCCCGACGCCGACGAGGTACACCGCCACCGTCCGCAGGCCGGGCAACCACTGCGCCGCGGTCATGATCCAGCCCGCCGGACCCGCCGGCCTCCCGGACACCAGGGGACCGGCGAGGTCCGCGTGCATGATCCGCTGCAAGGCCTGCACCAGCAGCAGCGACGGCAGCCGGCGCCGCCGGACCCGGGCCAGGTCCGCCCCGCGCACCGCACCCCGCCGCAGCCGCCCGGCCAGCAGGGTCGCGGTCGCCACCGCGTCCTGGACCGCGAGGTTGATGCCCACGCCCCCGACCGGCGACATGGCGTGCGCCGCGTCCCCGATGCACAGCAAGCCCTCGACGTGCCACCGGCGCAGCCGGTTGAGCCGGACATCGAGAAGCTTGACGTCGTCCATCGAGACCAGCTCGCCGGCCCGGTCGGCGTACTCCGGGAGGAGTTCGGCGACATCACGCCGGAACGCGTCGATGCCGCGGGCACGCAGCCCGCGGTCGGTGCCCTTGCGGGCGACGTACCCGATCTGGAAGTAGCCCTCCCGCGGGATGACGATCGCGAACCGGCCCCGGCCCGGCCGCCGGGTCAGCTGTTCGACCTGCTCGCCTTCCCGCCGGGACAGCCGGAACCACCAGGTGTCGAACGGAACGCCGTACTCGGTCACCATCAGCCCGGCCGCCGCCGGCAGGACCGAATTCCGGCCGTTGCACGCGACCGTGAGATCCGCCCGGATCTCGCCGTCGACCTCCTCGCCGCCGGGCCCGCTCGTGCGGTAGCGGACACCGGCGACCCGGCCGCCCTCGTGGATCAGGGAGGTCACCGCGGCCCCCGTTTCGAGCCGGAACGACGGCTCCGCCCGCGCGGCGTCGGCAAGCAGGTTCAGCAGGTCCCACTGGGGAACGATGGCCAGGTACGGGTGCCGCACGCCCCACCTGCGCAACGCACCGAAATCACCGATCCTCCGCACCCCACCGTCCCCGTCGGGCAGGACCACGTCGGTGATCCGCGTCTGGGGCAGCCGCGCGAACCGCTCCCCCAGTCCCAGCTCGTCGAGCAGCTGCAGGGTCGCCGGATGCACGGTGTCGCCGCGGAAGTCGTGCAGGAAGTCCTCGTGCTTCTCCAGCACCGTGACCTCGACCCCGGCTCTCGCCAGCAGCAAGCCGAGCACCATGCCCGCCGGTCCACCACCCACGACGCAACACGTCGTCCGCTCCACAGCGCCCCCGCTCCCCGCCGACCCCTACCTTCTACCCCCTGAGGGGTCGGCGGTCTCGGGCAGCGGCGCGGACGAGAGTATTCAGGGCAGCTTTGCCGCACGTATGTTCCGAGCGCCGGGCCCCGGCGAGGCGACGATCTCGCGTGGCGCATGGATCTCGTGCCCGTGTCCGCACCTGAGGACGGCCTCGACCGGGGCACCACAACCGCTGTGCCGCAGGGACATCGTCGGCCCGCGGTCGCCGGTCAGCCAGCGATCGGCCCAGCCGATCATCGCGACCATGGTCGGCACGAGCTCCCGGCCCCTGTCGGTGAGCCGGTACTCCGCACGCTCCCGAGACCCGGGCTCCTTGTAGGGCACCTTGACGAGCAGCTCCTGCGCGACGAGGTCACGCAGCCGGGCCGACAGCACTCCCGGGCTCATCCCGGTGCGGCGGAGGAAATCGTCGAACCGCCGGGTCCCGTAGAACGCCTCGCGCATGATCGCCCCCGACGAGTGCGGCGTGAGGACCGCCAGCGTCAGGGCCACCGAGTCCGGATCGATGTCCCAGGCGTCGCGATCCCACGGCTGATCCGCTTCGTGCGTCATCTCACTCCTCCGGCGACCTGACTTGCCTCGATCGTACCCAGCATCCTAACCTGACTTCGATCAATCGAAGTCAGATGGAGGTCGATCGTGACAGGCGGCGGCAAAAGCTACGTACGGAGCAAGGTGGGCGACGCCTGGGACGCGATCGTGATCGGGTCCGGCATCGGCGGCCTCACCGCGGGCGGCCTGCTGGCCCGCGACGGCCAGCGGGTCCTGGTGCTGGAGCGGCACACGACGGCGGGCGGCTGCACCCAGGCGTTCCGCCGCAACGGGTACGAGTGGGACGCGGGCCTGCACTACATGGGCGAAGTGCACCGGCCCTCGAGCCGCCTGCGGCAGGTCTTCGACCACATCACCGGCGGCGCCCTCGAATGGGCGCCGATGCCCGACGTCTACAACCGGATCTTCATCGGCGACCGCGAGTACGAATACCCCTCGGGCGCGGCGAAGTTCAAGGACCGCATGAAGGGGTACTTCCCGGCCGAGGCGCGCGCCATCGACCGCTACGTGGACCTGGTGTTCGAGGCGAGCCGGTCGGCCAAGACGTTCTTCGCGCACCGCGCACTCCCCCGGCCGCTCGCCGAAGACACCTACGAGCAGATGTGTGAGCCGTTCCTCGACCACGCCGACCGGACCGTCACCGAGGTGCTGTCCGAACTGACGGACGACCAGGAGCTGATCGCGGTGCTGTGCGGGCACTTCGGCGACTACTCCCTCGAGCCGTGGCGGGCGTCGTTCGCGATGCACGCCATGCTCATCCGGCACTACATCGACGGCTCGAACTTCCCGGTCGGTGGCTCCGGGCGGATCGCCGAGACGGTCGCGGACACCATCCGCGCGGCCGGTGGCGCGGTCCTGATCGGAGCCGAGGTCGCCTCGATCCGGATCGGCGAAGACGGTGCCGCGAGCGGTGTCACGATGGCCGACGGCCGGGAGTTCCACGCACCGGTCGTCATCAGCGACGCCGGCATCACCGCCACGGCGAACCAGCTGCTTCCCCCCGACGTCGCCACCGGCCTCGCCGGCGAGTGCGCCGGGATGGAGCGATCGCTGCCCTGGGTGGTGCTCAACATCGGCGTCAAGGAGTCCGCCGCCGCGCTCGGCCTCGACCCGCGCAACATCTGGGCCCACGGCGGCGCCGACCTGCAGGCCCGGATGTCCGCCCACCAGGCGGACCCGCACCACGAGCCGATGCCCGTGTACTTCCTCTCCTTCCCGTCGGCCAAGGACCCGTCCTGGGACGAGCGCTATCCCGGCCGGGCCACGATCGACATCTGCGGACTGACCACGTGGTCGCTGTTCGAGCCGTTCGACGGCAGCCGCTGGATGCGCCGCGGCGCGGAGTACGACCGGCTCAAGGAGCGGCTCACCGAGGAGCTGCTCGGCCAGGTGCTGCGCTTCTGTCCCCAGCTCGAGGGCAAGATCGACCACACGGAACTGGCCACACCGCTGAGCTTCAACCACTTCCTCGGCCGCACCACCGGCGACTTCATGTCCTTCGCCCACACCCCGGACCGGTTCCGGCAACGCTGGATCAGCGCCCACTCCCCCGTCCCCGGCCTCTACTTCGCCGGCCAGGACATCGTCGCCGCCGGAATCAGCGGCGCCATGGTCGGCGGCGTGACCGCCGCCTCGGCCGTGCTCGCCCGCAACGTACTGGACGACCTGCCCGCACAGTGACGGATCTCCTCGTGGCCGGCCGCGCGATCCACTGTGTACACGCACTTCCGCGTCGAATTCGTTGAAACCGATCGACGAGCATCCGATCATTCGATCAAACGTCGCCCATTCATCGGCGAGTGCCGAACCATGGCCTTTCGGCGCTTTATCAAAACCAGCAGGACGCCCCATTCAGCCGCGCCACGAGCGACGGCTCGAACGCCCCGCTCGAAACCAAAGACACAGGCCAGAGCCTTGCCCGGGTCGATGCCGACCCGGGCAAGGCACGGGTGGGGTCGCCCCTCACCCGGTTGTCCCCGAAACCGGCGGACCACTTGTGCCTTGAGTCACATCCCCGCCGCTGCTATATTCTGGGAACGCTCCCAGTGGCGGGCCGGGAAAGCCCTCCACCTTTAAGAATTCGACACGCACAAACGTTCCCACCCCTTGCCCCGATGTCCACCTGCCGCGCCGCCTCCGTCACCGCCGACAAGGAGTGCATCGCAGATGCCGTCGTTCAACCAGCGCGCAACCCGCCGGCCCAGCGCCGGCCGCCGCGGTGTGCCGCGCCCCGTTCCGGTCATTCGACCACCACGCCTGGTGTCGCGCGTCCCCAGTCGTTCGACGTACGGAACGAGCGCCCGCCGTCACCGAGCTTCGGACGCGCGACGGTAGCCGGCCAACCATCCCGCTGGCTCCCCTGACAACGCGCGCGAACGCGCCTGCACCGACTCGACGCACCCGGCCACGATTCCGGGCCAGTTCGGCTCACCACACCCCTCCGCGCACCGAAGGAACCCCCATGACCATGCAACGACGCACGTTCCTCAGCATGACCGCCCTCGGCGCGGCCGGCGCGGGCCTCGCCCTGCTCGGCGCCGGACCCGCCCTCGCCGCCCTCGGACCGCTCGGCCCGGCACCGGCCACCCCCTTCGCGGTCGGTGTGCGCAAGTACGACTGGAAACGCGGCAACCGCCCCTGCACCACCTACGTCTACTACCCCGCCACCGGCACCGCCGGCGGCAACCCGGTCACCAACGCC